>JACKLN010000008.1 GCA_024235855.1 Burkholderiaceae bacterium
TGCACCGTGGCCACCACCGCCAGCATGCACAACGTGCGCTGCGCCGGCACACCCCAGCCGGCCAGCAGCGCGTAGGCCGCGGCCAGCGCCAGCCCGCCCCAGCGTGCCGCCACGGGTGCCGGCACGGCCAGCATCGCGCGTGGCGACCACCGCCAGATCCGGCCCACCAGCGCCGCGGCCAGCCAGGCGAACATCGTCACGTGCAGGCCGCTGATGGCCATGAGGTGGGCCACGCCGGTGTCGCGGAACAGCGCCCAGTCGTCGCGGTCGATGGCCCCCTGGTCGCCCACCACCAGCGCGGCCAGCACCCCGGCGGCCCGCGGATCGGCCACGTGGGACTGGATGGCTTCGCGCAGCGCGAAGCGCGCGCGGTCCACCCAGGCGCCCTGCCCTTCGGCCACCAACTGCGGCACCGCGGCGGGTGAGGCCCGCACGTAGCCACCGGCGCCCAGGCTGCGCTCGAACAGCCACAGCTCGACGTCGAAGCCATGCGGATTCATCACGCCGTGCGGGCGCTTCAGGCGCACGGTGAAGGCCCAGCGCTGCCCGGGCTTCAGCGTCTGCGGCGGACCCCGCAGCAGTGCGTCGCCGTCGGGGCCGCGGAACCAGCTCATCGACAGGCGCGGCGGCACGCCGGGCGGCGCCTGCTCCACCGCGAAGACGAAACGGGTGGCGGTCAGCGTCTCCTGCGGCAGGCCGACGATGCGGCCGGTGACAGCCAGATCCTGCCCTTCCAGCTCCGGCGGCAGCGTGTGCGACAGGCGCGCGGTGGCCCGCAGGTCGGTGGCGGCGAAGGCCATCACGGCCACGGCCAGGGCCATCAGCGGCCAGCGGTGCCGGCAGTACCAGACCATCGGCAGCGCGGCGGCCAGGGCCAGCACCATGGCGACGACGGACCACGTCTGCGCCTGCTGCAGCTGCACGCCCGTGCCGGCCAGCACTGCTGCGCCCAGGGCCGCCAGGCGCCAGCCGATGTCCAGCCCTCCCCGACCGTGCATTGCGGCAGTGTAGGCGGCGGACGATGCGGGCAAGCCCGCAATCCAGGGGGCCTGCGCCACCCCATAATCCGCCGCCACCAGACCAGGGAGGTGGGAAGAGATGGGCAGTTCGACGTCGCGCCGCGGCTGGCGCGTGGGGGTGTGCGTGGCGGTGTTCGCCGCGGCGATGGCAGCGGCGCCGGCGGTGCTGGCGCAGGCCGCGTCGAAACTCATCGCGCCGGGGTTCGCCGGGCTGGCGAAGGCCGACACGGTGGTCGTGATGCCGGTGGACGTGGAGCTGTTCTCCATGAGCGCCGGCGGCGTGCTGGAACCCCGCGCCGACTGGACCGAATCGGCCCGCGGCCACATGACCGCCGCCCTCGGCGACCGGGTCAAGGCCCTGGGTCTGCCGGTCAAGCAGGGCAGCGTCGACCTGGCCGACGAGTTCGCCGAGCAGGTCGGCCTGCATGCGGCCGTGGCCGCGTCGATCTCGCTGCACCATGCGGTCGGCGGCGTCTGGGCCCTGCCGACCAAGGCCGAGGGTCTGAACTGGACCTTCGGCGATGCGATGCAGGGCCTGGGCAGCCAATCCGGCGCGCGCTATGGCCTGTTCGTCTGGGTGCGCGATAGCTATGCCAGTGCCGAACGCAAGGCGGCCATGGTGCTGCTGGCCTTTGCCGGCATCGGCCTGACCGGGGGCGCACAGATCGGCTATGCCTCGCTGGTGGACCTGCAGACCGGCCAGGTCGTCTGGTTCAACCGGCTCGCCCGCGGCAGCGGCGACCTGCGCGAGGACGAACCGGCCCGCGAGACCATCGAAAGCCTGCTGACCGGGCTGCCGCCGGTCCGATGAAGCGCCGCACCTGGCTGCACCAGGGCTGCGCGCACTGCCTGGCCCTTGCCGGCCTCACACAGCTTCGGCCCGCCTGGGCCCAGGCGGGGGGCGGCGCCGCGTCGGCGCCGGCTTCGGCACCGCCAGTGGCCGACGGCTACGCCCTGCCGCCCCGCTTCGACCGGCCCGACCTGGCCAGCGACGAAGGCGGCCTGTGGGCCATGATGGACCGCGAGGAGCGTCGGCTGCGGCGCAGCCCGTTCCGCATGCGCGAGCCGGGCCTCGAGGACTACCTCACCGACCTGGCCTGCCGCCTGGGTGGCAGCCATTGCCCGGACATCCGCGTCTACGCCGTGCGCGCCCCCTTCTTCAACGCCAGCATGGCGCCCAACGGCATGATGCAGGTCTGGTCCGGGCTGATGCTGCGGGTGGACAACGAGGCCCAGCTGGCGGCCGTGATCGGCCACGAGATCGGCCACTACCTGCAGCGCCACACGCTGGAGCGTCTGCGCGACATCCGCGCCCGCAGCGCCTTCGGCCAGTTCCTGGGCCTGTTCGGCGTCGTCGGGCTGATCGGTTCGATCGCGAACATGGCCGGCGCGCTGGCCTTCTCGCGCGACCACGAGCGCGAGGCCGACCGCATCGGGGTGGACCTGATGCGCCGTACCGGGCATGACCCGCGCGAGGCGGCCACCGTCTGGGGCAACCTGCTGGCCGAACTGCAGGCCACGCCCGGGGCCGACCCCACACAGGAGAGCATCCTGTTCGCCACCCACCCGCCGTCGGCCGAGCGGCGCGACACGCTCGATGCCCTGTCCATCGGGGCCAGCGGCGACAAGGGCGAGGCCGCCTGGCGCGCGCGCATCGCGCCGCTGCGCCGCGACCTGCTGGCCGACGAGATCAAGCGCGGCCGCCCCCACGAGACGGTGGCGCTGACCACCCGGCTGCTGACCCGCGAACCCGGCGACGCGGAATTGCTGTACTGCCGCGGTGAGGCCTACCGCCGCCGTGGCGTGGACGGCGACGCGGCCCTCGCCCTGGCCGACCTGCAGGCGGCATCGGCCAGCACGCAGGCCCCGCCGATGGCCCACCGTGCGTTGGCCACCCTGCACCGCGACGCCGGCGACAAGGCCGCTGCGCGCACCGCCTTCGAACGCTACCTGGCGGCCGCGCCCGACGCGCCGGACGCCGCCATGATCCGTCAGAACCTGGAGGAACTCCGATGACCCCCCGCTCCATCCGGCGCCTGGCCGCCGCCTTCGTCGTCCTGCTCGCCGCCGGTTGCGCCCAGGTGAGCCATGTGCAGACCGGCGACGTGGTGCTGCGCGACCGCCTCACGGTCACGGTCGACAAGGCCTGGAACCAGTTCGA
Organism: Burkholderiaceae bacterium; assembly: GCA_024235855.1. Lineage (GTDB taxonomy): Bacteria > Pseudomonadota > Gammaproteobacteria > Burkholderiales > Burkholderiaceae_C > Rubrivivax. The sequence goes on from JACKLN010000008.1 coordinate 3,181, forward strand.
AAGCGCCCTGGGCGACAACGTCCCGACCTGGACCCAGGACGGCTTCACGGTCGATGCGCTGCGCTTCTACGTCGGGCTCGCCGACGGAGAGCTGATCGCGCCGACGCCGTCGGAGCCCAAGGGACAGCAGCCGCTGGCCTTCAAGGCCGGCATGCGGCCGGCGCAGATCGTGGCCCTGTTCGAGACCTACTATTCGCGTGGCGGCTCCACCTTCACGCTGGACAACCTGAGCCCGGCCCCCTTCGCTGGCGGCGACGGCTTCCGCTTCGAGTTCAGCAGCATCCGCAAGCACGACGAGGTGACGCTGCGGGGCATCGGCTGGGGTACGGTGCGCGACGGGCGGCTCTACGTCATCACCTACGCTGCACCGCGGCTTTCGTTCTTCGAACGCCATCGGGGCAGTGCCGAGGCCATTGCGCGATCTGCGCGCATCACGGGCAAGGGCTGACGCGCCGCTTGGTGGGCGCCGGGCGGGCGCGCGTTAGCATGGTGGTTTGATCTCCTGACCCCGACCGCCATGTCCATCGCCTCCCGCCTGCAAGCCCTCGGCATCGCGCTGCCGCCCGTGGCCGTGCCCGCCGCCGCCTACGTGCCCTTCGTGCGCACCGGCAACCTCGTGTTCCTCTCCGGGCACATCGCGAAGAAGGATGGCAAGCCCTGGGTCGGCCAGCTCGGTCTGACCATGGGCACCGATGAAGGCAAGGCCGCGGCACGTGCGATCGCGATCGACCTGATGGGCACGCTGCAGGCCGCCGTCGGCGACCTGGAGAACGTGGCCCGCATCGTCAAGGTGATGAGCCTGGTCAACAGCACGCCCACCTTCACCGAGCAGCACCTGGTGACCAATGGCTGCTCCGAACTGCTGGGTGAGGTCTTCGGGCCGGACGTCGGTGCCCATGCGCGCAGCGCCTTCGGCGTGGCGCAGATCCCCACCGGGGCCTGCGTCGAGATCGAGCTGATCGCCGAGGTCAAGTGACCCCGTCGCGCAAGCGCGGGGTGCTGGCGCTGACGGCGCTGGTGGCCCTGGCCGCGGTGGGCGCCGCCTATTTCACCCAGCATGTCTGGGGCATGCAGCCCTGCCCCTGGTGCGTGCTGCAGCGGCTGATCTTCGTGGCCATCGCCGCCGCGGCCGTCCTGGGCCTGCTGTGGCCCACCGGCGGTGCCGTGCTCGCGGGGCTGCTCGCCGCCAGCGGCCTGGCCGCGGCGCTGTGGCAGCACTTCGTGGCCGCCAGCGCCGAGTCCTGCGACCTGACGCTGGCCGACCGCATCATGGCCGCCACCGGGCTGGACGGGCAGTTCCCCGAGGTCTTCATGGCGATGAGCAGCTGCGCCGACGCCAAGGTGGACCTCTTCGGCCTGCCCTACGAAGCCTGGAGCGGTGCCCTGTTCGCCGCCACGCTGGTGGCCATGGTGGCCGTGCTGCGCCGGCGCTGACACGGGTCAAGGCCGGGCCCGGCCGCATCGGGCAGCATCGCCCGATGCCCGACACCCACCGTTTCGACGCCGACGTGCTGATCGTCGGTGCCGGCCCCGCCGGCCTGGCGCTGGCGGCGGCCCTGGCCGACGCCGGCCTGCACGCCCTGGTGCTCGAACGCCAGCCCCGCGATACGCTGGCCACGCCGGCGGAAGATGGCCGCGAGATCGCCCTCACCCACCGCGCCCGCAGCATCCTGCAGCGCCTGGGCTGGTGGGAACGGCTGACGGCCGACGACATGGCCCCGCTCAACGAGGCCCGCGTGGCCGATGGCGACGCCCCGGCGCGGCTGCGGTTCGGTCCTGGCGTGCAGGCGCCGCTGGGCTGGCTGGTGCCCAACCACCGCCTGCGCGCCGTCGGGTGGGCGGCCGCCGGCGCCCGCCCCCGGGTGACGATCGAGACCGGGGTGGAGGTCACGGCCCTGGCCCGCGACGCCGCCGGTGCCACGCTGACGCTGGCCGACGGCCGTACACGCCGCGCGCCGCTGGTCGTGGCCGCCGACAGCCGGTTCTCCGCCGTCCGGCGCCTGGCCGGCATCGGCGCGTCGATGCGCGACTTCGGCCGCAGCGTGGTCGTCGACCGGGTGGCCCATGAAGCGCCGAACCGCGGCATCGCCTGGGAATGCTTCCGTCACGGCCACACGCTGGCGCTGCTGCCGATGAACGGCGGCTGCAGTTCGGCCGTGGTGACACTGCCGTCGGAACAGGCCCCCGACTGGCTGGCCCTGGACGACGACGGCTTCGCCGCCCGCGTGCAGGCCGCCTCAGGCGGCGTGCTCGGCGGGCTGCGTGCCACGGGCCCGCGCCACCATTACCCCCTGGTGGGCGTGTACGCGCAGCGTTTCGTCGGCCCGCGCTTCGCGCTGATCGGCGACGCCGCGGTGGGCATGCACCCGGTGACGGCCCACGGCTTCAACTTCGGCCTCTACGGCGTGGAAGTGCTGGCGCGCGAACTGCAGCGCCGGCGGCGCGCGCTGGACCTGAACCCGGCCCCCGCGCTGGCGGCCTACGAGGCCGAGCACCGCCGCACCACCTGGCCGATCTACCAGGGCACGAATGCGGTGGTGTCGCTGTTCACCGACGAGCGCCCGCTGGCACGTGTGCTGCGGCCGGCCGTGCTCGCACTGGCCGGGCAGGCGCCCGGGCTGCGCACGCTGGTGCGCAGCGTGATCACGCGGCAGCTGACGGGCAGCGGGCTGCCCGCCTGAGCTCAGCCGCGGGCGCGGCGGCGCGCCAGGCCGGCGGCGCCCAAGGCCATGGCAGCCAGCGCCAGGCTGGCGGGTTCTGGCACCTGCTGTGCATCCAGCCAGAACAGCTGGTCCTGGCGGGTGGACGAGGTCATCACGTAGAGCTGGCGGTCGATGCCGAAGCTGCTGGCGGCGGCCAGCAGGTCGTTGGCGTAGGTCCGGTTCGCCGTGGTGTCGGAGAACAGCGCACCCGTGGCGGCGTTCAGCGTGGCATCGGTGTCGTAGACGACGTTCCAGATCGCCAGCTGCATCGCGGTGGAGCGCTGCGAGCTGTTCACCAGCGCGTCGGCCGACTCGGCATAGCTCACCAGGCGCGACAGGCGGTCGGCCCGCGCAGCGCCGAAGACCTCGGCCACCGGCTTGATGGTGAACGTGGTGTTGCCGACCTCACCGTCGAGCTTGACCGTGTAGGCGGTGCCGGCGTTGATGTTGATCGTCTGCCCCAGGTCGACGCAGTACATCTCCACCGCGTCCAGGTTGAATCGCGCATCGGTCATGCCCGACAGCGTGCCCCGGAATCCGCCAGCCTGGCCGCTGTAGTTGGGGCTGGTGACGTTGACCGCATGGCCGGCGCCGAACAGCCAGCCGTTCATGGTCAGCGTGCCGGCGGACGCCGACGTGGCGAGCAGCAGTGCGCCTGCCAGGGTGGCGGACAAGCGGGCCAGCGCGGGCAATGCGAACAAGCGGGTGGGGGCAAGTGAGGACATGTTGGACACTTTTCGTAACGGTTGGCGCCAGTCTAGGGATTGCCGATGGAACATCGACTCCCCCGACTGAATGGTCAAACCGTCGCCCGCAGTCGGGCCGTGCCGGACTTCACGCCCGGCGGCGCCTGCCGTGTCGACATCGCTGCGGCGGCCACCGCCGCCGCCCCAACCGGTGCCGCCCCGGTCAACCCGCGGACAAGCGCCGGGGTGCCTTCAGGCCGTCCACGGTCTTGCCCTTGCGCGCCCGCTTGCCCAGATGCGCCTGCAGGGACGCCCCGCGCAGCAGTTCTTCCTTGGGCTTGCCACCCCGCAGCGCCGTGCCATGCACCACCAGTTGCGTGGTCGCGGTGGCCACGGCTTGGAGGCGGTCCTTGCCCTCCAGGTCCATCAGCGTCAGGCCCCGCCCGCCCTTGGGCTGGTGCTTGAGCTCGTCCACCGGGAACAGCAGCAGCCGCCCCGCTTCGCTCAGGCAGGCCAGCAGCACACCGGCGGCTTCGCCGGCCGGCACCGGGGCCGGCGCCAGCGGCTGTTCCTCGCCCTCCAGCGTCAGGAAGGTCTTGCCCCCGCGCTGCTTGGCCACCAGGTCGCCCAACTGCGCCAGCAGGCCGAAGCCGCCGCTGCCGGCCAGCACCAGGCGCGTGCCCAGTGCAGCGGCCAGGTAGTGCAACGGCCGCGTGCCGCTCTCCAGCTCGATGAGGGACGTGATGGGCACGCCGTCACCCCGTCCGCCCGGCAGTGCCGAGACGGCCGTGCTGTAGACGCGGCCGTTGCTGCCGAAGACCACCAGCGGGTCGACGCTGCGGCAGGGGAACACGCCGTGCAGGGCATCGCCCGGCTTGAACTGCAGGGCCGCCGGGTCCACCTCGTGGCCCTTGAGCGCGCGCACCCAGCCCTTCTGGCTGACGACCACCGTCACCGGCTCGTCCACCACCTTGATCTCGGCCACCGCGCGCTTGTCCTCCTGGATCAGCGTGCGGCGGTCGTCGCCGTGGGCCTTGGCGTCGGCCTCGATCTCGCGGATCAGCACCCGCCGCAGCGCCGCCGGGCTGCCGAGGATTTCCTCGAGCTTGGTCTGCTCGGCACGCAGGTCCGACAGCTCCTGTTCGATCCTGATCGCCTCCAGCCGCGCCAGCTGGCGCAGCCGGATCTCCAGGATGTCCTCGGCCTGGCGTTCGCTGAGCTTGAAGCGCTCGATCAGCGCCGGCTTGGGCTCGTCGGCGTTGCGGATGATGCGGATCACCTCGTCGATGTTCAGCAGCACCAGCTGCCGGCCCTCGAGCACGTGGATGCGGTCCAGCACCTTGGCCAGCCGGTGGCGCGTGCGCCGCTCCACCGTGGCCTGGCGGAAGCCGATCCATTCGACCAGCATCTGGCGCAGCGTCTTCTGCACCGGGCGGCCGTCGGCACCCACCATCGTCAGATTGACCGGCGCGCTGGTCTCCAGGCTGGTGTGGGCCAGCAGCGTGGTCACCAGGTCGCTGACCTCCACGCTGCGGCTCTTCGGCTCGAAGACCAGGCGCACCGCCGCTTCCTTGCCCGATTCGTCGCGCACCGCGTCCAGCACCGCCAGCACGCTGGCCTTGAGCTGCTGCTGTTCCTGGGTGACGCTCTTCTTGCCGGCCTTGACCTTGGGGTTGGTGAGTTCCTCGATCTCCTCGAGCACCTTCTGCGCACTGGTGCCCGGCGGCAGCTCGGTCACCACCAGCTGCCACTGGCCACGGGCCAGGTCCTCGATCACCCAGCGCGCGCGCAGCTTCAGGCTGCCGCGGCCGGTGGCGTAGGCGGCACGGATCTCCGCCGGCGAACTGATGAGCTGCCCGCCGCCGGGAAAGTCCGGCCCGGGCAGCTTCTCGAACAGCGCGTCGTCGGACAGCTTCTCGTCGCGGATCAGCGCCACCGCGGCGGCGGCCACCTCGCGCAGGTTGTGGCTGGGGATCTCCGTGGCCAGGCCCACGGCGATGCCGCTGGCGCCGTTGAGCAGCACGAAGGGCAGGCGCGCCGGCAGCAGGCGCGGCTCCTCGGTGCTGCCGTCGTAGTTGGGCTGGAAGTCGACCGTGCCTTCGTCGATCTCGTCGAGCAGCAGGCGGGCGATGGGCGCGAGGCGCGCCTCGGTGTAGCGCATCGCCGCGGCGCCGTCGCCGTCGCGGCTGCCGAAGTTGCCCTGCCCGTCGATCAGCGGGTAGCGCTGGGAGAAGTCCTGCGCCATGCGCACCAGGGCGTCGTAGGCCGCCTGGTCGCCGTGCGGGTGGAAGCGACCCAGCACGTCACCGACCACGCGCGCGCTCTTGACCGGCTTGGGCGCCCCGCTGCTGCCGAAGCCCAGGCCCATGCGCTGCATCGCGTACAGGATGCGGCGCTGCACCGGTTTCTGGCCGTCGCAGACGTCGGGCAGCGCGCGGCCCTTGACCACCGACAGCGCGTACTCCAGGTAGGCGCGCTCGGCGTACTGGGCCAGGGCAATGGCGTCGGACGGCTCGGCAGGCGCTGCGGGTTCGGGCTCGGCGGGGTCGAAGAGGTCGGGCATGGGCGCTGCGGCGGGCACGGGACAGGGAAACCGCGCATTTTCGCCCAAGGCCTGGCGCGGCCCGGCACCACCGCCCCGCGCCGGGGCGGCAGTGCGCCACCGGAGGACGCCGCGAGCCTCAGCGCGGGGCCGGGTCGGGACCGGCCAGCACCTCGGCCTCCCCCTGCGCCAGCAGCGACTTCAGCAGCGGCGGCATGAAGTGGCGCTTGACGGTGATGGCATAGAACTGCTCGTGCAGCCCCGGCACCACGGCCAGTTCGCGCAGCACGCCGCTGCGCAGCTCGTCCTGCACCACCACGGTGGGCAGCAAGGCCGGGGCCCCCGCGTCGCGTGCCAGCAGCCGCAACGTCGCCATGTCGTCCACCTCGGCGCGCACCTGCGGCCGCAGGCCGCGCTGTTCGCACCAGAGGTCGAAGCCGGCGCGGATGCCGTGCGCGCGGCTGGGCAGCAGCAGCGGGCGGGTGGCGATGTCGTCCGGAAAGGCGAAGGCCTCGCCGCGGGCCGGCCCGACCAGGCTCACCGGCTGGCGTGCGATGCGCCGGCAGCGCCACGGCGCGTCGCCGGTGCCGTCCACGGCCTGGTTGGCCAGCACCAGGTCCAGCGTGTGCACCTGCAGGCGACCCAGCAGTTCGTCCAGGCTGCCGGACTGCAGCAGCAGCTCCACGTCGTCGCGGCGCAGCAGCGGGCGCAGCAGGTTGTCCTGGAAGTTGCGCGACAGCGTGGCCACCGCCCCGATGCGCAGCACCTGCCGCCCAGGGCCCTGGCCTTCGCGCAGCAGCGCCAGCAGTTCGTTGCCGGCGCTGAAGATGGATTCGGCGTAGCTCAGCGCCAGCTGCCCGGCCTCGGTGAGCCGCAGCTGGCGCTGGCGCCGCTCGAACAGCGGCTGGCCGAACTGGTCCTCGAGCTGGCGGATCTGGGTGGACAGCGCCGACGGCGAGACGTGCAGGCGCTCGGCCGCGCGCGTCAGGTGGCCCTCCCGCGCCACGGCCCAGAAGGCGTGCAGGTGCAGGTAGTTCAGGCGCTGCATGTTCTGTTTTGATTAACGCTTTCTACGAAACATTGAATTTTACAGATTGAAAGGCATCGCGCACGATCGCCACCATGCTCGAATCCCTGCCCTCACCCCTCCTGGCGCTCCTGCTCGCCGTACCTGCCGCGCTGCACGGCGTGGCGGCCCTCACGGCGCACCGCAGCCCACGCGACACCGCCTGGTGGCGCGCCGAGGCCGCCTCGGCCGTCGGCGCCGGGGTGGGCGCGCTGCTGCTGGTCCTGGCGCTGGTCTCGGGCACCACGGTCGCTGCCGGTCTGCGCCTGGACGCCCCCGGCGCCACCGTGCTGCTGCTCGTGGGCTTCGTCGGCTGGGTCATCGTGCGCTTCTCGCACCGCTACCTGCAGGGCGAGCGCGGCGAGCGCCGCTACCTGGCGTTGATGTCGGCCACGCTGGCGGCCGTGTCGCTGGTGCTGGTGGCCGACCACCTGCTGCTGCTGGCCGCGGCCTGGATCGGCACCAGCCTGACGCTGCACCGCCTGCTGCGCTTCTACGCCGAGCGCCCCGCGGCACGCATGGCTGCGCACAAGAAGTTCCTGGCGGGCCGCATCGCCGACGCGGCGCTGCTCGGCGCCATCGCGGTGCTGAGTGCCGCCTACGGCACGCTGTCGCTGGACGCGATGCTGACCGCCGCCGCCGCCCAGGGCGTGCCGCCGCTGGCCCAGGCGGGCCTCCTGCTGCTGGTGGTCACCGCGCTGCTGAAGTGCGCGCAGATGCCGCTGCACGGCTGGCTGATCCAGGTCATGGAGGCCCCGACACCGGTCTCCGCGTTGCTGCACGCCGGTGTCGTCAACCTCGGCGGCTTCGTGCTGATCCGCTTCGCGCCGATGCTCGCCGAGGCCATGCCGGCCCAGGTGCTGCTGGCCGTCGTGGCCACGGCCACCGTGGTGATGGCCACGCTGGTGATGGGCACGCGCATCAGCGTCAAGGTGATGCTGGCCTGGTCCACGGTGGCGCAGATGGGCTTCATGCTGCTGCAGGTCGCGCTCGGCCTGCCGGCGATGGCGCTGCTGCACCTGGTGGCGCACTCGCTGTACAAGGCGCACGCCTTCCTGTCGGCCGGCGGCGTGGCGCAGCGGCGCCAGGCGCTGCGGCTGACGGCACCGGCGGTGCCGCCGTCGGCCACGCGCTGGGCCCTGGCGGCCATGGCCAGCGTGGCCGCGGTGGTCGGCACCGGGCTGGCCACCGGCACGCGCTGCCCACGCCCGCGGCCGCGCTGGCCGGTGCCGTGCTGGCCGCCGCGCTGTCGCCGCTGCTGCTGGCAGCGGGCGCGCGTCGCGCCGGCGCTCGGCGTGGCCGCGGGCTGGCTGGCCGGTCACGCGCTGGCCTCGGCCGTCGTCACGCCGGTGGCCGCGGCGCCCGCGGGGCTGGTGATCGTCGTCGCCGTGGCCCTGGCCGCCCTGTTCGTGCTGCAGGCGCTGATCGCGCTGCGCCCCGCCGCCGCCTGGGTCCGGCGCCTGCACCCCTGGGCCTATGGCGGCTTCCACCTCGACGAGCACGTCAGCGCGTGGCTGTTCGCCCGCTGGCCCATTCCACCGGCGCCGGCCGCCTTGCCACCGTCGCTCGCCACCGAAGGAGCCCGCGCATGAACGCCCCCCTGACCCCGGACGCGCTGCACGCGCAGACCCTGGCCGACGCCGTCGCCGACGCCTGCGGCCGCATCGCGCCGAGCTGGCCGCTGGACCGCTTCATCGCCGTCAACCCGCACTGGGGCTGGACCGACCGCCCGATCGCCGAGGCGGCCGCCACGGTGGGCGTGCTGGCCGGCATGCGCCTGGTGCCCGACGCGTCGCCCGCCCGCCGGCCGCTGCTGGCCGACCTGGCCGGCCGCCGCGACGCCGTGGTGCACCAGATCAGCCAGCACTGCGCCGCCTACTTCGACGATGGCCAGGCGCGCTGGCACGCCGCCATCGACGAGGGCCTGTACGCCGGCTGGCGCCGCCAGCTGCCGCACGATCGGGGCATGGCCTGGCCGCCGCGGCGCGCTGCGGCGCTGGCGCTGCTGGCCGACTGGCCCGACGAGCCCATGGCCGCCATCGACACCGCCCTGAAGCGCCTGCAGGTGCCGGCGGATGGCTGCGGCGCCTGCCTGACCGCCTGGCTGATGGACCTCAACGGCTGGGCGTCGGCCTGTGCGTGGCGCCATTGGCAGGCCGGCCTGACGCAACAGGACGCGCATGACCTGCGCAACGACCTGCTGGCCATGCGCGCCACCTGGGACGCGTTGCTGGCCGACGCCCTGCCCGGCCCGCAGGTGGCCGACTGGGCCACGGCCTGGAGCACCGTGCCGGCGGCCATCGCCGCCGAGCGCGCGCGCCAGGCCGCCGGCTGGGCGCGCATGGGCGAATCCGAGGCCGCTGCGCAGCGCGAGGTGATGGCGGCCATCACGCAGTCGGCGCGCGCGCCGGCCGCCCCGCCGGTGCCGCGCGTGCAGGCCGTGTTCTGCATCGACGTGCGCTCCGAACCGCTGCGGCGCGCGCTCGAGGCCGCCGACCCCACCATCCACACCCGCGGCTTCGCTGGCTTCTTCGGCCTGCCGGCTGCCCACCGGCCGCTGGGCAGCGACTGGCAGCAGCCGCAGCTGCCGGGGCTGCTGGCGCCGGCGGTCACCATCGACGACGGCCCGGCCGACCGCTCGCTCGGCGAGGCCCTGGTGGCGCGCCGCCGCGCCCGGCTGGCCGCCGACGCATCCTGGGACGGCTGGCGCGGCACACCGGCCCATGGCTTCGGCTTCGTCGAGTCCTGCGGCCTGCTGTACGCGGCCGACCTGCTGCGCCAGAGCCTGCCGTCGACGGCCGCGCCGCAGCCCTGGCAGGTGGCCGGCCTGCGCGCCGACGAGGTCGCGGCCCTGCGCCCGGCGCTGCAGATCGACCCCGCGGCGGGGGCCCGCCTGGCCGCCGGCGTGCTGCGTGCGATGGGCATGACGCGCGGCTTCGCGCCCCTGGTGCTGCTGTGCGGCCACGGCGGCCAGAGCGCCAACAACCCGCATGCCGCCGGCCTGGACTGCGGCGCCTGCGGCGGGCAGACCGGCGAGGTCAACGCCCGCGCGCTGGCGGCGCTGCTCAACGACGCCGCCGTGCGCGACGCGCTGCGTGCCGAGGGCATTGACATCCCCGCCGGCACCCACGTGCTGGCCGGCCTGCACGGCACGACGACCGACGAGGTGACGCTGTACGACACCGCGGGCGTGCCGGATGCGCTGCGTGCGCACCTGGCGGCGCTGCAGCAGGCGCTGGCGGCGGCTGGCGACGCGGTGCGTGCCGAGCGCGCGCCGGGCCTGGGCCTGCCTGCGATGGCAGCCCCGGCGCTCAGGCGCGCCCTGCAGGAACGCGCCAACCACTGGGCCGAGACGCGGCCGGAATGGGCCCTGGCCGACAACGCCGCCTTCGTGGGCGCGCGCGCGCTGCCCGCACCAGGGGGCGCCGACCTGGGCGGACGCGCCTTCCTGCACGACTACGACCACCGGCTGGACCCGGACCGCAACGTGCTGACACTGATCCTGACCGCGCCGGTCGTGGTGGCGCACTGGATCAACCTGCAGTACCTGGCCTCCAGCGTCGACCCGCAGCGCCAGGGCAGCGGCAACAAGCTGCTGCACAACGTGGTCGGCGGTGGCATCGGCGTCTTCGAGGGTAACGGCGGCGATCTGCGCATCGGCCTGCCCTGGCAGTCGGTGCACGACGGCGAGCGGCTGCGCCACACACCGCGGCGGCTGTCGGTCTTCGTCGAGGCCCCGCGCGACGCGATCGACGGCGTGATCGCCGCGCACGAGACGGTGCACCGGCTGGTCGACCATGGCTGGTTGCACCTGCTGGCAATCGAGGGCGACGAAGCGAAGCCCGTGTTCCACCGCCGGCGGCCCGGCGGCGGCTGGGTGGCTGTGGTGGAAAGGCCGGCATGCTGACCCACCTGCAGCGCCTGGAGGCCGAGGCCATCCACATCCTGCGCGAGGTGGTGGCCGAGTGCGAGCACCCGGTGATGCTCTACAGCATCGGCAAGGACTCCACCGTGATGCTGCACCTGGCGATGAAGGCCTTCTGGCCCGCGCCGCCGCCGTTCCCGCTGCTGCACATCGACTCGACCTGGGAGTTCCGCGAGATGTACGCGTTGCGCGACCAGGTCGCCGATCGGTACCGCGTCGAGGTGCGGGTACACCACAACCCCGAGGCGCTGCGCCAGGGCATCAACCCCTTCGACCACGGCAGCGAGATCCACACCGACCTGTGGCGCACCCAGGGCCTGAAGCAGGCGCTGGAGGCCGGGCGCTACGACGCGGCCTTCGGCGGCGGCCGGCGCGACGAGGAGAAGAGCCGCGCCAAGGAACGCATCTTCAGCGTGCGCAGCGCGCAGCACCGCTGGGACCCCAAGGCCCAGCGGCCCGAGCTCTGGCGCCTGTACAACGCCCGCAAGCGCCCGGGCGAGTCGCTGCGCGTGTTCCCCATCAGCAACTGGACCGAACTCGACATCTGGCAGTACATCCACCAGGAGCAGATTCCCATCGTGCCGCTGTACCTGGCCGCCGAGCGGCCGGTGGTGGAGCGCGACGGCACGCTGCTGATGGTGGACGACGAGCGTTTCCCTTTGCGCGCCGGTGAGGCGCCCGAGCAGCGCTGGGTGCGCTTCCGCACGCTGGGCTGCTACCCGCTGACCGGGGCCATGGACTCGCGCGCGACCACCTTGCCCGACGTGATCCAGGAGATGCTGCTCACCCGCACCAGCGAACGCCAGGGCCGCGTGATCGACCGCGACGGCCAGGCATCGATGGAGCGCAAGAAGCAGGAAGGCTACTTCTGACGGCGCCCAGCAAGATTCAGCGGGTGAAGCGCTCGCGCAGCTTGAGCTTCCAGAACTTGCCGGTGCTGTTGCGCGGGATGGCGTCGATGATCTCGTAGCGGTCCGGGCACTGCCACTTGGCGAAGCCGGCGGCCATCAGGTGTTCACGCATGGCCTCGGGTTCGAACCCGGCACCGGGCTTGAGCACCAGGCAGGCCAGCGGCCGTTCGCTCCAGCGTTCGTCGGGGATGGCGATCACCGCCGCCTCGGCCACCGCGGGGTGGCTCATCAGCGCGTTCTCCAGGTCCACCGAGCTGATCCATTCACCGCCGGACTTGATCAGGTCCTTGCTGCGGTCGGTGATGCGCAGGAAACCCAGGTCGTCCAGCGTGGCCACGTCGCCGGTGCGCAGCCAGCCGTCTGGCGTGAACTTGTCGGCCGGCGATCCGACCCCGTGGTAGGCGCCGGTGATGAAGGGCCCGCGCACCTGGATCTCGCCCATGCTGCGGCCGTCGTGCGGCACGTCGGCACCGTCGTCGTCGCACAGGCGCAGGTCCACCAGCGGCACGGTCACGCCGGCCATCGCGGCGCGGCGGTAGCGCTCGTCGGCGCCGGCGTCCTGGAGTTCGACCCGGGGATAGGACACGGTGGCCAGCGGCGAGGTCTCGGTCATGCCCCAGCCCTGCTGCAGCCACACGCCGTGGCGGTCGAAAGCGCGGATCAGCGATTCCGGCACCGCCGCGCCGCCCACCAGCGAGCGCAGGCCCTGGGGCATCGTCCAGCGGCCGGGCTGTTCGGTGAGCGCGCGTTCGTAGGCCTGGATCATCGTCAGCCAGATCGTCGGCACCCCCAGGGCCAGCGTGGGCGGCTCGATCTGCATCAGATCCAGCAGATCATCGGCGTGCAGGTGCGGGCCCGGGAACACCAGCTTGGTGCCGCACATCACCGCGCCGTAGGGCGTGCCCCAGGCGTTGGCGTGGAACATCGGGGCCACGGGCAGCAGCACGTCGGTGTTCTTCAGGCCCCAGTGGTCGCCCATGCAGCCCACCAGCGCATGCAGGACCGTGGAGCGGTGCGAATACACCACGCCCTTGGCACTGCCCGTGGTGCCCGAGGTGTGGCACATCGACACCGGGGCGTGCTCGTCGTGCGGCACGAAGCTGAAGCCGTCGGGGTCGGCGCCGGCCAGCAGCGACTCGTAGTCGTCGGCACCGTCAGGCACCGGCGCCCCGGAGAACGGGAACACGATCACGCGCTCGAAGCGGTGCTGCGCCATCACCTGCTGCGCCAGCGGCCACAGGATGTCGTCGACGATCAGGAAGCGGTCGCCGGCGTCGGCGGCGATGGCGCCGATCTCGCCCGGCGGCAGGCGCAGGTTCAGCGTGTGCATCACGCCGCCGGCGGCCGGGATGCCGAAGTAGGCCTCCAGGTGCACGTGGTGGTTCCAGCACAGCGTGGCGACCACGTCGCCCGGCTGCAGGCCCAGGCGCTGCAGCACCGAGGCCAGCGCACGCGTGCGGCGGTGCCACTGCGCATAGGTGTGCGTGCGCAGCGACTTGTCGGGCAGGCGCGAGACGATCTGCTGCGTGGCAAACGTCCGCCCCGCGCGTTCCAGCAGCCCGTTCAACGACAGGCCCACGTCCATCATCGTCGTCTGCATGGCGGGTCTCCGTCGGGGTGGTCAGCGCTCGGCCGGCAGCACGAGCTTGATCAGCGCATGGAAACGGTCATAGAAGGCCGGGTCGCGCACCGTCTGCACGCCCACCTTGACCAGCGAATCCTCGCTGGAGCCCACGGGCAACGAGATCGATCCCAGCGCGCTCACGCCCAGGCTGGACGAGGTGGTGGATTTCTTCACCACGTACTGGTCCTCCCACGCCGTGACATAGGCGCTGGCGGCTCGGTCGGCCGCGTCGTCGGGCACGCAGGTGACCTGCAGCTTGAGCTCGACGTGGCGGTCCTTCTCCGGCTGGAAGAACTTGCTGCCCACGAGCACCACGCGGTCGTTGCGCGACAGCACGTAACCCTGGCTCAGCAGCGCCCGCCGCGCGCCTTCGCAGACGTCCTCGGCGCCTCGGGGGTAGCGGTGCGCGTGCGACGACGTGGCCTCGAAGCGTTCGCTCAGGTGCACCGGTGGCGGCGGGTCCGACAGCGTGGGCATCTCCGGCACGGCGCAGCCGCCGAGCACGGCCAGGCCCGCCAGCGCGGGCACCCAGGGCAGGCGGGGCATCAGTGCGCCTCGTCCCAGTTGGCGCCGACGCCCACCTCGGCCACCAGCGGCACCTGCAGTTCGGCCACGCCGGCCATCAGGCGCGGCACGGCCTCTCGCGCCCAGTCCAGCTCGGCCTCGGGCACCTCGAAGACCAGTTCGTCGTGCACCTGCATGATCATCCTCGTCGCCTTGCCTTCACGATCCAGCGCCTCCTGCACGGCCACCATCGCCAGCTTGATCAGGTCGGCCGCCGTGCCCTGCATCGGCGCGTTGATGGCCTGTCGTTCGGCGGCGGCGCGGCGCGGGCCGTTGCCGCCCTTGATCTCCGGCAGCCAGACGCGGCGGCCGAAGAAGGTTTCCACGTAGCCCTGTTCCGCCGCCTTCGCCTTGGTCTCGGCCATGTAGCGCTTGACGCCGGCAAAGCGCTCGAAATAGCGCTCGATGTAGTCCTTGGCCGCCTTCTGCTCGATGCCCAGGTTGCTGGCCAGCCCGAACGCCCCCATGCCGTAGATGAGCCCGAAGTTGATGACCTTGGCGTAGCGCCGCTGCTCGCTGCTGACGGCGTCCAGCGGCACGTTGAAGACCTCGGCCGCGGTGGCGCGGTGCACGTCGATGCCCTCGGCGAAGGCGTGCAGCAGGCCGGGGTCGCTGCTGATGTGGGCCATGATGCGCAGCTCGATCTGGCTGTAGTCGGCCGAGACGATGCGGTGTCCCTTCGGCGCGACGAAGGCCTCGCGCACGCGCCGGCCCTCGGCGGTGCGGATCGGGATGTTCTGCAGGTTGGGGTCGTTGCTGGCCAGCCGGCCGGTCACCGCCACCGCCTGCGCGTAGTTGGTGTGCACGCGGCCGGTGGCCGGGTTGACCATCAGCGGCAGCTTGTCGGTGTAGGTGCCCTTGAGCTTGGCCAGGCTGCGGTGCTCCAGGATGCGCGCCGGCAGCGGGTAGTCGGCGGCCAGGTCCTGCAGCACCTCCTCGTCGGTGCTGGGCGCGCCGCTGGCGGTCTTCTTCTTCACCGGCAGGCCCAGCTTGCCGAACAGGATCTCGCCGATCTGCTTGGGGCTGCCCAGGTTGAAGGGCTGGCCGGCGATCTCGTAGGCCTCGCGTTCCAGCGCCACCATGCGCTCGGCCAGGTCGCGGCTCTGCGCAGCCAGCACATCGGCGTCCACCAGCACGCCGTGGCGCTCGATGCGCTGCAGCACCTGCATGGCCGGCATCTCGATGCGCTCGTAGACCGTGGCCAGACGGCCCTCGGCCTGAAGGCGTGGCCACAGCGTCTGGTGCACCTGCAGCGCCATCTCGCTGTCCTCGCCGCTGTAGGTGGTGGCGGTGGCCACGTCCACCTGCGCGAACGGGATCTGGTGCGCACCCTTGCCGCACAGGTCCTCGTAGCTCAGGCCCTTACGGCCCAGGTGGCGCTCGGCCAGCTTTTCCAGGCTGTGGCCCAGGTGGGCCTCGAGCACGTAGCTCTCCAGCATGGTGTCGTGCGCCACGCCACCCAACGCGATGCCGTGGTTGGCGAAGACGTGCAGGTCGTACTTCAGGTTCTGGCCGACCTTGGGCCGGTTGGCGTCCTCCAGCCAGGGCTTCAGGGCGGCCAGCACGTCGGCCAGCGGCAGTTGCTCGGGCGCGTCGGGGCCGGTGTGGCCCGTCGGCACGTAGGCGGCACGGCCCGGCTCGACGGCGAAGCTGATGCCGACGATGTGCGCCGCCATCGGGTCCAGCGAATCGGTCTCGGTGTCCACCGCGGCCAGGTCGGCCGCCATCAGTCGCTCGACCCAGGCCTGCAGACGGTCCATCGACGTGATGGTCTCGTATTCACGCGCGAGTTCGACCTTTGGCGCTTCGGCGACGGATGCCGCCTGCGGGTCCACACCCAGATCGCTCTCGAGTTCTCGCTTCCAGGTGCGGAAGCCCAGGCGGTCGTAGAACGCCAGCAGCGCCTCTCGCTGCACCGGCCCCAGCGCCAGGCCCTCCAGCGCGGGCCAGCCCGGCACGTGGCCGTCCAGGTCGCAGTCGGTGACCACGGTGATCAGCTTGCGGCCGGTGGGCAGCCAGTCGAGCGCCTTGCGCAGGTTCTCGCCGGCCACGCCCTTGATGGTGTCGGCGGCGGCCACCACGCCGTCGAGGCTGCCGTGTTCGCCGATCCACTTCACCGCCGTCTTCGGGCCCACCTTCTCAACGCCGGGCACGTTGTCCACGGTGTCGCCGATCAGCGTCAGGTAGTCGACGATGCGGTCGGGCGGCACGCCGAACTTGGCCTGCACGCCAGCCTCGTCCAGCAGCTCCGGTGGCTTGGCCATGGTGTTGATCAGGCTGACCTGCGACGTGACCAGCTGCGCCAGGTCCTTGTCGCCGGTGGAGATCATGACCCGGTGGCCGCTGGCCGACGCGGCGCGGGCGAGCGTGCCGATGGCGTCGTCGGCCTCGATGCCGGGCACCACCAGCACCGGCCAGCCGAGCAGGCGCACCACCTCGTGGATGGGCTCGATCTGGGCGCGCAGGTCGTCGGGCATCGGCGCACGGTTGGCCTTGTAGGCCGGGTACCAGTCATCGCGGAAAGTCGGGCCGCTGGCGTCGAACACGCAGGCCGCGTGCTCGGCCGGGTAGCGTTCGCGCAGCCACTTCATCATCGCCACCATGCCGTGGATGGCGCCGGTGGGGAAACCGTCGGGCGAGCGCAGGTCCGGCATCGCGTGGTAGGCGCGGTACAGGTAGCTGGAGCCGTCGACCAGCAGCATCAGGGGTGCATCCATCGGGGGATTGTGGCGCGGCTCGTAGAATCACGACCATGCTACGCGCGACGACCGCCACCCTGCTGGCGCTGCTGGCCCTGGCGCCGCTGGAGGCCCTGGCCGCCCCCGAACCCGCGGTGCAGCGCAGCGTGCAGGAAGACGACCACGTGCGCCTGGAGGAACTGCGGGTGCGCGGCGTCAACCAGCGCCTGGTGGTGCAGCCCAAGGCGGCCAGCGCACCGGCCTACGAGATCCTGCCGGCCGACCCCGGCCGCGACGCCGCCCAGGACCGGCGCAGCGCCGGCCAGCGCGTCTGGCGGCTGTTCAGCTTCTGAAGCCGCGATGGCGGTCTACACCCCCGTCCCGGAGGACGATGTCCGCGCGCTCGTGGCGCGGCTCGGCCTGGGTCGCCTGACGCGCTTCGAGGGCATCCGCGGCGGCATCGAGAACAGCAACTGGTTCGTTGACACCGAAGGTGGCGGCGGGACCGGCCGCTACGTGCTGACGCTGTTCGAGCGCCTGCAGCCCGCCGAACTGCCCTACTACCTGGGCCTGATGCAGCACCTGGCCGCGCGCGGCATCCCGGTGCCCGACCCGCAGCCCGACGCCGCCGGCGCACTGCAGTTCACGCTGCAGGGCAAACCCGCCGCGCTGCTGACGCAGTTGGACGGCAGCCACCGCCTGGCGCCCGACCTGCACCACTGCACCCAGGTGGGCGCGGTGCTGGCGCGCCTGCACCTGGCCGCGAGGGACTACCACCACGAGCAGGAGCACCCGCGCGGGCTGCCCTGGTGGGAAGTTACCGTGCCGACGGTCCTGCCGTACCTGGGCGCGGACCACGCCGCCTTGCTGCGCGACGAACTGGCCTTCCAGCAGGCGGTGGCCGGTTCCGCCGACGCCCTGGCCCTGCCCCGCGGCCCGATCCACGCCGACCTGTTCCGTGACAACGTGATGTTCGACGGCCTGCCGGCGCACGAGAAGCTCACCGGCCTGCTGGATTTCTTCTTTGCCGGCACCGACGCCTGGCTGTTCGACATCGCCGTGTGCCTGAACGACTGGTGCATCGACCTGGACAGCGGCCGCCTGGACGAAGCCCGCGCCGCTGCCTTCGTCGCCGCGTACGCGGCCGAGCGCCCGCTGACGCCGGCCGAACACCGCCTGATGCCGGCGATGCTGCGCGCCGCCGCGTTCCGCTTCTGGCTGTCCCGCCTGTGGGACCTGCACCTGCCGCGGCCGGCGGCGCTGCTCAAGCCCCACGACCCCACGCATTTCGAGCGTGTGCTGCGCGAGCGCCTCGAGCGCCCGTGGCACCCGCCCAGCTGAAACCCCATGCCGCTGTCTCTGAAGACCCCTCACCCGGCCCGCGGCGCGCAGTGGGTGCGCGACGCCTTCCGCCTCTTCGCCAAGCGGCCGATGGCCTTTGCCGGGCTGTTCTTCGTGTTCCTGTTCGTCGCCCTGCTGATCGGCCTGGTGCCCGTGGTGGGGCCGCTTCTGCAGATGGCGATGCTGCCGATGCTGTCGCTGGGCTTCATGGTGGCCTCGGCCTCGGCGCTGCAGGGCGGACCGGTGCACCCGGGCCAGTTCGTCGAGCCGCTGGGCGGCGGTGACGCACCGCGCCGCGGCCGCCTGCTGGCGCTGTGCCTGGCCTACGGCGTGGGCGCCATCGGCGTGCTGCTGCTGGCCAACGTGGTCTCCGGCGGGCAGCTCGGTGAACTGCAGCGGCTGGTGGGCACCGGCGAGGCCTCGCAGCCGGAGATCGACGCCATGGCCGCCGACCGCGGCGTCTTCGTCGGCACCGTGTTCGCGCTGCTGGCTGCGACGCTGCTGTCGGTGCCGTTCTGGCACGCGCCGGCCCTGGTGTACTGGGGTGGCCAGGGCGTGGCGCAGTCCCTGTTCTCCAGCACGCTGGCCGTCTGGCGCGCCAAGGGCGCCTTCCTGGTCTATGCGCTGGCCTGGTTCGGCATGGCCGCGGCGTCGGGCCTGATCACGGCCCTGCTGCTCGGGCTGCTGGGGGCGCCGCAGCTCGTCGGCCTGATGGCCCTGGTGTTCGGGCTGATGTTCTCCACCGCGTTCTACGTGTCGCTGGTGTTCAGCTTCCACGACTGCTTCGGTCAGGCGGGCACGCCCGCGCCCGACGCCGGCTGACGCCTCACTCGATCGGCGTCAGCTTCGCCACCGACAGCGCCAGCCACTTCAGGCCGTGGCGGCCGAAATTGACCTGGGCGCGGGCGTCGTCGCCCTCGCCTTCCAGCGTCAGCAGCACGCCTTCGCCGAACTTGGTGTGGAACACCGACTGCCCCACCTTCAGGCCATGGCTGCTGCGTGAGGACGCCATCGCCGCGGGCACAGGCGCCGGTTCCACGCGCCCGGCCCCGACGATGCCCGACAGCCCGCTGCCGCGCGCCCAGGCCTCCTGGTAGCTGCGCGCATAGCCGCTGCCGAAGCCCTGCTGGCGCGGCGTGAGCCACTTCAGCGCGCCTTCCGGCAACTCGTCGAAGAAGCGGCTCTTGACGTTGTAGCGGGTCTGGCCGTGCAGCAGCCGCGTCTGGCTGAAGCTCAGGTACAGGCGCTGGCGGGCGCGCGTGATGGCCACGTACATCAGCCGGCGTTCCTCCTCCAGCCCGTCGGCGTCGGACAGCGCGTTCTCGTGCGGGAACAGGCCCTCCTCGACACCGGTGATGAACACAGCATCGAACTCCAGGCCCTTGGCGCTGTGCACCGTCATCAGCTGCACGGCGTCGCTGCCGGCCTGGGCCTGGTTGTCACCGGCCTCCAGGCTGGCGTGCGTCAGGAAGGCGGCCAGCGGGCTCATGATCTCGCCGGTGTCGGCATCGGGCACCACGCCGGCCGCGGCGTCGGGCGCCTGCTCGTCCACCGGCAGCGCCACCGCGTCCTTGCCGAAGCCTTCCTGGGTGACGAAGGCCTCGGCGGCGTTGACCAGTTCCTCGAGGTTCTCGATCCGGTCCTGGCCTTCGCGGTCGGTGCGGTAGAAGGTGACCAGGCCGGAGTCGTCCAGCATCTGGCGGATGATCTCGCGCAGCGTCTGGCCCTGGGTGCGCTCGCGCAGGCCGTCGATCAGCGCCACGAAACCGGCCAGCGCCGTGCCGCCGCGCCCGGCCACCGCACCCACGCTCTGCGCCAGGCTGCGGCCACTGGCCCGCGCCGCGTCCTGCAGCTGCTCGATGGTGCGGGCGCCGATGCCGCGCGTGGGGAAGTTCACCACGCGCAGGAAGCTGGTGTCGTCGTTGGCGTTCTCGATCAGCCGCAGGTAGGCCAGCGCATGCTTGACCTCGGCACGCTCGAAAAAGCGCAGGCCGCCGTAGACGCGATACGGCACCCCGGCATTGAACAGCGCGCTCTCGATCACCCGGCTCTGCGCGTTGCTGCGGTAGAGCACGGCGATCTCCGCCAGCGCGGTGCCGGCGCGGTGCAGCTGCTGTGCCTCGTCCAGCAGCCACTGCGCCTCGGCATAGTCGCTGGTGGCCTCGTGCACGCGCACCGGCTCGCCGGCCCCGGCGTCGGTGCGCAGGTTCTTGCCCAGGCGCTGGCGGTTGTGCGCGATCAGCGCATTGGCCGAATCGAGGATGTTGCCGAAGCTGCGGTAGTTCTGTTCCAGCTTGACCACGCGCTCGACGCGGTACTCGCGCTCGAAGTCGGCCATGTTGCCCACGCGGGCGCCGCGGAAGGCGTAGATGCTCTGGTCGTCGTCACCGACGGCAAACACCGCCTGCGCCCTGCCTGGGGGGGCGAACATCTTCAGCCACGCGTACTGCAGCCGGTTGGTGTCCTGGAACTCGTCGACCAGCAGGTGGCGGAAGCGGCGCTGGTAGTGCTCGCGCAGCGCGTCGTTGTCGCGCATCAGCTCGTAGCTGCGCAGCATCAGCTCGGCGAAGTCGACCACGCCCTCGCGCTCGCACTGCGCCTCGTAGGCCTCGTACACACGCACCAGGGTGCGGCCGTGTTCGTCGCGCACCTCCACGTCGCGCGGGCGCAGGCCTTCCTCCTTGCTGCCGGCGATGAACCACGTGACCTGCTTGGGCACGAAGCGCTCCTCGTCCAGGCCCATGGCCTTGATCACGCGCTTGACGGCACTGAGCTGATCGCTGCTGTCCAGGATCTGGAAGCCCTGCGGCAGGCCGGCGAGCTTCCAGTGCGCGCGCAGGAATCGGTTGCACAGGCCGTGGAAGGTGCCGATCCACATGCCGCGCACGGCCACCGGCAGCATGGCCGACAGGCGCGTGAGCATCTCGCGCGCGGCCTTGTTGGTGAAGGTCACGGCCATCACGCCGCCGGGCGACACCTGCCCGGTCTGCAGCAGCCAGGCGATGCGCGTGGTCAGCACTCGCGTCTTGCCCGACCCGGCGCCGGCCAGGATCAGCGCCGGCTCGGCGCCCAGCGTCACCGCGGCCAGCTGTTCGGGGTTCAGGCCCTGCAGCAGGCGGTCGGTGGTGACGGGGGCGATGGACATGCGGGCATTCTAGGAGCCGGCCCGGCGTACACTTGCCCACCGGCCTGGACCTCGCGTCCCGGCCGGTTTTTTCTTGCCTGGAGCCCGGGCCTGGAGCCGACGCGATGGAGATCTTCGACTACGACAACATCCTGCTGCTGCCGCGCAAGTGCCGGGTGGACAGCCGCAGCGCCTGCGACACGTCCATCGTCTTCGGCGGCCGGCACTTCGCGCTACCGGTGGTGCCCAGCAACATGAAGACGGTGCTCGACGAGCCGATCGCGCAGATGCTGGCGCGCAGCGGCCACTTCTACGTGATGCACCGCTTCGACCTCGACAACGTGGCCTTCGCGCGCCGCATGCGCGAACAGGGGCTGTTCGTGTCGATCAGCTCGGGCGTCAAGCCGGCCGACTTCGACGTCATCGACCGCCTGGCGGCCGAAGGCCTGGGCGCCGACTACATCACCATCGACATCGCGCACGGCCACGCCGACAGCGTGCGCCGCACCATCGAGCACATCAAGGCGAAACTGCCGCAGACCTTCGTCATCGCCGGCAACGTGGCCACGCCGGAAGCGGTGATCGACCTGGAGAACTGGGGCGCCGACGCCACCAAGGTGGGCGTGGGCCCGGGCAAGGTCTGCATCACCAAGCTCAAGACCGGCTTCGGCACCGGCGGCTGGCAGCTCAGCGCGCTGAAGTGGTGCTCGCGCGTGGCCACCAAGCCCATCATCGCCGACGGCGGCATCCGCCACCACGGCGACATTGCGAAGAGCGTGCGGTTCGGTGCCACGATGGTGATGATCGGCAGCCTCTTCGCCGGCCACGAGGAAAGCCCCGGGCAGACGGTGGAGGTCGACGGCCAGCGCTACAAGGAGTACTACGGCTCGGCGTCGGACTTCAACAAGGGCGAGTACAAGCACGTGGAAGGCAAGCGCATCCTCGAGCCGATCAAGGGCCACCTGGCCGACACGCTGCGCGAGATGCGCGAGGACCTGCAGAGCAGCATCAGCTACGCGGGCGGCACCGTGCTGGCCGACCTGAAGAAGGTCAACTACGTGATCCTGGGCGGCGAGAACGCCGGCGAACACCTGTTCATGTGATGGACACCGCCGACGCAGTGCCACCACCGCTGCCCGAGGCGATCGCCGCGCTGCTCGCGTCCGCCACCGACCGTCTGATCGGTGACCCCGGAGCGGCACGCGCCGACGCCGAACGCGCGCTCGGGCAGCTCGAGGCCCAGGCCGATGCGCCGCCGGCCTGGCGCGCGCAGGTGCTGCGGATCCTGGGCCTGGCCCAGGGCCATGCCGGCGACGCCCGACGCGGCGTCGACACGCTGCGCACGGCGCTGGCCCTGGCGGACGATCAGGACCATGCGCTGCGGGCGCGGATCGAACGTGCCCTGTCCATCGTGCACGACCAACTGCACGCGCTGGACGACGCGCTGGCCTGGGCCGTGCGCGCCGCGGCGTCGGCGCGCAGCGCTGCTGACGAATCGCTGCTGGCCGACGCCCTGCATTCCTGCGGCGTGGCCCGGTCCAAGGCCGGCGACGCCGAAGGCGGCCTGGCCAACTACCGCGAGGTGCTGCAGCTGCACGAGGCCGGTGGTCGCATCGGCGCCAGCATCAGCATCCTCAACAACATCGGCATCAACCTGAAGAACCTGGGGCGGCTGGAGGAGGCGGTGGTCTCGCTGCGGCGCGCCCAGGCGTTGATGGCGGGGCGGCCCGAAGCCGTGTCGCTGCCGCTGGTGCAGACCAACCTGGCCGAGCCGCTGTGGCGCCTGGGTCGGCTGGACGAGGCGCAGGCCGAGGTCGACGCCGCGCTCGCCGCGCTGGATCCGAAGGCACGCAACGCCCACGAGGCCAACGCCCGCTGGATGCGCGCCGAGGTGCTGCGCGGCCGAGGTCGGCTCGACGAGGCCGACGCCGAACTGCAGCGCGCGCTGGCCGCGGCCCAGCGGCTGCAGCGCGTCGACACCGAGGCCAACGTGCGGCTGTCGCTGTCCACGCTGGCGGCCGAACGCGGCGACTTCGCCGCCGCCCTGGCCCACCACCAGGCCTTCCATGCGGCGGACCGCCGCCGGCTCGACGACGACGCGGCCCGCCGCATCCAGGCGCTGACGGTGCAGGCCGACCTGGCCCAGGCGCGCCACGAGGCCGAGGTCTACCGCCTGCGGCACGGCGAGCTGGCGCAGGCGCACGACCGCCTGCAGGCGCTGCACGACGCGCTGCTGGCGGCCGACGTGGAGAAGTCACGCCTGCTCGAGCGCCTGGCCGCCCAGTCGCGCACCGACCCGCTGACCGGCCTGGCCAACCGCCGCGCGCTGGACGAGCACCTGGCCGCAGAGTTCGCCCGCAGTCAGCGCCTGGGCCACCCACTGGCGCTGGCCATGTGCGACCTGGACAACTTCAAGCAGATCAACGACCGCCTGGGCCACGCCACCGGCGACCTCGTGCTGCAGCGCACGGCCGCCCTGCTGCGCGCCACCTGCCGCGACATCGACCTCGTGGCGCGCTACGGCGGCGAGGAGTTCTGCCTGGTCTTCCTGGAAGCCGACCTGGACGCCGCGCGACGCGCCTGCGAGGCAGCGCGGGCCGCGGTGGCGGCGCACGACTGGGCCGCCGAGCACCCGGCCCTGCGCGTGAGCCTGTCCATCGGCGTGGCCGCTGCCGAGGGCCTTGCCGACCCGGCCGCGCTGCTGGCGCTGGCCGACCAGCGGCTGTACGAGGCCAAGCGGGCCGGCAAGGACCGCGTGGTCGCGGCCGGCTGAGGTCAGCGCGTGAACATGCCCTGGAACTCGCCCGGCTCGATCTTCAGGCGCCGCGGCGTGCCGTCGGGCCGCGTGGCCGACAGCGGCTGTGCGCGGCGGGCACCGGCCGGGCAGACGGCGAAGTCGGCGTGCGTCAGCGCGGCCGACAGCATGCCTTCGGCGGTGGAGCCCAGCGGGTTGTCCAGGTCGTCGGCCACGCTGCACTGCGGCACCAGGCCGTCGAAGTAGCGTCCCTCGTTGCGGGCGTTCACCGACTCGAAGGTGACCACGCTGTAGGTCTGGCCGCAGCCCCCGTTCTGCGGGTTGAAGCCCACCGGCTTGCCGCAGGTGACGTCGCCGATCTGCACCACCTCGATGCCCGCCCCGCGCAGGCCGTTGATGACCTGCTCGCTGGCCGAGCAGGTGCGCGGGCCGCTGAGCACGTAGACGCGGCTCAGGCGCACCGCGTTGGCCGGCGCGGTGAAGCGCACCGTCTGGTTGGACGACGCGCGCTGGTCGCTGTAAAGCAGGCTGACGTAGGTCTGGTTGCTGGTGCGCGCGCCGCCGACGTAGGACGCCACCGTGGCCCCGGTGCGCACGAAGCCGCCGCCGTTGTAGCGCAGGTCCAGCACCACCTCGGAGACGCCCTGGGCGCGGAACTGCGCAAAGGCGCTGTCCAGCGGCGCGTCGACCTGGTTGATCATGTCCTTGACCACCACGTAGCCCACCTTGCGGCCCAGCGGCGAATCCACGACCCGCGCGCCGGTCACCGGTGTCAGCGCATAGTCGCGGGCCAGCAGCGTCACGCTGCGGTCGCCGCCGGTGCCGCGCACCACCAGCTGCAGCTGGTCGCCCACGTTGTCGGGCACCAGCACGTCGTAGTCGTCGGCGGCGATGATCTCCGACGCCGGCCGGCCGTTGATCGACAGGATCTGCTCGCCACGCACCAGGCCCTTGGCGGCCGCGTCCGACTGCGGCTCGATGTAGCGGATGCGCAGCGGCAGATCGGGCCGACCCTCCACCTCGACACCGGCCACGAACAGGCCGTAGCCGCGGGTGATGCCGTCGCCGAAGAAGCGTTCGAAGTCCGCCGTGGGGCCGAAGGAGCTGTAGCGGTCCGACGGGAAATCGGCGTTGCCGCCGAACAGCGAGGCGTCGAAGTAGGCCTGCACGGTGTCGAAACCGGTGGGCGCGGGCCGCGGCGCCAGCGCGTACCACAGGTACCAGGTGTCGAAGTAGTCGCGCAGCCAGGCGTTCTGGTCGGGCACGCTGCAGGTCAGCGGGGGCGGCGTGCCGTCGCTGTCGCCACCGCAGGCGGCAAGCAGCACGGCCGAGGCACACAGGGCAGCCAGGTGGCGGATCTTCATCGGGCAGGTCTCCGGGCAGGGGTTCCGGGGGCCGGCCCGGCGAGGGGCGGCCTCCTACAATGATGCCTGCAACCCCCGGCCTGCCGTTCCCGTTGACAGGGTGCCCACGAGGAGCCCCGTCACGACCCTCCCGTGCCCAAGCCATGACCGAACTCGCGAAGTCCTTCGAACCCGCCGCCATCGAGGCCCGCTGGGCCCCGCAGTGGGAAGCCAGCGGCATCTACGCCCCGACGCTGGACCCGGCCAGGCCGTCGTTCTGCATCCAGCTGCCGCCGCCCAACGTGACCGGCACGCTGCACATGGGCCATGCCTTCAACCAGACGGTGATGGACGCGCTGACGCGCTACCACCGCATGAAGGGCTGCAACACGCTGTGGGTGCCGGGCACCGACCACGCGGGCATCGCCACCCAGATCGTGGTCGAACGCCAGCTGCAGGAGCAGGGCCTGAGCCGGCACGACCTGGGCCGCAAGAACTTCGTCGCCCGGGTCTGGGACTGGAAGGAAAGCTCCGGCGCCACCATCACCAACCAGATGCGCCGCATGGGCGACTCGGTGAGCTGGGCGCACGAGTACTTCACGATGGACGACAAGCTCTCGACCGTGGTCGTCGAGACCTTCGTGCGCCTGTACGAGGAAGGCCTGATCTACCGCGGCAAGCGGCTCGTGAGTTGGGACCCGGCGCTGAAGTCGGCCGTCTCCGACCTGGAGGTGGAAAGCGAGGAGGAGGACGGCTTCCTCTGGCACATCCGCTATCCGTTGACCGATGGCAGCGGCAGTGTGGTCGTGGCCACCACGCGCCCGGAGACCATGCTCGGCGACGTGGCGGTGATGGTGCATCCGGAGGACGAGCGTTACACCGCCCTGGTGGGCAAGACGGTGACGCTGCCCCTGGTGGGCCGCGAGATCCCGGTCATCGCCGACGACTACGTGGACCGCGAGTTCGGCACCGGCGTGGTCAAGGTCACGCCGGCGCATGACGCCAACGACTACGCCGTGGGCCAGCGCCACGGCCTGCCGGCCATCGGCGTGCTGGCGCTGGACGCCACGATCAATGACAACGCGCCCGAGGCCTACCGTGGCCTGGATCGTTTCGTCGCGCGCAAGCAGGTGGTGGCCGACCTCGACGCCCTGGGCCTGCTGGTGGAAACGAAGAAGCACCGGCTGATGGTGCCGCGCTGCGCGCGCACCGGCCAGGTGGTCGAGCCCATGCTCACCGACCAGTGGTTCGTGGCGATGAGCAAGCCGGGCGCCAACGGCAAGTCGATCGCGCAGGAGGCCATCGAGGCGGTGGACTCGGGCGATGTGAAGTTCGTGCCCGAGAACTGGATCAACACCTACCACCAGTGGATGAAGAACATCCAGGACTGGTGCATCAGCCGCCAGCTCTGGTGGGGCCACCAGATTCCGGCCTGGTACGGCACGGGTGGTGAACTCTTCGTGGCGCGCAGCGAGGCCGAAGCCCGCGCCAAGGCCACCGCCACCGGCTACACCGGCGCGCTGACCCGCGACGAGGACGTGCTCGACACCTGGTACTCGTCGGCCCTGGTGCCCTTCTCCACCCTGGGCTGGCCCGCCAAGACGTTGGAGCAGGACCTGTTCCTGCCGAGTTCCGTGCTCGTCACCGGCTACGACATCATCTTCTTCTGGGTCGCCCGGATGATCATGATGACCAAGCACTTCACCGGGCAGGTGCCGTTCCGCCATGTCTACATCCACGGCCTGGTGCTGGACGCGCACGGCCACAAGATGAGCAAGTCCGAAGGCAACGTGCTCGATCCGGTGGATCTGATCGACGGCATCGCGCTCAAGCCCCTGCTGGACAAGCGCGTGGTCGGCCTGCGCAAGCCGGAGACGGCGCCGAAGGTGCGCGCCGCCACAGAGAAGGAGTTCCCGAACGGCATCCCCGGCTACGGCGCCGACGCGCTGCGCTTCACCTTTGCGGCGATGGCCTCACTGGGCCGCAGCCTGAACTTCGACAGCAAGCGCTGCGAGGGCTATCGCAACTTCTGCAACAAGCTCTGGAACGCCACGCGCTTCGTGCTGATGAACTGCCAGGGACAGGACTGCGGGCTGAAGGAGCACACGAAGGCGGAATGCGAGCCCGGCGGCCCGATGGCTGGCTACCTGCACTTCTCGCAAGCCGACCGCTGGATCACCGGCGAGCTGCAGCGCGTGGAAGCCGCGGTGGCGCAGGGCTTCGGCGACTACCGGCTGGACAACGTCGCCAACGCGATCTACGGCTTCGTCTGGGACGAGTACTGCGACTGGTACCTGGAGATCGCCAAGGTGCAGATCGCCAATGGTTCGGAGGCCGAGCAGCGTGCCACCCGCCGCACGCTGATCCGCACGCTGGAGACGGTGCTGCGCCTGCTGCACCCGGTGGCGCCCTTCATCACCGCCGAGCTGTGGGACACGGTGGCCGTGGTCGCCGGCCGCAAGGCGGCCGACGACGCCGGCACCGTGGCCACGGCGCCCTACCCCGAGGCGCAGCTGGCCAAGGTGGACCCGGTGGCCGACGCCTGGATGGCGCGGCTGAAGGCCGTCACCGGCGCCTGCCGCAACCTGCGCAGCGAGATGAACCTCTCACCCGGCGAACGCGTGCCGATGCTGGTGGCCGGGGATGCACAGTTCGTCGATTCGGCCACGCCGGTGCTCAAGGCGCTGGCGCGACTGTCGGAAGTGCGCCACTTCACCGACGAGGCCGCGTTCGCCACGGCCACGGCGGCCGCGCCGGTCACGGTGGCCGGCGACCTGCGCATGGCCCTGCACGTGGAGATCGACGTGGCCGCCGAGCGCGAGCGCCTGGGCAAGGAGATCGCCCGCCTGGAGGCCGAGATCGCGAAGGCCGAGGCCAAGCTGGCCAACGCCAGCTTCGTGCAGCGGGCGCCGGCGGCGGTGGTGGCGCAGGAGCGGCAGCGCGCCGCGGAGTTCGGGCAGACGCTCAGTCGTCTGCAAGATCAGCGACGTCGCCTTCCCACGTCGGCCTGAACACCGGCGCCGGGTTGGTGTCGGCCAGGATCTCGTCGATCCGCCGCGCCACCGACCAGGCGCTGCGCCGGCGCGACTCGCGCGTGGTGCTGGCCACGCGCGGTGTGACCTGCAGCGTCTCGGCGCCGTGCAGCGGTCGGCCGGGGTCCAGCGCGCCGGGTTCCAGGCTGTCCAGCCAGGCCGCGGCCATGCGGCCGCTGTCCAGCGCCTCGGCCAGCGCCGCCTCCTCGAAGATGCTGGAGTGCGTCAGGCTCACCAGCACCTGGTTGGGCTTGCAGTCGGCCAGGTAGCGTTCGCCGACCAGGCCACGGTAACGCGTGAAGAAGGCCAGCAGCATGCACACGCCGTCGCTCTGCTCCATCAGCGTGCGCAGCGGCACCGGCCGCACGCCCCACTGGCCCCACAGCGGGTCGGACGCATGCAGCCCGGGGTCGTAGCCGATCACGTCGGCGCCAAAGGCCTTGAGCAGCGCCGCCAGCGGCTTGGCCGCCGGCGTCATGCCCACCAGGCCGATGCGCGATCCCCCCAGTTCACGGCCGACCAGCAGGCCCTCGGCATTGACCACCGGCACCCGGCGCAGCATCTGCAGCAGCGCGCCGACGGCGAACTCGGCCTCGGCGGTGGCCGCCGCGTGCGTCGGGCGCACCACCTCCACGTTGGCGCGCGCGCAGGCGTCCAGGTCGATGTTCTCCACCCCGGCCGACAGGCGGCCGATGGCACGCAGATGGGGGGCAGCCTTCAGCGCCGCCTCGTCGACCGCGACCGACGGCGGGATGATCATGGCGCGCACCTGGAACAGCGCGCGGCGCAGCCCCAGGGGTTCGCGCGCCAACTCCGGGGCCAGTCGCACCGGGTAGCGCGCCTCGAGCCACTGGACCACATCCGGTTCCAGGGGCTCGACGATGAGCAGGTCCATGAAGGCGGTGATGGGGAGTTACGAACGCACTCCTGGCAGACCCGCGTGCCAGAATCGGCCGCAAGTTCTTGTTCCACCATTCTATGTAAGAAGATGTACGTCAAGAAGGCAATATTCCCCGTCGCCGGCCTCGGCACCCGCTTCCTGCCCGCCACCAAGGCGCAGCCCAAGGAGATGCTGCCGGTGGTCGACAAGCCCCTGATCCAGTACGCGGTGGAGGAGGCCTATGCCGCCGGCGTGCGCGAGATGATCTTCGTCACCGGCCGCCACAAGCGGCCCATCGAGGACCACTTCGACATGACGTTCGAGCTCGAGGTGGCGCTGGAGCAGTCGGGCAAGCACGACCTGCTGGAGGTCGTGCGCAGCGTCAAGCCCGACGACATGGAATGCATCTACGTGCGCCAGGCGCAGGCCCTGGGCCTGGGCCACGCGGTGCTGTGCGGCCAGCGCCTGGTGGGTGACGAGCCCTTCGCCGTGCTGCTGGCCGACGACCTGATGGTCGGCCAGCCGCCCGTGCTGCAGCAGATGGTGGAACAGTACGGCGAATGGCGCGCCAGCATCCTGGCGGTGCAGGAGGTGCCGGCAGAGCACACGCGCCGCTATGGCATCGTCGCCGGCACCGAGGTCAACGACCGCCTGGTGGATGTCGCCCGTATCGTCGAGAAGCCGGCGCCGGAAGCCGCGCCGTCGCGCCTGGGCGTGGCCGGCCGCTACATCCTGACGCCGGGCGTGTTCCACGAGATCGCCACCCAACCGCGGGGGGTGGGCGGCGAAATCCAGCTCACCGACGGCATCGCGTCGCTGCTGCGCCGCGAGAAGGTCTTCGCCTACCGCTACGAGGGCCGACGCTACGACTGCGGCAGCAAGGAAGGTTTCCTGGAGGCCAACGTGGAACTGGCGCTGGCCCACCCGCAGCTGGGTCCGGGCTTCCGCGACTTCCTCAAGGGCCTGACCCTCTGACCCCTGACCCGCCTGAAGCGCCGCTCAGCGGCGCTTCAGGACGTGGATGAAGTCGCTGCCCTGGGCCTGCTGGTCCAGCAGTTCGTTGCCGGTCTGGCGCGCAAAGGCCTTGAAGTCGCGCATCGAGCCGGGGTCGGTGGACACCACCTTCAGCGTCTCGCCGCTGCCCATCTCCGCCAGGGCCTTCTTGGCCTTCAGGATGGGCAGCGGGCAGTTCAGGCCGCGGGTGTCGAGCTC
Source organism: Burkholderiaceae bacterium (assembly GCA_024235855.1). GTDB lineage: Bacteria > Pseudomonadota > Gammaproteobacteria > Burkholderiales > Burkholderiaceae_C > Rubrivivax. The sequence goes on from JACKLN010000008.1 coordinate 33,566, forward strand.
TTTGTCGGCTTGCATGATGGGTCGATTCTAGGTTCCTAGGCCCGCGGCGGCAGGTCGATGAACTGCGGCTCATGGCCGCGCGACCGCAGCCACTGTGCCAGCGCCAGCCCGGTGCCGGCGCGCCAGCAGCGGATGTCCTCCGGGGCAAACAGCTTGTACTCCGCCAGCTCCGGCGACAAGCGGACTTCCCCGCGTGCGCGCACGTGGTAGGTGATGATCACCTGGTTCATGCGCAGGAACTCGTGCACGGCCACCAGCGTGGTGTCCAGCGTCTCCAGCGCCGTCTCCTCGGCCACCTCGCGGCGGATGCCGTCCTCCGGCGACTCGCCGGCCTCCATGAAGCCGGTGATCAGCGCGAACATGCGGTGCGTCCAGGCGGCGTTGCGCGCCAGCAGCACGCGGCCGCCCTGGTCCACGCATTCCACGATCGCCGCCAGCACCGGCACCGGGTTGTTCCAGTGCGTCCAGCCACAGGCCGGGCAGCGCAGGCGGACCTTGTCGCCGCCGTCCTCGGCCTGCGAGATTTCGGCCAGCGGCGTCGCGCAGGCCGGGCAGAACTGCCAGGCCGACGTCATGCGGGGAACACGCCAGTGGACAGGTAGCGGTCGCCGCGGTCGCAGACGATGAAGACGATGGTGGCGTTCTCCACCCGCTGCGCGATCTGCAGCGCCACCCAGCAGGCCCCGGCGGCGGAGATGCCGCAGAACAGGCCCTCCTCGGCCGCCAGCCGGCGCGCCATGGTCTCGGCGTCGGCCTGGCTGACGTAGACCAGTTCGTCCACCGCCTTCGGGTCGTGGATCTTCGGCAGGTAGGCTTCCGGCCACTTGCGGATGCCGGGGATGCGCGAGCCTTCGCTGGGCTGGGCGCCGACGATGCGCACCGCCGGATTCTGTGCCTTCAGGTAGTGCGACACCCCGGTGATGGTGCCGGTGGTGCCCATGGCGCTGACGAAGTGCGTCACCTGCCCGGCCGTGTCCTGCCAGATCTCGGGGCCGGTGGTCTCCTCGTGCACGCGCGGGTTGTCGCCGTTGGCGAACTGGTCCAGCACGCGGCCCTTGCCGTCCTTCTGCATCTGCTCGGCGAGGTCGCGGGCGTATTCCATGCCGCCGCTGCGCGGGGTGAGGATGAGCTCGGCGCCGAAGGCCTTCATGGTCTGCGCACGCTCGATGGACAGGTCCTCCGGCATCACCAGCAGCATGCGATAGCCGCGGATGGCCGCGGCCATGGCCAGCGCGATGCCGGTGTTGCCGCTGGTGGCCTCGATCAGCGTGTCGCCGGGCTTGATTTCGCCGCGCTCCTCGGCGCGCTTGATCATGCTGATGGCCGGCCTGTCCTTCACCGAACCGGCCGGGTTATGGCCTTCGAGCTTGCCCAGGATCACGTTGCCGCGCGCGGCGTTGGCCTCGCCGGGCACACGCTGCAGGCGCACCAGCGGCGTGCGGCCGATCACCTCCTCGAGCGTCGGGTAGGTGGGGCGTGAGGCGGACATCGGGGCGGTTCTCCTGCAGTTATGATCGGCGCCTTCGCGTGTTGCCGTCGGCAGCAACCCACGGCCCGGGTGGCGAAATCGGTAGACGCAGGGGATTCAAAATCCCCCGCCGCAAGGCTTGTCGGTTCGAGTCCGACCCCGGGCACCAGCACCGCCATTCTGACCCAATGCCGCCGATCCCACCGGTCACCCGCAACCTCATGTTGATCTGCACGGCGGTGTTCTGCCTGCAGCTCTTCACGCCCCTGCTCGACGCCTTCTTCGCCCTGTGGCCGGTGGCCAGCGGGCGCTTCCTGCCCTGGCAGGTGGTGAGCTACGCCTTCCTGCACGGCGGCATGGGCCACCTGTTCTTCAACATGCTGGGCCTGTGGATGTTCGGGTCGGAGCTCGAGCGGCTGTGGGGCTCCAAGCGCTACCTGCAGTTCCTGCTGGCGGGCGTGCTGGCTGCTGCGGTGGCGCAGCTGTTGATCACCTACCTGGCCGGCTCGCGTTACCCCACGGTAGGTGCCTCGGGCGGCCTGTTCGCGCTGCTGCTGGCCTTCGGCATGCTGTTCCCCAACCGCGTGATCATGCCGCTGTTCCCGCCGATCCCGATGAAGGCGCGCACCTTCGTGATGGTGTTCGGCGCGCTGGAACTGGGCCTGGGTCTGATGGGCAGCAGTGGCGTCGCGCACTTCGCCCACCTGGGCGGCATGGTCGGCGGCTGGCTGATGATCCGCTACTGGCGGCGTCAGCCGCCGTTCGGCTCACGCCGTCGCTAAGCGGTCGCCAGGCCGTCTTCCAGCGTCGGGTAGCGCAGCCGCAGGCGCAGTTCCTGCGTGAGCCGGCGGTTGCCGATGCGGCGTGATTCCGACAGGAACGACAGCGTCATCGGCGACAGCGTGGCCTGTGCTTCGGCGCGCGACAGCCGCAGTGGCCGCGGCAGGCCGAAGCGGTCGGCCACGGCGTCGAAGTAGTCGCCCATCTTCAGGCTGGTGTGGTCGCAGGCGTTGAACACGCGCTGCGGCCCGCCCCGGTACAGCGCGGCCATGCAGGCGCGTGCCAGGTCGTCGGCATGGATGTGGTTGGTGTAGACGTCGTCCTCGGCGACCAGCACCGGCGCGCCGCGGCGCACGCGTTCCCGCGGGTCACCCCCGTCGCGGTCCAGCGCGTAGATGCCGGGCGCGCGCAGGATGCTCACCCGCGCGCCACTGCAACGGCCGAACCAGCGCCAGTAGGCTTCCGCATCGACCCGCCGCTGCGCGCGGGCCGTGGCCGGCGCGACGGCATGCGTCTCGTCGATCCAGGCACCGCCGGCATCGCCGTACACGCCCGTGGTGCTGACGTAGACCAGCCGCCGCACCCGCCCGCCGCGCAGCAGCGCGCGGCCGAGGTGCCGCGATCGGGCGTCGCGCACGCCCTGCCCCGGCGGCGGGGCCAGGTGCACCACGGCATCGGCCACACCGCCCAGGCGACCCAGCGTCGTGGGGTCGTCCAGGTTGCCCACCAGCGGCACGACGCCAGCGGCCCGCAACTCGCCCACGCGCGCGGCCGAAGAGGTGAGCACCCTCACCTGCCAGCGCCCCACCACCCAGGGCAGCAGGCGCAGGCCGACGTCGCCGCAGCCGACGATCAGCAACACCGGAGGGGACTTCATCGCGGAGGGCACAATTCAGGCTGAGTTTACGAGCGCCGCCCCGATGAGTTTCCAGGTCAACATCCAGCCCGCCGACGTGTCGTTCGCCGTCGAGCGCGACGAACCCATGCTCGCCGCCGCCATCCGCCAGGGCGTGGGCCTGCCCTACGGCTGCCGCGACGGTGCCTGCGGCTCGTGCAAGAGCCGGCTGCTCGAAGGCCGCGTGATCCACGGGGCCCACCAGCTCAAGGCGCTGTCGCTGCAGGAGGAAGAGCAAGGCTTCATCCTGACCTGTTGCGCCACGCCGCAGACCGACTGCGTGGTCGAGGCCCGCAGCGTGCCAGGCGCCGGGCAGTTCCCGGTGCTCAAGCTGCCCAGTCGCGTGCTGGAACTGACGCCCGCCGCGCCGGACGTCATGGTGCTCAAGCTGCAGCTGCCGGCCAACCAGAACCTGCAGTACCACGCCGGCCAGTACGTGGAGTTCATCCTGCAGGGCGGTGCACGGCGCAGCTACAGCATGGCCAACGCCCCGCACGCGCTGGGCAGCCCGCCGGCAATCGAGCTGCACATCCGCCACATGCCCGGCGGCAAGTTCACCGACCACGTGTTCGGCGCGATGAAGGTGCGAGACATCCTGCGCATGGAAGGCCCGTTCGGCAGCTTCTTCCTGCGCGAGGACAGCGCACGGCCGATGGTCTTCCTGGCCAGCGGCACCGGCTTCGCGCCGATCAAGGCGCTGGTCGAGCACCTGCAGATGAAGGGCAACGCCCGGCCGGTGACGCTGTACTGGGGCGGTCGCCGCCCGCAGGACCTGTACATGGACGCCTGGTGCCGCACGCAGGCCGCCGAACTGCCCTGGCTGACCTACGTGCCGGTGGTCAGCGACGCGCTGCCCGAGGACGCGTGGACCGGCCGCACCGGCTTCGTGCACCGCGCCGTGATGGCCGACTTCCCCGACCTCTCGGGCCACCAGGTCTACGCCTGTGGCGCGCCCGTGGTGGTGGATTCCGCCCAGCGCGACTTCACCGCCGCCTGCGGCCTGCCCGAAGACCAGTTCTTCGCCGACGCCTTCACATCCGAACTCGACAAACAAGGAGACCCTGCATGACGCTGTCCCGCCGCCACCTCATCGGCGCTGCCGCCACCACCGCTGCCACGCTGGCCCTGCCCGCCTGGGCCCAGGGCAGCGGCCCGCTGAAGCTGGTCGTGCCCTACGCGCCCGGCGGCCCGCTGGACCGCATCGCGCGCATGCTGGCCGACGCGGTGAAGGACAGCCTGGGCACGGTGATCGTCGAGAACAAGCCGGGCGCCGGCGGCAACCTGGGCGTGGGCCAGGTGGCGCGTGCCGCGGCCGATGGCCAGACCATCGTGATGGGCGCGGTGGCCACGCACGCCATCAACCCCTGGCTGTACGCCAAGATCCCGTTCGACCCGATCAAGGACTTCACGCCCATCACCCGCGTGGCCCAGGTGCCCAACGTGCTGGTGATGAACGCCGAGGCCGCCGGCCGTCTGAACATCGCCAGCGTGGCCGACCTCGTGGCCTACGCCAAGGCCAACCCGGCGCGGCTGAACTACGGCTCGGGGGGCAACGGCAGCGCCGGCCACCTGGCAGGCGAACTCTTCAAGTCCAGTGCGGGCGTCTTTGCCGTGCACATTCCCTACGCCGGCGCCGCACCGATGCAGCTGGCGCTGCTGGCCGGCCAGATCGACTTCAGCTTCGACAACCTGGCCTCCGCCGCCGGCAACATCCGCGCCGGCAAGCTCAAGGCGCTGGCGGTGACCACCGCGCGGCGCGCCGGCGCCATGCCGGAACTGCCGACCATGGCCGAGGCCGGTCTGCCGGCGGTGGCCGTGGACACCTGGTTCGGCCTCTTCGGCCCCGCCGGCGTGCCCGTGGCGCGTGTGCAGGCGCTCAACGCTGCCTTCACCGCCGCGTTGCGCAGCGACGACGTCAAGGCCAAGCTGGCGCCGATGATGGCCGAGCCTTCACCGACCACGCCCGACGAGTTCGCCGCTTTCGTGAAGGCGGAGCTGGCGAAGTACGAGGGCATCGTCAAGGCCACCGGCGCGCGGGTGGGCTGACCAGGCAGCGGCAGCGCTCGGCCGCTCCCTAGGCTGCCGGCGCAGGGTCCTTCTGCCGGGGGATTCGCGGCGCAGGGACAAGGCATCCAATGGCGGCGCGCCACGAACGGCGCCCACCAGAGGATTCCGCATGAACCTGCTTCTGTCCTGGAACGAGATCGCGCTCGAAGCGATCCGCGAGCTCGGCCATCTGCCGGAGAGCAACCCCCACCGCTCGCGCGGCGGGCCGCCCCAGGTGGCGCGTTCGCTCGGCGTCATCTACACCGGCATCTACGAGGCCTGGGCCGCCTACGACGGCACCGCCAAGTTCGCGCACAACCCGGCCTCGCTGCGCCGCCCGCCGGCGCAGCGCACCGAAGCCAACCGCCGCAAGGCCGTCAGCCAAGCCGCCTACCGCGGCCTGGTCGACCAGTTCCCGCCGGCCGCGTTCGAGGCACCCTTCCAGGCGCGCTACGTGGGGCTGATGACCGACCTGCTGGCCGCCGAAGGCATCGCCTACGGCGACACCAGCCACACGCTGGCGCAGCCGGTGGGCCTGGCCAACGTGGCGGTGGACGCCGTGCTGGCCTTCCGCCACGCCGACGGCGCCAACCAGACGGGCCTGTACGCCGACACCACGGGCTACGCACCGGTGAACCCGCCGATGCCAGTGATGATCCCGGCGCGCGCCGACGTGATCGCCGAGCCGGGCCGCTGGCAGCCGCTGTCGTACCTGAACGCCGCCGACGAGATGCGCACACCCGGCTTCATCGCACCGCACTGGGGGCAGGTGAAGCCGTTCGCGCTGGCCAGCGGCAGTGCGCTGCGGCCCGGGGCGCCGCAGTCGGTGCTGTCGCAGGGCTTCCTGGACCAGGCGCGGCACGTGCTGGACGTGCAGGCGAAGCTGACGCCCACGCAGAAGGTGATCGCCGAGTACTGGGCGGACGGCCCGCGCTCAGAACTGCCGCCCGGGCACTGGACCACGTTCGCCGACTTCGTCGTGCAGCGCGACGGGCTGGACCTGTCGGCCGCGGTGAAGCTGTACTTCGCGCTGGCCAATGCGATCATGGACGCCAGCATCGCCACCTGGGACTGCAAGCGGTTCTACGACTACGTGCGCCCGGTCACCGCCATCCGGCACCTGTTCCGCGGCAAGCGCGTGCAGGCCTGGGGCGGACCGGGCCTGGGCACGCAGTCCATCCTCGGTGAATCGTGGCGGCCCTTCCAGGCCGACAACTTCCCGACGCCGCCCTTTGCCGAGTTCACCTCGGGCCACAGCGCGTTCTCGATGGCCGCGGCCGTGGTGCTCAGGCGCTTCACCGGCAGCGACGTCTTCGGCGCCAGCTACACGCAGCCCGGGCCGTTGCGTGCCGAGCCCAGCGAACAGGTGGGCGGCATCGTGATGTCGTGGCCCACCTTCACCGCCGCGGCGCAGGAGGCCGGTGAATCGCGCCTGTACGGCGGCATCCACTTCTACGAAGGCAACGTCGTCGGGCTGGACCTGGGCCGCCGGTGCGGCGATGCCGCCTACGCCCGCGCGCAGGATCTCTGGTCGGGCGCCTGAGGGCCGGGCAGCGCCGTCAGGCGCAGACCGTTGCCAGCGCGCGCTGCGCGCGCCGCCAGTGCATCTCGGCCTCGGGCGTGCTGTGGAGCAGGCCCGCCTGGACCACCGACCGGCGCGTGACCTCGTCCGGCGCCGCCTGCAGGATCGCCATCCACGCCCAGGCCAGCAACAAATGGCCCACGCCGGCCAGCACGTCGTCGGCGGCACGCAGCGGCGCCTCGGCGTTGCCGCCAGCGGCGCTGCGGACGGCAGCCAGGGTCTCGCGCGCCATCGTCGCCTGCGCACGCAGGGCCCTGCCGGCCTCACTGTCGTCGGCGTCCGCGAGCAAGCCGTCGAGCAGCCGCTCGAAGGCCGGCGCCGCCCCCCCCAGCAGCTTGCGCTGCACCAGATCGATGGCCTGGATCTCGTTGGTGCCCTCGTAGATCATCGCGATGCGCGCGTCGCGCACCGTCTGCTCGATGCCGTACTCGGCCACGTAGCCGTAGCCACCCCAGACCTGCAACGCGTCGCTGGCGCCCTGGAAGCCCTGCTGGGTGCCGAAGGCCTTGAGCACCGGCGTGAGGATCGAAGCTTCGGCGGCCGCGGCTTCGCGCACCGCGGCGTCGGGATGGTGTTCCGCTTCGTCCAGCCGCATCGCGGCCCGGTACATCACCACGCGCAGGCCGTCGGACACGGCGCGCAGCCGGCCCAGCGTGCGCTGCATCGCCGGCTGTCGCGCGATCGGCCCCTTGAACTGCACGCGCTCGGCGGCGTAGCGCTCGGCGTTCTGCGTGGCCATGTCCAGGTGGCCCAGGCCCTGCAGCGCCACGTGCAGGCGGGCCGCGTTCATCATCAGGAACATCGCCGGCAGGCCGCGGTGCGGCTCGCCCACCAGCCAGCCGGTGGCACCCTCGTAGCGCATCACGCAGGTGGCGCTGCTGTGGATGCCCATCTTGTGCTCGAGGCCGTCGGCGGCCATCGTGTTGCGCGTGCCGTCGGGCAGCACGGTGGGCACCAGCGCCAGCGACAGGCCCTTGGTACCCGCCGGAGCATCGGGCAGGCGGCACAGCACCAGATGCACGATGTTGTCGGTGAGGTCGTGGTCGCCGCCGGAGATGAAGATCTTGCCGCCGGTGACGGCCAGGCTGCCGTCGGCCCGGGGCTCGGCCTTGGTGCGCACGAGGCCCAGGTCGCTGCCGGCCTGCGGCTCGGTCAGGCCCATCGCGGCCAGCCACTCGCCGCTAACGAGCTTGGGCAGGTAGCGCTGCTTCAGATCATCACTGCCATGCGCCTTGATCGTCTCGTAGGCACCGTGCAGCAGGCCGGGGTACATGGTCCAGCCGTGGTTGGCGGCCACCAGCATCTCGAACAGCGCGGCGTTGAGCAGTTGCGGCAGCCCCTGACCACCCCAGTCCGGGTCGCAGGCCAGCGCCGGCCAGCCGCCGTCGACGAACTGCTGCCAGGCGGCGGGGAACCCATCGGGTGTCTTCACGCGCCCCTGCACGATGCGGCAGCCCTGGCGGTCGCCGGGGCCGTTGAGCGGCTGCAGGACGTCGCTGGTGAAGCGCGCCGCCTGGGTCAGCACTTCGGTGGCGGTGTCGGCGTCCAGATCGGCGAAGGCGGGGATGGCGGCCCACTGCGCGGGCGCCTTCAGCACGCGCTCTATCACGAAACGCATCTCGTCCAGCGGGGCGGCGTAGGAAAACAGGCTCATGAGGGACTCAGGACTTCTGGCTGCCGAGGTAGGTGTCGATGACGCGCGTATCGGCCGCCAGCTGCTGCGCCGGGCCTTCGAGCACGATGCTGCCGGTCTCCAGCACGTAGCCGTGGTCGGACACGGCCAGCGCGGCGCGCGCGTTCTGCTCGATGAGCAGGATGCTGGTGCCGTCGGCGCGCAGGCGCTCGATGGTGGCGAAGATGTCGCGCACGATCAGTGGCGCCAGGCCCAGGCTGGGCTCGTCGAGCATCAGCAGGCGCGGCGCCGACATCAGCGCCCGGCCCACGGCCAGCATCTGGCGCTCGCCACCCGACAGCGTGCCGGCCAGTTGCGCCCGCCGCTCCTTGAGCCGTGGAAAGAGCGTGTACACGCGCTCGATCTCGCGCTTCCAGTGCGGCACCTTCTGCTTCATCGCGCGGTAGCCGCCGAGCACCAGGTTGTCCTCCACCGGCATGGTGCCGAAGAGCTCGCGCTTCTCGGGCACCAGGGCCAGGCCGAGCATCACGCGGTCCTCGAGCGTGCTGCCGGCCAGGTCCTGCCCGTCGAACACGATGCGCCCGCGCGACGGCAGGATGCCCATCAGTGCGGCCAGCGTGGTGGACTTGCCGGCGCCGTTCGGGCCGATGACGCTGATGACCTGGCGCTCGTCCAGGTGGAAGTTCAGGCCGGTCAGCACCTCGGCACGGCCATAGCCGGCGTGCAGGTCGCTGACGTCGAGGAGCCGTGCCATCAGTGTTCCGTCCCCAGGTAGGCAGCACGGACTTCGGGGCTGGCCTGCACCTCGGCCGGCGTGCCCTCGATCAGCTTGGTGCCGAACTCCATCACCACCACGCGGTCCGCGAGGCCCATCACGAAGTCCATGTCGTGCTCCACCAGCAGCAGGCTCATGCCCTCGGCCTTGAGCTGGCGCAGCACCTCGGCCAGGGCCTGCTTCTCGTGGTGGCGCAGGCCCGCCGCGGGCTCGTCCAGCAGCAGCAGCGCCGGGTCGGTGGCCAGCGCGCGGGCGATCTCCATCAGCCGCTGCGGCCCCAGCGCCAGGTTGCCGGCCAGCTCGTGCATCTGTGCGGCCATGCCGATACGCGCCAGCTGGCGCTCGGCCTCGGCGAACAGGCGACGCTCCTCGCCACGGTCCAGGCGCAGCATGGCCTGCAGCACGCCGGACTTCGTGCGGCCGTAGCCGCCCAGGGCCACGTTCTCCAGCACCGTCATCTCCGGGATCATCTTCACGTGCTGGAAGGTGCGCGAGATGCCCAGCCGCGCGATGGCGCGCGACGGCATCCCGCCGATGGCCCGGCTGCGCCAGCGCACCGCGCCTGCCGTCAGCGGCAGCACGCCGGTGACGAGGTTGAAGGTGGTGGACTTGCCGGCGCCGTTGGGGCCGATCAACGCCACGATCTGGCCGGCATCCACCGCAAAGCTCACGTCGTTGACCGCCACCAGCCCGCCGAACTGCTTGCGCACGGCGTCCACCTCGAGCAGCCGCTCGCCGGCCGCCGGCCGCTGGCGCTGCGGCAGCGGGGTCGCATCGGCCCAGTCACGCGGCCGGGTGACCGCCGGCGCCCAGCGCGCGAAGAAGCTCCACAGCCCTTCTGGCGCAAACTTCAGCACCACCACCAGCACGATGCCGAAGACGATGGTCTCGAAGCTGCCGCTGGTGCCCAGCAGCTGCGGCAGCAGCACCTGCAGTTCGTCCTCCACCAGGCGCACGATGGCCGAGCCCAGGAAAGCGCCCCAGACGTGCCCCACCCCGCCGAGCACCGCCATGAACAGGTACTCGATGCCCTTGTTGATGCCGAAGGGGGTCGGGCTCACGCTGCGCTGGAAGTGCGCGAACAGCCAGCCCGACACCGCCGCGAGCACCGCGGCGAGCACGAAGGCGGTGAGCTTGTAGCGGAAGGTGGAGATGCCCATGGCCTCGGCCATCGTGGAGCCGTGCTTGAGCGCGCGGATGGCCCGCCCGGGCCGCGAGTCCAACAGGCGGATCACGCCCAGCGCCGCCAGCAGCGCGATGGCCCAGACCAGCGGGTGCAGGCCGCGCCCGGTGCCCAGGTCCACGCCGAAGAAGCTCATCGCCGGGATGCCGAGCAGGCCGTCGTACTTGCCCAGGGCCTCGGTGTTGGCCATGGCGTAGTTCAGTGCCAGGCCCCAGGCGATGGTGGCCAGCGGCAGGTAGTGGCCGGACATGCGCAGCGTCAGCGCGCCCAGCAGCAGCGCCGTCAGCACGGCCAGCGCCACGCCCACGGCCAGCGTCACCAGCGGTGGCAGGCCTGTCTGCGTGGCCAGGTAGGCAGCGGCATAACCGCCGATGCCGACGAAGGCCGCCTGGCCGAAGGACGTGAGCCCGGCCACGCCGGTGAGCAGCACCAGGCCCAGCGCCACCAGCGCATACAGACCGATGTAGATGCTCTGCGTGATCCAGAAATCCGGCACCGGGGCCAGCGGCAACAGCATCATGACCGCCGCGAAGGCGGGGAACATCCAGCGGTGCATGGCTAGTGTTCCTCGCCGTGCGGGTCGCGCAGGCTGCGCCACAGCAGGATCGGCAGGATGGCCGAGAACACGATCACTTCCTTGTACGGGCTGGACCAGAAGCTGCCGAAGGCCTCCAGCAGCCCCACGCCCAGCGCACCCACCATCGCCAGCGGGTAGCTGGCCAGGCCGGCGAAGACGGCGGCGACAAAGCCCTTGAGGCCGATGAGGAAGCCGCTGTCGTAGAACACCGTGGTGGTGGGCCCGATCAGCAGGCCCGACAGCGCGCCGATGAAGGCCGCCATCGTGAACGACAGCCGGCCGGCGCTGCTGCTGGAGATGCCCATCAGCCGCGCGCCCAGCCGGTTGACCGCGGTGGCGCGCAGCGCCTTGCCCGTCAGGCTCTTCTCGAAGAACAGCCACAGGCTGCCGATGAGCGCCAGCGAGGCGGCGAAGATGATCACCGTCTGCCCCGACAGCGTCAGCGCGCCGAGCGAAAAGCGCTCGTCCCAGAAGCTCGGGTTGCGGAAACCTTCGGCGCCGAAGAAGAACAGGCCCAGACCGACGAGCGCGAAGTGCATGCCGACCGAGACGATCAGCAGCACCAGCACCGTGGCGTCGGCCAGCGATTCGTAGGCCAGCCGGTACAGCAGCGCACCGAAGGGCGTGACCAGCGCCACCGTCAGCGCGGCCTGCGCCAGCAGCGGCAGCTGCATCGGCGCCACCCACCAGGTCAGCGCGCTGACGGCCACCGGGTAGGCCAGCGTGCGCAGCGCCTGCAGCACCAGCCGGCCCGGCGGCTGGCCGTGGCGCAGGCCGGTGGCCAGGTCCTGCAGCACCACGGCCGCCACCAGCACCAGCAGGAACCACACGGTGCCCGGCACCTGCCCGGTCTGCAGCAGCGCCAGGGTCAGCGCCCCGAAGGCGACGAACTCGCCCTGCGGGATGAAGATCACCCGCGTGACGGCGAACACCAGCACCGTGGCCAGGGCCAGCAGCGCGTAGATGGCGCCGTTGGTCAGGCCGTCCAGGGCCAGGATGCTGGCGATCGTCGCGTCCATCGTGCGCTGCCCGTGGCCTTACTGCACAACGACGAACTTGCCGCCCTTGACCTGCAGCAGCACGCCCGTCTCGTTGGTGTAGCCCCAGTGGTCGGTGGCGGTCCAGTTCATCACGCCATGCGAGAAGATCGTGCGGCCCATGGTCTCGATGGCGTCACGCAGCGCGGCACGGAACTCCGGCGTGCCCGGCTTGGCCTTCTTCAGCGCCACCGGCAGCACCTTCTCCATCACGATCTGCGCGTCGTAGGCGTGGCCTGCGAACTGGTTGCGCGAGCCTGCGCCGTAGGCGGCCTCGAACTTCGTCACGAAGTCCACTGCCACCGCCTTGGACGGGTGGTTGTCCGGCAGCTGCTCGGCCACCACGGCCGGGCCGCTGACCACGTAGCCGCCTTCGACGTCCTTGCCGCCGATCCGCACCAGGTCAGGCGTGGCCGCGGCGTGCGTCTGGTAGACCTTGCCCTTGTAGCCTCGCTCGATCAGGCCCTTGTGTGGCATCGCGGCGCCGGAACCCGAAGCGACGACGAGGATGGCGTCCGGATTGGCCGAGACCAGCTTCAGCGCCTGCGGCGTGACGCTGGTGTCGGTGCGGGCAAAGCGCTCGGTGGCCACGAGCTTGATGCCCGCGGCGCCGAGGTCGGCATTCATCTGCTTGAGCCAGAGTTCGCCGTAGCCATCGTTGTAGCCCAGGAAGCCCAGCGTCTTCACGCCGTTCTTCTTCATGTGCTCGATGATGGGGAAGGCCATCACGTTGGCGCCCTGCGGCAGGCGGTAGACCCAGCGCTCCTGGTCCGGCGGCACGCCGACTGGTGCGATCGACAGCTGCGGCGTCTTGCTCTCCAGCGCCACCGGCGCTACCGCGGCCGAGACCACGGTGATCGAGCCGCCGAACAGGATGTCGACCTTGTCGTCGGTGACGAAGCGGCGCGCGTTGGTCACGCCCTTGCCCGGGTCGGACGCGTCGTCGAGCACGATCAGGTTGATCTTCTCGCCGGCGATCTCCTTGGGGAACAGCTTGAACTGGTTGCCCACCGGGATGCCCAGGCCCGAGGCCGGGCCGGTGAGCGACAGGGTCACGCCGATGTTCACGTCGGCGAAGGCGGTGGTCGCCATCAGGGCCGCCGCGGCGACCAGGGTCTTCTTCAGCAGGTTCACAGGGTTGTCTCCTCGGGGGTGAATGAGGCTCACTGGCACAGCGCCTTGATGTCCTCGGGAATCGGGATCGAGCGCAGGCGGTCGCGGTTCTCGGCGTCGCGCTGCACGAAGACACGCAGTTCGGTGCCTTCGCAGATCAGGTCGTCGCCGCGCTTGACCACGTGGCGGTGCCTGAAGGTCTTGGCGTTCCATTCCTCCACCGTGGTGTGCACCTCGATGGTCTCGCCGTAGGTGGCGCTCTTGACGAACTTCGTCTGGATCTCCAGCAGCGGCGTGCCGACGATGCCGCGCTGCTTCTCCAGCACCCGCCACGGCGGCACGCCCTGGGCCATGAAGAAGGCCAGCGAGGCTTCGTCCATCCACTTCAGGAAGTTGGGGAAGAAGACGATGCCAGCCGGGTCGCAGTCGCCGAAGCGGATGGTGACGCGGTGGATGTTCGATTTGCTCATCGCAGCGTGCTCAGCGAGGGGCCATGCGCAAGGCGCCATCCAGGCGGATCACCTCGCCGTTGAGGTGGGTGTTGGTCACGATGTGCGCGGCCAGCGCCGCGAACTCCTCCGGGTGGCCCAGCCGCTTCGGGAACGGGATCGAATTCGCCAGCGAGGCCTGCACCTCCTCCGGCAGTTCCTTCATCAGCGGCGTCGAGAACAGCCCCGGGGCGATGGTGGCCACGCGGATGCCGAACTGCGCCAGGTCGCGCGCCAGCGGCAGCGTCATGCCGACGATGCCGCCCTTGCTGGCCGAATACGCCTGCTGGCCCACCTGGCCGTCGTAGGCGGCCACCGAGGCCGTCATCAGCATCACGCCACGCTCGCCGTCCTCCAGCGGGTCCAGCTTCGCGATGCGCGCCGCCGCCAGCCGCAGCACGTTGTAGGTGCCCAGCAGGTTGACGCGGATCACGCGCTCGAAGCCCTCCAGCGGGCTGGGCGTGCCATCGCGGTTGAGCACGCGCTTGGCGGTGCCGATGCCGGCGATGTTCATCACGATGCGTGGCGTGCCCCAGGCCTTCTCGACCGCGTCCAGCGCCGCCTCGACGCTGGCGGTGTCGGTGATGTCGCCGGCCAGCGCCAGGCCGCCGATCTGCTGCGCCACGGCCTGCGCCTTGTCGGCGCCCACGTCCAGCACCGCCACCTTGGCGCCGGCCTGCGCCAGCGCCACCGCCGTCGCGGCACCCAGGCCGCTGCCGCCGCCGGTGACCAGGGCCACCTGTCCTTCGATCTTCATGCTCGTGTTCTCCTCAATGTCAGCGCGCGTCGGGGTTCTCGACCAGCAACGCGATGCCCTGGCCGCCGCCGACGCAGGCGGACGATACGCCCCAGCGGGCACCGATTTCCTTCAGCTGGCGCGCGACGGTGACCGTCAGGCGCACACCGGTGGCCGCCAGCGGATGCCCCAGCGCGATGGCACCGCCGTGCACGTTGAGCTTGTCCAGGTCCAGGCCGAGTTCGCGCTGCACGGCCAGCGTCTGTGCGCCCTGCGCCTCGTTGATCTCGAAGCGGGCAATGTGGGACAGCTGCAGGCCGCTGCGTTCCAACAGCAAGCGGATCGCCGGTGCCGGCCCGATGCCCATGATCTCGGGCGGCACGCCGACGGCAGCCGCGGCGGCGATGCGGCCCAGCGGCCTGCCACCCCAGGCGCGCATGGCGTCGCCGGAGGCCACGACGGCCGCCGCGGCTGCATCGGTCAGTGCCGAGCTGTTGCCACCGGTCTGCACGCCACCGTCGAACACGGCGCGCAGCTTGGCCAGCACCTCCGGAGGCGACAGGCGCGGATGGGTGTCGCGGTCGGCCACGGGCGCCCTGCCGGCCAGCTTCAGCCGGCGCGGCTTGTAGCCCTCGAGCGAGAAGGTCTCGTTCTCCACCGGCACGATCTCGCCAGCCAGGAAGCCGCTCTCCTGCGCCGCCACGGCGCGTGCGAAGGACATCGACGCAAAGGCGTCGACGTCGGTGCGCGTGATGCCGTACTTCTTCGCCAGGTTCTCGGCGGTCTGGATCATCGAGATGGCCGCGGCCGGGTCGGTCAGCGCCTCCCACATGTAGTCGCGGAACTGCGGCATCTGGCCCAGCTTGAAGCCCTGCCGGTGCTCGAAGGCCGCGATGGGGTTGCGTGTCATCGACTCGGTGCCCACCACCAGCGCGCGCTGCACGGCGCCGGCGCCGATCTGCTCGGCGGCCTGGCGGAACAGTTCGAAGCCGGTGCCGCAGATGCGCTGCACCATGATGGCCGGCACGTCCACCGGGACGCCGGCGTACAGGCCGATGTGGCGCGGCACGTAGAACTGGTCGAAGCCGCCGGGCGCCATGTTGCCGGCGATCACGGAGTCGATGTCGCTTGCTGCCACGCCGCTGCGCGCCAGCACCGCCTTGGCCGCCTTGATGCCCAGGTCGATCGGGTTCGCGTCGGCGAAGGCGCCGCAGTAGTCGACCATCGGCGTGCGCACGCCGTCGAGCATCCAGACGTCGTCGAAGGATTGGTACAGGCCTCGGCTCATGACGATTTCCCCACCTTGCCCGCGCGTTTTTCCAGGAAATCGCGCACGCGCTGCTTGGCCGCGTCGTCGCCCTGCGCAATGGCGGACATCAGGCTCTCGACGAACAGGCCCTCGGCCGGCGCCATCTCGGCGATGCGCGGCAGCGCCTGCACGATGGCGTAGTTGGACAGCGGCGCGTTGCTGGCGATGCGTGCGGCCAGCGCCATCGCCTTGGCGAGGCCTTCACCCTCGCCCACCAGGTAGTTCGACAGACCGGCGGCCTGCCCCTCGGCGGCGTCGAACACCCGGCCGGTGAGCATCATGTCGGTCATGCGCGCCACGCCCATCAGGCGCGGGATGCGCACCGAACCGCTGCCGCCGACGAAGATGCCGCGCTGGCCTTCCGGCAACCCGTAGAAGGTGCTGGGTTCGGCCACGCGCAGGTGGGCGGTGGCGGCCAGTTCCAGCCCGCCGCCGACCACCGCGCCATGCAGCACGGCAATCACCGGCACGCGGCCGTACTGGATCTGGTCGAACGCGGCATGCCAGCCGCGCGAGTGGTGGATGCCCTCGGCCACGCTCTGTTCGGTGACCTCCGAGAGGTCCAGCCCCGCGCAGAAGTGCTCGCCCTCGCCGCTGATCACGGCCACGCGGGCGTCGTCCGGGAGGTTGACGAAGGCGGTCTGCAGCTCGCGCACCAGGGTGTTGTTGATGGCGTTGCGCTTGCTCGGCCGGTTCAGCCGCAGGTGGGCGATGCCGGCGTCGACGCTGACGCTCAGCAGGTCGTACGTGACGTTCATGGGCGGATGACGCCGGGGCCACCGGCGTAGAGCTGCTGGACCTGTTCGGCACGCCGGGCCAGCACGGCGCGCTGGTTGATGTAGCCCTTGTCGGTGATCTCGCCGGCATCGGTGCTGGGCGGCTCGGCCAGGATCAGGGCGCGCGTGGGCACCTGCGACGAGCCACCGCCACCGGCCTTCACGCCGCGCAGTGCGGTGGCCACCGCGTCGGCCAGCGCGTCGGGCGACAGTTGCGCCGCCGCAGGGGACGGGAACACCAGCACGCCCACCTCGTCGCGGTCGTGCCCGGTGATCACCACGTCCTGCGCGTAGGGTGCCAGCGCGGAGACCACCCGCACGCGCAGCGTGCCGACGCTGACCCAGGTGCCGGTGGTGAGCTTGAAGTCCTCGGCCACGCGGCCGTTGAAGACGACACCCCGCTCCGGATGCGCCTCGTTGGCGAGCAGGCCAGCGTCGCCGATGCAGTAGTAGCCCTCGGCGTCGAAGGCCTTGGCGGTGAGTTCCGGCGCATCGCGGTAGCCGGGGAAGATGTTCACGCCGCGCACGCGCATCTCGAGCTTGCCCCTGTTCGGAATGAACTTCAGCTCGGTGCCCGGCAGCGGCAGGCCGATGACGCCGGCCTTCTCCAGCCGCCAGTGCGCGCTGGTGATGGCCGGCGAGGTCTCGGTCGAGCCCCAGGACGTGGTCAGCCAGACCTCGGACCCGCGGATCCTGCGCGCCAGCGCCTGCAGCCGGTCCCAGGTGGCCTGCGGCAGCGCGGCACCGGCGTAGAACACCACGCGCAACCGTTCGAAGAAGCGGCGGGCCATCGCGTCGTCTGCCTCCAGGATCGGCAGCAGCAGGTCCAGGCCACGCGGCACGTTGAAGTAGATCGTGGGCTGGATCTCGGCCAGGTTGCGGGCCGACGTCTCGATCAGGCCCGGCGCCGGACGCCCCTCGTCGATGACGAGGTGGCCACCGTTGCGCAGCACCATGTTCAGGTTGTGGTTGCCGCCGAAGGTGTGGCTCCACGGCAGCCAGTCCACCAGCACCGGTTTCTCGGTGTCCAGGAAGCGCCAGGCCTGGGCGATCATCTGCTGGTTGGCGCACAGCATGCGGTGGGTGTTGATCACCACCTTGGGGTGCCCGGTGGAGCCGGAGGTCAGCAGGTACTTGGCGTGCGTGTCGGGCGTGATGGTCTCGAACGCCGCCTGCACGGCCGGCCCTTCGGCGGTTCGCAGCAGGCTGTCGAAGCCCAGTGCACCGGGGAAGTCCTTCGCGCCCTGGCTGAAGACGGTGACGGCGTGCAGGCCCGCGCTGGCGATGGCCGGGCCGTAGACCTTGGCGTCGGACGCGTACACCAGCGCCGGGCCCAGCGTGTTCAGGATGCCGTGGATCTTGGTGTGGTCCTTCGTGAGCCGGCAGTAGGCGCTGGAGACGGTGCAGACCGCGCGGCCGACGTGCATGGCCGCCAGCATCAGCAGCAGGTGGTCGATGGCGTTGTCCGACAGCACCACCACCGGCGCCTGCGGCAACAGCTTCAGGCCCAGCAGGCTCTGCGCCACCCGGCCCACCTGCTCGCGCGCCTGGCGCCAGGTCAGGCTCCGCCAACCGCCGTCGGCCGCGCGCTCGCTGAAGGCCGGCGCATCCGGCGTCTCGGCCGCCCAGTGGTCCAGCCATTCGCCGATGCAGCGGGCATAGGGCTTCAGCGGCTCGGGCGAACGCAGCACGAAGCTGCCGTCGTCGAACGGAATGCGCACCGTGCGCGGTGGCGCGATGAGCGCCGGATCGTCGAGGAAGCTGCCGGTCATGCGGGTCTCCACCACCAGTCCATACACATGTGTATGTGTTTGGCTCGGCATCGTAGACGCACTTTCCTGCATGAGAATCCGGGTTTCCCCTGGATCCATACATCACTGCATGGCGACATGCTCTGGCCAATGCCCACCGACATCGACCGCGCCCGCACCGCCCTGACCCCCGAGCGCTGGACGGAGGCCGCCACCGAGGTGCTGGTGGACCAGGGCATCGACCATGTGCGGGTGGACGTGCTGGCCAGGCAGCTGAACGTCACGCGCGGCAGCTTCTACTGGCACTTCAAGGACCGGGAGGACCTGCTGCGGTCGGTGTTGCAGGCCTGGCGCGCGCGCGCCACCGAACAGTTGACGGCGCGCCTGGAGCGCGCCCACGACGACCCACACGAGCAGCTGCGGGACCTGCTGTCCCTGCCCTTCCGTGGCCGCAGTGCCGTGCGTGCGGCGCGCATCGAGCTGGCCATCCGCGCCTGGGCCCGCCGGGACGCCATGGCCCGCGCCTTCGTCGACGAGTCCGACACGGCGCGCATCGGCTACATCGCGCAGGTGTTCTCGGCGCTGGGGTTCGGCATCGCGGAAGCGCGAGCGCGCGCGCAGCTGCTCTACAGCTACGAGGTGGCGGCCTCGCTGCTGTCCCCGCAGGGCAGCGAAGCTCAGCGGCAGGAA
Source organism: Burkholderiaceae bacterium (assembly GCA_024235855.1). Taxonomy (GTDB): domain Bacteria; phylum Pseudomonadota; class Gammaproteobacteria; order Burkholderiales; family Burkholderiaceae_C; genus Rubrivivax. The sequence continues at coordinate 52,405 of JACKLN010000008.1, forward strand.
CGGTCGTCGTACATCGAGCGGCTGCTGTTGCAGCCGCTCGGCTGACACCCCGGCGTCACCGCCGACTCACTCGCCCAGGTAGGCGGCGCGCACCTTCGGGTCGTTGAGCAGCGCCTTCGCGTCGCCGCTCATCGTGACCTCGCCCGAGTCCATCACGTAGCCGCGGTTGGCCAGCGCCAGCGCGCGGCTGGCGTTCTGTTCCACCAGCATCACGGTGGTGCCGCGCTGGTGGATGTCGTTGACGACCTCGAAGATCTTGTCGACCATGATCGGCGACAGGCCCATCGACGGCTCGTCCAGCAGCAGCACCTTGGGGCGCGCCATCAGCGCACGGCCCATGGCCAGCATCTGCTGCTCGCCGCCGGACATCGTGCCGGCCAGTTGCTTGGCCCTCTCCTTCAGGCGCGGGAAGATCGCGAAGACCTTGTCGATGTCCGCGTCGAGCTCGCTGGTGTCGGTGCGCGTGTAGGCGCCCATCTGCAGGTTCTCGACAATGGTCATGCGCGCGAAGACGCCGCGGCCCTCGGGCACCATCACCAGGCCCTGCTTGACGAGATCCCACGCGCCGCGGCCGCGGATGGCCTGGCCCAGGTACTCGATCTCGCCGGCGGCCACCGGCTGCACGCCGGTGATGGCCTTGAGCGTCGTCGTCTTGCCGGCGCCGTTGGCGCCGATCAGGCTGACGAGCTCGCCCTCGCGGACCTCGAAGTCCACGCCCTTGACGGCCTGGATGCCGCCGTAGGCGACCTTCAGGCCGGTGACCTTGAGCAGCGTTGTCGTCATGCCGTTGCCTTGTGTCCGGCGCCGAGGTAGGCCTCGATCACCTGTTCGTTGCGCTGCACCTCCGCCGGCGTGCCCTCGGCGATCGCCTTGCCGTAGTCGAGCACGGTCACCCGGTCGCACAGGCCCATGACCAGCTTCACGTCGTGCTCGATGAGCAGGATGGTGCGGCCGTCGTTGCGGATGCGGTCGATCAGTTCGCGCAGCACCACCTTCTCGGTGGCGTTCATGCCGGCGGCGGGTTCGTCCAGCGCGATCAGCTTGGGGTCGGTGGCCAGGGCGCGGGCGATCTCGAGGCGGCGCTGGTCGCCATAGCTCAGCGTGCGCGCCTTGTACTCGGCGTAGTGGCCGATGCCCACGTAGTCCAGCAGTTCCTGCGCCCGCTGCGTGATCGCGGCCTCCTCGGCCTTGAACGACGCGGTGCGGAAGATCGCGCCCACCAGGCCGGAATGGGTGCGCACGTGGCGGCCCACCATCACGTTCTCCAGCGCCGTCATCTCGGCGAACAGGCGAATGTTCTGGAAGGTGCGCGCGATGCCCTGCTTGGCCACCTGGTGCACGGCCTCGGGCCGGTACGGCGTGCCGCCGAGCTCGAAGCTGCCGCTGTCGGGCGTGTAGAGGCCGGTGATGACGTTGAAGAAGGTCGTCTTGCCGGCGCCGTTGGGGCCGATCAGGCCGTAGACCTGACCCTGACGGATGGTGATGCCGACGTCGGACAGGGCCTGCAGACCCCCGAAACGCTTGCTGACGCCCTGGACGCGAAGCACGGTGTCGCTCATGGTCGGTCTCCGTCCTCAGCGGGTGGGCGTGGGCGCGGCCTTGCCGTGCTCGGGGCTGGGCCACAGGCCGCGCGGGCGCAGCAGCATGATGGTGATCATCGCAGTGGCGATCAGCAGTTGGCGCAGGATGGCGGCGTCCAGCCGGCCGTCGGTCATCTGCTGCAGCGGGCCGGCCACGTAGCGCAGGATCTCCGGCAGCGCCGCCAGCAGCACCGCGCCGAGGATGACGCCGGGCAGGTGGCCGATGCCACCGAGCACCACCATGGCCACGATCATGATGCTCTCCATCAGGCTGAACGACTCCGGCGAGACGAAACCCTGGAAGGCCGCGAACATCGCGCCCGACACGCCGCCGAAGGTGGCGCCCATGCCGAAGGCCAGCAGCTTCATGTTGCGCGTGTTGATGCCCATGGCCTTGGCCGCGATCTCGTCCTCGCGGATCGCCATCCAGGCGCGGCCGATGCGCGAGACCTCCAGCCGGTGGCAGATGACCACGCTGACCACCACGAGCACGAGGAACAGGTAGTAGTACAGCGTCACCGACGGGATCGCGAAGCCGCCGATCTCGATGCCCTTGCCGAAGTCGAAGCCGAAGATGCGCATCGAGTCGATGCGGTCCAGGCCGCGGGGGCCGTTGGTGATGTTGACCGGGTGCTCCAGGTTGTTCATGAACACGCGGATGATCTCGCCGAAGCCCAGCGTGACGATGGCCAGGTAGTCGCCGCGCAGCTTGAGCACCGGCGTGCCCAGCAGCACGCCGGCGATGGCGGCGAGGAAGGCCGCCAGCGGCACGATGATCCAGATCGGCGTGTGCAGGCCGTTGGGCAGCAGCTGCGCGATCCACGGGAAGGTCTCGAACAGGTGCGGGCTGGCCATCAGCGCGAACATGTAGGCGCCCACGGCGTAGAAGGCCACGTAGCCCAGGTCCAGCAGGCCGGCGTAGCCGACCACGATGTTCAGGCCCAGCGCCAGCAGCACGTACAGCAGTGCCAGCGCCATGATGCGCACCGGGCCGGCACCGAGCTGCTGCACGAACAGCGGCAGCGCGATCAGCGCGATCGCGGCGATGAAGAAGACGGCCAGCTTGTTGTTCTTCAGCATAATGGCTCCCTCAGGCGCGGTCGGCCACGCGCTCGCCCAGCAGGCCCGAGGGCCGCAGCGTGAGCACCAGGATCAGCGCCACGAAGGCGAAGATGTCGGCGTAGTGGCTGCCCAGCACGCCACCGGTCAGCGGGCCCAGGTAGCCGGCGCCAAACACTTCCACCAGGCCCAGTAGCAGGGCACCCACCACCGCGCCCGGCAGGTTGCCGATGCCGCCCAGTACCGCCGCCGTGAAGGCCTTCAGGCCGGGCAGGAAACCCATGCTGTGCTGCACGGTGCCGTAGTTGGCGGCCCACATGACGCCCGCCACGGCGGCCAGCGCCGCGCCGATGACGAAGGTGGCGGAGATCACCATGTCCGGCCGCACGCCCATCAGCGCGGCCACGCGCGGGTTCTCGGCAGTGGCGCGCATCGCGCGGCCCAGCTTGGTGCGGCTGACCATGTAGCTCAGCCCGGCCAGCACGATGGCGGTGGTGGCCAGGATCAGCACCTGCGTGACGCTGATCACCGCACCGGCGATCTCGATGGGCTCCGTGGGCAGCAGCAGCGGATACGGCTTGGGGTTGGGCTTCCAGATGATCATCGCCAGCGTCTGCAGCATCAGGCTCATGCCCATGGCGGTGATCAGCGGTGCCAGACGCGGGGCGTTGCGCAGCGGCCGGTAGGCCACCTTCTCGATGCTGAAGTTCAGCACCGAGCAGACGACGATGGCGCACAGCGTGCCGATGAGGATCAGCAACCAGCCGGGCATGCCGCTGGCGGCAAGCACCGAGATCACGGTCCAGCTGGTCAGCGCGCCGACCATCATCACCTCGCCGTGCGCGAAGTTGATGAGGCCGATGATGCCGTACACCATCGTGTAGCCCAGGGCCACCAGGGCGTACATGCTGCCGAGCACCAGCCCGTTGATGAGCTGCTGGATGAAGATGTCCATTCGGGGGGTCTCCGGGTTGTCGCACCTTGCGCACGGAACCCGTAGCAAGAAGCCGGCCTCGCACGGGCCGGGCGCATTGTAGGTTTGCGCCACGCCGCCGATTGCGGGGAGTTTCCCGCCGCCACCCGAACAATCGTCGGCGGCTGGCGCCGATCAGCCGCGGTTGTTCGCTTCGTCGTCGCGGGCGCGCAGGTCGGCCAGCTTCTCGGCGATGCGCTGTTCCAGCCCACGCGGCACCGGCTGGTACAGGCGCTGCGGCGCCAGGCCCTCGGGCCAGTAGTTCTCGCCAGCCGCGTAGCCGTCGGACTCGTCGTGCGCGTAGCGGTAGCCGGCGCCGAATCCCAGGTCCTTCATCAGCCGCGTGGGCGCATTGCGCAGGTGCGGCGGCACCGGGCGGGTGCCGTCCTGTTTCACGAAGGCCCGCATCGCGTTCCACGCGGTGTAGACGGCGTTGGACTTCGGCGCCACGGCCAGGTAGACGACCGCCTGCGCCAGTGCCAGCTCGCCCTCGGGCGAACCCAGACGCTCGTAGACCTCGGCCGCCTGCAGGGCCAGTTGCAGGCCGCGCGGGTCGGCCAGGCCGATGTCCTCGCTGGCCATGCGCAGCACGCGGCGCGCCACGTAGCGCGGGTCCACACCGCCGTCGAGCATGCGCGCCAGCCAGTACAGCGCGGCGTCGGGGTCGCTGCCGCGCACGCTCTTGTGCAGGGCGCTGATCGCGTCGTAGAACTGGTCGCCGCCCTTGTCGTAGCGGCGCAGCATCTCGCCGAGCGCCGATTCGAGCAGGCGCTCGTCGAGTTCGGCCCGCTCACCGGCCAGCGACACCAGGTTCTCGTAGGCGTTGAGCAGCCGGCGGGCGTCGCCGTCGGCGAAGGCGATCAGCCGCGTGCGGGCCGCGTCGGTCAGCGGCGGCGCCTGCAGCAGCGCACGCGCGCGGTCCAGCAGCAGCACCAGGTCGTCGGCCTCCAGCGACTTCAGCACATGCACGGTGGCCCGCGACAGCAGCGCCGAGTTGACCTCGAAGGACGGGTTCTCGGTGGTGGCGCCGATGAAGAGGAACAGGCCCGATTCGACGTGCGGCAGGAAGGCGTCCTGCTGGGCCTTGTTGAAGCGGTGCACCTCGTCGACGAAGACCACGGTGCGCCGGCCCTGGGCGCGCGCCAGCTCGGCGCGCTGCACGGCCTCGCGGATCTCCTTCACGCCGGCCAGCACGGCGCTGAGCACGATGAACTGCGCGTCGCTGGCCTGGGCCACCAGGCGTGCCAGCGTCGTCTTGCCCACGCCCGGCGGACCCCACAGGATCATCGAATGCAACCGGCCTGCGGCCAGCGCCGCATGCAGCGGCTTGCCCGGTGCCAGCAGGTGGCGCTGGCCGATCACGTCCGACAACTGCGCCGGGCGCAGGCGCTCGGCCAGCGGGGCGTCGGCCGGCGCGGCGGCCGCCGGGTTGCCGGGTTCGGCCGGGTCCACGCCGAACAGGTCGTCCACGGGTGGCTACTGCTCCAGCACGTCGGCGCCGGGCGGCGGCACGAAACGGAAGCGCTCTGGCGCCAGCACGGCGTTGGCCTTCAGGCCCTGCAGCGTCAGCATCGTGCGCTGGCCGAAACGGTCGAGGATCTCCACCGCGGCCAAGTCGTTGCCCTTGAAGCCCACGGCCATCCACTGGAAGCCGCTGTCGGCGGCCTTCGGCGTGGCGCGCACCCAGGCCAGGCCGTCGCGGTCGGGCTGCGTGGCGAGCGTGAAGTCGCGCGCGAGGTCCTCGCCGGCCAGCAGGGCCGCGGGCGTGGCACCCAGGGCCTTGTCGACACGGCGCACGGTGACCTGGTTCAGGTCGGGGTCGTGAATCCACAGCGTGCGCCCGTCGGAGACGATGGCCTGCGGATAGGGCTTGGCGTAATCGAACCGGAAACGATCGGGCCGGGCGAACTCGAAGCGGCCGCTGGAGGTCTTGGCGCGTGTGCCGTCGGCCGGCGTGACCACCTGGGTGAAGTCGGCGCTGCCGCTGCGCGTGGTGCGAACGAAGTCCTGCAGCGCCTGCAAGGCATCGGCCTGCGCGACACCAGCGGCCAGGGCCAGCACGGCGGCGAGCGCGACATGCCGGGCAAGGCGGAGTTTCATGCCCCTTCGTCCCGCTTGGGCACGATGAGTTCCCGGCTGCCGTTGGTCTGCATCGACCCGACCAACCCGCTCTTCTCCATCTGCTCCAGCAGCCGCGCGGCGCGGTTGTAACCGATGCGCAGGTGGCGCTGCACCAGCGAGATGCTGGCCTTGCGGTGCTGCAGCACCACCGCCACGGCCTGGTCGTACATGGCGTCGCTCTCGCCGTCGACGGCACCGCCGCCGATGCCCTGCAGGCCGCCGTCACCCTCGCCTTCCACGCCCCCTTCCAGAATCCCGTCGATGTAGTTCGGCTCGCCCTGGGTCTTGAGGTACTCGACGACGCGGTGCACCTCGTCGTCGCTGACGAAGGCGCCGTGCACGCGCACCGGCACGCCGGTGCCCGGGGCCAGATAGAGCATGTCGCCCTGGCCCAGCAACGCCTCGGCGCCCATCTGGTCGAGGATGGTGCGGCTGTCGATCTTGCTGCTGACCTGGAAGCTCAGGCGCGTCGGGATGTTGGCCTTGATGAGGCCGGTGATCACGTCCACGCTTGGCCGCTGCGTCGCCAGCACCAGGTGGATGCCGGCGGCGCGCGCCTTCTGCGCCAGGCGGGCGATGAGTTCCTCGATCTTCTTGCCGACGACCATCATCAGGTCGGCCAGCTCGTCGATCACGACCACGATGTGCGGCAGGCGCTCCAGCGGCTCGGGTTCCTCCGGCGTCAGGCTGAAGGGGTTGCCGATGGTCTCGCCGCGGGCCGTGGCCTCCTCGATCTTGCGGTTGTAGCCGCTGAGCTGGCGCACGCCGAGCTTGCTCATCAGCTTGTAGCGCCGCTCCATCTCGCCGACGCACCAGTTCAGCGCGTTGGCGGCCTGCTTCATGTCGGTGACCACCGGCGCCAGCAGGTGCGGGATGCCCTCGTAGACGCTCATCTCCAGCATCTTGGGGTCGATGAGGATCAGGCGCACGTCGCGCGCCTCGGCCTTGTAGAGCAGGCTGAGGATCATCGCGTTGATGCCCACCGACTTGCCCGAGCCGGTGGTGCCGGCCACCAGGCAGTGCGGCATCTTGGCCAGGTCGGCCACCACCGGGTTGCCGACGATGTCCTTGCCCAGGCCCATGGTCAGCATGGACTGCGCGTCGTTGTAGACCTGCGAGCCCAGGATCTCCGCCAGGCGGATGGTCTGCCGGCGTGCGTTGGGCAGCTCCAGCGCCATGTAGTTCTTGCCCGGGATGACCTCGACGACGCGGATGCTGATCAGCGACAGGCTGCGCGCCAGGTCCTTGGCCAGGTTGACCACCTGCGAGCCCTTGACGCCGGTGGCCGGCTCGATCTCGTAGCGCGTGATCACCGGGCCGGGGCTGGCCGCGACCACGCGCACCTCGACGCCGAAATCCTTGAGCTTCTTCTCGATCAGCCGGCTGGTCATCTCCAACGTCTCGGGCGTCACGCTCTCCTGGCGGCCGGGGGCGGCGTCCAGCAGGTCCACCTGCGGCAGCTTCGTGTCGGCCAGCTCGACGAACAGCGGCTTCTGGCGTTCCTTGGCCACGCGCTCGGACTTCGGCACCTCCAGCACCGGTGGCTCGATGACGATGGGCGGGTGCTCGGGCAGGTCGAGCCGCACCTCCTCGGCCACCTGCTCGCGTTCCTTGGTCAGCCGCTCGGCGATGCGCTGGTCCTCGGCCACTTCGGCCCGTGCCTCGCGGCGCTCGCGCCAGGTGTCGATCCAGGTGCCCAGGGCATCCGCGGCCTGCAGCCAGGAGAAGCGAAGCGCCAGCGCACTGCCCATCACCAGGGCGGCGATCCACAGCACGCCGGAGCCGGCGAAGCCCAGCCAGGTCATCGACAGCGGGCCCAGCGTGTAGCCCAGCACGCCACCGGCATGGCCGGGCAAGGCACCTTCCCAGTGGTACATGCGCGTCCATTCCAGCGCACAACTGGCCGCCAGCAGCAGTACGGTGCCGAACCAGACGCCGGGGTGCGGCTGCACCGCTTCGTCGCCGCGCAGATGCCGTGCCAGCGCCGACAGCCAGCTGCGCGCGGTGATCGGCAGCCACCACCAGGCCGAGAAGCCGAACAGGAAGTAGGCGATGTCGCTGGCCCAGGCGCCCAGGCGGCCGGCCAGGTTGTGAAGCGGCGCGGCGTCGCCGGACGTGGTGAAGGCCGCGTCGGCCGGGTCGTGCGTGACCATCGCCAGCAGCGCCAGCAGCCACAGCACGGCGCCGGCGGCCAGCCACAGGCGGCGGCGCCAGGCGACCGGCGCCCCCGGGGCCGGCGTTTCGCCGCTGAGCGAACCAAGGGGAAAACTCATGCGCGGGATTGTGGCCGAAGCCGCCCGCCCGCCGCGCCAGCGGCGATCACTCGTTCTGCAGGCGTTCCTTGATGACCACGAAGCCGTTCTCCTGCGTCTCGATGACGCCGCGCTCCTCGAGGTCCTTCATCACGCGGCTGACCATCTCGCGCGAGGCGCCAACCACCTTGGCCATGTCCTGGCGGCTGACCTTGTGGCGGATGATCTGCACGCCTTCGGCGTCGGTCTCGGCCATGTCCAGCAGCGTGCGGGCGACGCGGCCGTAGACGTCCAGCAGCGCCAGGCTCTCGATCTGGCGGTCGGCGTTGCGCAGCCGGCGCACCAGCCCGCGCAGGATGGCGTACGAGAGGCTGGAGTGTTCCGGCAGGCAGCGCTGGAAGTCGGCACGCTGCAACACCAGCATGTCGGTCTGGATCTCGGCGCGCACGGTGGCGCTGTGGGGCTCGTTGTCGATGAGGCTCATCTCGCCGACGTAGTCGCCCGACTCCAGCACCGCGAGGATGACCTCCCGGCCGCGCGAATCGGAGGTCAGCACCCGCGCCCGGCCGTTGAGCAGGATGAACAGCGCATTGCTCTTGCGCCCCTGCTCCACCACCAGCTCGCCACGGCGGAAGCGCCGCTTGCTGACGCTGTCGGCAATCGCCTGCGCCTGGTCGGCCGTCAGCATGGAGAACAGCGGCACGCGCCGGATCAGGTCCAGGTTGGACAACATCGACATGCGGGGAACCTCCGGTGTTGTTGTGTGTGCGTTTGTAGCCGGCCCGGTCGTGAAACGTGGCACGGAACAGCCAGCCTAAAATCGGCCTATTGTGCCCATAGCGTGGCTTGCCACCATCCGGGCGCGTCCCCAGCTAGGCTGGTGCGTCGCCACGGCGCCACGCCCAGCCCCCTCAGAACACCAAGCCCGCCATGAGCACCACCCCCCACGCCCGCGTCCTCATCCTCGGTTCCGGCCCCGCCGGCTGGACGGCCGCCGTCTACGCCGCCCGTGCGAACCTGCAGCCCACGCTGATCACCGGCCTGGCCACCGGCGGCCAGTTGATGACGACCACCGAGGTCGACAACTGGCCGGCCGACGTGGCCGGGGTGATGGGCCCGGACCTGATGCAGCGCTTCCAGCAGCACGCCGAGCGCTTCAACACCAACGTCGTCTACGACCACATCAATGCCGTGGACCTGAGCAAGCGCCCGTTCACGCTCACCGGCGACAGCGGCAGCTACACCTGCGACACGTTGGTCATCGCCACCGGCGCCAGCGCCAAGTACCTGGGCCTGCCCAGCGAAGAGGCCTTCATGGGCAAGGGCGTCAGCGGCTGCGCCACCTGCGACGGCTTCTTCTACCGCGACCAGGCCGTGTGCGTGGTCGGCGGCGGCAACACCGCCGTCGAAGAGGCGCTGTACCTGTCCAACATCGCCAGCGAGGTGCACCTGATCCACCGCCGCGACAAGTTCCGCGCCGAAGCCATCATGGTCGACAAGGTGATGGCCAAGGTCGAGGCCGGCAAGATCAGGCTGCACCTGTTCCAGACGCTGGACGAGGTGCTCGGCGACGCCAGCGGCGTCACCGGCGTGCGCATCAAGTCCACCCAGGACGGCGGCACCAGCGACCTGGCCGTCAAGGGCTGCTTCATCGCCATCGGCCACCAGCCCAACACCGACATCTTCAAGGGCCAGCTGGAGATGAAGGACGGCTACATCGTCACCAAGACCGGGCTCGACGGCTTCGCCACCATGACCAGCGTGCCCGGCGTGTTCGCCGCCGGCGACGTGCAGGACCATGTCTACCGCCAGGCCATCACCAGCGCCGGCACCGGCTGCATGGCGGCGCTGGACGCCCAGCGCTTCCTCGAGCAAGGGTAAGTGCTAGAATGGCGGGCTTTGCCGCTTCAGGGCGGCGACGGGCTACCGCCACCCGTTCCTGGCGAGGTCAAGCCGTCACCCACCGTGATCGCGACCGGTTCGTGAGCCGATCCGGTGCCGGCTGTACATAGGAAAGAGTGACCCCATGTCACGCGTCTGTGAAGTCACGGGCAAGCGCCCGATGGTCGGGAACAATGTGTCCCACGCCAACAACAAGACCAAGCGCCGGTTCCTGCCGAACCTGCAATACCGCCGTTTCTGGGTCGAGAGCGAGAACCGCTTCGTGCGCCTGCGCGTCACGAACGCGGCCCTGCGCCTGATCGACAAGAAGGGCATCGACGTCGTCCTGGCCGACCTGCGCAAGCGCGGCGAAGCCTGAACCGGTAGAAGGAGCGCACCATGGCCACCAAAGGCGGACGCGAGAAGATCAAGCTGGAATCCACGGCCGGTACCGGCCACTTCTACACCACCAGCAAGAACAAGAAGACCACGCCCGAGAAGCTCGAATTCCTGAAGTTCGACCCGAAGGCGCGCAAGCACGTGCTGTACAAGGAAACCAAGCTGAAGTGATCCTGCGGGATCGCTGAACGACGAAGGGGCGCCGTGGCGCCCCTTTTCGTTGTTCGTGTCGACCAGGATCGGAACCGGGCACCGTCTGTGCTGGCGCCGGAAACGAGAAGGGGCCCGCGGGCCCCTTCCGACGTTCATCCGCCCCGCCTGACGCGGGTCACGCGCCGCCTCAGGCGTGCGCCGCGCGCAGCTGCAGCGAGAAGTTCTGCAGCGCAGCGATGCCACTGTCCTCCGCCCGCTTGCACCAGGCCTGCAGGTCGGCCACCAGCTGCTCGGCGCTGACGTTGGTGCGCGTCCAGAGCTGGCGCAGTTCCTCGCGCATGGCCACCAGCTTGGCCAGCTGCGGGCTGGCACCCAGGGCCTGCTGCAGCTGCGGCTTGACCTGCTGCGGGATCTTGTCGTCGTCGCGGTGCAGCCAGGCCTTGGCCGCCATCAAGGGCTTCCACTGCGCGCTGTTCTGTGCGCCCTGGGCCTTCAGGTGGGCCAGTTCGGCGGCCACGGCGGCCTTCACGCCCGCGGCGTAGTTCGCCATCACCTCGTAGCGGTTGGCGATCAGCGCCTCCAGCGTCTTGCCGTCGGGCTTGGCCTTCAGTTCGCCGATGGCCAGCTTCGGCGGCGTCTTGCGCACCTTGGCCCAGCCCACCATCTCCATCAGGCGGATGTAGCCCCAGCCGATGTCGAACTCGTAGGGCTTGACCGACAGCTTGGCCGACGTCGGGTAGGTGTGGTGGTTGTTGTGCAGTTCCTCGCCACCGATGATCAGGCCGATGGGCGAGATGTTGGTCGACGCGTCCACCGCCTCGAAGTTGCGGTAGCCCCACCAGTGGCCCAGGCCGTTGATGATGCCGGCCGCGGTGACCGGGATCCACGCCATCTGCACCGCCCACACGGCGGCGCCGGCCGCACCGAACAGCGCCAGGTTCAGCACCAGCATCAGGCCCACGCCCTGCCAGCTGTAGCGGCTGTAGAGGTGACGCTCCAGCCAGTCGTCCGGCGTGTTGTGGCCGTACTTGTCCAGCGTCTCCTGCACCTTGGCCTCGGCGCGGTAGAGCTCGCTGCCGGTCAGCAGCACGGTCTTGATGCCGCGCGTGACCGGGCTGTGCGGGTCGTCCACCGTCTCGCACTTGGCGTGGTGCTTCCGGTGGATCGCGACCCACTCCTTGGTCACCATGCCGGTGCCCAGCCACAGCCACAGGCGGAAGAAATGCGACGGCACGGGGCCGAGTTCCAGCGCCCGATGCGCCTGCGCGCGGTGCAGGAAGATGGTGACCGCCGCGATCGTGATGTGCGTCGTGGCCAGCGTGTAGAGCACCATCTGCCACCACGTGGCCTGCGTGGCGCCATGCGCCAGCCATTGCACCAGTGCGTCGTGCACCGTCGTCAGGAATTCCATCCAGCAAACCTTCCCGCCCGAACCGCGGGCGACCGCTTGATTGTAGGTGACGGTCTCACGCCCGCTTCGCGGAAACTACGGATGGAAGACCCGGCAATCTGACCACATCTGCGGCCAACGTTCGCCAATTCAACGGCGCTGCCAGGCCATCGCGAAGAAGCCGTCGGTCCCGTGGCGATGCGGCCAGAGGCGCAGTGCATCCCCGTCCACCAGGGTCTCCGCCCCTTCGACATGCGCCTTGGCCAGCAGTTCCGCCGCCGGCAGCCGTTCGAACTCGCGGCCGTGCGCCGCCTCGAAGGCTTCGGCGACGTCCTCGTTCTCGGCCCGCAGCAGGCTGCAGGTGGCATAGACCAGCCGCCCGCCCGGCGCCACCAGGCGCGCGGCCGAGGCCAGGATGGCCTGCTGCCGCTGCTGCAGTTCGGCCACGTCGGCCGGTGACTGCCGCCATTTCAGGTCCGGGTTGCGGCGGATCGTGCCCAGGCCGGAGCACGGCGCGTCGACGAGCACGCGCTGGATCTTGCCGGCCAGGCGCTTGACGCGGTCGTCGCGCTCGTGGGCGATCTGCGCCGGGTAGACGTTGGACAGTCCGCTGCGCGCCAGCCGCGGCTTCAACGCGGCCAGCCGGTGGCCGGAGACATCGAACGCGTACAGCCGGCCGGTGTTGCGCATCGCCGCACCCAGGGCCAGTGTCTTGCCGCCGGCGCCGGCGCAGAAGTCCACCACCATCTCGCCACGGTGGGCGTCGGTCAGCAGCGCCAGCAGCTGGCTGCCCTCGTCCTGCACCTCGATCGCGCCATCCTGGAACAGCGGCAGCTGGGTCAGCGCCGGCTTGCCCTGCACGCGCAGGCCCCAGGGCGAGTAGGGCGTGGGCTCGGCCACGATGCCGGCCTCGGCCAGCAGACGCCGGGCCTCGTCACGCTTCATCTTCAGGGCGTTGACCCGCAGGTCCATCGGTGCCGGCTGGTCCAGCGCCGCGGCCAGCGGCCAGAAGTCCCTGTCCAGCGCCGCCTGCAGGGCCTCGGCCAGCCAGGTGGGCAGCAGATGGCGCAGCGCCGCGGGCAGGTTGTCCGGCTTGACGGCCTGGGCGCGCGCCAGCCAGGCCAGCTCGTCCGGCGTCAGCGCGGCGCGCAGGAAGGCCTCGTTGCCCTGCCAGCCCAGGATGGCCAGGCGGCGCATCAGCGGCACCTTCAGCGCGTTGGGCTTCTTGTCGCCACCCAGGGCGGCCAGGTGCTCGAACAGCGGCTTGCGGCGCAGCACCGCGTAGGTCGTCTCGGCCAGGGTATGGCGCTCCCGCGGGCCGAGCTTGCGGTGCTGGCGGAAGAAGGCCGACACCACCGCGTCGGCGGGCTGGTCGAGCCGCATCACCGCCCGCAGCAGGTCGGTGGCCAGGTCCAGCAGCGCATTCGGGTGCATCAGGTCTCCTCGCAGAACAGGTGCTGCGGTTCCCCGTCGAGCTGCAGCACGCGCTGGCCGTCGAGGCGCAACCGCCCCCGCACGGCCCAGCGCAGGGCCATCGGGTAGAGCCGGTGTTCGGCGGCCAGCACGCGCACGGCCAGCGTCTCGGGCGTGTCGCCGGCACGCACCGGCACCGCGGCCTGCGCGACGATGGGGCCGTGGTCCAGCGCCGGCGTCACGAAGTGGACCGTGGCGCCCGCGACCGCGCAGCCGGCCTCCAGCGCGCGCCGGTGCGTGTGCAGCCCCGGGAACGCCGGCAGCAGCGACGGGTGGATGTTCAGCAGCCGGCCCGCGTACCGCTGCACGAAGCCATCGCCCAGGATGCGCATGAAGCCGGCGAGCACCACCCAGTCCGGTCGGTGGGCGTCGATGGCATCGGCCAGCGCCGTGTCGAACGCCTCGCGCGTGGCGTGCGCACGATGGTCCACGGCCGCGGTGGCGATGCCCTGCCCCGCCGCCCATGCCAGACCGCCGGCGTCGGCCTTGTGGCTGAGCACGGCCACGACCCGCCCCGGCCAGTCTTGCGCCACGGACTGGCGCACGATGGCCTCGAGGTTGGACCCGCGGCCGCTGATGAGGACGACGATGCGCTGCATGGCAAGGAGGCTGAAGGGCCGCGAGTGTACGTCTGCGAGAATCCGCGCTTCCCAGAAAACGCCCCGCCGCCAGCACCATGCGATCCCGCGTCCTCTCCGGCATGCGCCCCACCGGCGCCCTGCACCTCGGCCACTACCACGGCGCCCTGAAGAACTGGGTCAAGCTGCAGCAGGACTACGACTGCTTCTACTTCGTGGCCGACTGGCACGCGCTGACCACGCACTACGAAGAGCGCGACGTGATGGAGCGCTACGTCTACGACATGGTGATCGACTGGATCGCCGCCGGGCTGGACCCGGACCAGTCCACCATCTTCATCCAGAGCCGCCTGCCCGAGCACGCCGAACTGTTCACGCTGCTGGCCATGGGCACGCCGCTGGGCTGGCTCGAGCGCGTGCCGACCTACAAGGACCAGATCGAGAAGCTCAAGGACCGCGACCTCGCCACCTACGGCTTCCTGGGCTACCCGCTGCTGCAGGCCGCGGACATCCTGATCTACAAGGCCGCCTACGTGCCGGTGGGCGAGGACCAGGCCTCGCACGTGGAACTCACGCGCGAGGTGGCGCGCCGCTTCAACCACCTCTACGGCCGCCACAAGGACTTCGACACCCGCGTGGCCACGGCCCTGGCGCGCCTGCCCAAGGACGACCAGCGCTACCTGGAGAAGCAGCGCAAGGCCTTTGGCGAGACCGGCAGCGCCGAGGCCCTGGCCAAGGGCGAGGGCCTGCTGAAGAAGGCCGCCGCGGGGGTCGAGAGCTGGTCCGAGGCCGACACCGAGACCCTGCTCGGCCACCTGCGCGGCACGGGCCAGACCGTGCTGCCCGAACCGCAGGCGCTGCACACCGAAGTGACCAAGCTGCCGGGGCTGGACGGCTCGAAGATGAGCAAGAGCTACGGCAATGCCATCGCCATGCGCGAGGAGCCGGCCGTGGTGAAGCAGAAGGTGCAGAAGATGCCCACGGACCCGCAGCGCGTGCGCCGCACGGACCCCGGCGACCCGGCACGCTGCCCGGTCTGGCAGTTCCATCAGGTCTACAGCGACGCCGAGACCAAGGACTGGGTGGTCAAGGGCTGCACCACGGCCGGCATCGGCTGCCTGGACTGCAAGCAGCCGGTGATCGACGGCATCCTGAAGCAGCAGCAGCCCTGGCGCGACCGTGCCGAGCAGTACCTGGCCAACCCCAAACAGGTGCACTGGATCGTCGAGATGGGCACCGAGCGTGCCCGCACCGTGGCCCGCCAGACCATGCGCGACGTGCGCGAGGCCATGGGCCTGAACTACGCCTGAGCCGCGCCCGATGACTCCGCTGCAGACGATCGAGCTCCACACCGGCGACCACCCGCGCGCCAGCATCGTGATGCTGCATGGCCTGGGCGCCGACGGCACCGACTTCCTGTCGCTGGCCGACGAGCTGGACCTGTCGGCCATCGGCCCGCTGCGCTGGATCTTTCCCCGCGCACCGGTGATGCCGGTGACGATCAACGGTGGCTACGCGATGCGGGCCTGGTACGACATCCTGGGCACCGACCTCGTTCGGCGCGAGGACGAGGCGGGGCTGCGCGCGTCCATCGCCGCCGTGCACACCCTGCTGGACCGCGAGATCGCCCGCGGCGTGCCGGCCCGGCGCATCGTGCTGGCCGGGTTCTCGCAGGGCTGCGCGATCACGCTCGGTGCCGGCCTGCGTTACCCGCAGCGCCTGGCCGGTCTGGCCGGCCTCTCGGGTTACCTGCCGCTGGCCGACAGCACCGCCGCCGAGCGCCACGCCGCCAATCGCGACACGCCGGTGTTCCTGGCGCATGGCCAGCGCGACCCCGTGGTGCCGCTGGCTCGGGGCGAGGCCACCCGGGATGCCCTGACCGCACAGGCTCAGCCGCTGCAGTGGCAGACCTATGCCATGGAGCACGCGGTGTGCCTGGAGGAACTGCAGGACCTGCAGCGCTGGCTGCAGCAGGTGCTGGCCTGACGCCGCGCGCCGGCCCGCCCGGCGCTCAGGCGGCGACCTGGACCCGGTTGCGCCCGCCGTGCTTGGCGGCGTAGAGGGCGCGGTCGGCGCGCTCGAACCAGGCCTCGGCCGGCTCGTTGGGCCGCCGTGCCGCCACGCCCAGCGACACCGTGATCTGCCCCACCTGCCCGCCGTCGCGCCGGCGGATGCGGCTGCCCGCCACCGTCAGGCGGATGCGTTCGGCCAGTTGCGCGGCCTGCGCCAGCGGTGCCGGCACCATGATGGCGAATTCCTCGCCACCCACCCGCGCGACCAGCTGCTGGTCATCCAGGCAGGCCTGCAGGCCACGCGCCACGCTGCGCAGCACCTGGTCACCGAACAGGTGGCCGTAGCTGTCGTTGACCTTCTTGAAGTGGTCGATGTCGGTCAGCAGCAGGCAGTGGGCGCCAGCCTGGTCCTGCAGGCACGCGGCCATGCGCCGCTCGAAGCAGCGCCGGTTGGGCAGGCCGGTCAGCGCATCGGAATCGGCCATGTCGTGCACCTGGGCCAGCTCGGCCCGCAGGCGCTGCGCTTCGCGCCCGGCCTCGTCCAGCCGCGCCTGCAGCGCCGCGATCGCGGCCTGCATGGCCCGCGTGTCGTCCTGGATGGCCAGGCGGTGCGACGGGTCCGCCGCCTGGCCCGTGTCCACGGCATCGGCCCAGCGCCCCAGCGCAGCGCCGAAGCTCTGCGTGCGGCTGGCGGTGGCGGCAACGGCCCCACCCACCTGATCGAGCAGGTGCTGCATGCCACTGGAAGCCTCGCGCGCAGCCCGCTCCTCGCGGGCCAGCACGTGGTCGTGGAACAGGCGCGCCGCGGCCTCGTCGTCGACGCCGCCCTCGGACAGCCTCCGCACCAGTTCGGCACTCAGCGCAGGATTGCGACCCGCCACATGTTCGTACCACACCGTGTAGGCCACGGGGTCTGGCCGGGCAGGCTGTCGTGTCATGCCCTGGACGGCCAGCCGCAAGTATTCCGCCGCCCGCTCGGGCGGGTCAGCGTAGCGGCTGCTCAGCCTGGCCAGGTCGTCTGACGTACTCATGCCCGCATTTTCGGCATCGGCTGCGTATTTATCAATCGTCCATGAACAAACTTTGGACTGGACTGGCAATTCGTCACACGCACCGGACCGGTGCATTCCGGCGCGTGCGCCACCGACACCCGGTCCAGGCTCGCACTGACCCTGGCGCCGCACGAACCGTCGCCCGCCGCTATGCTCTCGCCCCCCATGGCCGGCATCCACATCACCGACATCGAGAGCGCCATCAACCACTGGCGTGCACGCTCGCCCTCGCCCGACGGCATCACCGCCTGCCCGGAAGTGCTGGCGCTGGCCGAGGTCTACGCCCTGCTGGTGTACTACCGCGAGACCGAGGCCGACGAGGCCAGCCTGCCCGACGCGGCACGGCAGGCCTGGCTGGCGTGGTACGCCACCACGCCCGATGCCCCGTGCATCGCCATCTGTTCCACCAGCCAGGGTGATGCCCTGTGCAAGGGCTGCGGACGCAGCTTCGAAGAAGTGCAGCACTGGACAGCGATGACGCCGGCGGAGAAGCGGCGCGTCTGGCGCCGCATCACGGCCGAGGGCACGGCCTGGCGCTTCAACCGCTACGCCGAGCGGGCGCGCCGCGCCGACGGGCAGGACCACCCGGACCCCGCCCGCCTGGAACCACCCGCGCGATGAGCGCCCGACGCGCACAGAACCTGCGCCGCATCCTGGCGCTGGCGTGGCCGGTCTTCGTCGGCCAGCTGGCCGTGGTGGGCTTCTCCACGGTGGACACCCTGCTCGTGGCCCGGGCGTCGCCGCAGGACTTGGCCGCGATGTCGGTCGGTGCGTCCATCTACGTCACCGTGTTCATCGGCATGATGGGCGTGGTGCTGGCGATCGGGCCCATCGTCGGCCAGCTCTTCGGCGCCGGCGACCGCGTCCAGGCCGGCCGCCAGCTGCACCAGGCGGCCTGGATCGCGCTGGGTCTCTCGGCGCTGGGGTCGCTGGTGCTGCTGTTTCCACAGCCCTTCCTGGCGCTGGCCCAGGCGCCGGCCGAGGTGGAGATGCGCATGCGCGGCTACCTCCAGGCCCTGGCGGTGGCCCTGCCGGCGGCCCTGCTGATGCAGGCCTATCGCGGCTTCAACACCGCCATCTCGCGACCGAAGGCGGTGATGGTGCTGCAAGTGTCCGCCCTGCTGGTGAAAGCGCCGCTGTCGGCCCTCCTGGTGTTCGGCTGGCCGGCCGCGGGTGTGCCGGCACTGGGCGTCGTCGGCTGCGGCATCGCCACGGCGATCGTGATGTGGCTGCAGGCCGGCGTGGCGCTGGCGGTCCTGTGCCTGGACCGCTTCTACGCGCCGTTCCAGCTCGTCGCGCGCGGCCTGGACGCGCCGGACTGGCGCGCCATCGGCCAGCAGCTGCGGCTGGGCGTGCCGATGGGCCTGTCGATCATGGTCGAGGTCACCGGCTTCAGCTTCATGGCCGTGTTCATCGCCCGCCTGGGCGTCACCGCGGCCGCAGGGCACCAGATCGCAGCCAACCTCGCCGCACTGCTCTTCATGATGCCGCTGGCACTGTCCAGCGCCACGATGACGCTGGTGGCGCAGCGTGTGGGCGCCCGCGACCCGGACGACGCGCGGCGCCTCGGCCGCCATGGCCTGCAGTTCGCGCTGGTGCTGGCGCTGGGCATGGCGGGGCTGCTGTGGCTGGGCCGCGGCCCGGTAGCCGGCCTGTACACGAGTGACGCCGCCGTGCTGGCGGTGGCCGTGCCGCTGCTGGCCTGGGTGGCGGCCTTCCACGTGGCCGACGCCGCACAGGCCATGGCCGCGTTCGTGCTGCGGGCCTACCGCATCGCCACGCTGCCGATGCTGATCTACGCCGGCGCGCTGTGGGGCATCGGCCTGGGCGGCGGCTGGTGGCTGGTCTTCGTCGGCTGGGACAGCGCGCCGGCCACCTGGCGCGGCCCGCAGGGCTACTGGGTGGCGGCCACTGCCGGACTCGCCGTGGCCGGCGCTGGCCTTCTGGAGCTGATGGCGCGCACGCAGCGGCGCTGCGCCAGGGCTGGGCTCAGCCGAGCGGCAGCCGCAGGCTGAAGACGCTGCCGCCGCCGGGGCGCTCGGCGCAGGCCACCTGCCCGCCGTGGCGCTCGGCGATCTGCCGCACCAGGGCCAGCCCCAGACCGACGCCGCCTTCGCGCTCGGCGTGACCGGGCAGGCGGAAGAAGGGTTCGAAGATGCGCTCGCGGTGGGCCGCCGGCACGCCCGGGCCACGGTCCAGCACCGCCAGCACGCCCTGCGCCCCCTCACGATGCACCTGCACTTCCACGGCGTCACCGCCATAGCGGCGCGCGTTCTCCAGCAGGTTGCGCACCGCACGGCGCAGCAGGCGTTCGTCGCCGCGCACGATGACACTGTCGCCACCGGCGTCGGCACCCAGGTGCGATGCCTCCTCCACCGCCAGGCCCAGCAGGTCGACGGGCTCCTGGGCCAGGCTGGGCCCGGGCGCAGCCGCATCGAGCCGGCTGGCCAGCAGCACCTCCTCGACCAGCGCGTCCAACTCGCCGATGTTGGTGCGGATCTCGGCCTGCAGCGCCTCGCGCTCGGCGGTGGGCGCGTCATCGAGCATGGCCAGCGCCATCTTCAGGCGCGCCAGCGGCGAGCGCAGTTCGTGGCTGGCGTTGGCCAGCAGGTTCTGGTGGGCCCGCAGCAGGGCCTCGATGCGCGCGGCGGAGCGATTGAAGCTGGCGCCGAGCGCGGCCACCTCGTCGCGCCCGTCCTCGGCCACGCGCTGGTCCAGCGCGCCGGCGCCAAAGGCCTCCACGCCCTGCTTGAGCGCCTCGAGCCGGCGCGTGAGCCGGCGCACGACCGGGAACGCACCCGCGGCGACGGCGGCGAACAACACCGCCAGCAGGGCCAGCATCGTCACGCCCTCGGGCAGGCCCGGCAGCACCGGCAGGCCGCGCAGCTCCAGCGACGGCCACGGTGGACCCAGCGGCCGCGGGCCGGCGCGCGGGGGCGGCTCGCCCTCGGGGCCGAAGGTCGCCTCGCCCAGGCGGCGCGGGTTGCGTGGCTGCATGACCCACAGCGTGCGGCCGTCGTCGAAGGCGATGGGCAGCATGCGTCGGAACGGCAGCGAGAGGTCGTTCTCGCGCCGTGCATAGCTGGCCGAGGTGGCGATGCGGCTGCCGTCGGCCGCCTCGAGCGCGATCGCCAGGCGCAGCTTCTCCGACCAGGCGTGCACGGCCGCGGCCTGTTCGTCCCGCGGCGCGTCGGCCGGCGGCAGCGAACGCTGCATCAGCTCGCCCCAGGCGCTGACCCGTTCGCGTACCGAGGCCTCGATGCGTTCGCGCTCCTGCTCCAGGTGGCGCTGCACCAGCCAGCCCGACACCGCGGCGAACAGCGCCAGCGCGGCGACGACCGTCAGCCAGATGCGCAGGTACAGCGAACGCACGGCGCGGCGGGGCCGGTCAGTCGGCGTCCTGCTTGCGTGCGAACACGTAGCCGGTGCCGCGCACGGTCAGCACCCGCTTCGGGTTCTTGGGGTCGTCCTCGATCACGGCACGGATGCGCGAGACGTGCACGTCGATGCTGCGGTCGAAGGCCTCCAGCGGGTGGCCCTTGAGCGCGTCCATGATCTGGTCGCGTGACAGCACCCGGCCGGGCGCCCGCGCCAGCACCACCAGCAGGTCGAACTGGTGCCCGGTGAGGTCGCAGGGCTGCCCGTCCAGCCGCGCCTGGCGGGCACCGAGGTCGATCTCCAGGCGGCCGAAGCGCAGCACGTCGTCGGCCGCCGGCTCCGGCGAGGCGCGGCGCAGCAGCGCCTTCACGCGCGCCAGCAGTTCGCGCGGCTCGAAGGGCTTGGGCAGGTAGTCGTCGGCGCCGATCTCCAGGCCGACGATGCGGTCGGTGGGTTCGCCACGCGCCGTGAGCATCAACAGCGGCATGCGCCGCGTGCGGGCGCTGGCGCGCAGTTCGCGCGTGAGGTCCAGGCCGTCGCCGTCGGGCAGCATCAGGTCCAGCAGCAGGGCGTCGTAGCTGTCCTGCGCCAGGCGCTCGCGGCCGGCCGCCAGCGAGCCGGCGGTCTCCACCTCGAAGCCGTTGCGGCGCAGGTAGTCGCCCAGCATCGTCGTCAGCCGGGCATCGTCGTCGATCAGCAGCAGTCGGTTCGTCATCGCGGGCCGGTGCCGGTGGCGGGCCAGCCGCCCCCCGCACGCAAAAGACCCCGGCGGCACGGCCACCAAGGCCGGTTCACCGGGGTGAAGGCCTGGCGTCCAGGCCGGAGGAGTGTTCAGGATAACGCTCAACCGCCGTGGCGGCGACCGTCGGCATCATGGCGCCCACGGTGGCCGTCGGCACGGCGCTCGGACCGCTCGGCCATCAGGGCGGCGATCTGCTGGCGCTGCTCCACGGTGAGCACCCGGCTGGCCTCGACCATGGCCTGGGTCATGCGCTGGCTGGCGGCGTCATGGCGCGCCAGCATCTGCTGGCGCAGCGACTCCACCGCGCCCTCGTCGATGCTGGGCTGCGTGAACAGCGCGCGCATCTGCACGTGCAGGTTGCGGCCTTCCTCGCGCTGGGCGCGCAGGTCGGTGCGGGCAGCGTCCATGATCTGCGTGATCTGCGCACGCTGCTCGGCGCTGGCGCCGACCTTCTCGAGCATGCGCTGGTTCATCGCCGGGGCCCCGAAGCCCTCGCCGCGCATGCTGCGCTCGCCCGGCCCGGCCCAGGCGGCCGACGCCGACACGGTGCCGGCCGCGGCCAGGGTGGCCAGCGCCAGCAGGCGGCGCATCGAGCGCGATCGAGTGGTGTTCATCAGACTGTGCATGGCGGTCTTCCTAGGGGTTGAAGCGGATGTGTGCATCCTCTGCCCCCGGCTTGTCGGCGCCATGCGCGCGTCGTAAAGATGCGTGAATCCAGCGGCGGCACGGCTCAGCCGGCCGCCTCCACACGCACCAGGCGGCGCTGCAACTGGTACAGCGGCTGCGCGCTGCGCAGGTCCAGCCGCAGGACCAGACCACTGCCGCGGTCGACGACCAGCGCGCCGTCAAGCCGGGTCGAGCCCTCGCCCTGCGGGGCGTCGCCGTAGAGTTCGATCACGGCCACGTCGAAGGCGCGGCCGGCGATCGACTGCGGCCCGACCGCCACCACCTGGCCGCGCACGCGGGCACGCGTCTGGCCGTCGCCACTGATCTGCAGGTGACCGGCGAGCACGTCGCCGAGCGCCATGCCCGGGCGCAGCAGGCGCTCCCAGATCACCACGCCGGGCGGCGCCTCGAGCACGTTGCCGGCCAAGTCCTGGCGCCAGCGCGTGGGCACGCCGACGGCATCGGTGACGAACTCGATCTCGTCGCGCCGCAGCGTGGTCATGGTCATGTTGAGCGCGCGCAGCGGGTCGCGCGCCGTGGCACGCTCCTCGTAGACCATGCGCTCGCCGGGCAGCACCGGCATTGCGGCGGCGCGTGCCGGCGCCATCTCGGCCGGCGGTGGCGGGCAGGCATTGCGCCGGGCGGCCTCGTGCAGGGCCTCGAAGCGCCCCTTCAGGGCCGACAACTCTTCGGATTCGGCACCGTCCGGGCGCATGGCCAGCAGCGCGGGCCAGAACACCATCAGGCCCACACCCAGCGCCACCACGTGCTGGCCGGCACGCTCGTCGACGATCCAGGACAACTCCACCGCACGCTGCTGCACGCGGTCCATCTCCGCCTGCAGCCGGGCGCAGTTCCAGGGCTGGAACTCGGCCGGGTCGACGATCGCCGGCTGCACGTCGACCGCGCGCGTGGCGCAGCCGGCGGCCAGCGCCGCCGCGCAGGTCAGCGCGAGCGATGCATGTCGGAAGGATGCGGTGCCAGCCACGCGGCTATTGTGCCCCGGTCGCTCCGCGGTGCCGGCGGGGACCAGCCGGTCAGCTCGGCTCGCTGGCGGCCGGCGCGGGGCTCGGTGCCTTGGCGCCCGGCCGTTCGGGCAGTCGCTTGGCGGCGTCCGGGCGGCGTTCGGCCATGCGCTGCCGGGCGGCTTCGCGCTCCTCGGGCGTCATCGACGCCCACTTCTCGCGCAGTTTCTCCTTCATGGCCGCCTTCTGTTCCGGCGTCATGTTCTGCATGCGCTCGCGCAGCGCCTCACGGTCGGGCTGGGCTTGCGCCGCGCCAACGGCAGCAACAGCCAGCACCAAGGCGGTGATCAGTGCACTCGTCGATCGGGTCATCGTCGTCTCCTGGCGACATGGGACATCGGGCCGTAACGCGGCGCCACGCCGTGGCGCCGACGCCCGTCTGCAAGACTTTGTTGTCGGCCCGTTAAGCTGTGTGTCGTTCCATGACCCGGCCAGCGCCCATGCCCGCTCCCGCACACGACACCGAGACCGACGAACCACCGCCGCCAGCGGCACTGCATTACCCGCTGGGCGATCCGCCCGCTTCCGGCGAAGCGCGCGAGGTGCGGCCCGGCGTGCTGTGGCTGCGCATGCCGCTGCCGTTCGCGCTCAACCACATCAACCTGTGGGCGCTCGACGACGGCGACGGCTGGGCCGTCGTCGACACCGGGACCCAGACCCCCGAGGTGCTGGCCGCCTGGCGCACGCTGCTGGCGCCCACGGGCGCACTGCGCGGGCGCCCGGTGACGCGCGTGATCGCCACCCACATGCACCCGGACCACATGGGCATGGCCGGCTGGCTCACACGCAAGTACGACGCGCGGCTGTGGATGACGCGCGAGGAATACCTGATGTGCCGCACGCTGGCCGCCGACACCGGCCGCGAGGCACCGGACGACGCCATCCGCTTCTACCGGCGCTGCGGCTGGCCCGACGAGGCGCTGGACACCTACCGCGCGCGTTTCGGCGGCTTCGGCAAGTACATGCATGCCCTGCCCGACAGCTACCGCCGCATCGTGGACGGCGAGACGCTGGCCATCGGCGAACATGCCTGGCGCGTGACCGTCGGGCGCGGCCATTCGCCGGAACACGCCTGCCTGGTCTGCGACGATCTCGGCCTGATGATCTCCGGCGACCAGGTGCTGCCCCGCATCTCGTCGAACGTCTCGGTGTTTCCGACCGAACCCGACGCCGACCCGCTGCGCGAGTGGCTGACTTCCATCGACACCCTGCGTGGCACGCTGCCGGATTCGCTGCTGGTGCTGCCGGCCCACGGGGAGCCGTTCACCGGCCTGCACGCGCGGCTGGACCGGCTGGCCGCCGGGCACGCCAAGGCCCTGCAGCGGCTGCGCCGCAGCCTGATCGAACCCCGGCGGGTGATGGACCTGTTCGGCGCGCTCTTCGCCCGCCCCATCGACGCCGCCAGCGAGGTGCTGGGGCTGGCCACCGGCGAGACGGTGGCGCACCTGAACCACCTGCGCGAGCGCGGTGAACTGTCGATGACCGTCGGCGCGGACGGCGCCTGGCGGTTCCAGCTCGACAGCTGAGCGGCGTCCGTCGCGCCACCGCACAAGCGCTGCTGGACCCGGAAACGACAACGCGCCCTGTGGGCGCGTTGCCGAGGCTGGTCTGGCGGAAAGGGAGGGATTCGAACCCTCGGTACTGCATACACAGTACGCCGGATTTCGAATCCGGTGCATTCGACCACTCTGCCACCTTTCCTGCGTGTGGTCTCGCGCGAAGCGAAGCCTAGGATTGTAGCTCAGCCGATGAACTGAACCGTCAGGCCGCGCAGGCAGTCGTCGTCCATCTGCGTGGTCCAGGTCTCGCCCGCCGCCACGGGCCATGCGTCCGTCAGCGTGCCTGTGGTCACGCACTCGCCGGCCCGCACGCGCACGCTCGGCGCCTGTTCTGCCATGGCCGTCAGCCAGGTCCTGAGCGCGCTGAGCGGCCCATCGAGCACGTTGGCGCCTCGACCACGATCGCGCTCGATACCGTTTCGGGCCAGCACGAGGCCAAGCGCGGCCAACTCGGCTGCCGGCTGGACAAAGACGCGCAGCGGCACGCAAGGGCCGACGATCAGCCGGCCGTGCAGGCCGAAGTCGGCCACCGGTGCCGCCGGGCCGTCGAAGCGCCAGCCGACATGGGTGTGCACGATCTCGATGCCGTGGGCAACCCAGTCGATGCAGGCCGCAAGTTCGCCTTCGTCCATGCCTGGCTCAGGGTCGCGCCGGAAGCCGAACACGATCTCGGGCTCCAGCCGCGGCTCGACCAGGCCGGCCAGCGAGACCTCGCAGGCCGTGCCGTCCAGCAGCGTCAGCGTGTCGTCCCACACCCGACCCCAGATCGGCTGGTGCACACCGTAGCGCGGCCAGATGCCGCGGTTGGTGAAGCCGATCTTCCAGCCGCGCGGGGTGCGGCCGTCGGCCAGCAGCCGCTGCTCCGCCAGGGCCGAGACCTGCCAGGCGGCGGCCAGGTCCAGGTCGGCGGGCAGCACCAGCGGCCGGCCCTGCGCCCGCGCAGCGAGCAGCGCGTCGGCCAGCGCCGCGGGATTCACGGGCGCAGCACCTCGGCGCCACCGAGCCAGGGCCGCAGCGCCGCCGGCACGGCGATACTGCCATCGGCCTGCTGGTGGTTCTCCAGTACGGCCACCAGCGCGCGCCCCACGGCCAGGCCGGAACCGTTGAGCGTGTGCACGTACTCGGGCTTGCCGGCGGCATTGCGGTAGCGCGCCATCATGCGCCGCGCCTGGAACGGGCCGCAGTCGCTGCAGCTGCTGATCTCGCGGTAGGTGCCCTGCGCCGGCAACCAGACTTCGAGATCGTAGGTCTTGGTGGCGCCGAAGCCCATGTCGCCGCTGCACAGCAGCACCACGCGGTAGGGCAGCTCCAGCGCCTGCAGGATGGCCTCGGCGTGGCCCACCATCTGCTCCAGCGCTGCCGCGCTGTCCTCGGGCTTCGTGACCTGCACCATCTCGACCTTGTCGAACTGGTGCTGGCGGATCATGCCGCGCGTGTCGCGCCCGGCGCTGCCGGCCTCGCTGCGGAAACAGGGGCTGTGCGCCGTCAGCTTCACCGGCAGCTGCGCCGCGTCCAGGATCTGCTCGCGCACCGTGTTGGTCAGGCTGATCTCGCTGGTGCTGATCAGGTACTGCTCGGCCTGTGTCTCGTCACCCCCGCGCAGCACCCAGAACATGTCCTCCTTGAACTTCGGCAGCTGGCCCGTGCCTTCGAGGATCTCGCGGTTGACGATGTAGGGCGTGTAGCACTCGGTGTAGCCGTGCTGCTGCGTCTGCGTGTCCAGCATGAACTGCGCCAGCGCCCGGTGCAGGCGCGCAGCCGGACCACGCAGGAAGCTGAAGCGCGCACCGGCGAGCTTGACACCGGTGTCGAAGTCCAGCCCCAGCGGCGCGCCCAGGTCCACGTGGTCCTTGACCGTGAAATCGAAGCTGCGCGGCGTGCCCCAGCGGCGCACCTCGACGTTGCCGGTCTCGTCGGCGCCATCGGGCACGTCGGCCTGCGGCAGGTTGGGCAACTGCATCAGCATCTGCTGCAGTTCGTCCTGGATCTGCGCCAGGCGCTCGGCACCGGCCTTCATCTCGTCGCCGATGCCGCCCACCTCGGCCATCAGGGCCGACGCGTCCTCGCCCTTGCCCTTGGCCATGCCGATCTGCTTGCTCAGGCTGTTGCGGCGGGCCTGCAGCTGCTCGGTGGCGGTCTGGATCTGCTTGCGCTCGGCCTCCAGGGCCTGGAAGCGCGGCACGTCGAGGAAGGGCTGCGGCTGCTTGCGGCGGCCGAGCTGGGCGACGACGGCATCGAGGTCGCGGCGCAGCAGGGTGATGTCGAGCATGGGAATCTCCGAGTTCTGGCGGTCTGGGCCCTGCAGGCGAGGCCAGCAGGGTCACGTGAGGCGGCGGGGCGGCGCGGCGGGCCGGGCAGGCCCGCCGCGTCAAGATCGGCCGGCCGTCCCGGGCGCGTCGGCAGCGGAGGGCGCGTCGGCAGCTGCGAGCGCGGCCGCCTCGGCCATGCTGCGGTCGCCCAGGCCGCGCGGCAGCGGAAAGTGCACCGTCTCGGCCACACCGTCCATCTTGCGCACCGCGGTGGCACCCAGTTCGCGCAGGCGCAGGATCACCTGCTGCACCAGCACGTCCGGCGCCGAGGCGCCGGCGGTCAGGCCCACGCGCTGGCGGCCTTCGAACCACTGCGGCTGCAGGTCGGCCGCGGCGTCGACCATGTAGGCCGGCGTGCCCAGGCGCTGCGCCAGCTCGCGCAGGCGGTTGCTGTTGCTGCTGGTGGGGCTGCCGACGACGATGACCACGTCCACCGCTGGCGCCAGCAGCTTGACCGCGTCCTGCCGGTTCTGCGTGGCGTAGCAGATGTCCTGCTTCTTGGGCTCGCGCACGTGCGGGAACTTTGCCTTCACCGCGGCCAGGATCTCGGCCGCGTCGTCGACGCTGAGCGTGGTCTGCGTCACCACCGCGAGCTTGTCGCCGCGCGGCTGCGCGCGCGCCACGTCGGCCACCTCCTCGACGAGGTAGATGCCGTCGCTGAGCTGGCCCATGGTGCCTTCGACCTCGGGGTGTCCCTTGTGGCCGATCATCAGGAACTCGTAGCCTTCCCTGGCCAGCTTGGCCACTTCCACGTGCACCTTGGTCACCAGCGGGCAGGTGGCGTCGAAGACCTGGAAACCGCGCCGCGCCGCCTCGGCGCGCACCGCCTTGGGCACGCCGTGGGCGCTGAAGACCAGCGTGGCGCCGGGCGGCACGTCGGCCAGGTCCTCGATGAAGATCGCGCCCTTGGCCTTCAGGTCGGCCACGACGTAGGTGTTGTGCACGATCTCGTGGCGCACGTAGATCGGCGCGCCGAAGCGTTGCAGCGCACGCTCGACGATCTCGATGGCGCGGTCGACGCCGGCGCAGAAGCCGCGCGGCTCGGCCAGCAGCACCTCCTGCAGGGTGTCGGGTCTGCTCACAGCACCCCCAGCAGCTGCACCTCGAAGCGCACGGGCTGGCCGGCGAGCGGGTGGTTGAAGTCGAACAGCAGCCAGTCGTCGCCCAGCTCGCGCACCACGCCAGCGTAGGTGCCCTGGCCATCGGGCGTGGGGAACTGCACCACGTCGCCGACGTGGTACTCGGCGTCGGGATCGCCCAGTTCGCGCAGCAGGGCCCGCTTCACGCGCTGCAGCAGCTCGGGATTGCGGTCGCCGAAGGCAGCGCCGGGCGCCAGTTCGAAGCGCTCGTGCGCACCCTCGGCCAGGCCGACGAGCAACGACTCGATGGCCGGGGCCAGCTGGCCGCTGCCCAGCGACAGCGTGGCCGGCTTGTCGGCGAAGGTGGAGACCACGTCGGCGCCGTCGGGCCCGCTGAGGCGGTAATGCAGGGTCAGGAACGACCCGGGCTGCACGGTGTTCACGAGGGTTATTCGGCGCCGCAGGGCACGCGGATAGACTGGACCATCATTCTACGAAACCCGCCCTGGCCCCATGGGACCCAAGCAGCTGCCCGCCGACCAGCGCCCGCGCGAGAAGCTGCTCGCGCGCGGCGCCGGGGCGCTGGCCGACACCGAACTGCTGGCGCTGCTGCTGCGCACCGGGCTGGCGGGCCGCGACGTGTTCGCGCTGGCGCAGGACGTGCTGGACCACTGCGGCGGCTTCGCCGGCCTGCTGCAGCACGACCCCGCCGGCCTGCACGACGTCAAGGGCCTGGGCCCGGCCAAGGTGGCGGAACTGGCCGCCGTGGCCGAGATCGCCCGCCGCGCGCTGGCCCAGCAGATGGCGCAACGCCCGGTGTTCGACGCACCGCAGAAGGTCAAGGACTACCTGGCGCTGCAGCTGGCCGGCCGGCCGCAGGAGGTCTTCGCGGTGCTCTTCCTCGACGGCCAGCACCGCCTGATCCTCTGGCGCGAGCTGTTCCAGGGCACGCTCACGCAGACCAGCGTGTATCCGCGCGAGGTGGTCAAGGCGGCACTGGCCCACAACGCCGCGGCCGTCATCCTGGCGCACAACCACCCGTCGGGTGTGGCCGAGCCGTCGCGCGCCGACGAGTACCTGACGGCCACCCTCAAGAGTGCGCTGGCCCTGGTGGACGTGCGCGTGCTCGACCACATCGTCGTCGGCCGGGGGCAGACGGTGTCGCTGGCCGAAAGGGGCCTGCTGTGAAGGCCGGTTCGCTGCAGGAACTCGGCGCGTTGCGCGACGCGCTGCGCCGCCGCCAGGCCGAAGCCCGTGCCGCAGCCGAACGCGAACGCGCCCGCCGCGAGGCCGAGGCCGCGCAGCGCGAGGCCTTCGCCCGCGCCGTCGGCCCGGTGCACGCGTTGCCGGATCGCGGCCGCGTGGTCGTGGCCCCGCCCCGCCCCGCCCCTGAGCCGCTGCAGCGCCAGGCCGACGAGCGCGCCGCACTGCAGCAGGCCCTGTCGGACGAGGTCGACGTCGAGTCGCTGCTGCTCACCGACGACGGGCTGAGCTTCCGCCGGCCCGGCGTGGTGCCCGACGTGGTGGCGAGGCTGCGCCGCGGCCAGTGGTCCATCCAGGGCCAGATCGACCTGCATGGCCACACGCGCGAGGAAGCACGCGAGGCGCTGGCCGCCTTCGTGCGCGAGAGCCACCAGCAGGGCCGACGCTGCCTGCGCGTGGTGCACGGCAAGGGACATGGCTCCCCGGGCAAGCGCCCGGTGCTCAAGGCCAAGGTGCAGCGTTGGCTGGCGCAATGCGCCGAGGTGGTGGCCTTCACCCAGGCCAGCGGTCACGAAGGCGGTGCGGGTGCCCTGATCGTGCTGCTGGATCGACGGCGTTGACCTCTGGCGTGAGGCCGCAGGCGCTCAGTCCGGCCGGTTGCGCATCCAGTCGGCCGTGCCCATGAAGGCCTGCGTCAGGCGCTGCGCCAGGGCGTCGTCGACGCCCTCCTCCTCCATCGCGCGGATCATGCAGGCCATCCACTGGTCGCGCTCGGCGCTGCCGATCGGGTACGGCAGGTGCCGCGCACGCAGCCGTGGGTGGCCGAAGCGCTGCTGGTACAGGTCGGGCCCGCCCAGCCAGCCGCTGAGGAACCAGTGCAGCTTGTCGCGCGAGCCCGAGAGGTCCTGCGGGTGCAGCGCGCGCAGCGGCGCCAGCACCGGTTCCAGGTCCATCAGGTCGTAGAAGCGGTCCACCAGGCGGCGCACGCCGGCGTCGCCGCCCAGCAGGGCGTAGGGGGTGGCGGCGTCGCTCACGCGCCCGCCAGCATGCGGGTGGCGGTCTGGACGAGACCCAGCGCAGCGGCGGTGCCGGGCAGATGCTCGAGCAGCAGTTCGCGCCGCAGCACGGATTCCCGCACCGCCGGGTCGGACGGCACTTCGCCGAGCAACTGCAGGTGCACGGGCCCGTCCAGCGTGGGGTTCACGTAACGGTCCACCACCTGCTGCAGTTGCTGGCGCACGGTGCGCCCGTCCCCGGGCCGGCGGGCCTGGTTGACCACCACCTGCAGCTCGCGCCGCCCCTGGGTGGTCGCCAGCACCTTGATCGTGGCGTAGGCGTCGGTGAGCGAGGTGGGTTCCGGCGTGGCAACGACGATCACGTCGTCGGCCAGCGAGACGGTGTAGAGCACCACGTCGGAGATGCCGGCACCGGTGTCCAGCAGCACGTGGTCGTAGCGCGGCGACACCTGCTCGATGACCTGCTGCAGCTGCTCGCGCACCTCGGGTGTCATGCGCGAGTACTCGACCATGCCCGAGCCGGCCAGCAGCACCGAGAAGCCGCCGGGCGCCGGCAGGATGGCGTCGTCCAGCTTGGCATTGCCGCTGAAGACGTCGTGCAGCGTGATCTTCGGGAACAGGTTCAGCACGACGTCCAGGTTGGCCAGGCCGAGGTCGGCGTCGAGCACCAGCACGCGCCGACCCTGACGGGCCAGCGCCGCCGCCAGGTTGGCGGCGACGAAGGTCTTGCCGACACCGCCCTTGCCGCTGGTGATGGCGGTGATGCGTGATGCGCGCGCGTTCATTCGAAGTCCAGGAACTGCGAGGTCTCGAAGAGCATGCGGCGCTCCTCGCTGCTGACCAGCGAGACGGCAGTGGGCTCCAGGCAGACGATGTTGCGGCCGCGCCCCTTGGCGCGGTAGAGCTGTTGATCGGCGCGCTCGAGCCACAGGTGGGCGCTGGAGCGCACCCACTGCGGCGCAAACGCGCCACCGATGCTGACCGTGGCGCTCATCCGCTCGCCGGGCGCCACCTGGATCGGCAGCGCCTCCACACGGCGGCGGATGCGCTCGGCCACGGCCTCGCCGAAGGCCGGCGCGCAGTTGGGCAGCACGATGGCATATTCCTCGCCACCGGTGCGCGCCACCAGATCCATCGGCCGGACGCATTCGTTCAGCACCCCGGCGACGGCGCGGATCACGCCGTCGCCGGCGCCATGGCCCCAGGTGTCGTTGACACGCTTGAAATGGTCGATGTCCAGCACCAGCAGCAGCGCAGGTTCGCCGCTGCGCGCGACGCGGTCGATCTCACGTGCCAGCGCCAGCTCGAAACTGCGCCGGTTGGCCAGGCCCGTCAGCGGGTCGCGGCTGGACAGGTCCACCAGCGCGTCCACCAGCGCCTGCAGATATGGCACGCTGCCCACGGGTGCCGTCGGCTCCGCGACGCCGGCCTGCATCAGCAGCTTGCGTGCGTTGTCCAGCCGCAGTTCCGTCGATGAGCTCGAGCAGTCCACGAAGGCGTCGGGTTGTAACAGTGGGCGCAGTCTATCAGTGCCCTGTCACCGGTCCGATCAGAGATGAGGGCCAAGCACAAGGCTCATCGTGCGATTGGCGGGAGCCCGCGCGCGGACACTGTGGCAAGACCCCGGGATCCCGTCATGACCACCTTGCCCACCGCCCCCATCGCTGTCGAATCCGAGTTCAGCTTCTCCGCGGCCGACTTCGAACGCGTGCGCCAGCTGATCTACCAGCGCGCCGGTATCAGCCTGCACGCCGGCAAGCAGGCCATGGTCTACAGCCGCCTGTCCCGCCGCCTGCGGGAGACCGGGCACCGCAGCTTCGGCGACTACCTGCAGTGGCTGGAGCGCGCGCAGGGGCCGCAGGCCGACGCGGAGTGGCAGGAGTTCGTCAACTGCCTGACCACCAACCTGACGGCCTTCTTCCGCGAGGAGCACCACTTCCACGCCCTGGTGCAGGACTTGCATGCGATGTCGGCCCGGCGCGCAGGCAAGCCCATCCGCATCTGGTGCAATGCCGCCTCCACCGGCGAGGAGCCCTACTCGCTGGCCATGACCGCACTGGAGGCCCTGGGCGCCCAGGCACCGGTGCGCATCCTGGCCAGCGACATCGACACCAAGGTGCTGGAGACCGCCCGCCGCGGCGTCTACGCCGCCGACAGCCGCGGCCTGGAGCCGGAGCGGCTGAAACGCCACTTCCTGCGCGGCACCGGCACCAACGCCGGCCACATCCGGGCCCGCCCGGAACTGGCGAGGCTGCTGGACTTTCGCCCGTTCAACCTGATGTCGCCCAGCTGGAGCAGCCTGGGCGACCCGTTCGACATCGTGTTCTGCCGCAACGTGATGATCTATTTCGACAATCCCACGCAGCGCAAGGTGCTGGAGCGCATGCATGCCGTGATGAACCCGGGCGGGCTGCTCTACGTGGGCCACTCGGAGAACTTCACCGAGTCGCGCGACCTCTTCCGCCTGCGCGGCAAGACCATCTACGAGAAGGTCTGACGGCCGCCCGCCGGACACCTCAAGTCTCACGGCCCGCGGCCGACATCCAGACATGACCTCCGTGGCCCCCCTCGCCGAGCCCCGCCCTGCGCTGGGCAGCACGCCGCGCCTGCAGCGGCTGAAGTCCGCCCCACGGCGGCCCGGCGAGGCGTCGTTCTTCTTCTACGACGCCCACTTCAAGAACGAGGCGGTCAAGATCCTCCCCGGCGAATACTTCGTGCACGACGAGGACATCCTCATCATGACCACGCTGGGCTCGTGCATCGCCGCCTGCATCTGGGACCGGCAGCTGCGCATCGGTGGCATGAACCACTTCATGCTGCCCGACGGCAGCGGCACCGGCGCCGACGCCGGCCGCTACGGCAGCTTCGCGATGGAACTGCTGATCAACGAACTGGTCAAGCGTGGCGCCACGCGCTCGACCATGGAAGCCAAGGTCTTCGGCGGCGGCGCCGTGATCAGCGGCATGAACAGCATCAACGTGGGCGAGCGCAACACCAAGTTCGTGCTCGACTACCTGTCCACCGAGCGCATCACCGTCGTCTCCAAGGACGTGATGGACATCTACCCGCGCAAGGTGTGCTTCCTGCCGCACAGCGGCAAGGCCATGGTCAAGCGCCTGGCCGCCACCAACACCGACGCCCTGCTGGCCCAGGAGCGCGCGGCCGCGGCCAAGCCGGTGCCCGCCGCATCCGCGGCCGGGTCGGTGGACCTGTTCTGAGCAGAGGACCCCATGGCGAAGACCCGCGTCATCGTCGTCGACGACTCGGCCCTGGTTCGGGGGTTGCTGTCGGAGATCATCAACCGCCAGCCGGACATGCAGTGCATCGGCGCCGCGGCCGACCCGCTGGTCGCGCGCGAGATGATCCGCAACCTCAACCCGGACGTGATCACGCTGGACGTTGAGATGCCGCGCATGGACGGCATCGACTTCCTGTCGCGGCTGATGCGACTGCGGCCGATGCCGGTGGTGATGGTCTCGACGCTGACCGAGCGCGGCGCCGAGGTCACGATGAAGGCGCTGGAGCTCGGCGCGGTGGACTTCGTGGCCAAGCCCAAGATCGGCGTGTCCGACGGCCTGCGCCAGCTGGGCGAGGACATCACCGACAAGATCCGCACGGCCGCGCGCGCCCAGGTGCGCCGGCTGTCGGCGCCGGCGCCTGCAGCGCCAGGCACGGTGGCGTCCAAGCCCGCGCCGTCGTCACTGGGCCGGCTGTCGACCGAGAAGATCCTGTTCATCGGCGCCTCCACCGGCGGCACCGAGGCCACCCGCGAGGTGCTGGTCAACCTGCCGGCCGACTTCCCGGCGGTGATGATCACCCAGCACATGCCCCCGGGGTTCACGAAGAGCTACGCCGCACGGCTGGACAGCCTGTGCCGCATCCGCGTCAAGGAAGCCAGTGACGGGGAACGGGTGATCCCGGGTCACGCCTACATCGCCCCGGGCGGGCTGCACCTGTCGGTGGAACGCTCGGGCGCCAACTACGTGGCCCGCGTCCGCGACGGCGAACCGGTCAACCGCCACAAGCCTTCGGTGGAGGTGCTGTTCGATTCCGCCGCGCGCGTGGTCGGCCCCAACGCCCTGGGCGTGATGCTCACCGGCATGGGCGCCGACGGCGCGCGTGCGATGAAGACCATGCGCGACGCCGGCAGCTGGAACGTCTGCCAGGACGAGGCCAGCTGCGTGGTCTTCGGCATGCCGCGCGAGGCCATCGCCCACGGGGCGGCGCACGAGGTGATGCCGCTGGCGCGCATTGCGCCGGCGCTGATCGAGCGGCTGCGCAGCACGGCCGGGCTGCACACCAGCCGGGTCTGACGCCCCGGCGCAGCGGCTACAGGAAGAGCTGCTGCAGGTCCGACAGGAAGTCGAAGCCGCGCGCCGTGGGGCACACCCGGGTCAGATCGGCCGTCAGCAGCCCGCGTCGCTCGGCCTCGGCCAGCGCCGGCTCGATGGCCGACAGCGGCAGCCCGGTGCGCTCCCTGAAGTCCTGCAGCGCAAAACCTTCGCGCAGACGCAGCGCATTGAGCATGAACTCGAACGGCAGGGTCTCACGAGCCACCTCGTCCTCGTTGGACAGCGCCCGACCGGCCAGCGCCTCGGCCATGTAGCGGGCTGGCTCGCGCCACTTCACCTGGCGCACCACGCGGTGCGGAAAGCTCAGCTTGCCATGCGCGCCGGCGCCGATGCCCAGGTAGTCGCCGAACTGCCAGTAGTTCAGGTTGTGCGCGCAGCGGTGACCGGGTCGCGCGAAGGCCGAGACCTCGTAGCGCTGCAGGCCCGCCGTGCCCGTGGTGTCGACGATGAGATCGAGCATGGCGCTGGCGGTGTCGTCGTCCGGCAGCACCGGCGGCCGGTTGGCGAAGACGGTGTTCGGCTCCAGCGTCAGGTGGTAGATCGACAGGTGCGGCGGCTGGAACGACAGCGCTGTCTCGAGGTCGTGCCGCAGCGCCGCTTCGTCCTGGCCCGGCAGGGCGTACATCAGGTCGAGGTTGAAGGTGTCGAAGGCATCGGCCGCCTCGGCCAGCGCGGCGCGCGCCTGCGCCCCGTCGTGCACGCGGCCGATGCGTTTCAGCGCCGCGTCGTCGAAACTCTGCACGCCGATCGACAGCCGCGTCACGCCCGCGGCGCGAAAGGCGTGGAATCGCTCGCGCTCGAACGTGCCCGGGTTGGCCTCCAGCGTGACCTCGCAGCCGGGCTCCAGCGGCAGCAGGGCGCGCACGTCGGCCAGCAGGCGGTCGATGCCTTCCGGGCTGAACAGGCTGGGCGTGCCGCCGCCGATGAACACGCTGTGGATACGGCGGCCCCAGACCAGGGGCAGCGACTGCTCCAGGTCCGCACGCAGCGCGCCGAGGTAACGCGCCTCGGGCAACTCGCCACGCGACTCGTGCGAGTTGAAGTCGCAATACGGGCACTTGCGCAGGCACCAGGGCAGGTGCACGTACAGCGACAGTGGCGGCGGTGCGCCCAGCTGCAGCGTGCCCGGGCGCAGGTAGTGCTCCACGGCTGTCCGACGGGCGCGCGGGCCTACAGGCCCCAGGCCTGCTGCATCAGCGTGCGCATCTGCTGCGCCGCCAGCGCACGGTGGCTGTGCCGGTTCTTCACGTCGGCCGACAGTTCGGCCACGCTGCTGCCGAGTGCAGGAATCCACATCAGCGGGTCGTAGCCGAAGCCGCCCTGCCCGCGCGGCGCCGTCAGGATCTCGCCCTCCCAGCGGCCGAAGGCGATCAGCGGCTCTGGATCTTCTGCATGGCGCATTGCCACCAGCGTGCTGACGAAGCGGGCACGGCGGTCAGGCTGCCCGTCCAGCCGCTGTAGCAGCCAGGCGTTGTTGGCCGCGTCCTGCGCGCGGCGCGTGGCCTCGCGCTCGCCCTGGTCCGCCATCAGACCGGCGGCATGCGCCGACACCACGCCCGGCGCTCCGCCGAGCGCGGCCACGCACAGGCCGGAATCGTCGGCCATGGCCGCGCCGCCGGCGGCGCGCGCGGCGTGTCGCGCCTTGGCCAGCGCGTTCTCGACAAAACTGGCGTGCGGCTCCTCGGCCTCGGCGATGCCGAGCATGCCCTGCGCCACCAGCGCCAGCGGCAAGCCGTCGAACAGCGCCTGCAGTTCCTGCAGCTTCTTGGCGTTGTTCGACGCCAGCACCAGCCGCATGGCAGCCGGCATGTCTATCAGCCCGCCAGCGCCGCGCGTTGCAGCGCCACCAGCTCGCGGATGCCCTGGTCGGCCAGGCCCAGCAGGGCGTCCATCTCGGCGCGCGTGAACGGGGTGCCTTCGGCCGTGCCCTGCACCTCCACGAAACCGCCACTGCCGGTCATCACCACGTTCATGTCGGTGTCGCAGCCGGCATCTTCCACGTACTCGAGGTCGAGCATCGGCGTGCCCTGCACAATGCCCACCGACACGGCGGCGACGGCGTCGCAGATGGGGCTGGTGGTGATGCGGCCCTGGTCGAGCAGCCAGCGCACGGCGTCGGACGCCGCCACCCAGGCGCCGGTGATGGCTGCGGTGCGCGTGCCGCCGTCGGCCTGCAGCACGTCGCAGTCAAGGTGGATGGTGCGCTCGCCCAGCGCCGACAGGTCGAACACCGCGCGCAGCGAGCGTCCGATCAGCCGCTGGATCTCCTGCGTGCGGCCGCTCTGCTTGCCGCGCGCGGCCTCACGGTCGCTGCGGGTGTGCGTGCTGCGCGGCAGCATGCCGTATTCGGCCGTCACCCAG
The DNA here is from genome assembly GCA_024235855.1 of Burkholderiaceae bacterium. Taxonomy (GTDB): domain Bacteria; phylum Pseudomonadota; class Gammaproteobacteria; order Burkholderiales; family Burkholderiaceae_C; genus Rubrivivax. The sequence goes on from JACKLN010000008.1 coordinate 89,018, forward strand.
CCTTCGCCGCTGCCGCGCTTGTGCGGCGGCACGCGCTCCTCCACCGAGGCGGTGCACAGCACCTTGGTGTGGCCAAAGGCGACGAGCACCGAACCTTCGGCGTGCATGGTGTAGCGGCGCAGGATCTGCACCGGGCGCAGCGCATCGGCGGCGCGGCCCGCAGTTCTCTCGGTCATCAGGGGTCCTATTTGCGCTTCTGGCTGGAGCGCTGGATGGCTTCGTTGATCTCGCGGATCGAACGTTCGATCTCGGCTTCGTCGAGGTCGTCGGCAGTGTCGGCCAGGCTGGCCTGGATGGTGGACGCGAAGACCTCGTCGCCGAGATCCTTGGTGGACACCTGGGGCACGGCGTCGGTGTCCTCGGCCGATTCCCACTCGACAGCGAGCACGGTGACGTTATCGCTCTTGGCCCCGGCCGTGCGCAGGGCGCGCTCGACCAGTTCCGGCACCGCGTCGGCGATCGGCCGCGACGCCAGCTGCTCGGTGATGTCGCTGTCGCCGACGCTGCCCCAGAGCCCGTCGGAGCACAGCAGCACGCGGTCGCCCGGCTGCATCAGCAGCGGGCCGGCGGTGTCGACCACAGGCTTGCCCGGGCTGCCCAGGCAGGTGAACAGCACGTTGCGGTTGAAGCGCTCGCCCATCGGCACCACCTGCGACAGCGTTTCCTGCAGTTCGCTGTAGGAGTGGTCCCGCGTGCGGGCGATGAGCTTGTCGCCGCGCACCAGGTACAGCCGTGAATCGCCGCAATGCGCCCAGTAGGCCGACTTGCCCTGCAGCAGGCAGGCCACCACCGTGGTGCGCGGCGTGTCCATCAGCGCACGCTCGGTGGCGTAGCGCAGCAGCTGGTGGTGGCCGGCGATGATGGCTTCCTGCAGAAAGCGCAGCGGGTCGGCCAGCACCGGCTTGGCTTCCTTCTGGAACCGGGCGGCCAGGGTCTGCAGCGCGAGCTGGCTGGCGACCTCGCCCTCCGGGTGGCCGCCCATGCCGTCGGCCAGCGCGAACAGCCCCGAATCCCGCGTGTAGCAGTAGCCCATGCGGTCTTCGTTCTTCTCGCGCCCGCCCTTGCGCGACACCTGGTAGACGGCGAACCTCATGCCTGCCACCCCTGCGCAGGCCCGGCCGATGCGGGCTGGCCGGGCATCGGCCCGGTGCCGCGCCGGAACTGCAACGAAAGCCAGCGCACCATGCTCAGGCCTTCTGGCCGTTCTTCAGGGTTTCGATCTGCAGCTTCAGGCGTTCGCTGAAGCTGAGCTTGGTGTAGCGGCGCTCGGTCTCGCGGCTGAGTTCCTTCTGCAGGGCGAAGACGCTCTGCGGCCGGCTCAGCGGGTCGAGCGACATGCACCACTCGGTGACCTCGATCAGGTTGTCGGAGTACACGTTGCGCAGCCGCGAGAGGCTCAGGGCCAGGCGGTCCTTCTCGAGCCGCTGCGGCGCGTCGTTGGGCGGGTAGCCCTGCATGCAGGCGTAGATGCAGGCGCCAATGGCATAGATGTCGGTCCACGGGCCCAGCGCACCGTCGCGGCGGTACATCTCCGGCGCGGCAAAACCCGGCGTGTACATCGGCCGGATGAAGTTGCCTTCCTTGCTCAGCACCTCGCGCGCGGCACCGAAGTCCAGCAGCACGGCCTTGTTGTCGTTGGTGACGAAGATGTTGGCCGGCTTGATGTCCAGGTGCAGCATCTTGTGCTGGTGCACGATGCGCAGGCCGCGCAGGATCTCGTCGAACAGGCTGCGGATGGTGCTCTCGCGGAACACCTTGTCGCGCTTGAGGTCGCGCGCGGTGACGATGAAATCCTGCAGCGTGTCGCCCTGCAGGTAGTTCATCACCATGTACACGGTCTCGTTCTCGCGGAAGAAGTTCAGCACCGAGACCACGCTCGGGTGGCTGATCTGCGCGAGGCTGCGGCCTTCCTCGAAGAAGCTCTTCAGGCCCAGGCGGTACAGCGGCTGCTTGTCGGGCTTGATGGTGGGCTTGAGTTCGCCGGCGCGGCGGTCGGCCAGCGATGCGGGCAGGTACTCCTTGAGCGCCACCAGATGCCGCTGCTCGTCCTCGGCCAGGTAGACCACGCCGAAACCACCGGCCGCCAGCTTCTTGACGACCGTGTAGCCGCCGACCACGGTGCCGGCGGGCAACGGGGCTGGTTTGGTCTTGGGCGGCGACATAATGACTGGTTTGGACGTGGAATCAGCGATGGCAGTCTACAGCATGACCGGTTACGGAAGCGCCTCCAGCGGGGCGCCTGCGACCGGCCCATCTGGGGATGGCGCGGGCGGCGTGACCGTGGACATCCGCTCGGTCAACGGCCGCTTCCTGGACCTGGTCCTGAGGCTGCCGGACGACCTGCGGGGGCTGGAACCGGCGCTGCGCGAACTGCTCGGCGGCGCCGTCAGGCGCGGCAAGATCGAACTGCGCCTGAACGTCCAGAAGGATGCGGACGCCGGATGGCCTCAGCCGGCGCCGGACCAGCTCAGCCGGCTCTCCCAGCTGGAGTCCGGTGTGCGATGCTGGCTGCCGACGGCGGCCCCGCTGTCGGTGCACGAGGTGCTGCAGTGGTGCCGCGGCGGCACCCCGGCCGCCAAGCAGGACAGCGCCGCGATGGCGGCGGCGCGTCTGGCCGTGACCGACTTCGTGGCGGCACGCGAACGTGAAGGCGCCCGGCTGGCGACGCTGTTGCGCGATCAGATCGCGCACCTGCGCACGCTGGTGGCACAGGCCGAACCCTTGATCCCGGAAGTCGTGGCGCGGCAGCAGCAGCGTTTCCTGGACCGCTGGAACGAGGCCCTGGCCCAGGCCGGCGGTGGCGCTGCCGTGTCGGCCGAGGCGATGCAGGAGCGTGCGCTCAACGAAGCGACGGCGTTCGCCATCCGCATCGACGTGGCGGAGGAACTCGCGCGGCTGCGGTCGCACCTCGACGAGGTCGAGCGCCTGCTCGACCGCGGCGGTGAACTCGGCAAGCGGCTGGACTTCCTGATGCAGGAACTCCACCGGGAGGCCAACACGCTGGGCAGCAAATCGGCAGCGCTGGAACTGACCAACATCTCCGTGGACATGAAGGTCGCCATCGAGCAGATGCGCGAGCAGGTGCAGAACATCGAGTAGCCGGGGTCGAAGACCCTGGACCCGCGACAAGCAGCCACCACCGGCAGCCAAGTCAGGACGTTGCAACGTGTGGCGGGGTCGAGACCCTGCGCACCGGCCTCACTCCCACTCCATTGTCAACAGGCAGGTGGTGCTCATGGGTAGATTGGGTGCTGCGGCGGCGCGTCGCAGGCGAAGTACCGACATTCTTACCGTCTGTGTCTTGGCCGATGGGCGACATCTAACTCGGCGGTCTGGGAAATCAGGCCCGCCTCCTGGGCGGTCATGTTGATCGCCTGGAATCGATTGAGACGACATTGACGGTATCGACCAACTTGTCTGGCCACGTGATGACGGTACTCGCAGATTGGTTGACGGTATCGACGATCGCCCCTCCCGCGCACTGCAGACGCAGAACCCTATGTCAATGGTAGTCGTCCTCGAGCTGGTGCCGCACGGCGAGAACCGCCACATGGCTATCGTCCTCGATCTCGAAGAGGGCAACGTAGCCCGATCGTCCGAACGGAACGATCAGTTCCCGGAGGAACGGACTCTGTCCAGCCTTGCGGCATGTGAACGGCGACGTCTTCAGCGTGGCGATGCCTGAGCGCAGTGCTGCGATCGCCTGACCCGGCAACGCGAGGTCACAGCCATCGCGGCCCAGTTCGCGTTCAAGCAGGAAGTCGAAGAGCCGGTCCAGGTCCGCTTCGGCGTCGCGGGTCAGCCGGACCTCGAACGTCACTTGCCCTTCTTCGCCAGGCGTGAACGCGCGGCGTCGAGCTTGCGTTGCAGCCGGTCGATCACCTCATCGGCATCGACATAGTCGCCCGTTCGCCGCGCGGCATCGCGCGAGCGCAGCCCGCGCGCGATGAACTCGGCCTGCAGGCGACGGCGCTCGACACTCGCGCGCACCGAGGCCTCGACGAACTGCGAGAGCGTCTCGCCTTCGGCCAGCACCGCCTCCACCTCTGCACGAAAGTCGGGCTCCACCCGGATGGACGGGATGGTGGTTGTCTTCATTTGCGAAATGTATCGCAATTGCGTCACGCGACGTAGGAATACCCAAGCATCAGACACTCGGCCCGTCCAATGTCAGCGCAAGGCGCGGTGGGCATGCACCCGGAGCCGGCCAGAGGCGGCCATTCAGGTGATGGACAGCGAGATGCTGGCCTCCGTCATCCAGCGCACGATGGCCGGTGAATCGGTCGTCAGCCCCTAGATGACGAGCAAGCTCGTCAGCGTGTTCCAGGCGGGGCTGGGCGCCAACGCCGCGCCGGCGCCGCAGATCGTCCCGATCCCATCCACAGCCTGTCGCCCCGCGAGCGCGAGATCTTGGCGCTGATCGCCGAGGGCTCCAGCAACAAGGAAGTCGCTCGGGAACTGAGCATTGCCAAGGCCACCGTGAAGATCCACGTCCAGCACATTCTGCGCAAGCTCAACCTCAGCTCGCGCGTGCAGGCCGCGGTTTACCTGGCCGGGCGCCTGGGATGAGTGGTCGCGGCCCTGGTGGCCACAAGCTGGCTCGAAGCCCGCGACCGGGCAACTGCCAGGTGCGGCAGAACAGGCCGCCTTCTCTACCGCCGACTTGATGCTAGCCCGTGCTCCACGCGCGCGGGCGCTTCATGCCGGCAAGCCTGCACGCCTGCGCGACATAGCCGTAGGGGAACAGTTCGAATAGCCGCTTGCGACCCAGGCCTGGATATCGCGCATCGAGGTGCCGTATGACATGCCGTGCATCAGGCGTGACCTGGTGCTCGATCTGCTGTTCGCGCATGAAGCGGATCACGAACCAGTGATCGTCGACGAGCTTGATGCCCAGCTCGGCTGCGATCTGTTCGGCCCAGGTCTCGCTCCAATCGGCGGGATCGACGAGATAGCCTTCTTCATCCTGCACGTTCATGGAGGCTCCTTTGAGACCAGACTGGCGCCCTGCGCTGTGCGCCCCCAGGCGCCCGCACTCTGGGTTCATAGGCTGCCATCAGGTTCCATCGATGGTTTGGCGGCGGGCCCGCATGGCCTGTCCGATGCGGTCGAGTTCAGCGTCGCTCAACAGCCGGGCCGCCATCGGCAGCAGATCGGCCTCCTCGCGGCGGATGTGGTCTTCGTATCGCCCGACGAAGGCCTCGACGACTTCTGTGTCCAGGTGGTCCACCAGGGCGTCGCTGACCCTGAGCAGGCGGGGTCGAAGGTCGGCCCAGTGTTGTTCCAGCTCGCGGCGATCGGCCTGCAGTGACGCGGTCAGTTGGCGAAGACATACGGCGTCGGAGCCGGCCACGGCCTCCAGCAGCGCGGGGAACAGGTCCTGTTCCTCGTCTTCATGGTGGTGATGGGCCGCCGAGTCGAAGTAGCGCATGATGGCGCGCGCTGCCTCCTGCGCGGGTTGATCGGGCCCGTGGGTGCGCAGGTGAGACGCCAGGCGCCGAAGGGTGGCGCACTGGTGCTGGACGCGACCATGGCAAGCCGCCAGCATCTCCAGGGGCACTTCGAAGCCGACGGCGGGCGAGTGCAGGCCAGGTAGGGCTTGGGACATCTGATCGCTCTGATCGGGTTTCAGGTGTTGTTCCGGGCTCGGGTGGACTGGCGGGTTCTTGGCGCTGCGGCTCTGCCGACAAGCCGGCGCCCGGCAGGGGGCGCGATCGTGCTGCTCCCGATGACAGCAGGGCCGTGCGTCATGTCGGCCAGGGTGGCGCCGTCCAAGGCCTTGAAGTAGCCGCTCAGTGCGTCGTTGAAGAGGTGCTTCAGCCGGCATGCCGGCGACAGCGTACAGGCGTTTGTCGTGGCGTCGAAACATTCGACCAGGCGGAAGTCGGTTTCGGTGGCGCGCACCACGTCGCCGATGCGGATCGTGTCGGGCTCGGCGACCAGACGCAGGCCACCACCGCGCCCTCGGGTGGTTTCGAGCAGACCGCGGTGTGCCAGGTCGTTGACCACCTTCATCAGGTGGTTCTTCGACAGCCCGTGCTGCTCGGCCAGTTCACCGATCGTGACCAGGCGGTCGCGGTGCGTTGCACAGTACATCAGCACCCGCAAGGTGTAGTCCGTGTACTCGGAAAGACGCATGAGGCATCCTTAAAGATGCAAGCAGTGTATTGCTTTAAGAGGTCGATGTCATTAACATGCATGCGTCGTACAACTTAAAGCTTCGGCTTTCGATCCATCGTCTGCAGCACGGGCGCCGACATGAAGACTCCGGTGACCACCATTCCACGTGTCCCACCGGGCGGTGTACAGGGCGTCGAGCCCGGGGCCCCCAGCGCCCAGTTTCCGCTGCCGGGCTGGCCGCTGTTCCGGCTGGGGTTCCGTCCGTTCTACCTGTGCGCCGCAGGGTTTGCCGTGATCGCCGTGCCGTACTGGGTGGCCGGGCTTCTGGGCTGGGTGGACCTGCCACAGACCATGCCGCCGCTGCTGTGGCACGCGCACGAGATGCTGTTCGGCTTCGCGGTGGCGGTGATCGTTGGCTTCCTGTTGACGGCCGGCAAGGCCTGGACCGGGCTGGCCACGCCGCGCGGGGCCAGCCTAGCGGCCATGGCGGGCGTCTGGCTGGCGGCGCGATGGGCCGCCCTGTCAGCGCCCTACGCGGTATATGCGCTGCTGGACGCGGTGCTCCTGCCGTGGGTCGCCGCCGTGCTGATCCGCGTGTTGCTGAAGTCGGGCAATCGCCGCAACCTTCCGCTGGGCGCCATCCTGGTGTTGCTGGCGTCGACCAATCTCGCCTTCCATGCGGCCGCGCTCGGCTGGCTGGACATCGACCCACTCCGAGCCCTGTACGCCGGGCTGGCCCTGATCGTGATGATCGAATGCGTCATCGCGGGGCGCGTGATCCCGGCCTTCACGATGTCGGCGCTGCCCGGCTCCCAGCTGCAGGCGCCGCCGTGGCTTGAGCGCGCTGCACTTTCGGTCACCGCGGTGGCGCTGGCTGCGTGGGTGCTGCTACCGGCCAATGCAGGCACGGCCATCGGTTTCGTCGCGGCGGCTGCGCTGCATCTCGCTCGGCTGTGGCACTGGCGACCCTGGCGCACGCGGGCACGACCCATCCTCTGGGTGCTGCATGCGGCCTATGTCTGGCTGCCCATCGGATTCACGCTGCTGGCCGCGGCCGAACTCAGCATGACGTCCGCGTCCGCAGGCATCCACGCGCTGGCCGTCGGCGCAACGGCAGGACTGATCATCGGCATGGTCACCAGAACCGCCCGCGGGCATACCGGCAGGCCACTGCGGGCAGGTCGGCTGGAAGTGGCGGCGTACCTGCTGATCCTGGGCGCTGCTGGGGTGCGCGTCTTCGTGCCCCTGTTGGTGCCAGCCCGCACGGCCGATGCCCTGGTCGTCGCCGCGGTGGCTTGGTCACTGGCCTTCGCCATGTACCTCTGGCGATTTGCGCCCTGGTTGCTGACCAGCCGGCTCGACGGCAAGGATGGCTGACATGAGGCATGGCTGCGGATCGGTCGCTGCGCTTCGCAAGCCCCTGGTTTTCTCAATGCATCGCTCGCAGCGCCCGAGCGCTCACTGCGGTGCCCACTTCGTCCCCTGAAAGGTTCCCATGACTGCAACCCTGATCCAACCGACCCACGTGCTCGACCTGCGGACCATCCCGCCGCGGGAGCGCCACGCGCTGATCTTCGGCCGCTTCGATGGCCTGGCGACCGGCCAGGCGCTGCAACTCGTGAACGACCACAACCCGCAGCCTCTGCACTATCAGTTCGAGGATCGCTCGCTGGGCCAGTTCGAGTGGACGGTGCTGGAGGGTGGGCCGCAGGTGTGGCGCATCCAGATCACCCGTATTGCAGACGCCACCAGTCCGAAGGCCGGTGCTCGTGGTGACTCCTGCTGCTCGGGGGGGAACTGCTGCGGATGACGTCGGGGCCATGACCGATGACCTTCGTCGTCACCGAAGCCTGCATCCGGTGCAAGTACACCGACTGCGTCGACGTCTGTCCGGTCGACGCCTTTCGCGAGGGCCCGAACTTCCTCGTGATCGATCCCGACGAATGCATCGACTGCGCGGTATGCGTTCCGGAGTGCCCTGTGAATGCCATCTTCGGCGAGGAGGACGTGCCTGCGGACCAGACGCACTTCACGGCGCTGAATGCCGAACTGTCGAGGGAGTGGAAGCCCATCACGAAGACGAAACTGGCTCTGCCGGATGCCGAGGCATGGAGCAAGATCGAGCGCAAGCTCGGAGAGTTGAAGCGATGACCGACGCTCGCAGAGTCTTCGTGCCGGCCATCAGGGAACGCTGAACATGCGCAGACCCGGCAAGGTCATTCCCATCGCGCAGGCTGGCCAGGCGGACGACGACGACGCGCAGTTCGTCTCGATGTACCAGAAGCAGCCGACGATCTACCCGCGCGCGGTGAAAGGCTGGTTCGCGAGCTGGCGCTGGGTGTTCGTCTGGCTGACCCAGCTGCTGTTCTACGGGCTACCGTGGCTGCAGTGGGGCGGTCGGCAGGCCGTGCTGTTCGACCTCGAGGCCCAGCGCTTCTATATCTTCGGCCTGCTGCTGTACCCGCATGACCTGATCTTTCTGGCGGCATTGCTGGTGCTGTCGGCGCTGGCCCTCTTCTTCTTCACCGCCGTGGCAGGGCGCCTGTGGTGCGGCTACACCTGTCCTCAGACGGTCTATACCGAGATCTTCATGTGGGCAGAGCGCTGGATCGAAGGCGACCGGCTCGCCCGCATGCGCCTCGACGAATCGCGCTGGACGTGGAACAAGATCTGGCGCAAGGGCGCCAAGCATGCGGCCTGGCTGTCCATCGCGCTGTTCACCGGGTTCAGCTTCGTCGGCTACTTCACGCCGATCCGGGAATTGACCTCGGCGGCGGTCGACGGCAGCGTGTCGGGCTGGAACGCGTTCTGGGTGTTGTTCTACGGCGGGGCCACCTACGGCAATGCGGGCTTCCTGAGGGAGCAGATGTGCAAGTACATGTGCCCCTACGCCCGCTTCCAGAGTGCTCTGATCGACAAGGACTCGCTGATCATCACCTACGACGCCGGGCGCGGGGATCCGCGGGGTTCACGGTCGAAGAAGGCCAGCGCCGCTGAACATGGCCTGGGCGACTGCATCGACTGCACGCTCTGCGTCCAGGTCTGCCCGACCGGCATCGACATCCGGAACGGGCTCCAGAACGAGTGCATCGGCTGCGCGGCCTGCATCGACATCTGCGACGACGTCATGGACAAGATGGGTTATGCGCAAGGGCTGATCCGCTACTCCACCGAGAACGGTGTCGCGAACGGCTGGTCGCGTTTGCAGATGTTCAAGCGCGCGCTGCGGCCACGGGTGCTGATCTACGGTGGCTTGCTGTCGGCGGCAAGTGTGGCGTTCGCGGTCAGCGTGACGATGCGCAGCCCGTTCAAGTTTGACATCGTCAAGGATCGGGGCGCGCTGGGCCGGGTGATCGACGAAGGAACGGTTGAGAATGTCTATCGAATCCAGATCATGAACCGCACCGAAGCGCCTCAAACCTACCGGATCTCGGCGTCCGGCATCGACGGATTGCAGACGCTGGCTGCGCCCGTCAAGGCCGGGCCGGCTGCCGTGGCCTCCGTGTCGGTCAACCTGAGATTGCCGTACGCGGCGGCTCAATCCTTGCAGGGCAAGGCTGTGCCCGTGAGGTTTGAAATCACGGCCGAACAGGAACACGCCGGCGCCGCGGCCACCATGTCCGCCAGCCAGTTCGAGAAGTCGACGTTTTTCGTTCCACGTTGATTGAGGGGGCGAGTCAAAGGCTGCGCGACTCACCGGCCTCCTCGTGGGTGCGTCCATCGCGGATGTGATATAGCCGCTTGAAGGTCGGGATGATCTTCTCGTCGTGCGTCACGACGATCACCGCTGTGTGGTACTGCACCGCCATCTGGTTGAGGATGCGCACCACGGCCAACGCGCGCTCGCTGTCCAGCGGGGCCGTCGGTTCGTCGGCCAGGATCACCGGAGGTCGGTTGGCGAGTGCACGCGCGATCGACACCCGCTGTTGCTCGCCGCCGGCCAGTTCCGAAGGCTGTGCGCCGGCAAGCTGGACGAAGTCCAGGGCCTTCAGCACTTCGCGGGCGCGTGTCCGGGCTGTGCCCCGCTTTTCGGCGTATGCGTGGGCGCGGCGTAGGCCTTGGTGATCCATGCCATGCGAACGCGGTCGGCTGGCGAGATCGTGGTCTACACCAGTTCCACATCGTGCTGACGACGTGACGTCGATACACTTGTTCCGCGAGCGGGTCCACTGGCCGGAGGGAACCATTGCAGCCGGCTTGTTGTGCACGGGACTGGCGTGCATCGGGGTGAGGCGGGCGCTGCAGGGCAAGGGCCCGTCGCTGACTGCGCATCCCAGGGCAGACTTCAGGCTTCCGGCACCAGTTCGTCGGCCGCTTGGTCGGCCCTGCGCCAGTCCCGCGGCGCCACGCCGTAGCGCTGCTTGAAGGCCTTGGACAATGCCGTCGCGCTGCCATATCCCACCGCGTCGGCCACTTCCTTCAGCAATCCGCCGGCGCGCAGTTCGGACATCGCCAGGGTCAGCCGCCAGTCGGCCAGGTAGCCGGTGTCACCTGCTACGTGACACTGCCAAGACTGGGGGCATCAAGGGTGGCCTGGTTCTGGCCGAGGACAAAACCGAAGCCTCCATTGCCGGTCGGCAGACGGGTGGGCGTGCTGGCGCTTCTGGGCTGACCAGCAGCCCGCGGCTACAGCCCGCGCCTACAGCCCGCGCTTGGCCCGCGTCAGCAGCGTGGCCACCTCGGTGGAGGCCCGCGCGAAATCGGAGCCGGCGCCGATCAGGCGCTCGGCACGTTCATAGTCGCCGGCATTGATCTGGTGCGCCACGCTGCCCGCCGCGCGGTGGAAGTCGGCGTGGCGTTCCACCAGCTCGACGAAGGATGGCTTGCCGCCCCAGCGCGCACCGCCAGGGCCGTGCAGCCAGCGGCCCAGCGGGCAGGCGTCGTCGCGGCAAAGCGTGTCGGCGTCCAGCCGTTCCTGCTTGCCGATGGCCTGGCGCAGCTTCACCTTCCATTGCCGGTGGGCCTGGATCGCGGCGTCGAAGTCGAAGTCGTCCACCTTCACCACGCTGGCCAGCGTCTCGCCACCGGCCGGCAGGCGGAAGCGTGCCACCTCGTCGGCCAGCGTGCGCGCCTGGTCCTGCATCGCGGCCGCCGCGGCGGCGGTCTCTTCCACCAGGGCAGCGTTCTGCTGCGTCATGCGGTCGAGCTCCTGCACCGCCTCGCCGATCTGGCCGATGCCGCCGGACTGCTCGCGCGCGCCGGTGGCCACGTCGCCCAGCAGCGCGTCCACGCGGCCGGAGGACTGCACGATGTCGTCGATGGTGGTGCCGGCCCGGCGCACCACGTCGCTGCCGGCCTCGACCTGCTCCACGCTCTGGCCGATCAGCGCCTTGATCTCGCGTGCCGCCCCGGCGCTGCGCTGGGCCAGCGAGCGCACCTCGGCGGCGACGACGGCGAAGCCGCGGCCCTGCTCGCCGGCGCGTGCCGCTTCCACCGCCGCGTTGAGCGCCAGGATGTTGGTCTGGAAGGCGATGCCGTCGATGGTGCCGATGATCTCGCCGATGCGCGCCGACGAGCCGCGGATGGCCTCCATCGTCTGCATCACCTGCTGCATCGTGCGACCGCCCTCGGCGGCGACCTCGGCGTTGTGGCGGGCCACGGTGGCGGCCTCGTTGGTGTGGTCCGAAGTCTGGCGCACGGTGGCCGAGATCTGCTCCATCGCCGAGGCGGACTGTTCCAGGCTGGCGGCCGCCTGCTCGGTGCGCGCCGACAGGTCCAGCGCACCGCTGGCGATCTCGCTGCTGGAGTGCACGATCTCGTCGGACGAGTGGCGCACGCGCTGCACCATGCGCCGCAGCGCGGCCTGCATCGTGCGCAGGTCGAGCATCAACTGCGCCGCCTCGTCGCGACCCCAGGGCGTGGGCGACATCGTCAGGTCGCCTTCGGTCATCGCGCGCAGGTGGCGGCGGGTCTCCTTCAGCCCCCCCTCCATCACGCGGTAGAAGCTCAGGAACAGGTAGCCCGCCAGGGCCAGTGACATGCCCACCACGCCGGCCACCCAGGCCAGGCGTCGGTTCTGCTCGGCGCGCAGGTCGTCCACCCAGATGCCGGTGCCGATGACCCAGCCCCAAGGTTCGAAGCCCTTGACGTAGGACAGCTTGTCCACGGGCTGGTCGCTGCCGGCGCGTGGCCACTGGTAGCCGACGAAGCCCGCGCCATGCTGTCGCACCGTGTCGGCAAAGGCCACGAACAATGCCTTGCCGTTGGGGTCCTTGGTCGTGGTGACGTCCTTGCCATCGAGCTCGGGCTTGATGGGGTGCATCACCACATGCGGATGCATGTCGTTGATCCAGAAGTACTCTTGACCGTCGTAGCGCAGCGTGGCCACGCTGTCCCGTGCCAGTCGCTGCGCCTGTTCGCGGGTGAGCTCGCCGCTGCGTTCCTTGGCATGCGCCCATACGAGCACGCCGTGGGCCACCTCAACACGCTGGCGGGTGGCGTCCTGACGGTCCGCAAGGGCGTCGTGCGACACGGTGGCCAGCAGCCAGCCCACCAAGGCCAATAGCGGCAGCAGGAAGGCCAGCGAGATGATCACGGCCTTGTGGCCGAAACGCATCTGCCGGAACAGCCGCACCCCTGGGGCCCATGGCCCGTGGTAGGCAAAGAAGCCGGCGTCGGCTCGGACCGGACCGTCGGCTGGTGCCGCAGTGCCAACCTGGGGCATCACGAGGGACATTGTTGGAGTCCTGAAACGAGATTGCCCACGATTTCGGCTGGGGATTGGTGAACTTGAGGGAAGAACGCACCAATTTTGGGCGGGACGGTGCCTCGGCATCGAGGTCGATGACGCACTCGAGATCTCCGAACAGACGGAGATCTGACGCTGTCAATCGCAGACGCGTCGAATGTCGTGTGGGCGCAGCCGCCATCCTCGATGACAGCTGCCCGGTGAGCATGTCAGCTGACGCTCCCGGCCACTACCGGTCGGTCACCCCGCGCGCCCAGTCGTGGCCTCGGCGAGCAGCTGAACGGCCGGTTTCCGGCGACGAGTCTGGGCCTGTCTGCGGCTTGACCCGGCCACAAGCAGCCCATCGCAAGACCTCCGACATCTGGTGACAGCACGAACCTAAGGCGGGGGTTCGGGAGGCCTCAGGGAGATGCGGACAGGCAAGCCTCGCGAAGGGGCCACGGATGGGGCCACGCCTAGAGCGTGGCAGTTCAGGAGCCGCATAAATGCAGGCCCAGCGGCGATTGGAAGGTCATAAGGAACCAGCATAGCGGCTCGAGCCGCGCTGCGCGCCTGACGAGATTGCAGGCGCCGTCGGCTTTCGCATCGTCTGCGCTGAGTCCCCAGACGCCGCGGGGCTAGTCCCTAAGAAGTAGAGGTGCAAAACACCAGGCCAAAGCAGTTGCCGTTCTTGGCTGCCCGAACAACCGTCCGTTCGCCTGCAGCAAGGCCGGCTGCCTTGGATCATTCATGGCGAACAGTGGGCAGATCATGCGATGAACATGCATTGCCCAATTGCAGTTATCTTTTCCCAGCTTGCTGAGCGAAGTGGTGCTTGTACCAAACCTCGGCGCGGTAATCCCCCGTTCCTTTGGCAAGAACGCACTCGACATAAGCAGGGTAAGTCTTGTCGGAGCTTCTCCCAAGCACCGTCCAGCTACCACTCTTTGCATTCGCGTAGATCTCCAATTCCCAGCGTGAATTCGTCGCTTTGCCTCCGGTAGGATCCTGCTTGAGCGTCTTCAGGGTGACGTCGTAGGTGGCGGAGCAGAATGGGCTCACACGCAGCCCATGTGCGTCCACACCGTCGTTTGGGTCGAAGACAGCCGGTCCGCTCCAATGGACGTGCAACTGCGCGCAAGCTGCATTCATCCCCTCAACACATTTGAAGAAGATGCTGCCTTCGGTGCGATTGTCGATGCGGTAATCCCAATCCATGTGTTTGTCGTCGTACCAGATCTGTGATGGCTTGCCCAGGACGCGGATGATTTCTTCCTGGGACAGGGGCATGAGCCTCAGCAAGGGTTCTCCGGGCGCTCGAGCCGCGACGAACTGCACTCCGCCGGGGCCCGCAATGTTGAAACCATCGATCAAACCGTTGTCGGTCCGGTAGCCGACGGCGAATTGTCCGTTCGCCCAGAAGAGCTTGGTAGAGGCAGTTGAGTCGTCGATACGTTCGGGTTTGCCGAACAGCTTGATGGCCTCCTGATGTGGCGAGCCGTAGCGCAGACCGGCAAAGACCCATGGCGCGTTGTCCAGGTTCCGGTTCCGTTCGGTAGTGGTCATCGCTTTGCCGCACTCCCCGCCCGCACAGTATGGTTTGGCGTAAGCCGGGCGCTCGAGCGCGGAGCGGGCCTCCACGATGCCCGCTTTCTCCGCTTTGGCGAGCATCGCCCTGCCGCGCGCAAGGTCCTGCGCGACGCCTTGTCCGAGAACCAGACGCTCACCCGCGAGAAACCCGGAATACGCGTCACCCCGTCCGGCGGCCATGAGGAACATTCGCGTCGCTAGTGCAAGGTCTTGCAGCCCGCCGCGACCGTGTTCATGCAGGAAGCCGCGCAGGTAGTACGCGTGGGGGTCTTCCAGTCCGATGCCTATCTCCAGCGCCTGCGCCGCCGCACGATCGCTCTCTGCGGTCTTGTCGTCGAGCAACAGACTGGCCCACAGCGCATGAGCCGGTTCGGAACCGGCGTCGGCGGCTTGCCGAAACCAGCGCCTGGCCTCAGCGAGGTCCTTGCCGACGCCCTGTCCGTCGCGATGCGCGAGGCCCAGCAGAAGCATGGCGGAGGGTGCGCCAGCATCCGCTGCGCGGCGAGCGATGGGCACCGCGCGATCGGGATCAGCCGGCACGCCCACGCCGTGGTAGTGGATGTACGCGGCGACGCTCCCGGCGCGGGCAACGCCTCGGGTGACCGCTTCCTCGGCTTGCCGGATCGCCAGCGGACCGTCAACTGGCATGCCCCAGCCGTTGCCGGCGAGTCGCGCGAGCAGGTAATGTCCGGCACCGATGCCGTCGGCGCCGAGTTTGCGCGCATACGCCACCAGCGCTTCTTCCTCAGCGATGGTGCCGATGTCCTTGCGCTTGAGTCGCGGAATGTGCTCGCCGAGCTTGGCGTAGGTGCGTGTCTGCAGGTCGGCAGGGATGCGCTTCGTCGCAGCGAGCATCAAGCCGATCTCGGTCTTGCGCACGGCGAGATCCTTGAAGAACTTGAGCACGCGCGCTTCGTCGGTAGTGTCGAGCGTGTAGCCGCCTACGAGACCGGGCGGCCTCGCGGTGATGCCGTGCGCCTGCGCCAGCGCCTGCGTCGATGACTGGCTCATCGGTTCGAGCACCTGGAATCGCTCCGCATCGATCCGTACGAGCGCGTAGCCCTGCTTCGAATCTTCGCCGATCCGCTTCCAGAACAGCGCGTAGTGCGCACCGCCCAGTGGCAGGAAGCGCGCGTACGCGGGCGGGAGCACGATGTCTTCGCCTTCCGGCATGACGAGGTAGTGTTCGACGACATACTGCGACGCACCGGTCCTGATGAAGCGCAGGATGACTTCCCCGCCCTTCTGCGGGTCGGCGATGCCCTTGAACGCTGCGCCGTCGGCCAGCGGCGCGGTCGCTCCAGCGTGGACCGGCCGGTAGCTCTCGGGCAGTTGGAAGCGTTCGAGCACGCAGCCGGCGAGCAGCCACGGCAGCATCAGCAGCAAGAGCCAGCGTTTCATCGTGGTTTCCCCTCGCAGGTCACGGCTTCGCTGCCCCACTGATGCGCGTAGAGCCGGTCGCGACAACTTGTGTCGTGCAAGTCGATTTCGCCCCATGCAGTGCGGTAGCGGCAGGCGCGCGCACCAGGCGCGAGGCGTTCGGGCGCGGCCCGCTCGGAGACGAGGCAGGCCGTAACGCGCGGTCGCGCGCTCTGGCCGCGCCGCCATAGCGCGATGCGTTCCTCGTGCGGCCCGCAGGCGTCGCCGCCAAACTGGTTGAACCAGGCGTTCTGCCCGACAAAGGCACTCACCCGGGTGGCGTCCAGCACGGCGGCATTGCGGAAGCGCGTTGCGTCCTGCGATATCGCCGAGAACTGGCGCACGTAACAGCCGCACCAGGCGTCGGCGATGCCGTCGCCCGCCTGCTGCCGGCAGTTGTCGAACAACGCCATCAGCTCAGGCCGGCGAGGATGATTCGCCGCCCAGTTCATGCTCCCGCGCGCGGCTTCGTCGAGAAACAGCCAATTGACGAGACGCTGGCCGAAATGCGTGGTGGCGGGGCTGGTGCAGACGTTGTTTGCCAGCCAGCGGCGGGCGTCGTGCTCGCCATCGGGCGACGGCGGGGTGTTGCGGCGCGCTTCGCGGTCACGTTCGCACTGTTCGCGTTCATTGGAAAACGCTGGCTTTCTCTCGCAGTTCTCTAGTCCGCCAAAGGTCGCGGCAAGGTCGATCAGCAACTGCGTCGGATGGCTTGCGCGCGTGCGACTCAGATGATCAGCGAGGCGAGGCGTCACCTCGGCAAAACCAAGATTCGGGCACGCCGCGCCTAGCCGCACGAACAGTGTCACGCCGTAGTCTCGCTCGGCGAACGGCGCATTCGCCCATTCGCCCTGGTGGATGGCTTGCAACACAGCGGGCTTGCGATAGCCACCAAAGTCGACGCGCGGCGCGGCGCTCTCCGGCTTGCGGGAGACGATGCGCGAACTGCTCACCCGATCGCGGATCGCGTGGGCTTCGAGGCAGATATTCACGGCTTCGCCGCCCTTCTGCTGCGCTTGCAGGCATTGCTCGTAGATCGGACGCGCGATCTGCTGTTCTTCCAGCGCGCGCTCGATCACCTTGCGCGTGCAATAGCCGCGCTCGCTGCGCGCGAGCGGGTCTCGGCGCGCGCACTGTTCGTGGGCGCGGCTCTCCCAGCGCTCATAGCCGGGTTTGACCAGCGCGTCGGCCAGGTCGCAGCGCGGCGGATCGACGGCATTCAGACCGCAGTCGCGGTCGCCGGGCGTCGTCGCCACCTTCTGCATCCGGCTGGGGATGTGACTACGGTCGGTGAAACTCGCGGCGACCCGGGTTTCGAGTTGGCAATCGGGAGTCTTCAGCCGCCAGATCTCCCACGCACCACGCTGACCATTGCGCCGGGTTTCCGGCAAGGTCTCCATGCGCCGCTTCTGGATTTCGGCGGCGCTCTCGCTGCGCGACCGCTTGGCGACCGGCGGGGCGCGGCAGGCGTCGACTTCAGCCTGCGCGAGCCGCCCTTCGGCGAGCGCTGTGGCGATGATCTCCTCTGCGCAGGCGTCGCGCTCGGCTTTGTTGCCGCGGCAACCCTTGCTGTCGAAGACTTCTAGCCAGTCCCCGTAGGTGCCTTGGGTGCGCACGCGCTGGAAGCCCGCCGGGCCGGCTGCGTCCCGATCGTGATCCCTGCGCGCTTGCGCCGCGCGCGCCTCGTCCGGGCACTCCTGCCGGAACTTGCGCGTGGCCGGGTTGCCGCCGGGGCGCGGCGAAGCTTCGCTTGCGCGCTCAATTTCGGCCAGCCAGTCCTGCTCCAACTGCGCGCAGTCGATCGCGGGGCCGTAGACCGGCACGAAGGCGGGCTCGGGTTTCGGTGCGCGCTCCGTCGGACGCGCTGGTTGGCAGCGCTCGTCGTAATGTTTGCGCGCACGCCTGAGCGCCGCTTGCGCGCCGAATCCGCCCCCTTTCGCGGCCGCGGCCTCGGCATCCGCCAGCTCCTGCGCCAACGCGACACATTCCGCGGTGTTGGCGCGTGCCTCCCGTGGCGCTGCCAGCATTGATACGAGCAGCAGCGAAGCGACACTCGCTGCGTAGCGTAAATAGATCCGCTGGCGTCGCGCGATAGTCGCTCCCACATCGAACGCCGGATAGCGCCCGTTCCCCCAATTGCAGTGGAATCCCCGTTGACCTGTCACCGTACCCTCCGGATCGTTCAGGCGCGGCGCGGATTGACCCGCCGTTCTTTCCCCGGAGGCGATGCTATCCGGAAGCGGCTGGCGCCGGATCTACCGGGGGAACTGAGGATCAATGCGGCCAATCCGAGCTGCGATCGGACCTTTTGTCGAGAATACGAGCGCGCAAGACGCGGCATGCCTTGCGCCGCACGTCCCGCTGCCTCGGCGGTGCTACGCAACTGCTCCCGCGCACCGTCACGACTGAATCCTGTGGTGCTGCGGCCGAAGCTGACCCTAGTTTGCTGAGCGGAAAGCTGCCCGTCGTCAACTACAGTTCCTGGCAGGGTCCTGGTGGTCACGAGCGGCTGCTTCGCGGAGACAGAACCTTGAAGAGGCCGGTGCTGGCGACGGGCAGCCTCGGTGAAGCCTGAATGGCGGGTTTGGGTCGGGGTCAGTCGGACGTCCAAGCGCAGAGGCAGTCGTTCGCCGGCCGCCACGCCAGCGACATCGGGCATGTGACTGGTCAGAAGGGCGCAGCGGACATCGGTGGTCTCCAGCCGCGTGTGACCGCTTCCGATTCGAGCCGCCACTCGACCGCCGACTTGGACTCGCTGCAGTCAGTCTGGCGGACCCACGAGCAGCGCCAGTTCACGTGATCCGCAAGATTCCCGCACGAATCCAGCACATGCCACGCCCGCCCTCCAACCTACAGTGCCAGCACCGCCCTCTTCACCGGAGACCGCCGTGCCCACTGCCGCCCCCACCAAGCCCTCGCCTGCCGCGGATCTTCAACCGCTGCTGCTGCGCATGCCCACCGTGGTCCGCCTGACGGGCCTGGGCCGCTCGACGATCTATCGTCTCATCGCCGCCAACGAGTTTCCGAGCCCGGTACGGCTCAGCCCACGGGTCGTGGCCTGGCGCAGGGAGGAACTCGATCAGTGGAGCGAGGCCTGCACAAGGGCGACGCACTGAGGCCCATGCCGGCCCGTTTGGGCCGTCACACCGACACGGCCAGCTTCATCACCACGCCGATAAGCATCAGGCCCGCGACGATCCGCCCCCACCGCCAGGTGGTGAACCAGTAGCGCTCGTTGCTCCACAGCGCGCGATTCACGCGCGCGGTCACACTCAGCACCGCGAGCGCGATCACCACCGGTTCGACCACGCCTGCCGGTTCAGGCAGGTGGCGCGCCACGACGATCCACAGAAGCGGCCAGGCCAGCGCGTCGATGGCCGCCAGCGCCCGCCTGCCAGGCCACACCAGCGCATCTGACCGCGGTTCACGCCATAGCAGGATCCACATCACCAACTCCTTCCTGTTTCGATCTGGCGAACCTCATTGCAGGTCCCGCACAGGATCCAAGGTGCCTGGCCGGCCGTCCCGATAGAACTCGCACGGCAACATTTCGTAAGCGAACCCGAGCGCCCAAACCGTCTCCGTATCGCTGACGCCGGATCGTGACGATCCGCGCCGTCCCAGCAAGGCCGCCCACATCGGCACGATTGCACCGGTCGCCGGCCGATTCAGTGGCACGCCATGACGCTTCACGGTTTGTCACGTAACCGACGTGGACAACGCCCCCCGGCCTCCGCGTCAATGCAGCCATCACCGCTGCCCCTCAACCTGCTGCAAACCGCCGTCCGAAGCGGTCCAACTGGGCCTCCACTGCACTGGCCCGCTGGAGAAACGGATGAACGCAAGACGCCTGACCGGCGCACTGGGCGTGGACCTCGACGGATCCACGAGGCCGCACCCGCGTGGCTTGCCCTCGCCCGCCCTGTTGCCCGGTGCCCTGGCCGCCCAGCCTGCGTTGCCACTCGGTCCGAAGCAGCAGGTCCTGCACGCCCGCCGCCTGGCGCGCCCTGGCACCACCGGCGCGCGCGACGCCGCCGGCGGGGCCGGCCGCCACTACGCCACCCAGGACCGGGGCGTGAGCGTCGTGATGCGGGGCATCGGCCGCGGCCTCTTCGTCGAACGCACCCAGCGCCGTCCCCTCGGCACCCACCTGGTCCAGGCCTTGGTCTTCGACGACGGCAAGGCGTTCGAGCGCTGGTGCGACGCCGACCCGCTGCGGTTCGATGACCCGGGCCTGCACCAGCGCCTGCTGCATGATGGCCGGGAGTACTTCGATGGAGCAGCTTGAGCTGCTGCCGGACCTGCCGGCCCCGCCCGCGGCGGAACCCGACCGCGTCCCGGAGATCGTGCAGCAGATCCAGGCGGCACCCGATGCCGCCACTGCGGTCGCCCTGCTGCGCCGCGCGGTGCGCGCCCTGGGCGTCGACGCAGCAACCTTCACCAGTTTCGTGCGCGACGACGCCACGCTGGCCTCCTACCGCAGCCTGCTCGCCTGCGACCCGGTCTGGGGCCAGCAGTACGCCAGCAATGGCTGGTGCCTGGACGACCCGTGGCTGCGCTACGCGCTCGGTCACGTGTCGCCGGTCCGCGCCGAGGAGATCCAGCGCCTGACCCCCCAGCAGCGCTTCGTCGCCGACGCGGCGGCGCACTTCGGCTTCCGCGGCACGCTGGTGGTGCCGGTGCCCACGCCGGCAGCCCAGAACCGCGTCGGCGTGCTCTGCCTGGGCTCCAACGACCGCCGGCGCTTCCATGGGCCGGACTACCCGCAGCTGCGCCTGCTGGCGCGTAGCCTGGCGATGGAACTGGGCGACTGGATGCACCAGCACCTGCGGGCCGAGTTCATGCGTGCCGCGCGCATCACCGACGACGACCTGCGTCTGCTACGTCACCAGCAGCAGGGCCACAGCAGCAAGGTCATCGCCCAGGCCCTCAACACCGAGGCCAAGACCATCGACTGCCGCTTCCAGCGCCTAAGCCTGCGCCTGGGGGCCGCCAACCGGCGCGCGGCGCTGCGGCTGGCGGAGCTCTACGGCCTGGTCTGATCCGGGTCGCGCTGCAGCCGGGAGCGCCACGGCTCGGGCAGGGTCGACAAGGCCTGCCGGATCGCCGTCGGTGTGGTGTCGGTCAGGTGCAGCGTAGCCTGTCCTGTCGCCTCGGTGGCCTCCCCGACCACCAACTGCAGCGCCGCACGCCGGCGCAGCGCGTCGTGCAGCACCGCTGGCAGGCCAGCATCGCCCTCGGGCAACCCCACCCACACCGGGCGCTGCGGATCCATGCGCCGCAGGAGATTCACCAGGCCGGAGTTCGAGCGGCCCACGCTCAACGTCTGCCCGGCGCCAAGGTCCACGGCCTGCACCCCCTCGCGCTCCAGCGTCGCCATCACCGCAATCACTGCAGGCGTCGGGCCACGCAGAGGCACCAGGTTCAGCACCCGGGTGAGCACCTCCAGTCCGACGTCCACCCACCGCGCGTAGTTGACCCAGCCGCCGGGCAGCACGTGGGCCATCACGCCATGGGCACCCAGCCGCTGCGCCATCGCAGCGGCATCGCGACCGCCACGGTCGCAGCACAGCAGTACCGCGTCACCCGGGGCCAGTGCGTCCAGCCGCACCCGAAGTGACCTGGGCAGGTCTGAACCCGGTTCGGCCACCCCGAGAACAGCCGTGCCCTCCCCGGTCGACACCGCCACCGGATGCCACGGCACCGACACCGCCCCCGGGATGTGGTCGCGCGCAAAGTCCGCCGCCGATCGCAGGTCGACGATCAGTGCGTAGGCATCGAACTCCTGCACCTCGAGCTGGTGCGGGTGCACCGGCAGCGTGTGCGCATCGGGCGACGGCGGCATCGCGCAGTGGACTGTGTTCGCAAGAAATCGACGCGAATCCAGCAGCGGGCAGCGCGGATCCGCGACCTAGAGTGGCTTCACGCCCCGCCCATGCCGGACCGACCGATGAAGCCTCCGACCACTCTACGCCCCGCCGCCCGCGACGCCATGCGGACTTGTGCGCAGGGGTACACGGGACGACCCGGGCGCCAGGAATCGGCCCGGGATCGCTCCGGAGCCGGGCGGACGCCATGGCACCACGTCCAGCTCGCTGCACTGACGCTGCTGCTGAGCGCCACCGCCCTGCCCGCCCGCGCCGTCGACGGCTGCCTGGTCCTGCTGTGCTTTGCGGCGCCGAGCTGGAAGGCCATCCCGCAGTGCGTGGCGCCGATCCGCCAGGTGCTGCGCGACCTGGCCCGCGGTCGGCCCTTCCCGACCTGCGGGATGTCCGGCCCGGGCAACTCGGCCGTGCACCGCTGGTCCAACGCCCCGGATTTCTGCCCGCCGCAGTACACCATCGTCGTCGAAGGCGAGTCGGCACCCATCTACAGCTGCCTGTACCTCGGCGCCGTGGCCGTCGCCATCAACGGTGCGCCCTTTGCGCAGACCTGGTGGAACATGGCCGGGCAGACAGTCACCGACTTCAGCGCCGAAGCCAAGGCCCAGCTCGGCACCTGGGACACCACCTTCGACGACGACTACGCCGCCTGGCTGGCCATCCAGCCAATCCCAGGGCCTCCGCCGCCCTGCCACGACTGCTGAGCCGGCCATGGATCCGACCACCTTCCTGGCCCTGGCCGCCGCCTGCGCCCCGCAGGTCGACACGCTCACCGCCCGCGCCCTGGTGCAGGTGGAGAGCAGCTTCAACCCCTGGGCCATCGGCGTCGTCGGCGGCAGCCTGCTGCGGCAGCCCCGGCACCGCGCCGAGGCCCAGGCCACCGTGGCGCAGCTCCAGACCGACGGCTGGGACTACAGCGTGGGTCTGGCGCAGATCAACCAGCGCAACTTCCCGCGCCTGGGCCTGACCCCGTCCACCGCCTTCGAGCCCTGCCGCAACCTGCAGGCCATGCAGGCCGTGCTGCTGGACTGCCAACAGCGCCTGGACCGCCCCAACCAGTCCCGGCAGACCACGCTGCGCCAGACCCTGTCCTGCTACTACAGCGGCAACCCGCGCACCGGATTCGAGCACGGCTACGTGCAGCGTGTGGTCGACGCCGCCCGGCATCGGCGCGGCGCGCCGCCGTGACGCCCACGGCGTCAAGGACCGCGCTGTACCACCCACCTCACCACCCACCCACCTCACCACCCACCCAACGAGGCTTCCATGCATCGGACTCTCCAGCGCGTCCTGAACCCGGCCCTGCGCGCCGCCCTCCTGCTGCCGGCCACCGTGCTGGCCCAGAGCTTCGACAAGATCGAAGAGACGATCGTCAACATCAACGACATCCTGGTCGTCATCTCGGTCAGCGTGGTCACCATCGCGATCATCTGGGCCGGCTTCAAGATGGTCTTCCAGGGCGCCCGCCTGGCCGACGTGGCCAACGTGCTCATCGGTGGCACCCTGGTCGGCGGCGCCGCGGCGTTCGCCAGCTACATCGTCACGGGCTGAACGGCCATGCCGCAGCACGAGGCCATCTACAAGGGCGCCACGCGCCCGGCCATGAAGTTCGGCGTGCCCCTGGTGCCGCTGGTGCTGCTGCTGGGCGGCGGCGTGCTGGCCGCGATGTGGGCCGGCATCCTGCTGACCTGGTGGCTGGCGCTGGCCGTGGTGCTGGCAGTGCTGCCCACGCTGGGCTGGATGCGCCACGCCACGCGCCAGGACGACCAGCGCTTCCGGCAGCTGTTCGTGCTCGCCCGGCTGCGCCTGCAAGACCACAACCGGCACCTCTGGCAGGCCCGCAGCTACAGCCCCACCCTCTACCGCGGAGCATCCGATGGCTGGCACCGCTGAATCCGCCGCCGCCAGCCGTGTCTGGCCCTGGACCACCCGCGGCCACCGGCCGCGCCACTGGGCCCGTGCCCGGCGCGAGAACCCGCTGGCGCGCTTCATCCCCTTCTCGTCGCTCGTGAGCCCGCACGACGTGATGACGCGCGGCGGCGACCTGCTGCGCGTCTGGCGGCTCGACGGCGTGCCCTTCGAGTGCGCCGATGCCACCCTGATCGCCGAGCGCCACGAGGCCCTGTGCAGCCTGCTGCGCAGCCTGGCCGGTGGTCAGTGGGCGGTGTGGACCCACCGCGTGCACCGGCGCGTGACGGACGAGCTGCAGCACCCGACCCAGCCGGGTTTCGCGCAGGAGCTGTCGCGCGCCTACCAGGCAAGGCTGGCCGACCCGCCGCTGATGAGCCACGAGCTCTACCTGACCCTGCTCTACCGGCCCAACGTCTCCCGGGTCAGCCGCGCGCTGCAGTCCACCGAGCGCAGCCGCGAGGCCATCGCCGCGGCGCACGCGGAAGCGCTGCGCGTGGTGGAGGAGAAATCCGCCCTGGTGCAGCGCGTGCTGCGGGGGTTCGGGGTGCGGCTGCTGGGCACGCGGACACAGGGACAGCGCACGTTCTCCGAGGTGGCGGAGTTCCTCGGCTTCCTGGTCAATGGCCGCTGGCGACCGGTGCCCCACGGCCGCGGGCCGCTGTACCGCAGCCTGCCCACCGCGCGCCTGTCCTTCGGCGGCGACAAGCTCGAGCTGCGCCACGGCGACGAGCGGCGCTTTGCCGCGCTGGTGGACATTAAGGAGTACGCCGACGCGGTGGAGCCGGGCGTGCTGAACCCGCTGCTCTACGAGGCCAGCGAGTTCATCGAGACGCAGAGCTTCTCCATCCTGCCTCGCCGCGACGCCATGAAGGCGCTGACGCTGCAGCGCGACCAGCTGATCGCCAGCGACGACGTGGTGGAGACCCAGGTCGCCGAGATGGACCTGGCGCTCAATGAACTCGGCGACGGCCAGTTCTGCATGGGCGAGTACCACTACAGCCTCGTGGTCTTCGGCGACGATGGCCCGGACGGCGTGGCCGATGCCGGCCGGCGTGCCTCGCGTGCCATCGGCGCCATCGGCGAGGCCTGCAGCCTGCAGATGGCGCCGGTGGACCTGGTGGCGGACGCGGCATGGTTTGCGCAGCTGCCGGGCAACTGGCAGTGGCGGCCGCGGGATGCCAAGCTCAGCAGCCGCGCCTTCGCGGCGCTGGCCAGCGGCCACAACTTCCCGCGCGGCAAGCGCGACGGCAACCCCTGGGGCGAGGCCCTGGCCCTGCTGCGCACGCCCTCGGGCCAGCCCTTCTACCTGAACCTGCACAGCAGCCCGCCGGACGAGGATGCGTCCGACCAGAAGCTGCCGGGCAACACGCTGATCATCGGCTCCACCGGGGTGGGCAAGACCACGCTCGAGATGTTCCTGCTGACGCTCACGCGCAAGTGGGATCCGGCGCCGCGCCTGGTGCTGTTCGACCTGGACCGGGGCTGCGAGATCGCGATCCGGGCCCTCGGCGGCCGCTACCTGGCTCTGCAGGCCGGCGTGCCCACCGGCTGCAACCCGCTGCAGCGCGAGCCGACCCCGGCGCGCATCGCCTTCTGGGAACAGCTGGTGCGCACCTGCATCGAGTCGCCGGCGCTGCCGCTGCTGCCAGCTGACGAGCGGTCGATCGCCGAAGCCGTGCGCGCCACGGCGCTGATGCCGGCACCGCTGCGCCGGCTGTCCACGGTGCGGCAGAACCTGCCCCGGGCCGGCGAGAACAGCCTGCACGACCGGCTGGCGCGCTGGTGCGAGGGTGGCGCGCTGGGCTGGGTCTTCGACCAGGCGCCCGACCGCTTGCGCGACCTGGACGCCGACGCGGTGGTCGGCTTCGACACCACGGCCTTCCTGGACCTGCCGGAGGTGCGCACGCCGGTGATGATGGCCCTGCTGCAGCAGATGCAGGAGTGGGTCGATGGCCGGCGCCTGATCTACGTGATCTCGGAGTTCTGGAAGGCACTGGACCACCCGGTGTTTGCCGACTTCGCGCGCCACCACCAGAAGACCATCCGCAAGCAGAACGGGCTGGGCATCTTCGACACCCAGAGCCCGTCGGACGTGCTGCGCCACGCCATCGGCCGCACCATGGTCGAGCAGAGCGTGACCAAGATCTTCCTGGCCAACCCGCAGGCGGTGCGCGAGGAGTACGTCGAAGGCTTCGGGCTCACCGAGGCGGAGTTCCAAACCGTTCGCAGCCTCGGCGCGCAGGGCGGGCGGCGGTTCCTGGTCAAGCAGGGCCACGCCAGCACGCTGTGCGAGCTGGACCTGGCCGGCCTGGAGGAATTCATCACCGTGCTGTCGGCCACCACCGACAACATCGCCCTGCTCGACGCCATCCGCCAGCGCGTTGGCAACGATCCGTTTCAGTGGCTTCCCGCGCTGCAGCGCGCGGTTCAGGATCGCAGGACCCGAACCGCACGGAGAGCCGCATGAACCACGCCGCCCGCATCCTTGCAGCCGCCCTGGCCTGCCTGGCCACCACCGCCAGCGCCCAGTTCGTCAAGGGCAACGAGGCCGTCCGCATCCTGCCAGACGGCAGCCGGCAGGTGGAAACGCCGCCGATGCCCGCCGGTAACCGGGGAGCGCCCTGCGCCGCTACCGCCAACTGTCATCCCGGCCCATGGCACATGGTGGAGACCTCGGAGGGCCTGCAAGAGTGCACGGAACCCTTCGCACGACCCACCAGTTGCAGGGCCTCGACCTACGGTGCCCAGCGCATCTCGCGCGTCTGGGTGGCCAAGCACCAGTCACGCTGGTTCTGGTGCCAGCGTCCCAGCCTTGAAGGCAAGTGCGTGGACATGAACGCGAGACCGCCTCTCAACCTTCCCGTTTCAGCCGTCCAGTAGGAGGGCGGCGCGAGGAGATCCAGATGTTCGAATGGCTCGGATCCCAATTGGACGGCATTCTGGACGAGTACGTCCTCAATGTCGTTGCCTCACTGGTCACTGGACTGGCCCCAGTCGCGTTGGCAGGCTTCACGCTCTGGATCGGCCTCTATGGCTGGGCCGTGCTGCGTAGTGAGGTGTCTGAAACCTTGCCAGTCTTCGTCTGGAAGGTCTTCAAGGTTCTGCTGGTCTTCATCATCGCGCTGCAGGCCAGCGTCTATCTCGGAATCGTGTCCGACAACGCGAACGCGCTCGCGACGGACGTGGCAGCCACGTTCCTGCCCGACTCCATCGACGCCTCGACCATCACGTCGCCGTACCAGATCCTGGACAAGTTCAACGACGAAGCCAACAGGCAGGTGTCCGACATCATGAAGGAGGCATCGATGCTGAGGCTGGATCTGGTGCTGGCAGCCGTGATCTTCTCCATCGGTTCGGTCTTGTTCCTCTGCGTCGCGCTGTTCATCGTGACGCTGGCCAAGGTGCTGCTGACGTTCGTCATCGCCATCGGACCGATCTTCGTGCTGTGCCTGGCATTTCGGCCGACGGCACGCTTCTTCGACTCATGGCTGTCGATGGTGCTCAATGCAGTCGTGCTGACCTGGTTCGCGTTCTTCGCCATGGGCGTCAGCACGTTCCTGGGTGGCCAGATCTTCGTGGCCATCGATGCCGGCGGAGGGTTCCTGGGCCCGGAGTTCAACGTGCTGGGCGAGGCCCTGCGCTACTGCATCGTGATGATCCTCCTGGCCATCCTCTGCTTCCAGGCACCTTCCCTGGCCTCTGCCCTCACCGGCGGCGCCGTCGTACAGCAGGGCGTGCAGATGATCCAGAACGCCATGATGGTCGCCGGCCTGCGTTCGGCCGCCAGTGGCCGTGGCGCAGGTTCCGGAGGTGGCGCCGGCGGAACCATCCGCAGCGGCGCCGGGGCCTCTTACACCGCGGGCCATGCGGCAGGCACCGTCGTCCGGCAAGGCCAGACCGCAGCCCGCATGGCCGCCTACCAGCTCGCCGCGCTGCGCGGCCGGGAACGGCGCTGAGCCTGGAGGTGCTCGCCATGATCCGCCGCACCCTCACCCTTGTCGCTGCCCTTTGCGCCCTGGCCGCCCCGCCGGCCGGGGCCCAGGGCATCCCGGTCATCGATGCCGCCAACCTGGCCCAGGCCATCGAGCAGGTCATCAACGACATCACGGCCATCAACAACCAGGTCCAGCAGATCACCCAGCTGCACACACAGATCGCCAGCCTCAACGGCACGCGCCTGCTGGGTACCGCCGCGCACAACCTGCTGCTGTCCAACTACGTGCCGGCCGAGGTCTACACGGTGGTCAATGCCGTGCAGTCCCTGGGTTACGACGGCCTGAACACCACGGCGCGCGCGCTGCGCGATGCCGGCATGGTCTACAACTGCCTGGACCTCGACGGTGCCGCGCGCACCGCCTGCCAGGCCGCCCTGGCCCAGCCGTACCAGCACAAGGGCCTGCTGCAGGACGCGATGAAGTCCGCCGCCGGCCGCCTGGCGCAGATCAACGCCCTCATGGAGCTGATCGACGGCACCACCGACCAGAAGGGCGTGCAGGAGATCCAGGCCCGCATCGGCGCGGAGAACGCCCTGCTCGCCCACGAGGTCTCGCAGATCCAGATGCTGCAAGGCATGGCCGACAGCGAAGACCGCATCGCCCGCTCCCGCGAACGCGAGCGCCAGTACGAGACTCTGCTGCGCGCCGGGAAGCTCGCCACCCACCTGCCCTGACCGGAGCCCACCCCATGCATGCCTTGTTCAGACCGGGCAGAGCCGCTGCATTGCCCAATGCCGCACCCACCGCCGCCCAAGCAGCGCAGTCGCCCCTGCACGATGCCCACCCCGCCACCGATCCCACCACCGACGCCAACCTCGACTGGGAGCTCGACCGCAGCCTGATGCTCGAGCGCTCGGAGCGCCGCGCCTGGTGGGTGGCCGCCGCCGGCATGGCGCTGGGCCTGATCGGCATCGCCGCGGTGTTCGCGCAGGGGCCGCTGCGGCGCGTGGTCGAGGTGCCCATCGTCGTCGACCGCGTCACCGGCGAGACCACCGTGCAGCAACGCCTGAGCGAGGAGACCATCCCCGCGTTGGAAGCCCTGGACAAGCACCACCTGGCCGCCTTCGTGCGCGCGCGGGAGGCCTACAGCTGGATGTTCCTGCAGCGCGACTACGACCAGGTGGCCCGCATGGCCGTGCCAGGCGTCTTCGCCGACTACCAGCGCCAGTTTCAGGGCGACCAAGCGCTGCACAAGCGACTGGCCGCCAGCGAGGACTGGCGCATCCACATCGTCGGCGTGCGGCTGTCGCCCGCAGGCCGGCGCGGCAACCGCGGCGACGCCACCGTCACCTACGACAAGACCGTGCGCCAGGCCGAGCGCGGCGGCGCCGAGACCACCACGCGCCACACCGCCAGCATCGTCTACGAGTACCAGCCCCAGGTCCTGGCCAGGGAGCGCGACCGCATCGAGAACCCGCTGGGGTTTGTGGTGATGGCGTACCGGTCTGACCCGGAGATCACCACGGTGGCCGGGGGGCGGCCATGAGGCCCGCGGCCTGCCTGATCGTTCTGGCCACGGTCACGGTCTCGGCTGCCATGGCCCAGACCGACCCGCGCCTGCGCGAGCAGGTCTACGACCCGCAGGCCGTGGTCACCGTGCCGGTGCAGCGCGGCGTGGTCACGCTGATCCTGCTCGATGAGGACGAGGCGATCACCGAGGTCGCGGCGGGCCTGGGGGGCGACTGTGCGCGGCCCGAGTCGGCCTGGTGCATCGCCGCCCAGCCCGGAGGGCGACACCTCTTCGTCAAACCCCGCAGCCGCGCCCAGGCACCGAACACCCTGGCCGTCATCACCACCCGGCGGGTGCACAGTTTCCGGCTGGTGGTGGGGCAAGGCGGCGCGGTGTACCGGCTGCAGATGCGGGCACCGCAGGCACCGCCTCTGCCGGTGATGGCCGTGCCGCGAACGGCCGTGCGTGCCCAGGCGGCACCGCCCCCGCTGCCGGAACTGCCACGCCCCTCGCCTGAAGCCCTGGTGGCGGAACGGCTGCAGGCCCGGCCGCAGGTGCGCAACACCGCCTACGCCATGGCGGAGGGCCCCGGCTCCGAGGACATCGTGCCCACGCTTGTCTTCGATGACGGGCGCTTCACCTACCTGCGCTTCCCGGGCAACCGCGAGGTGCCGGCGGTGTTCCATGTGCAGGGCGACGGCAGCGAGACCCTGGTCAACGCACGCATGGAAGACGACCTGCTCGTCGTCGACCGCGTCAGCCGCCGCCTGATGCTGCGGGCCGGGCAGGCCGTGGTCGGGCTGTGGAACGAGGCCTTCGACCTGGAGGGGGCGCCGCCGGTGCAGGCCACCACCGTGCCCGGCGTGCAGCGCGTGCTCAGGCTGCCGCCGTCGACCACCGCGGCGGCGACAAGCGGCGCAGGAGACAGCCATGACTGAACCGGCCCAGGACGACGACCGCCTCTCGCCCCTGCCCGGCGAAGCGGGCATCCCGCCGGTGGGCAGCCGGCCGCAGCGCTCGTGGTCGCGCAAGGGTCTGCTGGCCCTGGGCCTGCTGGTCGGCGCCGTGGTCGCCGTGATCGCGGTCACCGTGCACCACTTTGCGGGCAGCCGGACCGGCGAGGCCGAACCGCACCGGCGTGCCGGCGACCGGCCAGCCGCCACCACCTCGGAGCCCAGGCGCCTGGACCTGCCGGCCACACCACCGGCACCACTGGCGGCCACGGCAGCGCCCCACGCTGCGGCATCCACGCCGTCGCCCCGCGTACCAGCCATCGAGCCCTCCGCCGAGGAACGCGCCGATCCCATCGGCGTGCGGCGCCGCGGTGGCGGCGAACGTGGCAACACCCGCGAGCTGCGGCCAGAGGACGCCCCGGTGATGCTGGTGTCGACCCGGCCCGACCCCCTGCCGCCGCCTGCCGAGCCATCCCCCTACGGGCTGCCTCCATCGGACGGGACTCCATCGGGTGCCCCTGCGGACCGCAACCCGATCGCCAGCACCTCGCGCAACCTGCAGGCCTACCAGCGGCAACTGCAGGGCCTGCTGGACACGCTGACCCGCAGCACCGCACTGGCTACCGGGGCAGGCACACCCCCGGCCGGGGGCCTCCCCACCGGGGCCCTCCTCGGCATATCCCCCGGCGGGGCGCCCCCGGCCGGTGGCCCTGGCGGAACCGGTGCGGGAGCCCTCTTCGGCGGGCAGCTGACGGCATCGGCCACCCCGCGCGTGGCCGCCGGCCACCTGGGCAACCGCAGCCTCACCCTGCCCAAGGGCACGGCCTTCACCTGCGCGCTCAAGACCCGCGTGATCAGCGCCACCTCCGGCCTGGTCGGCTGCCAGGTGCTGCGCCACGTCTACAGCGACGACGGCCGCGTGCTGCTGATCGAGCGCGGCTCCCACCTCGACGGCGAGTACCGCATCGGCACCGTGCGCCCCGGCATGGTCCGCATCCCGGTGCTGTGGACCCGCATCCGCACCCCGCTGGGCGTGACGGTGGACATCGGCTCGCCAGGCACCGGCCCGCTGGGCGAGTCGGGCATCGACGGCCACGTGGACAACCGCTGGGGCGAGCGCCTCGGTGCAGCCATGCTGCTGTCGCTCATCGACGACTCGGTGCAGCTCATCATCCAGCAGCAGGTGCAGGACTCGGGCGCGGACACCATCGTGCTGCCCGGCACGGCCGCCACCACCGGCAAGCTTGCCGAGAAGGTGCTGGAGAGCACCATCAACATCCCGCCGCTGGTCTACCAGAACCAGGGTGGCGTGGTCGGCATCTACGTGGCGCGGGACGTGGACTTCTCGTCCGTCTATGCGCTGGAGCCGGTGGCGCGATGAACAGCCGCCTCGACACCGCCCACCCCGACGCGCCAGCGCACGACGATGCGGCGTGGCAGGACAGCGCCTGGCAGGGCGACGCCACCTCGGTGCTGGAGTTCCTGCGCCCGCTGCGCGATCAGCTGGACGCGCCGGGCGTGCTGGAGGTCTGCATCAACCGCCCAGGCGAGCTGCTGGTGGAGACGGTGCAAGGCTGGCACCTGACGCCGGCGCCGGCGATGACCCTGGAGCGCTGCCTGTCGCTGGCCACGGCGGTGGCCACCTGGTGCGACCAGCAGATCAACCAGGAGCGGCCGCTGTTGTCGGCAACGCTGCCCAGCGGCGAGCGCATCCAGTTCGTCATCCCGCCGGCGGTCATGCGTGGCACGGTCTCGATCACGGTGCGCAAGCCAGCCAAGGTGATCCGGCGGCTGGCGGACTTCGAGCGCGAGGGCCTGTTCGAGCGCATCGCCGAGTCCAGGGCCACGGTCGCCCGCACGGCGCAGGCCCCGCTGCTGCCCTTCGAACAGGAGCTGGTGGCGCTGCGGGACGCCGACCGCTATGGCGACTTTCTGCGGCTGGCGGTGCGGCGGCACCAGACCATCGTCGTCAGTGGCCGCACCGGCTCCGGCAAGACCACCTTCATGAAGGGCCTGGTGGAGGAGGTGCCGCAGCACGAGCGCCTCATCACCATCCAGGACACGGCCGAACTGACGCTGCCGAACCACCCGAACGTGGTGCACCTCTTCTACAGCAAGGACGCCCAGGGCACGGCCCGCGTGACGGCCAAGTCGCTGCTGGAGGCCTGCCTGCGCATGAAGCCGGACCGCATCTTCCTGGCCGAGGTGCGCGGCGACGAATGCTTCCACTTCGTCCGCCTGGCGGCCTCGGGCCACCCGGGCAGCATCACCAGCGTGCACGCCGGCAGCTGCGCTCTGGCCTTCGAGCAGATGGCGCTGATGATCCGCGAGAGCGGCGCCGGCGGCGGCCTGCGCCTGCAGGAGATCCGCGCCCTGCTGGCCATGGTCGTCGACATCGTCGTGCAGTTCGACCGCGACGAGCGCGGCCGCTTTGTCTCCGAGATCCACTACCAGCCCCGGCGGCAGCGCCTGGGGCGCTGGGACGACATGGAGGCGGCGTGAGCGCCGTGTCCGGCGCGCTGCCCGGCGCAAGCTGGAGCCCCGGCCGCAAGGCGGCCGCATGGGTCTTCGGCCTGGTGGGTTATGCCGGGCTAGCGGTGCTGGCGATGTACGTCTCCGGCGTGCTGTTCCTGCTGCTGAACAAGGCCAGCCCGACGCAGGCCAGGTTCAGCAGCATCGTGGAGTACTGGCACGCCTATGCCGACGACCCGAAGCAGCGGCAGCGCCTGCTGCTGGCCGTCGGCGGCGCCGGTGGCACGCTGGGCGTGGTGCTGCCGCTGGGCCTGGTGATGGCGGCGCGGCCACGGCGGGCACTGCACGGGGCAGCACGGTTTGCAAATGCCGCGGAGGTCGCCGCCGCCGGGCTGACCCGGAGCGACGGTTCGCCCGGCATCCTGGTGGGCCGCTACCAGGGCCGGTTTCTGGCACTGCCAGGACAGCTCTCTGTGATGCTGTCGGCACCCACGCGCAGCGGCAAGGGCGTGGGCGTGGTCATCCCCAACCTGTTGAACTGGCCCGACTCGGTGGTGGTGCTGGACATCAAGGGCGAGAACCACGCCATCACCGCCGGCTGGCGCGCGGCGCATGGCCAGGCGGTCTATGCCTTCTCGCCCTTCGACGAGGACGCGCGCAGCCACCGCTGGAACCCGCTGAGCGCGGTGCGCACCAGCCCACTGCACCGCGTGGGCGACCTGCTGGCCATCGGGCAGGTCTTCTTCCCCAACGACGGCGGCACCTCGTCGGAGGCCTTCTTCAACGACCAGGCGCGCAACCTGTTCCTGGGGCTGGGCCTGCTGCTGCTGGAGACGCCCGGCCTGCCACGCACGGTGGGCGAGATGCTTCGCCAGTCCTCGGGCAAGGGGCAGCAGCTGAAGGATCACCTGGCGGGCCTGATCCGGCAGCGGCAGGAGGCGGGGGATCCGTTGTCGGACGAGTGCGTGGATGCGCTGCAGCGGCTGCTGTCGAACTCGGACAACACGCTCTCGAGCATCGTGGCGACCTTCAACGCGCCGCTGGTGATCTTTGCGGATGCGGTGGTGGATGCGGCCACCAGTGCCGACGACTTCCGGCTGCAGGACGTGCGGCGCCGGCGCATGTCGGTCTACGTGCGCATCCCGCCCCACCGGCTGGCCAGCGCGCGGCCGCTGCTGAACCTGTTCTTCTCGCAGCTGGTGAGCCTGAACACCCAGGCGCTGCCGGAGCAGGACCCGTCGCTGCGCTGCCAGTGCCTGCTGGTCAACGACGAGTTCACGGCCATGGGCCGGGTCGGCGTGATCACGAACGCGGCGGCCTTCCTGGCCGGCTACAACCTTCGGCTGCTGACGGTGGTGCAGGCGATGTCGCAGCTCGATGCGGTCTATGGCGACAAGGAGGCGCGCACCTTCGCGACCAACCACGGGCTGCAGATCCTCTACGCGCCGCGCGAGCAGCGCGACGCCGAGGAGTACAGCGCCATGCTCGGGCACTTCACCGAGCGCGCCACGTCGCGCGGGCGCAGCCGGTCGTTCAGCCGGCACGGGGCCAGGTCGGTCAGCAGCAACGAGAGCGAGCAGCGGCGCGCGCTGCTGCTGCCGCAGGAGTTCAAGGAACTGGGCAGCGAACGCCTGGTGCTGATCCTGGAGAACTGCAAGCCCATCCTGGCCGACAAGATCCGCTACCACCGGGAACGCGCCTTCACCGAACGGCTGCGGCCACCGCCCGAGGTGCCGCGCATGGACATGGACCTGCACCTGGCCCGGGTGCAGCAGCGCTGGCGGGCGGTGGAGGAGATCCCGGCCGACCAGGCGCTGCGCATCGAGGCCCTGGCCCACGACCTGAGCCAGCTGCCGGAGAGTTTCGACGGCACGCCGGCGCAGACGGCGGAGATGCTGCTGGCGTTCTTTGCGGGGAGCGAGGCCGCGGCCGGTGGCCACCTGGAGCCACTGCCCGACGACGACGGGGTGCTCGCAGAGCCCATCACTGCCGAGGCGGCCGCGCCAGAACCCGACACCGAACCCCACCCCTGACCGCGGAGGCACCATGCGCCCCAACCTGCTTGCCCTGCCCGCCCTGCCCTGGCTGCTGGCCCTGGCCTCGTGCAGCACACCACCCAAGCCGCCACAGCCTGACGAGGCAACGCGGCGGCCGGTCAATGCGCAGACGGCCATCGAGCTCCAGACCTGCCGCCACGAGCTGCACAACACGCGCATCCTGGTGGCGGAGTCGGACCGGGTGGCCGAGCTGCAGGGTCTGCGCCTGGCCCGGGTGTCGGCGCGGCTGGCCGAGGCGCCATCGGCACACGCGACGGCACAAGCGCCGGCAGAAACGCCAGACGCCCTGCCCAACACGGTCTATACCCTGCGCTTTGCCTTCGGCAGCACGCAGGTGAGCCTGCCCGCCGACCTGGCTGCGGCGTTGACGGCCGAGGCGCGCACGGCCCCGCTGGTGATGCTGCGCGGCCGCACCGATGGCCAGACCGACACCTTGGCCGAGAGCCGCATCGCCAGGGACCGTGCCGCCGCGGTGCGTGACCTGCTGGTGGCCGCCGGCGTGGACCCGGCGCGCATCCGCACCACGCACCAGCCCACCGGCGACCACGTCGCCGACAACACCACGGCCAGCGGCCGGCACCTGAACCGCCGCGTCGAGGTGGAGCTGTACCGCCAGCGCCCCGTGGCCGTGGGCGCCACGCCGCCGCAACCCTGAACCGGGAGCCGACCATGGACGACACCGCAGGACGCGACCGGCCCGCCACGGCACGCAAAGCCAGCACAGCCCAGCGCCACAGCCACCGCGGCGGCACGCTGGAGCCCACCGGCGTCGAAAGGTCTCAGGCGCCCGAGCCCCGGCTCGGAGAGCGCTACGAGCTGAACGACCCGTTCCAGGAGGTCACGCACCGCGGCAGTGACCTGCCGGCCATGCTGGCCACCGCCGAGCGACTGGGCAGCCAGCGCATCGCGGCCGTCGATGCCGAGGGGCGGCGCAGTCCGATCGAGCAGGTGGAGGGACGCTGGCAGCGCGGACCGGCACCGGAGAAGACGCCTGCCGAGCCCGCACACCTGCGCAACCAGGACCTGCAGCCCGCACCGCCCGCGGCACGAGCAACGACGGCAGCCCTGGCATCCCCGCCCGCGCCCACCTTCGACCCCCAGGCCGAGCGCGCGGCATTGCGCCAGGCGCTGGAGACGGCGCTGAAGAACCAGTACGTGATCAAGCGCGCCTCGGTGAAGGTGGGCGACGTGACCATCGGGCGCACCGAGTACCGCTACCGCGGCGGTCCGGAGCGGGTGGCCTTCACGGAATCGGCGTTTCGGCTGGCCACCGACACCAACAGCCCGCACGTCGCGCGTTCGATGGTGGACGTGGCCCAGGCGCGCAACTGGACCGCGGTGCGGGTCTCCGGGCACGAGGAGTTCCGCCGCATGGTCTGGCTGGAGGCCTCGCTGCGCGGCGTACGCACCGTGGGCTACGAGCCCATGCCCAGCGACCTGGACTGGCTGCGCAGCGAACGCGAGGCACGCCAGATCAACCGCATCGAGCCGGCACGCGGGTCCGGTGTCGGCACCGAGGCCCAGGCCGACAAGCCCTCGGCCCGCGGCGGCGGCGGGCGCAAGGCGGTGCTGGCGGCCATCGAGGCGCTGCTGGTCGACCGCAAGCTGCCGGCCAAGCAGCGCGAGGCGGTGATGGCGGCTGCGGCGGAGCAGCTGGCGCGGCGCACGCGGGAAGGTAAAGCACCCAGCGTTCGGATCTACGACCGCAGCGCGCCGTCGCAGCGGCCGAGCCTGCAGCCCACGCCGGAGCTGCAGCGAGGGCGCGAGCGGGCGATGCCGGCGCCAGTGCGCTGACGGGGCCAACCATGCAGACCTGGGCCCATGGCGTGACGGCGGCCGATGCGGTCTACGAGATCGAGGGGCGGCGCTGGCGACCGGATGAGGGAGGGTTTGCGGAAGCGGTGGAGTCGGCGCACGAGCGCCGCCTGCGGCCGCGCTGCCTGTGCCAGGCGCAGGGGCTGGAGATGTACGTGGCGCGGCTGGCCGGGCCGCACGGGGGCTACATCGTCAAGCGCATGCCGGACACGGGCAGTCATCACGCGCCTGACTGCCCGTCCTACGAACCGCCGGCGGAGTTCTCCGGCCTGGGGGAGGCGTTGGGCGGCGCGATCACCGAAGACCCGGCCACCGGCGATACCACGCTGAAGCTGGACTTCCCGCTGTCCAAGATGCCCGGCCGATCGCTCATGCCGCCGGCCGGCAGCGAGAGCGACAGTGTCTCTTCCTCGGGCACCAGGCTCTCCATGCGGGCCCTGCTGCACTACCTCTGGGACCAGGCCGAGCTGACGCGCTGGCATCCCGGCTTCGCCGGCAAGCGCACCTGGGCCACGGTGCGAAGGCATTTGCTTGAGGCGGCGGAGCACATGCTCGCGCGCGGCGAAGCGCTGCGCGCCCGGCTCTATGTGCCGGAGCCGTTCTCCATCGCCGAGCGAGAGGCGATCAACGCGCGGCGCCTGGCGCAGTGGCAGCACGCGGCCGGCGGACCCGGGAAGGCGCAACACCTGATGCTGCTGATCGGCGAGGTCAAGGAGATCGTGCCCGCGCGCTACGGCTTCAAGGCGCGGGTCAAACACATGCCCGACCAGGCCTTCGCCATCAACGAGCAGCTGTACCGGCGCCTCGGGCGGCGCTTCGAGCCGGAGCTGGCGCTGTGGGGTGCCAGCGACGACATCCACATGGTGATGATTGCGACCTTCGGCGTGGGCCGTGCCAGCGTTCCGGCGATCCAGGAGCTGTGCCTGATGCCCGTAACGCGCCAATGGCTCCCGGTGGCCGACGGGTTCGAGAAACAGCTTCTCGATCGGCTCGTCGGGGAGAGCCGTTCCTTTGTGAAGTGCCTGCACTACAACCTCGGCCGGGGCGACTGGATCGCGAGCGCCGTACTCACCGACTGCGAAGGGTCGGCGCCGATGCTGTTCATCGGGCCAGCAGGCGTCGACGAGGTCGCGACGGATCCTGGAGCAGGCGCCCCCTACGACGGTCAGGTTTGGGCATGGTGTCGATCAGCCGAGCCGATGCCTCCTCTCCCTGCACCGCGCACCCGATGACGTACGGCCGCCCTGGCTTGTAGCGGATGCGCTGCCGGCCGAGGGCTCGACAGTAGCCATCGCGGCGCGACGGTAGCAACCCATCAAAACGATGGCCACCCTGCAGACCGCTAGGTTCGACCGGGTCCTCCGGAGGTTTGGTGCACTCCTAGCTTGGGTGCCGCGGCGTGCAAGGCCCATGTCCGGATTGAGATGAAGCGCTGGCTAGGCAGCATCCATATCCTGAGAGCGAGGGGATCGACGCGCAGCCGCCCCACTGGGGTCGATGGGGTAGTGTGGACCGGAGGGGCACCTCATCTATCCCGCATTGAACGAAGAGCTCGAAGCGGCGCGACCAGTAGGGCGCCGGGCGGGTAGCCTTGGCGGAACAAGACTCGACCGCAGGCGACTTCGTCATCACCGCGGCTATCCCGTGTCGTCTCGGCCCGTCCGACGGAATCGACGCAGGGGTTGCACCCAGGTGCTCCGTGATCTAAAGCGCCAATTCGCGTCGCGCCTGCAGCCCGTCCAGTTTGGATCATTGGAGTTCGCCTTCCGCTCGTCGCTGCACGAGTCACAACTCAAACTTCGTTACGATTGACTTGCCTGCTCGATAGCGGACTTGAGCATCCGTGGGCTGCAGTGTTCGCGAGCGAAGATCATTGGAGGTCCTTCCGGACTACGAGGAACACTCCCATTCGGGAACTAGAACGACGCGCGATATGGGAGGGAGGCCGTATGCACAGCAGTAGCCGCCGCCCCGGAGACCAAGCGGCGACTCAGACCGTTGACGAGGAGGAGTTGCCTCCAAAGGCCTCGGCGATGATCGAGGCCATGCGGGACATCGGGTATTCGCTCGAGTCCGCTGTCGCGGACATCATCGATAACAGCATCACTGCGCGCGCTTCGAACGTAGACGTCCGATTTGGCTGGCGCAACGACCACCCATGGATAGCTATCGTCGACGATGGGTTTGGAATGTCGCCGGAGGTTCTGCGGGAAGCCATGCGACCCGGCACGCGGAATCCGCTCGAGACGCGCAGCAAGGACGATCTGGGCCGCTTCGGTTTGGGCCTGAAGACCGCCTCATTCTCCCAGTGCCGCAGGCTGACGGTGGTGACCCGGCAAGGCGGGTTCGAGTCCGTCGCACGCTGGGACCTTGACCATGTTGCCTTGACGGACCGGTGGACCCTGCTTCGGCCGTCGGGGACCGAGGTTCAGGTACTGCCGTGCATCGACATGCTCGGGCCTTCAGGGACACTCGTGCTGTGGGAGTCCATAGACAGGATCGAGTTCGATGGGCGCGACGAGCGAGGACATCAGCAGCTCAATGAGCAGATGGCCGTGGTCACGGAACACATCGCTCGGGTGTTCCACCGTTTCATCGAAGGCGAACGCGCGGTCCCTAGAGTCATGATCCGGGTCAACCTCGCGGAGGTCGTTCCCTTCGATCCCTTCAATGCGAGGAACCCGGCAACTCAGGTGCTTCAAGAGGAGCGCGTCGCCACCAAGACCGGTGATGTGCTGATGCAGGCGTACGTCCTCCCGCACCATTCCAAGGTATCGCCGACTGAGTACCAGCGCGTTGCCGGGACCGAGGGATACCTCCGGAACCAGGGGTTCTACGTCTACCGCAACCGGCGCCTCATCATCTGGGGGACCTGGTTCCGGCTGGCACCCCAGGAGGAGCTGACCAAGCTCGCCCGCGTGCGCATTGACATCCCGAACACCCAGGACCATCTCTGGGCGATCGATGTCAGAAAGTCGCGGGCCAGGCCCCCTGCCGCCGTCCGCGCCCGAATGAGACAGATCGTCGAGCGGATTCGTTCTTCTGCCAAGCGGCCATACACGCACCGAGGAGTTCCGATCCAGGCGGGCGCCGCAGATGCTGTATGGCAGCGACGGGTCTTCAATGAGCAGGTCAAGTACGAACTCAATCCGGAGCATCCAATCGTGGCGAACCTCAGGGCCGACCTCGATGCGACGGGCAGGACGCGGCTTGATGCCATCCTCCGCATGGCGGGTGATGCCTTCCCGGCAGCCGTGTTCTTCAGCGACTATGCGACCAACCCGCGGGCAGTCGAGCCGGCTACATGCGATTTGCCTGCCCTCGTGGCCCTCGCGCAGATCATCGCAACCTCGAATCCGGGGATCGACCAGACGGGACTGACGGAGCTGCTGAGGACCATCGAACCGTTCGCCTCGTGGCCACGGGATGTCGAGAGAGTAGCGCGAGAGGCGCTGCGCGAGTGAGAACTGCAAGGGGAGCACGACGTTGACCTTAAACGACCTGGAGAACAATGCCATCGGTGTAATGGCCACAATGCCGGAGCGCACTCCCGAAGTGGTACGGAGCGTGCTCGCGACGCTGCTGACCCTGAGTCCCGCACTCAAGGAGGTGACGAATGCCGACCAGCTCGAACTCTGCGCAAGGCGCATCGAGACCAAGCTGTTCGTCAAGGTGAACGACGCCTCGTCGATCGAACTGGACCACGAATTCAAGCAGTGGCTGCCGCAACGGCGGACCGAAGCCGAGGGGCACTACTACTACCCCCGCTACCGACGATGGCTGAGTCAGAAGGGCTTCGTCGCAAACGTCCTGGGGGTTCTGGACAAGGACACCGACAAGATCGTGGGGCTGCTCGGCGATCCACTCTTGGCCAAACCATGGTCGCGGCGTGGGCTGGTGGTCGGCCACGTGCAGTCCGGCAAGACGGCGAACTATTCCGGAGTAATCTGCAAGGCAGCGGACTACGGATATCGATTCATCGTCGTCCTGGCAGGCATGCAGGAGGATCTGCGGGCCCAGACCCAGGAACGCATCGAAGAGGGTTTTGTCGGCAGCACGTCCGACAAGGAGGCGAAGGATCCAGTCATCGGCGTCGGGCGGCTCGGCCTAGAACGCCGACCGTTCACCCTGACCAGCCGGGCGGACGACTTCCGCGTGATGCATGCGCGGCTCACGATGTCGATCCAGTCGCTCAAGGAACCGCTCGTTCTGGTGATGAAGAAGAACTCGAAGGTGCTTGCAAACCTCGTCGAGTGGCTGAAGACAAAGAACAAGGATCCGTCTGGTCGAATCTCCGGCACCCCGATGCTGCTGATCGATGACGAGGCCGATAACGCCTCGGTCAACACGTCGGCAAGCGCCGAGAACCCAACCAGCATCAATGCCCGCATACGCGAGCTCCTCGCGCTCTTCGACAAGAACGTCTACCTGGGCTACACGGCGACACCTTTCGCGAACATCTTCATCGATCCCGAGTCGGTCGATGCGATGGATCGGGAAGACCTCTTTCCGAGGGACTTCATCGTCTCGCTGGACGCTCCCACGAACTACGTCAGCGCGGCGCGGCTATTCGGCGCCGATGGCGACTTTGCAGGTTCACTGATCAAGGTCTCTGACCACGCGTCCTGTCTGCCCGAGAAACACAAGATCAGCTGGCGGGTGCCCGGGCTGCCCCCGTCGCTCAGGCAGGCGGTAGCCACCTTCCTTCTTGCGCGGGCGGTTCGATGCAGCAGAGGCAATGGCACCAGCCACTCGTCCATGCTGATCAACGTCTCGCGCTTCAACGACGTCCAGACACAGGTAACCGGGCTCATCAAGAGCGAAGTCGTCCGGTTTCTGGAGGCCTGCCAGGGACACGCTGCACTGCCCGAGGCGGAGGCGCTTCGCGACCCGACGATGTCGGAGCTTCGCCGCGTGTGGGACGAGCAGTTCGCGGGAGCAGTACCGGAGACGTGGGGTGAGATTCAGTCTCGCCTCAGGGAGGCCGTCGGGCCCGTCGACGTGCGCAAGATCAACAGCAAGTCGGCAGACACGCTCGACTACAAGCGGAACGAGCAGACCGGCCTTCATGTCATCGCCGTTGGCGGCTTCGCGCTGTCCCGCGGGTTCACACTGGAGGGGCTGACCGTCAGCTACTTCCTCCGCAACTCCATGATGTACGACACGCTGCTGCAGATGGGGAGGTGGTTCGGCTACAGGGATGGCTACGCGGACCTCTGCAGGGTCTACATGACCGATGACGCGATCGGCTGGTACTCGCACATCTCCGAAGCCATCGACGAGCTGCGTGACGAGTTCAAGCGGATGGAGCGGGCGCGGAGGACCCCGAGGGAGTTTGGCCTGCGGGTCCGTTCAGATCCCGAGTCGCTCATCATCACGGCCCGGAACAAGATGAGGACTGGAAAGCCAGTCCGCCACAGCATCTCGCTCGGCGGCACGCTGATCGAGACCACGGCCCTGCGCAAGGACGCACTCGATCACAACCGGCGGCTGGCCGAAACCTTCGTAACAGGGCTGGACGGGCTCAACGGCGTGACGGTCCAGCAGACTGATGCCGGCTGGCTGTGGTCAGGCGTACCTGCCGCCGCCATCCGTGACTTCGTCGGTCGCTTCCGGAACTATGACGACCTCTGCATCAAGACGCAGAGCGAGCCGGTGAACTCGTACATCCGAGCGCGCGAGGGGGACGAGATGCCGCTT
Source organism: Burkholderiaceae bacterium (assembly GCA_024235855.1). Lineage (GTDB taxonomy): Bacteria > Pseudomonadota > Gammaproteobacteria > Burkholderiales > Burkholderiaceae_C > Rubrivivax. The sequence goes on from JACKLN010000008.1 coordinate 131,049, forward strand.
TGGGACGTCTGCCTCTTCAGCCCTTCCAAGGCTGAGGCCGGAGAGTTCCCGCTGGGGGCCAGAACCGTCCGCCTGCAGGAGCGGAGCACCAGCTGGGACGCGGCAGACGACGGGATCGAGTACTTCAGGATCAACGGAAAGTCGTCGCGTGTCGCGTCCCGCGGCCAGGAGCGCGTCGGACTCTCCGCGGACGAGGTGACGAAGGCGCGCGACGACTTCTTCGACATCCCCGGCAATGAGGGCAAGAGCATCTCCGACAAGGCGTATCGGCTCGCGCGGGCGAGGCCGCTGCTGATGCTTCACCTGCTACTGCTCAAGGAAGGCGATCCCGACGGACGAACTGAACGCGGAGCCTTGGCCTGGGGCATCAGCTTCAAGGCAACTGGCCGCCCCGAACAGCAGGTCGAGTACGTCGTCAACACCACCTGGTGGAAGAGCAACTTCCAGGGCGACCTGGAAGAGGCGGCCGAGGAGTCGGAGCAGGCGGATGCGTGACAACCCCTGGAAGGGACTGCCTGCAGGCAGCGCGGGCACGCTGTCAGTGCTGCGTATACCCGTGGCCACCGCGCTCGAGGCCTTCTGGGCACGCAAGTCTGACGGCCGGCTGGCGTTGCTGGTGACGCTGCGGCATGTCGAGGACGTCCCACCCGATCTGCCGACCCTGCGCGGCGTGGAGATTCTGGTGATCCCGCCGGAGGGCCAGCTTCAGCTCGTGCTCGCATCCACTGGCGACTGGGAGATGTTCCATGCGCTGAGTCTTGACCTGATTTCCGCGTCCAACGCCGGACGCGACGAGCCAGAGGCACTGCAGTTTCTGTTCGCACGCCTGCGCCGTTGGCAGCGGCTGCTGAGCAAGGGAGGCGGGAAGGTCCTGGATGAGCGAGAGGTGCGCGGCCTGATCGGAGAGTTGCTGTTTCTCCGTGACCGACTGCTTCCGCTGGCCGGGCCGGCGGCAGTGGCGTGCTGGCAGGGCCCGATGGGACTTCCGCAGGACTTTGTCTACGAGGGCCGGCTGGTCGAGGTCAAGACGTTTGCTGCGGGCTCCAGCCCTTCGGTCCGGATCGCATCGGCTGAGCAGCTCACCTCGGTGGATGCTCCGCTCTTTCTCCATCTCGTCTGCCTTGTGCGCCAGGACGGGACGCTGACTCTTCCGGCCATCGTGGACGAGATCCGCGCGTTGATCGCGGGCAGTCCCGAACATGCAGAGGCATTCGACGACCGGCTGCTGACCATTGGCTACATCGACCTCCCAGAGTATCGATCGATGGCCTACGCGCCCACCTCCGTGAGCGACTACGAGGTGCGCGACGGTTTCCCGCGGCTGACCGTTCAGGACATCCCCGCCGGCGTGGACGACGTCAGCTATTCGATCCTGCTTGGCCATCTAGCGCCTTTCGCGGTGCCCTCGGACGCGGTGACCGGTGCAGCAGGAGGAGCGACATGACGGACGCCGATTTTCATGTCGAACTCGGGCAGATGGTCGCCGCGCGCGGCATGGCCACCGCAGACTTTTCCGTCGCGGCATTCACTGAACTCGTCAGCGAGGCACTCGTCGACTCCGGAGCGGTGCAGGAGTTCGTTCCGCTGTCCTTCCGCAGCCCCAACGGCAGCATGCGCATCGAGGGGTACGGATTGGCCGACGAAGGGCTGACGCTTGACCTGTTCATCGCCGAGTTCGACGGCGGAGATGAAGTCGAGACGCTGACTCGGGCGGCCATGGAATCCTGCTTTCGCAGGGTCGAGCGGTTCGTCTCGGACGCTCCGAAGCAGGCGTTCCTCGATGCAGTAGATGTCGGGCACCCCGTGTGGGGATTTGCCCGCCAGCTCGCTGATCAGTTGCAGTCCGTCAGCCGGATCCGATGCCACCTGCTCACCGACAAGACGCTCACCGGCTCAGTCAAGGAACTGCCGTCCATGCAGCAGGACGGGCGCGAGCATGTCTATCGGGTATGGGACCTTCGATCGATCCAGCGCCTGCTCGCATCCTCGGAGCCCGAGGAGATCGAGATCGACCTCGTGGAGATGTTCGGAACGGGGTTGCCCTGCCTTGCCGCCAACGCCAGCACGGCGGACAGCGCCTCGTACCTCACGGTCATTCCAGGCGCCTGGCTGGCTTCCATCTATGACCGCTGGTCGGGCCGGCTGCTCGAGCAGAACGTCCGCACGTTTCTTCAGGCCAAGGGCAAGGTCAACAAGGGGATCCGAAGAACGATCCTCGAAGAACCCGACATGTTCTTTGCCTACAACAACGGCATCTCCGCGACGGCGAGCGAAGCCGAGTTCGCGCAGGAGGACGGCGTTCTCAGGTTGGTGAAGCTCCGCCACCTGCAGATCGTGAACGGTGGTCAGACCACGGCCTCGATCTTCAACGTTTTCAAGAAGGACAAGGCTGCAAACCTTGACCGGATACAGGTCCAGATGAAGCTCTCCGTCATCCGGCCCGAACTCGTCGACTCGTTGGTGCCGCGCATCTCGCAGTACGCCAACAGCCAGAACAAGGTGAGCGATGCAGACTTCTTCTCCAACCATCCGTTCCACGTGCGGATGGAGGGCATCTCCAGGCGGCTCTGGGCGCCTGCGCCCGAGGGTGCGCTCGTGCAGACGCGCTGGTTCTACGAACGGGCGCGCGGGCAGTACGCGAACGCCGCGGCCTGGCTGACGCCGGCCCGCAAGCGTGAGTTCGATCTCCAGAACCCACGCTCCCAGGTCATCACCAAGACTGACCTGGCCAAGGTGGTCATGACCTTCCGCGGCCAGCCCCACACGGTCTGCTACGGCTCGCAGAAGAACTTCATGCAGTTTGCCGAGTACGTCGGCGAGGCCTGGAAGGACGAGGGAGTCGACTTCGGCGACGCGTGGTTCCGCGGTGCCGTGGCTGGCACCATCATCTTCCGGACCCTCGAACGACAGGTGCAGAAGGCCGACTGGTACTCGCAGGGTTACCGGGCACAGATCGTGACCTACGCGATCGCACTTCTGCAGTACCACCTGGGAAAGACCGGTCAGGCGCTCGACTTCGAGCGGACATGGAAGCGACAGGCTCCTTCGAGCGAGATCGTGGATGCGCTGCTGTCGGTCGGCGAGCAGGTCAACAAGCGAATCGTCGAAGCCGCATCCGTCTACGGCATCGCCAACGTGACCGAATGGTGCAAGCGAGAGCGCTGCTGGGAGGACCTCAAGTCGCACATCGACACCTCCGCGTTCCAGGCTCTTGACTCTGATCTCGTCTCAACCGAGGCTGCAACGTCGAGCAAGCGGGCCGCCCGCAAGGAGCAGAAGGTCACCAACGAGGTGGAGGCCCAGACGCAGGTGGTGAATCGCGGAGCGGCATATTGGCAGCGAGCGCTCCAGTGGGCCGAGGCAGGCACGCTGATGACGCCTTCGGAGCTCGAAGTCCTCCGGATCGCAGCCCGAATGCCTCGCGTTGTCCCGAGCGGCTTTCAGGCTGTCAAGCTGCTTCAGGTGGCGGCCAAGGCACTGGACGGCGGCTGGTCCGGCTGAGCGCCGCAGGCGGCCCGGAGCCCATCACGCGAGCTTTGCCTGCTGCAGGACGGCAGCTACCACATCGGCGATCTGGTGAGCGAGCTTCGGCGGGACTGCGTTGCCGACCTGCGTGTACTGCGAGGTCCGGTTACCGAGGAACACGTACGTGTCGGGAAAGGTCTGGAGACGCGCAGCCTCGCGCACCGTGAGGCTGCGGCACTGCTTGGGCTTGTAGTGGATGAACGCGTGGCCGTCCTTGGCGATATGGCTCGTGATGGTCATGCTGTGCCGTGAGCCGACCTGCACCCGGAATCGATCCTTGAAGATCGACTCGTCGATGTTGTCTGGGTCGACGTTCTTGTGGTCCGGCAGCAGGCACTTTGGGAAGTCGGCGAGACGCGGGCTCTCGCCAGTGACCTTGCCGAATGCAGACACGAATAGATAGCGCACGAGGTCGCTCGGCATGTGCGCGCGGCTTTCGTGGTTGGTGAGCAGGTCGGTGTCTCGATCTCGAAACCACGCCTGCAAGGCACGCAGCTTCTTGCGGCGGTCGCTTGCCGCCAGCCGCATCCGGTCGCTGCCCGGACCCGGTTCGTGCTGGCGCGCCAGGAGCGCCTCCCTGCAATCGGACATCAGTTCGGCAATCCTGTCGGCCGAGTCCGTCCACTGGAGCCGTAGTTCGCTCAGGGCCCGGTCGAAGACGGGCAGCCGCAGGGCATCGAGCCATGTGCTTCCCTTGCCACGCCTCGAGACCTGCGGACTCAGGGTTGGAAGGTCGCCAAGAACCTGCTGAACAGTTGGGGGCTCGGAGGGCCGAAGGCCCCTGAACGTACGGAGCTGCGCGTGAACGTCGCTCCGAACCCCCAGGATGATGACCCTGTGGCGCGCCTGGGGAATGCCATACCTCTCGGCCTTGACAATGAAGTCAGACGGCTCCGGCTCCACGCCGTGCAGCTTGTCCGCGGCCAGCGGCATCAGCACGTACTCCGGCGGGTCCGTCGGTCGACCGGCAGCGCTCGGTCGCCGAAGGTCGGCCATGATGCGGCCGAAGATCGCGCCACCGCCGACCTGCGAAGACAGAATGCCCTTGACGTTCTCCATCACGAAGACAGCCGGCCGAAACTCCGCGATGACGTGCAGGTACTCCTCGTAGAGAAAGTGGCGGTGGTCCCTTTCAGCGACGTAGTCGTCCTCGCCACGATTCCGCGAGCGCCCAACGACCGAGTAGGCCTGACACGGTGGTCCCCCGATCAGAACGGCGTTGCTCGGAAGTCGGCCGGCCTTCATATACGGCTTGAGCCGCCGGCGAATATGCTGAGATACCTCGCTGCGGTTCTGCGGCCCGAGTTCAAGTTCGAGTGCCTCGTCGTTCGCCCGCTTGCAGGCTTCCCGTATCAGCTCGTTTCCGCAGTCCTTGAGGAAATCGAAGACTACGTTCCACGGGTGCTGTTCGACCAGTTCATCCCATTGCTGCCAGACCGCCTTGGTCACCCTTGGACTGCGCGCCAGTTCGCGGTGAGCAGCGCGCAGGCGCAGCGTCTCCCGTGCCATGCCATCCTTCTCGATCGAGATGGCAATGCGGAAGTCGCCTAGACGTGAGCGCGAGAATCCCTCACCGAGTCCGCCGGGGCCGGCGAACAGGTCAATAACTGGAATGGTCATGTTCTTGGACTTCGCGCGTGCCAAGAGGCGGCCGCGCGCTTTTGGCACGATGCTACCAGGCCGGGCAAAGTGGCCTCGTGGCCGCCATGGCGGCGCGACGCGGTTTCGATCCCGATGACCGATACCGTGACGCCGGCCGTGCGGTCCAGGATGATGAGCGCCATCCACGGAGTCGACACCGCGCCGGAGCGGAGGGTCCGCAGCTATCTGCATGCGGTCGGGCTCAGGTTCCGTCTGCATGACCAACGCCTGCCCGGCAGGCCCGACTTGGTCCTGCCCGGCCGCAAGGTGGTCATCTTCGTTCATGGCTGCTTCTGGCATCAGCACAGCGGGTGCCGGTTCGCGACAACTCCGGCTACCCGGCGCGACTTCTGGCAATCCAAGTTCGCAGCGAACCGTGCCAGGGATTCCGCGGTTCTGGAGCGACTGAAGAGCCTTGGCTGGCAGGCATTCACGATCTGGGAGTGCGAGACCCGCGATGAAGTGGCGCTGGACACCCTCGCTTGGGCCGTCCTCGCAATTCCCGCCCTGCCCCGCGAAGCAAAGCGACAGCACGCGAGGTCATCGAAGGGTCCGAAGTGATCCATCGTCGTGCGTTATGTGCAGTTCCTGGATCGATGCAACACGGTCACCGTTGACGAAGGCCGCGCCAACGCGCACTTCGATGAGCATCGCACCATAGGCGCCTTGCCATAGGTAGCGCTGCACGCCCGCGCTGGCGAGGTCGAGGTCGTGTTGATCGGTCTGACGTGCACCGCTCTTCACTTCGGTCAGCAGGGGTGGGTTCGATGCACTCATGGCAATGGCGGGGCTGCATGCCGACAAGTAGTTGCGGCATACTGTACGTGTATCCAGCATCATCCGCTACCTCGATCGATCGCCACTCGAAGGCGAAGTCTGCGGCTCGCGCCCCGGAGCCGGATGAACGTTCGGCCGGATAGTCATGGCCGAGGCAAAGGCCTCGACCGAGCGGGCGAGTCGCCGGCCGGCTTCGCTCTCGCTGGCCCCGAGGATCCTCCCCAGTTCGCGCCAAGCCCGCTGTGCGGCTACGCTACTGGCCTGTGCGGATGCGCCCGACCTTCCGATCGCTGGCGGCTTCAACAGCCGCCCATCGTCGCGCGCCTTGAGCTGCCAGAGGTCGGGATGGCGCCGCGCCACGCCCCGCGTCGGCTGCCGCGTCGCCTCGGCCTCGATGCCCAGCTCCCGCAGCCGGGCGGCGAACACCTCCCGCCAGCGGTGCAGATCGCCCTTGCGCGGATTCAGCCGCCGTCCGTCCTTGGACTCTGCCCGCACGCTCAGATGCACGTGCGGGTTGGCCTGATGGTCGTGAAGCACCATCACGTACTTGTGGTCCGCAAACTCCTGCCGCGCAAATAGCCGCGCCGCCTGCTGAACCGCCAGCGGGTTCGTGCCCCGCGGCATGGACAGGATGATGTTGAACGCCTCCCGCCGCGGGCTGGTGTCGCCGATGTAGGCACCACCAAACCGCCACTCCTCGGCCAGGTCGCGCACCGCGTCCCTGCCCTGGCTGACCTCCCCGCGGTCGTCCTCGACGTCCAGCCGGCCGTTCTTGCTGATGTAGCGGAAGTGCGCGGCGATGGCCTTCATGCCGCGGCCGCCGCCGGTGACCTTGACCATCACTTGCGGGGCACGCCGCTCCACGGTAGCGGCGATGCGCTCGCGCAGGCGGGCTGCGCGCTGGGCGATGCTGCGGCCGCGAAGCTTCGGGTCTGATCGGTCCTTGACGGTGCGGTTGCCCGGGTAGAAGAGCCGGTCGCCCCACTGCACCAGCAGGCCGTCGATGGCCTTCGGGTCGGTCATGGGTTGTCCTCCAGGCGCGGACGTGCCGGTGTGGCCAGCAGGGCCGAGGCGTGCTCCAGGTGGGCTTGAATCGCCTGCTCGAGCGTGGTCAGGCTGGTGCGGGTCGGCGTGGCCGCCGGGAGGTCGCTGCGCTTGAGCACGGCACTCAGCTGCGCCAGATCACGGCGCATGCCGGCCAACTGGGCGGTGGAGCGCGTCAACGCGGAGATGCGGGCAGTGCGCTCGGCGGCTGAAGGCACTTGGCCGGGCGCCTGCAGTTGCGCCATGACGAACTCGCCCAGTGGCAATCCGGCCTCGCGGGCGCGGCGCAGCAGCAGGTGCGCATCCAGCACGGCCAGGCGCAGGCACAGGCGCACACGGCCGCGCTGGGCGCGTGCGGCACGAGGCGCGGGCGCTAGCACGGCACCGCCCTCCCCGCTCGCTTCGCGCGCCAGCACGTCGCGCACCAGCGCCGACACGGGCACGCCACGCGCCGCCGCGCGCCCCTGCAGCGCGGCCTTGAGCCCCTTCAGATCGACGGTCAGTCGATCGCGCGAAGCGCCTGACGAGGGTCCCATGCCCGAGTCCTCCTGACATGCCACGGCGTGTCGGACATCGGCGCCACCGCGCCTATCCTGCACTCACCCATGGCTTCAGTGTCGGCTCGCCTCGGCCCCGCTCGCCTGCGAGATTTCGGCCCGAATCTCGCGCACATCACGTCGTGGCAGGCGTCGAAGATCCACGCCAGGCAACACGGTCACGCTCCCCGGTGGGAACAGGTGAACAGCCAGCGCACAGAGAGCGAACAGCAGCCGCAACGACACCGCACAAGTAGCGCACGCCGGTGAACCGATCCCGATCCACGACCGAATTGCAAGCGAACCCGGACCGACAACGCGATGAACCAACCACGCAGGATCTCGCCGTGACACTCACGCCCCAAGAGCCCCCCGGCCGCATCACGCGCAAGGCGCGCCAGTTCGAAACCGACATCGCCGTGCTGCGAGCCCAGGGCTATACGCTGTCGGCGATCCGCGAGGCCCTGAGTGCAGCAGGCGTCCAGGTCAGCATCAGCACCGTGCGGCGCGAGGCCCTGCGAGGCCAGGTGCGGCACGGTGGTTCAGCGACAGGCGGGACCGACGGGTCCAGGCTGACGGCCACCGCCCCCGGTTCGTTACCCGCGCCACCATCGGCGCCGGCCGCCGCGCCAGCGCAGGCGCAGCCACGGCCGGCCGTCTCCGCCGTGTCCACCGTGTCCGACGTCCCCGCTGCGCAATTGCCCTCGGGAACCTTGCGTGGCAGGGACATCGCCGCCGCCTACGCCAGCACCTGGATCGACAACCCGCTCATCCGGGCACGGGCGCGGCGCTGACGTGGCATCCATCGCCTGGGCCGTGTCCACGAGTCGCGACCCCGGGCTCCCTCCCACGCAACCCCTTACGCGCACAGAGGTCAACCCATGAAGATCGCCGTCATCAATTTCTCCGGCAACGTCGGCAAGTCCACGATCGCCCACCACCTGCTGTTGCCGCGCATCCCTGGCGCGGAGCTGGTGGCCATCGAGACCATCAACGCCCACGACAGCCAGGCACCCTCACTCCGTGGGCGACAGTTCGGTGAACTGCAGGAGTATCTGCAGACCGTGGACAGTGCGGTGATCGACATCGGCGCCAGCAACATCGAAGAACTGCTGGGGCTGATGCGTCGCTACCGCGGCAGCCACGAGGACATCGACTGCTTCATCGTGCCGGCGGTGCCCGACCTCAAGCAGCAGCAGGACACGATCGCCACCCTTGTCGAGCTGGCCCAGATGGGCGTGCCTCCATCTCGGCTGAAGCTCGTCTTCAACATGGTCGAGGACGGCACCGACGTTGCCCAGGCCTTCGAGCACCTGCTGGCCTTCCTGTCCGAGCATCCGCTCGCGCAGGCCAACCCGGCCTGCCGGCTGGGCGTCAACGAGATCTTTGCCCGGGTCTTGCCTGGCCGCCCGGGGTTGCACGACATCGCCAGCGACACCACCGACTACAAGGCCCTGATCGCCAAGACCAGAGACACCACTGAAAAGCTCGCCCTAGCCCGCCAGCTGGCCACCCGCCGGCTGGCCACGGGCGTGGTACCCGAGCTCGATGCCTGCTTCGAGGCCCTGGACCTGCGAGCCTGCGTCGTGGCCTGAGCAACGCCGTGCCGACCACCCGGGAAGCACTGCTCGCCGAAGCCCTGGGCGACCTGGCCCGGCTGCTCGACCGGGCCGAGGCGCTCCGGGTGACGATGGACGGCACCCACGCCGCGCTGCAGCAGGCCAGCGAAGCGCTGACCGCCCAGGCCGAGGCGCACGAGAAACGCATGGCCCTGGTGGCCGAGGCGGCCAAGGGCCAGGTGGCGCGCTTCATCGCCCAGCGGGCGGATGAGGCGGTGCGCCAGGCGGTGCAGGGCCAGGCACAAGGCGTGGCGCGTCCGCCACCGGCATCCGCCTCCCGCCCTCGAGCCACAGACGCGCTGCTGACGCACCTGGCTGCAGCCGCCGTCGGTGCTGCGGCGGCCTGGGCGCTGGCGCTGTACCTGGGGGTGCGATGAACCGCGCACAGCCAACGGGTCGTCACGGAACGCCAAATACTGCGATAGGATGGAATCCCATTGACCGACGCGGGGCCCGTCATGCGCACAACCCAGCAGTTCAGCATCACCCTGCCCCACGAGATGGCCGAAGCCGTGCGGGCCAAGGTGGCCGCCGGCGAGTACGCCACCGAGAGCGAGGTGATCCGCGACGGGCTGCGCGTGCTGCTGGCGCGCGACCGCGCGGTCGAGGACTGGCTGCGCAAGGATGTCGCCTCGGCCTACGACGCGCTGAAGTCCGACCCATCGCGTGCGCTGGGCGTCGGGGCCGTCAAGGCGCGGCTGGCCGCGGTGCACCAGAAGAAGGCCTCGCGTCGGGGCTGAGGCCTTACCGGGTCGTCTACACGCCGGAGTCCAGCGACCAGCTCGCCGCCCTGCTGCTGCACATCGCCCAGCGCGCGTCGGTGGCCGTGGCCGTGCGCTACACCGATGCCGTGATCGCCACCTGCGAGCGCCTGGCCCTGTTCCCGATGCGCGGGGTGCCGCGCGAGGACATCCGCCCCGGGTTGAGGGTCACGCACCACCGCGGCCGCACCATCATCGCGTACGGCGTTGACGCCTCGGCACGGGAAGTCGCCGTGCTCGGCGTGTTCCACGGTGGGCAGGACTACGGCGTTGTCCTCGCCGCTGAGACCTGACGCCCGGCGCACGGCCTCGATGACCGGGCGCCAGGCCCCGCGCTCGCCGGCCCACGCGAAGCGCAGGCCGGCGAGCGCGGGACGGACTCCACCGTCCCGCTGCTCCGGCGGCCGATCAGCCCTTGAGCTTGCGCATCTCCTCGGCGAGCATCCACAGCGCCCGGTTCAGGCTCACGCCGCGGTCGATGCTGCCTACAGCCCGCGTGTGTTGCCGCCGCCCATGTGGCGAGCGACTGGGCAGGCCACCGCGGATCACGTTCTCCTGCACGCGCTGGAAGGTGTGCCACAGGCTGTGCCCCAGGTCCTCGGGCCGACGGGCCTGCGTCAGCTGCTCGGCGGTCACCGGTGCCGGCACGTGCCCGCCGCCCTGCTCCACCGTCTGTTCCCCGAAACGCAGCGCCAGCGCCGCGGTCGCGAAAGCCCGTTCTTCCGGCGGCGCCAGCTCCACGGCCTTCATCGCCTCGGCGTGCGCGTCCACCGCCTCGAACTCGTCGAGCACGCGGAAGGCGCCCTCGATGACCTCGCCCTGCACGTTGCCCTTGTGCGGGATGCGGATGTCGTCGACCACGTCGCCCACCACCAGGCCGTTGCAGCAGACGAAGCGGAACATGCCGGCGAGCATCTGGTAGCTGCTGGCGCCGTCGTGGCTGTTGATGAGGATGATCTCGTGCGCCTCGGGCCGGGTCTGCAGCGCGCCGGCGCGGTCGCGCGCGTGGCGCATGCGGATCATGTGCTTGGTGTACTCGGCCTTGCCCTCGATGCGGCTGGCGCCCTGGGCCACCATGAAGGGCTCGAAGCCTTCCTTGCGCAGGCCGCGCAGCACGTCGATGGTGGGGATGTAGGTGTAGCGCTCGGAGCGGCTGACATGCTTGCCGGCGGCGAAGATGGACGGCGCGGCGGCGCGCATCTGGTCTTCGGTGAGTGGTTCGTTGCCACGCAGGGTGCGGGTGTTGCGGGCGAAACGGGTGGCCAGGGTCGGGGTCGTGTGCATGGTGGACTCCTTGCGGTGTTCGGTGGTGGTGCTCGGGGCTGTGGGCGTCATGGCTTCGCGCCCAGCCGGCCGGGGGAGCGGCTGCCACGGGCAGCAGGCGCGCCACCGGCTGCGCCGCCTGGCGCCGTGGCGGCACCCTGCTCCTGCGCGTTCATCTCCGCCACGAAGGCCTGGCGCCCTTCCCGCGCCTCCCGCTCGGCGCGGGTGTCGAGGTAGTCGACCTCGTCGGCCGTGAAGTCCAGGCCGTAGACAGTGGCGCCGTCCTTTTCGTAGCGGTGATTGCGCACCCAGCCCACGACGTTGACGTGCGAGCCGGTGCCGAGGTACCGCGCCGCGTTCTCGGCCTGCTTGCCCCACACCGTCCACTGGAGGGACGTGGGCTCGTCCTCGCGGGCATCACCGGTGCCGCGGCGGGTGTTGCTGATGGCGATGAAGACGGCGCGCGCGATCTTGCCGTCGCGGCCTTCGACCATGTCGTGGCGCACGGGCCCGGCGAGGTGGGCGTTGCGCTGGATCACCTGGATGACAGCCATGGGGCTTCTCCTTGCACAGAGTGCACAGAGCGGTCAGCCGGGCCCGGATCCGGCACCCTGAAAACTGATCCTCTCGCTTGGCTCTCCTCGCTCCCGCCCACGGGCGGGCGGGGGGTGGGCAATGCCCCTTCCCTCACGGGCAAGGGGTGGGGGATGGGTGGTGTGAACCGCAGCCCAGGCGGTGCGCCGCTGTCCCGGCCCACCGCTTGAAGATCCCCCCACAAGTCCCCCTCACCCCAGGACGGGGGCTTGTGGGGGGAGCGCGGTGGGCCGCGTGGCGCAGGGCTGCAGCCCGAGGCCGGCGGACGACGCGGCCGGCATGACGGCGAAGCAGGCGTGCCGGGTGCCGTGCAAGCCGGCCACAACGGACACGCCCCGTGGCGGCACCGCGGCCGGCGTGCCAACAAGCGCAGCGACTGGCGCAACGGGCGAGCCGCGGGGCGCAGATCAGGCCAAAGGCCAGCGGCCCGGCTCCGGGCGTGGCGGGTGACCGGGGTGGCGTTCGGGCCGAGCGAGCACCGAGCGCAGCGACCTGCGAGCCGGCCGGATCGCCAGGCGGGCGTCTGTCCTGCGCAGCAGGACGGACAGGGAAGCCCGCTGATCCCCGGGCACGGGAAAGGGCCGCAGCAAGGTGACTGCCGGCCCCGCCGGCCTGACCGTGTTGCGTCAGGGGCGGAAGCCCGTCAGGGGCGAGACGCCGGCACCCCGTTGGCTCGACGCGTAGCGCGACGGCCCGGCCCCGCACCGCGGGGAGACGCCCAGGCCCACCAAGACCTGGCATCTGCCACAGCGCCATCACCGACGGCGAGCCCGCCAGCCACCCCAGCCACCCCAACTGCAACGGCGCGGCAGCAGCACGCCTCGGCTACATCCACCCGGACACCCCGCCCTCGACCAGACCACACACCACAATGACGGCATGCGCCACGCCGATGCGCCCCGGGTGCTCTTCGACTTCACCGACCCGGCAGCCACCAACCCCTGGGCGCCCATCGACGACCGCGTGATGGGCGGCGCATCACACAGCCATCTCCGCCACGACCCGGCCGGCCACGCCGTTTTCGAGGGCACCGTCTCGCTCGAGCGCAACGGCGGCTTTGCGTCCGTGCGCTCGGCACCCGGCAACCTCGGCCGACCCGGTGCATGGTCGTGCCTCCTCGACGTGCGCGGCGACGCCCGGCGCTTCAAGCTCAACCTGCTGACCGAGGACAGCTTCGACACCCTGAACTACCAGGCGATCTTCACCCCCGACCCGATCCACTGGCAGACGCTGCACCTGCCCTTGAGCGGCTTCCGCCCCACCTTCCGCGGACGCGAGGTGCCCGGCGCGCCAGCGCTGGCACCTGAACGCATCCGCCAGGTCGGCCTCATGACCGCCGAACGCCAGGCCGGCACCTTCGCACTGGCCATCCGGCGCATCGCCCTCGCGTGAGCGCCCGCGGGACCACCAGGACAGCGGAGTGCCTCCCGGCACTCCGCTGCGGCCCTACAGCAGGCCGCGCTCCGCGAAACTGCACACCTCCGCACCAGCGATCACGAAGTGGTCGAGCACCCGCACGTCCACCAGCGCCAGCGTGGTCTTGAGCGTCTGCGTCAGGTACTCGTCCGCCCGGCTCGGCGCCACAGCGCCCGACGGGTGGTTGTGCGCCAGGATCACCGCGGCCGCATTGAGCGCCAGCGCTTCCTTGACGACCTCGCGCGGATAGACCGAGGTCTGAGACACCGTGCCGCGGAACATCTGCCGCAGCGCGATGATGCGGTGCTGCGCATCGAGGAACAGCACGCAGAAGACCTCGTGCTCCAGCCCACCGAGCTCCAGGCGCAGGTGGTCCTTGACCGCCTGCGGCGACGACATCGTCGCGCCGCGCCGCACGCGCCGGGCCAGCACGCGCCGCGCATGGCACAGCACCTCTTCGGGACTCGCCGGGCGGTACTGGCCATCGACATCGCGGACCAGCAGCGAATCGGACGCACGAACGGCAGGGATGGCGGAAACAGACATGACGGACTCCGGTGTGTCGGGCGGGATTGCCCGAGACCGGAGCACCACGGCGCAGCGCAGCCGTCAGGGTTCGAAGACGGCTGCAGGCCGCAAGCGCGAGCCATGGCGAGTGCGCAGACCTTGACGGCGAGAACGACGTGGTAGCGTGGGTCGAACAGGCAAGCCCCTCTCCGCAGACCACCACTCCTCTTCGTCCAACACTTTTGCGGACGGTCTTGCTCAAACCTCCTCGCGCGTGCACGACGGGGCGGTCGAAGCACCCGCCCCGACATCGCCGCCCCCCTGGTTCCACGTCGACACGAAGCGCCGACGCGGCTAGCCTTCGCGCCAGTCGACGCATCCCGGAGCGCACGCCATGCCCATCTCGGTCGGCACGTTCAACCTCAACAACCTGTTCTCGCGCTACAACTTCCAGGCGGAGATCGCGGCGCTGCCACCCCATGACGCCGGCGGCATCGAACTGACGTTTTCCCAGGGCGATGTGCAGGCGCGCACCTTCGAGGGTCGCCTGGTCAAGGCCAAGGACGCCGGCGAAACGGCAGAGATCGCACGACGCATCCGCGAGATGAACGTCGACGTGCTGGCGGTGCAGGAGGTCGAGCATGTCGAGATCCTGCGTGCCTTCAACCGGGACCACCTCGGCGGGCTGTACGCCCACATGGCCCTGGTGGAGGGCAACGACCCGCGGATGATCGACGTCGGCTTCCTGTCCAAGCTGCCGCTGGGGCCCATCGTCTCGCACCAGACCGCCACCCACCCGGAGGAGCCGCAGAAACGGGTGTTCGGCCGCGACCTGCTGGCCGTGCGCGTGCTGGACCCCGATGGCCACAAGCTGCTGGCCATCTACAACACGCACCTGAAGAGTCACTTCGTGCCCCATGACGAAGACCCGGTCGAAGGCGCGGCCCGGGCAAACGCACGCCGGCGGCGGCAGGCAGAGACCATTGCCCGCATCCTGTCGGCCGAGGAGCGACGGGGTGCGAAGTTCGTGCTCCTCGGCGACATGAACGATCCGCCGGACAGCCCGTTCCTAGCCCCGATGCTGGAGGTCGACGGCGATCCGCTGGTCAACGCGCTGGCCGCCGCGGTCGAGACGAGGCCCGCCAAAGCCGAGACGCCAGGCCAGGGCCCGGGACCGGCCAGCCCCGTCTGGACCCACCGCTTCAACCCGCCCGGGGCGAAGCCGCCGCGCTACGAACTGTTCGACCAGGTGTGGCTCTCCAGCGCGCTGGCGCCCAAGCTGCTGTCAGCGCACATCGACCGGCGGACCCGGCACGGCGGCGATGGCTCGGACCACGACCCTGCATGGGTGGTGCTGGACCTGTGACCATCCCAAGGCCACAGCGACGAGGCCTGGCCAGACACCGTTACGCACGCAGACAAGGGAACTGCCGGCCGCCATCACGCAGAACGGGCACCGACCGGCAAGGTGGCTGGAAGTTCCGGCCATATGGGCGAGATGGCTTGCGGCACTCATGGCGGACATGCGGATGCCGTTGACCCCCGGTCGGTGGGGGCACTGGAGCCTGCAGCGTCATTCAGCGACCTGCATACCTCAAGGCACGGCGAAGGGGAGTCCCACCCACGAACGCCATGGCGGGTGGGTGACTGCGTCCCGATGTGGAATCATGACCCGACGCGCATGGACAAGACAAAGCGACTCACCCAAGCCACTGCGGACTTCCGCGACACCCTGGAGGCGGCGGCCCTCCTGGGGCGGCTGACGCCGCTCTTCGCGCGCATCGAGCCCGGCGAAGTCCTGCCTCCGGCGACGGGCCCGTACAAGGCCGCGCTGCACTACGAGCACCCGTGGCACGGTGCCGGCACACCGCTCTTCCGCGCGGAATCGGCCTTCATTGCCGCGCTCGAGGACTGGCGCTCGCAGCCCTGGTACCCGCGCTGATGCTGGGCGGTCAGCCTGGCCGCCCGAACACCTTCGCCCCCGGTTGCCCGTGGAAGCCCCTGGGCATGCCAGGCTGAACGCCCGGGTCAGTCTTCGGTCGGCACAGGCCTCGCGGCGTCAGCGTTCGATGGGCGCGGCCCCCTGCGGGGAACGCGTCAACCGGACATGTCGACGTTCCGTGGTTTCGGCGACACGATCCAGAGGCCATGTACGTCGCGGCGACAGGTGACGACAGTCTGACGGCCTGGTCCTCGCTCATCATCGGGCCCGAAACATCCCGCGGCCCGGGGCAGCGCCCCAGATGGCCTCATCTGAAGGGCTTGCGCACAGCGGCCTCTTCGGCCTCCAGGTAGTCGAAGATCTCGTCGAAGGCCGCCTGCCGGCGCTGCCGGCCGCTGGGGCCGCTCAGTGCTGCCGGGCAGGGAGCGAACCCCGGGGGGGGGGGGGCGTCGAGTGACGGGATTGCGGTAGCCGCATGAGCCAAGACCTCGTGTTCGAGGATCTCGGCCTCGCGCCAGTCCGCGTTGGCCAGGCGCGGGTAGCGATCCGCTGCGATCAGGCGGTGGACAACTTCGCGGACGGTGAGGGGTTGCTCTGCCGTTCCGTCACCCCAACACGCTGGCCACGGTCTTCATCGGCAGGTACAGCCGCCGCTCGTTGCTCTGCAGCGGGGTGAAGTCGAAGTGCTTGTAGAACGCCGCCGCCGCCTCGTCCTTGGCGTCGACCACGACGGCCATGGCGGCGATCTCGGCGGCATGCGTCAGGCTGCGCCTCAGGGCATCCATGAGCAGGAACGCTCCCCTGCCCTGCCCCTTCAGCCGCTCGTGCACTGCCAGGCGGCCGATGAGGGTGACGGGGAGCTGCGGGTAGCGTGGCAGCTTCCTGGCGAGCTCGGGCGCGATGTCGCCGATCTGGATCATGGCGGCTGACAACGTGTAGTAGCCCAGCACCGCCTGGTCCGGCGGCGCGGTCATCACGAAGGGGGCTGCGACGTGCTTGTCGGCGTCCTGGCGGGCCTGCTGCTTCAGGTAGACGTCGAGGGCGGCAGTGCCGCACTGAAAGCCGGTGCGGTCGTGGTGCTTGGCGAGGGGCTCGATGGTCGGTGCGGCGGCAGACACGGGCTTTCTAGAGCCCCAACTGCTGCTTGTAGGCCTTTGCCGCCGTCTGCAGGCGCTTGCTCGGTGCCGGCGGGTTGAGCAGCGTCTTCACGAAGGCCGTCTGCTCCGCCTGGGTCAGGCGGATGCTCTCGTGCTCCTGGATGACCTTGGTGGCCGCTTCCTGGGCGCTCGCGACCACGAACTCGCTCAGCGTGCGGCCGGAAAGCATGGCTGCGCGCTGGAGCAGGCTCTTCTGCGTGCGAGAGACGCGCGCCTCAAGGCGGGCGCCGCGCTCAGCGGTCAAAACATCCGTACTCTGGTTGGCCATGATCGGCCTCCTGTGGGTTCGAGGTCTGCTTCTAGCGTACGTCATTTGTACGGACAACGCAAGAAGAGCGCATTCCTTGCCTCGCGATCCCAGAGAACGGACTCGACGCGGAACCGCCTTTGTCCTTCTTCACCAGGCGCACGGCTTGTTCAAGCTTCGGTGTCCAGGAGAGGACTCGGACTTGCATGGCTGTTGGATGGCCATCGGCTCGCGACCAAGCACATCGTGCAGCCGCTTCAGTTCGGCCCGTCTACACATTCGCGGAGCCAGCCCTCAGTCGGCAGACCCTGCCTTGGCCTACAGATTCATGCCTTCCGCATCGTGTGCTGCCACGTCGATCTTTGCCTTGCCCGCGACGATGACCTCCCTGGCAGACTCGTCTCGCAACCAGCAATCCAGCATGTCCGCCCACACTTGCATCAGGGCCCGCCTGGGTCCGGAAAGGCGCGCATGGTTGTAGGCGGCGGCGATCTGGTCCTTCTTCTGGTGGGCCAGACAGGCTTCGACCAACGCTTCGGGGAAGAGCGCATCGTTGAGTCGTGACGAGAACGTTCGGCGCAGATCGTGGACGGAGACCGGCAGAAATGGCGCCTGGTCCAGCTTTCGATCCGCATTGATCCGATCGACCGCCGCGGCGATCGTCCGGTTCAGCGTGGCATGGCTCAGTGGCTCGGCAGAGTCGTAGCGGCTCGGGTGCACGTACTTGCTCGACGGAAAGCAGGTCCTGAGCGTTGTCAGGATGTCGAGCGCCTGCTCGGCGAGGTAGACCGTGTGCGGCTTGCCCGCCTTCATCCGTTCCGCCGGGATCGACCACTGCGCCCGCTCCCAGTCCACTTCCGACCAGGTGGCGCCGATGAACTCGCCCTTGCGAACACCTGTGAGGAGCATGAACCGGACAGCCAGCCGCAGCGTCGGCGCGGTACCGGTCTGCTCGAGTCCCTCGAGCAGGGCCTTGATCTCGTGGCGACTGAGGTTGCGCTCGCGGGGGACGAAGGTAGCGTAGGCCTTGCGTGCGAGCGCTTCGGCCGGGTTGACAACTTCGACGCCCTTTCCAGCGGCGAACCGGTAGACCTGCAAAACCAGTTCCCTCGCGTGCACGGCCGGGCCAGGCCCGCGTTCGCTCTTCACGCGATCGAGTAACTCACCCAGCGCTACTGGCTTGATCTCATCAAGGTTCAGCTTGCCGAACGGGCCCGCCAGGATGCGGTTGTAGATCGATCGACGCAACGCCAGCGTGCTGTCGGCCAGCCGCTCGGCGCCGCTCTTGGCGTCGGACTTGAACTCGAAGTATCGCGTCGCCCATCGTCCGAAGCTCATGGCTTCGGCGACCTCGCTGCGCTGCTCGACCTTGGCCCGTGCTGGCGAGCGCCCTGAACTGACATCGACGCGCGCCCGTGCCAGTAGCAGCCGCGCTTCCTCCAGAGTGACATCCATGCCGTAGGCCAGGTTGGAGCGCTGGACCTGGCGCGCCGCCGGCTCATGTCGACCGATGGTCAGGGTCTCGCGTCGGCCGCCGAACCGATAGTCGTAGCGGAAGGACCGGTTACCGCTGGGCGAGATGACGACGTAGAGGCCGTTGCCGCCGTCGCTGACTTTGTAGGCCCGCTCGCGGGGCGGCATGTCACGTAGCTTGGCGTCCGTCAAACCTTGACGCGCCTTCGCGCAGGCAGGCCCGCTGCGGGCCTGATCCACCGAGGTGTCCATGAGATCTCCGATCCGTTGCATGTCGCAGGATCGCGTTACCGTCATTGAGGCTGACGGTATCGCCGCAGGCCTGCCAGCGTAGGTGCTCGGATACCGTCAGATCAACCGTCAGGACGCCTGGGACAGCGCGGGACCGGCCGGGACGCGCATGGACGCTAAGTCCTTGTCCCCACTGCGAAATCGGATTGTTCTGGGATGACCGGAAACACCGTGGGACGATGTTGGCTCATTCCCACTCGATCGTCGCCGGCGGCTTGGAGCTCACGTCGTAGGTCACGCGGTTGATGCCACGCACCTCGTTGATGATGCGGCTGGAGGTCTTCTTCAGCAGGCTGTACGGGAGTTCGGCCCAGTCCGCGGTCATGAAGTCGCTGGTCTGGACGGCGCGCAGGGCCACCACGTAGTCGTAGGTGCGGCCGTCGCCCATCACGCCGACGCTCTTGACTGGCAGGAACACGGCAAAGGCCTGGCTGGTCAGGTCGTACCAGCTCTTGCCGGTGGCCGGGTCGATCGCGGCGCGCAGTTCGTCGATGAAGATGGCGTCGGCACGCTGCAGCAGTTCGGCGTACTCGCGCTTCACCTCACCCAGGATACGCACGCCCAGGCCCGGGCCCGGGAACGGGTGGCGGTAGACCATCTCCGGCGGCAGGCCCAGGGCCACGCCGAGTTCGCGCACCTCGTCCTTGAACAGGTCGCGCAGCGGCTCCAGCAGCTTCAGCCCCAGCGTCTCGGGCAGGCCGCCGACGTTGTGGTGGCTCTTGATCGTGGTGGCCTTCTTGGTCTTGGCGCCACCGGATTCGATGACGTCGGGATAGATCGTGCCCTGCGCCAGCCACTTCGCGTTCGACAGCTTCTTCGCCTCGCGCTGGAAAACCTCCACGAACTCGCGCCCGATGATCTTGCGCTTGGCCTCGGGGTCGGCCACACCCTGCAGGTGGCCGAGGAACTGCTCGCTCGCGTCCACGTGCACCACCTTGGCATGCAATCGGCCGGCGAACATGTCCATCACCATCCGGCCCTCGTTCAGGCGCAGCAGGCCGTGGTCGACGAAGACGCAGGTGAGCTGGTCGCCGATGGCGCGGTGGATCAGCGCCGCGGCCACGCTGGAGTCGACGCCGCCGGACAGCCCCAGGATCACCTCCTCGTCGCCCACCTGCGCGCGGATGGCCTCCACCGCTTCGGCGATGTGGTCGCGCATCACCCAGTCGGGCTTGGCGCCGGCGATCTGCAGCACGAAGCGCTCGAGCATCGCCCTGCCCTGCGCCGTGTGCGTGACCTCCGGGTGGAACTGCACCGCGTAGTAGCCACGGGCCTCGTCGGCCATGCCGGCGATCGGGCAGCTGGGCGTGCTGGCCATCAGCTTGAAGCCCGGCGGCAGCACGGTGACCTTGTCGCCGTGGCTCATCCACACCTTGAGCATCCCGTGACCCTCGGCGGTGCGGAAGTCCTCGATGCCGTCCAGCAGTTTCGTGTGGCCGCGCGCGCGCACCTCGGCATAGCCGAACTCGCGGTGGTCGCTCCATTCCACGGTGCCGCCGAGCTGGGCCGCCATGGTCTGCATGCCGTAGCAGATGCCCAGCACCGGCACACCCAGGTCCCACACCGCCTGCGGCGCGCGCAGCTGGTGGTCCTCGTAGGTGCTGGCGTGGCTGCCGCTGAGGATGATGCCCTTGGGCGCGAAGCTGCGCACGAAGTCGTCGCTGACGTCGTTCGGGTGGATCTCGCAATAGACGTGCGCCTCGCGCACGCGGCGCGCGATCAGCTGCGTGACCTGGGAGCCGAAGTCGAGGATGAGGATGCGGTCGTGGTTCATGCGGGCTGGGCCGCGGCTCGGCGCCGGGCGGTGAAGAAGCGGATCGCGATGACGGCGGCCACCGCCTGCAGCAGCGCGCAGGCGAAGAACGGCAGGCCGATCAGCCAGTCGTCGGGCTGGCGGTGCGAGATCAGCACCAGCAGCGGCCCGGCCGTGGCCGGCGCCAGCACGGCCATCAGGCTGTTGACCGAGGCCACGGCGCCCATGACCTCGCCCTGGCGCTGGGCGTCGGCGGCGTTGGAAACGATGCTCTGCAGCGACGCCGCCGCGCCACCGCCGAGCAGCGTGCCGACGACGATGACGACGTACATCATCCAGCCTTCGGTGATGGCACCGAAGGCGGCGTAGGTGATCGCGCCCATGGCCAGGCCCCAGGCGGCCAGCCGGCGCGGAGAGAAGCGCTTGAGCAGGTGGCGCAGCAGCACACCCTGCACCAGGGCCGACATCAGCCCGACGACGAACAGCGACCAACCCACCTCGGCCGGCCCCCAGCCGAAGCGGAAGTGCGTGTACAGCACCCAGCTGGAATGCATCGTGAACTGCGCCAGCGTGGCCAGCGCGATGGCCGCGGCCAGCCAGCCGATGCCGGGGTTGCGTGCCAGCGTCTGCATCGCGGCCAGCGGGTGCGCACCGCGCCAGGTGAAGGGGCGACGGCGTTCCTTCGGCAGCGACTCCGGCAGCACGAAGTAGCCGTACAGGCCGTTGGCCACGGCCAGCGCACCGGCGGCGAAGAAGGGCAGACGCACGTCGATCGCGCCGAGCACGCCGCCCACGGCCGGGCCGAGGATGAAGCCGACGCCGAACATCGCCCCCACCAGGCCCATGCGGGCGGCCCTCTGCTCCGGCGTGGAGATGTCGGCCACGTAGGCGTTGGCGATGGCGGCATTGGCCTGCATGGCACCGGCCACCACGCGCACGGCCACCAGCATCCACAGTGCGGTGGCCAGGCCGGTGACGAAGAAACTCAGCGCCAGCCCGGTGAAGCCCAACAGCAGCACCGGGCGGCGGCCGAAGCGGTCGGACAGCGCACCGAGCACCGGCGCGGCGACGAAGTTGGCCGCGCCGAAGGTGAAGGTCACGATGGCGAACCAGCGCGCCTGGGCGTCGGCGCCTTCGGTGAACTGGCCCACCATGTAGGGCAGCACCGGCACGATCAACCCGATCGCGATCATGTCGATCAGCACCGCGATCAGGATGAACGACATGGCCGCCCGCCTTGCGGCTGGGCGGCCATCGACAGTGTCGAGGCTCAAGCTCAGTCGGCCCGGTAGTTGGGCGCCTCTTTGGTGATCTGCACGTCGTGCACGTGGCTTTCGCGGATGCCGGCGGTGGTGATCTGCACGAACTCCGCGCGCTCCTTCATCTCGTCGATGGTGCTGCAGCCGCAGTAGCCCATCGACGCCCGCAGGCCGCCGCCCATCTGGTGCACGATGGCGATCAGCGAGCCCTTGTAGGGCACCCGGCCCTCGATGCCCTCGGGCACCAGCTTGTCGGCATTCGGGTTCGTGGTCTCGTCGTTTTCCTGGAAGTAGCGGTCGGCCGAGCCGGCCTTCATGGCGCCGATGGAGCCCATGCCGCGGTAGCTCTTGTAGCTGCGGCCCTGGAACAGGATGACCTCGCCCGGCGCCTCTTCCGTGCCGGCGAACATGCCACCCATCATCACCGTGCTGGCGCCGGCCGCGATGGCCTTGGCAATGTCGCCGGAGTAGCGGATGCCGCCGTCGGCGATCAGCGGCACGCCGCTGCCCTTGAGCGCGGTGGCCACGTTGTCGATGGCGGTGATCTGCGGCACGCCGACGCCTGCGACGATGCGCGTCGTGCAGATCGAGCCCGGGCCGATGCCCACCTTGACCGCGTCGGCTCCGGCTTCGCACAGTGCCAGCGCGGCAGCACCGGTGGCGATGTTGCCGCCGATGACGTCGACCTGCGGATAGTTCTTCTTCACCCAGCGCACGCGCTCGATGACGCCGGCGCTGTGGCCATGGGCCGTGTCCACCACGATGGCGTCGACGCCGGCCTTGACCAGCAGTTCCACGCGTTCCTCGGTGCCCTCGCCCACGCCCACGGCGGCGCCGACGCGCAGCTTGCCTTGCGCGTCACGGGCCGCATTGGGGAAGCTGGTCTGCTTGGTGATGTCCTTCACCGTCATCAGGCCGCGCAGTTCGAAGGCGCTGTTCACCACCAGCACACGCTCCAGCCGGTGCTTGTGCATCAGCGCCTTGCCCTCGGCCAGCGACGCGCCTTCCAGCACGGTGACCAGGCGCTCGCGAGGCGTCATCACATCGCGCACCGGCGCGTCCAGCCGGGTCTCGAAGCGCAGGTCGCGGTTGGTGACGATGCCGACCACGGTGCGCCCCTCGACCACCGGGAAGCCGGAGAAGCCGAACTGCTCCTGCAGCGCCATGACCTCGCGCACCGTCTGGTCCGGCCGCACGGTGATCGGGTCGCGCAGCACGCCGGATTCGTAGCGCTTCACGCGTGCCACCTCGGCCGCCTGCTGCTGCGGCGTGAGGTTCTTGTGCACGATGCCGATGCCGCCTTCCTGGGCGATGGTGATCGCCAGGCGGGCTTCAGTGACGGTGTCCATCGCCGCCGACACCAGCGGCAGGTTGAGCGCGATGTTGCGCGTCAGGCGGGTGGCAAGGGAGGTGTCGCGCGGCAACACCTGCGAGAACGCCGGCACCAACAACACGTCGTCGAAGGTGAGCGCTTGGCCAAGAAGGCGCATGGGGAAAGCTCCAGACGCAAAGCGCGATTATACGGACCGTTACCACGCCCCCTGCGGCGCGTGACGCATTGCACGCGAAGCACCCGGTCGCCGCGGCCTACACTTGCGGGATGACGCTGCGCCCCGCCCTGACCGCGCTCACTGCCGCCCTGGTTCTGACCCTGCTGACCGGGCCTGCCATGGCCCAGTGGAAGTGGAAGGACGCCAACGGGCGCATCACCGTCAGCGATCTTCCGCCGCCGCGCGACGTGCCGCCGCAGAACATCCTGCAGCGGCCCGAGCCGACCGCGGCACGTGCACCGGCCGTCTCGCCCGCCGCTTCCGCGGCTTCGGCCCCGGCGGTGGCGCCGCGCGTGGACCGCGAACTGCAGGCCCGCAAGGACGCCGCCGCGCAGGAGCAGGCCGCCAAGGAAAAGGCCGAGGCCGCCAAGCTGGCCGAACAGCGCGCCGAGAACTGCCGCAATGCCCGCGCGCACCTGGCGGCGCTGGATTCCGGCCAGCGCATCGCGCGCTACAACGAGAAGGGCGAGCGCGAGATCCTGGACGACCGCCAGCGCGCCGCGGAGACGCGCCGCGCAAGGGAGGTCATCGCGTCGGACTGCCGCTGACGGCAGCGCTGGTGCCTGCCTTGCCGCACTTGCGGTAGCGCTGCCGGCGCGCTTCCTTGGGGTCGACGGTCAGCGGCCGGTAGATCTGTACCTGGTCCTGGTCGCGCAGCACCTGCTGCAACGGGCAGGCCTTGAACCAGACGCCCACGTCCACCGTCGCCAGGTCCAGGCCATGGCGCGCCAGCACCCCGCTGCGCTGCAGCGCGTCCTGCACCGTGGCGCCCTCGTCGAGTTCCAGCGTCGTCATGTCGACCCGGTCCGATGGACCCGGCGTCGGGCAGAACACGACCTCAACGCGGACCATGCACCTGCTCGGCCCGCTGCACGAAGCTGTCGACGAAGGTGTTGGCCACGCGGTCGAACACCGGGCTGACCACCGCCTCCAGCGCCGGGCTGGCGAAGGCGTAGCGCAGGTCGAACTCGATCTTGCAGGCCTCGGCCTCGCTGCCGGGCCGGCCCAGCGGGTGGAACAGCCAGGTGCCGTCGAGCAGCGAGAACGGGCCGTCGACGAGCTGCACTTCCACCGAACGGCCCGGCACCTGCACGTTGCGGGTGGTGAAGGCGTGGCGCACCCCCATGTAGTGCAGGCCGATGCGCGCGGTCATGCCGTCGTCGTGCTGTTCCAGCACCTCGGCGCGGTCGCACCAGGGCAGGAAGTCCGGGTAGCGGTCGACACCGGTCACCAGGTCGTACATCTCCTGTGGCGTGTACCAGAGCAGGACCGACTTCTTCACGTGCTTCACAATCGCGGATTCTAGTTTTCCCCTGCCCATGCCCCCGATCGCCGAAAACCGCCGCGCCCGCCACGAGTACCACATCGACGAGAAGTTCGAGGCGGGCGTGGTGCTGCAGGGCTGGGAGGTCAAGGCCATCCGCGCCGGCCAGGTGCAGCTGACCGACGGCTACGTGGTCATCCGCGACGGCGAGCTCTACCTGATCGGCCTGCGCATCAATGCGCTGCGCACCGCGTCCACCCACGTGCACCCGGAGCCGGACCGCACGAAGAAGCTGCTGATGCACAAGGACGAGATCCGGCGGCTGATCGGCAAGGTGGAGCAGAAGGGCTTCACCCTGGTGCCGCTGGACCTGCACTACAAGGGCGGCCGCGTGAAGGCCGAGATCGCGCTGGCCAAGGGCAAGGCCCAGCACGACAAGCGCGAGAGCGAGCGCGAGAAGGACTGGCAACGCGAGAAGGGCCGCCTGATGCGGCACAAGATCTCGACCAAGTGACGCGTCACCGGCCGTGGCTGGCGATCAACCCAGACCGGCGACCGCCTGTGCCAGGTCGGCGCGCAGGGCTTCTTCCTCTTCGAGCCCGATCGAGAACCGCACCAGCGTGCCGTCGTACGGCACCGGGTTGCGCATGGCCTTCAGGTCGTAGGGCACGACCAGGCTCACCGGCCCGCCCCAGGAGTAGCCCAGCTTGAACAGCCGCAGGGCGTCGCAGAAGGCATCCACCTGCGCCGGCGTGTAGCGCGCATCGAAGACCACCGAGAACAGCCCGGCCGCGGCCGTGCACAGGCTGCGCCAGTGCTCGTGGCCCGGCGACCCCTCCAAGGCCGGATGCAGCACGCGCGCGATCTCCGGCCTCTGCTGCAGCCAGGCGGCCAGCGCGCGCGCCGTGCGGTCGTGCGCGTGGTAGCGCAGCGCGATGCTGGGCAGCGAACGCAGCACCAGCTCCGCGTCGTTGGCCGCCACGCCCAGGCCCAGGCGCATGTGGGCCAGCTTGATCTTCAGGTGCAGCGCCTCGTCGCGCGTGGTGACCGAACCCATCAGCACGTCGCCGCCGCCGGAGGGGAACTTGGTCAGCGCCTGCATCACGACGTCGCAGCCCAGGCCCTGGCCGAGGTCGAAGCCGTCGAAGGCGACGCCCGCGCCCCACGTGTTGTCCAGCGCCGTGCGCACGCCACGCGCCCGGGCCACCGCCACCAGCCCGCGCAGGTCGGGGAACTCCATCGTCACCGACCCCGGTGCCTCGAGCCAGACCAGCTTCGTGGCCGGGCCGATCATCGCGTCAAGACCCGCGGCATCCAGCGGGTCGTAGAAGCGGTGCGTGATGCCCCAGCCGGCCAGTTGCTGCACCGCGAAATCCTTGCCGGGGCCGTAGGCGTTGGCCGGGATCAGCACCTCGTCGCCCTGCTGCAGCAGCGCCATGTCCACCAGCGCGATGGCCGCCAGGCCGCTCGGGGCCAGCACACACTGCAGGCCGTGCTCCAGGTGCGCGATGCGCTCCTCCAGCGTGAACGTGGTTGGCGTGCCGTGCAGGCCGTAGGTGTAGCCGTGCTTGTGCTTCCAGTCGCGTGCGCGCATCGTGGCCACGTCGGGGAAGATCACAGTCGAAGCCTTGAAGACCCCCGCCTGTGGGGCGTCGAAGCCGGCCGGCGGCTGGTAGGGGTGGTGGATCAGCGTGGTCGGATCGTGGGCGGCCATGGCGTCTTGCGAACCTGCGGTCAGAACGGCACGCCGACGAGGTCATGCCCCTCGGCGGCCACGATGCGGGCGCGCGTGAACTCGCCCACCTTCAGCGTCTTCGATGCCTTCTCCGGCGGCAACAGGCGCACCGTGCCGTCGATCTCCGGCGCATCGGCATAGCTGCGGCCGACACCGCCGCGGCGGCCCAGGGCCGGCGCGCTGTCCACCAGCACCTGCATCTCGGCGCCGATACGCTGCTGCAGCTTGGCCGCGGACACCTCCTCGGCCACGGCCATGAAGCGCGCGCGGCGCGCCTCGCGCTCCTGGGCCGGCAGCGCACCCGGCAGGTCGTTGGCTGTGGCACCTTCCACGGGCGAATACGCGAAGCAGCCGGCGCGGTCGATGCGCGCCTCGCGCAGAAAGTCCAGCAGGTGCTCGAACTCGGCCTCGGTCTCGCCCGGGAAGCCGGCGATGAAGGTCGAACGCACGACGATCTGCGGGCAGATCTCGCGCCAGCGCTGCAGCCGCTCGAGGTTGCGCTCGCCGCTGGCCGGGCGCTTCATGCGCCGGAGCACGTCGGGGTGGGCATGCTGGAACGGCACGTCCAAATAGGGCAGGATGCGGCCGCCGGCCATCAGCGGCAGGATCTCGTCGACGTGCGGGTACGGATAGACGTAGTGCAGCCGCACCCAGGCACTGTGCGCCTCGGCCATGTCGCCGAGCCGCTCGCAGAGGTCGAACAGGCGCGTCTTCACCGGCTTGCCGTCCCAGAAGCCGGTGCGGTACTTCAGGTCCACGCCGTAGGCCGAGGTGTCCTGGCTGACGACCAGCAGTTCCTTGACGCCGGACTCGAACAAGGCGCGCGCCTCGCCGAGCACGTCGCCCACGGGCCGCGAGACGAGGTCGCCACGCATGCTGGGAATGATGCAGAAGGTGCAGCGGTGGTTGCAGCCCTCGCTGATCTTCAGGTAGGCGTAGTGCTTGGGTGTGAGCTTGATGCCGGCAGCCGGGACCAGGTCCACGAACGGGTCGTGCGGCTTGGGCACGTGGCGGTGCACCGCATCCATCACCTCCTGCGTGGCATGCGGCCCGGTGACGGCCAGCACCTTGGGGTGCACCTGCTGCACCAGGGTGCCTGCGCCCTCCCCGCCATCCGTCGCGGGCTTGGCGCCCAGGCAGCCGGTGACGATGACCTTGCCGTTGGCGGCCAGGGCCTCGCCGATGGTGTCCAGGCTTTCCTGCACCGCGGCGTCGATGAAGCCGCAGGTGTTGACGATGACGAGGTCGGCGCCCTCGTAGGTCTTGCTGGTGCGGTAGCCCTCGGCGGCGAGCTGGGTGAGGATGAGCTCGGAATCGGTCAGCGCCTTGGGGCAGCCGAGCGAGACGAAGCCGACGGTGGGCGCGGTTTCAGGCATCGCGCGATTTTCACCCAGCCCGGCACTGGTGCCGGCGGCAGGGGCACCTGCGCCGCAGGTTCAGCGCTTGGGCGGGAAGCCGGGGAACACCGCGCCGGCCTGCGTCATCTGTTCCTGCATCTTGTCGAACATGGCGCGCGACTGCTCCAGGTAGCTGCCCATCAGGTTCTGCATCAGCGGCGCCTGGCCGCTGACCAACTGCTTCTGCATCTCGGCAAA
The DNA here is from genome assembly GCA_024235855.1 of Burkholderiaceae bacterium. Lineage (GTDB taxonomy): Bacteria > Pseudomonadota > Gammaproteobacteria > Burkholderiales > Burkholderiaceae_C > Rubrivivax. The sequence continues at coordinate 158,998 of JACKLN010000008.1, forward strand.
GGCCTGCAGGTTGCGCTCGAGCATGCTGCCCATGGCCCCCTGCATCGTGTGGCCGTAGAAGCGGATGATGTTGGCCAGCATGGACGTGCTGAACATCGGCACGCCACCGGACTCCTCTTCCAGGATGATCTGCAGCAGGATGCTGCGCGTCAGATCCTCGGCCGTTTTGGCGTCGCGGACCTCGAAGTCCTCGCCGGCCAGCACCATGCGCTTGACGTCGGCCAGCGTGATGTAGCTGCTGCTGCGGGTGTCGTAGAGCCGACGGTTGGGGTACTTCTTGAGGACGCGCGGCCCCTGTGCGGCCGCCTCGTCGGGCTTGGACGAAGCGTGTCGGGGCGACGGCATGCGCGGATCTCCTGCGGGCTGGACGTGGAACAACCCATTCTAGAAGGCGGTCTCGCCTGGCCCGCGGAGGGTTTCCCCCCGAGGATCGGCGGCAAACGCCTCGATCGCCTGCGTGCACGGGCCAGGCCGACCCAGGCTGTCGTTGAGTTCGCCGTGCCCCAGCGGCAGCGCCAGCACGGCGGCCGACCCGCCGCAGGCGCGCGCGCGCTGGGCGAACCCCTGCGCCGCGCGTTGCGCATCGTCGCGCGCGGCAGCATGCACCAGCAGCACCGGCGTGACCGGCGGGCCGTCCAGCACCCGCGTGGCCGACACGGCGGCCCAGCAGGCGGGGTCGGGGCCGAAGACCGGGTCGTAGAAGCGGTAATGCGGGCGCTGCATCACCTCCACCATGTCCAGCGCCGCAGTGTCGACCACCACGGTGCCACGCCAGGGCACGGCGCCGGCCGCTGCCACGCGCGCGGGCGACGCCACCAGCAGCGCCGCCAGCTGAGCGCCGGCGGAGTGGCCGACCAGCATCAACCGGGACGGGTCCAGCGCCAGGGGCTGGGCCCGCAGCTGCAGGAAGGCGATGGCCTGTGCGAGGTCTTCACACTGCGCCAGCACGTCCACCTCGGGCCAGAGGCGGTAGTTCATCGCCACAAAGGCCCAACCCCGGCTCGACCAGTGCGCCGGCTTGTGGTCCAGCAGGCGCGGCAGCGCCTTGTCGCCCTGGCGCCAGCCACCGCCGTGCACGTACAGGATCAGCGGCAACGGGCCAAGGAACGCGCCGTGCGGTCGGTACAGGTCCAGGCGCTGGCGCGGGTGCTCGCCGTAGGCCAGGTCGCGCTGGCAGTCCGTACCCGGCTGCGGTGGCGGGTCGCCGCCCCGATCGCCCCACGCTCGCCGCCCGTCGGCGCCGCGCCGCGCGCGCGCCAGGCGCCAGAGCAGGCCGGTGTTCACGGGCGGTGGCCGAGGAAGACCTCGCAGCCGCCGCGTGGGTTGAAGACATAGCGGTCGCCGTCCAGCGGCATCAGGTTCGGCCCCCAGGGGTTGGCAGTGCCGGCGAACAGCCCGTAGGGCGTGGATTCCAGCGTGCGCAGACCCATGTTGTGCGGGTTGCCCAGGCCGTTGTTCGACACCGGCACCCAGTTCTCGCCGTCGTAGCTGCGGAACATGTCGAAGCCGGTGGTGTTCTCGAACATCGCCTTGGGCGTCACGTAGGCCATCAGGTCGGCAAACGCGCCCGGCCAGCGGCTGTGCTTCACGTAGCCCAGCCAGCCGCTCCATTCGAAGGTGCCGATGTAGAGCCAGCCTTCGTGCTCGCACATGCGCCAGAAGTAGCCATTGAAGAAGGTGTCGAAGCCGGCGCGGCGGCCCGACAGCGGCTCCTTGCGGCCGTCGGGCGTGTCGCGCGGGTCGCCGACGATCAGATCCCAGCGACCATCCTCGTGCACGCGGATCAGTTCCGCCGGTGCCGGGCCGATGTTGTTGAGCTTGTCGATGCCGCCGCCCTGGATGCCGGTGCCGATGTACAGCGCATCCTTGAACACGCACATGCTCAGCACCCCCTGGTTCTCCTTGCCGCGCCAGGCCCCGCGTTCGAGCACCTTCTCCCACTCGTAGGGCGGCTCGCCCTCGCAGCGGCTGCGCCAGAGCTGGAAGCCGCTGTGGTTCAGCGTGCCGGCGTAGAGGTAGTCACCCCAGCCGCAGAGCTCGTGGATGGACTTGTTGCTGAGGTCGCCGAACGCGAAGTCGCACACCGGTTCCCATTGGCCCGCCTGCGGCTCGCGGCTCTCGTAGATGACGACGTGGCCGGAGATGTTCTGGTTGCCGCCGCGAGAGCCGGCCGGCGTGGTGTACAGGCGACCCTTGAACGACACCAGCGAACGGATGGTGGTGACCTGCAGCCCCACCAGCCCCGGCTCGCAGGTGCGCTCGAAGCGCCGGCCGTCGTCGCTGCGCAGCACGATCGGGCCGGGGCCCCGTGCCGGCGACCAGGTGCAGGCATAGAGCACCGGGTCGCGCCCGGCGGCCTCGCGGTGCGTGGTCATCGCGCGGTAGCTGACCTCGCGCGGGATCATGCCGCCGCCGGTGCCTTCGATCATCGGCGACTTGAAGGCGCGCTCCCACAGGTCCAGGCGCGGGTCGTAGGCCCAGATCTCGGCGCAGAGGTCGAGTTCGAACGGATCCACCGGGCCTTCCACCGGCCAGACGTCCAGGCCCAGCGAGCCAGCCTGCCGCTTGCGCATCAGCGAGAACGCGCCGCGGATGGTGCTGACGTACAGCCGCCCGTTCCACCACACCATCGAGTGCGCGTAGGAGTTGTGGCCGTCGCCGAAGCCACCGTAGGCGATCAGCTTGAAATGGTCCTTGTTCAGGCCCGGGTGCATGCCGAGCCGGTTGACGCGCGGCATCAGGTGGCGACTTCCGACAGGAAGCTGGCAAGATGATCGGCCGCCGCATCGCGGCTGGCGAAGGGGCCCATGCGCTCCTCGTTGCGCGTCGTGAAGTACCAGCCGTCGGCGGTCTGGAACACGCGGTCACTGCGGAACCACCCCCGCCTAGGCTCGCCGGCGCGCGGTCGGCGATGCGAATGATCGAATTCGCCGTCCCAGAAGCGCAGGCAGTCGGCCAGCACCTCGGCCGGCCGCACGGTGGGGAAGAAGTGGCCGGCGTCGCGCACGCGGCGGAAGGTGGCGTGCGGCCAGATCTCCAGAAGTTCGGCCCCTGACAGGCGGGCCGGCGAGTTGTCGCCGTACATCGCGATGATCGGGAACTGCAGCGCCTGCAGGCGCTCGAGCGACAGACCGTCGTCCACGGTCATTTCGCGCTCGGCCGAGGTCGTCTTCATCAGCTTGAGAAACTCGCCGGACGTGCGCTGGCCGGTCTTGCCCAGCAGCGGGCTGACGAGCTCGCCGAGTTCGTGCGGGATGTCGAAGCCGTTGATCTGCCATTCGGCCACGCGCATCAGCAGGCGCGGGCCGAAGTACGGATCCTGCGCATCGAGGTCCAGCCCGTACATGTCCAGCACCGGCTGCACGCGGCGGCCGAAGGCCCACTCGGCACGGGCATGGATGCGCCGGCCCGCCGAGAAATGCGAATCCGCCAGCACCAGGCTGTGCACGCGGTCCGGGTGGGTGCAGGCGAAGTTCAACGCCACCACGCCACCGAAGCTGTGCGCCAGCAGGTGGGCCTGGCGGATGCCCAGGTGGTCCATCAGCGCGGCCAGGTCCTCGCCCAGCGTCGCCGGTGTATAGCCGCTGTCGGGCATCGCCGAGCGGCCATGGCCACGCAGGTCGAACAGCGTGACGCGGAAACGCTGCGACAACGGCACCGCGTACTTGAAGTACCAGAACGCCATGTTCGTGGCCAGCCCGTGGACCATGATCAGGTCCTCGCGCGGGGCCCCGTCGCCCTCGTCGAGCTGCAGGACGTTCAGGTCGACGCCGTTGACGTGCACCATGGGCATGGGCTTATTCCACGTACCCCAGCATCTGCAGCTGTTCCATGATCTGCTGCTTCTCGTCGTCGTCCATCGCCTCGGTGGAGCCGGCGTGGCTGCCCTGGGTCGCCGCACCGATGCGGATCGGGTGCGCCTCGCGGTGCGCGGCGGTGAACATGTTGGCCGGCACCACACCCTCGAAGTCCGACGGCACGTCCAGCCCCAGGCTGTACAGCAGGGTCGAGGCCACGTCGGTGATGTGGCGGCGGCCCAGCAGCTTGCCCTTCTCGATGCCCGGGCCGTAGGCCATCATGACGCCCTCCGGGTGGTGCGTGCCGACGATGTAGTTGCGCTGCTGCACGATGGGCAGGATGTTGCGCACCGAGACGAAGCCGAAGTCGCGCAGCACCAGCTGCAGGTCGGGCGCGTCGCCCATCGCGCTGCCCGGGAAGACGTCCTCGCGCTTGTGGATCTCGGTGACGATGCGCTCGCCGCTGTCCGGATCCTTCAGATCCTCGAGGTCACGGATCAGCTGGTTGCGGAAGCGCTCGTAGTCCTGCGGCTCGATGCCCGTCTCGCCCGGGTTTCGCTTGACCCGGATCGTGATGCCGTTGCAGCTGGGCGTGCGGCAGTAGGCCGTGGTCTTCGTCCAGTCGAGGTAGGCAAAGTAGCTCTTGCTGACGTTGTGCCCGGCCTGCCCCTCGGGGATGGGCTTGAAGCCCACGTAGCCCTTCTCCGCCAGATAGGCGTTGATGCGCACGATCTCGTGCGACGCGGTGAAGCCGTGGTCGGACGCGAAGAAGACCTGCACGTCCGGGCCGGCCGCCGTGACCAGACGCTCGATGAAGCCGTCCAGCTGCGCGAAGTAGCTCAGCGACAGCGCACGCATGCGCAGGTGGAATTCGCCCATCGAGGCATGGTCGACCGCCGGGTCCAGGTACTGCCAGGCCTGGTGCTGCAGCTTGTCGACACCGTCGAACAGCACCGCCATCAGGTCCGGTGACTCCTCGGACATCAGGTACTCGGCCACGCGGAACCACTGCATCTCGCGCGGCAGGTGGTAACGCACCCACTCCTCGCGGTCGTGGTCGCTGAGTTCGTTGCCGGCCTGCTGTTCCTGGTCGAAGTCCCAGGCCAGTTCCTGCGCCTTGAAGCCGGGGATCTGCTTGAGCCGGTCGTACAGGTCGGCCGGGTAGGTGTTGCGCCGCAGGTGCTTCCAGGGCACGAAGCCCGGCAGGATGAAACCGTTGAGGTCGGGCGGCGGCGGCGCCGTGAAGGGGAAGTTCAGCGCCGCCACGCGCTTGCCCTGGCGGCTGGCGATCGACCAGATGGTCTCGACCCGGCAGTCCCGCGCGTCGTACAGCGTCATGAAGACCTGGTCGCCGCGCTCCTCGGCGCGCACGAAGTCGTACACGCCATGGTGCCCCGGGCCGCGGCCCGTCATCAGCGACACCCAGGCCGGCGGCGTCAGCGGGTTGGGCGTGGAGCGCAGCTTGGCGCGGCTGCCCTCGGCGAAGATCCTGCCCATGAACGGCATCACCGCGGGCGTGTCGCCCTGCGGCTTGACCAGTTCGTTGAGCACGGTGAACGTCGCCCCGTCCAGGCCGATGAATAGGGTGCGTACGGTCATGTCCTCGACTCCTCGTTCCAATCCAATACATCCACGCCGACGCCATCGCCGGCCAGGGCCACGACCCGGCCCGACTCCATCAGCCACTGCACGCCGACCTGCCGGTCGCCATGGGTCACCACGGCAGCCTCGTAGCCTGCATCGACGGGGCTCACCCGCCAATCCCACGGCCGGCCCTGCAGGCCGCTGCCCAGGCTCTTGGCCGCCGCCTCCTTGGCGCACCACAACAGCAACTGGCGGCGCTCCAGGTCATCGCCATGCAAGCCCTGGACCAAGTCCAGTTCCTCGGGTGCCAGGGCCTGCGACAGCAGCGCCGGGTCCTTCAGACGCCCGGCCTCTTCCATGTCCACGCCGATACGTTGCCCCGCCGGTGCGACCGCGGCAATGCAGTGGCGGGCATTGTGCGACAGCGACACCGCCGGCGCGGCGCACAGCGTCGCGGTCCACGCCCCCTGAACGAAGGGCGCACCGAGTGCGTCGTGCCCGACCACGATGTCACTGGGGTACAGCAGATGACCCGTGCGCGCCTGCACCCAGGCCCGCACCGCCTCCTTGATCGCCGCGCGGCCGAACAGCCACTCGCGGCGCTTGCGCAGCGGCCCGGTCACGGTCTGCCAGGCCTCGCGCTCCGGTGCGGACAACACGGCGTGCGCCAGGATGCGCAGGCAGATCGCACCGGACTGGGCCAGGAAGTCCTCGCCCATCATCGGCAGGTCCCAGAGCAGCACGTCGCCCGATTCGGCCAGCGGCGCGCCGAACCAGCCCTGCTGCGGGTCGGTGCGCACCTCGTGGTAGGCGGTGGGCACGCGGAAGAACAGGTTGACGAGCTGGTCGCCGCGCATCAGCACGCGGCCGTCTCCATCCACGCAGTCGAACTGCCAGACGCGCGGCGCCGCGAGGTCGGTGGTCGCCGGGTCCACCGGGCGCTGGCGCATCTGCATCACGATGCCGCTGCGGTCGGCCGGGCACGGCTCGTAAAGTTCCAGCCGCTGGATCGTCGACGGGAAGGCATGGAACTCGGTGCCGACGTACTGCACCAGCCAGCACGCCACCAGCTGGCCCATGGCGTCCAGCAGCACCGGGTTGAGCACCAGTTGCGGACGCTGGCCAGGGGCGAAGAAGCCGTCCAGCGTGACTTCGGACAGTTCGACGTCGATACCAGCGTGGTCCCAGGCGCGCACCCAGCGCATGCTCTGGAACACCGGCCCGTGGAACATGCCGGTGGCATAGAGGTACGGCGCGTTCAGGCAGGACGCGCGCGGCTCTGGCAGCGGCGCCACAGGGCCCAGCGTCGGTTCGGCCTCGAACAGGAAGTCGGCCATCAGCACCGGGCCGCGCGCGGTGACCACGCGCGCCGTGTAACGCGCCGCCGCGGCGTCCGCCACCTCGGCCTGCACCTCGAACTCGAGCGCGCCGTCGTCCAGCGCCACCCAGTCGAAGGTGCGCACGTTCTCGATGACCTTGACGTCCACCCGCCCGGCCAGCAGCGCACAGGCCTCGGCCATCACCTCCAGGCTGACGGTGAACGGCACACAGGACAGGCCGAACAGCGACGGGTCGCTCTCCGACACGGGGCCGGACATCACGTGGTCGCGGATGAAGGCGTCGTTGGCCAGCGACACACGACAGCGTGCGACCACGTGCCGCTCGTCGTGGGCCACGATCTGGTCGAGCAGGGGCGTGAACCCGGGCCGCACGTGTGTGGACACCGCGTCCGCGCTCGGTGACGGTTGCACCGCAACGCCGGCGTCGACAGCATCACCGGCCTGTGCCGTGGCGCCCTCGGGCCACGACGCCACGAGGGCCGACTGATGGTCCAGGAACCCGCGCATCAGCGCAAAGTAGTCCGCCATCACCGCCGCGCGAGGATCGTCGCCGACAGCGTCTGCGACGGGGTCGACCCAGGCAGCCGGCACAGGATCGGGGCTCGCCGCCACCGGCGCTGTGGTGGCGGGTGCCGCCGGAGCCGACGGCGGCACGGGTGCCGCCAGCAGCGCCAGTCGCGCGCGGTCGCCGTCGTCGATCCGGATCATCGGCAGCGTGTTGTCCAGCAGCACGCCATGCGGGGCCGGCGGGCTGCCGGCCAGGTCGATGGCATCGATGCGCCGGCCCTCGAACAGTCGCGACAGCACCGGGCCGCGGCCCAGCACCCACAGCTGGCCGAGCACCGCCAGCAGCTGCTCGACACCATTGCGGCGGCGCACGTTGGTGGACAGCGCGGTGAACTCGCGGTCGATCAGGATGTCGTTGACGAAGGCCGTGAGCTTGGCCGATGGGCCGACCTCGACGAACAGCCGCACACCGTCGTCGTGCATGCGCAGGATGGTCTCGCGGAAGCGCACCTTGGCCGACCACTGGGCCGCGGCCAGCTTGCGCACCGCCGCCGGCGTCTCCGGGAATCGCCCGGCCGACGCGCAGGAGTACATGGGCACCCGCGGGCGGCCGAGCTTGACGTCCTTGTAGTACTGCCCGAAGGCCTCGGCTGCCGCGGTGAACGCCGGCGTGTGGTAACCGCGGTCGAAGGGCAGCGGCATGCAGATCGCGCCCTGCGCCGTCAGCCGCTGCTGCACCTCGGCGATGCGCGCCGGCGGGCCGTAGAGCACCATCTGGTTGGCGCAGTTGTCCATCGCCACCACGACCTCGGGCACGGCGGCGATCTCCGCCTCGACCGAGTCGGTGGGCAGCGCGCCGACGGCCAGCAGCGCACCGGTGGGGATCTGGTCGTCGGCCAGCAGGCGCTCGTAGACGGCGTAGTGCTTGGCGATGCAGGCGGCCCGCTCGGCCGGCGTGCGCGCCGGGTTGGCGCCCGAAGCGCCGAGCGCGGCCGACTCGCCGGAGCTGTGACCCAGCATCACGTCGGCGTCGACGCCCAGGGCCTGCAGCAGTTCGTGCATCGCCATGCCGCCGATGAAGACCGACTCGGAGCCGACGTCCATGTCGTGCAGGCGCTGCTCCAGTTCGCGCCGGCGGGTGGCATCGATCTCGGCGCTGGGGAAGACGATGTCGGTGCGTGTCTGGCCGGTGGGCAGGTCGTACAGGCCGTGCCAGAAGTCCAGCCACTGCTGGATGGGTTCGAAGCACAGCGCCAGGTCGGCGAACATCTCCGGGTACTGCGAGCCTTCACCCGGGAACAGGAAGGCCAGCTGGCCGCTTTCGCGCACGCGGCTGTAGTGCACGCCACCGCGGGCGGTCCAGCTGGCCCTGGTCGCCGGTTCCGCCAGGCGCTTGAGCGCCTGGTCGATGGCCTTGGCGAGGCCGCCGCGGTCCTTGGCGACGATGGCCAGGCGGTGTGTGCCGCCGGTGTCGGCGGTGGCCAGGGCCGCGGCCACTTCCGCCAGCCGCCACTGTGGGTTGCGCGCCAGGCCGTCGCGCAGCGCCTGCAGTGCGGCGACGAGGCCGGCATCGTTGTCGGCCGCGAACACGCACAGCTCGGCCGGCCAGTCGGTCAGCCTCGGCGGCCGGCGGGCCTCGGGCGGCGCCTGCTCGACGATGGCGTGCGAGTTGGTGCCACCGAAGCCGAAGGCGTTGACCCCGGCCCGTCGCGGCTCGTCCAGGCGCGCCATCCAAGGCCCGGTCTGCGTGTTGACGTAGAACGGCGTGTGCTCGATCCCCAGCTCGGGGTTGACGGCGTCGCACAACGTCGGCGGCAGCGTGCGGTGGTGCAGCGCCAGCGTCGCCTTGATCAGGCTGGCCACGCCGGCGGCGGGGATGCAGTGGCTGATCATCGACTTCACCGAGCCCAGCGCCTTGGTGCCGATGGGCGCGCTGCGCTCGCCGAAGGCCGCCTTCAGCGACGCGATCTCGGTGCGGTCACCCAGCGGGATGCCGGTGCCGTGTGCCTCCACCAGGCCCACGCTCTGCGGGTCGACACCCGCGGCGGCGTAGGTGCGGCGGATGGCCAGCGTCTCGCCGTCCTGGCTGGGCGCCAGCAGCCCCGTGCCACGCCCGTCGCTGGACTGCCCCACGCCGCGGATCACGCCGTAGACGCGGTCGCCGTCGGCCAGGGCATCGGGCAGCCGCTTGAGCACCACCACGCCCAGGCCTTCGCCCAGCAAGGTGCCGTCGCTGCCGGCCTCGAATGGGCGCACCTTGCCGCGCGCGCTGAGCGCGCCCAACTGCGTGAAGATGGTCGTCACATCGGCCGGCAGCGAGGCGTTCACGCCACCGGCCAGCATCATGCGGCTGCGCCCGGCGCGCAGTTCGTCGATGGCCGCACCCACGGCCAGCAGCGACGACGAGCAGGCCGCGTCCACCAGGTAGTTCGGGCCCTTCAGGTTCAGCCGGTTGGCGATGCGCCCGGTCATCACGTTGGGCACCAGGCCAGGCGCCGTGTCGGCGTTCATCGGCGGCACCTTCCTGGCCAGCATGGCGCGCATCTCGGCGCGCTGCTCGGCCGTGAGGTGCGGCATCGCCGCCTCGACCAGGGCCATGGTCTGGTCGATCACGATGTCGGTCTGGATCACCGTCACCTGCCCGCGGTGCAGGTAGGTGCTGTGGCCCAGGATGACGCCGGTGTCGGTGTGGTCGGCGTGGGGGCCGAGGTAGCCGGCGTCGGCCAGCGCCTCGGCGGCGATCTTCAGCGCCAGGAACTGGTCCGGTTCGCCACCGTCCATCGAGTTCGGCATGATGCCGAACGCGCGCGGGTCGAAACGGTACAGGTCCTTCAGGTAGCCGCCGTACTGGGTCTTGATGCGGCCCGCGTCGAGGTAGCGCTGGGCATCCCAGTTCGGCACCGGCTCGCCGATGGCGTCCACCTTGGCCAGGATGTTGTTCCAGAACGTGCGCAGGTCGGGCGCCTGCGCGAAGGTGCAGGCCATGCCGATGATGGCGACGGGCGTGGCTTCGCTCATGAGGCGGGTTCTTCCGCGGTGCGGGCCGTGCCGCCCAGGCGGTTCAGCGCGGCGCTGGCGATGCTGTCGAGCTCCTCGACGGCGAGCACCGGCACGCCGTCGGCATCGAAGAAGGTGACGTGGCCGCGCACCAGCATGGGGTCGTCGGCGGCCACGCGCTGGTACTCCATGTGCAGGCGCTCAGGCAGCCGGTCGCGATAGCGCACCACGCGGCCGAATCGCGCCGGCAGGGCCGATTCGTCGCGGAAGGCGCGTGCCCAGAGCCAGGCCATCTGCGCCGCGGCGTCCAGCAACGCCGGGTCGAACACCCAGCCCGGCCCGTCGGCGGCCTCGTGCGCGAGCCAGCGCGACGGGTGGGTGGAGACCACCTGGGCCGCCGCCCCCTGCGCTGAAAGCCCATCGAAGGCCGTGATGACCTGGAACCGCGGGCCATGGAACAGCCACTCGCCGTAGGCCTGGGCCGTGCTGAGCGTGCGCTCGCCATGGTGCACGCGCGGCATCGGCGCCGGGGCCGGCCAGACCTGCTCCAGCCGCACGGTGGCGCGGTAATGCGTGAGCCAGCGGCCCGGCGCGATTTCGCTCTGCAGCTGCGCGCTGACCTCGAAGCCTTCACTGCTGCCGTACGGCGGCGGGCTGAGGAAGACACGCAGCGCCCGGCCGGCGGCGTCGAGCTCGACGCCCTTCATCAGCCGGTGTTCGTGCACCTCGGTCACCTTCCAGCCCGGCCAAAGCGCCGCGGCGGCTTCCGCCACGATCTCCAGCGCGGCGGCGGCGGGCAGCACATAGCGTTCGTCGAGCGCGTGTTCCTGCAGGTAGAGGTGGCGCGCCGGATCCAGCCGCACCGGCACCAGGCGTTCCCCGGTGGGCAGCGACGACGGCTCGGTAGCGCCGAGCAGCGGCGCCAGCGCCGGTGCGCTGCGGATCACGCCCTTGGCGGCCTCGTGACGCTCCCAGTCGGCCTCGCCGAACACGACCTCGACCGCCTCGCCCGTGGCACGCGCCAGCTCGCTGCGGAACAACTGGCGGCCGAGCGACGCGGACACCAGCCGAACGCCCTTGGCGGCGAACTTGGCCTCGGTCTCGGCGGTCACCATGCCGGCGCCGGTGGAGGTGGGGCCCCACGGCCCCCAGCACATGGCGCTGACGACGGTGCTGTCACCCCAGCGCGCCTGCAGCGCCGCGCCGAGCCGGTTCATCAGCTCGTTGGCGGTCGCGTAGTCCGACTGCCCGCTGTTGCCGTAACGCCCGGCCACCGAGCTGAACACGGCGAAGAACTTCGGCGCCTGGGCGCCGAGCGCCCGCACCAGGGCCAGCAGGCCCAGCACCTTGGTCTCGACCACGCGCGACCAGGAGTCGCTGCGCTTGTCGGCCAGGCGCTTGTCCTCGATGACGCCGGCGCCGTGCACGACGCCGTCGACACGGCCGTGGCGGTGCACCACGTCGGCCACCAGCGCGGCCACGGCCACGGCGTCGGTGACGTCCACCGGGTGGTACTCCACCGTCGCGCCGGCGGCGCGGAACGCGGCGAGGTTGGCCCGCATCTCGCGCTGGTCGAGCACGCCCTGCACCTGGCGCTGGATCTCGCCGGGGGTGAGCTTGAGTGCTCCGGCACGAACCTGGGCGACGAAGTGCTGTCGCAGCGCGGCGGCATCGGTGCAGGCGGCGGTGTCGGGTTCTTCGCTTTCGACCAGGCGGCTGCGGCCGGTCAGCACCAGCGTGTTGCCCGGGGCCGCCAGTTCACGCAGGACCTCGGCGGTGATGCCGCGCGCCCCGCCGGTGGCCAGCACCACCAGGTCGCGCAGCGCGGCCTCGCGCGCCGGGTCCGGCGTGACCGCCACGCCCACGCTGCGGAAGATGGTGCGCAGGCCACCCGGGTAGCCGACCTCCTGCCGGCCACCATCGAGGCGCAGTTCGTCGAACAGCGCCCGGGCCTGCGCGTCGGCCGGCTGGGCCGGGTCCAGGTCGACAGCCTTGATCCGCAACGTGGGTCGTTCCTCGGCGTAGGACTTCAACGTCCCCACCGCGCCGCCGACGATTCGCAGGCTCTGGCCTGACGTGCCGTCGCGGCCGAACAGCCCCCCCAGGTCGGTGGCCGCCAGCACATGGGCATCGGCCGCGAGCCGGCCGTCGAGCCGGTTCAGCAGCAGGAAGAGCGACTTCTCGTGGCGTTGCAGCGCGGACCGCCAGCCGTCGGGCGATTCGCCGAGCGCCGGCGTGGCCAAGGCCGCGAGGTGCAGCACCCCGGCCACTGGCGCATCGCCAAGGGCCAGCGCCCACGCATCGAGCGCAGCTTCGTCGGCGAGGTCAGCATCGACCACGACGACGCTGCGGCCCTGCGCCTGCAGCAGGCCGGCCAGCGCGTCGGCCACGCCTGCGGTGTCGCGCGTGAGCACATAGCGGCCTGGTGCCAGAACGGTGCCGGCGCCGGCCGGGATCGGCTCGGCGACGGCTTGCATGAGCTGCCGGGGCGGGTGGCCGGCGACCGCTGCGCGGTCGGCGACCCGTGACTCCCCCCCGGCACGATCAAAAGGGACGGCGACGGCGCCTCCCACTTCGGCCGTGGCCACGAGGTCCAGCATGCCGTTGAGCGTGGACTGGGTGTTGAGCTGGCTGCGCTTGTCGGTGAGCGCGTCACGGTGCGCGGCCGGCAGTTGCTGCAGCAGCGCACCGACCACCTCGATGCGCTTGATGGAGTCGATGCCCAGGTCGGCCTCGAGGTTCTGGTCCAGGCCCACCATGTCGCGCGGGTAGCCGGTCTTGTCCTCGACGATGGCCAGCAGCAGGTCGACCAGCTTGGCGCGGGTCAGGCCTTCGGCGACCGCGGCCGGCGCAGCCACCGGCGCCGCCGCGGGCACCGGGGCTGCGGCCACGGGCACCACGGGGACCGGGGCAACCGCCACGGGCGCCGGCACCGGCGCAGCCATGGCCGGCGAGGCCACCACAGGCGCCTGCACCGCAGGTGCCGGCGGCACGACGACCGGGGCCACCGGCACCTCGGCCACGCGCGGCAGCGCCGCGGTGATGGCGCGCGACATGCGCAGTGCGGGGCGGGACGGTGCCACCTCGGCACCCAGGAAGCTGGCCATCACGCGTTCCTGCGTTTCCAGGAACTGCCGCATCGTGGCGAAGTAGTCGGACATGACGGAGGGATCCGCTGGTCCGGAGGGATGTCGTCGTTCGTCCATGGATCGACCTTTTCTCCAGGGGGGGGTGACAGGGGACGTGGCGGGCGGGGCAGCCGGCACCGTGGCACGGGGCATGGCGGACGGCGCATGCGCGGCCGGTGCCGCCATCGCCGCGGAAGGCGCGGTAGGCGCGGAATACGGCGCTGCAGCGGCCTGCTCCAGCGTGACGCCGATCTGCCGCACCGGTTCGCTGGCACGGCGAGCACCGCTACCGTTGAGCATCCAGGCATGGGGCGACATGGGCGTCGGCACGCGCAGCGCAGCCGGATCGGCCGGATCACCGAGCCGGCAGTCGCGGCCTTCGAACAGTTTCGTCACCGCCAGCGGGACCCCGGCGCAGACCAGTTGCGCCAGGCCAGACAGCAGGCCGGGCAGCCCGCTGCCGTCGTCCATCGCCACCGCCTGGTGCGGCCGCCCCTGCAGGATGCGGCCGGCCAGCCGCGCCAACACCGCCTTCGGCCCCAGCTCGACGAAGAGCGTGGCGCCGTCGTCGGCCATCGCCTCGACCTCGGCCACCCATTCGACCGGCCGCACCAGGTGCTCGGCCATCTGCTTCTTCACGCGTGCCACGTCGGCAGCGTGCGGCCGGGCCGTGGTGTTGCTGTACACCGGCAGCGTGGCGGGCGCCCAGGGCGTGCCCTCGATATGGGCCGCCAGCGCCGCCTGTGCCGGGCGGACCAGCACCGAGTGGAAGGCCGCCGCCACCGGGATCGGCGTCACCTCCAGCCCGGCCTGCTGCAGCTTGGCCGCCGCCGCCTGCACCGCCTCGCGCGTGCCCGACAGGATGCTCTGCGTCGGCGCGTTGTGGTTGGCGATGATCACGCCGTCGAGGTCGGCGATCGCGTCCTCGACATCCTTGCGCGGGGCACTGACGGCCGCCATGGTGCCCAGTTCGGCGCCTTCGGCCTGCGCCGCGTCCACGATGAAGCGGCCGCGGGCTGCCGACAGTTGCATCAGCGACGCGAAGTCGATCGACCCGGCCGCGTGCAGCGCGACGAACTCGCCGTAGCTGTGGCCGGCCACCATGTCCACCGGCAGCCCAAGCCCGCGCAGCAGGCGCCAGAGCCCGACCTCGATCGCGCCCAGCGCGGGCTGGGCCACGTCGGTGCCCGTCAGGCGGCGCCGGGCGGCGTCCTTGGCCGCGTCGTCGTAGGCGCCCCGCGGGAAGATGAATTCGCTCAGCCGCGTGCCGGCACCGAAGCGCTCGGCGAAGTCGGCCGCCAAGGCCTCGTCGGCTTCCTCCAGGGCGCTGCGCAGGGCCTCGAAGTGCAGCGCCGGCTCGCGCAGCATGTCGGGGTACTGCGAGCCCTGGCCCGAGAACAGCACGGCCACCTTGCCCACCGGCGTGGTGCCCTCGCCCAGGTGCACGCCAGGCGGCAGCGGACGCGCATCGCCGCGCAGCTTGGCCACCGCCGCGCCGAGCTTGCTGCCCAGATCCTCGACGCTCCGCGCGACGATCGCAGCGGTGCGACCGCGTGGCTGGAAGCGCGTCGCCAGGCTGGCCGCCAGGTCACGCAGCTCGATGCCGGATACCGCCGCGAGCCGGGGTTGCAGCGCTTCCAGGCGCGTAGCCAGCGCCTCGGCATCGGCCTCGCTCCACAGCAGCAGCTCGGCGCTCCAGCGGTCGGCCGCCGGGGCGCGCAGCCAGTCACGGTACTCGCCGGCGTATTCCTCCAGCACGACGTGGAAGTTGGTGCCGCCGAAGCCGAAGGCGCTGCACGCCGCACGCCGCGGGTGCACGCCGGCCAGCCAGGGCATCGGCGCGTCAAGCAGGTAAAGGGGCGCGTCGGGGTTGGCCAGCACGGCGTTGGGCCGCTGCACGTTGCGGTGCGGCGGCAGCACGCGGTGGCGCAGCGCCAGCGCGGCCTTCACCATGCCGGCCACGCCGGCGGTGGCCTTGGTGTGGCCGATGTTGGTCTTGACGGAGCCGATCACGGCCTGCCGGGGGCGGGCGCCCTCCTCCCGGATCAGCCGCGTCGTGCTTTCCAGCTCGGCCGTGTCGCCGGCCACGGTTCCGGTGCCGTGGGCCTCGAACAGGCCGACGGTCGACGGTCCGAAACCAGCCATGCGGTAGGCACGGCGCATGGCGCGCAACTGCCCGGCCGGCAGCGGCGCGGTCAGGCCCTTGGCATTGCCGTCGCTGCTGGCGCCCACGCCCTTGATCACGGCATAGATGCGGTCACCGTCGCGCTCGGCGTCGGCCAGGCGCTTGAGCGCCACCATCGCGATGCCTTCGCTGATCACGATGCCGTCGCCGTCGGCGTCGAAGGTGGAGCAGCGCCCGCGCGGCGACAGCGCCTGCGTCTTGCTGAAGCACAGGTAGCCGAACGGGCCCTGCACGGTGTCGACGCCCCCGGCGATGACCAGATCGCTGCGGCCGGCCACCAGTTCGGTCACGCCCTGGTAGACGGCCGCCAGCGACGACGCGCAGGCGGCGTCCACCGCCAGGTTGATGCCGCCGAAGTTCAGCCGGTTGGCGATGCGCCCGGCCACCACGTTGGGCAGGATGCCGGCGAAGGAGTCCTCGCTCCATTCCGGCAGCCGCGCCGCCACCTCGGCCGGCAGGTCGCCGGTGAAGCGCGGCAGTTCCGAGCGCAGGCCGTACTGCAGGCCGTAGTCGCCAGCGCCGCCACTGGCGCCGACGATGACGGAGGCCCGCTCGCGGTCGAAGGCGCGGTCGGCGTAGCCGGCATCGGCCAGCGTGCGGCGGGCCACTTCCAGGCCCATCAGCTGCATCGGGTCGACGGCCTGGATGGACTTCGGCGGCATGCCATAGCGTGTGGGGTCGAACGGCAGGTCGTCGAGGAAGCCGCCCCACTTGGAGTAGACCTTGTCCTTGGCCTTGCGGTCAGGGTCGAAGTACAAGCGCCAGTCCCAGCGGTGCGACGGGATCTCGGTGATCGCGTCGACGCGCTCGAGGATGTTCTGCCAGAAGGCCGGCGCGTCGTTGGCCTGCGGCACGACGCAGGCCACGCCGATGATGGCGATGTCCGCCGGCGGCAGCGCCGGCTCCGTGGCCGCGGGCAGGACCTCGTCGGTGGCCAGCAGCGCGGCGGCGCCGGCGGTGACTTCCGCGTGCAGGCTGGCGATGTCGGTCACCGCGCTGCGCAGTGTCGCGACCTGGCCAAGCATGTACATGCCCTCGGCCAGCTGCTGCTGCGGGTCCAGCCGCTGCAGCGGCGCGTTCAGGCCTTCGCGCTTGGTGCCCTTGCTGGCGATGCGCAGTCGGCCCAGGATGAGGTCGTCGAGCACGCGGCGGCTCTCGTCGCCGGGCACGCCCTCGCGCTTCAGGCGCTGGCGTTCACGGAAGAAGTCGGCGGCAAACGGCGTGTAGGCGCAGCGGCTGGCGTGCCCGGGGCCGGACTCCAGGTTCACCGTGTGGTCGCAGGCGATCACGGCCTGCTGGAAGGGCTCGACGATGGCGCCGCTGTCGACGATCTCGCGCGTGAACAGGTAGGCGCTGCCCATCAGCACCCCCACGCGCGCGCCGGCCGCGGCCAGCGGTGCCACCAGCACCTGCAGCATGGCCGAGGACAGCGCATCGTGCACGCCACCGGCGAACAGCAATTCGACGTCGGCCGCCGGCACCTTGCCGGTGCCGAGTTCATCGGTCAGCTTGTCGACCATCGTGCTCCAGAGCACGAAGCTGGACAGCGGGCCGATGTGGCCGCCGCACTCACGGCCTTCGAAGATGAAACGTCGTGCACCCTCGGCCAGGAAACCGGGGATCAGGTTGGCCGACGGCACGTGCAGGTAGGTGGCGACGCCCGCACGCTCCAGGTGCACCGCCTGGTCGGGCCGGCCGCCGGCGATGATGGCGTAGCGAGGGCCGAAGCGGGTGGCGATGGCCAGTTGCTCGTCCAGCAGCGCCTGCGGCGCGAAACCCAGCAGGCCGATGCCCCAGGCGCGGTCGCCGAGCAGTTCCGTCGTGCGCACCAGCAGCTGTTCCAGCGCCTGGCCCTTGAGCATCGCGAAGGCGATCATCGGCAGCGCGCCGCCCTCGGCCACGGCGCGGGCGAACTCCGCACTGTCGGATACACGGGTCATCGGGCCCTGCACCACCGGGTAGCGGATGCCCAGGGCCTCGGCCAGCGGGCCGTGTTCGCGCAAAACCGGCTGCGACCGCGCCAGCACGGGTTGGGTGTCGATGGCCTGCCGGATGGCGCCCAGGATGCCGGCCAGGCTGCCGTAGCGACGCCGCCAGGCGGCCGCGAAGACGACCTCCTGCCCGATCGGCAGCAGGCCCTCCGCCGGAGACTGCCAGCCAGCATGCCCGACCATGCGGTCCCGCAGGGCGTCGGCGCGCAGGCCTTCACCTTCTGCCACAAAACGGCGCGCCGCGGCGAATGCCGGACGCACCAGCACACGCAGGTAGTCGCCGGCCTCGCCATCGCCCACGGCGACGGTCTCGCTGCCCGACAGGCTGCCCAGGGTCTGCCGCAGCAGGTCGGGCAGGCGCACCTCGTCGAGCAGCAGCAGTTGCGACTCCAGCACGCCACCCACGGCACCGACGGCGTGGATGGCCGCCGCCACCGCCGGCGTCAGGCCGCCGCGCAGCACCAGCGGCAGCTGGGTGGCCCGCAGCCATTTCTGCAGCAGGATGAAGCTGGCGTCCTCGCCCACCAGGCCCGGCGCCTCGTTGCCCTTGACCACCAGGCCATCGATCTGCGCCTCGGCGCCGGCGGGCAAGGCGGTGGCATGGCGCACTTCGGCCAGCACGCGCACGCCGGCCTGGCGCCAGCCCGCCAGGACGCCGGCATGCGAGGCGAGCAGCGGCAGGTCCACGACCATCCACAGGCCGCCGCGGCGGGCGGCCAGGGCAGACACGTCGACGTCCAGCGCATCGTCGATGGCATCGAGCTTGAGGCCGACCTCGCCCCTGCCCAGCCGCGCAAGCCTCGCCAGCGCCTGCCGTGCCGCGGCCGTGCCGTCGTCGAACTCGGCGTTGTAGATGCCGACGGCGCCGGCCCGGCTGGCGGCGATGGCGAGGTCCGCCTGTCCGAGCCCGGCCGGCGTGAAGACGAAGGTGGTGAAGGCGTTCATCGGGCGGTCTCGCGGACGTGGCGGCGGGTCGGGCGAAAGAGCATCCGGCACGGTAGCAAGCAGAATCCGCGCCCGATCTCCCTAGATTCTGTTCGCGCCGTGGCGACAAGCGCGCGACACGGCGTAGCGCAGCGTGAACAGCGCACGCCCCAGCGCGTGCAGAAGCGCCAGCGCGTTCTCGGGGGCGTCCGCACCGCGGGGCTGACGGCCACCCGAATGAGGGGCCACCAGCCGTGGTGCCAAGGCCACAACCCATGAAGTCATGCTCCGGCGGCGCACCGCTGGCCGGGTCGTTCGGGGGCCCGGCCGCACCCTCGTCACGCCGGATGCACCGGCGACGTGCGACTCAACGGCCGTTGAAGAAGTCCCACATCATGTCAGTGGCCGAGAAGGCGGTGGAACCCGGCTCGCCGGTGCGCACCTTGATGCCGCCGGGCCAGGAGTGGCCGCCGGTCTCGGTGACGCACAGGCGCACACGGACGCCGTCGTTGCAGCCCTCGTACTGGTCGCAGTACGCGCCGGGCTTGTCGAGCACCCGCCGTGGCGTCGGGTTGCAGGCGTTGCGCCGCACCCAGCGCGCCACGGTCTCCGGCGTGGAGACGAAGTCCGCCAGGGTCTTGCTGTTTTTGCCGGCACCACCGTTGAACTGCACGAAGTCGTCGTCCTTGGCGTGGATCTCGAGGATGTTGACCGGCCGCGACGGCTGGCAGCGTGCTGTGCCGTCAGAGCCGGCCACGGAGGCGATGCCACGGAAGGTGTCGGCCATCTCGCAGGCCAGGCGGTGCGAGAACAGCGCGCCGTTGGACATGCCGCTGGTGTAGATGCGCTGCGCGTCGACGTTGAGCTGCGTCTTCAGGTGACGCACGACCTCGCGGATGAAGCCCACGTCGTCGATGTTCTTGTCACGCGCGCCACCGCAGCAGTTGCCGGCGTTCCAGGTGGCGAGCTTGCCGGACGGGAACGGGCTGTAGCCGTTGGGGAAGACGGCCACGTAGCCGGCCTCGTCGGCCTTGGAGGCCAGGCGGTAGTAGCGGTCGTCGGCCTGGATGTCCATGTTGCCACCGCCGCCGTGGAACGAGAACAGCAGCGGCGTCGGCTGCGACGGCGAATATCCTTTGGGCACATGAATTCGGTACATGCGCTTGAGGCCGCCGTGTTCGATCTCGAACCGGTAGTCTCCAGGCCGCTCGATGCGCTGGGTCACGGGCGTGAGCGCCGGGTCGGCGGACGACTCCTTCGCGGCCTGCCGCTCGGCGATCTTTTCCTTCAAGCGCTCACGCAACGTACCCTCGCCGGACGCGCCGCAGGCGGTCAGCAGCAGGCCGGCGGCCAGGGCAACCGGGAACAGGGCCGATCGGCAGGTCGAACGTTCAGACGTCATCGCGGAGGCTCCAGGCGGTACGGTCTCTTGCCGCGCCGCCCGGACGCTCAGCGTCCAAGCAACCCGGCGTCTGCGCGGTACACGCCTTCGGAGCAGTCCGCGCACAGGGGGTGGTCGGGATCGATGCTGGGATCGTAGCGGTTGTAGTAGATGTACGGACCGCCGTTGCGGGTGATGAACACCTCGGGGTCGTTGCGCACCCGGTACGGCTCGTCGACGGTGATCTTGCGCAGCAGCGGGTTGGCCGCATCGATGCTCGACAGCCAGATCTCGGTGGGGTACTCGAGACCGTCGACGTAGGCCACCATGAACACGTAGGACTTGCCGTTGTAGGTGAACCACTCCGGCGAGCCGGCCAGGCGGCCGCCCGGCAGCGTGGCGCTGTACACGGGCGTCCAGTGCATGAGCCCGTCGTCGCCCAACATGCGGCGGTAGATGCGCAACTCAGAGCCATCGACCACGGTGGACAGCACGAGATCGTTGCCGAACTCTGGCGCCGGCCACACCCAGGGCACGGTTCGGTTGAGGTCCTTGGCACCGGCGTCGGTGGTGAGTTGCACGCGCACCTTGTCGTCGAGCATGTAGGCGAAGACCTGCGGCACGCCGCCCACCTCTTCCGTGTACAGGAAGGCGCGTACGCCGGTCGCGAAGCGCCACGCCTTGTTCGACGGCGGCACCATGTCCAGCAACTCTTCCGACGCCGGGTTCTTCAGGTTGCGCCAGTACTGGTTCAGGTCCGGATCCAGGTAGCGGATCATCGGGTTGGTGTCGCCCGGGTTCTTGCTCGCCACGTGCGCCATGCGCGGCACGTCCGGCGTCAGCGCCTGCGTCACCCACTGGCCGGTGGCGTCCGTGGCCGCGATGGCCATGCGGGTGTTGCGCGCGGTGCGTGGCTTGTTGGGCAGGTAGAAGCTGTAGTAGATCTGGTCGCCGCTGGCGGTGGAGATCCACTCCGGACCGTTCCACATGAACATGTTCCAGTTGGCCACCGTGTTCGTCGCCAGCAGCTGTCCCCGGCCGCTGGCCGGCTCGAAAGCACCGGTGTCACGGTTGATGCCGGCCAGCCACATGTTGCCCTTGGGGTCGGTCCAGGCAATCTTGGCGCGCTGCTGGCTGATCTCGTAGTCCACCAGCCCACGGTGCGGCGACACGCGCACTTCCGTCGGCGTGAACTGCGCCAGGGCCGGTGTGGCCATGGCCAGGCCAAGCACGGCCAGTGTGACCGCATGCGCCCAGCGCCGAGCCATGGGGACTGGGCGGTGAATGGGCGATGTGCGCGTGGTCATGATCGTCTTCCCTGCATTGTCTGTACTGCCCGCCACTCTAGACGCTCCGCGCGGTCTGCACACCCCCAGCACCGATGAACGCGCATGGAACGGTCGGATTTCCATCCCCCAGATGCATGGGTGGCGTCACGATCCTCACGGTGTCGGCGTCGTGGCCGTCACCACCCGCCCGGTCAGCCACGCCTGGCGTACCAGGCGCCCGCACTCGGCGGAGTGGTAGCCGGCGGCCGCCTCGGTCGAGGTTTCGCGGGCCAGGATGCCGTAGAAGGTGCGGCCGGCATCGATCCACGGGTAGAAGCCACCACCGCCCGCGCTGCTGAAGGCATGGTCGCCGATGGCCGGGTCATCCTCGACCCAGTGCCCTAGGGCGTAGTTCCAGCGCTCGGTGCCGATGCTGTCAGGGGTGTAGGCGGCGTTGCAGCCCGACGCGGTGGACTGGGCGCACACCTTGTGCGCGCCGAGTTGTCCCCCCAGGCGCAGGGTGCCGTCGAGCAGCCGGCGCAGGAAGGCGCCGTAGGCCGATGGCGTGGCCAGCACGCCGGCCGCCGGCTGCTGCACCCAGTACGAGAACCCCAGGTTGCCCAGCGTGGTGTTCAACTCGGCGGCCAGGTTGCCGTTGTCGTAGCCGCCGAAGCCCATGACCTCGGCGGCGTGGACCTGCATGTGGCCGCTGTCGTAGGCGAAGCGCCCGTCGGCGGCGGCGTCGAAGCCGTCGCGGCCGATCAGGCATTCGTCGACCGTGTCACCGACACACACCGGCGCATTGCCGAATTGGGTGTAGCCGCTGGTGAAGTTCAGGTACTTCACATCGTCGGTGAAGTCGGCATGGCGCTGCAGCACGCTGGCCGCATACAGCCACTTCGACGCCGAGTACACCCGCATCGCCGTGCCTGCGCCCGGCGGGCTGAGCCCGACCCGGCCGGACGCCAGGGCACCGCTGGCGTCGCCGATCTCCCAGTAGTAGGCGCCCAGCGTGGACACACTGCAGCGGGGGTTCGTTCCGACCGTCGCCGTCGCGGCGCTGACCCGATCAGCCAGCGTGATGCCGTCGTCCGGGACCGAAGCGGTGCTGCCTCCCCCGCCACAGGCACCAAGCGCGAGGGTGGCGGCCAGCAAGGTCAGAAGCTTGGAGCCGTTGGGCGTCATGGTTCCATTCTCCACGGCAAGTGCGAGGTCGTGGTCCTCATCACCCTTCAACGGATGAATCCCCTGCCCGGACGACCGCCAGCGACAACAAGGCGAAACAAGCTGTCTCGGGAACCGCTCACCCAGCCCGCCCTGCCATGGCGCTCAGCCGGCTTCCGCGGCAGGTTTGCCGCCGCGCCGCCGCCGCGCCCCCACCGGCGCGATCACCGGGCCCACGATCATCGTGTCCTCGGGCTGAAGCAGCATGAAGACGATCAGATCGGCCACGCGCTCGGGCGGGATGGCGTCGCCGGGCATCGGTGCCGGCTTGTTCTGCTCCCACATCGGGGTCGCGATCGCCGCCGGCATCAGCGCCTGCACCTTGACGCCGTAGCTCTTGACCTCGTCGGCCACCGCCTGCGAAAAGCCGATGACGCCGAACTTGGACGCACAGTAGACGCTGTCGTACGCGCGGCCCTGCAGGCCCTGCACCGAGGAGATGTTGACGATCAGCCCACCACGCTGCGCCACCATCGTCGGCAGCACGGCGCGGTTGGCCAGGAAGGTGCCCTTGAGGTTGATGCCCACCACGTCGTCGAACTCCTCCGTGGTGGTGTCGACGAGCAGCTTGGGCGGCGTGCCGCGCAGTCGCAGGATGCCGGCGCAGCAGATCAGCGCGTCGATGCGGCCGAAGCGCTCCAGCGTGGCCTGCACCATGCGGGCGTGGTCCGCTTCCTGGCGCACGTCGATCGCCACGCCCAGCGCACCAGGGCAGCCGGCCTCGGCCCCGTGCCTGGCCACCTCGTCGGCCACCTCGGCGACACGGCCGGCATCGAGATCGGCGACCACGACGGCTGCGCCGAGCGCCGCGACCGCCTGCGCGGTGGCCAGGCCGATGCCGCCGGTGCCGCCGGTGATGAGCACGACCTTGCCACGCAGGTCTTCGGCGGCGCTGGTGAACGGGGAAGGCATGGTGGACTCCTTGCGGTGACGGTGGACAGGGGTGGCGTTCCAGCCGGCGCCGCCGGCGGTCTGCAGGGGTTCGATCAGGGGCGACAGCAGCCGGCAATCGTCGGGCAGGCGCAGCATCCAGCGGATGGCATCGGCCACGCGTTCGCCCGGCGGGATGTCGCCCGGCTGCGGCAGGCCAATCTGCGACAGCACCTCGGTGGCGAACTTGCCGGGCAGCAGCGCCTGCACACGCACGCCGCGATGCCGCGCCTCGTCGGCCAGCGCCTCGGTGAAGCCGACGACACCGAACTTGCTGGCGCAATACGGCGCGTCGTAGGCCAGCCCGATGCGGCTGGACCGCGAGCCCAGGTTCAGGATGTCGCCGCGGCCAGCGGCCAGCATCGCCGGCAGCACGGCACGGTTGGCCAGGAAGGTGCCGCGCAGGTTGATGTCCAGCACCTCGTCCCACTCGGGCAGCGACATGGCGGCCACGGTGTTCATGCCGGCGCCGGCGGCGCGCAACACCCCGGCCGAGTGGACCAGGGCGTCGATGCGGCCATGGCGGGCCAGCGTGGCCGCGGCCATCTGCTGCATCTGGGCCTCGTCACGCACGTCGAGCGCCAGCACCAGAGGTTCGGCGGCCCCCGGCGGCGCCACCGCGGCGGTCTGCGCCACGGTGTCGTTCAGCCGCGCCGCATCACGACCGACGAGCACCAGCGACGCGCCGTCGCGCGCCAACGCCACCGCCGTGGCCCGACCCAGCCCGCTGCTGGCGCCGGTGACGATGGTGACGAGGTCGCGCAGGCTCCTCAGCGCCATCGCGGTCGCGGCGTTGCGGTCCTGGGGGCCTGGTTCAGGCGGCGAGCGCCTTCTCGAGGAACTCGGAGATCTGCTTGACCTGCAGTTCCTGCACGTAGCGGCCATCGACCATCAGCAGGTGCTCGAAATGCATCTGGCGCTTCTTGAAGTGGCCTTCGATGGCCACCACCAGCTGCACGACGTCGATCGACTCGAACGCCAGGTCGGCCATCAGCCGGGTCTCGCCGTTGATCGGCTCGTCGTACTCCAGGTCCCAGTCCGTGGTCATGTCGGTCAGGATGGTGCACAGGTCGGCCTCGATCTGGTCGCGGCTCAATGGGGTGGCGGGGTTGTCTGACATGGGGAACTCCAGGCAATCAAAGACGGTGGTGAGGCTCAGCGCTTGACGGCGACGACTTCGATCCAGTTGTGCTGCACGGCGTCGACACCCGCGGTGTCGAGTGCGGCGCGGGCAGTGACCTCCAGCGCCTGTGCCGCGATCTCGGTCGGGTAGCCGCTGAGCTGGGCTTCGGCCAGGCCGGAATACGAGCCAACCTTGGCCAGCGAATCGTGGTCGAACATCACCGGGCGTTCGGCCAGGTCGCGCACCTCGAAGCCGTGGCTGTCGAGCGTGGCGCGCCACTCATCGGGCGTCAGCCAGCGGTTGCCGTAGGCCACCGCCGACAGCTGCGACTTGCCGCGCTGGCGCTTGATCGGCGGTTCGCCGCGGGCGACGCGTTCGGCACTTTGTTCGGCGATCCAGGCGGTGGCCGCCTTCAGCCACTCGTAGTAGACCTGCTGGGTCACGGGCGGCCAGCATCCGGCGTAGAAACCGGAACTGAAGCTGTAGACGCCGCCGGGCTGCAACACGCGCGAGATGGACGCGAGCAGCCCGTCCTTGTCGCCGATCAGGTGGATGGCGTTGGAGATGTTGACCGCGTCGAACGTGGCGTCGGGGAACCCGAGTTCGGTGGCCGAGCCGACGATCAGGCCGACCGTGCGCCCGTCCGGAAACGGCAGCGCCGAGGCGGGGTCCGCAATGCGGCGCACGGTGTAGCCCAGGCCGCGGTAGTTGGCTTCGGCCAGCCCGATCTGCACCGGGTCGAGGTCGATGCCGACGTAGCTCGCGCCGGTGGCGCTGGCCAGCATGATCTGCCCGACGGCGCCAGTCCCGCAGCACAGGTCGAGGATGCGCATGCAGCCCTGGATCGGCAACCGCGCCACGAAGGCATTGTTGGCCTGCACGTAGGCCTGGTCGGCCGCGAAGCGCGTGTAGGTGGTGTCGACGGTCTCGGACATGGTCAGCTCCAATGCGGCACGTTCAGGGGATCCACGACCAGACCTGGACCTGGAAGAAGCGGGTGAGCGCCAGCGTGAACGCCCGCCACACGGGCATCGACGCACCCAGCACCTTGGCGCGGCCGGCCATGCCGGTGCGCAGCAGGCCGTCGTGGTTCTCGATGGTGGCCTGCACCTTGATCACGTTGCCGGTGGGCTTGGGCGTCACGTTGCGGTCGATCAGCGCCACCTTGCCGTGGAACTCGCGGTCGACGGCAAAAGACACCGCGCGGATGCGCACCTCGTCGCCCACGGCGACGTAGCCGATGTCGCCTTCCTGGATCTCGATTTCGGCCGTCACGGTGCTGCTGTTCTCCACCGTGGCGAAGGTCTCGCCCTTTTGCAGGAAGGTGCCGGTCTTGTTTTTCAGGTTCAACGTCAGCACGTTGCCATCGAAGGGCATGCGCAGGTCGGAACGCTGGACCCGGGCTTCGTAGGTGGCGCGCTCCTCGACCAGGCTGGACAGCCGCGCCTCGGCGGCAGCGATCTGCGATGGCGTGACCGGCACCTTCACCAGTGCCAACTCGGCCTCGCGCTGAAGGATCTGCTGGCGGTCGGCCATCGCTTCGCGCAGGGCCGCCTCGTACTCCTCGCGCGAGACGGCCTCGATAGCGACCAGGGGCTTGAGCCGCTGCTCGCGCTCGGCGCTGAAGCGGGCCTGCACCTGGGCCAGCGCCAGGCGCTCCTCGGCCAGCCGCACCTCTTCCTTCTTCGGCAGCGAGCGCAGGTTCTGCACCACGGCCGCCTGCTCGGCGATGCGTGCGGTCAGCACGTTGATCTGCGCCGCGTAGTCGGCGTTGACGACACGCGCGATCAGCGTGCCGGACTTCAGCGTCTCGCCACCGGCATAGAAGACCTCCGACACCAGGCCGCCCTCGTCGACGGTGACGATCTGCTTGCGGGCCGGGTAGATCAGCACGTTGCCGCCCGGCTCGTACGGGTAGGGCAGGAACAGCGCGACCACGAGCGCCACGATCACCGCGGTGGGCCAGTAGCGGGTCTTCGTGCGCTCGACCTCGCCGGCCTCGTCCTTCAACGGCACGGTGCGGCTGCGCCAGCGGTCGAACTGCAGCTGGCGCTCGTAGGTCTCGCCGAACTTCTTCAGCGACACATAGTTGCGGTAGAGCGCCCAGAGCACGAAGCCTGTGACGATCAGCACCGCCGAGCCGCCGATCTCGACCTCGCCGAAGACGAAGCGACCCAGCATGCGCGCCAGCAGCAGGATGACCAGCACCACGTAGGTGGAGGTCAGCAGCGCGTAGATGGCCAGCAGCGTGCTGTCGGATGCGCGGTAGACGCCGCCCTTCCACTTGTTGAGCAGCGCGGCATACGCCTTGCCCCGCAGGTGCGGCTCGTTCAGGAAGGCCGACAGCAGGTAGTAGCCGTGCGACTTGACCAGTGGGTTGCCGGACTCCAGCACCAGACCGGCAAAGCTGCCGAGTGCCAGCAGCAGCCCGAACTGCGACATCATGAAGTTGTTGTCGCGGGCGTTGAACCAAGTCAGCACACCGACGGAGAACAGCGCCAAACGCACGAGCAGGTTGCCGCCGTGCAGCCACATCGTCTGGTTGCGCGTCAACCGCTCGGCGCCGACCATCTTGAGCGTCCAGCGCGGGATGAAGCCGAAGGCCAGCGTCAGCCCGACCTTCTCCGGCGCCAGATGGTAGTGCTGCCCGATGAGCCCGGAGGTCATCGTCGTGAAGAAGCGCACCGTCAGGAACACGAAGACCAGGTACTGGAAGAGCGTGAAGTCCAGGTGCAGGCGCTGCAGGTCCTCGGTCAGCAGATGCCAGTAACTCGACAGCAGCATGATCGCGGCCAGCACCAGCAGCGGCACCACGTACACGGCGTGGCGCAGCGGCCGCAGCAGGGGCAGCAGCAGACGGAACAGCGGGCGAGGATCGAACAGGCCGAGCATGCCCTCGGTGCTGCGGAAGTCCAGGCCCAGGGCGTCCTGCACGCCGGCGGGCAGTTCGGCGTCGGCCGCAGGCGCAGCGGCGGCCGCCGCCGCTGGGGCCACTGGTGCCGCAGTGGGCGCCGCCGGCGCCGCGCTCTCGATCGCCGGGCGAGGCACAGCCTTGCCGTCCTGCACCTCGAAGGTCTTGCGCATGAAGCGCTTGATCAGGGCGTGGTCGCCCGCCTCCTCGACGAACAGCTTCTGGTCCACCACGGAAGCGATGAACTCGTCGAACTGCGCACGCGTCAGCTCCCGGTCGAAGCGGTCGACGAAGGCCGCCTGGATCTTGTCGAACTGCTCCAGGCCCGGCAGGATCTCCAGCAGGTAGAACTGCCACGCGTCGAAGTCGTAGGTGCGGCCCTTGACCTTGTCGCGCAGCAGGTAACTGGTGCTGTCGCCCTTGACGACGCGGAACGCCTCCAGCCGGCGGACCAGGTAGCCCGGCAGGACGATCTTCTTGGTGTTTTCGCTCATTTCGGCGCCTGTTCGGTGCTGTCGGCAGGCACGAGCGCACGCGCCTGACGTTCCGGGGTGGCCGCATCGCGGCGCTGTTCTTCTTCACGCATCCAGCCACCGCCCATGGCCTTGTAGACGCCCACCATGGCCAGCAGGCGGTC
This sequence comes from Burkholderiaceae bacterium, assembly GCA_024235855.1. Classification (GTDB taxonomy): domain Bacteria; phylum Pseudomonadota; class Gammaproteobacteria; order Burkholderiales; family Burkholderiaceae_C; genus Rubrivivax. The sequence continues at coordinate 186,925 of JACKLN010000008.1, forward strand.
ACGGCGATACTCCAGGCGGGCGATCTCGGCGTCGCGCAGGTCGATCTCGGCGTTGAACAGCTCGATGCGCTGGGCCTGGCCGCCTTCCAGCCGGGCCCGGGTGAGGTCACGCACATCGGCCAGCGCGCGCACGCGGCGGTCGCCGATGGTCTCGCGCTCGTCGGCCAGCACGCGCGTGGCCAGGGCGTTCTCCACCTCCAGCAACGCAGTCTGCACCAACTTGACGAACTGCGCCTGCGCCTCGGCGCGCACGGCCTCGGACTCGCGCACGTTCGCGGCGGTGCGGCCGCCGTCGAACACCGTGCCGGCCAGCGCAGCGCCGAGGCTGGCCGTACGCGCCGTCTCGGCGAACAGCCATTGCAGGTCGTCGGCCGCCAGACCGATCGCGCCCAGCAGGGACAGCGTCGGGAAGTACGCCGTCTTGGCCACGCCGATGCGGGCGTTGGCCGCCACCAGCGCCTGTTCGGCTGCAGCCACGTCGGGCCGGCGCACGAGCACGTCTGCCGGTACGCCCGCGGGCAGGCTGGGCAACGTCAACGCATCGATCGACCGACGGACGATGGCGCCGGGCGGCCGACCCAGCAGCTGCGCCAGCGTGTGCTCGGCCACCGCCATCTCGCGCCGGATCTCCGGCAGCGCCGCGGCCTGCTCCTCGACCGCGGACTGCAGACGCGCCACGTCCAGCCGCGTGGCGGAACCGCCCTTTCGCTTCTCGTCCATCAGCGCCAGTGCCTTCCTGCGCAGTGCCAGCTTGTCCTCCACCAGCGCCAGACGCTGGTCGATCTCGAGCAGCTTCAGGTAACCGGCTGCGACGTCGGCCACGACCGTCAGCATGACGCCGCGGCGAGCCTCCTGTGAAGCCAGCAGCTCAGCCCGCGCTGCTTCATTGGACCGACGCACGCGACCCCAGAGATCGAGTTCCCAGCTGACGTTGCCGCCGAGTTCGAAATTCGACAGCGTGGGGCTCTGACCGGGGCGCAATCCGTTGGGGCGCTCCTGGCTGCGCAGTTCGCGCGTCCCGCCAATGGCGTAGCCCACCGTCGGGTAGCGTGCCGATTCGCTGGCACCCAGCCGCGCCGCGTACTGCTCGATGCGCGCCGCGGCGACGGCCAGGTCCTGGTTGGCGTCGATGGCTTCGTCGATCAGGGCCTCCAGCGCCGGGTCGCCAAAGCCCTGCCACCAGCGCGCGTTGACGAGGCCGGCGTCGTCACCGGCGTTGCCGCGCCAGGCGGCCGGCAGCGGCACGTCGGGCCGCTGGTAGTCGGGTCCGGTCGTGCAGGCCGCCAATGCGAGCGCCAGCGTGGCGACCGCCAGACCGAGTCGAGGGGATCCGCCGCGCCGCATCAGTCCTCCGGCGACGCGCGGGAGAGCATTTCCAGCGCGTAGTCCTCCATCTCGCGCACCTTCACGAGACGGTTGTTCAGCTCGAGCACGATGCCCTCGAACCACTTGAGCTGGTACTCCAGCTTGCGACGCTCGTCGATGATGTCCTCGAGCGGCATGTTCTCCGGCGGCCGGCCCTTCTCGTCGAACAGGAACTTGATGCCCTCGGCGAGGTCGCGGTTGATGTTGATGTGGTTGACGTGGCGCTCGATGAAGCGGCGCGCCTTCTTCGCGCTGAAGGCGTCCATCATTGCGCGCCGCAGCGCCTGCTGGTGCTCGTTCAGCGTGGCGGCGTCGGGGCGGCCGGTCTCCGGGTTCTCCGCCGCCGGCGACAGCCGTTGACGCTCGGGCTGGTCAGGCATAACCGAACTCCTGGGCCATGGCCACCACTTCGGGGTACAGGCCGCGGCCGTCGCTGCGCCAAGGCACCGGCTGGTCCAGGCGCGGCACCTTGGGCTTGTGCGGGCGGAAAGTCGGGCCGGCCAGGAAGTTCGGATCGTTGCCGAACATCGCGTTGACCGGCCCGAAGCACGCATAGGGCGAACGTTCCGGGTGCATCATCTCCTGCACCGCGTCGTCGTCGTCGCGCAGGCCCACCCAGCGCGCGATCTCGGCCAGCTTGGCCTGCGGGTCGGCCATGATGTCCTCCCCGCGCATGCGCAGCTGCCGCTCGGCGGGCACCTCGCGCAGGAAGTTGAGGATGTTGACGTTGATGTCGTGCCAGGCGATCTGCGGCTCGATCATCGCGTAGTCCTCGGTCAGCTCGAAGGCCTCGATCTTCAGGCAGAAGGCACCGTCGTTGATCGCCATCAGCGACTTGCACTGCGCCACCGGGTGACGCACCAGGTGCAGGAAGCGCGCGTCCGGGAACGCCCGGTGCATGGCCTGCATGCGCTTGACCGACATGGTGTAGGACGGGCTCTTCTCCACCGCCACCAGCGGGTGGATCTTGTCGACGATCTCGCGGTAGACGTCACCGGTGTCCATCAGCTCGCGCGCCGACGCCCACGAGAACGCCATGTTGACCGTGTTCACGCGCTGCTCGCCGCCCCAGAGCTCGGCCACGGCGCGCATCAGTCCGTGACGCACCATCGAGCCGTTCTCCGAGATCTCGCCGGTCGTTCCCTTCCAGAGGTCGAGCAGCACGTCGACGTTGAACAGGCACAGCTCCGGCAGCCCGTACATCTGCGGGTGCTGGCCGAGCATGGCATTCACCAGCGAGGTGTAGGACCTCGGCGGCGCCAGCAGGAACAGCGGGGGCGCCATCGTCAGCGCTGCCCCCCGACCCGTCCCTCGACGAACGGCACCTCGAAGCACTTCTCGTGCATGATGGGCCCGTGGCCGAAGTAGCCCTCCTCGCCGAACAGTTCGCCGTGGTCGGCGGTGACGATGAAGTGCGTGTTCGGCGGCGTCAGGTCCATCAGCCGGCCGATCTGGCCGTCGACGTATTCGACGCACTTGATCTGCTGCTGGCGCAACATCTCCATCTGGCCCGCGTCGAAGCCCTGTGAGGCACTGGTCGCGACCTCGGTGTCGTCCATCGCCTTGAGCGCGCCGTGCACGCCGGAGATGCGCGGCAGCTTGGAACCGTCGAGCATGTACGGGTAGTGCGTCTCGCCCAGGTTCAGGAAGTAGTAGTGGGGTTCGTCGGGGAACTCCATCTCGTCGATCATCTTCGCGAAGTCGTTGTGCGACTTCATCAGCTTGTAGTCGTCGAAGTCGCGGCTGATCAGCGTGTTCTTGTTGAGCACCGGCATCGACACCTTGGCCACCGTGCGATAGCCCAGGTTGCGCAGCACCTTGGGCAGCGACAGGTCAGGCAGGAAGGCCTTGAACTCAATGGTGTCGCAACCGGTGCGCGCCTTCCACTGCACGTACTCGTCCTTGTAGACCTCGGAGGCGAACACGTCCTTCGGACTGCGGTGCGGCATCAGGCCCATCACGAAGGCATGGTGCGACGGTGCCGTCCACGACGCGTAGCTGTAGCGCTTCTCGGCCACCCCCAGGCGATCGATGTTCGGCGTGCGTGCGGCGACGAAGCTGTCGTGCCGACAGCTGTCCATGACGATGAAGACGATGTGGTTGAGTTCCATGCAGGGCTCCGCGCGATGAGGCGCGTTCAGGGCGGCAGGACGATCTGCAGGCGGCCGGCGGCCGCGCCGGTGGCGTCAGGGTTGCCGAAGGTCACTGCCAGCGGCGCCGCCTGCATGACCCAGATGCGACCGTTGCCGCTGGCCAGCGGCCCGCTGCGCAGGTTCTGGACCGCCGGGTCGGTGGTGCCGATGGTGGCGCTGTCGTTCTCGGTGCCGGCGTCGGTGACGAGGTAGCTGCTGGGCGTGATCGTCAGCGTCGGCAGCCATGCGCCGCTGGTGCTGGCGCCGCCCAGGGTGCCGCCGATCAGGGTGTTGCGCGAAGGCAGACCGATGCGCATCTGGGCCCCGCCGGCACCGCTGCCGGTGGCGCCGACGAGTACCGTCGACCCACCGCTGCGGGCCACGAAGAAGCGGAAGCTGCTCCCACCGCCGGTGGGCGTCGCAGTGAACACGCCGTTGGACACGGCCAGCGTGTAATCCGCCGCCAGCGCCGACGGACATCCCGGGCCGGGCACGCGCAGCACGGTGGCTGCCTGGCTGCACACCGCCATCTGATTGCCGCTGATGATGGCCGCCGTCGCGCGCGTGGCCGGGCTGCCGCCGGCCGGCAGGTCACGAATGGCGATGAAGTAGGTGCCGGCAGCCTCGGCCAGCGTCGTGACCAGGTTGCGCACCGCGACGTACGGCGTGGCACCGGCGCCGAAATCGTGCGCCCCGACCAGCAGATCCTCGGCCACGCGGAAGCGGATCGCGCCACCAACGGTGTACTCACTGCCCACCGGGGCACCGAAGGCCTGTGCCGCGCCGGCCCCGGCCATCGTGTACTGGCCCGCGTCGAAGTCGATGCTCAGGTCGTAGACATTGCCATCCGTGGCCACGGCCTTGTAGGCGCCATTGCGGGGGTCGCCGACCGTGACCGTGGTCGCGGCCGTGTTGTTCGCCAGGTCCGGGTCGCCGTCGGCGGTGAGCGAGAAGGTGTTGGTCAAGGCGCCGCGGGTGCCCGCGTCGGTGAGCACGGTGACGACAAAGCTCAGCGTGCTGCGGGCTGGCAGGCTGGCCACGGTCATCGACGGCCCGATCGCCGGGCAGGTGGCGGCCACCGAGGGCGTGCAGGTGACGCTGGCCACCAGGCCGGAGGCAGCGGCGCCACCGATTGCCTGCGTGATGACCACCGGCCCCACGGCCTGTGTGCCCGGGTTGGCCACCACGGCCGTGAAGCTGGCGGTCTCGCCGGCGCGCAGGGCGGGTGCGGCCACCTGGCTCACCGACAAGTCGGTGCTGACGGCGAGAAAGCCTACCGTGGCACTGTCGTCGCCCGGCCTCGGATCGCCGGCCGTACGGGTCGTCATCGTGCCGGAGACCGTGCCATTGGTGCCCGCGTCCACGGTGAAAGGCACCCGCAGGCGCAGCCGACCGTTGGCGGGCAGCGAGGGCACGGTGAAGCTGGCGCCGTCGATCGTGGGACAGGTGGCGCCCACGGCCTGCACGCAGCTGATGGTGCCAGCCGCCGACAGGCCGGCGGACAGGACCTGTTCGACATCGACACCCAGGGCAGTGCCGGGCCCCGCGTTGGCGATCTCCATCAGGAACTCGCCGCTCGCGCCGCCAACCAGCGAGCCGGCCGGGCCGCTGCCCGTCACGGTGACGTTGGCCGCATACGCACTGCCCACGGCGACGCCACTGGCCTGTTGTGTGGCGCCACCGGCGGTGGTGGTCGCCGTCAAGGTATTGACGATGGCGCCCTGGGTGCCGGCGGCGACCGTGGCGGTGACGTCGAAGGTCACGCTCGCCCCCACCGGCAACGCCGTGAGGTCCATCAGCGCCCCCGGCACGGCAGGACAGGTGGCTCCGCCTGCGGCGTCGACGCAGCGCACGTCGGTCAGGGTCAGGTTGCCGCCGACGGCGTTGGTCAGTCGCACCGCGCCCGCTGCGTCCGGACCATCGTTGACGACCGCCATCCGGAAGCTGGCGGCACTGCCCGCGGGCACGGCAGACGCGGGCGCGCTGCCGGTCACCGTCAGCCCGCTGACCGCTGACACGGCGGTGCCGACGGCGATCACGCTGTTGCCGCTGCCTGCAAAGACGTTGTCGCCGGTGACCAGCAGGGTGTTGGTGATGGCGCCGTTGGCACCGGCGTCGACGCGCGTGTCGACACCCAGCGTGAGCTGCCCGCCCACCGGCAGCGACGGCACTTCGGTGACCACCCCCACGCTGCCGGGGCAGACGGCACCTCCGGCGGCGCTGCAGCGCACGGCCAGCAGGCTGAGGTTGCCGCTGGGGGTCTGGCGCAGGCGCAGGCCTGTGGCGGGGTCTGGGCCGGTGTTGACCACCTTCATGTCGAAGCTGGCCAGGCCACCGCCGGCCACCGGATCGGCCGGGCCAGTGCCACTGAGCGTCAGCACGGCCCGCGGCGTGCTGGCCGTGGCCACCGCGGTGGCGGTGTTGTCGGTGCGGTCGGCATCGTTCGCCGCGGTGGCGGACATGGCGTTGGTCAAGAGCCCGGTCGTGCCAGCGTCGACGACGGCATCGACCTCGAACTGCAGCGCGGCGCCGGCCGGCAGCGTCGGCACGGACATCACCGGGCCCAGCGTCGTCGGGCAGCTGGCACCCGCCGTGGCGGTGCAGCGCACGGCAGTCAGGGTCAGGCGCGCACCGACCGTGTCGACGATGTTCACCGTGCCCGACGCGTCGGGGCCGGCGTTGCCGACGGTCATCACGAACGTGGCCACGCCGCCACCGGCCACGGTGCCGGCCGGGCCGACGCCGGTGACGAACACGCCCGAGCGCGGCGTGACCACGGTGGCCTGCGCCGTGAAGCTGTTGTCGAGGCGGTCGCTGTCGGCGTCGGCACTGACCTGCAGCGTGTTGGTGACGATGCCGTTGAGGCTGCCGGCCACGGTGGCGGTGACCACGAAGTCGAGGGAGCCCCCGGCCGGCAGCGTTCCGACGTCCATCAGCGCACCAGGCACGGCCGGACAGGTGGCGCCACCGCTGGCCGTGCAGGCGATGCCCTGCACCACCAGCCCGGAACCGGCCTCGTTGAGCACACGCACGCCGGTGGCGTCGTCCGGCCCCTCGTTGCGCACCGACATGTCGAACGCGACGGTGTCGCCGCCGGTGACGGTGCCGGCCGGCCCACTGCCGATGACGACGAGGTCGCTGCTGGGGCTGTACGCGGTGGCCGTGACCGTGGCCACGTTGTCGGCGCTGTCGGTCTCGTAGGCGAAGCTGGCGGCCATGCGGTTGAACAGCGTGCCGCGCGCCGATGGGTTGGCCAGGGTGGTCACCGTGAAGCGCAGTGTGCCGCCGGCCTTCAGGCTGGGCACGCGCATCGCGATGCTCGGAGCCTCAGGGCAGACGGCGCCACCTTCGGCGGTGCAGGTGATGCCCATCAGCGACAGCTGGCCGCCGGCCTCGTTGGTGATGGCGACGTCCTCGGCCGCGTATTCGCCAGCGTTCTTCACCTGCATCTCGAAGACGACTTCGCTGCCGCCAGCCACGGTGGCCACCGGGCCGGTACCCGAGACCTGCAGGTCGGTGCCGGATCGGCCACTGCCGCTGCCGCATCCCACGATCGCCGTCAGGACAGCAGCGGTGGCGACCAGGGTCGCACGTCTCAGACGGTCAGGACAGCGCATGGAGCAGTTCAGGCGACGAAGGAAAGCGAATCGGAGGATGGTAGCTGCCCGCCAAGCAGGATCGATGCCACCAACAACCCACCGGCGGCGGGATGCGTGAACAGTACGCGCCACGCCGGCACGCCGCGCCCGGCGCGATCACCCGAGCTCAGCGGCGGCGGCGAAATGCGGGTTGTCGAAACCCGGTTTGCCATACCGCAGCGGCGCCCCCTGAAGGTCACGCACGCTGCCGCCCGCAGCCGACAGCACGGCGTGCCCGGCGGCGATGTCCCACTCCATGGTGCGGCCCAGCCGCGGGTACAGGTCGGCCTCACCGGCGGCGACCAGGCAGAGCTTGAGCGACGAACCGGCGCTGGCCAGCGCGGCCACCTTGCGCCCGGCCAGGAAGGCATCCAGCGCCGCCGCGTCGCCGTGCGAGCGGCTGGCCACCACCGTCAGCCCGGCTTCCGGCACCGGCCGGCAACGGATCTCACGGCGGCCCGCAGCGTCCTGCATCCACGCGCCCCGGCCCACATCGCCGAGGAACATGCGGCCCAGGGCCGGGGCGTACACCACGCCGAGCACGGGTCGGCCTTGGTGCACCAGGGCGATGTTGACGGTGAACTCGCCGTTGCGGCTGATGAACTCCTTGGTTCCGTCCAGCGGATCGACCAGCCAGAAGAGATCACCAACCGCCGGCACGTTGCCGGCCGCCACCGCCTCCTCGGCCACCACGGGCACGCCGGGTGCCAACGCCTGCAGCGCCGGCACGATGAGCTTCTCTGCGCGCTCGTCTGCTTCGGTGACCGGTGACTGGTCCTGCTTGCCCCGCACGGCGAAGTCGGTGCGGTAAACCTGCATGATCAGCGCACCGGCGTCGGTCGCGATGCGCTCCAACCCCTCCAGCCAGACCTCGCGCTGCTGTTCCCAACCCATCCATGTTCTCCTGGGCGGCCCTCTCGCCGCGTGATGGGCCGCGAATGTACCTGCCGCCGCGGCGCTTGCCGACACCTTGTTCACAAGGGGGGGCGTGGCCAAGCCGTGATAGAAGCCACACCGTTCACGGCCCGAGCGCTGGTTCTAGGGACCCTGTCGGCGCCGTCCTGGCCAGCCCGTGCGCGATACTTGCGGCTACGTCGGCGGTCCGCCGACGACCGCCGCCTGCGGTTGGCACGGAGCTTGCCACGCTGCACAGGCCGACCCACCCCAGATGACTGCCATGACCGATTCTTCGGCGCCCGTGCGCCTGACCCATCTGCAGCGGCTCGAGGCCGAGAGCATCCACATCCTGCGTGAGGTGGTGGCCGAGGCCGACCGCCCGGTGATGCTGTACTCCATCGGCAAGGACAGCGCGGTGATGCTGCACCTGGCCAAGAAGGCCTTCTGGCCCGCCCCGCCGCCCTTCCCGCTGCTGCACGTGGACACGACGTGGAAGTTCCGCGACATGTACGCGATGCGCGAGCGCATGGCGCGCGAGCTGGGCATGGAACTGCTGGTCTACCAGAACCCCGAGGCCAAGGCCCAGGGCATCAACCCCTTCGACCATGGCTCGCAGATCCACACCGACATGTGGAAGACCCAGGGCCTGAAGCAGGCGCTGGACCTGCACGGCTTCGACGCCGCCTTCGGTGGTGCACGCCGCGACGAGGAGAAGAGCCGCGCCAAGGAACGCATCTTCAGCTTCCGCAGCGCGCAGCACCGCTGGGACCCGAAGGCGCAGCGGCCGGAGCTCTGGCGGCTCTACAACGGCCGCAAGCGAAAGGGCGAGTCGATCCGCGTCTTCCCGATCAGCAACTGGACCGAACTGGATGTGTGGCAATACATCCACCTCGAGAACATCCCCATCGTGCCGCTGTATTTCGCGGCCGAGCGCCCGGTGGTCGACCGTGACGGCACGCTGATCATGGTCGACGACGACCGCATGCCGCTGCGCCCCGGCGAGGTGCCGATGTCGAAAAAGGTGCGCTTCCGCACCCTGGGCTGCTACCCGCTGTCGGGCGCGGTGGAATCCGAGGCCGACTCGCTGACCGCCATCATCCAGGAGATGCTGCTCACGCGCACCAGCGAGCGCCAGGGCCGCATGATCGACCACGACGCCGCGGCGTCGATGGAGAAGAAGAAGCAGGAAGGGTACTTCTGACATGGCCCACGTTTCCGACCTCATCGCCACTGACATCCAGGCCTACCTGGCCCAGCACGAGAAGAAGAGCCTGCTGCGTTTCATCACCTGCGGCTCGGTCGACGACGGCAAGAGCACGCTGATCGGGCGGCTGCTGTACGAGTCGAAGATGCTCTTCGACGACCAGCTCGCGGCCATCGAGGCCGACAGCAAGAAGTGGGGCACCCAGGGCGGCGACATCGACTTCGCACTGCTGGTAGACGGCCTGGCCGCCGAGCGCGAGCAGGGCATCACCATCGACGTGGCCTACCGCTTCTTCAGCACCGACCGCCGCAAGTTCATCGTCGCCGACACGCCGGGCCACGAGCAGTACACGCGCAACATGATCACCGGCGCGTCCACCGCCGACGTGGCCGTGGTGCTGATCGACGCGCGCAAGGGCGTGCTGACGCAGACCCGCCGCCACAGCTACCTGGTGCACCTGATCGGCATCCGCAAGGTGGTGCTGGCGATCAACAAGGTCGACCTCATCGACTGCAACGAGGCGGCGATCCGCAGGATCGACGAGGACTACCGTGCCTTCGCCGCGCAGATCGGCCTGACCGACATCACCACCATCCCGTTGTCGGGCCTGAAGGGCGACAACATCGTCGAGCGCAGCGACCGCATGCCCTGGTACCACGGGCCGACGCTGATGGCCTTCCTGGAGACCTGCGAGATCGACGAGACCCGGCTGCAGAAGGACCCGTTCCGCCTGCAGGTGCAGTGGGTCAACCGCCCCAACCTCGATTTCCGTGGCTTCTGCGGTCTCATCGCCGCCGGCAGCGTGCGCCCGGGCGACCGCGTCCGGGTGCAACCCTCCGGGCGCGAGAGCACGGTGGCGCGCATCGTGGCGCTGGAGGGCGACCGGCCGCTGGCGGTGGCCGGCGAGTCGGTGACGATCACGCTGGCCGACGAGGTGGACATCTCGCGCGGCGACCTCATCTCCGCGGCCAGCGCGCCGGCCGAGGTGGCCGACCAGTTCGAGAGCACCATCGTCTGGATGGCCGACGAGCCCATGCTGCCCGGCCGGCCGTACCTGCTGAAGATCGGCACCCGCACCGTCAACGCGACGATCACCGAGCCCAAGTACAAGGTGAACGTCAACACGATGGAGCACCTGGCGGCCAAGAAGCTCGACCTCAACGAGATCGGCGTGTGCAACATCGCGCTCGACCGGCCCGTACCCTTCGACGCCTACGAGGTCAACCGCGACACCGGCGGCTTCATCCTGATCGACCGGATGAGCAACAACACGGTGGGCGCGGGCATGCTGCACTTCGCGCTGCGCCGTTCGCACAACATCCACCTGCAGGCGCACGACATCGACAAGTCGGCGCGGTCCACGCTGATGGGTCACGGCCCTGCCGTGCTGTGGTTCACCGGCCTGTCCGGTGCCGGGAAGTCCACCATCGCCAACCTGGTGGAGAAGAAGCTGCATGCCGCCGGCTGCCACAGCTACCTGCTCGACGGCGACAACGTCCGCCACGGCCTGAACAAGGACCTCGGCTTCACCGAGGCCGATCGGGTGGAAAACGTGCGCCGCGTGGCCGAGGTCTCGCGCCTGATGGTGGATGCCGGCCTCATCGTGCTGACGGCCTTCATCTCACCCTTCCGCTCCGAGCGCGCTCTGGCGCGCGGTCTGGTCGCCGAAGGCGAGTTCCTCGAGATCCACGTCGACACCCCGCTGGCGGTGGCCGAGCAGCGTGACGTCAAGGGCCTCTACAAGAAGGCGCGGCGTGGCGAACTGGCCAACTTCACCGGCATCGACTCGCCCTACGAGGCCCCGGAGACGCCGGAACTGCGCGTGGACACCACGACGATGACGGCCGAGGAGGCGGCCGACCGCGTCGTGGCACTGCTGCGAGAGCGAGGCCTGATCCCGTCATGACGCTGCAGCAGGGCGCCGTCTTCCTCGGGTTGGCGGTGCTCGTGGTGGAACTGCTGCGTGGCCGCCGCGCACCGGCGTTGGTGTTCGCCGGTGTCGCCTTCGCCTTCGTGCTGCTGGACTTCGTCAGCGTGCAGGAAGGCCTGGCCCAGCTGGCGAATCCCGGGCTGGCCACCGTCGTCGTGCTGCTGCTGCTGTCGGTGGTGCTGGACAAGTCGCGCCTGCTCGAAGCCATGGCCGAAGGCCTGGTGCGCGGCCCGTATCGCTGGGCGCTGACCAAGCTCTTCGCGGCCACGGCGCTGTACTCGGCCTTCCTGAACAACACCGCGGTCGTCGCCTCGCTGATCGGCCCGTTGCGCACGCTCCGCGCGCACGCGCCGTCGCGCCTGCTGATGCCCATGTGCTTCGCCGCGTCACTGGGCGGCATCCTGACGCTGATCGGCACCTCGACCAACCTGCTGGTCAACTCCCTGCTCATCGGCCAGGGCATGACCGGGCTGCACATCTTCGACCTGTTCCCGGTCGGCATCCTGATCGTGCTCGCCTGCGGGGTGACGATGGTGCTCGTCTATCCGCACCTGCTCCCGGCCCAGCCGGCGGTCGGGGAGCAGCCCTCCGACTACTTCCTGGAAGCCACGGTGCAGCCCACGTCGTCTCTCGTGGGCCGCAGCGTGGAGGCGGGCGGCCTGCGCCGCCTGGCCCACCTGTTCCTGGCCGAGATCGTGCGCGATGGCAGGGTCATCGCGCCGGTGCAGCCGGAGCAGGTCATCGAGTCCGGCGACATGCTGGTCTTCACGGGCGACCTCACCCGGCTGGACCTGCTGATGCGTTTCGACGGTCTGGAGACGCGTGGCCAGCACTACCGGCTGCCACAGGACAACCTCGTCGAGGTCGTCATCGCCGCCAACTCGCCCCTGGCGCGGCGGACGCTGAAGCAGACCGACTTCCGCTCGCGCTTCGATGCCGCGGTGATCGCGATCCGGCGCGGCAGCGAGCGCCTGCGCGGGCCCATCGCCGACCTACCGCTGGACGTCGGCGACACGCTGGTGCTGGTCGTGGGCAGCGACTTCGAGAAGCGCAACAACCTGCAGCGCAACTTCATCATCGTCACCCGGCACGAGGTGCAGAAGTTCACCGACCCGCGCAAGGGCCTGGTGGCCACTGCCGGCTTCGTCGCTGCCGTCGCGCTGTCGGCGCTCGGCGTGATCGACTTCCTGAAGGCGCTGCTGCTGCTGCTGGTGCTCTTCCTGTCCCTGGGGTTCACGCGGCCCAACGAACTGCGGCGCAACATGCCGTACGCCATCATCGTGATCATCGGGGCGTCGCTGGTGATCTCGCAGGTGATGGTACAGACCGGCGCCGCCGGGCTGCTGGCGGGTGCCATGCTCGGTGCGATCCACCAGCTCGGGCCCTACGGCGCACTGGCGATGATCCTCATGGGCACCTGGATCCTGACCGAACTGATGAGCAACAACGCCGCCGCCGCACTCGCCTTCCCGGTGGCCATCGGCGTCGCGCAAAGGGCCGGTCTGGACCCGCAGCCCTTCGTCATGGCGGTGCTCTACGGCGCCAGCTGCAGTTTCCTGACGCCCTACGGCTACCAGACCAACCTGATGGTGATGTCGCCCGGCCGCTACACGCTCCGCGACTTCGTGCGCGCCGGCCTGCCGGTGGCGCTGGTCTTCCAGGCGGTGGCGCTGGTGTCGCTGCCCGTGTTCTTCCCGTTCGGCCGCTGAACCAGGACCCCGTGGGCTTCGATGTGTTCTCGTCCCGCGCGCGTCAATGGTGGCGCGTCGCCTTCTGGCTGCAGATCGCCCTGGTGACCGGCCTGATGCTGTGGCCCCGGCCCCCTGCCGGGTTGGACCTGACCGGCTGGGACAAGCTCAACCACGCCATCGCCTTCGCCGGCCCGGCCTTGGCGGGGCTGCTCGCCCGGCGCCGGCCAGGAGTGCGGTCGGCGACCCTGCTGCTCGCGGGCCTGCTCGCCTGGGGTGGTCTGCTGGAACTCCTGCAGTCCCGACTGCCGCCGCGCCAGGGCGACTGGGCCGACCTGCTGGCCGATGCGGTCGGTCTGGCCGTCGGCGCGCTGGCCTACGTCGGCCTGCGCCGCCTGAGCGCGGTCAGACGGTCGTCCGACTGACCGGCGCCGACACCGAGGCCGACGTCTCTTCGGCGCTGCGCTCGTTCACCGCCACCGCCATCTTCGAGCGCAGCATGGCCAGCCCCGTCGGTGACCAGTTGGACACCAAGCCCTCGAACTGGTCCAGCGCCTTGTGCAGCACGTCCACCGGCAGGGTCTGCAGCGCGGCCAAGCCCTGCTGCCGCAGCGCCGTCTCCAGATAGGCCAGGTGGCGCAGTTCCGGCCGGATGTCGGGGTCGGCATCCAGGCATTGCGCCAGTTCGCCGACCATGCGCCCCAGCTCGGCCCGCTGCCGGCGCGCCTCGGCCTCGGCAGGCGATTCGGCGCGCCGGCCACGGCTGTCCACGAACTCCAGCCGCACGCCCCCGCGCAGTTTCAGACTGAGCTGGCTGCGGAAGAAGAGGTGGGCAGCGTGGCGGGCGGATCGAAACATCTGGCGCATCACGGGCATGCTGGAATCGGGTACGGCATATCGGGACAGGTCGCCCTCGTTATCGGCAACCCGGCGCAGCACTTCACATCGGGCGTGCAACGGGATGTCAACGATCCGCCGCAAGCTGCCCTGCCCTCACGGCCTCCGTCAGGCCACGCAGGTGCGGTTCTTGCCCGTGCGCTTGGCCTCGTACAGCGCCTCGTCGGCACGTTCCAGCGCCACCTCGAGCGCCTCGCCCGCGCGCCACGCCGTGACGCCGGCGGAGAAGGTGACGAAGACCTCCCGGCCCTCGTGCATGAACAGGCTGGCGGACAGCTCGCGCTGCAGCCGGGTCAGGGTCTGCTGCGCGGCATCGGCCGCGGTGCCCGGCAACAGCACGACGAACTCCTCGCCGCCGAAGCGCGCCACCGTGTCCACCGGCCGCAGGCGCTCCTTGACCGCGCCGGCCAGCGACTTCAACGCCACGTCCCCCGCCGCGTGGCCCAGCGAGTCGTTGAGCTTCTTGAAGTTGTCGATGTCGATCAGGCCCACCGCCAGCAAGGGACCCCCATCGGCCCGGCCGGCACGCGCGACCTCGCCTTCGAAGGCCTGCTGCAGGCCACGCCGGTTGGCCACCGACGTCAGCGCATCGGTGGCGACCTCGTCGGACAGACGCCGCAGCTCGGTCTCCAGTTCGCGAACGCGGGACTCCAGTTCGCCAGCGCGGTCGTGGTCCCGCTGCAGACGCTGCTGCGTGCTGCGCACGCGTTCGCCCACGGCATGGCTTTCGGCGACCAGGGCTTGCACGACACCGGCCAGGCTTTCGAGGCTGTCGGCGCGCGCGATCGCCTCCGCGTGGCGTTCGACGCTGTCGCCGAAGCGGCCGGCGTGGTCGCCGAGTTCGCCCACCTCACCCAGCAGCTGGCGGATCAGGTCCTTGAGCGCCCTGCTGGCCGCGGCCCGTTCTTCACGCACGCGGCGTTGGCGCGCCCGCGTGTCGGCGAGCAGTTCGGTCGCGGCACGGACATCGCGCGCGCCGATGCCGCCGGCCAGACGCGACTGCAGCACCTCGCACTGGCCGCGCGCCCAGCTGTCGTCCTCCGACAGTTCCACCAGACCCGCGCCGAGCTCGCCACAGAGCCGGCCCAGGTCATCGAACAGCTGCTGGCGGTGGCCGAGCCAGCGTTGCGCTCGCACGCAGGCGGCCTCGACGGCCACCACGATCTCGGGCGTGGCCCCCTCAGCGGCCAGGCGCTGCGCCAGGCGTGCCAGTTCGTCGGCCAGTTCCTCGGCACGCCCTTCCTTGGCCGACAGCGCCGTGCCCACGGTGACCTGCAGGCCACGCACCACACGCGGCCAGTCACCCTGGACGACCGCATCCGTCACCGTCGCGGGCGCCGGCTCGCCGTCGAGCGGCGCATCGCTCTCCCAGGCCTGCAACAGGGCCTGCAGCCGCTGCTGCAGGCGCGCCGCATCGCGCGAGCTGCCTTCCAGCACGCGTTGCAGGCTGTCCTTCTTGCGCGCCGGCGTCCACTGGCGCGCGCCACGCTCGAGCCCACGCACCACCCGGTCGATGAGGCCGGCCCAATGCGCACCGGCCGACCGCGCGTCGGGCGGCGGCGGCTGCCCGGCCTCCTCGGCATAGGCGCGGGCGTAGTTCTCCGGCGTCGGCTCCTGGCGCGCCTGCGCCAGACGCCGCAGTGCGCCCTTGGCCACCTCTGCGGGCGTCATGTCAGTACCGGCCGGCCGGCCGACGCCCTCGGGCGCCGTCGACAAGTTGATCGGGGCATGCGGTCAGTGGCGATGCACCACATGTGGGTCGTCGGCGCCGAGGGCCACGACCGTGCGGTCGGCCACGATCAGCTGGCCCGCCTGCAGTTCGGCCGCCAGGCTGTCGGCAGCCACCGGTCGGCAGAAGATGAAGCCCTGCATCAGCGAGCAGCCCAGTCGGATCAGTTGCTGCTGCTGTCGCAGGTGCTCCACGCCTTCGGCCACCACGCGCAGGCCCAGCGCCTTGGCCAGCGCCACGATGGCCTGCACGATGGCCGGGCTCTGCGCGGTGATGCCCAGGTCGCGGATGAAGGTGCGGTCGATCTTCAGTTCGGCGATCGGCAGCGTGGTCAGGTAGGCCAGCGACGAGTAGCCGGTGCCGAAGTCGTCGATCGCGATCTCGACCCCGATCTCGTTGAGGCGCAGCAGGGTGGGCGTCACCGCGTGGTGATCCTCCATCAGCCGGTCCTCGGTGATCTCCAGCCGCAGTGCGCCCGGAGGCACGCCGTGCTGGCCGACGGCATCGTGGATCTGCTCGACCAGGTCGCTGCGGCTGAACATGTGGCTCGGCAGGTTCACCGCCACCGTGATGTCCACGCCCAGGCTCTCGCGCCAGGCGCGGACCTGACGCGCGGCCTCGCGCAGCGCCCACTCCGACATCGGCACGATCAGCCCGGTCTCCTCGGCCAGCGGGATGAACTCGGCCGGCGGCACGAGGCGACCATCCCGCCGCCAGCGCATCAGGGCCTCCACGGCCGTGACCTGGCGGGTGCGAACCTCGACCTGCGGCTGGTAGTGCAGCACGAGTTCCTCGCGCTCGATGGCCTTGTGCAGCGCGGTCTCGCGCTCGAGCTTGTCGCGCGCGGTGCCGGCGAGCATCGGGCTGTAGATGGCCGCGCCATTGCGCCCGGCGCTCTTGACAGAGTACATGGCCACGTCGGCGTTGCGCAGAAGATCGACCACGTTCTCGCCGTCGCGCGGGTACATCGCAATGCCGATGCTGGCGGTGACGAAACACTCCTGGCCGCCGACGACGACCGGCTCGCGCATGACCTCGAGCACACGCTGGGCGACGCGGTCGGCGTCGCCTTCCTGCACCACCTCGGGCAGCAGCGCCACGAACTCGTCGCCCCCCAGGCGGCCGACGGCCTCGAGCGCCCGGTGCGAGCGCGCACCCACGGATTCCAGCGCGCCATCGAGCACCTGGTCGGTGTGGCGAACGCACCCGCGCAGCCGCTGGGCCACCTGCCGCAGCAGTTCGTCGCCCGAACCATGGCCCAGCGTGTCGTTGACGACCTTGAAGCGGTCGAGGTCGATCAGCAGCATCGCGAACTGGTGCTGCATGCGCCGTGCCTGCTCCAGCGCCTTCTCCGCCCGCCAGATCAGCTGGTGACGGTTGGGCAGACCGGTCAGCGTGTCGAAGTTGGCGAGGTGGCGGATGCGGTCCTCCGCGGCCACCCGGTCGGTCACGTCCTGGACGATGCCGCTGTAGCCGGCGCAGACGCCGTGCTCGTTGAATTCCGGCTCGGCCTCGACGTGGATCACGCGTTCATGGCCGTCGAACTGCTCGATCCCGACGTCCAGCGCGATCACCGAACTCGCCTGCCACTGGTCGCGCAGCACGCGAAGGAAACGCTTGCGGTCGTCGGTGCGCACCATGCGCAGCAGACGGCGCATGCCGACCCGCTCCACCGGCGGCAGGCCGAAGACCCGCAACGCCTCGGGCTGCATCCACAGGGCATGGTCGCCGCGCCGCCAGTCGAAGCTGCCCATGCGCGCCAGGTCCTGGGCCCGCGCCAGACGCGCCTTGCTGCGCTGCAGCTCGATGAAGGTGCGCGAACTGCGCAGCAGGAAGTTCAACCGCTCCGCCAGCAGGCTCCACTGGGTGGCCTTGACGAAGAAGTCGGTCGCGCCGGCCTGGAAGGCGCGCGCCACCGAGGCGTCGTCGTCCAGCCCGGTCAACATCAGCACCGGCACCTGCTCGAAGCCCGGCAAGGCGCGCAGGCGCCGGCAGGTGTCGAAGCCGTCGAGACCGGGCATCTGGGCGTCGAGCACGATGATGTCGGGCGTCCACTGGCTGACCAGCGCCAGCGCACGTTCGCCGCTGGACGCCTCGGTGATCTGCATGCCGCGCTCACGCAGGGCAAGCGAGGTCAACAACAGGTTGACCTCGTCGTCGTCGACCAGCAGTACCCGGGGCTGCAGGGGTGGCTTGTCGTCGGCAGGCGGCGGCGGGGGCATCTAGGCGAAGCGATTGACTCAGGCGGGGAGCATAGCCCGAACTGCGGCCTGCACGCGCGCCGCCTCATCGAGCAGGTTCGACAGCGGCGCACCGAGTGCCGACGTGTCGCCGTGGCGCGCCTGGCGCTCGATGTCCGCGCAGACGGCGGCGAAGGCCGCCGCGCCGATGGCCGCCGAGGACGACTTCAGCGTGTGCGCGGTGTCTCCGGCCAGCTTCAGGTTGCCGGTGTCGCGTGCCTCGTGCAGGCTGAGCAGGTAGCGTTCCAGCGACGCCGCGTAGGTGCGCAGGACCTGGGCGACGAAGCCTCGGCTGCCATCGGGGTCGAGCTGCTGGAGCCGGGCCAGCGCATCCGGCGCCAGCACGGGCGGCGACCCACCGTGGCCGGCCGGGGCCTCCGGGTGGTGCAGTCGGTGACGTTGGGGACGGTTCATCGGCGTGACCAGTAGTTTGACACCGGCCTGGACGGGTGCGTGGCAAGCCCCAACCCGGGCATCCGCCGGTGATTGGCCCTTCTTTCGGCGCCAACCCCACGGACTTGAACGGCCGCGAGATGCCGCGTGTGACCCATTCGTACAATGCCGCGATGCGGAATTGGCATGTTCCCGCCCGGGCCGGCGGTGCGCTGGCGGCGACAGGCCTGCTCGGCGGCTGCACGGGTGATACCGGCCCCTGGCTCTTCGGCAGCGTGGCCCTGATCGTGTCCGCACTGACCGCCGGCGCCGCCGGGTGGCTGATCGGGCGCCGACGCGACCGCCGGGCACTGCACGCCGCCCGGCAGGAGAACCGGCTGCTGCTGGCCCTGGCCGGCGGCGACGGCTGGCGCACCACGGTGGCCGGCGATCGGATCGCCAGACTGGCGGACGGTCGACGACTGTCCGACCTGTACGACCTGGGCCCGCAGGCCGCAACCATGGAGGCCACGCTCACCCGGCCCGACCCGTTCGGACCTTGCGAGTGGACGCGACGTGACGGCGGCGGCGCGCACACCGTCGGCGGTGTGCCCTGGTTCCACGGCGACGGCCGCTTCGGCGGCCACGTCGTGCTCGCCCGCCCGGGTGATGGTGGCGGCCAGGCGGCGATGGGCCTCAAGGCGCTGGCCGAGACTTGGCCCGACGCCCTGGCCGTTCTGGTGCGGCAGGGCGACGACGCGCCCTGGCGGCTGCTGCAGGCCAGCGCCGCCGCCCGCGCGGTGCTGGGCCGGACCGACCGCTTCGACGGTGCCGCCCTGCAGGCGCTGCTGCCGCCGGCCCTGGGCGCGGCACTGGGCACGCCCGGTGATGCACAGGCCGAAGGCTGGCAGCTTCACCATGTGGCGGCCGACGGCGCGGCCGTGCTGCTGCTGGTGCGCGCCGGATCGTCGGGATTCGACGACACGGCAACGATGAGCTACACCGTCTCGCACGACCTGCGGGCGCCGATCCGGGTCGTCGAGGGGTTCACCCGCATCGTCAAGGAGGACTACGGCAACGTGCTGGACCGCGTGGCCAACGACCACCTCGACCGTGTGCTGGGTGCCACCGCGCGCATGAACCAGATGATCGACGCCATGCTGACGCTGGCCCGGCTGTCGACGCAACCGCTGGCCCGCCAGCCTGTCAACCTGTCGCAGCTGGCCACGTTCGTGATCGACGACCTCCGCCGCGCCGCGCCCGACCGCGAGGCCGTGATCCAGGTCGAGCCCGACCTGCAGGCCACCGGCGACCCGACGCTGCTGCGCCTGGTGCTGGAGAATCTGCTGGGCAACGCCTGGAAGTACACCGCCAAGCGCGCCCAGGCCCACATCGTGTTCGGCCGGGAAACCACGGACGGTCAGACCGCCTTCGTGGTGCGCGACAACGGTGCCGGCTTCGACATGCGCTCGGCCGAACGCCTGTTCGGCCTGTTCCAGCGCCTGCACAGCGCCAGCGACTTCGCCGGCACCGGCGTCGGCCTGGCGTCGGTGCGGCGCATCGTGCAGCGTCACGGCGGGCGCATCTGGGCCGACGGCGAGCCCGGCCGGGGTGCCGCCTTCTACTTCACGCTGAGGAACTGAGAGCGCGAGAGCCTGCTGGCCTCGCAGATCGACCGCAGCGGCCGATCAGGCATCCGTGTCGGCCAGGGCCTCCACCGCATCGACCAGGCGTTGCGCCTGCTGCTGCGCCGTCAGTCCCTTCTCGCTGGCCAGCGCATGCAGCTTCTGCAGCGCACGGGCTTGGGTGAGCGTGTGCCGGTGCATCAGGATGCCGGTGGCCAGGCTCACCGGGTCCGGCGTCGACGCGCTGGCCGGCGCGGGCGGCACCCCGGCCGGCGCGGCCGGACGCTGCGGCGGCGCGGCCGGCGGCAGATCCGCCCCACGGCCCTGCACCAGCTGCGCCATCACGCGGTCCACCGTGGGCACGATCTGCCCGACGTCCAGCGGCTTGACCAGGTAGGCCAGGGCCCCGAGTTCGGCCACCTTGGCCCGTGTCGGCTCGTCGGCGAAGGCCGACAGGAACATGAAGGGCACGCCGACCACGTCGCGCAGGTACTCCGCCACGTCGAAGCCGGTCTTGCCTTCCATGCGGATGTCCAGCAGCGCCAGCGCCGGGCGGTGCTGGCGCGCCAGCAGGATGGCGTCGTCGCCGTTGTCGGCGTCGATGACCTCGTAGCCGGCCTGGGCCAGGCCATGGGTCACGGTGGCCAGCACCAGCCGGTCGTCGTCGACGACGAGGATCCGGCCCTTGCCGTGGGGTGGGGCAGCGTCGTTCATGGCGAAGCGTCGTTCGAAGCCCCGATTGTCGCCGCAACGCCGGCAGCACCGGCATCGCGGCGCACGCTGGGCGGGCTCAGGCGCACACGGGTGAGCACCTCCTCCCCCGCCTGCTCCAGCGACAGCGTGGCGCTGCGCCGCGGCAGCAGGGCCCGCACCAGGCCCAGCCCCGACACACCGCCCGGGAAGCGGGCCAGGTCGAAGGCCTCCGGCAGCTGGCCGGCATGCCGGATGTCGACCCCCGCCGTGTCGCCGTCCGGCTCGGCCATCACGCGGCAGCGCACGGTGCCACGACCATGCTTGACGGCATTGGTCAGCAACTCGTTGACCACGAGCGCGATCGGGATGGCCTCCGCCTCCGGGAGCTCGAACGCCAGGGCCCCGGGACCGCCCTCGAAGCCGATATCGCGGCCGAAGGTGCGCTGCACCGACTGGGCGATCGCCTCCACCACGCGCGCCAACCGCAGCGGCCCGCTGGCGCCGACCTGCAGTCCGTAGACCTGGGCGATGGCCTGCACCTGGGAGACGGCCTCGCCGAGCACCGGCGCCACCTCGGCGTGGCGCGCCGCGTACTGCTGCAGCAGCCCGGCCACACCTTGCAGGTTGTTCTTGATCCGGTGGTGCACCTCGCGCACCAGGACCTCGCGCTGCGCAATCGCCGCCTGCAGCCGCGCGAGGTCAGCCGCACGCTGCTCGGTCACGTCGCTGGCCACGAGCAGCAGCTCGGCCGGGCCGCCGTCCACCGCCGACAACGGCACGGTGCGCGTGTCCCAGAGCCGGCCCTCGGCGTCGCGCAGTTCCAGCCGCTGCGGCGCCTGGGCCACTGCACCGTCCAGGCCGGCCGGCGGGGCGGCCAGGAACGCGTCGGCCGCAGGGTTGGTCTGCAGGGGGCGCCGGGTCGGCCCGTCGACCAGTGCGATGGCCAACGGCACGGTCTCGATCAGGCGCTGCAGCGACGCCTTCGCCCGCGCGATGCTGACCTCGGCCTGGCGCCGGCTATCAATGTCCAGCAGCGCAAAGGTCAGCTGACGACCGCCGCCATCGCGCACCGTCTGCACCACGTTGCCCACGACCCAGAACTCGCGGCCGTCGCGCCCGCGCAGCCGGCACTCGAAGGTTTCCGACTGCCCGTCGGCCAGGCGGCTGGTCCAGTCCGTGCGACGCAGCGGATGGTCGGCCTCGGCGGTGGCGACCACATGGATGGGCTCGCCGGTGAAGTCCGTCAGCTCGCCGCCGAACATGCGCCGCGCCGGACGATTCATCCACACGATGGCGTCGTCCGCCACGGTGACGATGCCCACCAGCACGGAATCGAGGACCGCCCGCGTCTGCTCGGCCTGACGCTGCAGCGACTCGCGCGCGCGGTGCCGCTCGTCGACGTCGACGAAGGAACACACCATGCCGGCGTCGGGCCCGCTGCCGGCGTCGGCAGACACCGGCCGTGCGGCCACCTGGACCCACAGCGCACGGCCGTCGCGCCGGCGCAGCCGGCGCTCGCCGACGAAGACGCCGTCGCGCGCCAGGCCCTCGGCGAGCGCGCGCTCGAAGTCCACGCACTCGCGCGTGCTGGGGTAGAGCTCGGCACCGTCGAGCGCCGTGAGCTCGGGCACCGACCAGCCGGTCAGGTCCGCCAGCGCCTGGTTGGCACGCTCGATGCGCGCGCCCCGCTGCCAGGCGATGCCCACGGCCGAGTGCGCGAACATCAGCTCGCGTTCGCGCGCCAGTGTCTGCAGCTCGGCCTGCTGCGACTTCAGCCGCGTGATGTCCGACAGCACCGCGACCGACTCGCTCAACGCATCGCCGGCCTCGGCCGCCGAGGCGCGCAGCGACAGTGCGTACCAGCGGCCACCGGGCAGCTGCAGTTCGGCATCGAAGTCGCGCCCCTCGAGCACGCTGGACAGGGCGCTGCGCGCCAACGGCGCCCCCTGCACCGTGAGCGCCAGCAGCGACTGCAGCGTGGCGCCGGGACCGGCACCCTCGGCCAGGTCCAGCATGCGCTCGAAGCGGCGGTTGCAGCGCTGCAGCACGTCGCCGCGCAGCAGCGCGATGCCGGCCGGCGAACCTTCCAGGATGGTGCCCAGCTCGCGCAGCAGCTGCTCGTTGCGGCGCTGGGCACGCTCGCGGTCGGTGACGTCGATGGTGACGACCGACGTCGCCCGTCGGCCGCCGGCCAGCGCGCCCGGTTCGACACGCGTGAGCAGCCAACGCTGGCCGAGTTCCGGGTGGCGAACCGCATACCGCACCTCGGCACGGGTGCCGCCACGAAGGGCGGCCTGCAGCTTCTCGTACTCCGGCAGCGATGACGGCTCAACGATGTCGCGGGCAATGCCTTGCAGCGCCGTCGTGGGCGGCGGCGACACCCCGCCGCGCACCGCGCCGGCCGAACGCAGCCAGCCGCGCGCGGGATCGTAGGTGGCCACGAAGATGCCGGCCGTGTCCATCAGCGCGCCGATCTCCAGCAGCGCCAGGTCGCGTTCGTCCTCGGCACTCAGATCCTCGACCACCGCCATGTAGCGCAGCTGCCCCTGGTCGGTGGCGAAGGCGCTGACCCGTGCCGACAGCCGACGCCGGCCGTCGGCCCCTTCGACCAGGGCCTGGCATTCCATCGGCGGAGCACCCGGGACCAGGCCGGCGCTGGGTGCCCTGCCATCCCAGGCCAGCAGCGCCTGCAGGGCCAGCGGCGCCTCTTCCAGGGTCACCGGCACCTGCCCGATGAGCGCCTCGAAGGTGCGGTTGGATCGCACGATCAGGCCACTGGCGTCGAACACCAGCATGCCAGCCGGACTGAGGTCGAACCACTGTGCCAGTTCGTGGCTGGTGCGGTCGGCCTGCGCGCGCGCGGCATGCTCGCTCGTCGTGTCCTGCAACACCGACACCACCAGGCCGTGGTCGCCCAGCGGGGTGCGCGTCTGGCGGTACCAGCGTGCGAGTCCAGCGGCGTCGAGCAGCCTCTGGTCGCCGACGTCGATCTCGCCCTGGACGCGGCGACGGCGCGCCGTCGCCTGGTCTTCGGCAGGCTGCAGGGACACCAGCTCCCTGCCACGCAGATGCTCGCGGGTGTAGCCGCAGAACTGGGCGAAGGCCTCGTTGACGTCGATCAGCCGACCCCCGCTGTCCTCGATCAGCGCCGGGTATGGCGCGGCCCACAGCAACGCCAGCAGCGCACGCGCGCCGTCGGACAGCGCCTCGCCGACCCCGATGGCCGGCGCAACGCCGGCCCCGTTCAGTCCAGCTCCCGCGCCGAGGCCAGTGCGCGCAGAAGCGCGGCGTTGGCTTCGGTCAGGCTGACGAAGGCCGTGTCGGCGGCGTCCCGGATGTCGCCACGGACACCTTGTTCCATGGCCCGCACCAGTTGCAGGTAAGGGTGGAACGGCCCGCCGCCGGCCACCAGGGCCTGCTGGACGCGGTCGGGCACGGGCACGCTCTCGAACAGCGTGGCGAAGTCTTGCCCCAGCATGCGGTCCAGCAGCGAGAAGACGCCACAGATGAACATCTCGCCGCGCATCTCGTCGTCGGCGCTGTGGCGTACCAGTTCCTCCATCAGGAGTCCCCGGCGCACCGCGGCGAACATGGCTGGCTTCATCTGCGGATCCTTGCTCGACGACGCCAGCAGCAGCGCCAGCCAGCGCTTGAGCTTCTGGTAGCCCAGCATCATCAACGCATGCTGGAACGACGAGACCTCCACCGACAAGCCGAACGCCGCCGAATTGAGGTATCGGATCAGGCGGAAAGCGAGCTGAGGATCGTTCTTGAGCACCGCCTCGAGCTTGTCGACCGGTTCCTCGCGGTCGACACGCTTGATCAGTTCGGTGACCACCGCCAGGTCGGGGCCGCCCGCCTGCACGCTGCCACGCCGGAAATCGTCCTCGATCGGCCAGCCCAGCACGCCGACGGCCCCTCGGGCGAACGCCGCGTCCAGTTCCGCCAGCGTGCGCACGCCCACCTGGATGTGGGAAATGCGGCGCGCCACCCCCTCCGGAGGCTGGCTTCCGCCACCCCGCCGGTCCTCTGCCGCGTCGATCAGTGAGTGCCGGAAACAAGGCAACAGTTCACGGGGCAGTTCGGTGACCGGGCGACCTTTGACAATGAGCGCACTGCCGGCCGCATGCAGGGCCTGCAGCGCCGCAGCATGCACCGGGTCACCGACCATGAAGGCCGGCACTTCCAGCATGACGTGCGGCGGTGGCTGCACCGCCAGCATGGCGCGGAGCCAGGGCTCGGAAGCGATGTTCAACGTCAGCGGCGTCGCTTTGGTCGGCGCCACCGGCGCCGCGTCGGCGGCCGCGCCGGGCGCCTGCCCGGGCATCGCGCGCAGGTTCAGCGAGATCGTCGCGGCATCGGCTGGCGCCGGCCAGACGTGCATCAGCGCCTGCAGCAGCGCCGCGGCATCGGGCGACTCGTCGCGCTTTTCCGGGAAGACGGTCAGGCGCGTGGCAATGACCGAGCGATCGCGGGCGATCAGTGGGCTGTGACCCAGCACCAGCTGGCCCAGGATGGCAGGCGTGGACATGCGGGAATGAGGCGGTCAGCCGCTGACGTAGTCGAACAGGGACAGGCGCTGCACCATGGCATAGGCCTTCAGGGCGGCATCGTAGCCGGTTTGCTGGTTCTGAAAGTCGGAGACGACCTGGACCATGTCCGCATCTTCAGCCGCCGATCGCTCGGCCTGCGCCGCCAGCGCCTCGCGCGACAGCCGCAACTCGAATCCGTCGGCGTGGTTCAAGGCCTCGCCGAAGCCGGCCCTGACCGCGCCGAGGTGGTCCATGGCGGCGTCCAGCCCGCGCACGCCCACGCGGACGGTCTCCGAGATCTCGTCGTTGCCCCGCCCCGCGGTCTCGAGTTCCGTGGCCAGTTGGTCCAGCACGTTGAAGACCGACAAGGTAGGGGTGCCCGTGTCGGGGTCGGGCGCCTGCAGCCAGGTCCGTCCGCCGTCGGCGGACAACTGCAGGGGCTCCGGGGTGGCGGTCTGAAGCGCCCCGCCATCGCCCCGGTAGGCGACGCCGCCTGGCGCGTCCACGAACGGGGTCTGCGTCGAACCCTGGCCGCCGAACAGGTAGCCGCCCGCGCCGTCGCCACGATTGGCCACCGCCAGCAACTGGTCGCGCAGGCCGCGGATGTCCTGCGCCAGGCTCCTCCGCTCGGCGTCGCTGTAGGTCGGGTTGCCAGCAGCCAGCGTCTGCTCACGGATTCGCTGCATCAAGCCGGTGGCATCGCCGAGCGCCGACTCGGCCTGCTGCATGGCGTTGCGGCTGGCGTCGAGCGCCCGCTGGTCAGCCTCGCTGCGCGCAATCGTGGCCAGCGCGCGTTCGGCCCGCGCGGCTGCCGCCGGATCGTCGCTGGCGCGCGCCACCCGCTTGCCGCTGGTCATCTCTTCCTGCAGGCTCGCGAGTTCGGTCTGGCGCCTCTGCAGCGTGCTGAGTCCGCGCTCGTAGGCGCTGAAGGTGGACATGCGGACGGTCATGGGTTCCTCCGGCAGCGTCAGGTCGTGGCCGACAGCAGGGTGTCGAAGATGGACTGCGCGATCTGCAGCACCTTCGCCGCAGCCTGGTAACTTTGCTGGTAATGAATGAGCATCGCGGCCTCCTCGTCAAGGTTGACGCCCACCTCGGAACTGCGGTTCGCATCGGTCTGCGCTGCCAGCGCGCTCGAGATGTCCGTGATGGCCTGGGCCCCCTGCACGCGCACGCCGATGTCCGCCATCGCCGACGCATAGGCGTCGGTGGCCGACACACCGCCGGCCACGCTTCCGTCGGGCTGCACGACCCGCCCCAGAACGGGCTGGTCACGCAGTGCTGCCAGCGCCACGGCGTTGCCGTTGTTCGAGGCCACGTTGGTCGTCATCGCAACGTTGACCACGTCGCCGGTGCGGGGTACGCCGGAAAGGACCAGGGCGAAGCCGTTGATGTCCGAATCCGGCGGCTGCGGCATGGGAGAACCGGGCTGCCAGGTGCCCGTTCCACTGGACACCAGCGCGTTGGTGATCCGGTCCCTGAGTTCCCAGCTGTAGGCACCGCTGTCGTCGGTGAACGTGATCGCGGCCGTGTGCGCGGGGTTGACGGTGTCGCTCGTGATCGTCAGCGAGGCCAGCTGCGCGGTGCCAGCGTTGGACGTGCCCAGCGTGGCCGTCAGCGGCGATGCCGCCGCGATGTCCTTCGGGTCGGACAGCAGGACCTTCATGCCCTGAGCGGCACGCGTCACCGGCTGCAGCAGGAAGGCATCGCCGGACAGCGGCGCAGGGACACCAGGGTCCACGCGGAAGCCATCGACGACCTCGCCTGGCGCCACCGTGCGCACGAGGCCGTCGGACAGCCGCGTCAGGACGAAGGAACCTGGCACGCTCGGGTCGTTGCGCAGCGTGTACTCGCTGGCCTGCAACTGCGAAGGCTCGACGATGGTCAGCGACAGCTGGCCGATCGGGCGCCCCTGGGCATCGCGGGCATTGCTGCCCATGGGCTGCGCCACGCCTGACCCGGTGCCGAACATGTCCTGGGCCGCCACCGAGCCGGCAGGGGCGTGCAGGGTCAGGCCCAGCCGCTGCTGGGCGTTGACCGCGCCGGCAATCGCCGCCGCCATCTGCCCGATCAGCAGGCCGGCATCGACGAGGTCATCGTCCTGGAACTGCAGCATGCCGGCGATTCGGCCACCGCCCAGCGCCTGCGAATCCAGCCGCACCATCCGCCCGCCGTCGTTGATGGCCAGCGCGGCCCGCGACGGATCACCCAGATCGTCGGCGACCACCAGGGTCTGGGACTGCGCCCCGAGCACCAGCCGTTGCCCTCCGCCGGCGAAGACGGCCACCGTGCCGTCGTCGGCCTGCACGGTGGTGATCGCAATCTCGCCGGACAACTGAGACAGCATGCGTTCACGCGCATCGAGCAGGTCGTTGGGGGGCTGACCCAAGCCGCGCACAGACGCAATCTGCTGGTTCAGCGACGCAATGCCCGAAGCCAGTTCGTTGACGTTGGACACGGTGGCCTTCAGGTCCTCGCGCAGCGTCGACTGCATGCGGTCGATCTGCTGCCCAGCGTCCGCGAAGCGCGCCGCGAGCTCCCGCGCCCGCGCGATCACGACCTGGCGCGACGACGCATCTGCCGGCAGGTTCGCCAGGTCGCTGAAGGCGTTGAGCAGCTGGGTGGTGGCGTGGCCCAGCCCCTGCTCGCCCAACGGGAACAGCTGTTCGAGCTGCTGCAGCTGCTGCAGGCGGGCATCGTCGCGCGCGGCCAGTGCGCGGGTGCTCATCGCCTCGCGGGTGAGGAACTCGTTCTGGTAGCGGCTGATGGTGACGACATCCGCTCCCTTGCCGAAATATCCTGCGCCGCTGTACTGCCCTGCGGCCGTGGCGAGTTCCACGCGCTGCCGCGAGTAGCCGGCCACGCTGGCGTTGGCTATGTTGTGGCCGGTGACCTGCAACGCGGCATAGTTGGCCGCCATGGCCCGCATGCCCAGCGACATCAGCGGTGTGGCGCCCATGGCTTATCCGTTCGTGCGCTGCAGGCGCAGCGTGGTGTTGATGACGGCCGTCAGCTTGTCGGCATACGCCGGATCGGTGGCATAGCCGGCGCGCTGCAGGCCCTGCGCGAACTCGCGCGGCGTGTCGGCCTGGGTGACCGCCGCGTAACGCGGGCTGTTGGTCATCAGCCTGGCGTAGTCGGCGAACGACTCGGCATAGCTGGCGTAGGCGCGGAACTTGGCGGTCACCTTGCGCGCCACGCCGCCGATGTACTCGGTGGTGGTGATTTCGGCCACAGGGCCGTTCCAGCCGGCCCCTGCCTTGATGCCGAAGAGGTTGTGCGACGGCGTGCCGTCGGCATGCAAGATCTCGCGCCGGCCCCAACCGGACTCGTGCGCCGCCTGGGCCACCATGAAGGCGGCCGGGATGCCGGTGGCGGCCTCGGCGGCCTGGGCCGAGCGCGTGTGCTGCTGCACGAAGGCCGCCGCGCCCTTTTCCGGGATGCGCGGCGCACGCTCGGCAGCGGCGCCAATGGGCGCCGGCATCGGGTTGGCGCGCCGGTCGATCGTCACCGGGATCGGCCCGGGTGTCAGCCCCATCGAGCGCTCCAGCTGGCGCGTCAGTGCCTCGGCCAGGCCGCCGGGCATGCCGGTCAGCGACGTGGCGTACTGCTGGTCCAGCATGCCGGTGGCCAGTTCCTCGCTGGCACCACCCCCCATCAGGCTCTCGCCCTGCGTGGTGGCGCGCATGCTCTTGAGCAACTCCTGCATGAACAGCGCCTCGAACTGCTTCGCCGCAGCCTGGACGGCCGCGCGCGGGTCGTCCTTGGCGCTCGTGCGGATCGACTCCAGCGAGCGGATGTCGGCAGCAAGGCCGTTCACGGCCATCAGAGGACGTCCAGTTCGGCGTTCAGCGCGCCGGCGGCCTTCATGGCCTGCAGGATGGCCAGCAGGTCCTGCGGCGTGGCGCCGAGCGCGTTGAGCGCACGCACCACGTCGGTCAGCTGGGTGCCGGCGGCCAGTTGCACCAGGGCCCCGCCCTGCTGCGTGATCGCGATGTCGGCCTTCTCGCCAGCCACCGTCTGGCCCTGGCCCAACGGGTTGGGCTGGCTGACCACCGGGGTGGCGCTGATGGTCACCGCCAGCGCGCCATGCGCCACCGCACAGGCGCCGATGGTCACTGCTTCGTTCATCACCACCGAGCCGGTGCGCGGGTTGAGCACCACACGCGCGGCCGGGCGCTCCAGCGCCACCGGCAGGTTCTCGATGTCGGCCATGAAGTTCACGCGCGTGATGCCCGCCGGCGGCATCTGGACGCTGACGGTGCGCCCGTCCACCGGCACAGCCGTGCCCTCGCCCTTGGCGGCATTGATGGCGTCGGCCACCGCACGCGCAGTGCTGTAGTCGTTGGCCTTGAGATCCAGCTGCAGGCGGTCGCCTTCGTACAGCGGCGTGGGCACGCTGCGCTCCACCGTGGCGCCGCCGGGGATGCGGCCGGCCGACAGGTGGTTGATCTGCACCTTGGAGCCGCCGGCCGAGGCGCCTGCGCCGCCCACGATGAGGTTGCCCTGGGCGATGGCGTAGATCTCGCCATCGGCGCCGCGCAGCGGTGTCATCACCAGCGTGCCGCCACGCAGGCTCTTGGCGTTGCCCATCGACGAGACCGCGATGTCGATCGTCTGCCCCGGCTGCGCGAAAGCCGGCAGCTCGGCCGTGACCATCACCGCCGCCGAGTTGCGGCCCTGCGGCACCACGCCGGCCGGCAACGTGACGCCCAGCGACTGCAGCAGCGCCGAAAGACTCTGCGCCGTCACCGCGTTCTGCTCGCCGGTGCCGTCCAGGCCCACGACGAGGCCGTAGCCCACCAGCTGGTTGGCGCGCACGCCCTGCACGCTGGCGATCTCCTTCACGCGTGCGGCGGCGGCGTCGGCCGGCCACCACAGCGCGGCACTGGCCAGCAGCGCGCCCAGGGTGACGGCGGCGCGCATCCAGCGGTCGGTGTCCATGGCCATGTGCGCTCCGCTCAGATGGGCAGCACGCTGAGGAACACGCGCGCCAGCCAGCCGATGACCTGGGCCTCGGCCTGCGCACCGCGCCCGCGGTGCTCCAGGCGCACGTTGGCCACCTGGGTGCTGGAGACGGTGTTGCCCGGCTTGATGCTGCGCGGGTCCACCTGGCCCGAGAAGCGCAGCACGTCGACGTTGCTGTTGACGCCGATCTGCTTCTCGCCGCTGATGATCAGGTGGCCGTTGGGCAGCACCCGCGTCACGGTGGCGGTGATGGTGCCCTTGAAGTCGTTGCTGGCGTCGGTGCTGCCCTTGCCTTCGAAGGTGTTGCTCGAGCTGGCCGTGGCCGTGCCGCGGGCAAAGGCCTTGGACGGCACACCCGGCAGCGCACTGATGCTGGCGTCCAGCCCGCCAGACTTCTCGACCGTGCTGTTGGCGCTCTGGCTCGCGCTGATCTTCTCCTCGATGGCGATGACCAGGATGTCGCCCACGTGGCGCGCCCGGTGGTCCTCGAACAGCGGCCGGTAGCTGGCGAGCTGGAAGATGGCGCCGTTGGCCACCTTCACCGGCGCCGGCGCGGCGGGCTCCACCGGGGTGGTGTCGGCCACGTCCACGCGCGGAAAGAGGGTGGCGTTGCAGCCGGCAAGCGCGACCGCCGTGGCCATGATGAAGAGCTTGGTGGCCATGGTCATCACAGCTGCGACAGGCGTTGCAGCATCTGGTCGGAGGTGCTGATGGCCTTGGAGTTGAGTTCGTAGGCGCGCTGGGTGGCGATCATCGTCACCAGCTCCTCGACCACATTGACGTTGCTGCCCTCCAGCATGCCCTGCTGCAGCGGGCCCAGGCCGTTGGCATTGGGCGCGCCGACGTTGGGCGCACCGGAGGCGGCGGTCTCGGTGAACAGGTTGCCGCCCATGGGCATCAGGCCGGCCGGGTTGACGAAGCCGGCGGTCTGCAGCTGCCCGACCACCGTGGGCGCGTTCTGGCCCGGCAGCAGCGCGCTGACCGTGCCGTCCTTGGCGATGGTGACGTTCTGCGCCGTGGCGGGTATGGTCACCGGCGGCTGCACCGGGTCGCCAGCGCTGGTGACCAGTTGGCCGTTACCGTCGACCTGGAAGGCGCCGTCGCGCGTGTAAGCGGTGGTGCCGTCGGGCATCTGCACCTGGAAGAAGCCCTGACCCTGGATGGCGACGTCGTAGACATTGCCAGTCTGCGACAGCGCACCCTGGGTGAAGGTGCGCGCCGTCGCCGCGGCGCGCACGCCCAGGCCCACCTGCAGCCCGGTGGGCAGCGTCGTGCCTTCACCGGCTGCGGCGCCGGTCTGGCGCAGGTTCTGGTACAT
This sequence comes from Burkholderiaceae bacterium, assembly GCA_024235855.1. GTDB lineage: Bacteria > Pseudomonadota > Gammaproteobacteria > Burkholderiales > Burkholderiaceae_C > Rubrivivax. Next base: position 218,153 of record JACKLN010000008.1, read on the forward strand.
CAGGTCCTCGAACACGACGCCGGCGCGCTTGAAGCCGTTGGTGCCGACGTTGGCGAGGTTGTTGGTCACGGTGTCCAGCTTGGTCTGCTGGCCTTCCATGCCGGTCTTGGCAATCCACAGGGAGCGGATCATGGAGCGATCTCCCGAAGTCCTGGGGCGCATCGTCGCCCGGACTTGAGGGTCGCCATCCAAGAAAAAACGCCGCTTCCGCGGCGTTCTTCGGTGCCCGATGCGGAGCCGACGTCAGGCGCCCAAGGCCGGACCCAGCAGCTTCTGCCCGGTCTGGTCACGCTGCTCGGCGCCCTTGAGCGCCTGCATCTGCTGCTCGAACTGGCGCGCGGCGGCGATCATCGCCACCATGGTCTCCACGGCGCTGACGTTGCTGCCTTCCAGCGCGCCGGCCTGCAGGCGGGCATTGGGGTCGGCCGGCAGGTCGCCATCGGCGGCGCGGAACAGGCCGTCGGTGCCACGGTCCAGCGGCGCCTCGGGCGTGACCAGCTTCAGCCGGCCGACCAGCTGCGGCGCCCCGTTGCCCACCGTGGCGCTGACACTGCCGTCGCCGGCGATGTCCACCGCGGCACCGGCAGGCACCGTGATCGGCCCGCCCTCGCCCTGCACCGGCAGGCCGTTCGCGGTGACGAGGTTGCCCTCGGGGTCGAGTTCCAGCGCACCGGCGCGGGTGTAGGCCTCGGTGCCATCCAGCGCCTGCACGGCCAGCCAGGCGTTGCCCTTCATCGCCACGTCCAGCGGCCGGCCGGTGGATTGCACCGGACCAGCCTGGTCGCTGTAGCCCGGGGTACTTTCCAGCGCATAGACGCGGGTGCTGGCCCCGTCGCCCAGCACCGGCACGGCGCGGAAGGCCTGCAGTTCGGCGCGGAAGCCGGCCGTGGACACGTTGGCCAGGTTGTGCGCCAGCACGTCCTGGCGCTGCATCGTGGCCTTGGCCCCGGCCATCGACAGGTAGATGAGGCGGTCCATCGTGCTTCAGCCGGCCTGCCGTGGCGTCAGCGCAGGTTGACGATGGTCTGCATCACCTGGTCGATCGTCTTGATCGACTGCGCGTTGGCCTGGTAGATGCGCTGCGCGGTGATCATGTTGACCAACTCGCCGGTGATGTCGACGTTGGATTCCTCCAGCGCGCCGGCCTGCAGCACGCCCAGGTTGCCGTCGCCCGGCACGCCGACCACCGGGTCACCCGAGGCGAAGGTCCGGGCCCAGCCGTTGTCGCCGATGGGCTGAAGGCCCTGTGGATTGCGGAAGGTGGCGATCTCGATCTGGCCTGCAGAGCGCGACATGCCGTTCGAGTAGCGGGCCGAGATGATGCCGTTGGCCTCCACCGTGATCGACGTCAACTGGCCGGCCGAGAAGCCATCCTGGCTCATGTCGGTGACCCCGAACGACGAGCCGAACTGCGAGGCATTGCTCAGGTCCAGCGTGATCCCGGTGATGGCCATCGTCTGTGCGCCGGCCGCATTGACCGACGCCGGGACGTTGAAGGTGATCGGGTCGGTCGGCGCCAGCAGGCTCGCCCCGTTGGCGCTGAAGGTCAGGGTGGCGATCGGCTGTGGCGCCACGTCGCTTCCCGACACCGTCGTGCCGTTGGCCGTGCCGAAGACGTTCCAGGTGTCGTTGCCCGCCTTCTGGAAGTAGTAGGTCAGGGCCACCTCCTGACCCTTGGCGTCGAACACCGTCAGCGAGGTCAGGCTGTTGTAGGTGTCGCGCACCGAGAAGTCGATCGCCATGCCGGCCTGTGCCGACGGCACGGCGTCCACGGCCGCCACGTGCCGGCGCGTGTCGGCCACCAGGGAGTCGAGTTCGGTGATCGCATCCTGCAGCAGGGTCTGCGCCGTGATCAGCTCGCCGTTCGAAGGGTCGACGGCCAGCGCCGCGCGCAGCGACGTCATCGCCGTCTCGGCCGAGGTAAGGGCCGTCTGCGCCGACGACTGGGCCGCGGCCGCACTGGTCTCCGCCGTGGCCTGGGTGGCCGCCTCGTAACCCGCCGCTGCCGTGGCCATTGCCGCTGCGGCGGTGGTGGCGCTGGTGCGCGCCGCAGTCACAGCGGCCAGGGCTGCAGTCGTCTCCGGTGTCACCGACGTCACCGCGGTCATGGCGGCCAGGGCATCGTCCATCGCCAGGACCGCGTCGGACCCCTGCGCTTCGCCGTTGTCGGCCGTCTGCTGCGCGAGCTCCACTGCGACCGTCACCGGGTTGGTGCTGCCCTCGCTGGCATTGAGGTTCATCTCCAACCGGACGTTTTCCGTCGGGTTGGGCTCGATGCCACCGGTGGGGAGGCGGATGGCGCTGGCCAGTCCGGCCTGGATGTTGCCCTCCCCATCGGCGCCATAGCCCAGCAGTCGCTGGGCCGCGTTGTTCACGATGTAGCCGTCCCGGTCGACCTTGAACTGGCCGTTGCGCGTGTAGCTCACGGGGCTGTTGCCGTCGCTGACCTGGAAGAACCCCCCGCCGTTGATCGCCAGGTCCATCGGGTTGGACGTGGTGGTGATGTTGCCCTGGGTGAACTGCTGCGCCACCGCGGCGAGGTTGGTGCCGATGCCGATGGGTTGGGTGCCAGCGCCGCTGAGCGCGGCCGCATACACGTCGTTGAACTCGGCACGTGCCACCTTCGAGCCGTAGGTGTTCGCGTTGGCGACGTTGTTGCCGATGATCTCGAGGTTCTTGCTCGTGGCATTGAGACCGGACAGGCCTTGCTGGAAACCCATGGTGTGTGTCCTTGACGTGAAATCGTTGGAATCGGTGCGCGCGCTCAGTTCAGCGCGTGCACTTCGCCGTACGGCTTGTCGCCACTGCGCTCGAGCGTCAGCACCAGGCCGCTGCTGCCGTCGAGGCCGACGGACACCACACGGTCGAGCATCAGCGGCAAGCTCGCGACCTCGGCGGCGCCGAGCCTGGCGCTGACACGGAAGGTGTGACCGCCGGCGTCAGCCAGCTTCGAAGCGTCCCAGGCGAAGCCGTGGCGGCCACTGTCCTGGGCGCCCAGCTGCAGCGTGTCGACCACCTGGCCCGCAGGATTGAGGATGTCGACCTGCACCGCGTCGGCCGGGCCGGCGAGCGTGAAGCCACCCTCGAGCTGGCCGTCGACCAGCGTGAGCTGGTTGCCGTCGACGGTGACGTCGCGGCCAACCAGGCTGGCGCCCTGCAGTGCCTGCATCTGCAGGAAGCTGGCGTGCATGGCTTGCACGCTGTTGTTCAGGTTCTCGATCCCGGTGACGGTGTTGATCTGCGCCATCTGCGAGGTCAGCTCCGCGTTGTCCATCGGGTTCAGCGGGTCCTGGTTCTGCAGCTGCGTGACCAGCAGCTTCAGGAAGCGGTCGGCACTGCCGGCCTCGCTGGCATTGCTGCCGCCGATCACGGCCGAGAGGTCGGTGCTGGCGCCGGTGACGGAAGCGGTGGTGGTCATGGTTCAGGGCGCTCCGTCACACCTGCCCCAGCTGCAGCGTCTTCATCAGCAGCGAGCGGGCGGTGTTCATCACTTCGATGTTGTTCTGGTACGACCGCGAGGCGGAGATCATGTTGACCATCTCCTCCACCGGGTTCACGTTGCTGTAGGTCACGTAGCCCTCGGCATCGGCGGCCGGGTGGTCCGGGTCGTGCACGCGGCGGCCTTCGGCGGCGCTCTCGGTGACGTTGGACACCTGCACGCCGGCAGCGGCCTCGGCGGCGCCGGTCTGCCCCATCATCACGGTCTGGAAGGTGACCTGGCGCGCCTTGTAGGCCTGGCCGTCGGGGCCGGCCACGGTGTCGGCATTGGCCAGGTTGGACGCCACCACGTTCAGGCGCTGGCTCTGTGCGCTGACCGCACTGCCGGAGACGTTGAAGATCGTGAACAGGCTCATCGGGGTACTCCTTCAGCGCATCAAGCCTGCGTGTGGCTCTTCATCGCGTCGTGCAGCGTGCGCAGGCTGCCGTTGATGAACTTGAGCGTGGCTTCGTAACGCAGTGCGTTGTCGGCGAAGCTGGCGCGCTCGCGGTCCATGTCGACGGTGTTGCCATCGAGGTTGTTCTGGGCCGGCGTGGCGTATCGCATCGTCGGCGCCTGCGTCGCCGGCACGCCAACGCCGGGAGCCATGCCGCCCTTCGGTGCGATCGGATCGCCGAGCTTCGCACCACCAGCAGCGGCCGTGGCTGCACCGAGCGCCGCCCTGAAATCGAAGTCCCGCGCCTGGTAGCCCGGGGTGTCGGCGTTGGCGATGTTGCTGGCCAAAAGGCGCTGGCGCTCCGAGCGCAGCAGCAGCGCCTGCGACTGGAAGTCGATGGATGCACCCAGACGGTTCAGCATCGCGGGCTCCTTCGGGTCAGGACGCCGCCGGCCGGACGCGGGAGGCGCCCTGGCAGGCCGGGTTGAAGGGCAGGTTCATGGAGGCCGATTCTTCGGCGCCGGGCCGGCCGACGATGCACCGATCAGCAGGCGGTTCACCCTGCTATTCCCCGCCTGTCACGGCCAGACGATCCCTACAGTCCAGCCGTCATGTTCCGAAACCCTGCCCTTCCCTTCGCGCCTGCCCGCCGGTGCCACGCCCGCCGCGCCATCACGCTGGTGGCCGCGCTGGTGACCAGCTTAGTCGCGCCGGGGATGGCCGCCGCCGCCCCGGGACCCGATGCCGACAGCGGCGTGATCACGACCGACCTGGCCAGGACCCTGGCGTCCTGGACCAGCGAGCAGGCCCACGCCGGCGCCGCTGCAGCCGCCGGTGGCGTCAGGGTGGAGGTGCAACTCGGTCGTCTGGACCCGCGCCTGCGCCTGGCCCCCTGTGCCCGCATCGAACCCTACCTGCCCGGCAACAGCCGGCCGTGGGGCCGCACGCGGGTCGGGCTGCGCTGCGTGGACGGGCCAACGCGCTGGAACGTCTTCCTGCCGGTGCAGGTGCAGGTCTTCGGGCCGGCCACGGTGCTGAACACGCCGCTGCCGGCCGGCGCGGAGATCCTGCCCGAGCACCTCACCGAGGCCGAGGTCGACTGGGCCGACGGCCGCCAACCCGTGGTCACGGACCCGGAACAGCTGATCGGCCGCCGGCTGACGCGGGCGCTGTCAGCCGGGGAGCCGCTGCGCGCCACCGACCTGCAACGTGCAGTCTGGTTCCAGGCCGGCGACACCGTCAAGCTGGTGGCCGTGGGCCCGGGCTTCGAGGTCTCCGCCCAGGGACAGGCCCTGGCGCGAGGCATCGATGGCCAGACCGTGCGCGTGCGCACCGCCGGCGGGCGCATCGTCAGTGGCACCGCGGTCGCCGAGCGCCGCGTGGAGATGCCGCTGTGAAGCGCCTGCCACTGCCGGCCCTGCCCCCGGTTCACGGGATCGTTTCCGATTTCGAGAAGTTGCCACTAAAGTCCGGCGCACCACGTGCCGATAGCACGTCCATGACAGGCCGGCACCGCCCAACCGGGCAACGCCGTTGGAGCACGCCATGAAGATCGGTCCTTTCGAGAACAAGCACGCCGGCGTCGACCGGGTCGCGCCCTCGGGCGCCGAGCGCAAGGGCGACGCGGCGAAATCCGGCCAGGCCGCCGGCGGCGACGCCAGCGCCACCGTGGCCCTGTCGTCCACCGCGGCGGCGCTCAGCAAGGAGGGCGTTGGCGAAGCCAGCTTCGACCAGGCCAAGGTCGACCGCATCGCCCAGGCCATCCGCGACGGAAACTACCAGATCAATGCCGAGGCGATCGCGGACAAGCTGATCGCCAATGCACAGGAACTGCTCGGCAAGTCCGGCGGCTGACACCGCCATCGCGCAGATGCTGACCTCGCCTTCCGAGATGCAGGCGCTCGAACGCGCCACGCAGTCGCTGGAACGTCCGCTCGCGATTCTCGAGTCTGCGCTGACCGCCTTGTCCGAGGCCCTGCGCGAACGCGACGCCTCGCGCATCGAGAGCGCCGCAAGCGAGTTGCACCGCGCCCTGGCCGGCGCTGTAGACCAGTTCGGCCGCTGCACCCGCCAGGGTCCGATCCCGGCCCCCCTGCGCCGCCGCCTGATGGCTGCAGGCGCCCAGGTGGCCGCGCAGCGCGAGATCCTCGCGCGGGCCACCGCGTCGCTTGACCGCGCCATCGACGTGCTGCTTCCGGCGCAGGCCCCCGACGTCTACGCCGCCGGTGGCCTGGCCGATCGTTCAGCCCACAGCGGCAGCACCCACGCCTGAGCCTGCTGGCGCCCTATGCGCGTGACTTTCGTCACGCCAGCCGCGCCACCCCCTCTTTGAGGGGGCTGCAGAGGCCACAATCAGTTTTGGGAGTGGAACGAACCAAAGGCCAGGGCCCTTGGTCAGGCAGCGAAAGCGACGTTGGGATCACATACTGAAGCGGCCGCCGAGGGCGGGCGGATCGGAGGACGAGCCGCAGCACAGACGCACCGTCGCCCCGAGCGCTGGCTGTTGCTGGCATCGGCGGCGCTTGCGGTGTGTGCAGTGGCGCTGGGGCTCAGGGCAGCCTGGCATCCCGATGCACCCTGGCCGTTGCTGACACGCGCCGCGCTCGCGGGGGGTGGGCTGCTCGCGGCAGGCCTGATGGCGTGGGCGGCCTGGACGCTGAGCCGACAGCGCCACCTGCTGCGCCACCTGGCCACCGAGGTCTCCGGCGCGCTGGGCAGCGGCGACTGGCAGGACGCGGTGCGCTCGCTGCGCAACGACAGGCTGGCAGCACCATCGGCCTTCGACACACTGGCCACGGGCATGGAAGGCGCGCTCGGCGAATCGGAGCGTCGCTGGCAGACGCTGGCCGATCTGGCGGCCGACTGGTACTGGGAGACCGACGGCCAGCATCGCCTGACCTGGATGTCGGGCGCCGGCGCCCTGGTGACCTCACAGGGCCTGCGGGCCGCCGACATGATCGGCCGCCGCCACGACCAGATCGAGGCGTTCGAGGAGCCCACAGACGGCTGGGCGCCCTTTCATGCCCTGCTGGACCAGGGGCGGGCGTTCCGTGACCTGGAGTTCAGGGTCCGCCTGCACGGCAGGGACGACTCCAGCGTATGGGTCGCCGTCAGCGGCCGCCCGCGACGCGACGCCAGCGGCCGGGTGATCGGCTACGAGGGCGTGGGCCGCGACATCACCGAGCGCAAGCAGGCCATCGAGCGTCTGCGCGCCAGCGAGCAGCGCTGGACGCTGATGGCCGGGCTGGTGTCGGACTACTACTGGGAAACCGATGTGCAGCACCGCATGCTGCCACTTCGCCCCGAGGTGGCGCGGCGTTTCGGGGCCGTGGCCGACGCGCTGGAGGGCCGCACCCCCTGGGAGGCCTACCCCGATGCGTTGCCAGCGACGGCCTGGGACGAACACCGTGCCGACATCGCGGCGCGGCGCCCGTTCCGCGGCGTCGAGATGGACATCGACGGCGACGACGAGGGACGCACGCGCCGCATCGTCTCGCTCAGCGGCGTGCCGCGCTTCGACGGCAAGGGGCGCTTCCTCGGCTACCACGGCATCGGCCGCGACATCACGCTGCGGCGCGAGGCCGAACGGCTGATGCTGCGCCAGTCGGAGTCGCTGAAGCAGGCGGTGGACGAGCGCACGCGGACGCTGGAGACGCTCAACCGCGACCTCGAGGCCTTCTCGCGGGAACTGGCGCACGAGCTGCGCACCCCCATCGGCCACGTGCAGGGCCTGGCGCACCTGCTGGTCACCAAGGCCGGCGACCGCCTGGCCGCCGACGAGTTGAACCTGCTGGGGCTACAGCTGCGTGCGGCGCGTCACATGCGCGAGACCGTGGATGCCCTGCTGGCGCTCGCGCGATCCACAGCGCAACCGCTGCTGTTCGAGGACGTGGATCTTTCCGCCCTCGCCGCCGAGGTCGTGGCAGAACTGCCGGAGATCGCGCGCGACGCGCCGGTCGCTTGGCAGCTCATGCCGGGCATCGCGGTGCGCGGCTCGCACGCGGCACTGCGCATCGTGCTGCAGAACCTGCTGGGCAACGCAGCCAAGTTCACGCGACGGGTTTCGGCGCCGCGGGTCGAACTCGGCGCCGAGGCGCTGACCGACGGCTGCATGCGGGTCTGGGTGGCCGACAACGGCGCGGGATTCGCCCCCGAACTGGCCGAACGCCTGTTCCGGCCGTTCGGCCGCCTGCATGGCGACGAGGAGTTCCAGGGCACGGGGATCGGCCTGACCATCGTGCAGCGCATCGTCGAGCGCCATGGTGGCCTGGTGACCGCCGAGGGCCATCCGGGCCATGGCGCCCGGTTCACCTTCACGCTGCCGGGCGCGCAGGCCGCCGGCGACGGCGCAGCCACGATCTGAACGGCGGCCTGGCCGCGCGCCTCCCGGGCGCGGCCCGCTGCACTCACCAGTCGCGCAGACGCGTGCGCAGCCGGGCGATGGACTGGCTGTGCAGCTGGCAGACGCGGCTCTCGGTGACCCCGAGCACGGCCGCGATCTCCTTGAGGTTCATGTCCTGCTCGTAGTACATGCTCATCACGAACTGCTCGCGTTCGGGCAGGTTCTTGATGGCCTCCACCAGGGCCTCGCGCATACGCTGGTCCTGCAGGCGCATCAGCGGGTTGGCGTCGGCGTCGGCGACGTGGCGGTCGAGGTAGTCGTTGTCGCCGTCGTCGCCGCTCATGTCTTCCAGATGGATGAGCTGCGTGCCGCGCACCTTGGACAGCAGATCCTGGTACTGCGTCAGCGACAGCCCCATCTCGGCGGCGATCTCGCTTTCGCTGGGCGCACGGCCGTGGCGTTGCTCGAGCTTGTGCACCGCCGCCTCGATGCTGCGCTGGTGCCGACGGTCGCCGCGGCTCATCCAGTCGTTGCCGCGCAGTTCGTCGAGCATCGCACCGCGGATGCGCTGGGTGGCAAAGGTCTCGAACTGCACGCCCTGCGCCGCGTCGAAGCGGCTCAGCGCGTCGGACAGACCGATCATCCCGACCTGGATCAGGTCGTCGAGCTCGATGTTGGCCGGCAGCTTGGCGATCATCTGGTGGGCCAGGCGGCGCACCAGCGGGCTGTACTGCTTGAGCATCGAGTTGGCGTCGAGTTGTCCCTTGGCGGTGTACATGGCGGGGTCAGCCTTCTCTTCTCGGTCGGGGTCGTTCGATGGGTCGGTTCAACGCAGCGCGGCGCGCTCACGGCGCACTGCGGCAGGCACCGCCTGGGTCGGCCGGTCGTCGCCGGCCAGGGCGAGCTGCCCTTGCACCAGCGCCGCGAGTTCGGGCGACGGGCGCGCGGCCGGATCACCGGCCGGGTCGATCACGGCCCAGCGCTGCAGCACGCTGCCGAGGAAACCGTCGGCGGTGCCGGCCAGGCTCTGGGCGATGTGGATCAGGCGCGGGCTGCGCGGCGGCGCGGCCAGCAGCAGGTCGAAGGTCATCAGCGTGCAGCGCTGCGCCAGCAGCTTCACCGACGCATAGGCGTGCTTGATGCTTTCCGGGTGGTCGGCACCGATGACCACCGGGCGCACGCTGCGGCGCTGGAAGATGCGCGCCAGGTCGCTGGCGCTGGCATGCAGCAGCACCACGTCGGCCTGTGGTGCGGCGTCTGCCAGAGCTTCGAGCAGTGCGGATGCCGAACCGCGCGTGTCCACGTAGGCCAGCGGCAGCCCGCGGGCCGCCAGATAGGCCACGTCGGGCCCCAGCGGCTCTATCACGCTGGCCAGGTCGACCCGGGCCAGTTCGTTCGGCGCCGGCGCGCTGTCGGCCGCGTCGACCACCAGCGTGTGGCGGCCGGCGGCGCCAAAGGCCGCGGTCAGGCGCTCGATGGCCGCCCCGGAGAACGGCACGTGCGGGTTGGACACCAGCGGCACCAGGCATCGGCCGCGGGCACCGGCGAACAGGCGGCGCAGGCCGTCGGCCTGGTCCAGCGGCATGCTGGCGGAGGTGGCGTAGAAGTCGCGCATCGGTGCCGTCCTCAGGCGGCGGCAGCGGCAGCCGCCACCGCGGGCATGCCGGCGAACACGAGGTTGACATCACCGGCATCCAGCTTCCAGGCCGGGCTGCCGCCACCACGCAGCGCACGCTGCACCAGGGCATGGGACGACAGGCGATGCCAGTCCTCCGGCACGCGCTGGCCGTTGGCCACCCCCAGCACCGGCAGACGGTGGCGGATCATTGCGTCCACTGCGGGGCCGAGCTTGACGGCCTCGTCGATCTTCGACAGCACGATGCCCTTGCAGCTGGCGGCGCGGTAGCTCACCAGCACGTCCTCGATCGTCTCGCCCTGCTGCGCGGCGTTGACCACCAGCAGGCGGTTGACGGCGCGGTGGGACAGCATCTCGAGCAGTTCGCGGGTGCGGGTGTCGCGCTGGGCCATGCCGGCGGTGTCGATGAGCACCATCTTCTTGGCCGACAGCAGGTCCAGCAGGTCCTCCAGCGAGGCGCGGTCGTGCGCGGTGTGCACCGGCACGCCGAGGATGCGCCCGTAGGTGCGCAGCTGTTCGTGCGCAGCCACGCGGTAGGCGTCCAGCGTGACGAGACCCAGGTTGGCCGCACCATGTTTGGTGGCGAACGCGGCGGCCAGCTTGGCGGTGCTGGTGGTCTTGCCCACGCCGGTGGAACCGATGAGGGCGAAGACACCGCCCTGGTCCTCCAGCGCCGGCTGCTGTTCGCCGGTGGCCAGGTTGTGCTCCAGCACGCCGGCCGCCCAGGCCAGCGGGTCCACACCCTCGGGCAGGCTGTCGACGAGCTTGCGCACCAGCTGCGGCGAGAAGCCGATGTCCAGCAGGCGCTGCGACAGCTCGGCCTGGCGCGGCTGCTTCTGCAGCTTTTCCATGAAGGCCAGGGCGCCGAAACGCTGCTCGATCAGGCCACGCATCGAGCGCAACTCGTCCAGCAGCGGCTGCTGGTTCTCGCGGCGCGCCGGCTCGGCGGCCAGCGACGGCGCGAGGATGGGCAGGGCCTGCGGGTCCTCGTGGGCCATCGGCGCGTCGCGCAGCATCGGCATGTCGCGCGGGGCCGGCTTGTCGCGGCCCGCCAGCGACTCGCGTGCCGACATCGCCGACAGCGCTTCTCGCGTCGGCACCGGCGTCGGCTCGCGCCGTGCGGCCGGCTGCGGCGCCTGCGCCTGCAGCTCCTGCTCGCGGCGCTTGAGCATGCGCTCGCGCACGTAGTCCTGGAACGACAGCGTGCTCATCGCCAGCTGCTCCACGTCCTGCTCGATGTCCTGCTCGGGCACTGACGGGGTGGCGCGCGGGCTGGCCGCTGTCGCCTGACGGGCGGGTGCCCGGCGCGCCGGGGCGGCAGGCTGGGCCGCCGGCTGCGCGGCCACGCGCTCGAGCTGCTGCACGCTCTCGGGCGCCATCGCCAGCACTTCCACGCCTTCAGGGCAGGGCCGGGTGGAGACGACCACGGCGTCGTCGCCGAAGGCCTGGCGCACCAGCATCAGCGCGTCGCGGGAGGTACGGCCGGTGAATCGCTTGACGTTCATGCTGCGCTTCCGATGATCGACCCGATGCGGATCGAATGGGTGTCAGGGATCTCGCTGTGGCCCAGCACCTTCAGGCGCGGAGCGGCTCGCTTGAGCAGGCGCGCCATCGGCGCGCGGATCATGTCGGGCACCAGCAGGCAGGCCGGGTGCCCCAGGTCTTCCTGCTTCTGCGCGGTCTCGGTGGCGCCGCGGCTGAGCGCGTCGGCCACGCCGGGGTCCAGCGCCGCACCGTGCGGCGAGGTCAGCGCCTGGGTCACCAGGCGTTCCAGTTCGGGGTCGAGCGCGATCACCTCGAGCTCCTTCACCGGGCCGTAGATCTGCTGCACGATGGCCGGCGCCAGGTGCACACGGATGCGGCGCGCCAGTTCCGACGGGTCGGTCACGGTGGCAGCATGCTCGGCCAGGCATTCGACGATGGACCGCATGTCGCGGATGTGCACGCCCTCCTCCAGCAGCAGCTGGAGCACCTTCTGGAGCGTTGCGATTCCGACCATCTTGGGTACCACGTCCTCGATCAGCTTGGGGGCCAGCTTGGTCACGTGCTCGACGAGCTGTTGCGTCTCGACGCGTCCCAGGAGCTTGGCGGCATTCACCTGCATCAAGTGTGAGAGATGGGTCGCCACGACGGTCGCGCAATCAACCACCGTAAATCCAGCCATCTGCGCCGTCTCCCGGTGGCGCTCGTCGATCCACACCGCGGGCAGGCCGAAGGCCGGGTCCATGGTCTTCTGACCCGGCAGCTGCTGGGTGGCGCCGCCGGGGTTGATGGCCAGCAGCTGACCTGGGAAGGCCTCGCCCTCGCCCACGACTGCGCCGCGCAGCGTGACGCGGTACACGCTGGGCTTGAGCTCGAGGTTGTCCCGGATGTGCACGCTGGGCGGCAGGAAGCCCACGTCCTGCGCAAACTTCTTGCGCACGCCCTTGATGCGGCCCAGCAGGTCGCCCTGGCGGGCCTTGTCCACCAGCGTGATCAGCCGGTAGCCCACCTCCAGGCCCAGGGTGTCCACCGGGGCCAGGTCGTCCCAGCTGGCCTCGTTGCTGGCCATCGGGGCGTCCGCCTCGCCCGGCTTCTTCTCCGGCTGCGCAGCGGCCAGCTTCTGCTTGTGCATCAGCGTCCAGGCCATGGCCCCCAGACCCGACGCAATGATCAGGAACACCAGGTTGGGCATGCCCGGGATCATCCCCAGGCCACCGACGATGCCTGCCGTGATGCCGATGGCCTTCGGCGAGGCGAACAGCTGGCTGCGGATCTGGGTGCCGACGTCCTCATCCTTGCCCACGCGCGACACCACCATGGCCGCGGCCACCGAGATCAGCAGCGCCGGGATCTGCGCCACCAGCGCGTCACCCACCGCCAGCAGGATGTAGTTCTCCGCCGCCTGGCTGGCCGACAGGCCATGCATGGCCATGCCGATGATCAGGCCGCCGACGATGTTGATCAGCAGGATCAGCAGGCCGGCCATGGCGTCGCCGCGCACGTACTTGCTGGCACCGTCCATGCTGCCGAAGAAGTCGGCCTCCTCGCCCACCTCGGCACGCCGCCGCTTGGCTTCCTGCTCGTCTATCAGGCCGGCGTTGAGGTCGGCGTCGATGGCCATCTGCTTTCCGGGCATCGCGTCCAGGGTGAACCGCGCGCCGACCTCGGCAATACGCTCCGAGCCCTTGGTGACGACGATGAAGTTGATCACCACCAGGATCGCGAAGACGATCAGGCCGACGGCGAAGTTGCCGCCGATCAGGAAGTGCCCGAACGACTCGATCACCTTGCCCGCTGCGCCGGTGCCGTTGTGACCCTCCAGCAGCACCACGCGGGTGGACGCCACGTTCAGGCTCAGCCGCAGCAGCGTCGTCACCAGCAGCACCGCCGGCAGCGCCGCGAAGTCCAGCGGCTTGACCATGCTGGCGGCCACCATCATCACCATCAGCGCCAGCGCGATGTTGAAGGTGAACAGCAGGTCCAGCATGAAGGGCGGCAGCGGCAGCACCATCATCGCCAGCATCAGCACCACGAACAGCGGCGCCATGCCGGCGGCCAGCTTGCCCGCGTGGGGGCCGAGGGTGGCGTTGAGACGTTGCATCCAGTCGTTCACGGCTTAGGCTCCGGCACGCTTCTTGTTCAACGGGTCGAGTTCAGGCGGGACGCTGATCGCACCCGGCGCATCGGGCAGCGGCAGACCGGCCGCGACGGCAGCGCGCAGCTGATACACCCAGGCCAGCACCTGCGCCACGGCGGCGAACAGCGGGCCCGGGATCTCCTGGTCGAGTTCGCAATGCGCGTACAGCGCCCGCGCCAGCGGGGGCGCCTGCAGCACCGGCACCCGGGCCTCCATCGCGACCTCACGGATCTTGAAGGCGAGGCGATCGGTGCCCTTGGCCACCACGCGTGGCGCACCGGAGCCGGCCTCGTCGTACTTCAGCGCCACCGCGTAGTGGGTCGGGTTCATGACGACGATGTCGGCCTGCAGAACGGCGGCGAGCATGCGCTTGCGGGCGCGCTGGCGCATCAGCGCCTTCATCTTGCCCTTGACCTCGGTGTTGCCCTCGGTCTCCTTGTGCTCCTGCTTGACCTCCTCGTGGCTCATCTTGAGGTTCTCGGCTAGCAGCCAGCGCTGCAACGGGACGTCCACGAGGGAAAAGACCGCGAGTACAGCCACGGCCAGCAACAGTCCGTCCAGCAACATCTGGCCGGCACCGGCCAGCGCCGAAGGCAGTGGCTGGCCAAGCAGCAGCACGAAGTCCTGGCTGCGGTCGCTCAGGTACCACCCACCCAGTGCGAACAGCAGCAGCGCAAGTCCGCAGGCCTTGAGCGTGGGCACGAACTGCTGCTTGGAAAACAGCCGGCCCAGCCCGGCGATCGGATCGAGCTTCTCGAGCTTGGGCCGTAGCGGCTTGAGCGTGAAGTTCCAGCCTCCGGACAACGCCCCCGCGGCCACGGCCACTGCCGCCAGCAGCACGCCAAGCGGTACGACGAAGAGGAGCATCTGCCAGGCCAGATCGGCCATCAGCGCGGACATCGCCGCCGGATCGGTGGCCGCAGCGTGGTCGAAGCGAAGGCCCTGACCCACCAGGGCGACCAGCCAGTCCGTCAGCGGGCGCGCCAGGCCGACGATCAGCGCGCCGCCGGCGGCGAAGGCGACGAAGTGCCCCAGGTCGCGCGATCGGGCAACCTGGCCTTCCTTCTTCGCCTTCGAGATCTTTCGACCTGTGGCGGGTAGTCGCTTGTCCTGTGCGGAATCTGCCATGACGGGTGGGCCCCGCGGACGATGGGTTCCGCAGGTTCCGCCATGGTGCCGGCCCGGGGCCGGAACTTGAGCCCGATAAGCCGGGCAAACCGGTGCGTGTTCCGCACAACGGCAACGGCCGGGGCAAGGCCCGGCCGGGAGGTGTCAGGGACGCTGGTGCGTCAGAAGCCCAGGGACGCCAGCAGGTCGTCGACCTCGCCCTGGTTGGAGACCACGTCGGCCCGCCCCTCGGCGTCCACCACCGGGCCCTGCAGCACCTGCTCGACCTTGTGCACCTGGTCGGGCGGGATCACCTGCATCAGCAGCTTCAGCAGGCTGCCTTCCAGGTCGTTGGCCAGCGTCACCACCTTGGCCACCACCTGGCCGGTGAGGTCGTGGAAGTCCTGGGCCAGCATGATGTCGGTCAGGTGCTGGTCGGTGCGCGCGGTGGCGGATTCGACGTCCTGCACGAAGTTCAGCACGGCGCCGCTGGCCACCGCCTTGACCGGGTTGGCGGTCAGCGCGGCGGCCAGCTCACGTGTCTTCTGCGCGATCGAAGCCTGTTCGGCCTTGGCGCTGTCGACGGTGTTGAGCACCTTCTCGGCCGCATTGGCGGTCTTGTCGGCGATGTAGTTCAGGCGGCTGCGCGCGTCGGGCAGGCCGTCGGCGGCACGCTGCAGCTGCGGCATGACACCCAGCTGGGACAGGGTGTCGTGCAGCAGGCGCGTGATCGTGCCGACCTGCACGAACACCTCGGTGGCGCTCGCTTCCTTGACGGCGCGCTGCGACAGCGTCTCGGCGGATTCCATCTTCATGGCGATGCTCCCGGGTTCAGGCCGTGGCCGCCAGCTTCTGCAGGATCTTGGTGACCTTCTCTTCCAGCGTCGCCTTCGTGAACGGCTTGACGATGTAGCCGGCCGCCCCGCTCTGTGCCGCCAGAACGATGTCTTCCTTGCGCGCCTCGGCCGTCACCATCAGCACTGGCAGGTGCTTCAGGGTGTCGTCGGCCTTGATGGCCTTGAGCAGGTCGAAGCCGTTCATGTTGGGCATGTTGATGTCCGACACCACGAAGTCGAACTTCTGTGCCTTGAGCATGCTCAGCGCGTGCGCGCCATCCTCCGCCTCGTCGGCGTTGTTGCAGCCCATCTCCTTGAGCAGGCCGCGCACGATGCGGCGCATGGTGGAGAAGTCGTCGACGATCAGGAACTTGAGGTCGGTGTGGTTGCTCATGGCGGAATGTCCTCGGGACGGAATGCTGGGGGACTTATCGGCGGGCTTCGCCAGGACTTGAGGGGCGCTGCGCGTGAGGCGCCAGGTCGGGCCGGATCGACGGCATCGGCGCGGGTTCGACCTCGGCGTCAGGGTCGCGGCCGAAGAAGCGGTCCTCGGCGTCGCGGTTCATCACGATGATGCTGATGCGCCGATTCGCCGGGGCGCGCGGATCCTGTTCGTCGAAGGGCCGGCTGTCGGCCAGGCCCTGCACGCGCAGCATGTGCTGCGGCGGCAGGCCACCGGCGGTGAGCTCCCGGCGCGACGCATTGGCACGGTCGGCCGACAGCTCCCAGTTGCTGTAGCCGGTCTGAGCCCCGGCAAACACGGTGGCGTCGGTGTGGCCCTCGAGCGTGATCCGGTTGGGCACCTCGGCCAGCACGCTGCCGATGGCGCGCAGCAGTTCGCGCATGTGCGACTCCACCACCGCGCTGCCGCTGGCGAACATCGGCCGGTTCTGCTCGTCGACGATCTGGATGCGCAGGCCGTCGTGCGTCATGTCCAGCCGGATCTGCGAACTCATGGCCGCCAGCACCGGGCTCTGGGCGATCTTGTCCTCGACCTGCCGCATCAGCCGCTCCAGGCGGGTGATCTCGGCCCGGCGCTGTTCTTCCTTCAGCGCCTTGAGGTTGATCGTGCGCTTGGGCGAAGGGGTCTCGCCTTGCTTGATCTGGCCGGTCTCGCGGGACAGGTCAGCGCCACCGCCCTTGATGATCGACGACGAGTCGCCGGAACCCGAGCCCCCGAACATCGCCACCTTCAGCGGCGACTGGAAGTAGTCGGCGATGCCCTTCTTGTCGCCCTCGGTGGTGGAGCCAAGCAGCCACATCAACAGGAAGAAGGCCATCATCGCCGTCACGAAGTCGGCGTACGCGATCTTCCAGGCGCCGCCATGCGCCGCATGGCCGCCCTTCTTGATCTTCTTGACGATGATCGGCTGCAGCTTCTTGGCGTCACCGGCCATCGTCGGCCTCCGGATTCAGCGGGCGCGGCAGCGCCGGCGAGGCGGGTCGGCGAGTCGGCCGCGGCAGCACCGGCGACGCCTTCGTGAGCGACCGCGGCGCCGGCCGGCCTGGCGGGCCGAACGGCAGGGGCCGTTGCCGCGTGACCGTCACTTCTTGCCCTTCACATGGCTCTCCAGCTCGCCGAAGCTGGGGCGGTCGGTGGAGTACAGCACCTTGCGGCCGAACTCGATGGCCACCTGCGGCGCATACCCCTGCATGCTGGCCAGCAGCGTGGTCTTGATGCACTGCAGTTCCTTGCTGCTCTCCTCGTTCTTCTGCTCCAGCAGGCCGGCCAGCGGTTCGGCAAAGCCGTAGGCCAGGAAAATACCCAGGAACGTGCCCACCAGGGCCGAGCCGATCATCGCGCCAAGCACCGCGGGCGGCTGGCCGACCGAGCCCATCGTCTTGATCACGCCCAGCACCGCGGCGACGATGCCGAAGGCCGGCAGCGCGCCGGCCACCCGCTGCATCGCACCCACCGGGGCATGCGCCTCGTGGTGGTGGGTCTCGATCTCGTTGTCCATCAGGCTCTCGATCTCGTGGGCGTTGAGGTTGCCCGAGACCATCATGCGCAGGTAGTCGGTAACGAACTCCGTCACGTGGTGGTCGTTGCCCACCGTGGGGTACTTCTGGAACAGCGGCGAGCTGTGTGGGTCCTCGACGTCCTTCTCGATGGACATCAGGCCTTCCTTGCGGGCCTTCTGCAGGATGTCGTAGAGCAGCGCCAGCAGCTCCATGTAGCGCGCCTTGGTGTACTTGCTGCCCTTGAAGCAGCTGATGGCACCGCTGATCGTGGCCTTGACCACCTTCATCTGGTTGTTGACCAGGAAGGCGCCCAGCGTGGCGCCGCCGATCATGCCCATCTCCCAGGGCAGGGCCTTGAGGATCGGCCCCATGTTGCCGCCGTGCGCGATGAACACGCCGAAGACGCATCCCAGCGCGACGACCCAGCCGATGATGACGAACATGGTGTGGAATCAGGTCAGGTGCTGCCCCGAAGGGCGTTACCGGGTCTTATCGGCGTCACAGGCGGCGGGTTGAGCGTCGATTGCCGGCCCGGCAGGCGCCAGGCCAGCACCTCGCGCCCACCCGGCAGCGCATGCCGCAGGTCAGGCGCGCGCCCGGGTACCGTGAACTCCAGGCTGACCAGCCAGCCGCCGGGCAACTCTGCACAGGCCTTGTCCCAGGCCCGGGCCATGCTTTCCGGCCGCTGGAAGAGGTAGACCAGGTCCAGCCCGGCCCAGACCCCGGGCTGCCACATGTCGCCCTGGCGCACGTCGGCGAACCGGCAGCGCCAGCGGGCCAGCAGGGCCAGGGGCAGGCTCCATTCGACGCCGGTCACGGCCGCGTGCGGCCAGGCCGCGTGCAGGGCACGCAGGCCGTGACCCAGTCCGCAGCCGGCATCGAGCAGCCGGGCGCCGGCGGGCAGCAGCAGCTGCTGGGCCAGGCCCTGGAGGGCGCCAGCCGGTGTCGGGAAAACCGGCGCGTCGCGCCACGCGCGCACCGGGTAGACCGCCAGCAGCAGGGCCGGCGGCAGCAGCCACACCCAAGCCGGCCAGGCCGCGCCGCCTTGTGACGCCAGCAGCCCGGCCGACAGAGGAAATCCGGCGGCCACCCACAGCCGCCGAGGCCAGCTACGCTGGCGCACAGCCAGCCCCAGGGCCAGCAGCCACGCCACCAGGGCCGCCGGCGCGCCGACCATGGGCTGCAAGGCCAGGTAGACCACCCAGCACACAGCCCAGGCCAGCAGCGCCGGCAGGGGCCAGCGCCGCCACCAGGACGGCAGGGCCGTTGGCGCTGCGGCTGGAGCATGAGAGACGGGCATCGACGCAGTATTCCGGCGCACAGGCCAGGCCGGCGGCCGGAACAGCACGGGAATTGCCCCCCAACCCGGGCAAAAAAAGGGCGGGTCCCGAAGGACCCGCCGCAAAGGCACAACGGATGTGCCAGGAGGAGACAAAGTGTCGAGACGGTCGGTCTGTCCAGGATGTCGGCACGCCGACGACAGGACTTGAGCCCGACGGTCCTGGATTCAGTGCGCGTGAGCGGGAATCTGCAACGAACCGGCCTGCTTGCCCTTGCCGGCCCGCGCCGGCGGGTTGCACAGGCCGCACACGAAGTGACGCGCGATCTCGTGGGGGTGGGTGACGAAATGGCCGCCGCACTTGCTGCAGGGCGTCATCGTCAGCATGCCGTTGTCGACGAACTTCACCAGGCGCCAGGCACGGGTCACGCTGAGCATCGGCTCCAGGCCCTGGGCTTGGATCTGCTCCTGGTAGAGCTGGTAGGCCTTGATCACGGCGTCGATCTCGTCGAGCTCCGAAGCCTTGTTCAGGTACTCGTGGATGTTCAGGAACAGGCTCGAATGGATGTTCGGCTGCCAGGTCATGAACCAGTCGGTGGAGAACGGCAGCTGGCCCTTGCTCGGGCTCTTGCCCGCGACCTCCTTGTACAGGCGCAGCAGGCGCTCGTAGCTCAGGTCGGTCTCGCTCTCCAGCACCTGCAGGCGGGCGCCGAGCTGGATCAGCGTGACGGCGCGGTCGATCTGCTTGGCTTCGGTGAGGATGCTCTTGATGCGGGCCATGGTGCTCTCTCCTGTGTTCTGGGTGTGTCGTCAGTCGTCGGCCGGCGTCGGTGTCAGGCGGCTTCTTGATGGCGGCCGGCCATCAGGATGCTGGCGTGCAGGCGGCCGATGCCGTCGTTGGCGGCAGACTTGCCATGGTTGGTCAGCAGGTTCCACACCAGGTCGTCGTCCATGCGGAAGCGGCACAGCAGGGTGTTGCCCGAGGCGATCTTCATCATCTGCGCGGGGGTCAGCATGTCGATCATGGCGGCGGTGTCCTCGTTGACACCCAGGCGGTACAGGGCCTGCTCGCGGTCGGTGCGGATCAGGCTCTGGGCCAGCATCAGGTACGACAGGTTGGCTTCACGGATTTCGGCAAGGATCTGGTCGGCGGTCATGGTGGCTCTCCGGTGGGGTTGCGTTGCAGCGTGAAACGAACTGTAGAGACCGGAACTGGCCGGCGCGATCAGGCCATTTCCACGGCTTGAGTCCGCCTTGCGCCATCGGTCTTGTAGGAATTTGTCTGACAAAGGGCCGGACACACCCGGGCGGTTCGCTGGCAACTCCGCGGGAGAAAGGGGCGCTTGCCGTCGGTTATCCAGCCTTCAGGCAGCTGCGGTGCGGCCGACACTGCGACCCACCCCAAAGCTGCGCAGGAGACCGGCTGCATGGACACCCTGATCGTCGGCGCCGGATTCGCAGGTGCCACCACCGCCCGTCTGCTGGCCGAAGCGGGCGAGCGTGTGCTCGTGATCGACAAGCGCCCCCACATCGCCGGCAATGCGCATGACCGTCGCGACGCCGCCGGTCTGCTGGTCCACTCCTACGGGCCGCACATCTTCCACACCAACAGCGAGAAGGTGTTCGCCTTCCTGTCCCGGTTCACGGCCTGGCGGCCCTACGAACACCGGGTTCTGGCCGTGCCCGACGCGCGTACAGGCCGGGCGTATCCGATGCCGATCAACCGCACGACGATCAACCGCCTCTACGGCCTGAACCTCGACGAGGCGGGCACGGCCGACTTCCTGGAGCGTGTGCGCGAGCCGCGTTCGACGATCCGCACCAGCGAGGACGTGGTGCTGAACTCGGTGGGCCGCGATCTGTGCGAGAAGTTCTTCCGCGGCTACACGCGCAAGCAGTGGGGGCTGGACCTGTCTGAGCTGGCCGGTGGCGTGGCTGCGCGCATTCCCACCCGGACCAACGACGACGACCGCTACTTCACCGACCGCTTCCAGGCCATGCCGGACGAGGGCTACACGCGGCTGTTCGAGCGCCTGCTGGACCACCCGGGCATCACCGTGCAAACCGCCACCGCCTATGAGGAGGTCGGCACGCAGGTCGACCGCCGAAGGACGGTGTTCAGCGGCCCGATCGACGCTTACTACGGCCACCGCTACGGCCGATTGCCCTACCGCAGCCTGCGCTTCGAGCACGAGCACCTGGCGAGGTGCGAGCAGTATCAGCCGGTGGGCACGGTCAACTACCCGAACGACCACGCCTACACGCGCATCACCGAGTTCAAGCACCTCACCGGGGAGTCGCACCACGGCACCTCGATCGTGCGCGAGTACCCCACCACCGAAGGCGAGCCCTACTACCCGATCCCGAACCCCGCCAACGAGGCCCTGTTCAAACGCTACCAGGCGCTGGCAGACGCCGAGACCGAGGTGTTCTTCATCGGCCGCCTGGCGCAGTACCGCTACTACAACATGGATCAGGTGGTGGCGGCCGCGATGGCGCTCGCCGAGCGGCTGTCGCCGAACCACTGCCCACGATCCCAGGACGCCGCCGCGGCACTGGCCTGACGCCCCGCCCGCCATTCCACCCCTTCCATCCGCGAGACCCCCCCATGACCCCCACCAGTGCCGTCGACCGTGCCGTCAGCGAAGTGCGCCAGGCTGCCTTCGAGATCAGTGCCACCGACCAGCGGCAGGCCTATCTGATGCTGCGCGAAGCGCTCAAGCTGCAGCCCGGCCACCCTGACCTGCTGGGCGACCTGGCGGTGCTGCACCTGCAGGCCGGCCGCATGGACGCCTGCATCGAGGCCGCCGGTGAGGCACTGGCCGCCCGCCCCGACCACGACGACAGCGCCTACGCGATGGCGCTCGCGCTGGAAGCCAGTGGCCGCCTCGATGCGGCGCGCGCGTGCTACCGCGAACTGGTGCACGGCGAACGCGCGGCACGCTTCGCGGCCGCACAGCCGGACCTGGCCGAACAGTGCCGGGCCAAGCTGGCACAACTGGAAGCCATGGCACCGACCGCCGCGGTGTCGGCCGCCCCACCTGCACAGGCACCTGCCACGCCCAGCCCCGTGGCGAACCTGCCGGTGGCCACCGCCCCGGCGCCCCCCATCGCACCCGCGCACAAGAGCATCGACGTTGCCGCCGACCGCGCGCCATCGGGCGACGACGAAGAGGTCTTCACGCCGCGGGTCGTGCGGGCTGCCGGCCTGGGCACGCTGCTGCGGGAGACACGCGGCATCCGCGCACTCACGCTGGACTGCTTCGACACCATCCTGTGGCGTCACACACCGCACCCGACCGACGTGTTCCACGACATGCAGCAGCGTCCGGCGTTCCGGACCGCCGGCATCGACGCCGCCCTGCGCCAGAAGGCCGAGCTGTATGCGCGTCAGCTGCAGCGGGTGCGCACCGGCCGGACCGAGGTGTCGCTGGAGCAGATCTATCAGGCTGCCCGCCCGGGCATCGACGACACCCTGGTCCGCTGGCTCGCCGAGGACGAACTCGCCGCCGAGATGGCCGCCTGCCACGCCCACCCGGGGGCCGTGCAGCTGCTGCGCGATGCGCGCGCCCGCGGCCTGCCGGTCACTATCGTCAGCGACACCTACCTCGACGAGTCCCGGCTGCGCCGGCTGCTGGCACACGCCCTGCCCAGCGATGCCTACGAGGCCATCGGTGCCGTCGTGTGCTCGTGCGACCATGGGGTGTGCAAGTCCCAGGGGTTGTTCAAGATCGCCAAGCTGCCCATGCCGGCCAATGCGTCGGCCATGCTGCACGTGGGGGACAACAAGGATGCCGACGTGCAGGCCCCGCGTGCCCTGGGCATCTCCGCCACCCAGCTGTTGCACGACGGTACCGACAGTGCTCAGCGCCGGGCGATGAGCGCCGCGGCCGCATGCCTGCTGGACCCGTCGGCACGCGACTCGCGGATGCTGTGCGCACCCTACCGCGCCGTGCACGCCACCTTCGGCCAGGACAACGCCCTGCCCGCCACCACCATCGGCCACGGCGCACTCGGGCCGATGATGCACGCCTTCGTGCGCTGGATCGAAGAAGAGGCCGAGCGCCTCGCGGCCACCCACCCCCGGGTCAAGCTGCTCTTCCTGATGCGCGATGCCCACCTGCCATTGCTGGCCTACCGGGAACTCGGTGGACGCTTCCCCAGCCATTCGGCCCACATCAGCCGCTTCAGCGCCTACGCCGCCTCGTTCCGACGCCAGGAGCATGTCGACCACTACCTGGCGCACTTCGCGAACAACCTGACGCCGGAGATGATCGCGCGCCAGCTGCTGCTGTCGCCCGAACGCACGGCACGCCTGCTGGAAGACGCCGAGAAGGCCGCACAGCCGCGCCAGGCCTTCCTCAGCGCGGTCCGGCAGCCCGAGGTCATGGCCGAGATCGCCACCGCGTCCGCTGCTTACCGGGCGCGCCTGCGCCACTACCTGCAACGCCAGGCAGACCTGATGCCCGGAGACACCGTGATGCTGGTCGACCTGGGGTACGCGGGCACCATCCAGCGTGTGCTAGGCCCGGTGATGGCCGGTCAGTGGGGCAACGAGGTCTTCGGCCGCTACCTGCTGGCGGTGGGGTCGACCGACGATCGCCACCGCGGTCTGCTGGACCGCAGCTGGCTGGACGACCGCGCCTTGTCCACCCTGCAGCCCTACGTGGGCCTGCTGGAGACCCTGTCTGCCGACGACGGAGCCAGCGCCGTGGGCTACGACGAGGACGGGCAGCCCCAGTTCGACGCGCGTCAGGTCGAGGACGTGCAGCACCGTCTGGTGGCCGCCATCCAGGCCGAGTGCCTGCGCTTCGTGCGTGAGGCCGAGGCGCACTTCCACGCTGGCGGGCGCACACCGCACACGCACCACCTGCGCGACGAGGCCCTGGGTGGCCTGGGCCGGCTGCTGTTCCTGCCCAGCGAGCAGGAACTCGTCCACCTCGGCCAGTTCAAGCTGGAGATCAACCTCGGCAGCGGCATCGCCCGGCCACTGTTCGACATCGAAGCCGGCCTGGACGGGCTGCGGCGGCACGGCATGTTCTATGTCGGCCTGGCGCAGAACGGCGCGCGCATGGCGGTACCGGCAGAGCTACGTGCCGCCGGCATGGAGATGTCGCTGACCATGCTGGCGCAGGCGCGCTTCGGCGTAGAGGCAACGCGCCAGGACTGGACGATGAGGCGCCTGCCCGTGCCGCTGCTGGTGGCGCGAGACGGCGGCACGCCGGCGGAACTGCAGCTCGACGCCCTGGCCACCCACGACGGCTACTTCTCCGTGCTGGTTCCGCTGCCGACCACACCCACCGACGTGGCGCTGCCTTTCGGCCGCGACCACGCCTGGCTGCAGTTGCACAGCGCGACGATGGTGCCCGTCAGCGAAGGCCGGGCGATGGAACGCCACGAGGCGGACGCAATGCACCTTCTCGTGGCCGACGGCGTCGTGAGCCATGGTGCCGGGCTGCTGCACTTCGAACACGAGAACGCGATGCTGATGTTCCCCAGCGAGTCGTTCACGCACGAGGGCCGCATGGCGATCCGCCTGACCTTCCGCCCGGTCACGTCGCGCACGGAGGCCGTGCAGGCCGCCGCAGCGGCTGGTTCCTAGCGCCTGGATCACATCGCGCGCACCCGAGCGCCTCGGGGCGTGCCGACAGGCGCGTCATGAGACGCGCCGCCGTGACGCCTTGCACACAAACGGGCACCAGCCCCTCCTCAAGGCAGGAAGGGGACGGCCGAGAGAACGGAGCAGTCCGCGGGAACGTCCCCCGGCGCAGCAGCCGGAGGCCCGCCCATGACCCTCGCCCGTTTCCTGCGTGCCGCCCTGACGGTGGCCGCCATGGGCATGGCCCTGCATGTGGTGGCGGCGCCCTCGGGTGCCCGTATCAGCGCCACCGTGGCCGAGCGTGCCCAGCGCGGCCAGCCGGTGGACGTGATGATCGTGCTCGACGATACGCTGGAGCAGCGGCAACTGCGCAGCAGCGTCGGGCCGCTGGCACTGCATCGCCGTCTGGGACGGGACGAACATGCCCGTGTCGTGCGCGCGCGCCGGGCACTGCTGGGGGCGTTGAAGGTCGACGTCCTGGCGGCCGCCGCGGAACCCGATGTGGAAGTGCTGCGCGACTACGACCAGTTGCCGGTGATGCATGCACGCGTCCGGTCGGCGCGTGCGCTGGAAAACCTGCGCCGGCAGGGTCGGATCCGGTCCATCGACGCCGTCGTGGCTGTCCGGCCGGCGCTGACGGAAAGCCTGGCGCGCATCCAGCAGCCCGCGGCCTTGGCTGCGGGTCATGTCGGTGCCGGTACCACCGTGGCCGTGCTCGACACGGGCGTGGACTATGCGCGGGCGGCCTTCGGGTCCTGCAGCAGCCCTGGCGGCTCCTGCAAGGTGGCCGTGGCCTTGGACTTCGCGACGCCCGACGGTGCGCGCGACACCGGCAGCTTCCACGGCACCAACGTTGCCGGCATCGTGCTCGGGGTGGCGCCAGGCGCCCGCGTGGCCGCGCTCGACGTGTTCGAGGCTGACGGTCTGGCCTACAGCAACGTCATCATCAATGCCATCAACTGGTGCATCGCCAACAAGGCCACCTACAACATCGCCGCCATCAACATGAGCCTGGGCGGCGGTCGCCACTTCGCGGCGCTGGCACCCACCGATGCCTGGGGAACGGCGATCGCCAACGCCGTGGCGGCCGGCATCGTCGTCGTCGCCGCCACCGGCAACAACGGCTACAGCGATTCGATCAGCGCGCCGGCCGCCTATGCCAACGTGGTGTCCGTGGGCGCCACCCATGACGCGGGCGGGTCGACGGACCAGGTGACGAGCTTCTCCAACAGCGCCCCCTTCATGACGATGCTGGCACCGGGGTCCATGATCTCGGCCGCCGGCATCACGATGCAGGGCACCTCGCAGGCCACGCCCCACGTGGCCGGCGCCGCGGCGGTGCTGCGGGCCAGCTACCCGAACGACACCGTGTCGGCACTGGTCACCAAGCTCAAGCTCGGCGCCACGGTGACCGACGGCCGCAACGGTGTGTCCAAGCCGCTGCTGGATCTTCAGGCGTCTTTGGCCATCCCACCGGAGACCTACCGCATCACCATCAGCCGAGGAGGCAAGGGCAGTGGAACGGTCACCGGCAACGCCGGCAACCTGAACTGTGGCTCGACCTGCAGTGCGGACATCACCAATGGCGCCAGCGTGACCCTCAAGGCGTTGCATGGCGCCGGCTCGCAGTTCGTGGGCTGGTCCGGCGCCTGCACTGGCGGAGAGATCGGCTGCACGGTGCCGATGACCGCGGCGCGCAGCGTGACGGCCACCTTCGCAGCCTCCACCGCCGAGGACTTCCTGGGCGGCGGCGCGCTGCCCCCAGGCTGGGCCACCGCCAGCGGCGCGTCCGCCGGCTGGGCGCCGACGAGCAGCGGCCCCTACGTGGGCACGCACGCCCTGAAGGCGGCCACCGTGGGGCATGGCCAGGTCGCAGGCATCAGCGTCGGCGGCAGCTTCCGTGCGGGCGACATCAGCTTCGCGCGCAGGGTGTCGTCGGAGGCCGGGCAGGACCAGCTGCAGTTCTTCATCGACGGGCAGTTGCAGGACAGCTGGTCGGGCGAGGTGCCGTGGGGCATGGTGCACTTCCCGATCTCGGCGGGCCAGCACACGCTGACCTGGCGGTACACCAAGAACGGCAGCGGCAGCGCCGGGGCCGACAGCGCCTGGATCGACTCCGTGAACCTGCCCTGGGCCGCGACCAGCGCCCGCGAGGCGCGTCACGACTTCAATGGCGACGGCCGCGCGGACATCCTCTGGCGCCACGACGTCAGCGGCGCAGTGACGCTATGGCACATGGACGGCGCCACCCGGCTGAGCGGTTCCGGCCGGCTGCCCAACCCCTCCGACAAGAACTGGCGCGTCGCCGGAACCGGCGACTTCGACGGCGACGGCCGGGCCGACATCCTCTGGCGGCACGGACTCCATGGCGGCAACTCCGTGTGGTTCATGGACGGGCTCGTGCGCACCAGCATCGGCAAGCCGCCCACCATCGCCGACGTCCAATGGGAGGTCGTCGGCGTGGCCGACTTCGACGGCGACGGCAAGGACGATGTGCAATGGCGACACCGGACGAGCCGCCGGAACCTGATCTGGTTGATGGACGGCGCCACGAGGCGATCGTCGACGGAATTGCCCAATCCGTCGGACCCCAACTGGCAGATGGTCGGCGCCCGGGACTTCGACGGCGATGGCAAGGCCGATCTTTTGCTACGCAACGGCGCCAACGGGGCCACCGTGCTGTGGACGATGGATGGTGCCGTGCGCACCGCGACGGCACGGTTGCCGGACCTGACCGACCTCAACTGGCGCGTGGCCGGCACCGGCGACCTCGACGGCGACGGCAAGTCCGACATCGTCTGGCGCAACGGCAGCACCCGGGCGGTGATGGTCTGGCTCATGAACGGAGCGGTCCGGCTGGCGTCGGCGACCGTGGGCACACCATCGGACGCAGGCTGGCGGGTGGCTGCCGTGGCCGATCTCAATGCAGACGGCAAGGCCGACATCCTGCTCCGTCATGCCAGCACGGGCGCGCTGTCGGCATGGACCATGAACGGCACCTCCCGCACCGGCGTGGGCCAGCCCCCGGGCATGGGCGACCTGGGCTGGAAGACGGTGGCGCCGCGTGCCTACCCCAACTGAACCGCAGGGTTAGGCGCGACCCACGACGGCGGCGGGCCGAACACCCCGAACAGCTCCCGCATCACGGCGTCGTCGTCCTGATCGACGTACTTGACGCCGTCGTTGCGCCCCTGCGCCTCGAACGCCAGCGTGAACGTGTCGCGGTCGACCGGGCCGACCTGCAGACTCTGAGTCCCCTGCGTGCGGTGATCGATGAAGACGAAGCGGGCGGCCTGGTTCTTGGCCTGGATCAGCCGTCGCACCGCGGCATAGCTTTCGGCAGTCTGCTGCAGCGGCAGCGCGTGCTGGTGCTTGAACCCGTTGGCCCACCCGAGCCGCTTGCCAGGCTCATTGATGAGCTGGCAGACGAACACCACCGGGATCCCAGGGCTCAGCAGTGCCCGGAAACGCCCGACACAGCGCACGTAGTACGCGTGGTCCGCTTCGGTACTCAGCGGCGAACGATGGTTGAACATCGACGCGTGGTACGCCAGATGGCCGGCAGCCGAGCCGTCGCGGATGGGCACCATCTGCGAGCGGTCGAGGAAGGTGGTGAAGTCGTCCTCCAGGCACGCCGCCACGATGCTGGCGGCGCTGAAGATCCAGTCGAACGGCCCGGAGAAGGCCTTGGCGCCAACCTGCGACAGGTACCACGCGACATTGCAGTTCTGGCCCAGCGAGACCGCCTGCCAGGGCCGCGCCCCCAGCCATGCTTTCAACCGACGCCTGGCGTCTGCCAGGTCTGCCGCGATCGGTGGCCGAACCCGTAACGGCGCCTCCGGGCGGCACACCGGGGGTTGCGCCACCCCGTTCAGCGCTGATGCCGGCGTCTGCGCCATCATCGCAACGGCTGCCAGCGCCGTTCGGACGCGTCGCGCGGCGATCCGACCGGACGTACAGCACTGGATCGCAGATCGCGCACGCGCTGATCCAGCGGAAAGCGGCTCGCCAGCACGCTGGCCAGGTCATGCGCCAGGGAGGTCTCACCAAGCGCCAGCATCAGTTCGGCCACGACGAGCGATGGCAACAGTGGCTGGGTGGTCGCATCGCGCCTGAGCAGCGCCGCGTCGATCTCGACCTGACCCCGCAGCCCCATCGCCTGGCACCGGCGCTGGAACGACGCCCGCTCGGCCGCGTCCAACGGCCGCTCGGGTGGCGTGGCGGCCAACGCGCGCTCCAGCTGCAGCAGCGGATCGCCACCCTCGGCGTCCACGGTCTCGGCGAAGGGCCGCGACAGCGACGCGGCCACCGCCGGTAACTCATCACCCGTGTGCTCGACCGGTGGCGTCCAACGGGCCCGGAACTCGGACAGGCGCGTCTGGATGTCCGCATCGCGCGGCCTGGCCAGGCCGGCCAGGTGCCCGGCCCAACGCGCTGCACTGGCGTCCACCGCTCCCGGCGCGACGTCCAGGAGCAGATGTTCGAACAGGAAGGCAATATCGACGCAGAGCCGCTCACGCCGGGCGGGCCAGTGCTCCAGCGCGATGAGCGCATCGACGAAGGCGGCCGTGTCCGCATAGTCGCCCACCATTGGCACCAGACCGTCCCCATGCAGGACGCTTCGCGAAAGCAGCCCGAAGGGCTTGTCCAGGAACACGGCATCGAACTGCAGGGTGGCGATGGTGAACAGGCAGACGTCAGCGGCATCGAGCACGCTGCTCACGTTGGCCTTCACGGGAATCACCCGTGGATCGGTGCGGAGCCTCAGAAGGCGGCCGTTGTCGTGGTTGAACGGGTGCTCCTGCACCAGCAACCAGCAACCGCGTGCCAGCAACTCGTCGGTCACGGCGTCCATGCGCCGCTGCAGCAGTTCCGGCGACAGGTCGTGCAGTGGGCCTGCCGCGCTGCTGCCGTAGGCAGCGAACGACGGCTCGCCGTGCGTGAACACGGCCACCACGGGCGCATCCGGAGGCACGCCCAGACGCGAGCGCAGGGCCGCGCCGTCGACCCGCTCTTCAGCGGGGTAGCGGGCCAGGCTGGCTGCCGCGCAGGCACGGTGCGTCAGGTCTTCGAGCAGACCTTCGGCAGGGACGTAGCGCGCACGTGCCGTGGCGAGCCCGAGGCTCAGGCGGCACTCGCTGAGTAGGCTGTTGTCGACCAGGTCGAACATCAACGTGTTGCGCACCCATCCGCGTTCGCCCGACCAGAACGGCACGTCCAAGGCTCTGGCACATCCACGCAGGATGCGGGTCACGGGGTTCGCACTCTGCCAACCCATCACCGCCACCGGACGCACGGCGTCGATCAAGGCGTCGAAGCAGGCGGTGGCCACGCCATGCCCCGCCTCGGCCTCCTCGACGCTGCAACCGTACCAGCGGGCAAGCTCCGACAAGGTCTCGCCGGACACACCCCCGGGCGCCTTGGCCGATGTCGGGTAGCGCCGGGGGAAGTCCGGCAGCAGGAACGGGATCTCGATGACGTCGACCTCGGGTGCATCCAGCGGCATGGTGCTGGCCAGCACCAGCCGGTAGCCGAGCGCGGCCAGGTGGCGGTGCAAGGCCATCCAGAACGCGTACACCTGGGGATCGGCCTCCGGTGGCGTGCAGTTCACGGCCAGCACCACGCCGCGCTGGCCCGAGGCCTTTTGGTGAGGGCCGATCATGCAGCCTCGCGTTGCTCGTAGAGCGCGCGGGAGAGGTGCAGCCACTGCAGGTCAGGCAGCACCTGGTCCTGCAGCAGCCGCGCGCGCGTGGCGCGCAGCATGGTCCGCCCGTCGAGCACGTCCTCGTAGACGCGAACGTAGTGGTCGACCATGCGCGCCGTGGCCCAGTGTTCTCGCATCCACGCGGCCGAGGTCTGCCCGACCTCACGGCACAGCGCAGAGTCCTTCAGCAGGTCGGGCAGGATGTCCGCCATGGCGCCGAGGTGCACGTTGACCCACGGCAACGCATCGCTGCCAGTGAGTGCGGCCAGCACGGCCACCATGCGTGTGTCCAGGTAACCCAGCGTGGGACGGCCGAGGGCCAGGGCCTCCAGGCCCGAAAGGTGGTAGCTGCCGGTGACGAGTTCGTCGATCACGACGTCGGCGGCGGCCTTGCGCCGCAGCGATTCGGCATGGGGAAGGTTCTCGAATGCATCGATGACGAAGTCGTGCGCGGCCCCGAGCGGGCCCAGCAGGGCCCGTGTCTCCGGCGCGCCCTTGGTGTTCCATCTATCGGCACCGGCCGCCACGTCCGATGTCGGCGCGAAGCTCACGACCGGCGTCCGCCGTGCAGCCTGCGCCGGCAAATCCTGCAGCGTGCGGTCGATGGCGTCGAAATTGATCAGGTTCGGCACCGGGCGTGCCCTCGGATAGAACCGCTCGTGGAACTGCGCGATGACGACCTGTGGCAGCGGATCGTCGACGATCGCCTGCACGTCCACACCCGCATGCCGGGCGACAAAGCCTGGCTCGGAATGGAACTGGCGGAGCACGACCTTGTGCGAAAGGTCGACCCCGAAAGGGTTGGCGCGCAGATCCATCCAGTGGTGGCAGTGCACGAGGTCGGCCTCGTGCAGCAGTTCAAGCGCCTGAGCGCGGTCACGCGTGAAGTCCAGATCTTCGTCGAAGGTACGCGTGCCGTAGGCCCCCGGGTTGAGGTTGACCAGGCGGGCGTGCACATCGGTGCAGGCGTTGAGTGCCTGCACCAGACGGATGGGCGCGCCAGCCAGTGGCGTCATGGCAAGATGCACGACCTTCATCGCAGCCATCCTCACTCCAAAGCGATGTCGACCACGACCTGCGGATCACGCGAGTAGCCGAAGCGGTCGAAGTCCTCCGCCGCCCACGCCCGGACTGCCTCGACCGCCCCGGGTGTGAGGTAGTCCCGAGCCGCCGAGCGCCGTCGCTGCGGTCGCGTGCTGAAGGCCAGGTCGCCGTCGCCGGCCTGCAGTCGCTGCAGGTCCATGATCCCCTGCTGTTCGGTCGTCGTGGCGTTGAGCAGGCCCAGGCTCGCGCCAGGCCGGGCAAAGGGGAGCGCCGCGAACTCGGCGTCCAGGTCCTCGATCTTCAGGAAGCGGTCGACGCGGGTGTCACGGTGCCACTGGCTCTGGGTCAGGAGAAGTTCGTGGGGCACTGTTCGCAGGCCGTTGACCCATTGCATGAAGCCGCCCAGGGTGTCCGGATCGGCGCAGGCCTGCCGGAAGCCGTAGCGGTCCAGCGCATTTCGCATGCAGGTCGACCACCACAGCGAGATGGCGCGTGTGTACGGGTTGCGGCACACGGAGAAGGTGAAGTAGCCGGCCGGCACCAGTTCCATCCGTCGCTCGTGCAGGCCGCCGGGCATCACGCCGTCGAAGTCCCTGATCAAGGCCTGCGTCAGCGAGTTGGTCGCGCACTTCATCGTGCTGATGAACGCGAATCGATGGCTGTGGCTGATGATCATGCCGTGCGTGCCGACTGTCCCGCTCAGGCCGCGAGTCGCCGCGCATAGCGGCGGGTGAACCAGTCGTTGTCGTGCTCGTAGCCAAGCTCGCGGACCATCTCGAACAGCCCGGTGTTCTCCGTGAACTCGTTCCAGATGCGCAGTGGGTGGCGCGTCCAGGACTCCAGGCTGTCCACGTCGATCGGACGTTGGCCGTTGAGCGCCACGGCCATGCCCGCCGCCACTGGCGAGGTCTCGTCGAAGGACGAGAACCTCTGGGAGACCGGTTCGCCCAGGAAGTCGAAGAGCCCCGCCTGGGTGCCGTCCGGATCCTGGACGAGGTTCTCGTAGTGCAGCGTGTAGGCCCTGCCGCGCACGGCGCGCCAGGCCGCATGGATCTGCCGCAGGCCTGGGTTGCTTGGTTCGCAGATGCCTTGTGCCGGCACGATGAAATACTGGTGCCTGTAGCCGATGAAGTAGTCATGCGGCACCTCGGGGTGCGTGCTGCAGATCACGGCCCTCGGATCGCGCACGCAGAACACGATGCGCAGGTCCACCCCGGCGAAGCGAGGTTCGATCTGATCGAGCTGCAGGCAGTCCAGCGGCCGCTTGGTGACGAGGTTGCGCGGGTGCGTCACATGTGCGAGTGCAGGCACTTCACGGTCGAAGAAGTCGAACCCGGGCAAGGTGTTCATCAGCA
>JACKLN010000009.1 GCA_024235855.1 Burkholderiaceae bacterium
ACGCCGATCGGCGACGATGATGATTCGCATCTGGGCGACTTCATCGAGGACACCAACAACACCGCCCCGATCGAGGCCGCGATGCAGGCCGGCCTGCGCGACGTGGTCAAGGACATCCTCGACAGCCTGACCCCGCGCGAGGCCAAGGTGCTGCGCATGCGATTCGGCATCGAGATGAGCACCGACCACACGCTGGAAGAAGTGGGCAAGCAGTTCGACGTGACGCGCGAGCGCATCCGCCAGATCGAGGCCAAGGCCATCCGCAAGCTCAAGCACCCGAGCCGGTCGGACAAGCTGCGCACGTACCTGGACAACCTGTAAGGGTGGCCCGGTACGGAGTCCGCGCCGGCGGGCCGCCGTCCGCCACGAGAACAAGGCCCGCTTCGGCGGGCCTTTTCCGTGACGGACGTTACACTTCGCGGCCTGATGACCCGCATCACCGAAAGCACCGTCCTGTTCGCCGATCTGCGCGGCAGCACGTCGCTGTTCGAGACCCTGGGCAACGCCGAGGCGACCTCGGTCGTCACGCATTGCGTGGGGGCGCTGGCGCGTGCGGTGGAAGGCTGCGGCGGCCGGGTCGTGAAGACGCTGGGCGATGGCCTGATGGCCTTGTTCGACCAGTCGCATCACGCCGCGCAGGCGGCGGCACAGATGCACGACCTGCTCGACTCGATGGTGTTGCGCGGCCAGGAGCGCGGTGCCTCGTCGGGCCTGCGGCTGCTGCGCCTGCAGGTGGCATTGGCCCGCGGCGAGATCGTCGAGATGGGGGGCGACGCCTTCGGTGACGCGGTCAACGTCGCTGCCCGGCTGCTCGACCACGCGGGCGACAACGAAACCCTGCTCACCGTCGAGGTGCTGCTCGGCCTGCCGCTGGAACAGCGCACGCGCTTTCGCAGCCTGGACCGGCTGGCGCTGCGCGGCCGCGCCGAGCCGGTGCAGGTGCACGTGCTGGGCGGCCGTCGTGGCACCGTGGACCAGGCGCAGACGCAGTTCGGCGACATGCCGGCGCCCGTCGAGGAGCCCGACGGCCTGCGGCTGCACTGGCAGCACGCGGAGCGCCTGTTCGCCAGCCAACACCTGCCGCTGGTGGTGGGGCGCAGCCCGCAGGCGGCCTTCTGCGTCGACGACAACCGCGTCTCGCGTTCGCACTGCCGGATCGACTGGCACGGCGGCAGCTTCCAGCTCACCGACCTCAGCTTCAACGGCACCTGCGTGCGCTTCGCCGACGGCGAGATCGTCAGCCTGCGGCGCGGCAGCTGCACGCTGCACGGCAGCGGCACCATCGGCCTGGGCGGCACGCCGCTGGACAGCGGCACGGCCTGTGTGGACTTCGAGGTGCTGCGCTTCAGCCAGACGGCGACGCGGCCCGTCGACGACTGGCTGCCGACCCAGACCTGATGCGCCTGCTCTGCGTCGAGGACGACCGCGTCAACGCGATGCTGCTCGAGCAGAGCTGCCGTGATGCCGGCGTGACCGAACTCGAGGTGGCCGAGTGTGGCCGCGACGCACTGGCCCTGGCCGCGCGCTGGTCCCCGGACCTCGTGGTGCTCGACTTGCACCTGCCGGACACCGATGGCCTGGCCCTGCTGGCCGCCTTGCGTCGGCTCCTGCAAGCCCCCGACCTCCCGGCGGCCCTGTGTTCGGCCGATGCACCCGACGACCTGCACGACATGGCCATCACCGCGGGCTTCCAGTTCGTCTGGCGCAAGCCGGTGATGCCCGACGACGTGCGCCTGACGCTGGCCGCGCTGCGGGCCGCGAACTGAACCACACATGCCCTATCGCCAGGAACCCGCCTACCGCCATGGCCAGGCCGCCACCACGGCGGTGTTGGTGGTCAACCTAGGCACGCCCGATGCGCCCACCGCACCGGCGCTGCGCCGCTACCTGGCCGAGTTCCTCAGCGACCCGCGCGTCGTGGAGATCCCGCGCCTGGCCTGGTGGCCGATCCTGCACGGCATCATCCTGAACACACGTCCGGCGAAATCGGCCGCCAAGTACGCCACCGTCTGGACCCCTGAAGGTTCGCCGCTGGCGGTGTGGACCCGGCGTCAGGCCGACGGCCTCCAGGCGCTGCTCAGCGAGCGCGGTCACCGGGTGCTCGTGCGCCCGGCCATGCGCTACGGCCAGCCGGCCATCCCCGACGTGCTGGATGCGTTGCGTGCCGAAGGCGCCACCCGCGTGCTGGTGCTGCCGATGTACCCGCAGTACGCGGCCGCCACCACGGCCAGCGTGAGCGACAGGGTCGGCCAGTGGCTGGCCGGCGCCCGCCGGGTGCCGGAAATGCGATTCGTCGCCGAGTACGCCGACGACCCCGGCTACATCGCCGCGCTGGCCGCGCGTGTTCGCGAGCACTGGGCGCAGCATGGCCAACCCGACCGGCTGGTGCTCAGCTTCCATGGCGTGCCGCACCGTTCGCTGCTGCTGGGGGATCCGTACCACTGCCAGTGCCACGTGACGGCGCGCCTGCTCGGCCAGGCCCTGGGGCTGGACAAGGACCGCCTGCTGGTCACCTTCCAGAGCCGCTTCGGCAAGGCACGCTGGCTGGAGCCCTACACCGAACCCACGCTGCGCCAGCTGGCCGCCGACGGCGTCAAGCGCGTCGACGTCATGTGCCCAGGGTTCGTGGCCGACTGCCTGGAAACGCTGGAGGAGATCGGCGAGGAAGTGCGCGACGCCTTCCTCGAGTCCGGCGGCGAGACCTTCCACTACATCGACTGCCTCAACGCGCGCCCCGACTGGCTGGCGGCGCTGGCCGACCTGACCGAGCGCCACCTGCAGGGCTGGGACACGCGCACCGCCCCCGATGCCGACGCCCTGGCGGCGCAGCGGTCGCGCGCATTGGCGATGGGTGCGCCAGACTGACGACGGGCGGGCCGCGGCGCCTCGCCCGCGCGTCAGCGTCGCCGCTGCAACGCCCGCCACAGCGGCGGGCCGACAAGCACCGCCACCACCAGCGCCAGCAGCGTGGCCGACATCGGCCGCTGCACGAAGACCAGCCAGCTGCCTTCGCCGATGGACAGCGCGTTGCGCATCTGCGCCTCGGCCAGCGGCCCCAGGATCATGCCGACGATGACCGGTGCCGTGGGGAAGTCGAAGCGCCGCATCACCACGCCCACCAGGCCGAAGCCCAGCATCAGGTAGAGGTCGAAGGCACTCTGGCGCATGCCGTAGACGCCCACCGTGGCGAAGATCAGGATGCCGGCGTACAGCGGCGCGCGCGGGATCTTCAGCAGCTTCACCCACAGGCCCACCAGCGGCAGGTTGAGCACCAGCAGCATCACGTTGCCGATGTAGAGGCTGGCAATCAGCGCCCACACCAGCGCCGAGCTGGTCTGGAACAGCTGCGGGCCGGCGTTGATGCCGTAGTTCTGCAGCGCCGACAGCAGGATCGCCGCGGTCACCGACGTGGGGATGCCCAGCGTCAGCAGCGGCACCAGGGTGGCGGTGACGGCGGCGTTGTTGGCGGCCTCCGGCCCGGCCACGCCCTCGATGGCGCCGACGGTGCCGAACTCGTCCTTGTGTTTCGAGAGCTTGCGCTCGACGCCGTAGCTCAGGAAGGTGGGGATCTCGGTGCCACCGGCGGGGATGGTGCCGAACGGGAAGCCGAGCGCCGTGCCGCGCAGCCACGCGGGCCAGGAACGGCGCCACTCGGCACGCGTCATGTGGGCGCGGGTCATGCGGTTGGCATCCGGCTTGAAGCGGCCTTCGTACATCGCCGTGTACAGGCACTCGCCCACCGCGAACAGGCCCACCGCCACCAGCACGACCTCGATGCCGTCCAGCAGTTCCGGCACGCTGCCCACGTAGCGCGCCTGGCCGGTGATCTGGTCCAGCCCCACCAGGCCGATGGCCAGGCCGATGAACAGCGCCGTCAGCCCGCGCAGCTTGCTGCCGCCGAGCACGGCGCTGACGGTGGTGAAGGCCAGCAGCATCAGCAGCGCGTATTCCGGCGGGCCCAGCAGCACCGCATAGTCGGCCACGATGGGCGCGAACAGCGTCACCAGCACGGTGGCGATGGTGCCAGCCACGAAGCTGCCGATGGCCGAGGTGGCCAGCGCCGCCCCGGCGCGGCCGCTCTTGGCCATCTTGAAGCCTTCGAGCGCCGTCACCATGGTGCCGGTCTCGCCCGGCGTGTTGAGCAGGATGGACGTGGTGGAGCCGCCATACATCGCGCCGTAGTAGATGCCGGCAAAGAAGATCATGCTCGCCGTGGGCTCCACCTGCGCGGTGATGGGCAGCAGCATGGCCACCGTCACCGCCGGGCCCAGCCCGGGCAGCACGCCGATGGCGGTGCCCACGGCGCAGCCCACGAAGGCCCACATCAGGTTGACGGGCGTGGCCGCGGTCGCGAAGCCGGCGAGCAGGTTCTGCCAGATGTCCATGGTCAGCGAGCGCTCAAAGCCAGCCGGTGCTGGTGAGGCCTGGCAGGTTGATGTCCAGCACCAGCGTGAACAGCCAGTAGGCGGGCGCCGCGATCAGTGCCCCGGTGGCGACGTCCAGCGCCCAGCGGCGAAGGCCGCCGCCGACGGTGCCTTCGGACTGTCGCAGCCCGCGCACGGCGCAGACGAAGCACAGCGTGCAGGCGACGATGAAGCCGGCATGCTCGATCAGCAGCGCATTGAGCACGATGCCAGCCACCACCCAGGCCAGCGGTGGCCAGTCGCCACGCTCGCCGCCCGACGGCAGCTCGCGTGGCCGGTAGCCGCCGCTGAAGGCCTGCCACAGCAGCCCCGCGCCGCAGACGGCCAGGGCTGCCGTGATGACCCAGGGCAGGAAGTTCGGGCCCACGCCGGCGTAACCGGCTTCGCCCGGGATCTGCACGGCGCCGAAGGCCAGCACGGCGGCCACCGCCAGTACGCCAGCGCCGATGGCCTTCTGCGCCCACCGGTCGTCGGGCAGCGCGTCCTGCGGCTGGTCGCTCATCGTCAGACC
Source organism: Burkholderiaceae bacterium (assembly GCA_024235855.1). Classification (GTDB taxonomy): domain Bacteria; phylum Pseudomonadota; class Gammaproteobacteria; order Burkholderiales; family Burkholderiaceae_C; genus Rubrivivax. The sequence continues at coordinate 4,936 of JACKLN010000009.1, forward strand.
ATGCCGGCCTTGACCATGGTCGCGCGCAGCGAGGCGAAGCTCTCGTCGACGAAGTCGGCGAAGGGCTTACCGGCCAGCACGGCAGGCGTCCACTTGTTCTTGTCCAGCGACTCGGCCCAGGACTTGGTCTTCGTGGCCTTGACCACCATGTCCACCAGCGCCTTGCGCTGCGCGTCGCTGATGCCGGCGGCGCCGTACACCCCCCGCCAGTTGCCCAGTACCACGTTGAAGCCCATCTCCTTCATGGTGGCCACCGGGATGCCGGCCTGGCGGGCCTCGGAGGTGACGCCGATGGCGCGCATCTTGCCGGCCTCGATGTAGGGCTGGAACTCGCTGTAGCCGCTGCCACCGACGCTGACGTTGCCGCCGATGATCGCGGCCGTCGCCTCGCCACCGCCCCGGAAGGGCACGTAGTTGATCTTCATCGGGTCCACGCCCACCTCGCGCGCCAGCATCGCGATGGCGATGTGCTCGGTGGAACCGGCCGAGCCGCCGCCCCACTTCACGCTGCCCGGATCCTTCTTGAACTGCGCCACGACGTCGGCCATGGTCTTGAAGGGCGAGTCGGCCGGCACGACGAACACGTTGTACTCCGTGGTCAGGCGCGCGATCGGCGTCACCTGCGTCACCGAGACCGGCGGCTTGTTGCGGATCTCGCCGCCCAGCATCACCGCGCCCATGACCATCAGCGCGTCGCCGTCGCCCTTGCGGGCGTTGTAGAACTGCGCCAGGCCGATGGCACCGGCGGCACCGCCCTTGTTCTCGTAGGTGACCGACGAGACGACGCCGGCCTCCTGCATCGCCGCGCCCAGCGCACGGCCGGTGCCGTCCCAGCCACCGCCGGGGTTGGCCGGGATCATCAGCTTCAGGTTGCCGGCGGCCGAGGCCGTCATCGGCAGGCTGCTGCCGGCGGCCAGCGCGGCCAGGGATTTCAGGAAGGTGTCGCGACGCATGGGTTGTCTCCTCGTGGCAGGAACCGTGATGACCACGATGCTCGACAGCGAGGCTGTCAATCGGCTGTCCAGTCCCCTGGGGATAACCCGCTGCCGCCTATGATCCGGCCGCCATGAAGCTGCTGTTGGTGGAGGACAACCCGGCGATGCAGGCCACGCTGCAGCGCAGCTTCGAGCGCCGCGGCATGCAGGTGCTGCTGTGCGGCGACGGCGCGCGTGCGCTCGACCGCTGGCGTGCCAGCCTGCCCGACGTGGTGCTGCTGGACCTCAGCCTGCCTGGCCTGGACGGCCTGCAGGTGCTGACCCAGGCACGAACCGAAGGGCTGCGCACCCCGGTGCTGATCCTCACCGCGCGGGGCACCGTGGGCGACCGCATCCTGGGCCTGAACACCGGCGCCGACGACTACCTGGCCAAGCCCTTCGACCTGGACGAACTGGAAGCCCGCGTGCGCGCGCTCGCGCGCCGCGGGAATTCGGCCGGGACCGATGCGGCGCCGCGCTTCGGCGGCTTGCACGTGGACGCCGAGTCCGGCGCCGTGTTGCACGGCGGGCAGCCGCTGGAGCTCACCCAGCGCGAGGCGGCCATGCTGCGTGCCCTGCTGGCGCGCCCCGGCCAGGCGGTGGCCAAGGAGCGCCTGCTGGAACATGTGTTCCCTGGCGATGCCGAGGTGCAGCCCGAGGCGGTGGAGGTGGTGGCCTACCGACTGCGGCGCAAGCTGGCCGACCTGCCGGTGCAGCTGGTGACGCTGCGCGGCCTGGGCTATCTGCTGAAGACCACGGCGTGACCCAGCGCCTCAAGCGCCACCGGCCCTCCCTGCGGCGCCAGCTGTTGCTGGGCATCCTGGTGCCCACGGTGGCTGTGGTTGCGCTCAACACGGTGATGCTCTACCGGCAGGCGCTGGCCGCCGCCGACACCGCCTACGACCGCACGCTGCTGGCCACGGCCAAGTCGCTGGGCGAACAACTGGCGCTCGCCGCCGCAGCCGATGGCGGCGCGCCACGGGTCGTCGCCTCCGTGCCCTACTCCGCGTTGGAAGCGTTCGAGGCCGACAGCCGCAGCCGGCTGTACTACCGCGTGCTCGGCTTCGATGGCGAGGTCGTCTCCGGCTTCGACGACCTGCCACCGCCCGACCGCCGCCTGCCCGACCGCGGCGTCTACGCCGCGCTGGTGCACTTCTACGACGAGGTCTACCGCGACGAGCCGGTGCGCATGGCCGTGCTGCTGCAGCCGGTGGCCAGCGCCGAGGCCCAGGGCATGGCCACCGTGCAGGTCGCGGAGACGCTGGAACTGCGGCAGGCGCTGGCCCGGCAGATCCTGTTCGACACCGCATGGCGGCAGGCCCTGCTGCTGGGCCTGATCGCGGTGGTGGTGCTGTGGGTGGTGCAGCGCGCCACGCGCCCGGTGCGCGACCTGGGCGCGGCGATAGACCACCGCCCCGCTGGCGACCTGACGCCGATCGACGCCGAACAGGCGCCGCGGGAACTGACGCCGCTGCTGGAGGCCACCAACCACGTGATGCAACGGCTGGACCACCTGCTGTCGCACCAGCAGCGCTTCGTGCGCGACGCGTCGCACCAGCTGCGCACGCCGCTGGCGGTGCTGAAGACACAGCTGCAGTCGGCCCGGCGCGGTGACCTGCCGCCGGAACGTGCCCTCGACGAGATGGCGCACACGGTGGACGGTGCCATCGCCCTGGCCAACCAGATGCTCGCGCTGGCCAAGGTGGAGCAGCTGCGCCAGCAGGGCGATGCCGGCGTGGTGGACCTGGCGTCCGTGGCGCGCGACGTGGCGCTGGACCTGGCGCCGCTGGCCGCGGCACGCGACATCGCGCTGGCCGTGGAGACCCGGCCGGCGCCGGTGCGGGCGCACGAGTGGATGCTGCGGGAGCTGCTGCGCAACCTGCTGCACAACGCGATCCGGCACTCGCCCGACGGCGCGCCGCTGACGCTGAGCCTGGTCGGCGACGGGCGCCACGCCGCACTGACGCTGACCGACCAGGGCCCGGGCCTCGACCCGGCGCTGGGCGACCGTCTGTTCCAGCCGTTCGTCGCCGGTGCCGGCAGCGGCACACCGCTGGCGGCCAGCGGCGGCACGGCCGGCAGCGGGCTGGGCCTGGCCATCTGCCAGCAGATCGTGGAGACGCTGGGCGGCACGCTGACGTTGGACAATCGGCGGGAGCACGGCAAGGTGGTGGGGTTGGACGCGATCGTCCGCCTGCCGCTGGCCGCCGCCCCCACCGCATGACCGAACTGCCGCTGACCGACCGCCTGCGCCTGGACAAGTGGCTCTGGGCCGCCCGCTTCTACAAGACCCGCGCCCTGGCCGCCGACGAGGTGGACAAGGGCCGCGTGCGCGTCAACGGCCAGCCCGCCAAGCCGGCGCGGGAGCTGAAGGCGGGCGACCTGGTGGAGATGCGCCAGGACCAGGTCTGGCGCTGCGTGGCGGTGGTGGCGCTGTCGGCCGTGCGCGGCCCCGCGCCTCTGGCCCAGGGGCTGTACGCCGAGACGGCCGAGAGCCTGGCCAACCGGGCCAAGGCGGCCGAGACGCGACGCCTGGCGGCCGAGCCGGCCCAGGCCATCGCCCAGGGCCGGCCCACCAAGCGCGAGGGGCGCGAGCTGCGCAGCTGGCAACGCTGGAGCGCCTCGCTCGACGACGACTGACCCCGCCCCGGTCGCTGCCCGGCCCGCGCCGGCGCAAAGACCCCTCTTGAAACCCCGGCAAGCGCCCCCATGTGCCCGGGCATGACCGCGCAGCCTTCCTCCGACACCGCCTCCGACATGCACCCCCAAGACCCCCAGACCGCCGACCCGCAGGGCACGGCCGCCCCCGACGACGCCGCCGCCGGCGCGACGACCTCCGATCCCGCGGCCGAACTGGCCGCCCTGCAGGCCAAGCATGCCGAGGTGGCCGACGCCTACCTGCGCGCCAAGGCCGAGGCCGAGAACACCCGCCGCCGGGCCGACGAGGAGATGGCCAAGGCGCGCAAGTTCGCCGTCGAGTCCTTCGCCGAGAGCCTGCTGCCGGTGACCGACAGCCTGGAGGCCGCCATCGCCATCCCGGATGCCACGGCCGCCCAGGTGCTCGAAGGCGTGCACGCCACCCTGCGCCAGTTGCTCGCCGCGCTGGAGCGCCACAAGGTGGTGCCCATCGCCCCGCCGGCCGGCACCAGGTTCGACCCCCACCACCACCAGGCCATCAGCATGGTGCCGGCCGAGCAGGAAGCCAACACCGTGGTGGCCGTGCTGCAGAAGGGCTACCTGATCGCCGACCGCGTGCTGCGCCCGGCCCTGGTCACGGTGGCCGCGCCGAAATGATCGACATCGGCGTCCGGTGACTTGAAACCGGACGACTTATCCACAACTTCCAGACAACCGAATTCCAGCTTCAGGAGCCACACAACATGGGCAAGATCATCGGCATCGACCTCGGCACCACCAACTCGTGCGTGGCCGTGATGGAAGGCAACACGACCAAGGTCATCGAGAACAGCGAGGGCGCCCGCACCACGCCGTCCATCATCGCCTACCAGGAGGATGGCGAGATCCTCGTCGGCGCCTCGGCCAAGCGCCAGGCGGTGACGAACCCGAAGAACACGCTGTACGCGGTGAAGCGCCTGATCGGCCGCAAGTTCACCGAGAAGGAAGTGCAGAAGGACATCGACCTGATGCCCTACACCATCGCGGCAGCCGATAACGGCGACGCCTGGGTGGAGGTGCGCGGCAAGAAGCTCGCGCCGCCGCAGGTCAGCGCCGAGATCCTGCGCAAGATGAAGAAGACCGCCGAGGACTACCTCGGTGAAGAGGTCACCGAGGCCGTGATCACGGTGCCGGCGTACTTCAACGACGCGCAGCGCCAGGCCACGAAGGACGCCGGCCGCATCGCCGGCCTGGAGGTCAAGCGCATCATCAACGAGCCCACCGCCGCGGCCCTGGCCTTCGGCCTGGACAAGCACGGCAAGGGCGACCGCAAGATCGCCGTGTTCGACCTTGGCGGCGGCACCTTCGACATCTCGATCATCGAGATCGCCGACGTCGACGGTGAAAAGCAGTTCGAGGTGCTGTCCACCAACGGCGACACCTTCCTGGGTGGCGAGGACTTCGACCAGCGCATCATCGATTACATCGTCACCGAGTTCAAGAAGGAGCAGGGTGTCGACCTGACCAAGGACGTGCTGGCCCTGCAGCGCCTGAAGGAAGCGGCCGAGAAGGCCAAGATCGAGCTGTCCAACAGCACGCAGACCGACGTCAACCTGCCCTACATCACGGCCGACGCCTCGGGCCCGAAGCACCTGAACATCAAGCTCACCCGCGCCAAGCTCGAGAGCCTGGTGGAGGAGCTGATCGCGCGCACGATCGAGCCCTGCAAGATCGCCATCAAGGACGCCGGCGTGAAGGCCAGCGACATCGACGACGTGATCCTGGTCGGCGGCATGACGCGCATGCCCAAGGTGCAGGAGAAGGTCAAGGAGTTCTTCGGCAAGGAGCCGCGCAAGGACGTCAACCCGGACGAAGCCGTGGCCGTGGGCGCCGCGGTGCAGGGCCAGGTGCTGGGCGGCGAGCGCAAGGACGTGCTGCTGCTGGACGTCACCCCGCTGAGCCTGGGCATCGAGACCCTGGGCGGTGTGATGACGAAGATGATCAAGAAGAACACCACCATCCCGACCAAGTTCAGCCAGGTGTTCTCCACCGCCGACGACAACCAGCCGGCGGTGACGATCAAGGTCTTCCAGGGCGAGCGCGAGATGGCCACGGGCAACAAGAGCCTGGGCGAGTTCAACCTCGAGGGCATCCCGCCGGCGCCGCGCGGCCTGCCGCAGATCGAGGTCACCTTCGACATCGACGCCAACGGCATCCTGCACGTCAGCGCCAAGGACAAGGGCACGGGCAAGGAGAACAAGATCACCATCAAGGCGAACTCGGGCCTCAGCGAGGCCGAGATCGAAAAGATGGTCAAGGACGCCGAGGTCAACGCCGCCGAGGACAAGAAGAAGCTCGAGCTGGTGCAGGCCCGCAACCAGGCCGACGCGATGGTGCACACGGTCAAGAAGAGCCTGGCCGAGCACGGCGACAAGCTCGACGCGCCGGAGAAGGAGAAGATCGAGGCCGCGCTGAAGGACGCCGAGGAAGCGCTCAAGGGCGACGACAAGGCCGACATCGAAGCCAAGACCGAGGCCCTGATGACCGCGGCACAGAAGCTTGGCGAGAAAGCCTATGCCGACGCGCAGGCGGCCCAGGCCGCTGCCGGCGCCGAAGCCGGTGGCGAGGCGCCGAAGGCCTCGCCGGGCAAGCCGGCCGACGACGACAACGTGGTCGACGCCGACTTCAAGGAAGTGAAGAAGTGACGTGGCCGGCGGGCCGCCGGCCCGCCCCCGCTCTGCGCCGCGACCGCGCGCCAGGCCTCGCCTGACGCCCGGCGCGGCGGTTTCACTTCCAGCGTTTCCAGGATACGGACCCACTGATGGCCAAACGCGACTACTACGACATCCTCGGCGTGCCGAAGAACGCCTCCGAGGACGACATCAAGAAGGCCTACCGCAAGCTGGCCATGAAGCACCACCCTGACCGCAACCAGGGTGACGACGCCAAGAAGGCCGAGGAGAAGTTCAAGGAGGCCAAGGAGGCCTACGAGATCCTCTCCGAGCCCCAGAAGCGCGCGGCCTACGACCAGTACGGCCACGCCGGCGTGGACCCGAACATGGGCGGCGGCCGAGGCGGCCCGGGGCCGGAGGGCTTCGGCGGCTTCGCCGAGGCCTTCGGCGACATCTTCGGCGACATCTTCGGCGGCCAGGGCGGCGGCCGGCGCGGTGGCGGCGGCCAGCAGGTCTACCGCGGCGCCGACCTCAGCTACGCGATGGAGATCACGCTGGAGGAGGCCGCCCACGGCAAGGACACGCAGATCCGCATCCCCAGCTGGGACAGCTGCGAGACCTGCCACGGCAGCGGCGCCAAGCCCGGCACCCAGCCCAAGACCTGCCCCAGCTGCAACGGCAGCGGCACGGTGCACCTGCGCCAGGGCTTCTTCAGCATCCAGCAGACCTGCCCGCACTGCCACGGCACCGGCAAGATCATCCCCGAGCCCTGCCCCAGCTGCCATGGCGCCGGCAAGATCAAGCGGCAGAAGACGCTGGAGGTGAAGATCCCGGCCGGCATCAACGAGGGCATGCGCATCCGCTCGGCCGGCAACGGCGAGCCGGGCACCAACGGCGGCCCGCCAGGCGACCTGTACATCGAGATCCGCATGAAGGCCCACGAGGTCTTCGAGCGTGACGGCGACGACCTGCACTGCACGGTGCCCGTGGGCCTGACCACGGCGGCGCTGGGCGGCACCATCGAGGTGCCCACGCTGGGCGGCAAGGCCGAGATCGACCTGCCCGAAGGCACCCAGCACGGCAAGACCTTCCGCCTGCGCGGCAAGGGCATCAAGGGCATCCGCTCCAGCTACCCCGGCGACCTGTACTGCCACGTGACGGTGGAGACGCCGGTCAAGCTGACCGAGCACCAGCGCAAGCTGCTGAAGGAACTGGAAGAGTCCTTCAGCAAGGCGGGGGACCGCCACTCGCCCAACGCCAAGAGCTGGACGGACCGCGTCAAGGATCTGTTCAAGTAGGCGGGAGGCTGGCGGGGGCCACGCAGGCCCGGCCGCCCGCATAGCCGACGCCAACTGGACGGTCAACGCGGCAACGGAGTTGCTCAAGTTCCCGCGTGCGACGCCGAGATCGATAGGATGGAGTCGCCTTCCGCCCTGTCCTATGACTTCAGCATCGAGCTGGTGGCCCCTGCCAAGGCGCCGCCAGCCCAGGCTGCACCGGTCCAGCGCGATATCTCGGCAACGCGAGCCCTCGTCGTTGACGGGCAACCAGGCTCGCGCAGCCTGCTGATGGCACAGTTGCGTGACATCGGCGTCGGCATGGTGAAGCACGCGGCCTGCCCGTCCGACGCCCGGGTACTGCTCGAGCGCGGCGCCTACGACTTCGTCTTCTGCGAGGCCAGTTTCCCCGACCCGGACGAATCGGGGCACGACCTGCTGGAAGAACTGCGCCGCGAGCGGCTTCTGCCCTACGGTACGGCGTTCATCATGGTGACCGCGGAGGCCGATTACGGCGCTGTGCGCGAAGCCGCGGAATCGGTGGTTGACGGCTACCTGCTTCGCCCTTACAGCACCCAGAACTTGTCCGACCGCGTACACGAGGCGCGCCGCCGCAAACAGGCCCTGGCCGATGTGTATGCGGCGGTTGAGGCTGGCCGTACGGATCATGCGATCGAGCTGGCCATGGCCCGCGTGACCGCCAAGGGCAGCTACTGGCGCCTGTGCGCCCGGCTGGCGGCAGAACTGCTGCTGCAGGCTGAACGGCTTGACGAGGCAGTGGATCTGCTCCAGAGCCTGGCAGAGGACTCGACGATGGGGTGGGCCCGGTTGGCATTGTCACGCGCCCGTGCGGCGCGCGGCGAGACGGCCCTGGCACGCCGCGAGATCGAGACGCTGGTCAAGGACTCACCCGACTATGCCGACGCCTACGATGTGCTGGGCATGCTGCAGGTCGACCAGGGCGAGTTCGCCGGCGCACTGGAGACCTACCGCACGGCATCGCGTCTCACGCCGGGCTGCCTGCTCCGGCAGCAGCACAACGGCACGCTGGCCTTTTATGCTGGCGCGAGCGAGGAAGCCCTGCGCTGCCTCGAGCGTGTGGTGGCCCTGGGCCTCGATTCCAGGCTCTTCGACGCCCTGACCCTGGCGCTGCTGGCCCTCTGCGGGCACGATCTGGGCCAGGCCAAGGCGGTGAGCCGGGCACTGGAACAGTTGCAGGCGTTCCAGCGCAGGCACCCGGGTTCGGCTCGGCTGCGTCGGATGACCCTGGTGCCGCTGACGTTGGAGGCCCTGGGCAACGGCGACATGGCCGCGGCCAGAGCAGGCTTCCAGCGGCTGGCGGGCGAGCACCGAAGCGACAGTTTCGACGTCGAGGCAGCTACGCTCCTGCTGGCGCTGGCAGCCCGGATGCCCGCAGATCTTCGGCATGAACCCGAACTCACCAGCCTGCGGCAGGACCTGGCGCGGCGGTGCTGCGTGTCGCGTGTGGTCAGCGACATCCTGGTCATGGCTGCAGGCCGCGACCCGCAGACGGCGGAAATCATCCTGACGGCCCACGCCGAGATCCACGGCATCGCCGAACGCGCAGTGGCGATGTCGGCACGCCAGCGGCCCCGGCAGGCGATCAAGCTGCTGCTCGAGCGCGGCCGGGCGACCTTGAACGCCAAGCTCATCGACATGGCAGCCATGATCGCCGTCCGGCATCGTGCGGCTCTGGAGGACGCTGACGCGATGCTGGACCTGATCAGTCAGTTGCAGGAGCGCTACTGCCGTCCGGTGACCCACCTGGCCGGCGTGATGCGGGCCCGGCGCCCGCCGGGTGCGCTGGCCCTGAGAGGCCAGCCGGCGGTGACGCGACGGAGGCCGTCCGCATGATGATGCTGGACAAGGACATCGACCGAGCCCATGCTCTGGTCATCGACGGCAACCCGTCCTCGCGCAGCATCATCACCGCGCAGTTGCGGGATCTCGGCGTGCCCAACATCGTGCAGGCACCACGACTGTCGGACGGTCGACGGCGACTGGAAACCCAGCGTTTCGACATCGTGGTCTGCGAGCAGGTGTTTCCCGGCGAGGACATGACCGGGCAGGAACTCCTGGAAGACCTGAGGCGAGCCAACCTGCTGCCCTACGACACGGTGTTCGTGATGGTCACCGGCGAAGCGCGCTACGAACATGTGGCCGAGGCGGCGGAATCGGCGCTCGACTCCTACTTGCTCAAGCCGTACGCGGCGTCGACGCTGTGTGAGCGGCTTCGCCATGCCCGCCACCGCAAGCGGTCACTGTCCCAGATCTTCGCGGCGATGGAAGCCGGCGAACTCGAACTGGCTGCGGCACTTTGCCTCAAGCGGTATCGCGAGCAGGGCGAGTACTGGCTTTACGCCGCACGGCTGGGTGCAGAACTGCTGCTTCGCCTGTCCCGTCACGACATTGCGGCCAAGCTCTACGAGGCCATCATCGAATCCCGTGCCGTTCCGTGGGCAAGGCTGGGCGTGGCCCGGGCCCAGGTGGATGCTGGGCAATTGAGCCATGCCCGCAGGTCACTCGAGACCCTGCTGTCCAGCGAGCCCGACTACGCCGACGCCTGGGACGTGATGGGGCGGGTACAGGTCGAGCAGGGCCGCTTCGACGAGGCGCTGGAGACCTATCGCAAAGCGGCCTCGTTGACACCCGGGTCCATACCCCGGCTTCAGAAGCAGGGGTTGCTGGCCTACTACAACGGTGACCTGCAGGAGGCCGAGAAGCTCCTGGACCGCGCCGTGCTGCTGGGCGTGAACTCGAAGATGTTCGACATGCAGTCCCTGGTCGTGCTGGGGCTGGCCCGCTTCGGGCTGAAGGACGCCAAGGGACTGCAGCGCTGCAAGGAGAACCTGGAACACTTCGCCAAGCGCGGCGGGGAGAACGAGCGGCTCGAGCGATTCGTCATTCTGGTGACCAGCCTCGAACGCATGGCCGCCGGGCAGAAGACACGGGCTGTCGAACTGGCCGAGACACTCACCGCACAACGCAGCGACGCCACATTGGACATCGAGGCCGCCTGCAATCTGCTGGCCCTGTTGGCCGAACTCACTCAGGCTGGCGCGTGCATCGAGGATGTCGGCACCTGCGTGCTTGAACTGGCCCGGCGCTTCTCCACCTCGCGAAGTGTGGGAGAGTTGCTCACACGGGCTGTCGCGCGGCATCCGCCGTTTCTGGAGCTCGTGGAGCAGGGCCATGCCGACGTGCTCTCGCTGTCGGAAAAGGCCATGAACCACGTGCTGGAGGGGCATGCGTCGCGAGCCCTGGAAGGCCTGATGGAGGCTGCCCGAAGCACGTTGAACGCCAAGCTGGTCGACACCGCCGCAGCGACATTGCAGCGCTATCGGCAGAAGATCGAAAACCCGGAGACCTGGGACGCATTGATCGAAGACATGCGACGTCAGTACGCGCTTTCCTGGGCGGCGCCGCGCCTGGGTCAGGGCGAGCGCGCGGCCGGCGCTCTGGTGCTGCGCACCGGGAACGCCAGTGGCAACACCAACCCCGCAGCGGGCCAGGGCGTCAGAACAGACTGCCCTGCCCCGGCTGTCTCGCCGGCGGCCTGAATGGCCCGGCATCGAGCGGCGCCTTCGCCTGGTTGAGCCCCAGCCGCTGGCAGGCCTTCCGGAAGCGTTGGCGCAGCAGCTGCGCCCAGACGCCCTCGCCGGTCATGCGGCTCCCGAAGCGCGCGTCGTTGTCGCGCCCGCCGCGCATCTCGCGCAGCCGCGCCATGATGCGCGCCGCGCGGTCGGGCACGTGCTGCTGCAGCCAGTGCTGGAACAGCGGGCTCACCTCCCAGGGCAGGCGCAGCACGATGCTGAAGGCCGACGTGGCGCCGGCGTCTCTGGCCGCCTCCAGGATGCGCTCGAGTTCCGGTTCGTTGAGGAACGGGATCACCGGCGACACGCTCACCCCCACCGGCACGCCGGCGTCGGCCAGTGTGCGCAGCGTGCGCAACCGGCGCACCGGCGAAGCTGCACGCGGTTCCAGGCGACGCGCCAGTTCACCGTCCAGCGTGGTGATCGACACATAGACCGCCGCCTGCCGCTGCGCCGCCATCGGGGCGATCAGGTCGAGGTCACGCTCGACGCCGGCCGACTTGGTGATCAGCGAGAACGGGTGCCGCGCCTCGGCCAGCACCTCGATGACGCCGCGCGTGATGCGCAGCCGGCGTTCAGCCGGCTGGTAGGCGTCCGTGGCCGAACCGATGTTCAGTGACCGCGGCCGGTAGTCGCGGGCGTTCAGCGCATCGCGCAGGCAGTCGGCAGCATTGACCTTGGCGACGATGCGCGTCTCGAAGTCCAGCCCCGGCGACAGGTTGAGGTAGCTGTGCGTGGGCCGCGCGTAGCAGTAGATGCAGCCGTGCTCGCAGCCGCGGTAGGGGTTGATGGACAGGTCGAAGCCGATGTCCGGCGAGTCGTTGGCCGCCAGGATGCTGCGCGCCTGTTCCTCGATGATCTGCGTGTCGGGCGGCAGGTGCTCCTCGCCGGCCGCTTGATCCAGCGTGCCCCAGCCGTCATCGAAAGCGTCGGCCTGCGTGGTGCTGAAGCGATGTTCCAGCGCCCAGACCGTGCCGCGCCCCTTCAGCGGCGCCGGCGGCGGGAGATCGGATGACACGGACATGCTGTATGTTCATACAGTACCGTGTTGTCGTCAATACTCGTTGCCGTACTCCGGCGCCATGTTCTCGAAGCGCGTCAGCGGCTTCAGGAAGGTTAGCTTGGTGGTGCCCACAGGGCCGTTCCGCTGCTTGGCGATGATGATCTCCGACACCCCCGGCTCCTTGCTCGGGTTCGGGCCATCCATCTTGTTGTAGTAGTCGTCGCGGTAGATGAACATGATGACGTCGGCGTCCTGCTCGATGGCGCCGGACTCGCGCAGGTCGCTCATCATCGGCCGCTTGTCGGTGCGCGTCTCGACGCTGCGGTTGAGCTGCGACAGCGCGATCACCGGGCACTGGAGTTCCTTGGCCAGGCCCTTGAGGCCCCGCGAGATCTCGCCCAGCTCGGTGGCGCGGTTCTCGTCGCTGCCGCCGCTGCCGCTCATCAGCTGCAGGTAGTCGATGACGATCAGGCCCAGCGTGCCGCCGAACTGGCGCGCCATGCGCCGCGCCCGCGCACGCAGCTCGGCCACGTTCAGGCCCGGCGTCTCGTCGATGAAGAGCTGCGCCTGCTTGAGCTTGTCCACCGCCTCGGCCAGGCGGCCCCACTCGTCGTCGCCCAGCTTGCCGGTGCGCAGGTGGGTCTGGTCGATGCGGCCCAGCGAGCCCACCAGACGCAGCGCCAGCTGCGACGCGCCCATTTCCATCGAGAACACCAGCACCGGCAGGCCCTCGTGCACGGCCACGTTCTCGGCGATGTTCAGCGCGAACGCGGTCTTGCCCATCGACGGGCGCGCAGCGAGCACGATCAGGTCGCCCTTCTGCAGGCCGGCCATGTTGCGGTCGAGGTCGAAGAAGCCGCTGCGCACGCCGGTGACGTCCTCGGCGCCGTTCTCGGCCAGTTCCATCACGCGGTCGATCAGCGCCACGGCCAGCTTGTCGATGGCCTGGAAACCCTGGCGCTGGCGCGCGCCTTCCTCGCCGATGCGCAGGATCTGCGCCTCGGCCTCGTCCAGCAGCTGCGCCACCGCGCGGCCTTGCGGGTTGAAGGCGTTGGTGGCGATCTCGTCGCTGGTGGCGATCAGCTTGCGCAGGATGGCGCGCTCGCGCACGATTTCCGCGTAGCGACGCAGGTTGGCCGCGCTGGGCACGCTCTGCGCCAGTGCGTTCAGGTAGGCCAGGCCGCCGACGTCCTCGCCCTTGCCCAGGCCCTGCAACTGCTCGAAGACGGTGATCACGTCGGCTGGCTTGCTGGCGGCGATCAGCGTGCCGATGGCGCCGTAGATCAGCCGGTGCTCCAGGCGGTAGAAGTCGCCTTCGGTCAGCAGATCGGCGGCGCGGTCCCAGGCCAGGTTGTCCAGCAGCAGGCCGCCAAGCACGCTCTGCTCGGCCTCGTTGGAGTGCGGCGGCACGCGCAGGCGCGCCACCTCGTCGTCGCGTTCGGCGCCGTCTTTGCGGGAGGGGCTCAGCAGGGACATGGGGACAAACCTGTGGACAGCCGGTGGTCACGGTGGGGACAACGCCAGCCCCGAAAAGCAAAGGGCCGGCGTGAGCCGGCCCTCTCGGGTGGAGTGCCGGCGTCAGCCAGCCCTCGGATCGGGGCAGAAGCCCCGAGTGTGCATCGAACCGCCTGGTCGCGCCAGTCAGTCCGCCAGCGGGGTGACCGCCACCGTCACGTCGACCACGACGTCGGTGTGCGGCGCCACGGCCACGGTGTACTCGCCCACGGCCTTCAGGGGGCCGGTGGCCAGGCGCACCTGCGACTTGGCCACCTCGAAGCCCAGCTTGCCCAGGGCCTCGGCGATGTCGGCGTTGGTGACGGAGCCGAACAGGCGGCCGTCGACACCGGCCTTCTGCGCGATGGTCACGGTCTTGCCGCTCATCTTGTCGCCCAGGGCCTGCGCGGCGGCCAGCTTCTCGGCGGCGGCCTTCTCCAGGTCGGCGCGCTTCTGCTCGAACTCCTTGATCGCGGCCTCGGTGGCGCGGCGGGCGCGCTTGGTCGGGATCAGGTAGTTGCGGGCGTAGCCGTCCTTGACCTTGACGATGTCGCCCAGGTTACCCAGGGTGCCGATCTTTTCCAGCAGGATCACTTGCATGCCGTTCTCCTCTTAGACCTTGTGCTGGTCGCTGTAGGGCAGCAGGGCCAGGAAGCGCGCGCGCTTGATGGCGGTGGTCAGCTGGCGCTGGTAGATCGCGCGCGTGCCCGTCAGGCGCGCCGGCGTGATCTTGCCGTTGTCGCCGATGAAGTCACGCAGCACGTCGATCTCCTTGTAGTCGATCTCTTCGACGCCGGCGACGGTGAAGCGGCAGAAGCGCTTGCGGCGGAACAGCAGCGACTGGCTGTTGCGCTTGGGCTTCTTGTCCTTGCCAAAACGGCCTTTGCCACGGGGGGGTGCCATTGGGTATCTCCTGAAAATGGATCCGGATCGGAATTCGATGGGGTGAACAGGTCAGACGGCGTCGTCTGCAGGTTCGACCTCGGTCACGTGGAACAGCCAGCCGCGCCCGTTGCGGGCCGATGCCAGGAAGCCGGCGAACCGGGCTTGCCTGCCCAGCGGCATCGCCGCCAGGACCGCGGTGACCTCCCCCACCGCCTGCGCCTTCATCTCCAGGGAGAGCTGGCGCGGGTGGCCGGCCTGTTCGACCGTGGACTGGTGCTGGATCAGCAGGTCCAGGGCGGGCAGCCCGGCGGGGGTGAACCGCGGTGCGCCCCGCTGCAGCAGCGAACCCGACAACAGCAGCCGGTTCACGTGCGTGCGGCAGGCGCGGTCGCCGTCCTCAGGCCGCGGCCTCCTGCTGGCTGGCGGCCTTGCGGGCCTCCTCGCGCTCGACGGCCTTCATCATCACCGACGGGGCCGTCTCGGCCTTCTTGCGGGCGATGGTCATGTGGCGCAGCACGGCGTCGTTGAAGCGGAAGCCGGTCTCGAGCTCGGCAAGGGTTTCCTTGCTGCACTCGATGTTCAGGCACAGGTAGTGCGCCTTGGCCAGCTTCTGGATCATGTAGGCCAGCTGGCGCCGACCCCAGTCCTCGACACGGTGCACCGAGCCGCCGGCGGCGGTGACGATGCCCTTGTAACGCTCCAGCATGGCCGGAACCTGTTCGCTCTGATCCGGATGGATCAGCAGAACGATCTCGTAATGACGCATGAACACTCCTTGTGGATTCCGGCCGGCCAGGATGGCCTGCGCGGGGAAGCCGCCCCGGTGCGTCGGCATGGGTGCGGCAAGGGGAAAGCCCGCGATCATAGCACGGGCAGGCTGTGGCACCTGCCACCCGGCCCGCCAGGGCGGCCCGGGGCCTGTCAGCGCGCCAGGCCGTCCAGGTTGGGGTAGCGCACGTGCTCCACCAGCGCCTGCACCTCGGGCCGCGGCGGCGGCGTCAGCAGACTGACGACGAGGATGACGGCGAAACCCAGGGGCACACCGAAGACCCCGGCGGCGATCGGCTGGATGCCCCACCAGAGCTCTACCGGCGACGTGATGCCGAAGACGCCCCGCAGCCACGGGTGCGTCACGGCCATGTAGTAGAAGGTGATGCCCAGGCCCGCGACCATGCCGCAGATGGCACCCCACTTGCTGGCGCGCTTCCAGAAGATGCCCAGCGTCAGCGCCGGGAAGAACGCGGCGGCGGCGAACGAGAACGCCGCCGACACCAGGAACAGGATGTCCGCAGGCCGCTGGGCCGCCACGGACGCCGCGGCCACCGCCACCACCAGCAGCAGCGCCTTGGAGATGGCGACCCGGCGCGCGGTGGACGCGTTGGGGTCGATCATCTTGTAGTACATGTCGTGCGACAGCGCGTTGGCGATGGTCAGCAGCAGGCCGTCTGCGGTGGACAGCGCCGCCGCCAGGCCGCCGGCGGCCACCATGCCCGAGACCACGTAGGGCAGCCCGGCGATGGCCGGCGTGGCCAGCACGATGATGTCGCCGCCGATCTTCATCTCGCCGAGCTGCAGGATGCCGTCCTTGTTGATGTCGGTCACCGTCAGCAGTGCCGGATCCACGCGGTGCCAGTCGGCGATCCATTGCGGCAGCTGGTCGAACGGCGTGCCCACCACGAGGCTGAACATCTCGTACTTCACCAGTACGGCCAGCGCCGGCGCAGTGACGTAGAGCATGAAGATGAAGAACAGCGACCAGGTGACCGACTCGCGCGCCTGCTTCACCGACGGCGTGGTGTAGTAGCGCATCAGGATGTGCGGCAGCGCCGCCGTGCCCAGCATCAGGCAGAACACCAGGGCCAGGAAATTGCGCCGGGAGACGTCGAACGCCGCCTGCTCCTGCGGCGTGCCGTCCGGGTCGCCGGCGAACTGCTGCGCATGCCGCGGCATGCCAGCCAGCGGGCGGGCGCGCGATTCGGCGGTGGCGCGGGCTGCAGACCAGGCCTCCGCAGCCTCGGTCTCGTTGCCGGGCAGGCGCGACAACGCGCGTTCCGCGGCCTGGATCTGCGCCACTGGCGCGTTCTCGGCCTTCAGCGCCGCCAGCTCGGCCTCCGCGGTGCTGCGCGCGGCGGTCAGCGCGGCGGGCACGTCTTGCAGCCGCCGGGCGTAGTCGTCGGCCTGCGCCTGGTACAGCGCGATCACCTCGCGTTCCTTCGGGTCGTCCAGCAGCTTCTGCTCCAGCGCCGTGACCTTCTGCAGCTGCGCGCCGTAGACCACCTGCGGCACCGGCACGCCGGTCTGCTTCACCGACAGCCAGACCACCGGGATCATGTAGGCGATGATGAGGATGATGTACTGCGCCACCTGCGTCCACGTGACGGCACGCATGCCGCCGAGGAAGGAGCACACCAGGATGCCGCCCAGGCCGACGAAGACGCCGATCGTGAACTCCAGCCCCGTCAGTCGGGCGGTGATGACCCCCACGCCGAGGATCTGCGCCACCACGTAGGTGAAGGAGCAGAGGATGGCGGCGAAGATGCCGATGAAGCGCGCGGTGTTGCCCTCGTAGCGCGCGCCCAGGAAATCGGGGATCGTGAACTGGCCGAACTTGCGCAGGTAGGGTGCGAGGAACAGCGCCACCAGCACGTAGCCGCCGGTCCAGCCCATGATGAAGGCGAGCCCGCCGTAACCGGTCAGGTACAAGGTGCCGGCCATGCCGATGAAGGAGGCGGCGCTCATCCAGTCGGCCCCGGTGGCCATGCCGTTGTAGATCGCCGGCACGCGGCGGCCGGCCACGTAGTACTCCGACGCGTCGGAGGTGCGGCTCATGACGCCGATCCCGGCGTACAGCGCCACGGTGGCGAGCAGGAAGATCAGGCCGATCCAGGTGCGCGGCAGGCCCAGCACCTCCAGCACCGCGAGCACGATGACGAAGGCGATGAAGCCCCCGGTGTACCAGCCGTAGACGCGGTTGAGCTGGGCCTTGAAGGCGCGGTTGGCGGCCGCTGCGGAGCCGGTGGCGGGGCGGCTCATCTCACTCGTCCTCGGCCACGCCGTGCTCTTGGTCGAGCCGGTTCATCGTGCGCGCGTAGACGCCGATGATCAGCACGTAGACCACCAGGGCCCCCTGGGCCGCAACCCAGAAGCTGAAGGGCCAGCCGAAGAAGTCGAAGCTGAGTTCGCGCGCGAAGTAGGCGACGACGAAGCTGACCACGAACCAGACGGCCATCAGCACCGTCGTCAGGCGCAGGTTGCTGCGCCAGTAGGCGCGGTGGTGTTCGCTCGCGGTCAAGGGTGTCCTCCTCGGTCGTCTTGTTGTGTCGTGCAGCCAGGTGCTCGCTCGAGGCCGTGGGGTGATCAACCGGCCGGCATCGGCCCGAGCGTGCGCTGCAGCGCCGCCGCTGCGCGCGGCTCGAAGCCCTGCAGGTGATGCACGATGCGCTCGGCTTCGTCCGGCCGGCCGCGGGCCTGGTGCACCTGGGCCAGTGCCACCCAGCCATGCGGGCTCATCGGCTGCAATGCCGTGTTCCGTTCCAGCGCCTGCGCGGCGCCGTCGTACTGCCGCTGACGCCACAGGGCCTGGCCGAGGCCGAACCAGGCGCGGTCCAGACGGGCGTCCACCTCGGTGGCGCGGGTGAAGGCGGCGATGGCGCCCGCGTCGTCACCGCGCTGCTCACGGACCCAGCCCAGGTTGAACCAGGACGCCGCGTCCACCGGAGCATCGCCGAGCAGCTGCATGTATGCCGTCTCGGCCTCGGCCAGCCGACCGGATGCGGCCAGCAGATGGGCGCGGCTGGCCTGGGCATGGCGATCGGCCGGACAACGGGCCAGCAGCCGGTCGAACAGCGCCAGCGCCGCCGCCGGACGGCCCAGCGCGAGCATCACCAAAGCCCGCCAGCGCAGCCATCGCAGCCCGAGCGCTTCCATCATCGGCACTGTTCCACGCCGATGCGCACGCACCAGCGCACCTTCTCGATCGTGACCACCACGTAGGCCAGCGCCAGCATCACGAAGGTCAGCAGGCCGACCTGCCGGTCCGACACCTGCGCCGGCGTCAACCGCCTCAAGGTGCCGGTGAACGGCCGGCCAACGACGCGCAGCAGCTGGTAGAACAGGTTGTGCTCGCGCGCCGGCCCGGCCAGCAGGTACAGCAAGCCCTGCCCGGCCAGGGCCAGCAGGGCGATGTAGAGCACGAGTTGCAGGACGTTGAGGACAGTGAGCATCGGGCCGCGGGCCCATCGGGGTGCGCCGGCCGCCATGGCCAGGGCCGCCCTCGGCACTGTTGGCCCGGCGTCTTACGGCGTTCTGACGCAGAGGGCCCGACCCCGCGTTTCCCCGGGGCCGGATTTCCCGCAGCGTGCCCGTGGGCGGTGTTCAGCCCTTGGCCAACCGCTGCCAGGTGTCGACCACGGTGTCCGGGTTCAGCGAGATCGACACGATGCCTTCGGCCGCCAGCCACTCGGCGAAGTCCGCGTGGTCGCTGGGCCCCTGGCCGCAGATGCCGACGTACTTGCCGGTGGCCCGGCAGGACGTGATGGCGCGCGAGATCAGCGCCTTGACCGCCGGGTCGCGCTCGTCGAAGTCGTGCGCCAGCTGCTCCAGCCCGCTGTCGCGGTCCAGGCCCAGCGTGAGCTGGGTCAGGTCGTTGGAGCCGATGGACATGCCGTCGAAGTGCTCCAGGAACTGCTCGGCCAGGATGGCGTTGCTGGGCACCTCGCACATCATGATCAGGCGCAGGCCGCTGTCGCCGCCCTCGGCCGCGCGCCTGAGGCCGCGCTCGGCCAGCATCTGCTTGACGCGCTCGGCCTGGCTGACCGTGCGCACGAAGGGCACCATGATCTCGACGTTGGTCAGCCCCATGTCCTGACGCACACGCTTGAGCGCCTCGCACTCCATCGCGAAGGCGTCCTGGAACTCGCCGCTGATGTAGCGGCTGGCACCGCGGAAGCCCAGCATCGGGTTCTCTTCGTCCGGCTCGTAGCGGGTGCCGCCGATCAGCTTGCGGTACTCGTTGCTCTTGAAGTCCGACAGGCGCACGATCACCGGCTTGGGCCAGAAGGCGGCGGCGATGGTGGCCACGCCCTCGGCCAGCTTGTCGACGTAGAAGGCCCGCGGCGAGGCGTGGCCGCGCGCCACCGATTCCACCGCCTTCTTCAGCTCCGGGTCGATGTTGGGGTAGTCGAGGATGGCCTTGGGGTGCACCCCGATGTTGTTGTTGATGATGAACTCGAGCCGCGCCAGGCCGACCCCGGCGTTCGGGACCTGCGCGAAGTCGAAGGCCAGCGTCGGGTTGCCGACGTTCATCATGATCTTGATCGGGCAGTACGGCATCTCGCCTCGCCGCACCTCGGTGACCTCGGTCTCCAGCAGGCCGTCGAAGACATAGCCGGTGTCGCCCTCGGAGCAGGCCACGGTGACCAGCGCGCCGTCCTGCAGCGCGTCGGTGGCGTGGCCGCAGCCCACCACCGCCGGGATGCCGAGTTCGCGCGCGATGATGGCGGCGTGGCAGGTGCGGCCGCCGCGGTTGGTGACGATGGCGCTGGCGCGCTTCATCACCGGCTCCCAGTTGGGGTCGGTCATGTCGGCCACCAGCACGTCCCCGGGCTGCACCTTGTCCATCTCCGCCGGGCTGTGCACGATGCGCACGGTGCCGGTGCCCACCTTCTGGCCAATGGCGCGGCCCTCGGTCAGCACGGTGCTGCGCTTGTGGGGGTCGCCCTTGAGCTTGTAGCGGTGCTCCACCTTGCCGGCGGCCTGGCTCTTCACCGTTTCCGGCCGCGCCTGCAGGATGTAGAGCTGGCCGTCCTGGCCGTCCTTGCCCCACTCGATGTCCATCGGCCGGCCATAGTGCTGCTCGATGATCAGCGCGTACTTCGCGAGCTGGATCACGTCGGCGTCGGTGATCGAGTAGCGGTTGCGCTGCTCCGGCGGCGTGTCCTCCACGTGCACCAGGCGGCCGTGGTCGGCCCGCTGGCCGGCCGACGCGAAGGTCATGCGCTGCAGCTTGCTGCCCAGGCCGCGGCGGATGACCGGGAACTTGCCGGCCTGCAGCATCGGCTTGTGCACGTAGAACTCGTCGGGGTTCACCGCACCCTGCACCACCATCTCGCCAAGGCCATAGCTGGAGGTGATGAAGACCACGTCGGAGAAGCCCGACTCGGTGTCGATGGTGAACATCACGCCGGCGGCGCCGAGGTCGGAGCGCACCATGCGCTGCACGCCGGCCGACAGGGCCACATCGGCATGCGCGAAACCCTTGTGCACGCGGTAGGAGATCGCGCGGTCGTTGTACAGCGACGCGAAGACCTCCTTCATCTTGTGCAGGATGTCGTCGATGCCCTCCACGTTGAGGAAGGTTTCCTGCTGGCCGGCGAACGAGGCATCGGGCAGGTCCTCGGCGGTGGCCGACGAGCGCACGGCGAAGGTGGCGCCCGGGTGGTCGGCCGTCAGGCGCACGAACTCCTCGCGCACCGCCTGCTCCAGCGCCGCCGGGAACGGCGTGTCCACCACCCACTGGCGGATCTGTGCGCCGGCCTCGGTGAGCGCTCGCACGTCGTCCACGTCCAGCTTCGTCAGCAGGGCGTCGATGCGCTCGGTGAGGCCCCCTTCGCGCAGGAACTCGCGGAAGGCGTGCGCAGTGGTGGCGAAGCCGCCCGGCACCTGCACGCCGGCGTGGGCCAGCTGGCTGATCATCTCGCCGAGGCTGGCGTTCTTGCCGCCCACCACCTCGACGTCGGTCATCCTCAGTTGTTCGAACGGAACGACCAGGGCGGTCGCCAGGGAGGCCTGAGACATGGGAAAACTCCGTGATGTGAAAAAACGGGGGCTCCCGCGTCCCGGGGCGAACCAGCGACGGCAGCACTTGGTGATTCTGCTTGTCGGCTGCGGCGGTTCACGGCGGGGATCGACGCGTGCATGGCCGCAAGGATAACGCCGGACGGCGCCCTATCATCGGCCGATCTCACGCCGACGAAGGCTGACCGCGCCATGCCCCATCGCACCGTGTTCTTTGTCTCGGACGGCACCGGCATCACCGCCGAGACCTTCGGCAACTCCATCCTCGCCCAGTTCCCGACCCAGCCGCGGCACGTGCGCCGGCCCTTCATCGACAGCATCGAGAAGGCGCGCCAGGTGGTCGACGAGATCAACCGCACCTTCGAGCGCGAGGGCAAGCGGCCCATCGTCTTCGCCACCCTGGTCAACGAGGCAGTGCGCGACACGCTCCAGGCCGACGACTGCAAGGGCCTGGTGATGGACATGTTCCGCACCTTCGTCGAGCCGCTGGAGGCCGAGTTCGGCGTCAAGAGCAACCACCGCGTCGGCCGCTTCTCCGACGTCAGCAAGAGCCACGAGTACACCGAGCGCATCGAGGCCATCAACTTCGCGCTGGCGCACGACGACGGGCAGAGCGCCCGCAACCTGGACATCGCCGACGTGATCCTGGTCGGCGTCAGCCGCAGCGGCAAGACGCCCACCAGCCTCTACCTGGCGATGCAGCACGGCATCAAGGCGGCCAACTACCCGCTGATCCCCGAGGACTTCGAGCGCAACGAACTGCCTTCGTCGCTGGCACCGTACAAGCCCAAGTGCTTCGGGCTGACCATCGACCCGGCACGGCTGGCGCAGATCCGCCACGAGCGGCGGCCCGGCAGCCGCTATGCGGCGCTGGAGAACTGCCGGCAGGAGGTGCGTGATGCGGAGGCGATGATGCGCCGCGCCGGCATCCCCTGGCTGAGTTCGACGCACAAGTCGATCGAGGAGATCGCCACCACCATCCTGCGCGACATCCAGCCGGAGCGGCTGGTCTACTGAAGCCTGCGCAGGCTTTCGTAGAAGCAGATGGCCGCGGCGGCGGCCACGTTCAGCGACTCCTCGCCACCGGGCTGCGGGATGCGCACGATCAGGCTGCAGCGGGCCATCAGATCCGCCGACACGCCCTGCCCTTCGTGTCCCAGCACCCAGGCACAGGGCGACGGCAGATCGGCGGCAGGCAACGTGCCACTGGCGTGGCTGCTGGTGGCCACCAGGGGCAGCGCCAGGCCGTCCAGATCGTCCACCGTCAGTCCTTCGACCAGGCGCAGGCCGAAGTGCGCCCCCATGCCAGCCCGCAGCACCTTGGGCGACCACAAGGCCGCCGTACCCTTGAGCGCCAGCACCTGGCGCACGCCCAGGGCCGCGGCACTGCGCAGGATGCTGCCCACGTTGCCGGCGTCCTGCAGGCCGTCGAGCACGACACTCGGCGTCGCGGGTTCGGGGGCCGCACCGGCGGGCAGGTCGATCAGCGCGGCCAGGCCGGCGGGCGATTCCAGCGCACTCAGTCCGTCGAACAGCGCGGGTGGCAGCAGCACCACGTCGGCGGCCACGGACACCAGGTCGGCATGCGTGTGCGCCATCGCCTCGGTCACGAACAGCTGCGGCAAGGCCCGGCCGCGCTGCACGGCGGCCCGGCACAGGTGGTCGCCTTCCAGCCAGACCTGGCTGGTGCTGCGGTAGCCGCCTGGGCTGCGCAACTGCTTGCGCAGGCGCACCAGGTGCGGGTTGTCGCGCGACGTGATCCAGCGCGTGTTCACGCCTGACCTCCTGCCGCTCGCACCGGGCCGAAGCTGCGCCGGTGTGCCGGGCACGGGCCGTGGGCGCGCAGTGCGGCCAGGTGCGCCTCCGTCGGGTAGCCTTTGTGGCCGTCGAAACCGTACTGTGGCCACTGCGCATGCAGCGCCGCGCACTGCCGGTCGCGATGCACCTTGGCCAGGATCGACGCCGCCGAGATGGCCGGGACGGTGGCGTCGCCCTTCACGATGGCCGTCGCCGGCACCTTGAGCACCGGCAGCCGGTTGCCGTCCACCAGCACCTGCTTGGGCGTCAGACGCAGGCCCTCCACCGCGCGCCGCATCGCCAGCAGCGTGGCCTGCAGGATGTTCAGGCGGTCGATCTCCTCCACGCTGGCCTCGGCGATGCACAGCGCCAGCGCCTTGGCGTGGATCTCGTCGAACAGGCGCTCGCGCCGCAATGCAGTCAACGCCTTCGAGTCGGCCAGGCCGCGCACCGGCGCCTGGTCGTCGAGGATCACCGCCGCCGCCACCACCGGCCCGGCCAGCGGGCCACGGCCGGCTTCGTCGACGCCGGCCACCAGACCCGGTACCGACCAGTCGAGGCCCAGCTGCTGCGGCACGGTGGCCGCGCGCCGGCGCTCAGGCATGCAGCACCTCGGCGATCGCCCGTGTGGCAGCGGTGGCCGTGTCGCGGCGCAGTTCGTGGTGCATGGCCGTGAACCGTGCGCGCAGCCGGTCGGCGCGCGCCGCGTCGTCCAGGCCGACGAGCACGTCGACCGCCAGCTGCGCCGGCGTGCAGGCGTCCTGAATGCGCTCCGGCACCAGGAACTCGCGCGCGAGGATGTTGGGCAGGCCGACCCACGGCTGGTAGGCCATGCGCTTCATCAGCTGCCAGCTCAGCGGGTGCATGCGGTAGCCGATGACCATCGGCCGCTTGAACAGCGCCGCCTCCAGCGTGGCCGTGCCGCTGGCGATCAGCGTCAGATCGCAGGCCGCCAGGGCTTCGTGCGACCGGCCCTCCAGGCGCAGCAGGTCCAGGCCCGGCGCATGTTCGGCGATCAGCGGATCGACCAAGGGGCCGAGGCCGGGTGCCACCGGCAGCACGAAGCGCAGGGCCGGCCGTTCACGCTGCAGCCGGACGGCGGTCTGGAGGAAGGTCGGGGCGATGGTGCGGATCTCCGAGGCCCGGCTGCCGGGCAGCACCGCCACCACGGCGGCGTCGTCCGCCAGGCCCAAGGCGGCACGTGCGGCGGCGCGCGGCGGGTCGAGCGGAATCGCATCGGCCAGCGGATGGCCGACGAAGGTGGCCGCCACGCCGTGCTGCCGCAACAGCGCCGGCTCGAACGGGAACAGGCACAGCACGTGATCGCAGCTGGCCACCATCTTCTTCGCGCGGCCGCCCCGCCAGGCCCAGATCGACGGGCAGACGAAGTGGATCGCCGGAATGCCCGCAGCCTTCAGCCGCGCCTCCAGGCCCAGGTTGAAGTCGGGGGCGTCGACACCGATGAAGGCCGCCGGCCGCTCGGCGAGAAGACGGTCGCCGAGTTCGTCGCGCAGGCGCTTGAGGCCGCGGTAGTGCCGCAGCACCTCGACGTAGCCGCGCACGGCCAGCCGCTCGCTGGACCACCAGGCCTCGAAGCCTTGCGCCACCATCTTCGGCCCGCCGACACCAGCGAGCGCCAGCGTGGGCCAGTGTGCACGCAGGCCGCCGATGAGCAGGCTGGCCAGCAGGTCGCCGGACGCCTCGCCCGCCACCATCGCGAGCTTCATCGCACGATGCCGCGCGTCGAGGCCTCGAGGAAGTCCAGCAGCAGGGCCAGGTCGCCGTCGCCGCCGTCGACCGTGCCACGCAGCGCGCCGATGGCGGCCTTGGCCGCCTCCAGCGTCAGGCCGTCGCGGTAGAGCAACCGGTGCATCTGGCGGACCTGCGCGATGCGCTCGCGCGAGAAGCCGCGCCGCCGCAGGCCCTCGAGGTTGACGCCGTGCACCGCCAGCGGGTTGCCGCTGACGGTCATGAACGGCGGCACGTCCTGCGACACGTGGCTCTGGAAGCCGGTGATGGCGTGCGCGCCGATCTTGCAGAACTGGTGCACGCCCGTCAGTCCGCCGACGATGGCCCAGTCGCCCACGTGCACGTGGCCTGCCAGCGTGGCGTTGTTGGCCAGGATGGTGTCGTGGCCCAGCTGCACGTCGTGCGCGATGTGCACGTAGGCCATGATCCAGTTGCGGTCACCAACGCGGGTGACGCCCCCGTCCTGCACCGTGCCACGGCTGAAGGTGCAGAACTGGAAGATGGTGTTGCCGTCACCGATGTGCAGTTCGGTGGGTTCGCCGGCGTACTTCTTGTCCTGCGGGGTGCAGCCCAGGGCCGCATGGGCATGCACGACGTTGTCACGGCCCAGCGTCATCGGCCCTTCCAGCACGCAGTGGGCGCCGATGCGCGTGCCCTCGCCCACGCGCACGCCGGCGCCGATCACCGCGTAGGGGCCGACCTCCACACTCGTGTGCAGGTCTGCAGCGGGATCGATGAGCGCGGTGGGGTGCAGGCGGGCCATGCCGCAGGCCCTCAGGCGATCTTGCGCATCGTGCACATCAGCTCGGCCTCGACGGTGGTCTCACCGTCGACGCTGGCGCGTGCCTTGTACTTGTGAATGCCGCCGCGCACGCGTTCGATGGTGGCCTCCAGGATCAGCTGGTCACCGGGCTCGACGGGCCGCTTGAAGCGGGCGCCGTCGATGCCGACGAAGTAGACCACCGTGTCGTCGCCCGGCTCCTGCCCCATCGACTCGAACGACAGCAGCGCCGAGGTCTGCGCCAGCGCCTCGAGCATCAGCACGCCAGGCATCACCGGCCGGGCCGGGAAGTGCCCCATGAAGTACGGCTCGTTGTAGGTGACGTTCTTCAGCGCCTTGATGCGGACGTCCTTCTCGAACTCCACCACGCGGTCCACCAGCAGGATGGGGTAGCGGTGGGGCAGCTTCTTGAGGATCTTGTGGATGTCCAGGATCGGGGTCGTCATGTCTTCTTCTCCAACGCACGCAGGCGCTCGCGCAGGGTGTGCAGCTGCCGCAGCGTGGCAGCGTTCTTCTCCCAGGCGGCATTGTCGTCGAAGGGGAACAGGCCGCTGTACTGGCCGGGCTTGAGGATGGACCGCGTGATCACCGTGGCCGCGGTCACGTGCACGTGGTCCACCAGCTCCAGATGGCCGAGGATGATGGCGCCGCCGCCGGCCGTGCAGTGGCGGCCGATCCTCGCGCTGCCGGCCACGCCGACGCAGCCGGCAAAGGCGCTGTGCGCGCCGACCCGCACGTTGTGGCCGATCTGCACCAGGTTGTCGAGCTTGACGCCGTCCTCGATCACGGTGTCCTCGAGCGCGCCGCGGTCGATGCAGGTGTTGGCGCCGATCTCCACGTCGTCGCCGATGCGCACCGTGCCCAGCTGCTCGATCTTGACCCACTGCCCGCCGTGCGGCGCGAAGCCGAAACCGTCGGCGCCGATCACCGCACCGCCGTGCACCAGCCCGCGTGCGCCGATGCGGCAACCGTCCAGCAGCGTGGCGCGCGGCATCAGCCGCGTCCATTCACCGACGGCGGCATCCCGGCCGACGTGGGCCTGAGCCGACACGACGGCGCCGCGGTCGATGCGCGCTCCCGGGCCGACGTAGGCCAGCGGCCCCACATGGGCCTCGGCATGGACCACCGCGCCGGCTTCCACCACGGCGCTGGGGTGCACACCCGGAACCACTGCGGGCCGCACCTGCCGCGCCCACCATTGCGTCAGCAGTGCAAAAGCGTGGTAAGGGTCGGCCACCAGCACCGACGCGGGGCGCTCGCCCACCGCGTCGCGCAGTTCCGGCTGCACGAGCACGCATCCCGCGCCGCTGGCGTCGAGCTGCGCGCGGTAGCGCGGATGGGAGAGGAAGCTGACGGTGGCGCCGTCGGCCGTGGCCAGCGGACCGATGCGATCGCAGGCCAGGCCGCCATCGCCCTGCACCTCGCCGCCGACCAGGGCGGCGATTTCGGCGACGCTGATCGTCAGCATCGCAGACGCAGGGGTCACTTGCCGCCGGCGGCGTTGTTCAGGGTGCGGATGACCTTGTCGGTGATGTCCACCCGCGGGCCGGCAAAGACCACGCCGTCCTGGACGATCAGGTCGTACTTCTCGCCGTCGAAGATCTGCTTGATGACCTTGTTGGCACGCTCGACCACGTTGGCCAGCTCTTCGTTCTTGCGCTGGTTCAGGTCTTCCTGGAAGGCGCGGCGCTTGCGCTGCAGGTCGCGGTCCTGCTCGATCAGCTCGCGCTGGCGGCGCGTGCGTTCGGCCTCGGACAGCGTGGGCGCCTCCTTGTCCAGGCGGTCGGCCGCGGCCTTCAGGCGGTTGGCGTCGTCGGCCAGTTCGCGCTCGCGCTTGCCGAACTCGGCTTCGAGCTTGGCCTGCGCCGCCTTGGCCGGCGTGGACTCACGCAGCACGCGTTCGCCGTTGATGTAGCCGATCTTCAGCTCCTGGGCGCCCGCCAGTGTCGTGGCCCCGGCGACCAGCACCGTGCAGGCCAAAGTCTTGAGGGTCGTCAGGTTCATCAGAAAGCGGTCCCGATCTGGAATTGGAACTTCTGGATTCTATCGTTGGGCTGGTACTTCACCGGGGTACCCCAGCTCAGGCGCAGCGGGCCCACGGGCGACAGCCAGTTCAGGCCAATGCCGGCCGACGCGCGCAGCGAACGGGCCTCGATGGGCTCGCCCTCGCGCCAGACGTTGCCGACGTCGGTGAAGGCGAACAGGCGCAGCGTCTTGTCATTGCCACCGCCGGGCACCGGCACGTAGAACTCGGCGTTGGCGTTGAACTTGCGCGCCCCGCCGATGAAGGCGCCGGTGGGGTCGATCACGCCGAGCGAGCTCTGCTCGAACACCCGCACCGAGCCCAGGCCGCCGCCATAGAAGTTCTTGAACAGCGGGTACGGTCGACTGCCCAGGCCCTTGCCCCAGCCGATCTCGGCATTGAGCATCAGCGAATACTGGGTGCCGAAGGGGAAGTACTGCTGCGCCTGCAGGTTGTTGCGCAGGTAGCGCACGTCGCCCCAGAGGCTGGCCTCAAGGTTGACGCGCAGGAAACGGCCGCTGGTGGGCGCCAGCGCACTGTCGCGTGCATCCCGCGCCCAGCCGATGGTCAACGGCCAGGCGGTGCTGCTCTCGCCGAAGGCCTGCCGGTACAGGAAGTAGCTGTTGGGGATGCCGGCCGTGGCGCCGATCTTGGTGCGCTCCCAGCCGATGCCCATGAACACGGTGTCGTACTCGGAGAACGGCACACCGAAGCGGATCGACGCCCCCGGCGTGGCGATCTGGTACTTGTCGCCCAGGCTGTTGAAGGGGCGGGTCGTGCGGTAGAAGAGCGACAGTGCGCGCGACACGCCGTCGACGGTGAAGTACGGCTCCACCGTGCTGAACTCGAAACTGCGCGAGGACTTGCTGGTGTTGAGCTCCACGCCCAGGTAGTTGCCAGAGCCGAAGACGTTGTCCTGCTTGACCGACGCGGTCAGCGACAGGCGCTCCGAGCTGGAGAAGCCGGCGCCGATCAGCAGGTTGCCGGTGGGCTTTTCCTTGACCTTGACGACGAGGTCGACCTGGTCGGGCGCGCCCGGCACCTCGCGGGTCTCGACGTCGACCTCGGAGAAGTAGCCCAGGCGGTCGACGCGGTCGCGGGAGAGCTTGATGCGCGCACCGTCGTACCAGGCCGACTCCAGCTGCCGGAACTCGCGCCGCACGACCTCGTCGCGGGTGCGCGTGTTGCCTGCCACGTCGATGCGGCGCACGTACACGCGACGCTGCGGGTTGGCGGCGAACACGACGACGACCTGGGCGTTGGCGCGATCGATCTCGGGCCGCGCCTCGACACGTGCGAAGGCGTAGCCATAGAGCCCGTACAGGTCGGTCATCGACTTCTGTGTGGCTGTGACGGCCGCACCGCGGTAGGCCTCGCCGGGACGGACGGCCACCAGCTGCCGGAAGGCGTCCTCACGGCCCAGGAAGTCGCCCTCCAGGCGCACGCCAGTGACCGTGTAACGCTGTCCCTCGCGCACCGAGACCGCGATCGAGATGTCCTGCTTGTCGGGGGAGATGGTGACCTGCGTGGACTCGACCGCGAACTCCAGGTAGCCGCGGTCGACGTAGAAGGCGCGCAGGGTTTCGAGGTCGCCGTTGAGGGCGGCGCGCGAGTAGCGGTCGGACTTGGTGTACCAGGTCAGCCAGCCCGGGGTGGTCAGCTCCAGCTGGCCGAGCAGCGTCTTCTCGTCGAAGACCTCGGTGCCGAGGATGCGGATCTCGCGGATGCGCGCCGCCTCGCCCTCGGTCATCGTGAAGGTCACGTTGACGCGGTTGCGCTCGATCGGCGTGATCGTCGTCACCACCTCGGCGCCATACAGGCTGCGCGTGAGGTACTGACGCTTGATCTCCTGCTCGGCGCGGTCCACCAGCGCCTTGTCGAAGGGCAGCCCCTCGCCGATGCCGGCGTCGCGCAGCGCCTTGAGCATCTGCTCGGACTCGAACTCCTTGAGCCCGCTGAAGTTCACGCGCGCGATCACCGGCCGTTCGGCCACGATGATCACCGCGGTCTGGTCCTCGATCTCGATGCGCACGTCGGAGAACAGGCCGGTGGTGAACAGGGCACGCAGCGCAGCGGCGGCCTTCTCGTCGGTGTAGGTCTCGCCGACGCGGAACGGCAGCGCGGCGAACACCGTGCCGGGGTCGGCGCGCTGCAGGCCTTCGACGCGGATGTCCTTGAGCGTGAAGGGTTCGACCGCCAGCGCCCGCAGGGGCACAGACAGGGCAGCGACGGCCACCACGGCCGTGGCGACCGGGCGCAACGGCCCGAACGGAAAATGAAGCGACATGGAGTTGGGATCAGTGCAGGCCGAGGAGCCGGGCCACATCGTTGAACAGGGCCACCGACATCATGACCACCAGCACGGCAATGCCGCCTCGCTGCAGCCGCGCAAGCCAGACTTCGGAGACCGGCCTGCCCGTGACACCCTCGAAAAGATAATACATCAGGTGTCCGCCATCGAGCATCGGCAGCGGCAGCAGGTTCAGCACGCCCAGGCTCACGCTGACCAGCGCCAGGAAGCCGAGGTAGTAGGCCAGACCACGCTCGACCGACTGGCCGGCCGCGTCGGCGATCGTCAGCGGCCCGCTGAGGTTCTTCACCGAGGCCTCGCCGACCAGCATGCGGCCGATCATGCGCACGGTCAGGGTGGAGATTTCCCAGGTGCGTGCCAGGCCCTGGGCCAGCCCATCCACCGGACCCCGCCGTACCGTCACCATCTCCGGGGCTGCGCCCACGTAGGCATCGATGCGGCCGCGGAGCTGCCCGCCGTCGTCCACCAGACGCGGCGTGACCGTGATGTCGCGCACCGACCCCGCCCGCTCGACACGCCACAGCAGCCGCTGCGGCTGGCCTTCGACCACCGCGGCCCGGATGCGCTCGCGCAGTGCCTGTGCGTCGCCCACCGGCTCGCCATTGATCGCCAGCACGCGGTCGCCCTTGGCCAGGCCGGCCTGGGCCGCCGGCCCGCCGGGTTGCAGGTCACCGAGCACCGGGTCGCTGAAGGGCGCACCCAGGCCGATGCGGCGGAGCGCCGCGGCATCCACGTCCTTGGTCTCGAGCGCATCCAGCGGCAGCAGCACCGTGCGGCTGCCGTGGCCCTGCCGGTCGCTGAGCATCAGCTGCAGCGGCTGGCCATCGAGCGCGGCGCGGGTCACGCGCCAGCGCAGGTCGGCCATGGACTCCACGTCCTCCCACTCACCACCGGGCAGCGCGGCCGAGCGCACCCAATCGCCGGCGCGCAGGTCGGCCGCCTGCGCCAGGCTTCCGGCCAGTGGCGTGCCCAGCACGGCCTTGGCCTCCTGCACACCGATCCACTGCGACGCCGCCAGCAGCACCACCGCCAGCCCCAGGTTGGCCAACGGCCCGGCGGCCACGATGGCCGTGCGCTGGCGCAGCGGCTTGCGGTTGAAGGCACGGTCGCGCTCGCCGGGCAGCACACCGTCCTCGCGCTCGTCGAGCATGCGCACGTAGCCGCCCAGCGGCAGCGCACAGAGCACGAACTCCGTCTCGCCGCGCTGCCAGCGCAGCAGCGGCCGGCCGAAGCCGATGGAGAAGCGCAGCACCTTCACGCCGCAGGCGACGGCCACGCGGTAGTGGCCGTACTCGTGCACCACGATGAGCACGCCCAGCGTGAGCAGGAAGGCCAGCACGGTGCTGATCATCGCGTCAGCGCTCCGATCTCCAGGCGCGCCTGCGCACGGGCCTGCGCGTCCAGTGCCATCAGGTCCTCCAGCGCGGCCAGGCGCCCGATGCGCGGTGCCATCGCATCCACGGTGCGTGCATTGACGCTGTGAATCTGCGGGAAGCGGATGGTTCCGTCGAGGAAGGCCGCCACGGCCTCCTCGTTGGCGGCGTTGAGCACGGCCGACGCGCCCTCGGGACCGGACAGCGCGTCGTAGGCCAGGAACAGGCCCGGAAACCGCTCGCGCGTGGCCGGCTCGAAGGTCAGTGCCTTCAGCGACAGGAAGTCCAGCGCCGGTGCGCCGGACTCGATGCGCTCCGGGAACGACAGGCCATACGCGATCGGCACCTTCATGTCCGGCGTGCCCAGCTGCGCCAGCACGGACGCATCGCGGCACACCACCATCGAGTGCACGATGCTCTGGGGGTGGATGACGACCCGGATCCGCTCCGGCGGCAGGCTGAACAGCCAGTGTGCCTCGATGACCTCCAGCGCCTTGTTCATCATCGTGGCCGAATCCACCGAGATCTTGCGTCCCATGACCCAGTTCGGGTGGGCCACGGCCTCGTCGGGCGTCACGTCGTGCAACGACGCGGGATCCCGCGTGCGGAAGGGCCCGCCGGAGGCGGTGAGCACGATGTGGTCGATGCGGCTGGCCCAGCTGTCGCGGTCTTCCGGCAGGCACTGGAAGATGGCCGAGTGCTCGCTGTCGATGGGCAGCAGCGTGGCACCGCCCGCGCGCACCGCATCCATGAAGAAAGCGCCGCCGACGACCAGCGCCTCCTTGTTGGCCAGCAGCAGGCGCTTGCCGGCGCGCGCGGCGGCCAGGCAAGGCGCCAGGCCCGCGGCGCCGACGATGGCAGCCATCACGCTGTCGACCTCCGGGTGCGACGCCAGGTCACACAGCGCCCCAGGCCCGACGGCCACCTCGGTGGGCACGCCGGCCGCCTGCAGGCCGGCCCGCAGGCGCGCGGCCGCGGCGTCGTCAGGCACCACGGCCAACCGCGGCCTGAACCGCAGGCACTGCGCCAGCAGTTCGTCGACGCGCCGCTGGGCCGTGAGGCCGAAGACTTCGTAGCGGTCGGGGTGGCGCGCGACCACGTCGAGCGTGCTCACGCCGATCGAGCCGGTGGCACCAAGGATGGCAAGACGTTGTCGGGTCATCAGGACAGGCCGAGCGCGGCGACGAGGGGAAAAACGGGCAGCAGCGCATCGATGCGGTCGAGCACGCCGCCATGACCCGGCAGCAGGCGGCTGCTGTCCTTGGCACCGGCGGCGCGCTTGACCAGCGACTCCACCAGATCGCCCAGCACGCTGGCTGCCGACAGCAGCACCAGCACCGCCGCCGCACCGGCGAAGCCAAAATGGCCGACCAGTCGCGTGGCCAGCCCCGCACTGCCGGTGTCGACCTGCCGGTCGAACCACCACCAGGCTGCCGCCAGCAGCAGCACACCGATCACCCCGCTGACCGCGCCTTCCCAGGTCTTGCCGGGGCTGATCGACGGTGCGAGCTTGTGGCGTCCGAAGGCCCGGCCACCGGCATAGGCGGCGATGTCGGCCACCCAGACCAGGCACATCACCGACAGCAGGAACACGACGCCCTCGGCATGTGCACGCACCAGGCCGAGCCAGGCCACGGCCAGCAGCAGCGGCCCGAGCGCCACCCGCAGGGTGCGGGGCCAGCGCGTCCAGCCGGCCGGCCCCTGGCGCAGCGCAAACGCCCCCGCCACCAGCCAAGTCAGGGCGCCAAGCTGGCAGACGGTGCTGGAGCCCTCGGCGGGCTGCGCCCTGGCCAGCAACAGGGCCAGCATGGCCGTCAGCGCGCCCAGGCCGAGCGCAGGCCCCCCCGCCAGACCGTTGAGCCGGCCCCACTCCCACCCGGCAGCAGCCACGAAGGCCAGCGTGAGGGCGGCGAATGGCCAGGGCATGGGCGCGAACAGCGCAGGCAGCAGCACCGCCAGCAGCACCACGGCGGTCACGATGCGCTGGCCCAGCATCGTGTCAGGTCCGGGTTGCGGCCGCCGGGGCCGCTGCCGTCGACAACGGGGGCGGCAAACGCCTGGCGCCTGCGGAAAGCGGCGTCATGTCAGCGACGAGTGTCGATGGCACCGAACCGCCGGTCGCGCCGGGCGAACGCCGTCAGCGCCGCATCGATCTCGGCGTCGCCGAAGTCAGGCCACAGGCAGTCGGTGAAGAACAGCTCGGAGTAGGCCGCCTGCCAGAGCAGGAAGTTGCTGATCCGCATCTCGCCGCCGGTGCGGATGAACAGGTCCGGGTCGGGCGCGAACGACAGCGCCATGTGCTGCGACAGCCAGCCCTCGTCGAGTTGTTCCGGCGGCAGGCCCTGGGCCAGGGCCTGCCGCGCCGCCTGCACGACGTCCCAGCGCCCGCCGTAGTTGAAGGCCACCGCCAGCGTGATGCGCGTGTTCTTCTCGGTCAGCGACTCGGCATGCTCCCAGGCCTGGCGCAGCTTGTCCGACACGGCGGAGCGGTCGCCGATGATGCGGATGCGGACGCCGTCGCCCGCCAGCTTGGCGAGGTACTTCGACACCGCCACCAGCACCAGGCCCATCAGGCCGGAGACCTCCTCGGTCGGCCGCTTCCAGTTCTCCGACGAGAAGGCGAAGACCGTCAGGTACTCCACGCCGCGGTCGGCGAAGGCGTTGACGGTCTTGACCAGCACGTCGACGCCGGCCTTGTGGCCGAAGAAGCGCGGCATGTAGCGCTGGCGTGCCCAGCGGCCATTGCCGTCCATCACGACGGCCACGTGCCGGGGCACGCTGCGGGGTTCGGCAGCCTGCGGGCCGGCCGCCGGGGGCATCAGGGACTCGAGCATCGGCGACATGGCGGATCAGACCGCCATCACCTCGGCTTCCTTGCCCTGCACCAGGCGGTCGATCTCGGCGATGGTGCGATCGGTGAGCCGCTGCACCTCGTCCTGCGCGCGGCGCTCGTCGTCCTCGGTGGCCAGCTTGTCCTTGAGCAGGCGCTTGAGGTGGTCGTTGGCCTCGCGGCGCACTGCACGCACGGCCACCTTGGCTTCCTCTCCGGTGTGGCGCACCACCTTGGTCAGGTCGCGCCGCCGCTCCTCGGACAGTGCCGGCATCGGCACGCGCAGCAGGTCACCCTGCGACGCCGGGTTCAGACCGAGGTCCGACTCGCGGATGGCCTTCTCGATCTTCGGCCCCATGCCCTTCTCCCAGGGCTGGACGCTGATCGTGCGTGCGTCCAGCAGGCTCACGTTGGCCACCTGACTGATGGGCACCATGGAGCCGTAGTACTCCACGTGCACCTGATCGAGGATGCCGGGGTGGGCGCGTCCGGTGCGGATCTTCGCCAGTTCGCCCTTGAGGGCCTCGACCGACTTGCCCATCTTGTGCTCGGCGGTCTGCTTGATCTCGGGAATGGTGCCTGCCATTGCTCTCGTGCTCCAGGGTTCAGACGTGGACCAGGGTGCCCTCGTTCTCGCCGCGCACGACGCGCTCCAGCGCACCGGGCTTGAAGATGCTGAACACCTTGATCGGCAGCTTCTGGTCGCGGCACAGCGCGAAGGCCGTCGCGTCCATCACCTGCAGGTTGCGTGCGATCGCCTCGTCGAACGTGATGTTCTCGTAGCGCTTCGCGTCGGGATCCTTGGCCGGGTCGGCGGTGTAGACGCCGTCGACCTTGGTCGCCTTGAGCACCAGTTCGGCGCCGATCTCGGCGCCGCGCAGGGCCGCGGCGGTGTCGGTGGTGAAGAAGGGGTTGCCGGTGCCGGCCGCGAACACCACGACCTTGCCCTCCTCCAGGTACTGCAGCGCCTTCGGGCGCACATAGGGCTCGACCACCTGCTCGATGCTGATGGCCGACATGACGCGCGCGGTCATGCCTTCCTGGCGCATCGTGTCGGCCAGCGCCAGCGAGTTCATCACCGTGGCCAGCATGCCCATGTAGTCGGCCGTGGCGCGGTCCATGCCCACGGACCCACCGGCCACACCGCGGAAGATGTTGCCGCCGCCGATGACGACGGCCACCTCGACGCCCTGGTCCGTGACCTGGCGCACCTCGCGCACCATGCGCACGATGGTGGCGCGGTTGATGCCGTAGGCGTCGTCGCCCATCAGGGCCTCGCCGGAGAGCTTGAGCAGGATGCGTTTGTACGCGGGCATGCGCGGGGCCCTCCCTTGGGGCACGGTGGTGTTCGGTTCAGCGCGCAGTCTAACGCCCGGGGCCAAGGGCCCCGGTGGCTTCACAGTCGGTTTCCGGCCGGAAACACGCGCGGCGTCTGGGCAGCGGCGGACGCAGCCCGCACGCGACGGGCCATGCGTCCAGTCACGTGGCCGACGGCAACGGCGGCCACGCGTGGGTCATCAGCCATTCTTGGCCGCGGCCACCTGGGCGGCGACTTCGGCGGCGAAGTCGTCGGCCTTCTTCTCGATGCCCTCGCCCACCACGTACAGGGTGAAGCCCTTCACCGTGGTGCCCTTGTCCTTGAGCATCGCGCCCACGGTCTGCTTGCCGTCGGCGGCCTTGACGAAGACCTGGTCGAGCAGCGAGACCTCCTTGAGGAACTTCTGCACCGTGCCTTCGACCATCTTGGCGACGATCTCGGCCGGCTTGCCGCTCTCGGCCGCCTTCTCGGTGGCGATCTTGCGCTCCTTCTCGACCACGTCCGCCGGCACCTCGGCCGACGACAGGGCCGCGGGCTTCATCGCCGCGACGTGCATCGCCACGTCCTTGGCCGCCACCGCGTCGCCGTCGAACTCGACGACCACGCCGATGCGGGTCCCGTGCAGGTAGTGGGCCAGCTGGCCGCCGCCGGCGTAGCGCTTGAAGCGGCGGATGGTCATGTTCTCGCCGATCTTGCCGATCAGGCCCTTGCGCACGTCCTCGACGGTGGGGCCGAAGCTCTCCATCGACAGCGGCAGCGCCGACAGCGCGGCCACGTCGGCCGGCGCTTCCTTGGCCACCAGTTCGGCACAGGCCTTCACGAAGGCGAGGAAGGCGTCGTTCTTGGAGACGAAGTCGGTCTCGCAGTTGACCTCCACCAGCGCGCCGGTGCTGCCGTCCACGGCGGCCGACACCACGCCCTCGGCGGTGATGCGCGCAGCGGCCTTGCCGGCCTTGTTGCCCAGCTTGACGCGCAGGATCTCCTCGGCGCGGGCCAGGTCGCCCTCGGCCTCGGTCAGCGCCTTCTTGCACTCCATCATCGGCGCGTCGGTCTTCGCGCGCAGTTCGGCAACCATGCCGGCGGTGATAGCAGCCATTTCAACTCTCCTGATTCGGTTGGCAAACCGGCCGGGCGCGAAGGCTCGCGGCCGGCCGGTGGTTCAAGGGAAGCCGGCTCAGGCTTCTTCTTCGCGGACCTCGACGAACTCGTCGCCCTCGCTGGCAGCGGCCACGACCTCGTTGGTCGCGTTGGCCTTGCCTTCCAGCACCGCGTCGGCAATGGCGCGGGCATACAGCGCCACGGCCTTGGCCGAGTCGTCGTTGCCCGGGATCACGTAGTCGATGCCCTGCGGCGAGTGGTTGGTGTCGACGATGCCGATCACCGGGATGCCCAGCTTCTTGGCCTCGGCCACGGCGATCTTGTGGTAGCCGACGTCGATCACGAACATCGCATCCGGCAGCGCGTTCATGTCCTGGATGCCGCCGATGTCCTTCTCGAGCTTGGCCAGCTCGCGCTCGAACATCAGGCCTTCCTTCTTGATCATCTGCTCGATGCCGGCTTCCTTGGTCGCCTGCATGTCCTTGAGCTTCTTCAGCGAGCCCTTGACCGTCTTGAAGTTGGTCAGCATGCCGCCCAGCCAGCGCTGGTCGACGAAGGGCATGCCGCAGCGCTGGGCCTCGGCATTGATCACCTCGCGCGCCTGGCGCTTGGTGCCGATCATCAGGATCGTGCCGCGGCGGGCCGACAGCTGGCGCACGAACTTCAGCGCCTCCTCGAAGAGCGGCTGCGTCTTCTCGAGGTTGATGATGTGGATCTTGTTGCGGTGGCCGTAGATGTACGGGGCCATCCGCGGGTTCCAGAAGCGCGTCTGGTGACCGAAATGGACACCCGCTTCCAGCATTTCACGCATGGAGACAGACATGAGAACTCCGAAGGTTGGGTCTAGAATCCCGGCGCTCACCGAGGCCCGCGCCGGGCCTGACAAACGGCCTTGAGCGCCTGACCTCGACACCTTTCGGCTGCCGGGTTCGCGATTTGTCTTTCCCGGCCTGAAGAACAAGCCCGTCGAACGAGCCAGTCGAACAAGCAAGTGGGCCACCGAACTTCTGTCCAGCCGCACACCCGTGCCGGGTAAAACCCAATGAGTATAGCACCCCGCGGCACGGATCTCTCCGACGCGCAAGACCGCGTGCAACGCGGCGAGACCACGGCCACCGCCCTGCTGGCCGCCAGCCTGGCCGCCGCGGACGCCCCGGCCAACGCCCACGTCTACCTGCGCCGCTTCGACGCCGGCGCCCGGGCGGCGGCCGCCGCAGTCGACCTGCTGGTGGCCGCCGGGCAGCCGCTGCCGCCGCTGGGCGGCCTGGCGGTGTCGGTGAAGGACCTGTTCGACGTCGCCGGTGCGCCCACCACCGCCGGCTCGGCCGCGATGGCCGACGCCCCCGCCGCCGCCGCGGACTGCCGGGCGGTGGCGCGGCTGCGTGTGGCGGGCGCGGCGCTGACGGGCCACACCAACCTCAGCGAGTTCGCCTTCTCAGGCGTCGGGCTGAACCCGCACCATGGCACGCCCGCCAATGCCGCCACAGCGGCACTCGACGCCACGCCGCGGGTGCCGGGCGGATCCACCTCGGGTGGCGCCGTCAGCGTGGCCACCGGCGCCGCGTGGGCGGCGCTGGGCTCGGACACCGGCGGCTCCATCCGCATCCCCGCGGCGCTGCAGGGTCTGGTCGGGTTCAAGAGCACGCAACGCCTGGTGCCGCTGGACGGCGCCGTGCCGCTGTCGACCACGCTGGACACGGCCTGCGCCATCACCCGTTCGGTGCGCGACGCGGTGCGCCTGCACGAGGTGCTGGCGTCGCGACGGGTGCTCCCGATGCCGCGTGAGCCGTCGGCGTGGCGGTTCCTGGTGCCCACGACGCTGATGCTCGACACCCTCGATCCCGCCGTGGCCGCTGCCTTCGACGCCGCCCTGCGGGCGCTGCGCGACGCCGGTGCCTGCATCGTCGAACGGCCGCTGCCAGCGCTGGCCGAACTGGCCACGCTCAACGCCACCGGCGGCTTTGCCGCGGCGGAAAGCTGGGCCTGGCACCGCCAGCGGCTGGCCACTCGGGGCAACCAGTACGACCCGCGCGTGGCGCTGCGCATCCGCCGCGGCGAAGCGATCGGCGCCGCCGACTACATCCACCTGCTGGCCGCGCGCCGGCGCTGGATCGCCAAGGTCGAGGCCGAGGTACAAGGCTTCGACGCCCTGCTCGCGCCCACGGTGCCACTGCTGCCACCGCCGATCGCCCCGCTGCTGGCCGACGACGCCGCCTTCTTCTCGGTCAACGCGCTGCTGCTGCGCAACCCTTCGGTGGTCAACTTCATGGACGGCTGCGCCCTCTCCCTGCCCTGCCATGCCGCGGGCGACTGGCCCGTGGGCCTGATGCTGTTCGCCCCGGCCATGGCCGACGACCGCCTGCTGGCCGCAGCAGCGTTCGCCGAATCGGTGCTGCCGGCCCGCTGAACCCCAGACCATGCGCATCGCCATCATCGGCGCCGGCATCATCGGCGTCACGACCGCCTACGAACTCTCGGCCGACGGCCATGCCGTCACCGTCTTCGAACGCGGCAGCGCCGTCGCCGACGGCACCAGCTTCGCTAACGCCGGCGTCGTGGCGCCGGGCTACGTCACACCCTGGGCCGCGCCGGGCATGGCCTGGAAGGTGCTGCGGCAGATGACCGGCCGCCACGCCGCGGTGCGGGTGGCGCCATCGGCGCTGCTGCGCGACGCGGGCTGGCTGTGGCGCTGGTGGCGCGCCTGCCGGCCCGCCGTGCACGGCGCCAACCGCACCCACATGCACCGTCTGGCGCGCTACAGCCAGGAACGGCTGACCGGCCTGAGCCAGCGCCTGCAACTGGACTACGAGCGGGGCCAGGGCTACATGGTGCTGTTGCGCGGCGAGCGTGAACTGGCCGCCGCGCGGGGTGGCCTGAAGCTGCTGGCTGAACTGGGCGTGGCCTTCGAACTGCTGGACACGGCGCGCGCCCGGCAACTGGAGCCCGGCCTGAACCCCGGGACACCATTGCGCGCGGCCATCCACCTGCCGCAGGACGGCGTGGGCAACTGCCGGCAGTTCGCCCACCTGCTCAAGGCCGAGGCGCAGAAGCTGGGCGTCCGCTTCCAGTTCCAGCAGACGGTGCGCGCGGTGCACCCCGGCCCGACGGTGACGCTGGACCTGACCGACGGCCCCCAGGCCTTCGACGCCGCGGTGGTCTGCGCCGGCGTCGACGCCGGCGCGCTGCTGGCGCCGCTGGGGCTGCGCCTGCCGCTGCTGCCGGTGTGGGGCTACTCGCTCACCGCGCCGCTGCGCGAGCTCGAGCATGCGCCGGACCTGGGCCCGCGCAGCGCCTTGATGGACGAACGCTACAAGGTCGCGATCTCGCGCCTGGGCCGGCGCGTGCGCGTGGCCGGCAGTGCGGAACTGGGCGGCCAGGCTGGCCGCTTCCACGACGGCGCCATGGCCACGCTGCACCAGGTGCTGGACGACTGGTTCCCGGGCGCGGCGCAACTCGCCAAGGCCCAGCGCTGGAAGGGTGCGCGCCCGATGCTGCCGGACGGCCCACCGGTGATCGGCCCCAGCGGCCGCGAAGGCCTCTGGCTGAACCTGGGCCATGGCTCCAGCGGCTGGGCCCTGTCGGCCGGCAGCGCCCGTGCGCTGGCCGACCTCGTGGCCGGGCGTACCCCCGGCGTGGCCTTGGACGGGCTGGGCGTCGAGCGCTTTGCGTGACACAGTGCGGGCCATGGATCCCGCCGTCGATGCCCGCCCCACCCTGCCCGTGGCCGTGCTGCCGGCCACGCGGTCCTGGCCGCTGCACGACACGGCCGCCTCGCGCGCGATGGAAGCCGCTGCCGCCTCGCAACTGCCGCCGCATGCGCTCATGGCCCGGGCCGGTCGCGGTGTGGCCCGGCTGGCCCTGGCACTGGCGCCGCGCGCACGCAGCGTGCTGGTCCTTGCGGGCCCCGGCAACAACGGGGGCGATGCGTTGCTGGCCGCGGCCCTGCTGCACGACGCCGGCGTGCCGGTGTGGCTGGTGTTGCTGGCCGACCCCGGTCGGCTGCCCACCGATGCCACCTGGGCGCTGGCACAGGTGCGTCGGCGCGCGGGCCTGGACGTCCATGCGGCGATGCCCGCCGGCTGGCAGGCCGACCTCGTCATCGATGGGCTGCTGGGGCTGGGCCTGGCCCGCGCCCCGGCGGGCCCGGTGGCCGAGGCGATCGCAGCCGTTGGCACGTACCGCGGCCCGGTGCTGGCCATCGACCTGCCCTCGGGCCTGGACGGGGACCGTGGCACCACGTTCGGCGGCATCGCCATCCGCGCGACCCACACGCTGGCCCTGCTGAGCCTGAAGCCAGGCCTGTTCACCGCCGAAGGCCGTGACCACGCCGGTCAGGTCTGGTTCGACGACCTGGGCGTGGCGCCCGTCGCGACCCGGCTGCGGCTGGCCGGCCCGCCGGCGATGTTGGCGGTACCCCACAGCGCGCACAAGGGCCGCTTCGGCGACCTGGTGGTCGTCGGCGGTGCGCCGGGCATGACCGGCGCGGCCGCGCTGGCGGCCCATGCGGCGCTGGCCGCCGGTGCGGGACGGGTCTACCTGGCCAGCTTGAATGCCGACGCCGGCAGCGCAACGTGCCGCCTGGAGCTGATGCAGCGCCGCATCGACGACATGCTGGAGCCGGAAACGCTCCGGGCACGAACGGTGGTGGCCGGCTGCGGCGGCGGCGAGCCCATGCGCGCCGTTCTCCCCGCCCTGCTGCGCCACGCGGCCCGGCTGGTGCTGGACGCGGATGCGCTGAATGCCGTGGCGGCCGACACCGCGCTGCAGCACGCACTCGCCGCCCGCGGCGCGGCAGGCCGACCGACGGTGCTGACGCCCCACCCCTTGGAGGCGGCGCGCCTGCTGGACTGCAGCACCGGCGACGTGCAGGGCGACCGCCTCGGCGCGGCAGGTGCGCTGGCCGAGAGATTCGGTGCCGTGGTCGTGCTCAAGGGTTCCGGCAGCGTGATGGCCTCCCCGGACGGGGCACTCATGCTGTGCCCCTTCGGCAACGGCCGTCTG
Organism: Burkholderiaceae bacterium; assembly: GCA_024235855.1. Lineage (GTDB taxonomy): Bacteria > Pseudomonadota > Gammaproteobacteria > Burkholderiales > Burkholderiaceae_C > Rubrivivax. Next base: position 46,547 of record JACKLN010000009.1, read on the forward strand.
GCCACGGCCGGCACGGGCGACGTGCTGGCCGGCTGGCTGGGCGGGCTGTGGGCGCGTCAGGCCACCGCCGTGGCCGACGCCGACACCCTCCCTGCCCTGGCCAGCGCCGCCGTGGCTGGCCATGGCCTGGCCGCCGAGCAGGCGCCGGGCCGCGGCCCGCTGCTGGCCACCGACCTGATCGCCGCGATGCAGGCGCTCGGCTGACTGGCAGGCCGTCGAACCGCGGCCCCTGCCTCGCGCCACCCCGACTCAGCGCTTTCGCGCAGGGGCGCGAGACTTCGTCGCCGGCGCGGCCCCCTTGCGCGCCTTGGCACGCTGGGCCTTGCCGGCGCGGTCGGCGGCCTGCACGGCGGCGAGTTCATCGGCAGCGCTGGCCTTCACGCGTGCGCGGTCCGGTCGGCCAGCGGCCAGCAGCCGCTCACCCTGGCCTTCGCGCACCATGCGGAAGTCGATGCGCCGCCCGTCCAGGTCGACACGGCTGACCTGCACCCGCACCCGCGTGCCCACACCATACCGCACGCCGGTGCGCTCCCCGCGCAGTTCCTGGCGCGCCTCGTCGAAGCGGTAGTACTCGCCGCCGAGTTCGGTGATGTGGACCAGGCCTTCCACGTAGAGCGCATCCAGCGTGACGAAGAGGCCGAATCCGGCCACCGCACTGACCGTGCCGCTGAACTCCTCGCCCAGGCGGTCGCGCATGTAGCGGCATTTCAGCCACGCCTCGACGTCGCGCGAGGCTTCGTCGGCACGGCGCTCGTTGGCGCTGCAGTGCTGACCCGCCTGCTCCCACAGGCCGAGTTCACGCGTGGCGGCCTTCGGCGGCTTGGGCTGCAGGCGCCCGCCCTTGCGCAGCGGCGGCGGTGGCGGCACCGTGTCCACCAGGCTGATCTGGTAGCGCTTCCTGCCCAGCAGCGCCTTGATCACGCGGTGCACCAGCAGGTCCGGGTAGCGTCGGATCGGACTGGTGAAGTGCGTGTAGGCCGGGTAGGCCAGGCCGAAGTGCCCGGCGTTGGCCGGCGAATACACCGCCTGCTGCATCGAGCGCAACAGCATGGTGTGGATCTGCGAGGCATCGGGCCGGTCCTTGGTGGACGCGGCGAGCGTGGCCATCTCCTTGGGCGAAGGGTCGTCGCTCAGGTGCAGGCCCAGCCCCAGTGCGCGCAGGTAGTTCTGCAGCGCGATGCGCTTCTCCGGGGTCGGGCCTTCGTGCACGCGGTAGAGCGACGGATGCTCCGCGCCGGCGATGAAGTCGGCGGCACAGACGTTGGCCGCGAGCATCGCCTCCTCGATCAGCCGGTGCGCATCGTTGCGCGTGCGCGGCACGATCTTCTCGATGCGGCCGTCGGCGTCGCAGACGATCTGCGTCTCGGTGGTCTCGAAGTCCATCGCGCCGCGCTGCGCACGTTGCTTGAGCAGGGCACGGTACAGGTCGTGCAGGTGCAGCAGGTGCGGCAGCAGGTCCTTGTGCTTCTGCGCCTCCGGCCCGCGGGTGTTGGCCAGCGCGGCCGCCACTTCGGTGTACGTGAATCGCGCATGCGAGCGGATCACGGCAGGGTAGAACTGGTAGGCCTCCACGCTGCCGTCGCCCTGGACCACCATGTCGCAGACCATGGCCAGGCGCTCGACGTCGGGGTTCAGCGAGCACAGCCCGTTGGACAGTTTCTCCGGCAGCATCGGGATCACGCGGCGCGGGAAGTAGACGGACGTGGCGCGTTCGTAGGCGTCGGCGTCCAGCGGTTCACCGGGCTTGACGTAGTGGCTGACGTCGGCGATCGCCACCAGCAGCCGCCAGCCTTCCACCGCGCTCTTGCCGCGGCCGCGCTTGAAGGGCTCGCAATAGACCGCGTCGTCGAAGTCGCGCGCGTCCTCGCCGTCGATGGTGACCAGCGGCACGTCGGTGAGGTCGATGCGCTGCCGACGGTCGGCCGGGCGGATCTTCTCCGGCAGCGCCGCGGCCTGGGCCAGCGTCTCGGCGCTGAAGCGGTGCGGCACCTCGTACTTGCGCACCGCGATCTCGATCTCCATGCCTGCATCGTCGATCTCGCCCAGCACCTCGGCCACGCGGCCCACCGGCTGCGCGTGCAGCGACGGTGTCTCGGTGAGTTCCACGCTCACCACCTGCCCGGCCTGTGCGCCGGCGATGGCGTTCTTGGGGATCAGGATGTCCTGACCGAAACGGCGGTCCTCCGGCGCCACCAGCCAGTGCCCGCCCTCGTGCAGCAGGCGGCCGATGATGGGTGCCTTGCGGCGTTCGAGGATGTCGATGACGCGGCCCTCGGGCCTGCCCTTGCGGTCCAGGCGGAGGATGCGCACGCGCACGCGGTCCTTGTGCAGCACGGCGCGCATCTCCTGCGGTGGCAGGTAGATGCTGGCCTCACCGTCGTCGCGCAGCACGAAGCCGTGACCGTCGCGGTGGCCCTCGACGAGGCCGTCGACTTCGGCGAGCAGGCTGGCGCCGGGAGTGCTTGCAGCGTTTTCTTTTTTGATGGTATAGTCCTTTGTTCCTGAGACGACGCGCAGCTTCAAAGCGATTGCATTGAACAGCGCGACTCACCTGCCCAGGTGGCGGAATTGGTAGACGCACTAGTTTCAGGTACTAGCGCTGAGAGGCGTGGAGGTTCGAGTCCTCTCCTGGGCACCAGACGATGATAAAGGCCGGTTCGAAAGAGCCGGCCTTTTCCGTTTCCGGGCTGTGTTCCGGCGACCTCACGGAGGCGCGGATCGCCGAACGCCATCAAACGCCCGCCGCGGAGCGGCGGGCCGAGGGTGCCGCGCTCAGATCGCAAACTTGCGCGCCAGGCCTTCCGGGCGCAGGTTGTCGTATTCCTCGAACGGCTGGTGGATCCAGGGGCTGGTGGGCAGCGTCTCCACCGAGTAGTCCGGCGTGTAGCTCGACACCCCCTTGGTCCAGATGACCGCCGAGCGCAGTTCGCGGATCGCCGGCATCGCGCGCAGGCGGTCCACCACCGCGCGCAGGGTGACGCCGGAGTCGGCCAGGTCATCCACCAGCAGGATGCGCCCGGCGAGTTCGCCCTTGGGCAGGGTGATGTACTTGGCCATGTCCAGCCGGCCCTGGATGGTGCCGGCCTCGGCACGGTAGGAACTGGTGGCCATGATGGCCAGCGGCTTGTCGAACACGCGCGAGAGCACGTCGCCAGGGCGCATGCCGCCACGCGCCAGGCACAGGATCTGGTCGAACACCCACCCGGACGCATGCACCTTCAGCGCCAGGCGCTCGATGAGCATGTGGTACTCGTCCCAGGACACGTACAGGTGCTTGCCGTCATCGGTCAGCATGCGGACTCCTCGTAGGCCAATGGCGTGACGTTGCGGATGATTCAGGCGCGGTACGGGTGCCGCAGCACGATGGTGTGCTCGCGGTCAGGCCCGGTGGACACCATGTCGATGGGCGCGCCGATCAGTGCCTGCACGCGCTCCAGGTAGCGGCGGGCGTTGAGCGGCAGCTGGTCCCAGTGCTGGATGCCGGCCGTGCTCTCGGTCCAGCCGGGCAGCGTCTCGTAGACCGGCTCGCAGGCCTCGATCTCGTCGGCGTCCAGCGGCAGGATGTCGACGGCACGGCCGCCGAGCCGGTAGCCCGTGCAGACCTCTATCTCCGGCAGCCCGTCGAGCACGTCGAGCTTGGTGATGCACAGGCCGGAGACGCCGTTGATGATGACCGAACGCTTGAGCGCCGGCGCGTCGAGCCAGCCGCAGCGGCGCGCGCGACCGGTGACGGTACCGCGCTCCTGGCCGACGGTGGACAGGTGGTGGCCGACGCTGCCGGGCTCGTCCATCGGCAGTTCGGTCGGGAACGGCCCGCTGCCCACGCGCGTGGTGTAGGCCTTGGTGATGCCCAGCACGTAATGCAGCATGCCCGGGCCCACACCCGAGCCGGCGGCGGCGTTGCCGGCCACGCAGTTGCTGGACGTGACGTACGGATAGGTGCCGTGGTCGATGTCCAGCAGCGTGCCCTGCGCGCCTTCGAACAGCAGGTTGTCGCCCGCCTCGTGCGCGCGCTGCAGGCGGTGGCCCACGTCGGCGAGCATCGGCAGCAGCTGCTCCGCGGCCTTCATGGCGCCGTCGAACATCGGCTGGTACGCCAGCGGGCTGGACTTCAGGTAGCCGCTGAGTTCAGCGTTGTGCAGCTCCACCAGTTCGCGCAGCTTGCGCGCCAGCCGGTCCGGGTGCTTGAGGTCCTGCACGCGCAGCGCGCGGCGCGCCACCTTGTCCTCGTAGGCCGGGCCGATGCCCTTGCCGGTGGTGCCGATCTTGCCGCTGCCGCTGGTCTCGCGCAGCGCCTCGCGGGCGCGGTCGGTCTCCACGTGGAAGGGCATGATCAGCGGGCAGGACTCGCTGAGGTACAAGCGCGAACGCACGTCCACGCCGGCGGCCTCCAGGCGCTGGATCTCGCCGATCAGGTGGGTGGGGTCGACGACCACGCCATTGCCGATGTAGCAGGCCACGCCGTCGCGCATCACACCCGAGGGGATCAGCTGCAGCGCCGTCTTGACGCCCTTGATCACCAGCGTGTGGCCGGCGTTGTGCCCGCCCTGGAAGCGCACCACGCCCTGCGCGTGGTCGGTCAGCCAGTCGACGACCTTGCCCTTGCCTTCGTCACCCCACTGGGTGCCGACGACGACGACGTTGCGACCCGGTGTCGCGGAGCTTGGGTTTGCCATGGAGAGGTTCTCGGGATCGGTTCAATCGGGCTGGGCATCGCGCGCGGTGACGACCCAGCGGTCGCCCACGGGCACCAGTTGGCGGTCGCAGCGGAAGCCGGCGGATTCGATGGCGTGGCCGGGCAGCACCGCGACCACCACCTCGCCGGCATCGCGCAGGGCACGCACCGCAGCGCGCAGCGAGGCGTCCTCGCCCCACGGGGCCTGGATGGCCGACGCCGCCGGCATCGGCCGGCCCGCCGCGGCCAGGGCCTTCAGGTCGAGGCTAAAGCCGGCGGCCGGACGGCTGCGGCCGAAGGCGGCGCCCACCTCATCGTAGCGGCCGCCGCGGGCCAGCGGGTCGGTGGCACCGGCGCCGTAGAGCGCGAAACGCGCCCCGCTGTAGTAGGTGTAGCCGCTCATGTCGGACAGGTCGAAGCCGACGCGCACGCCCGGGTGGGCGCTGCGCAGGTGGCTGCCCAGCCAGGCCAGCTGTTCGATGGCGTCCTGCACCAGCGGGCGTTGCGGCAAACGCTCGCGCGCCGCGCCGAGCACCTCGTCGCTGCCGTAGAGCTGCAGCAGGGCGCCGAGTGCGTCGCGCGTTTCGGCCGGCAGCGGTGCGCTACGCGCGGCCAGCGTGGCCGCGTCCTTCTTGGCCAGGGCATCGACGAGGCCGGTCAGCGCGGTGGCGTCCAGCGGCAGGCCGGCGAGCACGCCCCGCACGATCCGTGCGTCGGCGAGGTCGATCACCGGCTCGGCAATGCCGGCCAGTGTCAGGCAGTCCACCGCCAGGTCCAGCACCTCCAGGTCGGCCTCCAGACCGGCGTGGCCGAAGACTTCGGCGCCGAACTGCAGCGGTTCGCGATTGCCGTACAGCCCGGATGGCCGCGTGTGCAGCACCGGGCCGCAGTAGCACAGGCGGGTCACGCCGTCGCGGTTGAGCAGGTGGGCGTCGATGCGCGCGGCCTGGATCGTGGTGTCGGCGCGCAGGCCCAGCGAGCGGCCGCTGAGCTGGTCCACGAGCTTGAAGGTGCGCAGGTCCAGCTCGTGCCCGGTGCCCGACAGCAGCGATTCCAGGTGCTCGAGCATCGGCGGCGCCACCAGCTCGTAGCCGTAGCCGTGAGCCCGGTCCAGCAACCTGCGGCGCAGTTCCTCGATGCGCCGGGCCTCCACCGGCAGGACGTCGGCGATGTGCTCAGGCAGCAGCCAGGCAGAGGACATGCGTTTCACCGCGCTGTTGAAAACGGCATTGTACCGGCCTGCCCCACACGACCCTGACGAATGCCGCGCGCAAACAGCGACGCCGCCGACGAGCCCGCTAGGCCCGCTCGGCGGCGTCGACGCGCGTCGTCTCGGTGACCGACCGTGATCAGTTCGCGCGGTACTGCTGGAACAGCTGCACCATGCGCGTGTCCTGCCCGGCGCTGAAGGTGTTCATGCAGGCGTCGTCGGTGTAGTCCATGAAGTTCGTGATCGGGTCGTTGCCCGGCTTGAAGCGGCAGCTGTTGCGGTTGTTCGGGCAACCGTAGGCCGGTGAGCGCTCGGCCGCGGTGTCGGACACCGAATCACCCGGGTTCCGGCACCCGCCCTGGAACGTGTGGTACAGGCCCAGCCAGTGGCCGACCTCGTGGGTGCCGGTGTCACCCTCGTCGTAGGGCGCCGCACCGCCACCGGGCATCGACGCCGTGAGGATCACGACACCGTCGTTCGACGGGTTGGACGCGTAGCTCCACGGGAAGGTGGCCCACCCCAGCAGGCCGCCGGCCATGTTGTTGGCGTAGACGTTGAGGGCGTTGGCACCGCCCTGCCGCAGTGCCGACTTCATCTGGGTCTCGCAGGCGCCGCCGGTGCAGGTGTACCAGCTGTCGTTGGCCGAGGTGTCGACGGCCACGAGATCGAAGCTGAAGCCGCTGCTGGCATAGGCCGCGTTGAGCACGGCGATCTGCGCGTCGATCTGCTGCTGGGTGGGCGCGCCCTGGCCGGCGCCGTTGGTGATCACATGGAAGTAGACCGGGATCGACACGGCAGCAGCCTGTGCCAGCGGGTCGCGCCCCTGCGCACGCTGGCCGGCCAGCCAGGACCGCTCCTGCGCCGCCTGAAGCCGCATCTCCAGTTCGCTGGGCTGATGGGTGCTGCAGCGCGCCCCGCTCTCGACGAAGGCCTTCTGGCTCGCGAACGTGGCCCCGTTGATCGTGAACGACTGGGCTGCGGCCAGCGAGGGCAGCAGGGCTGCCAGGCCCAGCGGAATCAGGGCACGCAGCCCGCGGTGAACGATGGACATCGAACTTCTCCTCCAGGATGGAAGTTCGATCATAGGCAGCCGCCAGGGCTCATGGGGCCGGTGTATCCCGCTCCCCCCCACAAATCGAGGCCAGCGTGCCGTCAACCAGCGCCTTCGGCCGACAGGCGATGGGCTTCAGCGCCAGATCAGCAGCAGCAACAGCCCCAATCCGACGCTGAACAGCCCGATGAAACGGATCTGTCCGTCGTTCATCTGCAGCACGCGCTCGAACACGCTGCGCCAGCCGCGCGGGTTGATCAACGGCAGCAGACCCTCGAAGACGAGCATCAGCGCCAGCGCGCCGAGCAGCGCGTCACCCATTGCGACGGCCGTGACTCAGCGGCCGCCCGGGCCGGCGCCGCGCATCGCGCCGAAGAAGTCGCTCGCCGGATCGACGACGATCATGTCGGACTTGCTGCGGAAGCTGCCACGGTAGGCTTCCAGGCTGCGATAGAACTTGGCGAACTGCGCATCCCGGCCGAAGGCATCGGCATACAGGGCAGAGGCCTGCGCGTCGCCCTCACCCTTGATCTTCTGCGCGTCGCGGTAGGCTTCGGCCAGGATGACCTCGCGTTGGCGGTCGGCGTCGGCGCGGATCTTCTCCGCCTCGGCGCTGCCGGTGGAGCGCAGTTCGTTGGCCACGCGCTTGCGCTCCGATTCCATGCGGCGGTAGACAGCGTCGGTGATGTCGGCCACGAAGTCCACGCGCTTGACCCGCACGTCGATGATCTCGATGCCGAAGGACTGGGCCTCGTCGGCCAGGCGTTCGCGAACGCCGGCCATCACGCGCTCGCGGTCGGTGGCCAGCACCCCGCTGACGGTGCGGCGCGTCACTTCCTCGTTGAATGCGGCCTGCACCACCGGCGCCAGGCGCACCTCGAGGTTGCGCAGATCCGCGCCGTTGTTGCGGATGAACTGGCGCGGGTCGGTGATGCGCCACTTCACCATCCAGTCGATCAGCAGGCTCTTCTTCTCGGCGGTGAAGATGGGGCGGGTGTCGGGGCTGTCCAGGGTCTGGATGCGCTTGTCCAGGAACACGACGTTCTGGAACGGCGGCGGCAGCTTGAATTTCAGCCCAGGTTCGGTGATGACGTTCTTGATCTCGCCGAGCGCGTAGACCACGCCGACCTGGCGCTGGTCCACGATGAACACGGTGGAGAACGCCACCATCAGCATCACAAGGAAGCCGGCGACGATGAATCCGATGCGGTTGGCCATGTCGTGCTCCTTCAGCGGCCTTCGCGGTCGCGGCTGCGGGCGTCGGCCCGCGCGCGCACGTCGATCACGGTCGGCGCCACCTGCTCGGCCACGCCGGGTGCCGGCGCGGGCGCGGCGGACCCATTGGTCGTCCCACCGGACTGCAACAGCCGATCCAGCGGCAGGTACAGCAGGTTGGAGTTGTTGCGGCTGTCGACCATGACCTTGGTGACGTTGGAGTAGATCTGCTGCATGGTCTCGATGTACAGGCGGTCGCGCGTGACGGCAGGTGCCTTCTGGTACTCGGCCAGCACCGAGCGGAAGCGCTGCGCATCACCCTCGGCCTGGGCGACCACGCGGGCCTTGTAGGCTTCGGCCTCCTCGCGCAGCCGGCTCGCCGCGCCCTGGGCCCGCGGGATCACGTCGCTGGCGTAGGCGTCGCCCTCGTTCTTGAAGCGGTCACGGTCGGCGCTGGCCTTGACCGCGTCGTTGAACGCGGCCTGCACCTGCTCCGGCACCTGCACGTTCTGCACGTTGACGTTGGCGATCACGATGCCCGCACCCAGCCGGTCGAGCTGCGACTGGATCGACTTGACGAGGTCGGCGGCCACGGCATCACGCTGCTCGTACAGCACGGAATCGACACGGCTGCGGCCGACGATCTCGCGCACCGCCGATTCCGCTGCCAGCACCACCGCACCGTCGGGGTCGCGGTTCTCGAACAGGTAGGCCCGCGCGTCGTTCAGGCGGTACTGCACGGTGAAGCGGATGTCGATGATGTTCTCGTCCTGCGTCAGCATCGACGAGTCGCGCAGGCCGGTGGCCTGGGTCACGGTGCTGCGGCCCACGTCGACCGAACGCAGCTGCGTCACCGACACCGTCTCGTGCGCCTGGAACGGGTAAGGCAGGCGCCACTGGAAGCCGGCGTCCACGGTGTGGCTGAAGCGGCCGAAGGTGGTGACGACGGCCTGCTGGCCTTCCTGCACGATGAACACGCCGCTGCCGGCCCAGATCAGCAGCAGCACGCCGCCGATCAGCCCCACGCCGATGCCAGCGCTCTTCATGTCGGGCGGCTGCAGCGGGCCACCGCCACCGCCGCCGGGCGGGCGTTCGCCGCCGTTGTGCCCGCCACGTGACGGCCGGCCACCGAACAGGCCGCCGAGCTTGCGATTGAAGTCGCGCCAGAGCTCGTCGAGGTCGGGCGGCCCGTCGTTGCGGCCGTTGTTCAGCATCGGCTGCAGGCGGCGCGGCACGAGACCGGCGAACAATTCCCCCGTGGCGCGCATCAGCGCACGCCAGCGGTGGCCGAAGGAGATCTCGGTTGGATCAGGCATGGTGGGAAGGCAGGAAATCGGGAAGGTGCCCGTCCGCGGACGGGTGTTCGGGAAGGGCATGGTGGGCGCGCGCCGCGTCGGCGATGGCCTCGCGCAAGGTATCGAGACCGGTGCCGTCGCGCGCGCTGACGAACACCCGCCGGAAACGCCGGCCGCCATCGGCCAGGATCCAGTCGGCCGCTTCACGCGGCTGCTGCGAGTCCTCGAGCTGGTCGATCTTGTTGCAGACCCAGATCTGCGGGATGTCGCCGGCACCGATCTCGCCGAGCACGCGCAAGACCTCGTCGCGCTGCTCCAGCTGGTGCGGGCTGGCCACGTCCATCACGTGCAGCAGCAGGTCGGCCTCGGCGGCTTCCTGCAGCGTGGCCTCGAAGGCCTCGACCAGCTTGTGCGGCAGGTCGCGGATGAAACCCACGGTGTCGGACAGCGACACGGACCCCACGTCGTCGCCCAGCCAGAGCTGGCGCGTGGTGGTGTCCAGCGTGGCGAAGAGCTGGTCGGCGGCGAAGGCGCGCGCCTTCACCAGCGCGTTGAACAGCGTGGACTTGCCGGCGTTGGTGTAGCCGACCAGCGAGACGCGGAAGGTGCCGCGCCGCTCGCGCGCCTTGCGCTGCGTGTTGCGCTGGCGCTTGACCTTCTCCAGCCGCGCGGACAGCGACTTGATGCGCTCGCCGATCATGCGCCGGTCGAGTTCGATCTGCGCCTCGCCCGGGCCGCCGCGGGCGCCGATGCCGCCCCGCTGGCGCTCCAGGTGCGACCAGCGCCGCACCAGGCGCGTGGCCAGGTACTGCAGCCGCGCCAGTTCCACCTGCAGCTTGCCCTCGTGAGACCGCGCGCGGTCACCGAAGATGTCCAGGATCAGCGACGTGCGGTCGGCCACCGGCACGCCCAAATGCCGCTCCAGGTTGCGCTGCTGCGCAGGCGACAGCGCCTGGTCGAAGATCACGCCGCTGGCCTGGGTGCCCAGCACCAGGGCCTTGATCTCGTCGGCCTTGCCGCTGCCGACGAACAGCGCGGCGTCGGGCGCGCGGCGGCGCGCGGTGACGCGGCCGACGACTTCGTCGCCGGCCGACGCCGCGAGCAGGGCGAGTTCCTCCAGCGTCGGGTCGAAGCCGGCCGGCTGGCCGAGGTCGACGCCGACGAGTACGGCGCGCGGCGGCGCGCCGGCCTGCACTTGGGCTTCAGCGGTCAAGTGGTCGGGTGCGGGGTGGCGGGGGCGCTCAGGCCGCCGGCGCCTGCGGTTCGTTGGGGTGGAAGTTCACCGCGCGGCCAGGGACGACGGTGGAGATCGCGTGCTTGTAGACCATCTGGGTGACGGTGTTGCGCAGCAGCACGACGTACTGGTCGAAGGACTCGATGTGCCCTTGCAGCTTGATCCCGTTGACCAGGTAGATCGAGACCGGCACGTGTTCCTTGCGCAGCAGGTTCAAAAAGGGGTCCTGCAAAAGCTGGCCTTTGTTGCTCACGGTTGTTCCTCCGTGTTGATGTCGACGCTTGGCACGTTATCACAGCAGGGGCGCGCGCTGCGGCAGTGCATCAATTCCGGTCAGGAACCCTTGTCGACGAAGGGATTCGTGCCCAGCTTCATTTCCACGCGCAACGGCGTGCCCACGAGCTTGAAGTGCTCGCGGATGCGGCCTTCCAGGTAGCGCTTGTAGGTGTCGGTGACGTGTTCGAGCGCGTTCCCGTGGATCACCACCACCGGCGGGTTCATGCCCCCCTGGTGGGCATAGCGCAGCTTCGGCCGGAAGGCACCGGCACGCTTGGGCGCCTGATGCTCGACGGCCTCGTGGATCAACCGGGTCAGCTGCGGGGTCGACAGCTTCTTGGTCGCCGACGCGTGTGCGGCATCGATCGCCTTCCAGACCGCGCCGATGCCGCGCCGCTTCAGCGCCGAGATGTGCAGCACCTCGGCGAACTTCAGGAAGCCCAGCCGGCTTTCGATGGAACGTTCCAGCATCTGCCGCTGGTAGTCGTCCACCGCGTCCCACTTGTTCACCGCCACCACCACGGCACGGCCGGACTCGAGCACGTACCCGGCGATGTGCGCGTCCTGCTCGCCCACGCCCTGGGTGGCGTCGATCAGCACCAGCACGACGTTGGCGTCGGCGATGGCCTGCAGCGTCTTGACCACCGAGAACATCTCGATCGCCTCGAACACCCGGCCCTTGCGCCGCAGGCCGGCGGTGTCGATCAGCTCGTAGCGCCGGCCGTTGCGCTCGAAAGGCACGTGGATGGCGTCGCGCGTGGTGCCCGGCAGGTCGAAGGCGACCAGCCGCTCCTCGCCCAGCCAGGCGTTGATCAGCGTGGACTTGCCCACGTTCGGCCGGCCCGCCACCGCCAGACGGATCGGTCGTTCTGCACTGCCGTCCTCGATCTCGCCGTCGTCGTCCTCGTCGAACACGAAGTCATCCAGCGCCGCCTCGAGCAGGCTGCGGATGCCCTGGCCGTGCGCCGCCGACACCGGGTGCGGCTCGCCGATGCCCAGTTCGTGGAACTCGGCCACCTGCGGCGCGTCGAGCATGCCCTCGGCCTTGTTCACCGCCAGCAGCACGCGCTTGTTGGCCGTGCGCAGGAAGCGCGCGATCTCGTGGTCCTGGGCCGACAGCCCGGCCCGCACGTCGGTGACGAAGATCACCGCGTCGGCCTCGGCCACCGCCTGCTTGGTCTGCTGCGCCATGCGCTGCACCACGCCGCTGGTGGCGTCGGGCTCGAAACCGCCGGTGTCGATGACGATGAACTCGCGCGGCCCCAGACGTGCGTCGCCGTAGTGCCGGTCGCGGGTGAGGCCGGCGAAGTCGGCCACGATGGCATCACGCGACTTGGTGATGCGGTTGAACAGCGTCGACTTGCCCACGTTGGGCCGGCCGACGAGGGCGATGACCGGCTTCATGGTGCGGGTTCCTTGTGCGGGGATGCTGGGCCGGGGCCGCGGCTCACTGCGGCCGGAAGGCGAACAGGCCGCCGCCGCGCGTGGCCACCAGCAGCGTGGTGCCCGACAGCACCGGTGCACCGACCACGGGCGTGCCGTCGGTGGGCAGGCGCAGCTGCGTGGCGCCCTCCTGGCGCGACAGGAAGTGCACCTGACCCTCCAGATCTCCGACCACCACCACGCTGCCGGCCAGCAGCGGCGCCGACGGCTCGCGGTACAGCAGCAGGTCCTGCGACCAGGCCACCTCGCCCGTGGGCGTGCGCCACGCGGTCAACCGGCCGGTGGCGTCGGTGCCCAGCAGCAGTTCGGCGTCACCGCCGAGCGCCGTGGCGCCGGCCGACGGGCGGCTCCACAGCAGCACGCCGCGGCGCGCATCCACGCAGCCCGCCGCGGCCTGGAAGGCGCGCGCGCAGACCACGTCGCCGAGGCGCAGCGCCGGCCCGACCAGGTCGGCCAGGCGCTCGACTTCGTTGGTGCCGCGCGGCGTGGCCACCGCCGATTCCCAGCGCAGCGTGCCTCGCAGCGGGTCCAGCGCCACGAGCCGCGGCCCCTGCCCCACCAGCAGCAGGTTGCCGAACGGGGCGATCACGCCGGCCTGGCCCAGGGTCAGCGGCTCGCCGGGGCGCTGGTACGTCCACAGGGGCCGGCCGTCGAGTGCGTCGAAGGCCATCACCGCACGGTCCACGCGCAGCACGAAGACCCGCTCACCGGCGACCAGGGGCGCGGTCAGCACACCCGCCGGCAGCCGCTTGCGCCAACGCTCCGCGCCACCTTCGAAAACCACGACTTCGTTGTCGCGCGTCACCACGCTGGCAAAGCGCCCGTCGGAGCCGACCCCGGCCGAGAGGGTGGCGCCAGCCTGCGCACGCCACAGTTCGCGGCCGCTGCCGGGGTCCAGCGCCAGCACGGTGCCGTCGCGGCCGGCGGCAACGAAGGCATCGGGGCGCGCGGCGATCTGCAGCGGAAAGTCGATGCCTTCGAGCTTCGCCTGCCAGACCGGGCTGCCGGCAATGGCCGGCGTGTAGGCCGCCAGCGGCGTCGGGTCGGGTCGCGGGGTGGAACAGCCGGCCAGCAGCGACAGCGCCGCAGCCGCCGCCCAGAACACTCGCTTCATCGCGCCGCCTCTGAGGCTGCCGGGGCCGCACCCACGGCCGTGAGCTTGGCCTCCACCAGGCGGCGGTACTCCAGCCGCTCCGGCAGGCCGTCCCAGGCCTGGCGCCAGGCTGCTGCAGCCTCTTCGGCCTTGCCTTGCGCGGCCAGCACGTCGCCACGGCGGTCGGCCACCAGCGGTGCCATACCAGGCACCGCGGCGCCGTCCAGTTGCTTCAACGCCTCGTCGTACTGCTTGGCGTCCAGCAGCAGGCCCGCCAGCCGCAGCCGGGCCAGCGCCTTCACGGCATCGTCGGCAGCACTCTCGGCGGCCCAGGTCAGCGTGGCCTTGGCCGCATCGGCCTGGCCCGCCTCGGCCTGCACCTTGGCCGTCAGCAGCGCGCCCTGGGCGGCATAGGGCGTGCGGCCGAACTTGTCGCGCAGGTCGGCAAAGCGGCTGGCGATGCGGTCGGCCTCCTTGGCCTGCGCACTGCGCTCCAGCGCGTCGTAAAGCGCGGCAGCCTTGACGGCCTGGTCGCGCTGGTACCACTGCCAGCCGTTCCAGGCCGCGAAGGCACCCAGCGCGAGGATGAGGACCCAGGTGATCAGGTTGCCGTACTGGTTCCAGAACGCCTTGAGCTGGTCGAGCTGTTCCTGCTCCTGCAGGTCGAGTTGTGTGGCCATGGTGACGCGTCGAAGAGAGCCGGGGATTATGCGTTGCGCAGGCTGGCGGCCCAGGCGGCGGGATCGGCCAGCGGCTGGCTGACCTGCGCGGCGGTGGCATCGCGCAGCGGCTTGACGGCCACTTCCGCGCGGGCGAGCTCGTCGCCGCCGAAGATCAGCGCATGGCGCGCGCCGGACGCGTCGGCCTTCTTGAACTGCGACTTCATGCTGCCGCCGCCGGCGTGCAGCTGCACCGCCAGCCCGGCGGCGCGCAGGGCCTCGACGGTGCGCACGGCCACGGGCATCGCCGCCGCGTCAGGCACGATGGCGTAGGCATCGGGCACCGGCGCGGGCGGTGCGCTGCCGATCTGCTGCACCAGGTCGAGCACGCGCTCGATGCCCATGCCCCAGCCGATGCCCGGCGCCGGCTTGCCGCCCACCAGCTCCATCAGCCCGTCGTAGCGGCCGCCGCCGCAGATCGTGCCCTGGGCGCCGAGCTTGTCGGTCACCCACTCGAAGACGGTGAGGTTGTAGTAGTCCATGCCACGCACCAGGCGCGGGTTGACACGGAAGGGCTGGCCAGCGGCATCGAGCATCGCCTTGAGCGCATCGAAGTGCTTCAGCGACGCCTCGCCGAGGTAGCTCATCAGCTGCGGCGCGGCCTCCACCAGCGGCTGCATCGCCGGGTTCTTGGTGTCGAGGATGCGCAGCGGGTTGCTGTGCAGGCGGCGCTGGGCGTCGGCATCCAGCTGGTCGCGGTGAGCCTCGAAGTGCGCGATCAGCGCCGCGCGGTGGGCGCGCCGTTCGTCGGGCTGGCCCAGGCTGTTGATATCCAGCCGCACCTCGCCCAGGCCCAGGTCCTGCCACAGGGCGCGGCACATCAGGATGACCTCGGCATCCACCTCCGGCCCGGCGTAGCCCAGGGCCTCCACGCCCACCTGGTGGAACTGGCGGTAGCGCCCACGCTGCGGCCGCTCGTGGCGGAACATCGGGCCGATGTAGAACAGGCGCTTGCCGCCGTCGTAGAGCGCGTTGTGCTCCACCATCGCACGCACCACACCGGCCGTGCCCTCGGGACGCAGCGTCAGCGGGTCGCCGTTCATGCTGTCGACGAAGGAGTACATCTCCTTCTCGACGATGTCCGTCACCTCGCCCAGGCCACGCACGAACAGCGGCGTGTGCTCGACGATGGGCGTGCGCACGAACTGGTAGGCATAGCGGCGCATCAGCGCGCGCACGGTGTCCTCGAACCATTGCCAGCGCGCCGAGTCCGGCGGCAGCAGGTCGTTCATGCCCTTGACGGCACGGATGGGGTCGGCCATGGAAAGTCTCTGAGGCGCCGGAGCACCCGAAGGTTCAGGCGGTGGCGCCGAAACGCCGCTCGATGTAGTCCTCGACGATGCGATGGAACTCGGTGGCGATGCCTTCGCCACGCAGCGTCATCGCCTTCTGGCCGTCGATGAACACCGGCGCGGCCGGCGCTTCGCCGGTGCCCGGCAGGCTGATGCCGATGTCGGCGTGCTTGCTCTCGCCGGGGCCGTTGACGATGCAGCCCATCACCGCCACCTTGAGGTTCTCCACCCCCGGGTAGCGGCTCTTCCACACCGGCATCTGCGCGCGCAGGAAGTCGTCGATCTGCTTGGCCAGCTCCTGGAAGGTGGTGCTTGTGGTGCGGCCGCAGCCGGGGCAGGCGGTGACGCTGGGGTTGAAGCTGCGCAGGCCCAGCGCCTGCAGGATCTCCAGCGCCACCACCACCTCCTGCGTGCGGGCCTCGCCGGGCTGCGGCGTCAGGCTCACGCGGATGGTGTCGCCGATGCCTTCCTGCAGCAGCACCGCAAGTGCCGCGCTTGACGCCACCGTGCCCTTGGTGCCCATGCCGGCCTCGGTGAGGCCCAGGTGCAGCGGGTAGTCACAGCGCGCGGCCAGGCCGCGGTAGACGGCGATCAGGTCGCGCACGCCGCTGACCTTGCAGCTGATGATGATCTGCTCCGGTGCCATGCCCAGTTCGCGCGCATATGTCGCCGAGCGCAGCGCCGATTCGATCAGCGCCTGGTACATGACCTGCTGCGCGTCCCAGGGCTGGGCGCGCTGGGCGTTGATGTCCATCATCGACGCCAGCAGTTCCTGGTCCAGGCTGCCCCAGTTGACGCCGATGCGCACCACCTTGTCGTGCTTCAGTGCCGCCTCGACCATCATCGTGAACTGGCGGTCCTTCTTGTCGCCCTTGCCGACATTGCCCGGGTTGATGCGGTACTTCGACAGCGCCTGCGCCATCGCCGGGTGCTCTGTGAGCAGGCGGTGGCCGTTGTAGTGGAAGTCGCCCACCAGCGGCACGTCGATGCCCATGCGGTCGAGCTGCTCGCGGATGTGCGGCACGGCCTCGGCCGCCTCCGGCGTGTTGACGGTGATGCGCACCATCTCCGAACCGGCGATCGCCAGTTCCTTGACCTGGATGGCGGTGCCGATGACGTCCACCGTGTCGGTGTTGGTCATGCTCTGCACGCGCACCGGCGCGTCGCCGCCGATGGTCACCACGCGATCGCCCCAGACCACGCGCGCCTGGCGGCTGCGCCGCGGCAGCGGGTCGGCATGGGCGACCAGGAAGTCTTCGCTCATCGGACCCTCACTTCAGTTCGAGGCGCGCCACGTTGGTGTTGCCCACCGGCACCAGCGTGACCGGCTGGCCGCGGAACGTCACCTCGGTGGCCGCGGCGTTGCCGATCACGACGCGCAGCGGCAGCGCGCCGTCCAGGGACAGGGGCTCGCCCGGGGCGACCACCCGGGAGACCAGGGTACGGCCACCCGCGTCGACGATCTCGATCCAGCTTTCCGCCGTGGTGCGCAGCTGCACCAGCGCGTCGGCCGCTGCTGTTGTTGCGGCGGTTTCGGCGGATGGGGCCGGCGTCGACGGCGCGCTGGCGGCCGTGGCCGGCGCCGCGTCGGCCGCGGCCGCCGACGCCGGCTCCGATGCCGGAGCGGCAGCCGTGGCGGCCGTGTCTGCGGCAGAGGCCACCTCGGCAGGTGCTGCAGGCGGGAACAAGGCGGTCACCTCGGACGCCGCCGGGGCCGGGCCCGCCGGCGCCGGTGCGCCGGCGCCACGCGGCCAGAACCACAGGGCGGCGGTCCCGGCGAACAGCAGCACCACCACGATCAATGCCGGGTGCCGCAGCACCGCCACGGGGGCGAAGTCCTGGGCCGCCGGCTTGTCGCGGAACGGTGTGTTGAGCCCGGCCGACACCTGCTCCAGACCGGCACCGGCGGCCGGCGGCAGCAGGGCCAGTACCGGCGCGGCATCGATCTTCAGCGCGCGGCAGACCGTCTGTGCCAGCGCACGCGCGAAGGTGGCGTCGGGCAGTTCGTCGAGGCGGTCACGCTCCAGCGCCTCGAGCTTGCGCTGCGGCACCTTCAGGTTGGCGGCCAGCACGGCGATGTGCAGGCCCTGGGCCTCGCGGGCGCGCCGCAGCAACGATCCTGCCGTGGGCGCGGGCGATGCGCCCGTCACGTCCTCAGCCATCGAAGCGGCCCTGCTCGAATCGCAGCGCCTCGGCACTCTGCGGGAACCGCTGTCGCAGTTCATCGCCGAAGCGGCGCACACCGGCGGCATTGCCCAGGCGCTGCTCGACCCGCGCCGCCAGCCACAGGGTCTGGGCATTGGACGTGGCCGGTTGCTCGTTCAGCCGACGCAGGTAGAAGCGCGCCCGCTCGTACTCGCCCAGGCCGTACAGCACCTCGGCCAGGTTGAACGCGGTGCCCGGGTTCCCTGGGTCGATCTCGTAGGACCGCGTCAGCGTGCGCTCGGCCGCGGCCACACGCCCGGCGCGCGCCTCGCACAGGCCCTTGGCCAGCAGCGAGCGGGCGGCGTCACGGTACTGCGGCTGCGCGATCGCGGCATCGAAGCGCGCGAAGGCCTCGTCCCAGCGCCGCAGCTGGCACAGGTACCAGCCGTAGTTGTGCAGCGTGTCGGCGTTGTTCGGCTCCAGCTGCAGGGCACGCTGGAAGCTTTCGTCGGCCAGCGCCGGCTGGTTCAGGCTGGCGTAGATCAGGCCGCGCAGCGCATAGGCCTCGGCAATGTCCGGGCGCGCGGCAATGGCCTGCTTGACCTCGTCGAGCGCCGTCTCGGGCTGGCCGCGCGAGAAGTAGCCCGACGCGAGTTCCAGCCGCAAGCGGGCACGCCGGTCGGCTTCGGTCATGTCCGACGCGGTGCGCAGGTCGGTGCCGCCCGTGGGCGCGGCGCAGGCCGACAGCAAGGCCAGCAGCGCCGCCAGCAGCAGTGTCGTGGTCAGGCCGCGCATCAGCGCCCAGCCTCGGCCGGCACGATGCCGACCACGCGCCGCGACGCCAGGCGTTCGCGCGCATTCGTGCGGTCCAGCACCTCGCCGGCCAGCTGGCCACAGGCGGCATCGATGTCGTCGCCGCGGGTCTTGCGGATGGTGGTCACGAAGCCGGCCTCCTGCAGAACGCGCTGGAAGGCCCGCACACGCTCCGGCGACGAGCGCTTCAGGCCGGACGCCGGGAAGGGGTTGAACGGGATCAGGTTGAACTTGGCCGGCACGCGCTCGCGCCGCATCAGCGCCACCAGCGCGCGCGCCTGCTCGTCGCTGTCGTTGACGCCGTCGAGCATGCAGTACTCGAACATGATGAAGTCGCGCGGCGCCGCGCCCATGTAGTCGCGGCAGGCGGCCATCAGTTCGGCGATCGGGTACTTGCGGTTCAGCGGCACGAGGTCGTCGCGCAGCGCGTCGTCGGGTGCGTGCAGCGAGACCGCCAGCGCCACCGGACAGTCGGCACGCAAGCGCTCGATCATCGGCACCACGCCACTGGTGGACACCGTGACCCGCCGGCGCGAGAGACCGTAGGCATGGTCGTCGAGCATCACGCGCAGCGCTGGCACCAGGGCGCCGTAGTTCTGCAGCGGTTCGCCCATGCCCATCATGACCACGTTGTCGATCACGCGCTCGGTGGGCGCCAGGCCTAAGCGCTGGTGCAGCCGGTGCTCGGCGTGCCAGAGCTGGGCCAGGATCTCGCCGGTGGCCAGATTGCGGCTGAAACCCTGATGGCCGGTGGAGCAGAAACGGCAGCCCACCGCGCAACCCGCCTGCGACGACACGCACAGCGTGCCGCGGTCTTCCTCGGGGATGAAGACAGTCTCGACGGCGTTGCCGCCGCCGACGTCGAACAGCCACTTGATGGTGCCGTCGGCCGAGGCGTGCTCCGACAGCACCGGCAACGACCGCACCTCGGCCACGCCCGCGAGCTTGGCGCGCAGGCTCTTGGCGAGGTCGGTCATGGCGTCGAAGTCCGACGCCCCTTTCTGGTGGATCCAGCGGAACAGCTGCTGGGCGCGGAAGCGCTTCTCGCCCAGGCTGTCGCAGTAGGCGGTCAGGCCCTCGAGATCGAAGTCGAGCAGGTTGACCGCCATGACCGCCGCAGCCTCAGCCGCCTTTTCAGCGGGAGTAGACGTTCATGCCGGGGAAGAAGAAGGCCACTTCCACGGCCGCGGTTTCCGGGGCGTCGGAGCCGTGCACCGCGTTGGCGTCGATGCTGTCGGCGAAGTCGGCGCGGATGGTGCCCTTCTCGGCCTTCTTCGGGTCGGTGGCGCCCATCAGCTCGCGGTTCTTGGCGATGGCGCTCTCACCCTCGAGCACCTGGATCATCACCGGGCCGGAGATCATGAAGTCGACCAGATCCTTGAAGAAGGGGCGCGCCTTGTGCACGGCGTAGAAGGCCTCGGCCTCGCCGCGCGAGAGGTGGGCCATCTTCGCGGCCACGACCTTCAGCCCCGCGCCCTCGAAGCGCGCATAGATCTGCCCGATCACGTTCTTCGCCACGGCATCGGGCTTGATGATCGACAGGGTACGTTCGACGGCCATGAAAAGCTCTCCTGAAATCAAGGACTTGGCAAAACAGCGGATTGTAGCGTGGCGGCCCCTTCCGGACAGCGCACCGGGTGGCCTCGCGGGCGGCGGTCAGGGGGCGTGGGCCGCGGTCAGCGACGGCCTCGTCCACCACCGCCACGGCCACCCCCACCGCCACCGCGACGACCACCACCGCCGCCCGACATCTTCTTATGGAAGGCATCGGCACCGATGTAACCCACCGAGGTCTGCATCGGATCGGGCTGGCCGTCGGCCGGCTTGGGCCCACGGTTCTTGCGGCCGCCCAGCGGCTGCGACTTCTGCACGAAGCGCTTGTCGTAGGTCTGCTGCAGCGGGTTGGGGATCGGACCGTCGTCGGACAGTTCGCGCCGCGGCTTGTTGCGCTGCAGCTGGGTCTTGTCGTAGGTCTGCTGCAGCGGGTTGGGGATCGGGCCATCGAAGTCGTCGAGGTCGTCGTAGTCGTCACCCCGCTCGCGCGGCGCGGCACGGCGCTCCTCGGCCTGCGGGCGCTGCGGCGGACGGCCTTCGTCACGGCCATCGCGGCCCTCGCCTCGGCCCTTGTTGCGGCGGTTGCGGCGGCCGCGTCGATCGTCGTCGCCATCACGGGCATCGCGCGGCACCACCGGCGCGGCGGTGAGCCGGCGCAGCGACTTCACGTCCACCTCCGGCAGATCCACCCACACGCCGCGCTTGAGGCCGCGTGGCAGCACCACCGAGCCGTAGCGGATGCGGATCAGGCGGCTCACCGCGTGGCCCACGGCCTCGAACAACCGGCGCACCTCGCGGTTGCGGCCTTCGGTGATGACGACGCGGTACCAGTGGTTGACCCCCTCGCCACCGCCGTCCTCGATGCTCTTGAAGGCGGCGCGCTGGCCGTCGATCTCGACACCCTCGAGCAGCTGCTGGCGCTGCTCTTCCGTGAGCACGCCCAGCGACCGCACCGCGTACTCGCGCTCGACGCCGAAACGCGGGTGCATCAGCTGGTTGGCCAGGTCACCGGAGTTGGTGAACAGCAGCAGGCCCTCGGTGTTGATGTCCAGGCGACCCACCGACTGCCACTTGCCCTGTTGCAGCCGCGGCAGGCGGCGGAACACGGTGGGGCGCTGCTGCGGGTCGTCGTGCGACACCACCTCGCCCGCAGGCTTGTGGTAGGCCAGCACGCGCGCACGCGGCGGCTGGATGCGCACCTTGACCGGCCGACCATCGAGCTGGATGCGGTCGCCGAAGGAGATGCGCTGCCCGGTGTGGGCCACCTCGCCGTTCACCGTGACGCGGCCGTCGGCGATCATCTGCTCCAGGTCACGCCGCGAACCGACGCCGGCCTGGGCCAGCACCTTGTGCAGCTTGGGCGCGTCGGCCTCGGGCGCGAGCACGCGCTTGTGTGGTCCGAGCGCGCCGGATTCGGCTTCCGGTCCACCGGCGGGCGCAACGGAGCCGACATCGTCGCCCGCGGATGCGGCACTGCCGTCGTCGTCCGGGGCACCTTCGGACGCATTTTCGCCACCGCCAGCATCGGCTTCGTCGGCGGCCGACAGCGGGGCTTCACCGATCTCGTCGTAGGCCCCGGACATGACTTCCGCAAACCACTCGCCCACGCGTTCCGGCGACGCCGTGGCCGGCGACTCCGGCGTCGCGGACGCCCCGTCGCCCATGCCTTCGCCCGCTTCGCCCTCACGCTCGCCCCGGCGTCGGCCGCGTCGGCGGTTGCGCCGGCGGCCCTCACGTCCTTCGCCACCCGTTTCGTTGCTCGCGTCCCCCGGTTCGCCCGGTTCGCCACCTGCGCCGTCTTCGCCACCCACCGCACCGGCGGGTGTCGGCGCAGCATCCGGCATTGCGTCCGCCGAGGCAGGACGCACCGGCTTGGCCACCGGCCCTGGCTCAGTCGCCGCCGCGGGCACCACGGCTTCTTCGGCCGCGGCTGCTGGCGCGGCCGCCCCGGTCTCCCCGGCCTCGCCCGCGGGGGCGGTCTCGGCCTTCTTGCGTCGCGGCGCCCGCCGCTTTGGCGTCGGCGCGTCGTCGGCGCCGGTGGACGGCGCGATCTCGGGTTCAGGCAGGTCGGCGTCGCTGGGGTTCATCGTGGGGTCTCTGGAGCGTCTTGTGGGGAACGGGAAAGGGCGGTGTCGTCGGATGGCGGCTCGATCGCACCTTCGCCGGGCGCGACGGGTGCGTCGACCAGCGATGGTTCGCGGTTCGCGACACCAGTGGCCACCTCGGGATCGACAGGGGCTTCGGACCCGGGAACGGGCTCGTCCGCCTCGCCGTCGAGCGGCAGTTCAGCCTGGTCGACGGCCGGGGCGTCGTTGGCCACGTCGCCGGACGCGAGCAGTCCCGCGAGGGCCTGCTCGCCACCGGGCGCTTCCAGGGGCGGCAATTGCGACAGGCTCTGCAACCCGAGGTCGTCGAGGAACTGCCGCGTGGTCGCGTAGAGCGCGGGGCGGCCAGGCGCCTCGCGGTAGCCGATGGCCTCGATCCAGCCGCGGTCTTCCAGCTGCTTGACGATCTGGCTGCTCACGGTGACGCCGCGGATGTCCTCGATGTCGCCACGCGTGACCGGCTGGCGGTAGGCCACGATGGCCAGCGTCTCCATGGCGGCGCGTGAATAGCGGGGCGGCTTTTCGGGGTGCAGCCGGTCGAGGAAGATGCGCATCTCCGGTCGGCTCTGAAACCGCCAGCCGGAAGCCAGCGCCACGAGCTCGACCCCGCGACCCGCCCAGTCGCTCGCCAGCTCGTCGAGCAGCGAGCGCAGGGTGTCGGCGCCGAGCTGGTCGTCGAACAGCTGACGCAGTTCGCGCAGGGGCAACGGCGCTGGCGCGCAGATGAGCGCAGTCTCGAGGACGCGTTTCGCATCCGATGTGTTCATGCCAGTCCAGGTCCAGGGGCAGGCCCGCGTGGCGGGCGAATGGCGCCGGTGCCAGGCGGATGGGTGGGGGTCGCCTCGACCTAGTCGCCACCCGTGGGGTGCGGCGGGTACCGCGCGCCGGCGTCTGGCCTGGCCGCGCGGGCCGGCGGACGCTGCCAGCCGGATCACCGCATCTTCAGGATCAGGATTCTAACGGCATGCGGCCCGCCACGGCCAGCCAGCCCGCTTCGAAGTCCAGCGGCGGTTCGCACGACACCGACACCTCGGTGGCGTCCACCGGATGCGGCAGCACCAGTCGCCAGGCGTGCAAGGCCTGCCGCTGCAGGCCCAGCGCCGGTCGACCGCCGTACAGCGCGTCGGCCACCAACGGGTGCCCCCGGTGCGCAAGATGGACGCGGATCTGGTGCGTGCGCCCCGTGTGCAGCGCGCAGCGCACTGCACTGATCCCGTCGCGCACGGCCACGCGGTGCACGTCGGTGCGGGCTGACTTGCCGCCGGCCACCACCGCCATGCGCAGGCGCGACGCCGGATCGCGGGCGATCGGCGCGTCCACGCTGAAGTGTGCGTCGGCCAGGGCGCCATGCGCCAGTGCCAGGTAACGCCGCTGCACGCGGCGCTCGGCGATCGCACGCGACAGCGCCGTCACCGCCTCCAGGGTCTTGCCCACCACCATCACGCCCGAGGTGTCCTTGTCCAGCCGATGCACGATGCCGGCGCGCGGCAGCCTGGCCGCACCGGGGTGGCGCGCCAGCAGGCCGTTGAGCAGGGTGCCCGACCAGTGGCCGGCCGCTGGATGCACGACCAGGCCGGCAGGCTTGTCCAGCACCAGCAGATGGTCGTCCTCCCACAGCGCCCGGATCGCCATCGCCTGCGGGTGGAAGGCCCGGCTTTCCTCGGTCGGCACGAGCTGCACCGACAGCGCCTGGCCCACCCGGAGCTTGCGTGAGGCCACACTGGCCACCCGGCCGTCCACCACCACGTGCCCGCGCTCGACCAGGGTCTGCAGCCAGGTGCGGGAGAACTCCGGCACGCGGGCTGCCAGCACCTTGTCCAGGCGTTGGCCATGTTCCCCGGGCTCGACCGGCGCGGCGCGCATCTCGAAGACCTCGCCGGGCTCGTCGTCGGCACCCGGGCTGGTCACGGGGCCTGCTGCAGGGGGCGACTTATACTCCATGACTGCATTGTCCGCGAGCGCCAGCCGGCGCCCTGCCCTGCCCATGAGTCTCCGGTTTCCCCTGCGCGCCCGTGCCCTCGGCACCGTGCTGGCCTGTGCCCTGTTCGTTGCCGGCTGCGGCAATGCGCCCAAGCGGCCGGAGGACCAGACCGCCGAGGATGCCTACGCCGAGGCCCGCGCCGACCTCGAGAACGGCGCCTACGACGCCGCCATCCGCAACCTGGCACGGGTGGAAGCGCTGGGGGGAGGCACGCTGATCTCGCAGCAGGCGCTGCTCGACAAGGCCTACGCGCAGTGGCGTGCCGGCGAGCGCGAGGAAGCGGTGGCCACGCTGGACCGCTTCATCAAGTTCCACCCATCCAGCCCGGCCTATGACTACGCGTTGTACCTGCGCGGGCTGGTCAACTTCAACGACGACCTCGGGCTGCTGGGCAAGGTCTCGCGCCAGGACCTGTCGGAGCGCGACCAGCAGGCCTCCCGCGACTCGTACCAGTCCTTCAAGCTGCTGACCGAGCAGTTCCCGGACTCGAAGTACACCCCGGATGCCCGCATCCGCATGGCCTACATCGTCAATGCGCTGGCCAGCCACGAGGTGCACGTGGCGCGCTACTACTACCGGCGTGGCGCCTTCCTGGCCGCCGCCAACCGCGCCCAGCGGGCCGTCAGCGACTACCAGAACGCGCCCGCGGCCGAGGAGGCGCTGTACATCCTGGCACGCAGCTACGACCGGCTGGGCCTGGACGAGCTGCGCGACGGTGCCGACCGGGTGCTGAAGCTGAACTTCCCCGACAGCCGCTTCCTGCGCGACGGCCTGCTGGCGCCCGACCGCGCCTGGTGGCAGTTCTGGTAGCCACGCCCGGCCCGAGCCTGACCCTGCACCCGACTTTCAGCCAGTGCGCTCGATGCCGCTGCGCTGGGACAGCGCCGCCAACCAGTCCCGCGCCTGTGCCTCGTCATCGATGACGCCCATCGGCGGCAGTGCCGCCAGAAGCCGGGCGCCATAGCGGGCACCACGCAACCGCGGGTCGCACAGCACCAGCAGGCCGTGGTCGGCCTCGGTGCGGATCAGTCGCCCGGCGCCCTGCTTCAGGGCCACCGCCGCCTCGGCCACGAAGTAGGCATCGAACGGATCCTGGCCCTCGGCCTTCAGCTGGCGCACACGGGCCTCGACCAGCGGATCGTTCGGCGGCGGGAACGGCAGCTTGTCGATCAGCACGCACTGCAGCGCGTCGCCGGGCATGTCGATGCCTTCCCAGAAGCTGTGCGAGCCCACCAGCAGCCGGCCGTGGCCATCGCCGAAGCGCTGCAGCAGCGAGCGCCGGGGTTCGCTGCCCTGCACCAGCACCTCCACCGCGCCACCGTGGCGCTCCAGCCACGCCCGGGCGGCGTCGGCGATCAGCGGCAGCACGCGCAGCGTGGTGGTCAGCACGAAGCAGCGGCCCTGCAGCCGGTGGGCGATGCGCGCCGCCAGCGTGCCCACGGCGGCCGGATGGCCGGCGTCGGCGGGCTGCGGCATGCGCTGCGGCACCCACAGCCGGGCCTGCGCCGGGTAGTCGAACGGGCTGCCCACGCGCAAGTGGGCCGCGTCCTCCAGCCCGGTGCTGCGCGTGAACCACGCGAAGTCGTCACCGTCGCCCAGCGTGGCCGAGGTGAAGACCCAGGCCTTCGGCGCCTTCTGCCGTTGCTCGGTCAGCATGGCGCGGATGTCCAGCGGCGACTCCACCAGCCGCGCCTGGTGCGTGCTCAGGTCCACCCAGCGCACGTGGCCCATGGGCAGGTCCGCGTTGAACCGGGCGGTCAGGCCGGCCAGCTCGCGGCATCGCTGGGCCAGGCGGTCGAAGTCGGCCGCAGCGCCCTCCACCGCATCGGCCGCCGCAGCCGCGGCCTCGGCGGCCTGCGCCACCGCCGCCAGGGGTTCCTGCAGCGCGCCCTCGCTGGCACATTCGTCGAAGCGCAGCTTGAGCGTGCCACGGATGTCATTGCGCCCGCCGGCGCAGGCGAGGCGCAGGTCGCGTGCGGCCTTGTCCAGCGTGCCGCTCAGGCCCTGCCAGTCCTGCAGGCCGCGGGCGTGCTGCAGGCCGGCGGCCAGCAGGTCGCGCGCGACGTCGATCACCTGGCCGGTGCCCAGGTTGTGGCCCAGGAACTGCACACCGGCCTCGACGAGCTGGTGAGCCTCGTCGAACACCGCCACGTCCACCGTCGGCAGCAGTTCGGCCACGCCACTGTCGCGCAGGGCGAGGTCGGCGAAGAACAGGTGGTGGTTGACGACGACCAAGTCGGCCGCCATGGCCTCGCGGCGCGCCGCCACCACGTGGCAGCGGGCGAAGTCGGGACAGTCGCTGCCCAGGCAGTTGTCGCGTGTGGAGCTGACCAGCGGGATCACCGGCGAGCGCTCGTCCAGGCCCTCGACCTCCGCCAGGTCGCCGGTGCGCGTGGCCGTGGCCCAGGCTTCCACCCGGGCCAGCTGGCGCACGGCCCAGCGGTCGGGCAGTTGCGCGGTCAGCCGCGCCTGGGCCAGCCGGTGGAGGCACAGGTAGCTCGAGCGACCCTTGAGCAGCGCCAGCGTCACCGGCACGCCCAATGCGTCGCGCAGCCGCGGCAGGTCGCGCAGGAAAAGCTGATCCTGCAGGCTCTTCGTGGCGGTACTGACCAGCGCACGCGCGCCCGACAGCAGCAAGGGCACCAGGTAGGCGAAGGTCTTGCCGACACCGGTGCCGGCCTCGGCGACGAGGGAACTGCGGGCCTCGACGGCCTGGCCCACGGCATCGGCCAGCCGGTTCTGTGCCTCGCGCGGCCGGAACCCGGGCTCGCGCCGCGCCAGCGCGCCACCGGCCGCGAAGGTCTCGGCCACCTGCTGCCTGAGCCCGCTCATGCTCAGGCGGGCTCGGGCGGGTCGAGCTGGTCTTCCAGCCTGGCGATCTCGTCGCGCAGCGCCAGCCGGCGCTTCTTCAGCCGTCGCAGGGCCAGGTCGTCGATGGCGGGATCGGCGACACCATGGTCGATCAGGCTGTCGAGGTCGGCGTGTTCGATGCGCAGTTCGATCAGCCGACGTTGCGGCGAATGCAGGTTCTGTTCCATGGCCGGCGCATGCGTGTGCCGAGTTTATAGTCGCGCACGATGACCGCACCCCCGTTCCGCCTCACCGCCGCCACCGGCATCCACCGCGGCGACCGCGCCTACCAGCAGGACCAGGTGGAGATCCTGATGCACAGCCGTGTCGCCGGTTGCGCGCTGGCGGTGCTGGCCGACGGCATGGGTGGCAAGAGCGGCGGCCGCAAGGCGGCCGACCAGGTGCTGCTGACGGCGCGCCAGCTGTTCGACCGCTTCGTGCCGGGCAAGGACGAAGCGCCCGAGCTGCTCAAGGCGCTGGTGGACGAGTCGCACCTGATGATCAAGCTCACGGCGATCACGGCCGAGGAGGAACCGCACAGCACGGTGGCCGCCTTCCTCGTCACGCCCGACCTGCACTGCGACGTCGTTCACGCCGGGGATTCCCGCGTGTACCACTTCCGCGGCGCCGAGATGGCCGGCCGCACCAGCGACCATTCCTTCGTGCAGAAGCTGGTCGACGAGGGCAAGATCACCGAGGAGCAGGCCAACACGCACCCGCAGTCCAACCTGCTCACCGGCTGCCTGGGCACGCACCAGGAGCCGCCGCACACGCCCTGGCACCTGGGCGCGCTGCAGCCCGGGGACGCACTGGTGGCCTGCAGCGATGGTCTGTGGCACTACTTCACGCCCAAGGAGATGGGCGCCATCGTCAACACCCTGCCGCCGCGCGAGGCCTGCGAAATGCTGGTGACCAAGGCGCGGCAGCGGGCGCGTGGCGGCGGCGACAACCTGTCGCTGGCGCTGGTGCGCATCGACCCGCTGCGGGCCTGATCAGGTCAGCCGGGTGTCGACCTCGCGCCGGTTCAGGCCGAGGTATTCCGCGGACTGCATCTCCTGCAACCGGGAGACGGTGCGCGGGAACTCGTGGGCCAGTGGGCCTTCGGTATAGAGCTGCTCGGCCGGCACCGCGGCAGACAGGATGAGCTTCACGCGTCGGTCGTAGAGCACGTCCACCAGCCACGTGAAGCGCCGTGCCTCGCTGGCCAGCCGCGGTGGCATCTGCGGCACGCCCGACAGCAGCACGGTGTGGAAGCGCGACGCGATCTCGAGGTAGTCGTTCTGCGACCGCGGCCCGCCGCACAGGGTAGCGAAGTCGAACCACACGACCCCACCGGCGCGCCGGAGCGAGCGCAGCTGGCGGTGCTCGATGTGCAGCACCGGGTCCTCGTCGCGCGCCTCGGCCAGTTCAGCGAACGCCTGCGCCATCGCGGCGTCGGCCTCTTCGCCCAGCGGGCAGTGGTAGAGCTGCACCTGCTCCAGCGTGCGCTGCCGGTAGTCGGTGCCGGCGTCGACGTTGATGACCTCCAGGTGCTGCTTCAGCAATGCAATGGCCGGCAGGATGCGGTCGCGGTGCAGCCCGTTGGGGTAGAGGCCGTCGGGCTCGAAGTTCGACGTGGTGACGATGCTGACCCGGTGCGCGAACATCGACTCGAGCAGCCGGTACAGGATCATCGCGTCGGTCACGTCGGCGACGTGGAACTCGTCGAAGCAGATCAGCCGGAAGCGCCGCGCGATGCGCTCGCCCAGCACCTTCAGCGGGTCGGCCGTGCCCTTGAGCTCCTGCAGCTCACGGTGCACCTCGCGCATGAACTCGTGGAAGTGCAGACGCGTCTTGCGCTGCAACGGCACGGCCTGGAAGAAGCAGTCCATCAGGAAGCTCTTGCCGCGGCCGACGCCGCCCCACATGTAGACGCCGCGCGGGATCGGCGGGCGCACCAGCAGCTTGGTCAGCGCGTTGCGCCGGCGCGCCTTGTAGTCGGCCCACTCGCGCTCGCAGCGCTCCAGCGCCGTGATGGCGCGCAGCTGCGCCTCGTCGGCGCGGTAGCCGCGCTCGGCGAGGGTGGCTTCATAGAGTTGACGGACGCCCAAGCGGCCCGCCGGATCAGAAGTTCAGCGTGCGCTTGTCCACCGCCAGCGCGGCTTCCTTGGTCGACTCCGACAGCGAGGGGTGTGCATGGCAGATGCGCGCGATGTCCTCGGCGCTGGCGCGGAAGGCCATGGCCACGCAGGCCTCGGCGATCAGCTCGCTGGCCATCGGGCCGACGATGTGCACACCCAGGATCTCGTCGGTCTTGGCATCGGCCAGGAACTTGACCATGCCGGTGGTGTCGCCCAGCGCCCGCGCACGGCCATTGGCCAGGAACGGGAAGGTGCCGGCCTTGTAGGCGCGGCCGGCGGCCTTGAGCTGCTGCTCGGTCTGACCGACCCAGGCGATCTCCGGGCTGGTGTAGATGACCCAGGGGATCAGGTTGAAGTCCACGTGGCCATGCTGGCCGGCGATTCGCTCGGCCACCGCCACGCCTTCCTCCTCGGCCTTGTGCGCCAGCATCGGGCCCCGCACCACGTCGCCCACGGCCCAGATGCCCGGCACGCTGCTGCGGCAGTCGGCATCGACGAGGATGGCACCGCGCTCGTCGAGCTTCAGGCCCACGGCCTCGGGGTTCAGGCCCGCGGTGTTGGGCACGCGGCCGATGGAGACGATGAGCTTGTCGACCTCCAGCGTCTGCGCCTCGCCCTTGGCGTTGGTCCACGCCACGCTGACGCCCTTCCTGGACGTCTTGATCTCGCCGACCTTGACGCCAAGCTCGATCTTCAGGCCCTGCTTGACGAAGGCCTTCTGCGCCTCGCGCGCGATCTGCTCGTCCACCGCGCCCAGGAAGGTGGGCAGGCCCTCGAGCACCGTGACCTCGGCGCCCAGGCGGCGCCACACCGAGCCCATCTCCAGGCCGATGACGCCGGCGCCGATCAGGCCCAGCTTCTTCGGCACGGCGCCGATGCGCAGGGCGCCGTCGTTGCTGAGCACCTTGTCCTCGTCGAAGGGCACGCCGGGCAGCGCGCGTGCGCTGGAACCGGTGGCCACCACCACCTGCTTGCCGGTGAGCACCTGCTCACCCACCTGCACCTGCCAGGCGTCGGCCGTGCCGCCGACGAAGCTGCCGGTGCCGTGGAAGAAGGTGACCTTGTTCTTCTTGAAGAGGTAGAGGATGCCGTCGTTGTTCTGCTTCACGACGTCGTCCTTGCGGCCGATCATCTTGGCCACGTCCAGGCTCAGGCCCTTGACGCCGATGCCGTGGTCGCCAAAGTGCTTGGCCGCGTGCTCGTAGTGCTCACTGGACTGCAGCAGGGCCTTGCTCGGAATGCAGCCCACGTTGGTGCAGGTGCCGCCGGGGGCCGGGCCGCCGGTGGCGTTCTTCCACTCGTCGATGCAGGCCGTCTTCAGGCCGAGCTGGGCGGCGCGGATGGCGGCGATGTAGCCGCCGGGGCCGGCACCGATCACGATGACGTCGAATTGCTGGGACATGTCGGGGTCTTCTTCAGTTCGTGGCGCCTTCGTCGGGGACGAAGATCCACAGCAGGATGTAGAGCAGGATGCCGGTGCCGCCGAACAGGGCCAGCCCGGTCACCAGCAGCCGCCAGATCCAGGTGTCCACGCCGGTGAGCACGGCGACGCCGCCGCAGACGCCGCCGAGCCAGCGGTCGCTGCGGCTGCGCCGCAGCTTGTTGAACGCCGGCACCGGCGGGTCGCCCTGCAGCACACGGGCCTTGGCGCGTTCGAACTCGCTGTCGTTGAGCGTGCCCGCGGCGCGCAGCGCCTGCAGGCGTTCGAGGTCGTCGGCAATGCCCATGGCCTGCTCCTTCGGGTGGTGCGGGTCAGATGTCGAACAGCAGTCGCGCCGGGTCTTCCAGCGCTTCCTTCATCGTCACCAGGCCCAGCACGGCCTCGCGGCCGTCGATGATGCGGTGGTCGTAGCTCATCGCCAGGTAGTTGATCGGGCGCACGACGACCTGCCCGTCCTCCACCACGGCACGGTCCTTGGTGGCGTGCACGCCCAGGATCGCACTCTGCGGCGGGTTGATGATGGGCGTGCTGAGCATCGAGCCGAAGACGCCGCCGTTGCTGATCGAGAAGGTGCCGCCCGACAGTTCGTCGAGCGACAGCTTGCCGTCCTTGGCCTTCTGGCCGAACTCGGCGATCTTCTTCTCGATGTCGGCGAAGCTCATCTGGTCGGCGTCGCGCAGGATGGGCACGACCAGGCCGCGCGGCGAACCCACCGCGATGCCGATGTCGAAGTAGCCGTGGTAAACGATGTTGGTGCCGTCGACGCTGGCGTTGAGCACCGGGTACTTCTTCAGCGCTGCGACCGCGGCCTTGACGAAGAAGCTCATGAAGCCGAGCTTGACCCCATGCTCCTTCTCGAACTTCTCCTGGAACTTCTTGCGCATGGCCATCACCGGCGCCATGTTGACCTCGTTGAACGTGGTCAGGATGGCATTGCTGGACTGCGACTGCAGCAGGCGCTCGGCCACGCGGGCGCGCAGGCGCGACATCGGCACGCGCTGCTCCGGGCGGTCGCCGAGCTTCATGCTCAGCGGCGCAGCCACCTGCGGCAGTGCCGGCGTGCTGACGGGCGCCGGCACCTGGGGCGAAGCCTTCGGCGCGCTGCTGCCGGCGGCCACCGCCCCGAGCACGTCACCCTTGGTGATGCGGCCGTCCTTGCCGGTGCCAGTCACCGCCCGGGCGCCACCTTGTGGTCGGCCATCAGCTTGGCCGCGGCGGGCATCGCCACACCGGCCTTCGAGCCGCCAGCGGCCGGTGCCGGAGCCACGGGCGCAGCTGCCGGGGCGGCAGCAGGCGCTTCTGCAGCCGGCGCCGGGGCGGCGGCACCCGCGGTGGCTTCGGTGTCGATCTGCGCGATCGGCTGGTCGCTGACGACGCTGCCGCCGTCCTCCACCAGCAACTGGCTCAGCACGCCGGCGGCCGGCGCCGGCACTTCCAGCACGACCTTGTCGGTCTCGATCTCGATCAGGATCTCATCCATCGCCACGGCTTCGCCGGGCTTCTTCTTCCACTGCAGCAGGGTCGCCTCGGCGACCGATTCGGAAAGCTGCGGAACCTTGACTTCTACGATGGCCATCGTTGTTCTTTCGTCGTCGTGTTCGGGGTCACTTGGTCAGCACGTAGCCCTTGAGCTTGCCGAAGGCCTGCTCGATGAGCGCCTTCTGCTGCTCCTGGTGCAGGTGGGCGTAGCCGACTGCGGGTGATGCCGACGCGGCGCGGCCGGCGTAGCCCAGCCGCTGACCCTCGAGCATGTTCTCGTGGATCTGGTGCTGGATGAAGAACCAGGCGCCCTGGTTCTGCGGTTCGTCCTGACACCACACGACATCGGTGGCGTTCGGGTACTTCTTCATCTCCGCCGCGAAGCTCTTGTGCGGGAACGGGTAGAGCTGGGCGATGCGCATGATGGCGACGTCGTCCACGCCCTTCTCCGCCCGCTTGCGCGCGAGGTCGTAGTACACCTTGCCCGAGCACAGGATCACGCGCTTGACCTTGGCCGGCACGATGTCGGCGTCGACCTCGGGGTTCACGGTCCTGAACTCGCCCTTGGTGAACTCGCTCAGCGGCGAGGTGGCGTCCTTGGCGCGCAGCAGGCTCTTGGGCGTGAGGATGATCAGCGGCTTGCGGAACTGGCGCACCATCTGCCGGCGCAGCAGGTGGAAGATCTGCGCCGCCGACGTGGGCTGGCAGATCTGCATGTTGTTGTCCGCGGCCAGCTGCATGAAGCGCTCCAGGCGCGCCGAGCTGTGCTCCGGGCCCTGGCCTTCGTAGCCATGGGGCAGCATCAGGGTCAGGCCGTTGGCGCGACCCCACTTGACCTCGCCGCTGGCGATGAACTGGTCGATCACGACCTGCGCGCCGTTGACGAAGTCGCCGAACTGGGCCTCCCAGATGGTCAGCGTGTTCGGCTCGGCACTGGCGTAGCCGTACTCGAAGCCCAGCACCGCCTCCTCCGACAGCAGCGAGTCGATGACCGTGAAGCGCGCCTGGCCTTCGGCCACGTGCTCCAGCGGCACGTAGGTGCCGGTGTCCCAGCGCTCGCGGTTCTGGTCGTGCAGCACGGCGTGGCGGTGGGTGAAGGTGCCGCGGCCGCAGTCCTCGCCGGACAGCCGCACGGCGTAGCCGCTGGCCACCAGCGACGCGTAGGCCAGCGTCTCGCCCATGCCCCAGTCGACATTGATCTCGCCGCGGCCCATGGCGGCGCGGTCGGCCAGCACCTTCTCGACCAGCGGGTGCACCTTGAAGTTGTCCGGCACCGTGGTCACGCGCTCGGAGAGGCGCTTGATCTCGGCCAGCGGCAGCGCGGTGTCGGCCGCGTCGGTCCACTTCTTGCCGAGGAACGGCGCCCAGTCGACGGCAAACTTGCTCTTGAAGTTGGTCAGCACCGGGTCCACCGTGTGCCGGCCCTCGTCCATCGCGGCGCGGAAGGCCTTGACCATCTGGTCGGGGCCTTCGGCCGGCAGAACGCCCTGGGCCACCAGCTTATCGCCGTACAGCTTGCGCGTGCCCGGGTGGGCCGCGATCTTCTTGTACATCAGCGGCTGCGTCAGGCTGGGCGTGTCCTGCTCGTTGTGGCCCAGCTTGCGGAAGCAGACGATGTCGACGACCACGTCCTTCTTGAACTGGTGGCGGTAGTCCATGGCCAGCTGCGTGCACAGCACCACGGCCTCGGCATCGTCGCCGTTCACGTGCAGCACCGGGGCGTCGATCATCTTGACCACGTCGGTGCAGTACAGCGACGAACGTGCGTCGCGCGGGTCGCTGGTGGTGAAGCCGATCTGGTTGTTGATGACGATGTGCACCGTGCCGCCGGTGTAGTAGCCGCGCGTCTGCGACAGCGCCAGCGTCTCCTGCACCACGCCCTGGCCGGCGATGGCCGCGTCGCCGTGCACCAGCACCGGCAGCACCTGGGCGCCGGTGGCGTCGCCACGGCGCTCCATGCGCGCCTTCACCGAACCCTCGACCACCGGGTTGACGATCTCCAGGTGGCTGGGGTTGAAGGCCAGGCTCAGGTGCACCGGGCCGCCGGGGGTGGTGACGTCGCTGGAGAAGCCCTGGTGGTACTTCACGTCACCGGCGGGCAGCTGCTCCGGCGCGGTGTGGTCGAACTCGGCGAACAGGTCCTTGGGCATCTTGCCCAGGGTGTTGACGAGCACGTTCAGGCGGCCGCGGTGGGCCATGCCGATGACGATCTCCTGCACGCCCTGGCTGCCGGCGCGCTGGATCAGTTCGTCCATCGACGCGATGAAGCTCTCGCCGCCTTCCAGCGAGAAGCGCTTCTGGCCGACGTACTTGGTGTGCAGGTAGCGTTCCAGGCCTTCGGCAGCAGTCAGGCGGTCGAGGATGTGCTTCTTCTGGTCGGCGGTGAACGTGGCCTTGCCACGCACGCTCTCCAGCCGCTCCTGCCACCAGCGCTTTTCCACCGGCTGCGTGATGTGCATGATCTCCGCGCCGATCGTGCCGCAGTAGGTCTCGCGCAGCGACTTCAGGATCTCGCGGAGCGTCATGTGCTCCGCCTTGCTGAAGTAGGTGTTGGTGGCGCTGAACGTGGTGTCCATGTCGGACTCGTTCAGGTCGTAGAACGCCGGCTCCAGTTCGGGGATCTTCGGGCGCTCCAGGCGCTTGAGCGGGTCCAGGTCGGCCCAGCGCGCGCCCAGCGAGCGGTAGGCAGCGATCAGACTCTGCACCATCAGCTGCTTGCGCGCGATGACGAGCTCGTCGCCGCTGACGCGGTTGACGAAGGCGTTGGCCTTGGCGCGCTGCGCGAAGGACTGGATCACCGGCAGGTGGGCGACGTCGCGCGCCTCGGTGCCGTCGACCGCCGGCACGTGCTGCAGGTTGTCGAAGTAGGCCCGCCAGTTGTCAGGGACGCTGCCCGGGTTGTCGAGGTAGGCCTCGTACAACTCTTCCACGTACGGGGCGTTGCCGCCGAACAGGTACGAGTTCGCCCTGTATTGCTCCATCATGTCTCGCTCACCTTTCGCTCCGGGTCTGCCGAAGCTCCGATGGGTTGATCAACCTTCCGCGGCCCCGGCTGCACCGGTTGGCGGATTGCGACCCGCCTTGCCGCAGGTTGCGGGCAAGGGGACGAGGAAGGACCTCTTCTGTCAGGCCCGGACTGTACACCCGTGCCTGCGCGCCGCCCCGAATTGGAGCGCGCGAACCCTTCACATTCGCTGACGGTGCACGCCGCGGCCGGGCAAACTGTCGGCTCGATGCGACAGATGCCGTCCCCTTCCCGAGACCATCCGCCCCGGCGCGTGATTCGTCTGCGCGCGGACGCGCCGGCCAAACCTGTCGAAGGCGCGACCTGCAACGGCTGCGGTGTGTGCTGCGCCTGGGCGCCCTGCCCGGCCGGCATCTGGGTGTCAGGCCGCCGGCAGGGCCGCTGTCGCGCCCTGGCCTGGGACGGCGCACGCTACCGCTGCGGCCTGCTGGCCCAGCCCCGCCGCTTCGTCCGCTGGCTGCCGGCAGCCTGGACACGCCGGGCGGCCGCCCGCTGGATCGCCGCCGGCCAGGGCTGTGACGCGGCATTGTCGACCAGTTGAGCGTCGCAAGG
Organism: Burkholderiaceae bacterium; assembly: GCA_024235855.1. GTDB lineage: Bacteria > Pseudomonadota > Gammaproteobacteria > Burkholderiales > Burkholderiaceae_C > Rubrivivax. The sequence goes on from JACKLN010000009.1 coordinate 82,115, forward strand.
CCGTCGGCAACGCCGGTACACCGCTTGCTTCCCGGGTAGATACGGACCGCGACCACCGGGTTGCGGACCTACGATTCGGTTTTCCCGTTCACCCTGGAGCACTTTCGATGAAGCTGAACGCCCTGCTCGCTGCGGCCGCACTCGCCACCTCGGCACTGGCCGTGAGTGTGCCGGCCACGGCGGCCACCCTGCGCTGGGCCGCGCAGAACGACATCCTGACGCTGGACCCGCATTCGCAGAACCACGCGACGACCAACGCCATCCTGATGCACGCCTACGAGGGCCTGACCCGCTACGGCGTGAACCGCGAGATCGAGCCGGCGCTGGCCACCAAGTGGACCATCATGAGCCCCACGCAGGTGCGCTTCGAACTGCGCAAGGGCGTGAAATTCCACGACGGTTCGCCCTTCACCGCCGATGACGTGCTGTTCTCCTTCGACCGCATCCGCCAGCCGCAGGGCACGATGCAGATCTACGTCACCGGCATCTCCGAGATCAAGAAGATCGACAGCCACACGATCGACGTGATCCTGTCGGCGCCGCAGCCCATCCTGCTGCGCAACATCATCGACTTCCGCATCATGAGCAAGGCATGGGCGGAAAAGAACAACACCACGAAGACGCAGGACTACAAGGCCAAGGAAGAGAACTTCGCCTCGCGCAACGTCAACGGCACTGGCCCGTACAGGATCCTGGGCTGGCAGCCGGAGCAGCGCATCCTGATGTCGCGCAACGACGCCTGGTGGGACAAGACCACCGGCAACGTCGACCAGGTCGTCTACACGCCGATCGCCAACCAGGCCACGCGCGTGGCGGCGCTGCTGTCGGGCGAGATCGACATGCTCACCGACCTGCCGACGCAGGACGTGGATCGCCTGCGCCGCTCGCCGGGCCTGAAGGTGCTGGACGGCCCCGAGGTGCGCACCATCTACCTGGCGCCCGACATCGGCAGCCCGGAGCTGAAGTTCAGCAACGTCAAGGGCAAGAACCCGTTCGCCGACAAGCGCGTGCGCCAGGCGCTGAGCATGGCCATCGACCGCGAGGCCATCAAGCGCAACATCATGCGCGGCCTGTCGATCCCGGCCGGCGTGATGGTGGCGCCGGGCGTCAACGGCAACTCGCCGGAGGTGGACAAGCCGGTGAAGGTGGACCTGGCCAAGGCCAAGGCGCTGATGACCGAAGCCGGCTACGGCAACGGCTTCACGGTGCAGATGAACTGCCCGAACAACCGCTACGTCAACGACCAGCAGATCTGCCAGGCGGTGTCGGCCATGTGGGCCAAGCTGGGCGTGAAGGTGGACCTGGTGGCCGAGAACATGGCCACCTTCATCCAGAAGGTGCAGAAGTTCGACACCTCGCTGTACCTGCTGGGCTGGGGCGTGGCCACCTACGACGCGCAGTACACGCTGCAGTCGCTGGTGCGCACCCGCACCTCGGGCGCCGACGGCAACTTCAACTTCTCGAAGATCAACGACCCCGAGGTGGACAAGCTGGTCGACGCGATGAAGACCGAGGTCGACACCGCCAAGCGCAACGCGATGATCAAGGATGCCCTGGTCCGCACGCGCGACGAGGTGCTGCTGATCCCGCTGCACCACCAGATGCGCCCCTGGGCGATGAAGACCAACGTGACGACCATCCACCGCTCGGACGACCGGCCGGAGGCGCGGTTCACGTCGGTGAAGTGAGCGTCAGCGGCTGACGTGCGAAGGGGCCCTGCGGGGCCCCTTTCTCATCGTGGGTCATCGTGGCGGCCGAGGCTTCAGGCGGCCAGCCGGTCCGTGATCACCCGCCCGCCCTGCATCAGCAGCCGGATGCCGGTTTCAGGCGTGGCCAGCATGTCCAGGCCCGTCGCCGGGTCGCCGTCGACGATCAGCAGGTCGGCCAGCGCGCCCGGCGCCAGCACGCCGATGTGGCGTTCCTGCCCCATCAGGCGCGCCGCCGTGAACGTGGCGCTCTGCAGCAGCGCCAGCGGCGCAACGGCCGGCGCCCGCAGCGTGAACTCGCTGTTCTGGCGCGCATGCATGTGGCCCAGCAGGTCGGTGCCGAAGACCACCGGCACACCTTCGGCATACGCGATGCGCACCGCCTCCAGGCCGCGGTCGGCCACGTACTTCAGCTTCTCCAGCATCGCCGGCGACCAGCCCAGGCGCTCGCCCTCGTCGGCCAGCGCGGCGTAGGTGGCCAGCGTGGGCACGAAGTAGGTGCCGTGCGTCTTCATCACGCGTGCGGTGGCTTCGTCGATCAGGTTGCCATGCTCGATGCTGCGCACGCCGGCCTGCACCGCGCGCGTCACCGCCCGGGGCGAATAGGCATGGGCCAGCGCGTAGCGGTTGGCCGCCTCGGCCTCCTCCACCGCCGCGCGCAGTTCCTCCATGCTGAACTGCGTGCCGTCGATCGGGTCGTTGGGGCTGGAAACGCCACCACCGGCCATGATCTTGATCTGGTCCACGCCCTGGCGCACCTGCTCGCGCACCGCGCGCCGCACCTCACCCACGCCGTCGGCGATGGCGCCGGCGATGCCCAGGCCGGCGCAGGCGCAGAACATCGGCTGACGCACCCCCTGCGGCCGCATGTCGGCGTGGCCACCGGTCTGCGAGATGGGCTGGCCGGCGATGAACAGGCGCGGCCCCTCGAACAGGCCACGCGCCACCGCCTCGCGCAGGCCGCGGTCGGCCCCGGCGGCGTCGCGCACCGTGGTGAAGCCGCGCCGCAGCATGGCCGACATCAGCTGGCCGCTCTCCGCCGCCACCAGCGAGGCCGGCGCCAGCGCCGAGGCGGCCAGGTCGTGCGACGTGGCCACCACGTGCACGTGGGCGTCGATCAGGCCCGGCAGCACGGCGCGGCCGCCGGCATCGATGCTGCGCGCCACGTCGTCGACCTGCAGCGGCTCGGCCGTGACGTGGACGATGCGGTCGTCCTCGATGACCACGGTGCAGTCGTCACGGAAGACCGCGGCAACACTGTCGAACACCCGCGCGTGGCGGATGACCTGGCGCACGGGTGGGCGGCTCATGTGCGCCGCACTCAGCCGCCGCAGACGCGCGCGCGCGCCTCGCGGTACTCGCGCGCCAGGCGCTCGCACAGTTCACGCGCCGGCACCACGGCCTTGACCGCGCCGATGCCCTGGCCGCAGCCCCAGATGTCCTTCCAGGCCTTCTTGGCGCTGTCGCCGCCGCCGAAGTTCATCTTGCTCGGGTCGCTCTCCGGCAGGTTGTCCGGGTCCATGCCGGCGTTGCGGATCGACGGCTTCAGGTAGTTGCCGTGCACGCCGGTGAAGAGGCTGGAGTACACGATCTCGTCGCTGTTGCTGTCGACGATGCACTGCTTGTAGGCCTCGCTGGCGCGCGCCTCGTCGGTGGCGATGAAGGCGCTGCCGATGTAGGCGAAGTCCGCACCCATGGCCTGCGCTGCCAGCACCGCGCCGCCGGTGGCGATGGAGCCCGACAGCGCCAGCGGGCCGTCGAACCACTCGCGGATCTCCTGGATCAGCGCGAACGGGCTCTTCACGCCGGCGTGGCCGCCGGCGCCCGCGGCCACCGCGATCAGGCCGTCGGCGCCCTTCTCGATGGCCTTGCGCGCGAAGGCGTTGTTGATGATGTCGTGCAGCACCACGCCGCCCCAGGCGTGCACCGCGTCGTTGATGTCGGTGCGCGCGCCCAGGCTGGTGATGACGATCGGCACCTTGTACTTGGCGCAGACCGGCATGTCGTGCTCGAGCCGGTCGTTGGTCTTGTGCACGATCTGGTTGATGGCGAACGGCGCCGCCGGGCGGTCCGGGTTGGCCTTGTTCCAGGCCGCCAGGCCCTCGGTGATCTCGGCCAGCCACTCGTCGAGTTGCTCCGCCGGGCGCGCGTTGAGCGCCGGCATCGAGCCGACGACGCCGGCCGTGCACTGCGCGATCACGAGCTTGGGGTTGCTGACGATGAACAGCGGCGAGCCGATGATGGGCAGCGGCAGGTTCTGCAGGACGGGGGGCAAGGGCATCAGAAGGCCTCCAGGGGCATGGACATCACCGCGTCGGCGCCGGCGACGACGCTGTCGCGCTGGCCGGGCACACGGCTGAGGATGTGGTCGGCGTAGAAGCGCGCGGTGGCGATCTTGGCGCGCATGAATTCGGCGTCCTCGCCGGCGGCGAGCTTGTCCTCGGCCACCATCAGCGCTCGCGCCATCTGCCAGCCGGCCATCAGGTTGCCGGCCAGCATCAGGTAGGGCACCGAACCGGCGTAGACGCCGCCCGGGTTGGCCTTGCCTTCGGCGGCCATCCAGTTCACGACGTCGACGAAGGCCTCTCGCGCCGCGCGCAGGCGCAGCAGCATGCCGCGGGCGGCCACGCTGTCGCGCTTCGCGAGTTCCGCCTCGGTGGCCTCGATCTGGCCGGCGATGGCCCTGGCGGCAGCTCCGCCATCGCGCACCGTCTTGCGGCCCACCAGGTCGTTGGCCTGGATGGCGGTGGTGCCTTCGTAGATGGTCAGGATCTTGGCGTCGCGGTACATCTGCGCCACGCCGGTCTCCTCGATGAAGCCCATGCCGCCGTGCACCTGCACCGCCAGGCTGCTGACCTCCAGGCTCATCTCGGTGGAGAAGCCCTTCACCAGCGGCACCATGAACTCGTAGAAGGCCTGGTTCTGCGCGCGCGTGGCGGCATCCGGATGCGCGTGCGCGGCGTCGTAGGCGGCCGCGGCCACGCCGGCCATCGCGCGGCAGCCCTCGGTCAGCGCGCGCATCGTCATCAGCATGCGCTTGACGTCCGGGTGGTGGATGATGCCGCCGCCCGCGGGCGTGGAGCCGTCCACCGCCTTGCCCTGCACGCGGTCGCGCGCGTAGCCCACGGCCTTCTGGTAGGCCCGCTCGGCCAGCGCCACGCCCTGCATGCCCACGGCATAACGCGCCGCGTTCATCATCACGAACATGTAGGCCAGGCCCTGGTTCTCCTGGCCCACCAGGTAGCCCACCGCACCGCCGTGGTCGCCGTACTGCAGCACCGCCGTGGGGCTGGCCTTGATGCCCAGCTTGTGCTCCAGGCTCACGCAGTGCACGTCGTTGCGGCTGCCGTCGGGCATGACCTTGGGCACGATGAACAGGCTGATGCCCTTCACGCCCTCGGGCGCACCGGTCACCCGCGCCAGCACCAGGTGGACGATGTTGTCCGCCATGTCGTGCTCGCCATAGGTGATGAAGATCTTGGTGCCGAAGATCCTGTACGTGCCGTCGGGCTGCGGCTCGGCGCGCGTGCGCACGGCGGCCAGGTCGCTGCCGGCCTGCGGCTCGGTCAGGTTCATGGTGCCGGTCCATTCACCGGACACCATCTTCGGGATGTAGGCCTGCTGCTGCTCCGGCGAGCCGGCGGTCAGCAGCGCCTCGATGGCGCCGTCGGTCAGCAGCGGGCACAGCGCGAAGCTGAGGTTGGCGCTGTTGAGCATCTCGGTGCAGGCGAAGCCGATGGTCTTGGGCAGGCCCTGGCCGCCGAAGTCCGCCGGGTGCTGCAGGCCCTGCCAGCCGCCTTCGGCAAAGGCCTTGAAGGCGTCCTTGAAGCCGGGCGTGGTGGTGACCACGCCGTCCTTCAGCGCCGACGGCTGCTGGTCGCCGGTCCAGTTCAGCGGCGCGACCACACCTTCGTTGAACTTGGCGGCTTCCTCCAGCACGGCCTGCGCGGTGTCGGCGCCGGCCTCCTCGAACCCGGGCAGCTGCGCCACGGCGTCGATGCCGGCGAGCTCCTGGATCACGAACATCATGTCCCGCACGGGGGCGCGGTAGGTCATGGGTCTTTCTCCTTCACATGGCACGAGGGCGCCAGGTCTCCCTTGGCGCCCTCGGTGCGGATGGCTCGATCAGAGCTTCTCGATCAGCTCCGGCACGGCCTGGAACAGGTCGGCCTCCAGGCCGTAGTCGGCCACGCTGAAGATCGGCGCCTCGGGGTCCTTGTTGATCGCGACGATCACCTTGGAGTCCTTCATGCCGGCCAGGTGCTGGATGGCGCCGCTGATGCCGCAGGCCACGTAGAGCTGCGGGGCGACGATCTTGCCCGTCTGGCCCACCTGCCAGTCGTTGGGCGCGTAGCCGGCGTCCACCGCGGCGCGGCTGGCGCCGAGCGCGGCACCGAGCTTGTCGGCCAGCGGCGTGAGCACCTCGTTGAACTTCTCGCTGCTGCCCATCGCGCGGCCGCCGCTGACGATGATCTTGGCGGCGGTGAGCTCCGGCCGGTCGAGCTTGGCGATCTCGCTGCCGACGAAGCTGCTGCTGCCGGCGTTGGCGGCCGCGGCGGCCAGGCTCTCGACGGCGCCGCTGCCACCCTCGGCCGCCGCAGCGTCGAAGGCCGTCGTGCGCACGGTCAGGACCTTGATCGCGTCGGCGCTCTTCACGGTGGCGATGGCGTTGCCGGCGTAGATCGGGCGCTCGAAGGTGTCGGCGTCGATGATCTTGGTGGCGTCGCTGATCTGCGCCACGTCCAGCAGCGCGGCCACGCGTGGCGCCACGTTCTTGCCGCCGGCGGTGGCCGGGAACAGGATGTGGCTGTAGTTCTTCGCGATGGCCAGCACCTGCGCGGCGACGTTCTCGGCCAGGCCATGGGCCAGGCCTTCGGCGTCGGCATGCAGCACCTTGGCCACACCGGCGATCTGCGCGGCCGCCTGCGCGGCGGCACCGGCGTTGTGGCCGGCCACCAGCACGTGCACCTCGCCGCCGCAGGCGGCGGCAGCGCTGACGGTGTTCAGGGTCGCGCCCTTGATCGACGCGTTGTCGTGTTCGGCAATGACAAGGGCAGCCATCAGATCACCTTCGCTTCGTTCTTCAGCTTGTCCACCAGGGTGGCCACGTCGGGCACCTTGATGCCGGCGCCGCGCTTGGGCGGCTCGGCCACGCTCAGCGTGGTGATGCGCGGGGTCACGTCCACGCCCAGGTCGGCCGGCTTGAGCACGTCCAGCGGCTTCTTCTTGGCCTTCATGATGTTGGGCAGGGTGACGTAGCGCGGCTCGTTGAGGCGCAGGTCGGTGGTCACCACCGCCGGCAGGTTCAGCGCCACGGTCTCCAGGCCGCCGTCGATCTCGCGCGTGACCATGGCCTTGCCGCCTTCGACCACCACCTTGCTGGCAAACGTGCCTTGCGGCCAGCCGGCCAGCGCGGCCAGCATCTGGCCGGTCTGGTTGCAGTCGTCGTCGATGGCCTGCTTGCCCAGGATCACCAGCTGCGGCTGCTCCTTGTCGGCCACGGCCTTGAGCAGCTTGGCCACGGCCAGCGGCTGCAGTTCGACGTCGGTCTCCACCAGGATGGCGCGGTCGGCGCCGATGGCCATCGCGGTGCGCAGGGTCTCCTGGCACTGCGTGACGCCGCAGGAGACGGCGATCACCTCGGTGACCACGCCCTTCTCCTTCAGCCGCACGGCCTCCTCGACGGCGATCTCGTCGAAGGGGTTCATGCTCATCTTGACGTTCGCGATGTCGACCCCGCTGCCGTCGGACTTCACGCGAACCTTCACGTTGTAGTCGACGACGCGCTTGACCGGTACCAGCACCTTCATTCGCGCAGCTCCTGTGGATGGAAAGACAGATTTCGGATCGATTCTAGGCCGGGAAGGCCAAAAATCGAACGACCGTGCTATTTTATATCGTGCAGTGCCGCCTGGGCACCCTGGGCGACGTCGACCCGCGTCAGCAGCACGATGCCGGCCAGGAAGAACAGGCCGGTGGACAGGATGGCCAGGCGGTGGTTGCCGGCCGTCAGCAGGGTGACGAGCCCGTAGGTCATCGGCCCGACGATGGCCGACAGGCGGGTGGCGAAGGTCCACAGCCCGAAGAACTCCGCGCGCTGCGCCTCGGGGGCGAACAGCGCCGCCAGCGCGCGGCCCGCCGACTGGCTGGAGCCCATGCACAGGCCGGCGAAGACCGCCGCCACCCAGAACAGCGTGGCCGTCTCGGCCAGGAAGGCCAGCACCGTCATCACCACCCAGCCCCAGAGCGTGACGGCCAGCGCCGGGCGGTGGCCGATGCGGTCCTGCCAGTAGCCGAAGGCGAAGGCCCCAACCGCCGAGGCGATGTTGACCAGGAAGACCAGCATCATGGTCTGCGTCTGCTTGAAGCCCAGCACCTGTTCGGCGTACACCGCGGCCAGCGCGATGACCACGGCGATGCCGGCCTGGTAGGCCACGGCACAGGCCATCAGCCAGACGAAGTCGCGGTAGCGCTGCGCCTCCTGCCAGGTGCGCCGCAGCCGCTGCAGCGAGGCCACCAGGCCGCCCGCCTCCAGCGCCTCCGGTTGTGGCACAGCGCGTTCCTTCAGCAGCGTGAAGGTGACCAGCGCTGCGAGCAGGTAGACCGCCGCCGTGATCAGCATCGTCACCGGCACGAAACGCGTGGCCGGCCACCCCTGCCCCTGCGCCCAGATCACGAAGCCCAGGCTCAGGCCCAGGGTCAGCATGCCGCCGAAGTAGCCGAAGCTCCAGCCCCAGCCGGAGACCTTGCCCAGCGCGTCGCGCCGTGCCAGTTCCGGCAGGAATGCAGCGATCAGCGCTTCGCCGTACGCGTAGCAGAGGTTGGACACGATGACCGCGGCCACCGCCAACCAGAGGTCACCGGGCCCGGCCAGCGCCAGCAGCGCGGTGGCCACGACGCAGCCGATGGTGGCGAACACCAGCAACCGCTTCTTGGCCGCGCGCAGGTCGGCGTAGGCGCCGATCGTCGGCATGGTCAGCATCACGATGGCGCTGGACAGCGACAGCGTCAGCGTCCAGGCAAACGTGGCCCAGTCGGCATTGCCGGCCACCACGCCCACGAAGTAGGCGTTGAAGACCGCCGTCAGCACCACGGTCGTGTAGCCGGAGTTGGCGAAGTCGTACATCGCCCAGCCGAAGACCTCGCGCTTGGCGACGCCGGGGTTCAGGGACTCGCGCGCGAACAGGGCCATGGGTCGGATTCCAGGGGTGCGGTCGGGTGGACTGGTGCCCGGAACCGGGTTCGAACCGGTACGCCCCGGTCAGGGGGCGGCGGAGTTTAAGTCCGCTGCGTCTGCCAATTTCGCCATCCGGGCCCGGTGCTGGCCGGCGGATTATGGGCGGGAGGCAGGGTGCCCGACGCGGCAGGCCAGAAAGCACGAAGCCCCGGTACTGCCGGGGCTTCGTCTTGTCTGGAGGCGCGACCCGGAGTCGAACCGGGCTAGACGGATTTGCAATCCGTTGCATAACCGCTTTGCTATCGCGCCATGCGGTTGCTGCTGCAACTGCGCCACATTGTGGCAAGAAAAAAGGAAGCCCGTGGCTTCCTTCTTTCCGTCGAGCAACTTGGAGCGGGAAACGAGGCTCGAACTCGCGACCTCAACCTTGGCAAGGTTGCGCTCTACCAACTGAGCTATTCCCGCGTCGTGAGCCTCACACTATAACAGGATATTCAGGGCTCTTCAATGGGGCAGAGCATCCGACCCCGCTGAAGGGGCAACCGCAGGTGAGGCAGCCGCTTCAGGCTTGGCCACGGCCTCCTCGTCGGGCAGCGGCTTGGGCTCGCTCTCCAGCGCGATCTTCAGCACCTGGTCGATCCAGCGTACCGGCACGATCTCGAGGTTGTCGCGGGCCGCGGCCGGGATGTCCTGCAGATCCTTGACGTTCTCCTCCGGGATCAGCACGGTCTTCACGCCACCGCGGTGAGCGGCCAGCAGCTTCTCCTTGAGGCCGCCGATGGCCGTGACTTCGCCGCGCAGCGTGATCTCGCCGGTCATCGCCACCGTGGCCTTCACCGGGATGCCGGTGAGCGCGGAGACGAAGGCGGTGGTCATCGCCGCGCCGGCGCTCGGGCCGTCCTTGGGCGTGGCACCGTCAGGCACGTGGATGTGGATGTCGCGCTTCTCGAACATCTCGTCCTTGATGCCCAGGCGGCGTGCCCTGGCCCGTACGACCGAGCGCGCGGCTTCCACCGATTCCTTCATCACGTCGCCCAGCTGGCCGGTGCGGATGATGTTGCCCTTGCCCGGCATCACCGCCGCCTCGATGGTCAGCAGGTCGCCACCCACCTCGGTGTACGCCAGGCCCACGACCTGACCGACCTGGTTGGTCTTCTCGGCGCGACCGAAGTCGAACTTGCGCACGCCCAGGAAGTCGTTGAGGTTGTCCTCGGTGACCGTCACCCGGCCGTCGTAGGTCTTGAGCTGGATGCCCTTGACCACCTTGCGGCAGATCTTGCTGAGCTCGCGCTCGAGCGAACGCACGCCGGCTTCCCGCGTGTAGTAGCGGATGATCCCGCGGATGGCGGCCTCGGTGACCTCGAGCTCCTCGTCCTTCACGCCGTTGTTCTTCTGCTGCTTGGGCAGCAGGTAGCGCTGGGCGATGTTGAGCTTCTCGTCCTCGGTGTAGCCGGCCAGGCGGATGACTTCCATCCGGTCCAGCAGGGCCGGCGGGATGTTCATGCTGTTGCTGGTGGCCACGAACATCACGTCCGACAGGTCGAAGTCGACCTCGACGTAGTGGTCGCCGAAGGTGTGGTTCTGCTCCGGGTCCAGCACCTCCAGCAGCGCCGACGACGGGTCACCCCGGAAATCCATGCCCAGCTTGTCGATCTCGTCGAGCAGGAACAGCGGGTTGCGCGTGCCGACCTTGCTCAGGCTCTGCAGCACCTTGCCCGGCATCGAGCCGATGTAGGTGCGGCGGTGGCCGCGGATCTCCGCCTCGTCGCGCATGCCGCCCAGCGCCATGCGCACGAACTTGCGGCCGGTGGCGCGCGCCACGCTCTGGCCGAGCGAGGTCTTGCCCACGCCCGGGGGGCCGACCAGGCACAGGATGGGCGCCTTGACCTTGTCCACGCGCTGCTGCACCGCCAGGTACTCGAGGATGCGGTCCTTGACCTTCTCGAGGCCGAAGTGGTCCTCGTTGAGCACGTCCTCGGCGAGCTTGAGATCGTGCTTGATCTTGGTCTTCTTGGCCCAGGGCAGACCGGTCAGCACGTCGATGTAGTTGCGCACCACCGTGGCCTCGGCGCTCATCGGCGACATCAGCTTGAGCTTCTTGAGCTCGCTCTCGGCCTTCTTGCGCGCCTCGGCCGGCATGCGCGCAGCCTTGATCTTCTTCTCGAGCTCCTCCATGTCGGCGCCTTCTTCGCCGTCACCGAGTTCCTTCTGGATCGCCTTGACCTGCTCGTTGAGGTAGTACTCGCGCTGGCTCTTCTCCATCTGGCGCTTGACGCGACCACGGATGCGCTTCTCGACCTGAAGGATGTCGACCTCGTGCTCGAGCAGTTCGAGCAGCTTTTCCAGGCGCTGCGCCACCGACGGGATGTCGAGCACCGACTGCTTGGCCTCGAGCTTGAGCGGCAGGTGCGCGGCGATGGTGTCGGCCAGGCGGCCGGCGTCGTCGATGCCGGAGATGCTGGTCAGGATCTCCGGCGGGATCTTCTTGTTGAGCTTGACGTACTGGTCGAACTGCTGCGTCACGGCACGGCGCAGGGCCTCGACCTCGGGCGACGGCTCGGCTTCCGGCGCCACTGGCACCACGACGCCGATGAAGTGCTCGTCCTGCTCGGTGATGGACTCGGTGGTCGCGCGCTGGATGCCCTCGACCAGAACCTTCACGGTGCCGTCAGGCAGCTTGAGCATCTGCAGGATGGAGCTGACGCAGCCGATCTCGAACATGTCGTCGGCCTTGGGCTCGTCCTTGCCGGCAGACTTCTGCGCCACCAGCATGATCTGACGGCCGGCCTCCATCGCCGCTTCGAGCGCCTTGATGGACTTCGGGCGCCCGACGAACAGCGGGATCACCATGTGGGGGAACACGACCACGTCGCGCAGCGGCAGCAGCGGCAGGGTGATGGGTTCCGAGGGGAGGATGGGATGACCGGACATGGAATCTTCCTTTCACGGACCCAGTTGGGGCCCGCGACGGGGTTTGCAAGGCCCACCGACCACGCCGCGCGGCGGGCAGGCCCGGAACAGGGCGCTCAGGCGCTGGCCTTGGCCTGTTCGCGGTAGACGAGCAGCGGCTTGGCGCCGTCTTCGATGATGTGTTCGTCGATCACCACCTTGGCCACGCCGTCCAGCGCCGGCAGGTCGAACATGGTGTCGATCAGGGCGTGCTCCATGATCGAGCGCAGGCCACGGGCACCGGTCTTGCGCGCCAGCGCCTTGCGCGCGATGGCCGACAGCGCCGACGGCCGGATCTCGAGCTCCACGCCGTCCATGCCGAACAGCTTCTGGTACTGCTTGACCAGCGCGTTCTTCGGTTCGGTGAGGATCTGGATCATCGCGTCCTCGGTCAGCTCTCGCCGAGGGTGGCGACCACCGGCAGGCGGCCGACGAGTTCGGGGATCAGGCCGAACTTGATCAGGTCCTCGGGCTCGACGTCGCGGAAGAGCTCGGAGACGCGCTTCTCGGTCTTGCTGTGCACCGTGGCGCCGAAGCCGATGCCCGACTTCTCGGTGCGGTTCTGGATCACCTTCTCCAACCCATCGAAGGCGCCGCCGCAGATGAACAGGATGTTCGTCGTGTCGATCTGCAGGAAATCCTGGTTCGGGTGCTTGCGCCCGCCCTGCGGCGGCACGCTGGCCATCGTGCCTTCCACCAGCTTCAGCAGCGCCTGCTGAACGCCTTCGCCCGACACGTCGCGGGTGATGCTGGGGTTGTCGGCCTTGCGGCTGATCTTGTCGATCTCGTCGATGTAGACGATGCCGCGCTGCGCGCGCTCGACGTCGTAGTTGCAGTTCTGCAGCAGCTTCTGGATGATGTTCTCGACGTCCTCGCCCACGTAGCCGGCTTCGGTCAGCGTGGTGGCGTCGGCGATCACGAAGGGCACGTTCAGCAGGCGCGCCAGCGTCTGCGCCAGCAGCGTCTTGCCGCTGCCCGTGGGGCCGATCAGCAGGATGTTGCTCTTGGTGAGCTCCACCTCGTCCTTGCCGGCCTGGTGCTTGAGCCGCTTGTAGTGGTTGTAGACGGCCACCGCCAGCGTGCGCTTGGCCGCGTCCTGGCCGATCACGTACTGGTCCAGGCTGCCCTTGATCTCGCTGGGCACCGGCAGGTCGGACTTCGGTGACTTGGGCGCGGCGCTCTCGGCCGGCACCTCGTCACGGATGATGTCGTTGCACAGCTCGATGCACTCGTCGCAGATGAACACGGACGGGCCGGCGATGAGCTTCTTCACCTCGTGCTGGCTCTTGCCGCAGAAGGAGCAGTACAGCACCTTCTCGCCCGTCGCGCCCTTCTTGTCTGCCATGGATGTGCGTGTCCGCCTTTGGGGGCCCGTGGCCGGGCCTGGGTGATCTGCTTGCATCATAGACCATCGCGCCGCCGGGTTCAGGGCGGGAATGGCCATGGAAAAGGGGCCGAATCGGCCCCTTTCGCTGCTGGCGCCGGCTGCGGCCGGCAGCAGGCTCAGGCGCGCTTGTCGAGCACCTGGTCCACCAGGCCGTAATCCAGCGCTTCGGCCGGCGACATGTAACGGTCGCGCTCCATGTCGGCGGCGATGCGCTCGACCGGCTGGCCGGTGCGCTCGGCGTAGATCTTGTTGAGCTGCTCGCGCGTCTTCAGGATCTCGCGGGCGTGGATCTCGATGTCCGTGGCCTGGCCCTGGGCGCCGCCGGAGGGCTGGTGGATCATGATCTTGCTGTTGGGCAGCGCGATGCGCTTGCCCTTGGCACCGGCCATCAGCAGGAAGCTGCCCATGCTCGCGGCCATGCCCATGCACAGCGTGGAGACGTCGGGCTTGATCCAGTTCATCGTGTCGTAGATCGCCAGCCCGGCGCTGACGCTGCCGCCGGGGCTGTTGATGTACAGGAAGATGTCCTTGTCCGGGTTCTCGCTCTCCAGGAAGAGCATCTGCGCGCAGACGAGGTTGGCGCTCTGGTCGTTCACCGGGCCGACCATGAACACGATGCGCTCGCGCAGCAGCCGGCTGTAGATGTCGTAGGCGCGCTCGCCGCGCCCCGACTGCTCGATGACGATGGGCACCATGCCCAGTGCGGTGGTTTCCAGCGCGCTCATACGTTCACACCTTCTCAGTTCGAACCCATCAGTTCGTCGAACGGTAGCACCTTGTCGGTCACCTTCGCCTGACCGAGGACGAACTCTGCCACGTTGTTCTCGATCACGACGGCCTCGACCTCGGCCATGCGCTGGCGGTCGCCCAGGTACCAGCGCATCACCTCGGCCGGCTTCTCGTAGCTCTGGCTCATCTCCTCGATGTGCGCCTGCAGCTGCTCCGGCTTGGCCTGCAGGTTGTTGGCCTTGACCAGCTCGGCCACGACCAGGCCCAGGCGCACACGGCGCTCGGCCTGGGGCTTGAAGATCTCCTCGGGGATCGGCGCCTTCTCGGCATCCTTGACGCCGCGCTGCTTCAGGTCGGCGCGGGCGTTCTCCACCAGGCGCTCCATCTCGCCGGCGACCAGGGCATTGGGCAGGTCGAGCTCGGCGGCGCCGGACAGGGCCTCCATCACCGCCGCCTTGTTGCGCGCCGCGACGCGGAACTTGACCTCGCGCGCCAGGTTCTTCTTCACGTCGGCGCGCAGGGCCTCCACCGTGCCTTCGGCGATGCCCAGCGACTTGGCGAAGTCGGCGTCCACCGTGGGCAGGTGCTGCGCCTCGACCTTCTTCATCGTCACCAGGAAGTCGGCCTCCTTGCCGGCCACGTCCTGGCCCTGGTAGTCGTCGGGGAACTTCAGCGGGAAGGTCTTGCTCTGGCCGACCTGCATGCCGCGCACGCCCTGGTCGAACTGCTCGAGCATCTGGCCTTCGCCGATGATGAACTGGAAGCCCTCGGCCTTGCCGCCGGCGAAGGGCTCGCCGTCGATCTTGCCTTCGAAGTCGATGGTGACGCGGTCGGTCTCCTGGGCGCCTTCGGCGGCCGGGCGCTGGGCGAAGGTGCGGCGCTGCTTGCGCAGGATCTCCACCGTGCGGTCGATGGCCTCCTCGGTGACCTCGGCGCTGACGCGCTCGACCTCGACGGCGGTCAGGTCGCCGATCTTGACCTCCGGGTAGACCTCGAAGGTGGCGTCGAAGGCCAGCTGGCCCTCGGGCGCCTCGTCCTTCTGCGCGATGCGCGGCGCGCCGGCCACGCGCAGGTCGGCTTCACGCGCGGCGTCGGCGAAGGCGCGGCCGACCTTGTCGTTGACCACCTCGTACTGGACGGAATAGCCGTAGCGCTGGGCCACCACCGACATCGGCACCTTGCCGGGGCGGAAGCCGTCGGCCTTGACGGTGCGCGCCAGCTTCTTCAGGCGCGATTCGACCTCGCCGTTGATGTCGTTGGCCGCGAGCGTGAGCGTGATGCGACGTTCCAGTTTTTCGAGGGTTTCGACGGTGACGGCCATGAGGGGTTCTCTCGACAGGGTTGCGGCTGTGGGTTCGGGGTGCGGGACTCTGGTGCGCGGGGCCGGACTCGAACCGGCACGCCCGTGAAGGCGTCAGGACCTAAACCTGGTGCGTCTACCAATTTCGCCACCCGCGCGGGTGGAATCGGGCAAACCGCCGATTTTAGCCTGCCGCCGGCACCCGCCGGCCATCCCCGTCATCCCCAGGTCCGCCGCCGTCCCGGCGGACCCGGAACCAGGCCGCGTACATCGCCGGCAGCGCCAGCAGCGTCAGCGCCGTGGCCACGATCAGCCCGCCCATGATGGCCACCGCCATCGGCCCCCAGAACACGCTGCGGCTCAGCGGGATCATCGCCAGCACCGCCGCCGCCGCCGTCAGCACGATGGGGCGGAAGCGCCGCACCGCCGCCTCGACGATGGCGTCCCAGGTGGGCACGCCGCGCGCCCGGTCCTGCTCGATCTGGTCGATCAGGATCACCGAGTTGCGCATGATCATGCCGGACAGCGCGATCACGCCCAGCAGCGCCACGAAGCCGAACGGCCGGTTCAGCACCAGCAGCGCCGCAGCCACGCCGGCAATGCCCAGCGGCCCGGTCAGGAACACCAGCATCGCGCGGCTGAAGCTCTGCAGCTGCAGCATCAGCAGCGTGAAGATGATGAACAGCATCAGCGGCACGCCGGCGGCGATGCTGCCCTGCCCCTTGCTGCTCTCCGCCGCGGCGCCGGCGAGTTCGATGCCATAGCCCGGCGGCATCTCGGCCTCCAGCGCCTTCATCTTCGGCAGCAGCGCCGTGCTCACGGTCGGGCCCTGCACGCCCTCGACCACGTCGCCCTGCACGGTGACGGCAAAGCGCCTCCCCTCGCGCCACAGCACGCCGGGCTCCCAGCCGAAGCTCACCTTGGCCACCTGTGTCATCGGCACCGCACGGCCGCTGGCCGTGGGCAGGTAGCCCTGCTCCAGCGCGTGCAGCGAGTCGCGCTCGTCCAGCGGCTGGCGCAGCACGATGTCCACCAGCTTGTCGCCCTCGCGGTACTGGCCGATGGTGGTGCCCGACAGGATGGTGCGCGAGGCCTGCGCCAGCCCCTGGCTGGAGACGCCCAGCGCGCGCGCCTTGTCCTGGTCCACGTCCAGGCGCAGCACCTTGACCGATTCGTTCCAGTTGTCGTTGACGCCCCGCATGTCCGGGTGCTCGCGCAACAGGGCCTTGGCCTTGTCGGCCCAGGCGCGCACGGTGGCCACGTCGGGCCCGGTGACGCGGAACTGCACCGGGTAGGCCACCGGCGGCCCGTTGGGCAGCAGCTTGACGCGCGCGCGCACCTCCGGGAACTCCTGCGCCAGCAGCGTGGGCAGGCGCTTGCGCAGCGCCTCGCGCTCGGCCAGCGTGGCCGGCAGCAGGATGAACTGGCTGACGTTGCTCTGCGGGAAGATGTTGTCCAGCGGCAGGTAGAAGCGCGGCACGCCGCCGCCGATCCAGGCCGTCACCGACTGCATGCCCGGCTCGGCCATCAGCCGCGCCTCGAAGCGGCGCGCCACCTCGGCCGTCTGCTGCACGGTGGAGCCTTCGGGCAGCCACAGGTCGACCAGGATCTCCGGCCGGCTGGAATCGGGGAAGAACTGCTGCTGCACCTTGCCCATGCCGGCAATGCCGGCGGCAAAGGTCAGCACCGTCAGGCCGATGGTGATCCAGCGGTGGCGCACGCACCAGTTCACGGTGCGCCGGAAGCGGCTGTAGAACGGGGTGTCGAAGAGCTCGTGCGCCTCGCCCTCGATCTTCGGCTTCGTGCGCAGCAACCGATAGCCGAGGTAGGGCACGAAGTACACCGACACCACCCAGGAGATCACCAAGGCCGCGGCCGTGACGGCGAAGATGGCGAAGGTGTACTCGCCGGTGGTCGACTTGGCCAGCCCGATGGGCAGGAAGCCGGCGGCGGTGATCAGCGTGCCGGTGAGCATCGGCATCGCGGTGAGGTCGAAGGCGGCGGTGGCGGCGGTGAGCCGGTCGTGGCCCTCCTCCAGCTTGCGCACCATCATCTCGACGACGATGATGGCGTCGTCCACCAGCAGGCCCAGGGCCACGATCAGGCTGCCCAACGAGATCTTGTGCAGCCCCACGCCCCAGTAGTACATCGTCACGAAGGTGATGGCCAGCACCAGCGGGATCGAGATGGCCACCACCAGGCCGGGCCACGGGTCCAGCCGCAGCGGCCGCTGGTGCAGGCCCAGGCTGACGAAGCTGACCGCCAGCACGATGACGATGGCCTCGATCAGCACCTTGACGAATTCGCCCACCGAACGCGACACGGCCTTGGGCTGGTCCTGCACGCGCTCCAGCGTGATGCCGGCGGGCAGGTCGGCGCGGATGGCCTCGGCTGCCTGGTCCAGCGCCTGGCCCAGCGCGATGATGTCGCCGCCGGCCCGCATCGACACGCCCAGCGCGATCACGTCCTTGCCCTGGTGGCGCACCATCACGGCCGGCGGGTCGCTGTAGCCGCGCGTGATGTCGGCCAGGTCACCCAACCGAAGCGTGCTGGCCTGCCCTGTGGCCGGGTTCACGGCGCGGATCGGCATCCGGCGCAGTTCGTCCACCGAATCGAAACGGCCGCCGACGCGGATCTGGAAGTTCTCCAGCCCTGCGTTGAGCGTGCCGGCACCCTCCACCGCGTTCTGCGCGCCGATCTGCGCCAGCACCTGGTTGAAGTCCAGCCCCAGCTGCGCCAGCCGCTTCTGCGAGACCTCGACGAACACCTTCTCCGGCTGCACGCCGAAGGCCACCACCTTGGCCACGTCGGGCACCTGCAGCAGCTGGTGGCGCACCTCGTCGGAGAACTCGCGCAGTTCCTCCGCCGTGAAGCCGTCGGCCGACAGCGCGAAGATCGAGCCGTAGACGTCGCCGAAGTCGTCGTT
Organism: Burkholderiaceae bacterium; assembly: GCA_024235855.1. Taxonomy (GTDB): domain Bacteria; phylum Pseudomonadota; class Gammaproteobacteria; order Burkholderiales; family Burkholderiaceae_C; genus Rubrivivax. The sequence goes on from JACKLN010000009.1 coordinate 100,289, forward strand.
GAACACCGGGCCGATCACGCCCTGTGGCAGCGTGTTGCGCATGTCGCCGATGCGCTTGCGCACCTGGTACCAGATCTGCTGCACCTGCGCCGGCGGCGACGCGTCGTCGAGCTGCAGCAGCGTCAGCGACTCGCCGCTCTTCGTGTAGCTGCGGATGACGTCGGCATACGGCACCTCCTGCAGCGTCTTCTCGATGCGGTCGGTCACCTGCTCGGCCATCTGCTGCGGGCTGGCGCCCGGCCAGAAAGCCTGCACGACCATGATGCGGAAGGTGAAGGGCGGGTCCTCGTCCTGGCCCAGCTGGAAGTAGGCCGTGGCGCCCAGCACCATCAGCACGATGAGCAGGTAGCGCGTGAGCGCCGGGTGCGCGATGGCCCAGCGCGAGACGTTGAAGCCGAAGCGGCCCGGCGCGGTCATTTGGCCGCCGCCTGCACGAAGCGCGTGACCTTCTGGCCGTCCGTGAGCACGTGCACGCCGGCAGTCACGACCTCCGCACCCGGCGCCAGGCCGCCACCCACCAGCGCCAGGTTGCCATCGGCCCCGGCCACCTGGATCTCGCGCGCGGCCACCGTCATCGCCTGCGGGTCGAGTTGCCAGACGACGGTGCGCCCCCCCAGCTCGCGCACCGCGCTCAGCGGCAGGCGGATCAGGCCGTCGCGCGGCGGCAGCGGCAGGGCCACGGTGGCGGTCTGGCCCAGGTCGGCCGGCGCCGCGCCGAGGTCGGCCTTGACCAGGAAGGTGCGTGTCGCCGGGTCGGCCGCGGCGGCCACTTCGCGCACGGTGGCGGGCCAGTCGGTTTCACGCCCCCAGCCGCGCACGCGCAGTGCGCCAGTGCGGCCCTGCAGGCGGCGCACGCCGTCGACCTCGTCCTCCGGCACCGAGAACACCGCATCACGCGGCCCGGCATGGGCCAGGCGCAACACGCCCTGGCCCGCGGCCAGCACGGTGCCGGGTTCGGCGTCGGTGGCCGTGACCACGCCGGCCGCTGGCGCCAGCAGCGTGCCGTAGCCGGCCTGGTTGCCCTGCACCGCAGCCTGCGCTCGGGCCTGGGCCAGCTGCGCCTCGGCGGCCCGGGCCGTGGTCTCGCGGCGCTGCAGTTCGGCGGCGCTGATGAAGCCCTGGGCCTGCAGGTCGCGGAAGCGCCGCAGGTCGGCCGCCGCCTGGCTGGCGTTGACCTCGGCCGCCGCCACGGCCGCCTGGGCGGCGGACTGGGCCAGGCGCAGGTCCTGGGGGTCGATCTGGGCCAGGGGCTGGCCGGCCTTCACGGTCTGGCCCACGTCCACCAGGCGCCGCACCAGACGCCCAGGCACCTGGAACGCCAGACGTGACTCGGTACGTGCACGCACCTCGGCGGCAAATTCCCGTTCGCCGCCCACGGTGTCGGCCTGCACGACCATCGTGCGCACGGCGCGCACCGGGTCCGGCGCCGGCTCGGGGCGCGAACAGGCTGCCAGCAGCAGCGAAGAGAGCACCAGGGCGGCGAAGGCAGCGGCCTTCGGCGAGGAGGGACTGCGAAAGACGGACATGCCGGACGCCACCGTTAATGACTGACTGGTCAGTAATATATTGATCGCGCGCAAGGCTGTCAAACGCCCGGGCGGCCGTCCCGCAGCGCGAGCAAGACCTGCGCCCGCTGGTCGCCGCCGGGCATCGGCGCATGGACAATGCCGACCCCGTGAACGGTGTCGAGCATTACGAGAACTTCCCGGTGGCGTCGGTCCTGTGCCCGCCGGCACTGCGGCCCCCGATCGTGGCGATCTACCACTTCGCTCGTACGGCCGACGACATCGCCGACGAGGGCGATGCAGCGCCCGAGGACCGCCTCTTGGCCCTGGCGGATTACAGCAGCGCACTGCAACGGCTGTATGACGACGACGCCGTCAGCCCCCGCTGGCCCGCCGTGTTCGGGCCGCTGCGCGCCGCCGTGCACCGCCACGCGCTGCCCCAGGTGCTGCTGGCCGACCTGCTGGACGCCTTCGCGCAGGACGTGCGCAACCCGTCCTACCCCGACCGCGACGCGCTGCTGGACTACTGCCGCCGCTCCGCCAACCCGGTGGGCCGCCTGCTGCTGCACCTCTACGGCGTGCAGGAGACCGTTGCCCTGCGCCAGTCGGACGCCATCTGCAGCGCGCTGCAGCTCATCAACTTCTGGCAGGACCTGAGCGTGGACCTGCCACGCGGGCGCTGCTACGTGCCCGACAGCGACCGCGTGGCGCACGGCATCGCGCGGCTCGAACCCGGCCGCGACACGGCGCAGACCCGGGTCCTGGTGCGTGACCTGTGCACCTGGGCCGAGGCCCTGATGCGCGAAGGCGCGCCCCTGGTGCACCGCCTGCCCGGCCGCGCCGGCTGGGAACTGCGCCTGGTGGTGCAGGGCGGGCTGCGGATTCTGGAGACAATCGCGGCCATGGACCATGCCACGCTGAGCAGACGCCCCGCGCTGGGCAAGCGCGACGTGCCCCGACTGCTGTGGCGCGCGCTGTGGATGCGCGCATGACGGCCGTGCTCTCGCCGCAGCAGTACGTGCAGGACAAGGCCGCGGCCAGCGGTTCGTCGTTCTACTACGCCTTCCGCTTCCTGCCGCCACCGCGCCGGGCGGCCATCACCGCCTTCTACGCCTTCTGCCGCGAGGTGGACGACGTGGTCGACGAGATGCGCGACCCCGGCGTGGCGATGCACAAGCTGCAGTGGTGGCGCGGCGAGGTGACCGGCGCGTTCGGCGGCCGCGCCACGCACCCCGTCATGCAGGCCCTGATGCCGCTGGCGCCGGCGCACGACATCCGCGCCGAGCACCTGCAGGCGGTGATCGACGGCTGCGAGATCGACCTGCAGCAGAACCGCTTCCTCGACTTCGCCGGCCTGCAGCACTACTGCCACCTGGTGGCCGGGGTGGTCGGCGAGGTCGCGGCCGGCATCTTCGGCCGCACCCAGCCGCAGACGGTGCAGTACGCCCACCGGCTGGGCCTGGCCATGCAGCTGACCAACATCATCCGCGACGTCGGCGACGACGCGCGCCGCGGTCGCATCTACCTGCCGGTGGACGAACTGCAGCGCTTCGACGTCAAGGCACAGGAGATCCTGGCGCGCCAGGCGCCCTGGGGCTACAGCGAGCGCTTCACCGCGCTGATGCGCTTCCAGGCCGAGCGCGCGCACCGCCTCTACGACGAGGCGCTGGCGCTGCTGCCCGAGGCCGACCGCCGCGCGCAGAAGCCGGGGCTGATGATGGCCAACATCTACCGCACGCTGCTGCGCGAGATCGAGGGCCAGGGCTTCCAGGTGCTGCACCAGCGCACCTCGCTGACGCCGCTGCGCAAGCTGTGGATCGCCACGCGCACGCACTGGCGCGGGCGGTGAGCACGGCCGCTTCGCGCCACGTGATCGTCGTCGGCGCCGGCTGGGCTGGGTTGGCCGCAGCGGTGCGGCTGGTGCAGCGCGGCCACCGCGTGATGGTGCTGGAGATGGCACCGCACCCAGGCGGCCGCGCGCGCAGCCTGACGCGCGACGGCGACGTGCTGGACAATGGCCAGCACATCCTGATCGGCGCCTACACCGAGACGCTGGCGCTGATGCGCACCGTGGGCACCGACCCTGCCCAGCTGCTGCAGCGCCTGCCGCTGACCCTGCGCCAGCCCGGTCGACACGGCCTGCAGTTGCCGGCCGGGCCCGCCGTGCCGGCCTTCGTGCGCGGCGTGCTGGCCTGCCGCGACTGGACCTGGGGCGAACGCCTGGCGCTGCTGCGCGCGGCATCGGGTTGGGCGCTGCGCCGCTTCCGCTGCGCGCCGGCAACCACGGTGGCCCAGCTTGTGTGCCGGCCTGCCGCCACGCGTGCGCGCCGACCTGATCGAGCCCCTGTGCGTGGCGGCGCTGAACACGCCAGCCGCGGACGCCAGCGCCCAGGTGCTGCTGCGGGTGCTGCGCGACGCGCTGTTCAGCGGGCCAGGTGCGGCCGACCTGCTGCTGCCGCGGGCACCGCTGGACCGGCTGCTGCCGCGTCCCGCGGTGGCCTGGCTGCAGGCGCAGGGGGCGGCCGTGCACTTCACCCACCGGGTCGTCGCGCGCTGAAACCCCAGGCTGCGGGCTGGACGGTCGACGGCGAGACGGCGGACGCCGTGGTGCTGGCCGCCTCGGCGCCGGAATCGGCCCGCCTGGTGGCAGACCTGGCACCGGACTGGGCCGCGGTGAGCGGGCGCCTTCGCCTACGAGCCCATCGTCACCGTCTACGCCGACGCGCCCGGCGCGCGGCTGGACGCCCCGATGCTGGCGCTGCCGGCCGACGACACCCGGCACCCGGCGCAGTTCGTGTTCGACCTCGGAACGCTGGGCGGCCCGCCTGGCCGTCTGGCCTTCGTGATCAGCGGCGCGGCCCCGTGGGTCGCTGCCGGCCGCGACGCCATCGCTGCGGCCACCCAGGCCCAAACCCTCAGCGCCTGGCCGGGCCAGGCCTGGGCCAAAAGCCTGACGGTACGCCAGGTGCTGATCGAAAAGCGCGCCACCTTCCGCTGCACGCCGGGCCTGGCACGGCCCGCGGCCAGGCTCGCGACGGGCCTGTGGGGGGCCGGCGACTTCATCGAGGGGCCCTACCCGGCCACGCTGGAGGGGGCCGTGCGCAGCGGCCTGCAGGCTGCCGACGGCGTCATCGCCGACGCCTGAACGGCAATGCCGCTATGCTGATCGTGCTTTCGCGATGCAAAATAGCCGTGGAGCGCCGATCACCATGCCCGACACCGCCGACCACACGCCCACGATCCAGGTGCTGGAGCGCGCCTTCGCGTTGCTGGACACCCTGTCGGCCCAGGCCGAACCCATGTCGCTGAAGCAGATCAGCGAGCAGACCGGCCTGCATCCGTCCACCGCACACCGCATCCTCAACGACCTGACCATCGGCCGCTACGTCGACCGCCCGCAGGCCGGCACCTACCGCCTGGGCATGCGCCTGCTGGAACTGGGCAACCTGGTCAAGGCGCGGCTGGACGTGCGCGAGGCGGCCATCGGCCCGATGCGCGACCTCCACAAGCTCACCCACCAGCCGGTGAACCTGTCGATGCGCCAGGGCGACGAGATCGTCTACGTGGAGCGCGCCTACAGCGAGCGCTCCGGCATGCAGGTGGTGCGCGCCATCGGTGGCCGCGCGCCGCTGCACCTCACCTCCGTGGGCAAGCTGTTCCTGGCCCACGACGACCCGCAGCGCGTGCGTGCCTACGCCACGCGCACCGGGCTGGCCGGGCACACGCGCACCAGCATCACCGACCTGCCACGCCTGGAGCGTGAACTGGCGCAGGTGCGTGCCCGCGGCAGCGCGCGCGACGACGAGGAACTGGAGCCCGGCGTGCGCTGCATGGCCGCCGGCATCTACGACGACCAGGGCAAGCTGGTGGCCGGCCTGTCGATCTCGGCGCCGGCCGACCGGCTGGAGGAAGCCTGGCTCGAGCGCGTCAAGACCACGGCGGCCGCGATCTCGGCCGCGCTGGGCTACCGCGGCTGAGGGTGGACGCGCAGCCGCCCCTGCGGACGGTTGCGCGCCTGCCGAAGCGGCCGGGGCGCCGCCGGCGCGGCGTCAGCGAGCCGCCGCGTGCGGTTCGCTGCCGGTCGCCAGCGCCAAGGGGCCGCTGGCCAGCCAGCTGCGCAGGCGCTCGGCATCGGCGGTGCGGGTGTAGCTGCCGGCGGCGTCCAGCAGCACCATGATCAGCTTGCGACCGGCCATCTCGGCCTGCATCACCACGCAGCGCCCGGCTTCGCGGATGTAGCCGGTCTTCTGCAGCGCGATCGACCACTCGGGGTCGCGCACCAGGGCGTTGGAATTGCGGTACTGCAGTTGCCGCCGGCCGACGTCCACCGCCGCCTCGCGCGTGGTGGACAGTTCGCTGATCAGCGGCACCTCGCTGGCCGCGCGCACCAGCATCGCCAGGTCCTGGGCGCTGGAGCGGTTGCGGCTGGACAGGCCCGTCGGGTCCACGTAGTGCGTCGCGTGCATGCCCAGCAGGCTGGCCTTGGCGTTCATGGCCGAGACGAAGGCATCCAGGCCGCCCGGATAGTGGCGCCCGAGCGCGTGCGCGGCCCGGTTTTCCGACGACATCAGGGCCAGGTGAAGCATCTCCCCCCGCGTGAGCCGCGTACCCACGGCCAGGCGCGAACTGCTGCCCTTCAGGGTGTCGACGTCGTCACCGGTGATCGTGAGCTCTTCGTCCAGCGATTGCCCGCCCTGCAGCACCACCATGGCCGTCATCAGCTTGGTGATGGACGCAATGGGCAGCACCGCGTCGGGGTTCTTGCTGAACAGCACCTCGTCGGTGTCCTGGTCGACGACCAGGGCCACGCTGGACTGCAGGTTCAGGGGATCGACCGTGTCGCGCAGACCGGCCAGCTGGCCCACCGTCGGCGGCGGTGGCGCGCGACGCACGACCTTGCGCGAGGTCTTGCGCTTGCTGCTCTTGGCCTGCCGCGTGGGCTTGGCCTTGGTGGACTTCTTGGTGGACTTCTGCGCCGATGCCGACGACTTGCTGCTGGCGGCCTGGGCGGCCGGCGGCTGCCCGAGCCCGAGCGCCACGGCACATGCCAACACCCCCAACCACAGATTCCAACGCCGCATCGTTCCCTCCAGCACCTGGCAAACAGTGTACGGGAGAAACATTCGCAAGATCAAGAACTTGCGGGATGTTTCTCAAGTGGAGGCTACGACTTGTGGGTGGCTGCCTGTTTGGCCGGCACGAAAGTGGCCGCAGGGACTCTTTCGCGTCCGGCCCTGCCCCACGGCCCGCCAAGCACGGCGGGTCGGTTCGGCAGGCGAAGAACAGTCCGCAGGGACTGTCTCTCGTCCAAGTCCTCCCACGCCCGGCCTTGCAGGGCCGGGCGGTTCGGCCGGCACGAATGAGTCCGCAGGGACTCTTTCGTGTCCGGCCTCACCCCTGTGCAGCGACGCGGTCGGTCTGGCTGTGCAGCTTGTTCAGCGCCGACAGGTAGGCCTTGGCCGAGGCGATCACGATGTCCGGGTCCGCACCCACGCCGTTGACGACCCGGCCGCCCAGTTGCAGCCGCACCGTCACCTCGCCCTGTGATTCTGTGGACCCGCTGGTGATGGCATTGACCGAATAGAGCATGAGTTCGGCGCCAGACTTCACCTGTGATTCGATGGCCTTCAGGCTCGCGTCCACCGGGCCGTTGCCATCGCTCTCGGCGCGCAGTTCCTGCGTGCCGGCCGCGAAGGCCACCCGGGCATGCGGCCGTTCACCCGTCTCGGAGTGCTGCGACAGCGCCAGCAGCCGGTAGTGCTCCTGCTCGGCGGTCACGCTCTCGTCGCCGACGAGCGCGATGATGTCCTCGTCGAAGATCTCGGCCTTGCGGTCGGCCAGGTCCTTGAAGCGCGCGAAGGCGGCGTTGATCTCGCCCTCGCTCTCCATCTCGATGCCCAGTTCCTGCAGGCGCTGCTTGAAGGCGTTGCGGCCGCTGAGCTTGCCGAGCACGATCTTGTTGGCGCTCCAGCCCACGTCCTCGGCACGCATGATCTCGTAGGTGTCGCGCGCCTTGAGCACGCCGTCCTGGTGGATGCCGCTGGCGTGCGCGAAGGCGTTGGCGCCCACCACGGCCTTGTTGGGCTGCACGACGAAGCCGGTGGTCTGGCTGACCATGCGGCTCGCGGGCACGATCTGCGCGGTGTCGATGCCCACGTCCAGGCCAAAGTAGTCGCGGCGCGTCTTCACCGCCATCACCACCTCCTCCAGGCTGCAGTTGCCGGCGCGCTCACCCAGGCCGTTGATGGTGCACTCCACCTGCCGCGCGCCGCCGATGGTCACGCCGGCCAGCGAGTTGGCCACCGCCATGCCCAGGTCGTTGTGGCAGTGCACGGACCACACCGCCTGGTCGCTGTTGGGCACGCGCTGGCGCAGGTCGCGGATGAACGCACCGAAAAGTTCCGGCACCGCGTAGCCCACGGTGTCGGGGATGTTGATGGTGCGCGCGCCCTCGGCGATCACGGCCTCGAGCACGCGGGCCAGGAACTCGGGGTCGCTGCGGTAGCCGTCCTCGGGCGAGAACTCCACGTCGTCGCACAGGTTGCGCGCGAAGCGCACCGCCAATTTGGCCTGCTCGAAGACCTGGTCGCGCGTCATGCGCAGCTTCTTGGCCATGTGCAGTTCGCTGGTGGCGATGAAGGTGTGGATGCGCGCACCACCCGACCCGGACAGCGCGCCCTTCAGCGCCTCGGCCGCGCGGCTGATGTCGCGGTCGTTGGCGCGCGCCAGCGAGCAGACGGTGGATTCCTTGATGTGGTCGGCGATGGCCTTCACCGCATCGAAGTCGCCGTTGCTCGACGCGGCGAAGCCGGCCTCGATGACGTCCACGCGCAGGCGCTCGAGCTGGCGCGCGATGCGCAGCTTCTCGTCCTTGGTCATCGACGCGCCGGGGCTCTGCTCGCCGTCGCGCAGGGTGGTGTCGAAGATGATCAGCTTGTCGGTCATCTTGTGCTCCTGGGATCTTCATGCCAACGCGGCGGCCTGCGGCAGGGCCACGCCGGCGATGCGAAGGCCGGACCATACCGCCTTCATCGACGCGGCGACGATGCCGTCGGCCAGGCCCACGCCGAACAGGGTCCGGCTGTCGCCGACGCGCAACTCCAGGTAGGCCACGGCGCGCGCCGCAGCGCCTTCGCCGATGGCGTGCTCGTGGTAGTCCAGCACGCGGATCGGCACGCCGGTGGCGGACGCCACGCCGGCGACGAAGGCATCGACCGGACCGTTGCCGCGGCCCTCGATGGTCAGCCGCCGGCCGTCGATCTCGACCTCGGCCTGCACCTGCATCGTGCCGTCGTCGGCCTCCGTCATCTGCTGGTGGCGGATGCGCGGCGCCTGGGCCTCGTCGAGCCGGTAGTGGCCGGCGAAGATGCGCCACAGGTCGGGCGCCGTCATCTCGCGGCCCTCGGTGTCCATCACCGCCTGCACCACCTGGCTGAACTCGATCTGCAGCCGCCGTGGCAGTTCCAGCCCGTACTCGGCTTCCAGCAGGTAGCTGATGCCGCCCTTGCCCGACTGGCTGTTGACGCGGATCACCGCGTCGTAGCTGCGACCCAGGTCCTGCGGGTCGATGGGCAGGTAGGGCATGTCCCAGACGTCGCCCTCGCGGCGCGCCGCGAAGGCCTTCTTGATGGCATCCTGGTGGGAGCCGGAGAACGAGGTGTAGACGAGGTCGCCCACGTACGGATGCCGCGGATGCACCGGCAGCTGGTTGCAGTGCTCCACGCAGCGGCGTACATCATCGATGTCGGAGAAGTCCAGGCCCGGATGCACGCCCTGGGTGTACAGGTTCAGCGCGATGTTGACGAGGTCGACGTTGCCGGTGCGCTCGCCGTTGCCGAACAGGCAGCCCTCGATGCGGTCGGCGCCGGCCATCAGCGCGAACTCGCCGGCCGCCGTGCCGGTGCCACGGTCGTTGTGCGGGTGGACGGACAGCACGATGCTGTCACGTCGCTCGAGGTGGCGGTGCATCCACTCCACCATGTCGGCGAAGACGTTGGGCGTGCTGTGCTCCACCGTCGACGGCAGGTTGACGATGCACTTGCGCGCCGGCGTCGGCGCCCACACGGCGGTGACGGCATCCACCACACGCTTGCTGAACGCCAGTTCGGTGCCGGAGAACATCTCGGGCGAGTACTGGAAGGTCCAGTCGGTCTCCGGCTGGCGCGCCGCGTGCTCGGCCACCAGCCGCGCCTGGCGCGTGGCGAGGTCCACGATGCCGTCCTCGTCCAGCCCCAGCACCACGCGGCGCATCACCGGCGCGGTGGCGTTGTAGAGGTGCACGATGGCCCGCGGCACGCCCTGCAGCGCCTCGAAGGTGCGCGCGATCAGATGGTCACGCGCCTGCGTGAGCACCTGGATCGTCACGTCGTCGGGGATCAGCCGCTGCTCGATCAGCTGGCGCACGAAGTCGAAGTCGGCCTGCGACGCCGACGGGAAGCCGACCTCGATCTCCTTGAAGCCGATCTTCACCAGCATCTCGAACATGCGCCGCTTGCGCGCCGGGTCCATCGGCTCGATCAGCGCCTGGTTGCCGTCGCGCAGGTCCACGCTGCACCACAGCGGCGCGGCGGTCAGCACGGCGTCGGGCCAGCGGCGGTCGCGCAGGGCCACCGGTGCGAAGGCACGGTACTTGGCGGCAGGATTCGGGAGCATGGGCATGGCGTGGTTCCTCGGGGGTTCCCGACGCAGCCCGGAGTTGCTTCCGGCAAAACAAACGGCCCGCTGCGTCGTGCTGGCGGGCCGTTCGTTTCGGAAAGAGAGACGAAGTCGATCAGCGCGCCTTGGGCACGCCTAGTAGCAGGTTCTGCTGGATCGACATGGCTCGGATCATAGCAGCACGCCGCCTCAGCGGTGCAAGCCGGCCTCGTCCGGCTCGTCGGTGGACGTGGCGATCACGCTGGTGGGCAGCCCCTTGGACTTGCGCCAGGCGTAGACGCCGTAGCCGGAGAGACCATAGACGCAGAACAGCGTGAACAGCGCCTTCGGTGGGTCCTGGCTGACGATGACGATGGCGATCGCGATGGCCACCATCACCACGAAGGGCACGCTGCGCTTCATCGCGCTCAGGTCCTTGAAGCTGTAGAACGGCGCGTTGGTCACCATCGTGATGCCGGCGTAGAGCGTCACCACGAACGCCGTCCACACCAGCCAGCGTTCGCCGGCCAGGTTGCGGAAACCCGCATCGTCCATGACCCAGATGAAGCCCACCACCATCGCCGCGGCGGCGGGGCTGGGCAGCCCCTGGAAGAATCGGCGGTCGACGACGCCGATGTTGGTGTTGAAGCGCGCCAGCCGCAGCGCGGCACCGGCGATGTAGACGAAGGCCGGGATCCAGCCCAGGCGGCCGAGGTCCTTCAGCGCCCACTGGTACATGATCAGCGCCGGCGCGGCGCCGAAGCTGACCATGTCCGACAGGCTGTCCATCTGCTCGCCGAACGCGCTCTGCGAGTTCGTCATGCGCGCGATGCGGCCGTCCAGGCTGTCCAGCACCGCGGCGACGAAGATGGCGATGCAAGCCGCCTCGAAGCGGCCGTTCATCGCCATCACCACGCCGTAGAAGCCGGAGAACAGCGCCGCCAGCGTCACCGCATTGGGCAGGAAATAGATGCCCTTGCGGCGCGGGCGCGGCGGGGTCTCCGCCGCGCTGCCCGAGTCTTCGAACTCCGTCGTCATAGGGGCGCGAGGATAGCGCCTCCAGGCGCCGCCACTCAGTTGCGGCTCTTGTCGACCAGCTTGTTGGCCTTGATCCACGGCATCATCGCGCGCAGCTTCTCGCCCACGACCTCGATGCTGTGCTCCGAGGTGATGCGGCGGCGGCTGATCAGCGTCGGCGCGCCGGCGCGGTTCTCGAGGATGAAGCTCTTGGCGTACTCGCCGGTCTGGATGTCGGTCAGCACGCGCTTCATCTCGGCCTTGGTCTGCTCGGTCACGATGCGCGGGCCGGTGACGTACTCGCCATATTCAGCGTTGTTGCTGATCGAGTAGTTCATGTTGGCGATGCCGCCCTCGTAGATCAGGTCGACGATCAGCTTGAGTTCGTGCAGGCACTCGAAGTAGGCCATCTCCGGCGCGTAGCCGGCTTCCACCAGGGTCTCGTAGCCGGCCTTGATGAGCTCGACGGTGCCGCCGCACAGCACGGCCTGCTCGCCGAACAGGTCGGTCTCGGTCTCCTCGCGGAAGTTGGTCTCGATGATGCCGGCCTTGCCGCCGCCGTTGGCCGCGGCGTAGCTCAGCGCCAGGTCGCGCGCCTTGCCGCTCTTGTCGGCGTGCACCGCGATCAGGTGCGGCACGCCGCCGCCGCGGCTGTAGGTGTCACGCACGGTGTGGCCCGGGGCCTTGGGAGCGACCATCCAGACGTCGAGGTCGGCGCGCGGGATGACCTGGCCGTAGTGCACGTTGAAGCCGTGCGCGAAGGCCAGCGAGGCGCCTTCGCGGATGTTGGGCTCGACGTCGTTGGCGTAGACCTGCGCGATCTGCTCGTCGGGCAGCAGGATCATCACCACGTCGGCGGTCTTCACCGCCTCGGCCACCTCGGCCACCTTCAGGCCGGCCTTCTCGACCTTGGCCCAGGACGCGCCGCCGCGGCGCAGGCCGACGGTGACCTTGCAGCCGCTGTCGTTGAGGTTCTGCGCGTGGGCGTGGCCCTGCGAGCCGTAGCCGATGATGGTGACGTTCTTGCCCTTGATGAGGGACAGGTCGGCGTCCTTGTCGTAGTAGACCTTCATGGTGCTCTCCGTGTGAATGCGGTTGTCGGTGTCGACAGGAATGGGGTTCAGACGCGCAGGATGCGCTCGCCGCGGCCGATGCCGCTGGTGCCGGTGCGCACCGTCTCCAGGATCGCGGCGCGGTCCACCGCGCCGATGAACGCGTCGAGCTTGGCGGCGTCGCCGGTCAGCTCGATCGTGTAGCTCTTCTCCGTCACGTCGATGATGCGGCCGCGGAAGATGTCGGCCATGCGCTTCATCTCGTCGCGCTCCTTGCCCACGGCACGCAGCTTGATGAGCATGAGTTCGCGCTCGGTGAAGCTGCCTTCGGTGAGGTCGACGACCTTGACCACCTCGATCAGGCGGTTCAAATGCTTGGTGATCTGCTCGATCACCTCGTCGGAGCCGGTGGTGACGATGGTCATGCGCGACAGCGACGGGTCTTCCGTCGGCGCCACGGTCAGGCTCTCGATGTTGTAGCCGCGGGCCGAGAACAGGGCGACGACGCGGCTGAGGGCGCCGGCCTCGTTCTCCAGCAGCACGGCAATGATGTGTTTCATGGGAACTCCTCGTGGAGCGCGCTCTTCAGGACGCCGGCGGTGACCGGCGGCCCTTGGCCACGTCCGTCAGGGTGAAAGAAGAGATGGCAGGCCGGGGTTGATCCTGCCCTCCCCTGCGCCACCCGCGACCCGGCGGTGACCGGCTCGCGTCAGCGCAGGTTCAGGCGATCACAGGTCCTCGGCGCCGAGCAGCATCTCCGTGATGCCCTTGCCCGCCTGGACCATCGGCCAGACGTTCTCGGTGGGGTCGGTGCGCACGTCCAGGAAGACGGTGCGGTCCTTCAGGCGGATGGCCTCCTTCAGCGCCGGCTCGACGTCCGACGGCTTCTCGACCAGCAGGCCCACGTGGCCATAGGCCTCGGCGAGCTTGACGAAGTCGGGCAGCGCATCCATGTAGCTGTGCGAGTAGCGGCCCTGGTAGTCCAGTTCCTGCCACTGGCGCACCATGCCCAGGTAGCGGTTGTTGAGGCTGATGATCTTCACCGGCGTCTTGTACTGCGCGCAGGTGGACAGCTCCTGGATGCACATCTGGATGCTGCCTTCGCCGGTGATGCAGAAGACGTCGCTGTCGGGCTTGGCCAGCTTGATGCCCATGGCGTACGGCAGGCCCACGCCCATGGTGCCCAGGCCGCCGGAGTTGATCCAGCGCCGCGGCTCCTCGAAGCCGTAGAACTGCGCCGCCCACATCTGGTGCTGGCCGACGTCCGGACGTGATGTAGGCGTCGGTGCCGCGCGTCATCTCGTGCAGCAGGCGCACCACGCGCTGCGGCTTGATGACCTCGCTGCTGTCCTTGAAGGCCAGACAGTCGCGCTTGCGCCAGTCGTTGATCTGGCGCCACCAGGCCGACAGATGCGCCGCATCCGGCTTGCTCTGGGCTTCCCGGATCTGCGCGATCAGCTCCTGCAGCACGTCCTTGACGTCGCCGACGATGGGCACGTCCACCTTCACGCGCTTGGAGATGCTCGACGGGTCGATGTCGACGTGGATGATCTTGCGCTCCACCGACGCGAAGTGCTTCGGGTTGCCGATCACGCGGTCGTCGAAGCGCGCGCCCACGGCCAGCAGCACGTCGCAGTGCTGCATGGTCATGTTGGCCTCGTAGGTGCCGTGCATGCCCAGCATGCCCAGGAACTTCGGGTCGCTGCTGGGGATCGCGCCCAGGCCCATCAGCGTGTTGGTGCAGGGGAAGCCCAGCAGGTCCGCCAGCTCGCGCAGTTCGGCCGTGGCCTCGCCCAGGATGACGCCGCCGCCGGTGTAGATGTACGGGCGCTGCGCGTGCATCAACAGCTGCACGGCCTTGCGGATCTGCCCGCCGTGGCCCTTGCGCACCGGGTTGTAGGAGCGCATTTCCACCCGCTCGGGGTAGTGGAACGGCGCCGTCTTCAGCGACACGTCCTTCGGGATGTCCACGACCACCGGGCCGGGGCGGCCGGTGCGGGCGATGTGGAAGGCCTTCTTGATCGTCAGCGCCAGGTCGCGCACGTCCTTGACCAGGAAGTTGTGCTTGACGATGGGCCGCGTGATGCCCACGGTGTCGCATTCCTGGAAGGCATCCAGGCCGATGGCCGGCGTCGGCACCTGCCCGGTGATGATCACCATCGGGATGGAATCCATGTAGGCCGTGGCGATGCCGGTGATGGCATTGGTCACGCCCGGACCCGAAGTGACCAGCGCGACGCCGACCTCGCCCGTCGCGCGGGCATAGCCGTCGGCCGCGTGCACCGCGGCCTGCTCGTGGCGCACGAGCACGTGCTGGATGGTGTCCTGCTTGTACAGCGCGTCGTAGATGTACAGGACGGCGCCGCCCGGGTAGCCCCAGAGGTACTGGACCCCTTCGGCCTGCAGGCACTTGACGAGGATGTCCGACCCGTTGGGATCGGTGGCGGGGGAGGAGGGGGAAGGTTGTGCCGAACCTGCAGGTGCAGTGGCACGCTTGACTTCCGCGGCAGACATGTCCATTTCGAACCTCTGTGAATTTCTCTGACGAAAAACCATCGGTGCCGCTCCTCGCGCCCTCGTGAGGCGGATTCGCGGCCTGCGCGGTCAAAAGCCGGCGCCGGGTCGGCCACCGGATCGAGACCCAGATACTGCGTTGTGCGAAGCAGCATTATGGCATTGCCGCTTCGGGGCCGATGCAATAATGCAACGCGTCGCCCAGCAAGGTGCCCGTCGCGGTGCCCCGCCCCGTTGGCCACCGAACAAGAACTGTCCGACTTCCTGCAGAGCGTCGAGAAGCGCGCCTTCAAGCGAACGGCCTACGCCGTGCGCGACGACCACGCGGCGCTGGACATCGTGCAGGACGCGATGATCCGCCTGGCCGAGAAGTACGGCGACCGCCCTGCGGCCGAACTGCCGCTGATCTTCCAGCGCATCCTGTCCAACGCCACGCTGGACTGGTTCCGCCGCCAGAAGGTGCGCAACGCCGCCGTCGTGAACCTGGGTGATTTCGAAGGCCCGGACGGTGATTTCGACCTGCTCGAGGCCCTGGTGTCGATGGACGGGGCACTGGGTGCGGAGAGCGCCGCCGACAGTGTCTCGCGCCAGCAGGTCATGGCCGTGATCGAAGCCGCGATCGCCGACCTGCCAGGGCGTCAACGCGAGGCCTTCCTGTTACGTTACTGGGAGGAATTCGACGTGGCTGAAACGGCCGCCGCCATGGGGTGCTCGGAGGGCAGCGTGAAGACGCACTGCTCCCGGGCCGTGCATGCGTTGGCCAAGGCCTTGCGCGACAAAGGCATTGCACCGTGAACATCCACCGCACCTCCATCGACCCATCGGTCCAGGCCCAGCTCGAAGCCCGGCTCGGCAGCCGCCTGGCCGCCGCCCTGAACCCGGCGCTGGATGCGCTGCCGCTCGACGTGGAAAGCCGCCTGCGCTTCGCCCGCGACCAGGCCCTGGCGCGCCGTGCCGCAGCGCCGGCGCAAGGCGACGTGGCGCTCGGCACCGGCGGCGCCGCCGCCCTGGGCCGTCTGGGCGCTGCCGGCTGGTGGCCGCGGCTGGGCTGGCTGCTGCCGATGGCCGCCGTGGCGGCCGGCGTGCTGCTGGTGCAGTTGCGCCACGAACGCGACGCCGCCGCGGTGGCGGCGCAGATCGACAGCGCGCTGCTGGCCGACGACCTTCCGCCCGCGGCCTACGCCGACCCGGGCTTCGCGGCCTTCCTGAAGCTGCAGCAGCCATGACCGGGCGCACGGGTGGCCGTTGGACCTGGCGTGGCCCGGCCATGGCGGCCTTGCTGTGCCTCGGGGCACACGCGGCCGCCCAGGATTGGAACGATCTCAGCCCGACCCAGCGCCGTGCCCTGACGCCGCTGCAGGCCGGGTGGTCGTCGCTCCCGGGCACCGAACGCACGATGTGGCTGGAACTGGCCGACCGCTGGCGCGGCATGTCGCCCGACGAACAGCAGCGTGCCCAGCAGCGCATGCGCGACTGGTCGGCGATGACGCCCGAGGCGCGCGGCCAGGCCCGGCTGCAGTTCCAGGAAGCCGGACGCTGGTCGGCCGAGGCGCGCCGCGAGCGCTGGGAGGCCTATCAGAGCCTGGATCCGCAGGCGCGCCGCGTGCTGGCCGAACGCTGGAAGCTGGAAGCCGCTGCCCGCGACCGGAACGCCTCGGCCCCCCCGGACCAGAAGCGCAACGTGCTCGAACCGGTGCGACCAGCGCCGCAGCCGCCCCGCGCCGCCACGCCCACGGCAGCGGCGGCGCGTGCAGGCGCCACGACCCGGCCGCTGGCCCGTTCCGGCGACGAGGCGCCGATGCACCAGCAGCCCGGCGTGCCCAAGATCGCCGCCACGCCGTCCTTCGTCGACCCGGCGACGCTGCAGCCACGCCGCGGCCCGCAGGCGGCCTCGGTCGCGCCGCGGCCGGCATCGGCACCCAAGGCGGCCAGCGGCAAGGCCCAGCGGTGAGTGCCGCGCCCGAGGCCCCCGGCCTGTGGCGCCGGCTGGCCAGCATGCTCTACGAAGGGCTGCTGCTGTTCGGCGTGGTCATGATCACCGGCTACCTGTATTCCAGCCTCACGCAGCAGCGGCACGCGCTGGTCGGCACGGCCGGCCTGCAGGCCTTCATGTTCGTGGTCATCGGCATCTACTTCACCTGGTTCTGGGCCCAGGGCCGGCAGACGCTGGCGATGAAGACCTGGCAGCTGCGCGTGATGACCCGCGACGGCCAGCCGCTGAGCCAGGCGCGCGCCTTCGCCCGCTACGTGGCGAGCTGGCTGTGGTTCCTGCCCGGCCTGGCCGCCGCCGGGCTGTCCGACCGGCACGATGGCGGCGCCATCGCCCTGGCCCTGGCGCTCAACGTGGCCGTCTACGCGCTGATCGCCCGCCTGACGCCGACCCGCCAGACCCTGCACGACCTGTTGTGCGGCACGCGGCTGGAACGCTGGCGCGCGCCCGTGCCGGGGCAGAATCCGGCAACATGAACCTCTGCGTCTACTGCGGCTCGCGCGCCGGCGTGCTGCCCGCCTATGCCGACGCCGCGCGCACGCTCGGCACCCTGCTCGGCCAGGGTGGCCACGGCCTGGTCTACGGCGGCGGCAACGTCGGCCTGATGGGCATCGTGGCCGATGCCGCGCTGGCCGCAGGAGCGCCGGTGGTCGGCGTCATCCCGCAGGCGCTGGTGCAGCGCGAGGTGGGCCACACGGCGCTCAGCGAACAGCACGTGGTGCCCGACATGCACGTGCGCAAGCGCATGATGGCCGAGCGGGCCGACGCCTTCGTCGCCCTGCCCGGCGGCATCGGCACGCTGGAGGAACTCTACGAGGTCTGGACCTGGCGCCAGCTGGGCTACCACGACAAGCCCATCGGCCTGCTCAACGTGGCCGGCTTCTACGACCAGCTGCTGGCCTTCATGGGCCACTGCGTGGCGCAGGGCTTCCTGGACGAGGCGCAGCGCGGTACCGTGCTGGTGGACACCGACCCGGCCCGGCTGCTGCAGCGCCTGGCGGACGCCGCGGTGCGGGCCACGGCCCCGGACGACTACAGCCGCATCTGAACCGACCGGCCACGCCGCGAGGCGATGGCGCGGCTCAGTGCGGCTCATTGCGGCTCAGATGGCCGACTCGTCCGTCTCCCCGGTGCGGATGCGGATGACCTGGTCGACCGGCGTCACGAAGATCTTGCCGTCGCCGATCTTGCCGGTCTTGGCGGCGCGGACGACGGCGTCGATGCAACGCTCCAGATCGCCGTCCTTCACCACCACCTCGACCTTCACCTTGGGCAGGAAGTCGACCACGTACTCCGCGCCGCGGTAGAGCTCGGTGTGGCCTTTCTGGCGACCGAAGCCCTTGACCTCGGTGACGGTCAGGCCCGACACGCCGAGCTCGCCCAGCGCCTCGCGGACCTCCTCGAGCTTGAAGGGTTTGATGATGGCGGTGATCTGTTTCATCGCGGTCTCCCGTTGGCTTCAACTGCAGCCGATTTAAGCACGGAACCTCGACGTGATGGGGTAGCGCCAGTCGCGCCCGAAGGCCCGGTGGGTGATGCGGATGCCCACCGGCGCCTGACGCCGCTTGTACTCGTTGATGCGGATGAGCCGGGCCACGCGCTCCACCGTGGTGCGCTCGAAGCCGGCGGCCACGATCTCGTCGACTCCCTGGTCCTCTTCCATGTAGCGCGCCAGGATGGCGTCGAGCACCTCGTAGGGCGGCAGGCTGTCCTGGTCGGTCTGGTCGGGCCGCAGTTCGGCCGACGGCGGCCGGGTGATGATGCGCCGCGGGATCACCTCCGCGCCCTGCGCATTGCGCCATTCGGCCAGGCGATAGACCAGGGTCTTGGCCACGTCCTTGATGACCGCAAAGCCGCCGGCCATGTCACCGTAGAGCGTGCAGTAGCCAGTGGCCATCTCGCTCTTGTTGCCGGTGGTCAGCACGATGGCACCGGTCTTGTTGGACAGCGCCATCAGCAGCGTGCCGCGGATGCGCGCCTGCAGGTTCTCCTCGGTGGTGTCCTCGGGCAGGCCGGCGAACTGGTCGGCCAGGCTGGTGCGGAAGGCGTCGAACATCGGCGCGATGGCGATCTCGTCGTAGCGCACGCCCAGGCGTTCGGCCATGTCGCGCGCGTCGATCCAGGAGATGTCGGCCGTGTAGGGCGACGGCATCATCACCGCGCGCACCTTGTCGGCGCCGAGTGCATCCACGGCCACCGCCAGCACCAGGGCCGAGTCGATGCCGCCCGACAGCCCGATGATGGCGCCCGGGAAGCCGTTCTTGCCCAGGTAGTCGCGCACACCGGTCACCAGCGCCGACCAGACCTGCGACTCCGGCGACGGCAGCGGCGCCAGCGGGCCGGCCACGCCGCCAGTCGCATCCACGTCGCAGACCAGCAGCGCCGGTTCGAAGCTCGCCGCGCGCGCACGCACCACGCCCGCGGCGTCGACGGCGAAGGAAGCGCCGTCGAAGACCACCTCGTCCTGCCCACCGACCAGGTGGCTGTAGAGCAGCGGCAACCCGACGGCCCGCGCGCGTTCGGCCATGCGTGCCTCGCGGTCCGCGGCCTTCTCCAGGTGGAACGGCGAAGCGTTGAGCACGCACAGCACCTGGGCGCCGGCGTCGCGGGCCAGCGCGGCCGGCTCGTCGAACCAGGCGTCCTCGCAGATCAGCAAACCCACGCGCAGGCCGTCGATGTCGACCACCACCGGGCCCTGCCCGGCCTCGCGGCCGGAGACAAAGTACCTGCGCTCGTCGAAGACCTGGTAATTGGGCAGTTCGCGCTTGCAGTAGGTAGCCTGCACCTTTCCCCTGGCCAGCACCGAGGCCGCGTTGAAGCGGCGCTGAACGGCATGCGAGCGCGACCTAACATCGCCGTCTCCCCAGAGCACCGGATGGCCCACCACCACATGCAGCCCGTCGCAGTCGGCCAGGTCGGCCGCCAGGTCATCCAGCGCCTTTGCGCTGGCGGCCATGAACGAGGGGCGCAGCAGCAGGTCCTCGGGCGGGTAGCCGCAGAGCATCAGCTCCGGGGCCACCACCAGGCGGGCACCCTGGGCGTGTGCGTCACGCGCGGCAGCGGCCACCAGACGGGCATTGCCGGCGAGATCACCGACGGTCGCATTCAGCTGCGCCAGCGCGATTTTCAGGACTGTTTGCACCTGCTGCACCGGCGACCCGGGGGTTGAAATCACTGCCGAAGATTATGTCATCCGGGTCCACGACGACCCCTCGGCCATCCCCGCCGAACGCTGGGATGCCCTGCTCGCGCGGCAGGCCACGCCGACGCCGTTCATGCACCATGCCTACCTCGCAGCGCTGCATGAATCCGGCAGCGCCGTGGCCGAGACTGGCTGGACGCCGCGCTTCGTCGAACTGCAGCGCGGCGGCGTGACCGTGGGCGCCTGCGCGCTCTACCTGAAGCACCACTCCTACGGCGAATACGTGTTCGACTGGGCCTGGGCCGACGCCTACAGGCGCCATGGGCTGGCCTACTACCCCAAGCTGCTGGCGGCGGTGCCGTTCACGCCGGTGCCGGGCAGTCGGCTGCTGGCCGTGGACGACGCCGCGCGCGCAGCGCTGGCCCACGGCCTGGTGCAATTGGCGCAGGAATCGGGCGTGTCATCGCTGCACCTGCTCTACCCCGACGAGGCCGACCGTGCCGCGCTGGCCGCGGCCGGCTGGCTGATGCGCGAGGGCGTGCAATTCCACTGGACGCAGGACGCCGCCGACCCGGCACCCGACTTCGCGACGCTGCTGGCGCGCCTGCAGCGCGACAAGCGCAAGAAGATCCAGCAGGAGCGCCGGCGTGTGGCCGAGGCCGGTGTGGTGTTCGAGGTCCACGAAGGTGCGGCCATCGACGAGGCGTTGTGGGACTTCTTCCACCGCTGCTACGTGCAGACCTACGCCGAGCACCATTCGTCGCCCTACCTCACGCGCGACTTCTTCGCCCGCATGGCGGCGACGATGCCGCAGCACTGGGTGATGTTCGTCGCCACGCGAGAGGGCCGGCGCATCGCCGCCTCGCTGGTGGCGGTGGATGCCGATCGTGGTGCGGCCTGGGGCCGCTACTGGGGCGCGCTGGAACACGTGCCCTGCCTGCACTTCGAGGCCTGCTACTACCAGCCGCTGGCCTGGTGCCTGACCCACGGCTACCGGCGCTTCGAGGGCGGTGCCCAGGGTGAGCACAAGATGGCGCGCGGGCTGATGCCGGTGCGCACGCATTCGGCGCACTGGCTGGCGCACCCGCGCTTTGCCGACGCGGTGGCCGACTTCCTGGATCAGGAGCGCGCCGGCGTGGCCGACTACGTGGGCGAACTGCAGGCGCGTTCGCCGTTCAAGGCCGGCGCCTGAGCGCCGGTGAGGCGCCGCCGAATCAGGCCTTGTGGGTCGCCTGCCAGTTCTTCATGCCGATGCGCACTTCCTCGCGCGCCGACTCCGGCCCTTCCCAGCCGATGACCTTGACCCACTTGCCGGGCTCCAGGTCCTTGTAGTGCTCGAAGAAGTGCTGGATGGTCTTCAGCCGCATCGGGTTGAGGTCCTCCGGCTTCTGCCACTGCGAGTAGATCGACAGGATCTTGTCCACCGGCACGGCCAGCAGCTTGTTGTCACCGCCGGCCTCGTCGTCCATCTTCAGCACGCCGATGGGCCGGCACGTGACCACCACGCCCGGAATCAACGGCACCGGCGTGATCACCAGCACGTCCACCGGGTCGCCGTCGTCGGCCAGCGTCTGCGGGATGTAGCCGTAGTTGCACGGGTAGTGCATCGACGTGGCCATGAAACGGTCCACGAACAGCGCGCCGGACTCCTCGTCGACCTCGTACTTGATCGGGTCGGCGTTCATCGGGATCTCGATGATCACGTTGAACTGATCTGGCGCAGTGGCGCCCGGGGTCACGTTGTGCAGACTCATGGCCGTTCTTTCAATCGAGCGTTCGTTCAGGGTTCCGACGGAACTCCGGGATTCTACTGAGCGCACTGTCGTCGGCCTGACGCCCGCACAGGGGAGGCGCAGGAAAACCCCCTGCCGGGGCGCTGGAGTCGTCCCGTAGCATGCCCCGCGACCCTCCCGGAGGAGGGGTACCCGTTCCAGACATTCATCCGAGCAGAGGAAGGAGAGGTCTTCATGTCCATCGAGATGGCGCTCTACATAGCGCTGGGATGCGGCGTTGCCGCGGTGATCTACGGCTTTGTCCAGCGTGGCTGGATCCTGGCCCAGGACGCCGGCAACGCGCGCATGCAGGAAATCGCCGGGGCGGTGCAGCAGGGTGCTGCGGCCTACCTGGCGCGGCAATACAAGACGATCGCCATCGTGGGCGTGATCCTGGCGGTGCTGATCGCCGTCTTCCTGG
The DNA here is from genome assembly GCA_024235855.1 of Burkholderiaceae bacterium. Classification (GTDB taxonomy): domain Bacteria; phylum Pseudomonadota; class Gammaproteobacteria; order Burkholderiales; family Burkholderiaceae_C; genus Rubrivivax. Next base: position 122,336 of record JACKLN010000009.1, read on the forward strand.
GCATGTCCACCGCCATCGGCTTCGTCGTCGGTGCGGTGCTGTCCGGCGCCTGCGGCTTCATCGGCATGAACGTCTCGGTGCGCGCCAACGTGCGCACGGCGCAGGCCGCCACCAAGGGCATCGGCCCGGCGCTGGACATCGCCTTCAAGGGCGGCGCCATCACCGGCATGCTGGTGGTGGGCCTGGGCCTGCTGGGCGTGGGTGGCTTTTTCATGGCCATCGGCGGTCTGGCCACGCCTGATGCGGCCACGCTCAAGCCGCTGCTGGGCCTGGCCTTCGGGTCCAGCCTGATCTCCATCTTCGCGCGACTGGGCGGCGGCATCTTCACCAAGGGCGCCGACGTGGGCGCCGACCTGGTGGGCAAGGTCGAGGCCGGCATCCCCGAGGACGACCCGCGCAACCCGGCCGTGATCGCCGACAACGTGGGCGACAACGTCGGCGACTGCGCCGGCATGGCCGCCGACCTGTTCGAGACCTACGCGGTGACGCTGATCGCCACGATGGCGCTCGGGGCGCTGATGGTCAAGGCCGGTGGTGCCGCCATCGTCTACCCGCTGCTGCTGGGCGGCGTGTCGATCATCGCGTCCATCATCGGCTGCGCCTTCGTCAAGGCCAGCCCGGGCATGACCAACGTGATGCCGGCGCTCTACAAGGGCCTGGCGGTCGCCGGCATCATCTCGCTGATCGCCTTCTACCCGGTGACCACGATGCTGTTCCCGCAGCCGGTGGAGATCGCCGGCACCGGCATGGTCTCGGCGATGTCGCTGTGGCTGTCCTGCGTGGTGGGTCTGGTGCTGACGGCGGTGCTGGTGTGGATCACCGAGTACTACACCGGCACGCAGTACAAGCCGGTGCAGCACGTGGCCCAGGCCTCGACCACCGGCCACGCCACCAACATCATCGCCGGCATCGGCATCAGCATGAAGTCCACCGCCTGGCCGGTGCTCTTCGTCTGCGCGGCCATCCTGTCGGCCTACAGCCTCGCGGGGCTGTTCGGCATCGCCGTGGCCGCCACGGCCATGCTCAGCATGGCCGGCATCGTGGTGGCCCTGGACGCCTACGGCCCGATCACCGACAACGCCGGCGGCATCGCCGAGATGGCCGAGCTGCCCTCGTCGGTGCGCGACATCACCGACCCGCTGGACGCGGTGGGCAACACCACCAAGGCCGTCACCAAGGGCTATGCCATCGGCTCGGCCGGCCTGGCCGCGCTGGTGCTGTTCGCCGACTACACGCACTCGCTGGAGGCGCGCGGCATCCACGCCAGCTTCGACCTGAGCAACCCGAAGGTCATCATCGGCCTGTTCATCGGCGGCCTGATCCCCTACCTGTTCGGCGCCATGGCGATGGAAGCCGTGGGCCGCGCCGCCGGTGCCGTGGTGGAGGAGGTGCGCCGCCAGTTCCGCGAGATCAAGGGCATCATGGAAGGCACCGGCAAGCCCGAGTACGGCAAGGCCGTGGACATGCTGACCGGTGCGGCGATCAAGGAGATGATGATCCCGTCGCTGCTGCCGGTGGTGGTGCCGATCGTGGTCGGCATGCTGCTGGGCGCCGAGGCGCTGGGCGGCCTGCTGATGGGCACCATCGTCACCGGCCTGTTCGTGGCCATCTCGATGTGCACCGGCGGCGGCGCCTGGGACAACGCCAAGAAGTACATCGAGGACGGTCATCACGGCGGCAAGGGCAGCGATGCCCACAAGGCCGCGGTGACGGGCGACACGGTGGGCGACCCCTACAAGGACACCGCCGGCCCGGCCGTGAACCCGCTGATCAAGATCATCAACATCGTGGCGCTGCTGATCGTGCCGCTGCTGCCGGCGATGACGCACTGATCACCGGTGCGCTCGACGCCCACGGCCCGCCTCGGCGGGCCGTTTTCATGGGCGTTGCCGGTCGGCGCGACAATCGCGGCATGTCGCAGTACTTCGAGGTCCACCCGCAGAACCCGCAGCCGCGGCTGCTGAAGCAGGCCGCGCAGATCCTGCATGGCGGCGGCGTGGTGGCCATCCCCACCGACTCCAGCTACGCCCTGGTCTGCCACCTGGACGACAAGGCCGCGGCCGAGCAGCTGCGCCGGCTGCGCGAGGTGGACGACAAGCACCACCTCACGCTGATCTGCCGCGACCTGTCGGAACTGGCCAGCTACGCGCGCGTGGACAACCGGCAGTTCCGGCTGCTCAAGCAGGGCACGCCGGGGCCGTTCACCTTCATCCTCGAGGCCACCAAGGAGGTGCCGCGCCGGCTGTCGCACCCGTCGCGGCGCACCATCGGCCTGCGCGTGCCGGACCACGCCGTGACCCAGGCGCTGCTGGAGGTCTTCGGCGCACCGCTGCTGGCCACCACGCTGATCCCGCCCGGCGAGACCGAGGCACTGAACGACCCGCACGACATCCGCGACCGCTTCGAGAAGCGGCTGCAGGCGGTGGTGGACGCCGGCGCCTGCCCGCTGCAGCCGACCACGGTGATCGACCTCAGCAGCGACGAACCTGTGCTCGTGCGCCAGGGCCGGGGCGACCCGGCGCGCCTGGGGCTCTGACCCCTCCGTCCGTCGCCAGGCGCGTCAGGCGGCGACGCCGCTGGCCCAGGCGCGGCGGATGAGCCGCCCGCAGCGGGCCGAGGCCTCGCCGGCACCGATGCCCTCCTCGTCCCCCGAGCCGTTGGCCACCTCGCGGGCGACGATGCCGTACTGCGTGCGCGAGGCATCGATCCAGGGGTAGAAGCCGAAGGCACCGGCGCTGCTGAAGGCGCCGTCGCCGGTGGCGGCGTCGTCCTCGATCCAGTGGCCATAGCCGTAGTGCCAGGTCTCGCGCGCCGGTGCCGGCGAGTAAAGCGCCTCACCGGCTGCGCAGCCTCCGACGCTGGCACAGACGGCGTTGTCGCCGAGCATGGCGCCGAGCACCAGTTCACCGCTCAGCAGCTTGCGCAGGAAGGCGGCATAGGTGGCCGGTGTGCCCATGGCGCCGCCGCCGGGCCGGGCCTGCAGCATGCCGATGGCCAGGTCCTCGCCCAGCACGGCCCGCCAGGCCGACGCCAGGCCGGCGGCGTCGAGTTCCCCCAGCCCGATCAGGCTGGCGTGCTTCTGCATGTGGCCGCCACCGTAGTAGAAGGCGCCATCGGCGGCAGGCGTCTGGCGGTCGTTGTCCTGCCAGGCCAGGCAGCCGTCCACCGTCTGCGACGCACGGCAGCCCGCGAAGTCCACGTACCCCGAGCGCATCGACAGCATGCGCGCATCCCAGGGCTGGAGCACGCCGCCGCGCAGTTGCGCCACGTAGGCGGCATAGAGCCACTTGGTCGCCGACGCGTAGCGCATGGTCGTCGTCTCGCGGATGCGCGCACCGGCGGGCGTGGACCCCACGCTACCGCCGACGGCGCGACCGCTGTGGTCGCCGATCTCCCAGTAGAACGGCCGGATGGCGCCGCAGGCGTTGTCCGCGTCGGCCGCCGTGGCCAGCACCGCTGCCGTGCGCGCGCCCAGGTCCGGCCCCGTGGGCACGGTTGGCGGGGTGGGCTCGACTGGCGATGCCGGCGTACCGGCCCCGCCGCCGCCGGCCGACACAGGGGCCGTCGGGGTGGCGGTCACCGGTGATGTGCCCGGCTGGTCAGCAACGTCGGCGCCGCCACCGCCGCCGCCGCAGGCCGTCACCAGCTGCAGGGTCAGCACGGTGGCGATGGTGGCAAGGCGTCGGGGGGACATCCCGACGGTATCGACCGGCGGGCGGCCGACTTGAGACGTTGGAGCCGCCTTCGGGCGGGGGCGTCAGCTGCTGCGCAGGGCGCGCACCTGCGCCAGCAGCCGTGACGGGCTGAACCCCAGCGACGCCTGCTGCCCCGCCACGACGAAGACCGGTGTGCCGGCAGCGCGCAGTGCCTCGAACTCGGCGCGGCAGGCGGCGTCGCGCTCGATCGAGCACTCCTCGAAGGCCACGCCATGGTCACGCAGCCAGGTGCGGGCCACGCTGCAGATGCCGCAGGTGTCCGAGGCGATCATCTTCAGGTCACCTGGCCGCGCCAGTGCGGCCAGCCGCTCGCCGACCTGCGCCTCCTGCCGGTGGCCCCACCACTGGCTCGCGACGCTGATGGCCAGGATCAGCAGGACGAGGCCGAACAGCGAGCGCCGCGAGGCGTTCATGACGTCGCGCTCAGACCGCCGCCGTGACCACGACCTCGATCTTCCAGCCGGGCTTGGCCAGCGCCGCCTGCACCGTGGCCCGGGGCGGGGTGTGGCCCTCGACCACCCAGGCTTCCCAGACGGCGTTCATGGCGTCGAAGTCGGCCAGGTCGGCGAGGTAGATCTGCGCCCGCAGGATGCGGGTCTTGTCGGTGCCGGCGCGGGCCAGCAGGGCGTCCACCGCCGCCAGCACCTGGCGGGTCTGGCCGGCGATGTCGGCCGAGGCGTCTTCGGCCACCTGCCCGGCCAGGTAGGCCACGCCGTTGTGCACGGCCATCTCCGACATGCGGCGGCCGACGTCGAATCGCTGGATCATCGGTGGTGTCCCTTCTTGGTGTGGTGTCCGGCCGCAGGCCGGGCGGGCGCGGTGGCTTCGGCTTTCTGACCAAGCCGGGATTCCGTACCCGCCAGCAGCTTGCGGATGTTGCCTTCGTGGCGCCAGACCAGCAGCAGGCTCATCGGCACGATGCAGGCCAGCGCCGGCGCCACGTCCCAGATCAGCAGCTGGTAGAACGGAGCGAACAGCGCGGCGACGATGGACGCCAGCGACGAATAGCGGAAGAAGGCGGCAATGATCACCCAGCTGGCCAGCGTGGCCAGCCCCAGGCCAGGCGCCAGCGCGATCAGCACGCCCGCGGCGGTGGCCACGCCCTTGCCGCCCTGGAAGCGGAAGAACACCGGCCACAGGTGGCCCAGGAAGGCCGCCAGGCCGACGAAGGCCACGCTCCATTCGCCGAGACCAAACCGTGGCCCGAAGGCCAGCGCCAGCCACACCGGCACGAAGCCCTTGAGCGCGTCGAAGGCCAGCGTCAGCAGCGCCGCGGCCTTGTTGCCCGAGCGCAGCACGTTGGTGGCGCCGGGGTTCTTCGAGCCGTAGCTGCGCGGGTCGGCCAGCCCCATCGAGCGGCTGACGATGACGGCGAACGACAGCGAGCCGACCAGGTAGGCGGCCAGCACGGCCAGCAGGGGAGCGAGGAATTCCATCACCACGGGATTCTAGGAGGCCGCCAGCGCACACTGCACCGGCCGGGCCCCGAGCACGTCGCGCAGCGCCGTGGGCGCCAGCCCCACCAGGTAGCCGCGCCGGCCGCCGTTGATCACGATGCGGGGCAGCACGAGCACCGTGTCCTCCACGTACACCGGCATCGGCTTGCGCAGGCCGAAAGGCGACGTGCCGCCGACCTGGTAGCCGCTGTGGCGCTGCGCCACCTCGGGCGTGCAGGGCTCGACGCTCTTGGCGCCGATCTGGCGGGCCAGGTTCTTGGTGCTGACCTGGCGGTCGCCATGCATCAGCACCACCAGCGGACGCGCCTTCTCGTCCTGCATCACCAGGGTCTTGATCACCTGGTGCTCCGGCAGCCCGAGCTGGCGTGCCGACTCCGCCGTGCCGCCATGGTCCACGTAGTCGTAGGGGTGCTCGGTGAAGGCCACGCCGTGCGCGCGCAGCCAGGCCGTGGCCGGCGTCTCGCTGACGTGGGGGCCCTTCTTCGCCATCACTGGGCCGGGTCGCGCAGGCGCCAGCGGATGGCGTCGACCTCGGCCAGCAGCTCCGCCGACAGCGCGACCGGCCAGGCATCGAGGTCCTCGTCCAGCTGCGCCAGCGTCGTCACCCCGATGATGGTGCTGGCCACGCGCCAGTTGCGGTAGCAGAAGGCCAGCGCCAGCTGCGTGGGCGTCAGCCCGTGGCGGCGCGCCAGCGCGTTGTATTCGCGTGCGGCGGCCAGCGTTTCCGGCCGCGCCCAGCGCTGCTGGCGCATGCGCTCGAAACGCGCCAGACGGCCCAGGCCCGGCTGTGCCGGGTCGGCACCGGCGGCGTCGTACTTGCCCGTCAGCGACCCGAAGCCCAGCGGCGAATAGGCCAGCAGCGACACGCCCTCGCGGTGCATCACCTCGTCCAGGCCGTTGTCGACCACGCGGTTGACCAGCGCATACGGGTTCTGCACCGACACCACGCGCGGCAGGCCCAGGGCCTCGGCGCGGCGCAGGAAGCTCATCAGGCCCCAGGGCGTCTCGTTGCTCAGCCCGATCGCACGCACCTTGCCCGCCTGCACCAGGTCCCCCAGCGCCTGCAGTTGTGCGTCGATGGAGGTCTGAGGCTGGTCCTTGGCCGGGTCGAAGTACAGGTTGCCGAAGGCCGGCGCGTTGCGGTTGGGCCAGTGGATCTGGTAGAGGTCGATGACGTCGGTGCGCAGCCGTTGCAGGCTGGCGTCGCAGGCGGCGCGGATGTGCTCGGGCTTCAGGTCGGGCGCGCCGTCACGGATCCAGTCCATGCCGCGCGCCGGGCCGGCCACCTTGGTGGCCAGCACCACGCGTTCGCGGCGCGTCGGGTCGGCCGCGAACCAGCTGCCCAGGATGCGTTCGGTCTCGCCCACCGTCTCGCGGCGCGGCGGCACCGGGTACATCTCGGCGGCGTCGAGGAAGTTCACGCCGCGGTCCACGGCACGGTCGAGGATGCGGTGGGCCTCGGCCTCGCCCACCTGCTCGCCGAAGGTCATCGTGCCCAGGCAGACGGGGCTGACCTGCAGCGAGCTGTCGCCCAGGGTGACACGGGCGTCGGCCAGGCGCGGGATGATCGTCGTCATGGCTGCGAGTGTGCCGCAGCCGGCCCGTCGCCCGGGCCGATGGGGTCAGCGCGCGGGCTGCTGGCGGCGGCGCCAGGCGACGGCGGCCAGCCCGCCGGCCATCAGCACCAGCGTGCCGGGCTCGGGCACCGCAGGCAGGAAGGTGTAGGTGACGGTGGCCGAGGCGTCGGCATCCCACAGCATCTTCGTGAAGCCGACGCCGCCACCGTCGCCAAAGTAGCCGCCGTCGTTGGCGTAGAAGCTCAGGCGGAACTGGTCGGACGAGCCGTCCTGCACGAACAGCCCCAGGAGCGCGGGGTCGGTGATGCCGCCGCTGGCCGAGTCCGAGGCGGACAGCGTGTCGCTGATCGCCGGCGTCGTTTCCAGGCGCGGGGTGTAGAAGGTGGGCACGGCCTGGCGCGGATTGATCAGCGCCACCGTGTAGCTGCCACCGCCCTGCGGCACGTAGAGGTTGAACAGCGCGTCGACCCGGGCATTGCAGCTGCCGGTTGCGCCTGCGATGCCGGCCGTGCAGGTGAGCTCCAGCTCACGCCAGCCGGAGAGCTGGAACGAGACCTGCTGCAGCGTGCCCCAGGCCGGGTCGAAGAAGGGGATGTCCAGCCCGACGTTGAGCACCGTGCTCACGTCGCCGCCACCATAGCTGGCGTCTCCGCCGGCGCCGGTGAAGGTGTCGGTGAAGCTCAGGTCGGCGGCCTTCGCAGGCAGGGCCAGGACGGCGGCGCACGCCAGGACGGCGGCAAAGGTATGGGAGGTCATGGGGCGGGTCTCCAGGGTGGTGAAGGGGTCGGTCAGGCGGCGGCATCAGCGGCCTGCCGGCGCCGCCGCGCCCAGGACAGGCCCGCGAGGCCAGCAGCCAGCGTCATCCAGGTGGACGGCTCGGGTACCGGGGGCAAGGGCTCGGGCAGGATGAACTCGGCGATGTCGCCACGGATGGGAAAGCGCAGGGCGCCGTCGGCGGTCAGCAGCTGGCTTTCCTTGCCGCCGAGCACCTCGGTCAGGTCGCCGGCGATGCGCCGGGCCATCTCCTCCCAGTCGTCGTGCTTCATCAGGCTGAGGCTGTTGAACGTGGCCCAGGCCTGGCGCGCGAATTCCGGCTCGTCGGTGGCCAGGTGGTCGCGGATCTCCCGCAGCATCAGTTGCAGGATGCTGGCCTGACTCAGCGGCTGCGTGGTGCCGTAGACGAACGAGGTGTCGTCCGGGCGCACAAAGGCCAGGCCCATGCGCCATTCGCCCATGTAGCCGATGGTGTCGTCGGCGACGAAGGCCTGCCACAGGATGACGTCGGACGGTCCGCCGCCCAGGTCCAGCTTCTCGGTCCACAGGTCGAGGTCGGCCACGAAGATCGGTGGCGCGGATGGAAACAGCGCCGACCAACCCCAGCCGACGCTCAGGCGGCTGTAGTCTTCGCTGCGCCCGAAGTAGTGGCTGCGGGGGTCGGCATCGAGGTCGAACCATCCGTCTTCGACGACATCGACCCCGAACACCTGGGCCAGAGGCATCTCGATGCCCGGCTGCTTGGCGAAGGCGAGCGCCTGCTGGAAGGCCGGCGATGGGGCACCGGAGGCATTGGGCAGTTGCAGGTGAAACAGGCTCCAGCCGGGCATCGTGGTGGCCACCGACTTCGGTGTGCCGGGGGCGTCGTCCGAGATGAACGAGCCATACAACTCCGCAAACGTTTCCAATGGATTCACCGGCAAACCTCCGGTGGCGGTGGCAGATGCGGCATGCGTCATGAATGCCCCGGTGCAGTTGCCAAAGGCCGCGCCCAGGCACTGCCCGAGGTTCAGCGAGTAGAACCCCGGCGCCAGGCCCAGCGGGTTGACCGTATTGCCGACCGGCGTGGGCACCACGATGGCCGACGGCAGCACGAGACCGGCCGTGTCGACCCCCGGCGGCAGCGCAACCGGCACCGAGATCTGGGCCTGGGCAGCTGCGACCTGTAAGCCAGCAAGCATCACGGCGGTCCGCAGCAGGCGGGCCTGCCGTCGCGAACGTGAACCAGAGGCTGTAGTGGCGGTATCCATGGGCGGTGGCTCCGTTGAAGACTTCAACGGATTTCGCCCGCCCAGGCGTTCCCCAGGCGTTGCAAACCAGGGCTGGCGGGTGCCGGGAGCGGTAACCCTCCCCGCGAACAGGGGGTCAGCGTGCGAGAGCGGGGCCGGCCGCGAGCACGCCAGCCGGCGGCCGCGGTCCCCAACCCTCGCCCAGCGAGGCCACCAGCGCCCGCCGCCGGGCGTCGACATCGACGGCGCCGGGCGCTGCGCCGGCAGGGTGGCCGGCGGCCCACGCCTGCCACAGCGCCAGGGCCTCGAGGGCCGGCAACCGGGCCTCGGCCGACAGCAGGGCCGAGACCGCGGCTGCGGTCGGTGCGGTCACGCCGCCGGTCGCCGCCTCGGCGCGCAGCCGGGCTGCCCATTGCAGCGCCTTCGACTCCTCGGTGCTCGCCTGGTCGGGCGCCGGCACGGCCGCCAGCGCGCTGGCGGCGTCGCCCAGCGCCAGCCGCGCCATGGCCTCGACGTGGCGCCGCACGTCCTGCGCCTCGAGCATGGTCATGTCCTCGCAGGGGCCGATCGCCGCCAGCTGTGCCAGCGCCACCGCCGGGTCACCCTGCAGCAGCGTCCACCAGGCGCGCTTGGCCACCACCAGCGGCCGGTGGTGGCCGTCCCGGTCATCGTCGCAGAGCCGCTCGGCCTCAGTCAGCAATTCACCGGCGCGGGCCAGGTCACCGGTCAGCAGCAGCAGGTCGACCACGAGCTGCCGCGCGCCGACCTGCCAGTACAGCTCGGTGCAGCGGTCGGCGTGGGCCAGCACGGCCGGGATCATGGCCAACGCCGCGCCGAGTTCGCCGCGCAGGGCCCGGCAGTAGTAGCGCGCCTGCAGGAAGGCGCCCTCGGCCTCCAGGCTCTCGTACAGCGGCGACAGGGCCTCCCCTTCGTCCAGACAGGCCACGGCCCGTTCGACCTCGCCACGCTGGGTGTGGATCTTGACCAGGTTCAGGAGGGCGCCGCGCTGCACCGGCACGCTGCCGGCCTGCGCGGCGTGGGTGCGGGCCCGCTCGAGCACGGCCACCGCGTCGTCGAAACGACCCAGGTGCAGCAGCGCCGCACCGCGCATGAACAGCGCGCGGGCCAGCGGTTCCTGCGCCCCCAGCACCGTCTGCACGCGCACCGCCTTGTCCAGCCAGCCCGAGGCCTCGGCGAACGCGCCCTGGTACAGCGCCGCACGTCCGAGTGCGGTGAGCACGCGGCCGCGCACCGCGGTCGGCCCAGGCGGCAGGGCCGCCAGTGCCGCTCGCAGGGCGTCGGCGGCCTCGGCCAGCCGCCCCTGGCGCATGAAGACGTCGGCGCGCACCTCCAGGGCCTCGCCCTGCTGCAGCGGCGCCAGCAGGCCGTCGTCGAGCAGACCGTCGACGGTGGCCAGCGCCGCGTCGCCCCGGTTGCTGCAGGCCTGGTGCTCGGCACGCGCCAGGGCCACGGCGACCGCGCCGGCGCCGTCGCCGGCTGCCAGCGCGGCCTCTTCGGCGGCATCGAAGGCGGCATCGGCCTCGGCGTTGCGGCTGGCGCGCTGCAGCAGGCGGGCGCGCCGCATCTGCACCGTCAGGCGGTCGGCAGCCGAGCTGGCCTGGGCCAGTGCTGCGGCCAGGTGTGTCAGGGCATCGTCGTGTGCCGACACCGCGGCGGCGGCATCGGCAGCGGCCAGCCGTGCCTGCAATGCGCGCGCGGCGTCGCCTGCCGCTTCCAGGTGCCGCGCCAGGCGGGCCGGCGTGCCGTCCTGGCGTTCCAGGGCCTGGGCCAGCCGGCGGTGCAGCAGCCGCCGGCGTTCGGCGCCCAGCCCGTTGGCCAGGGCCTGGGCCACGAGGTCGTGGGCAAAGGACAGCAGGCCGTCGGTGCCGGCCACCAGCACCCGCTGGTCGCAGGCCTGCTCGACGGCCTGGACCGCCTCCAGCGCCGACAGGGCGGTGGTGCCGTCCAGGTCCTCGAGCCGGAACGGCAGGCCGGTCAGGCTGGCCGCCTCCAGCAGTCGCCGGGTGGCCGCGTCCAGGCGGTCCAGGCGCGCGAGGATGGCATCGCGCACGGTCGGCGGCAGCGGTAGGGCTTTATCCCATCCGTCGCCGGCGGTGCCGGCGGGCAGCTGGCGCAGCGTCTCGAGAATGAAGAACGGGTTGCCGCCAGTGGCCCGTTGCAGCCGGGCCGCGAATGCGTCACCCGCCTGACCTGCCGGCGTTGCGGCCATCACGCCCACCAGTTCCCGGGTGGCGGCGGCGTCCAGCGGGGGCACGTCGATGCGTTCGGCCTGGCCGGCGCGCTGGGCGCGCAGCAGGGCGTCGCGCTGGGTGGCCGAGGTGTCGGCGTCGCGTGCGATCACCAGCAGCGCCGGACCGGCGCCACCCTGGCCCGGCCAGGACCCGGCGTCGGGACGGCCCGCCCAGAAGTCCTGCGATGCACGATCGGCCAGGTGCCAGTCGTCGAGCACCACGGTGGCCAGGTCGGCCGGCCAGGTCTGGCGCAGGGCGAGCGCGAGGGCCGCCTGCAGGCGGGCGCGGTCGGCGTCGGTCTCGATCGGAGCGCCGGCCGTCCCGAGCTCGGGCAACAGGTGGGCCAGCGCGGTGGCGGCCCAGGTGGGCAGGTCCAGCGCGCGCGGGCCGCCCGGCGCAGCGCGCAGCGCCCGGATCGCCGGGGCGTACGGCAGCTGCGCATCACCCGGCCGGGCCTGCAGCGTCCAGCTCGGGCCGCGCCTGGCCACGGCCTCGACCGCCAGTCGGGTCTTGCCGACCCCGGCGTCGCCGAGAAGCCACACGGTGCGCCCGGCCGCCAGCGCGGCGACCAGATCACGGAACAGCGTGTCGCGGCCCACCAGCGGCAGGGCGCCCGGCAGATGCGGTGCCGCCGGCGACGGCGCGGGCGGCGTGGCCTCGTCGCGGCTGCCGGCGCGGATGTCCTCGGCCAGGCGCAGCGTCTCCGGCATCGGCCGCAGACCCAGTTCCTGCCCCAGCTGGCGCCGGCAGCGCTCGAACAGCTTCAGCGCCGCCTCGCGTTCGCCCAGCCGGGCGTGCAGCCGCATGGCGGCCCGCACGTGGGCCTCCTGGGGCAAATCGGCCTCCAGCAGCCGGAGCTGGCACACCAGGGCCTCGCGCCAATGGCCCGCGGCCTCGTGCAGCGACACCTGGGCCTCCACCGCCTCGCGGAACCGCTGCGCCAGCCGTTCGCGCCAACTGGTGACCCAGGCCGCGAGCAGGTCGGCGTCACGGCCATGCCGGCCGTCCAGGAACGGCCCGCCGTACAGGCGCAGCGCGGACGCCAGGTCGCCCTGGGCCAGCGCCTGCTCGAAGCGGCCGACGTCGGTGGCGACGCCGGATCGCAGCGCGACGCGGTCACCGGCGTCGGCCAGCATGGCCTCCAGCCCGGCCTCGCGCAGGCGGTGCAGTTCGCGCCGGAGGTTGCGCCGGGCCGTGCCATGGTCGAGGTCGGCCCAGAAGAGCCCGGCCAGCCGTTCGCGGCTGGTGGGGCCTTCCAGCGCCACGTGGGCCAGCAGGCACAGCACCTTGCGCGACACCGCGTGCACGGCACCCGATGGGCCGGTGACCTGCGGTGTGCCGAGCAGGCGCAGCTCGAAGACGGCCGCACCCGGGGACGCGTCCGGCCGAGTTCCCGCCGATGCCGACGGCGCCAGCCTCGCAACGGGCGGGGTGATGGCCGCGTCGTCTGCGCTCATGTCCGGTATCTGCCCGCAGAAGATGCCGGCCGCCTAGGCGCCGGCGCGCGCGTCGAAGCGCGCCTGCTCCTGCAGCCGCAGCACCCGGCGTTGCACCTTGCCGGTGGTCGTCATCGGCAGCGCGTCGATGAACTCGATCTCCTTGGGGTACTCGTAGGGGGCCAGGCGGCCGCGCACGTGCTGCTGCAGCGACGCCACCAGCGCCTCGTCGCCCGTGAAGCCCGGCGCCAGCACCACGTAGGCCTTGACCACGGCACCGCGCTCGGCGTCCGGCTTGGGCACGACGGCGGCATTGGCCACCGCCGGGTGCTTGACGAGGCAGTTCTCCACCTCGCTGGGGCCGATGCGGTAGCCGGCGGCCTTGAACATGTCGTCGCTGCGGCCCTGGTACCAGAGGTAGCCGTCGGCATCCATCACCGCGGTGTCGCCGGTGCGGCACCAGCTGTCGTCCGGGTCGCCCGTGTACTTGGCCCGGGTGGCCGCGTCGTTGTGCCAGTAGCCGAGGAAGAACACGGGGTCAAGCTGGCCGTGCACGTCGCGACGGTGCACCGCCACGTCGCCGGGGGTGCCGCGCGGGCACTCGTTCCCGTCGTCGTCGATCACCGCGACCCGGTGGCCCGGGTACGGGCGGCCCATGCTGCCCGGCCGTGCCGGCCAGTGCAGCGCGCAGTTGCCGACCACGTAGTTGATCTCGGTCTGCCCGAACATCTCGTTGAGGGTGACGCCCAGCGCGTCGCGTGTCCACGCGAAGACGGCGTCGCCCACGGCCTCGCCGGCGCTCATGATGGCGCGCAGGCGCAGCTTCCAGCGCCGACGCGGTTCGGGCTCGGCCTTCATCATGGCCTTCAGCGCGGTGGGGAACAGGAAGCTGTGCGTGACCTTGTAGCGCTGCATCAGCGCGAAGGCGGCGTCGGGCGTGAACCGCCCCTGCCAGGCGACGATGGGGCGGCCGAAGTACAGCACCGGCAGCAGCGCGTCCATCAGGCCGCCGGTCCAGGCCCAGTCGGCTGGCGACCAGAACACTGGCGCGTCGTCACGCCTCTTGCCGCCGGCCGGCGTGTGCGGGTACCAGTTCTGGCTGCAGACGAAGCCGGTGAGGTTGCCGATCAGCGCCCGGTGCGGGATCAGCGCACCCTTCGGCGGCCCGGTGGTGCCACTGGTGTAGATCAGCACGGCCGGGTCGTCGGCGGCGGTGCGCACCGCGGTGCGCCGTGGGCGGACGGCCGCCAGGGCGTCGTCCCAGTCCAGGTCGCCCCGCCCTGCCGCCGCGCCGACGGCGACCACGGTCACCAGCCCGGGGCAGTCGGCACGCGCCGCGACCAGGTTGTCGACCGCGGTCTCGTCGACGATCGCCAGCCGCGCGCCGCTGTCGTTGAGGCGGAACGCCAGTGCATCGGGCCCGAAGAGCATGGACAGCGGCATCGCCACCGCACCCAGCCGGTACACCGCCATGTGCGCGACGGCGGTTTCCACCCGCTGCGGCATCACGATGGCCACCCGGTCGCCGCGCCGCACGCCGCGCGCGGCCAGCACCGCCGCCAGGCGTTCGCTGCCCGCCTGCAGTTGCGCATAGGTCAGGCGCCCGCGCCGGCCGTCCTCGCGCGCCCAGTGGATGGCCACCGCATCGGGCGTGCGCCGTGCCCAGCGGGTGCAGCAGGCCTCGGCGATGTTGAAGTGCACGGGCACCTGCCAGCGGAATCCCGCGTGCAGTTGCGCGTAGCGGTCGGGGCCCTGGATGGCGTCAGTGTCCATGGCAGTCGGAGCCGTCACGGCGCTCAGGCGGCCAGCGCCGTCAGGGCATCGCCAGTGACCCGGCAGATGCGCCAGTCGGGCATCACGGTGGCCCCCATGCGCTCGTAGAAGCCGATCGCCGCGGTGTTCCAGTCGAGCACGCTCCACTCGAAGCGCCCGCAGCCTCGCGTCACGGCCAGCGCCGCCAGGTGCCTGAGCAGCGCCTTGCCCAGGCCGGCACCCCGGTGGGCCGGCTGCACGTACAGGTCCTCCAGGTACAGCCCGGGCCGCCCCAGGAACGTCGAGTAGTTGGTGAAGAACAGCGCGAAACCCACGACGGCGCCGTCGACCTCGGCCACCACGGCCTCGACCACCGGGCGCGGGCCCGTAAGGTGGCTCGCCAGGCGCTCCGGCGTCACCTCGAGCAGGTGCTCGAGACGCTCGAAGACGGCGAGTTCACGGATCAGGCCAACCAGGGCCGCCGCGTCCGCTGGCACGGCCACGCGCAGCGTGTGACGGAGATCTTCGTTCATGCGGTGATTGTGCGTCGGCCGGCTCAAGTCCGGCCGCGCCGCGCCGAAACCTGCTGCATGCCAACGCCGGCCTCCACTGCCATGCATCACACGCCGCTGGACCAGGTCAAGCACCGGGTTCTGGCCGGACAGCCGTTGCCGTTCAACGTCTACCGCCCGGACACCACGCTGCTGCTGGCCCGTGGCCAGGTGGTGCAGACCACCCAGCAGATCGAGGCCCTGCTCGAACGGGGCAGCCTGGTGGATCTGCACGAACTGCGGGCCGAGGCCGCACTCGACGTCGGCAGCGCACCGCGCTCGGCCCTGCCGGGCCTGTGGCGCGACAGCATGCAGCGCCTGGGCGAGGCGTTGCTGCGCCCACCGGGCGAGGGTTTCCGCGCCGCTCTCGACGACGCTGCAGCGCCGCTGCAGCAGCTGATCGAGCGCGACCCGGACCTGGCGATCTTCCAGGTGCTTCGCCAGGAGGGCAATGCCCGGGTGCAGTACGGCCTGACGCACTCGGTGCACGCCGCCATCGTCGCCCGCCTGGTCGCCGGCCGCCTGGGCTGGGGCACGGAAGAACTGGCGCGCGTGTTCAAGGCGGCGCTGACGATGAACCTCGGCATGCTCGAGCTGCAAGGCGAACTGGCCGAGCAGCTCACGCCACCCACCGCCGCCCAGCGCGAGCGCATCCGCGCGCATCCGCGCCTGAGCCGGCAGATGCTGGAGCTGTCCGGCGTCGCCGACGACATTTGGCTTCGCGCGGTGGAGGAACACCACGAGGAACGCGACGGCTCGGGCTACCCGGCCGGCCTGAGCGAGCCCAGCGAACTGGCCACCCTGCTGCACCGCGCCGACGTCTACAGCGCCAAGCTCAGCAGCCGCGCCACGCGCGAGGCCGAGTCGGCGGACCGCGCCGGCCGCGAGATCTTCATGCAGGACCCGGGGCACCCGGTGTGCGCCGCTCTGGTCAAGGAGTTCGGCGTCTACCCGCCCGGCTGCTTCGTCGCGCTGGCGTCCGGCGAGACCGGCGTGGTCGTCAAGCGCGGGCCGACCGTGATGACCCCCATCGTCGCCGCGCTCACCAACGCCTACGGCTCGCCGCTGCGCGAGCCGGTGCGGCGCGAGACGATGATGCCGCTGCATGCCATCGTCGGTGTGCTGCCGGCCCGCCAGATGCGCGCGCCCGTGGCGCTCGAGAAGCTGGTCACGCTGGTCGATTGACCACCGGCGTGCCTGCCGGCCACCGTCGCCTGTCACGCTGTGGACAGGCGTCCACGCCGTCGCCGGCTACAGTGCCGGCGTGAACGCCCCCGAGACGCTGCCCTACCAGCCACTGCGACCCGCCCGCTCCAGCCACGTCGTGCTGCGCGGCCTGCGCTACCACCTGCTGAGCTGGGGCAACCCGGCCGACGCGACACCGGATGCGCCGACCCTGGTGATGGTGCATGGCTGGATGGACGTCGGCGCCTCCTTCCAGTTCGTCGTCGACGCGCTGCAGGCCCTGGGCGACCGGCCACGCCACATCGTCGCGCCGGACTGGCGCGGCTTCGGGCTCAGCGACAGCTCGGGCAGCGACAGCTACTGGTTCCCCGACTACCTGGGCGACCTCGACGCGCTGCTGGCGCAGGTCAGCCCGGAGCGTCCCGTGGATCTGCTGGGTCACAGCATGGGCGGCAACGTCGTGATGAGCTACGCCGGCGTGCGGCCGCAACGCGTCCGCCGCCTGGTGAACCTGGAGGGCTTCGGCCTGCCGAGTGCGCAGCCCGAGGACGCCCCCGGGCGCCTGGCGACCTGGCTGGACGAACTGGCCCGCCCCATGTCCTTGAAGGACTACGCCAGCGTCGAAGACGTGGTGGCCCGGCTGCGCACCACCAATCCGCGGCTGCCGGCCGCCCGGGCCGCCTGGCTGGCCCGCCATTGGGCGCGGCCAGACGCCCAGGGCCGCTGGCAGGTGCTGGGCGACCCGGCCCACAAGCGCACCAACCCGGTGCCGTATCGGGTCGACGAGGTCCTGGCGACCTGGCGCGCGATCTCCGCGCCGCTGCTCTGGGTGGAGGGCGCCGACACCGACGTCGACGCCTGGTGGGGCGGCCGCTACAGCCGCCAGGAGTTCGCCCGCAGGCTGGACGTGGTGCCCGATTGCCGTCGCGTCACGCTGGCCGACGCCGCGCACATGCTGCATCACGACCAGCCCGAAGCGCTGGCGGCGGCCCTGCTCGACTTTCTCTGACCCCTTGTTCATGGGGGGGGGTAGGCCCGAAAGGCCCGGCCCAGGTGCAGGAATGGACAGGTGCAGGTTGACCGGAAACGCTGCATGCCTAAACTCGGTCCAACCCAGCCAATCGGGAGTCTCCCCATGAAGTTGTCATTCGCCCTGCGGCCCCTGGCTCTCGCCGTGGTGCTGTCCGCCGGCGCGGCCCATGCTGCGGTCGACGTGTACAACGACGAAGCCAGCTTCCTGGCCGCCATCGGCAACTACGCGACCGACACCTTCGACGACCTGATCCCGGGTGATCCCTACGAAGGGCCGCTGGTGCGCAGTGCCGGTGATGTGGGGTACACCGTCTCCACCGCGCCGACCAGCCCGATCCTCTACGGTGCCGGAACGGTGGGCGACGCCTGGCTGTCCAGCAACGAAGCGTCCGACTTCATCGTCTTCGAAGGTTTCTCCACCCCGATCTACGCCATCGGCGCGTACGCGTTCGGGTCCGACATCTTCGGGGGCTTCCAGCCTACCGGCCTGACGGCGGCGCGCGTCACGACGGCCGAGGGCCAGACGGTGGACTTCACCTTCCGCGCCGGGGTCGACAACTACTTCGGCTTCGTGTCCACCAGCGCGATCACGATGTTCGAGGTCAAGACCTTCTACGGCGACCGCAACGTCACCTGGCCGACGGTGGACGACCTCACCGTGGCCGCCGTGCCGGAACCCGGCACCTACGCCATGCTGCTGGCCGGCTTGGCGGCCGTGGGCTTCATGGCCCGTCGTCGTAACCACTGACGAGCCCGACTCCCACCTGGACGGCGCCTGCGGGCGCCGTTTGTCTTGGTGCCATGCGAAAATCGCAGGCTGTCCCGCACCACGGACCTGTCATGGACAACGAACAGATCAACCTCATCGGCACCCGACTGGCCGACCTCTCAGCGCGCACCGACGCGCTAAGGGGGTATCTTTGACTACGACCGAAAGGCCCTGCGCCTGAACGAGGTCAACGCCGCGCTCGAGAACCCGGCCATCTGGAACGAGCCCAAGCGCGCGCAGGAACTCGGCCGCGAGAAGAAGACGCTGGAGACCGTGGTCGAGACCATCGACCACCTGGCCAGCAACCTGGCCGACAACTCCGAGCTCTACGAGATGTCGAAGGCCGAGGGCGACGAGGACGGCCTGCAGGCCATCGACGCCGAGGCCGACGCGCTCGAGAAGGCGGTCGAGGAACTCGAGTTCCGCCGGATGTTCAACAACCCGGCCGACCCCGGCAACTGCTTCATCGACATCCAGGCCGGCGCCGGCGGCACCGAGGCCTGCGACTGGGCGCAGATGCTGCTGCGCCAGTACCTCAAGTACTGCGAGCGCAAGGGCTTCAAGGCCGAGGTGCTGGAAGAGAGCGAGGGCGACACTGCCGGCATCCGCAGCGCCACGCTGAAAGTGGAAGGCGACTACGCCTTCGGCCACCTGCGCACCGAGACCGGTGTGCACCGCCTGGTGCGCAAGAGCCCGTTCGACAGCGCCGGCGGCCGCCACACCAGCTTCGCCAGCCTGTTCGTGTATCCCGAGGTGGACGACACGATCGAGATCGACATCAACCCGGCCGACGTGCGCACCGACACCTTCCGCGCCAGCGGCGCCGGTGGACAGCACATCAACAAGACCGACTCGGCCGTGCGCCTGACGCACATGCCCACTGGCATCGTCGTGCAGTGCCAGAACAGCCGCAGCCAGCACAGCAACCGCGACGAGGCCTGGCGCGTGCTGCGCGCGCGCCTGTACGAGCACGAGATGCGCAAGCAGCGCGAGGCCCAGCAGAAGCTCGAGGACAGCAAGACCGACGTCGGCTGGGGCCACCAGATCCGCAGCTACGTGCTGGACCAGAGCCGCATCAAGGACCTGCGCACCAACGTCGAGATCTCCAACACCCAGAAGGTGCTGGACGGCGACCTCGACCCCTTCATCACGGCCAGCCTCAAACAGGGGCTGTGACCTGCCCGGAGACATCCCACCCATGAAAGAAGGCACCGCCACGGTGGTGCGGCGCGAGGACTACGCGCCGCCCGCCTACTGGATCCGCGAGGTCGAGCTCACGTTCGACCTCGACCCGGCCAAGACCATCGTCGCCAGCCGGCTGCACATCGAGCGCAACGCGACGGGCCCCGGTGGCCCGCTGGTGCTGCACGGCGAGGACCTGAACCTGCTGCGCGTGCAGGCCGATGGCCAGAGCGTGTCGTTCCGCCACGAGGACAACCTGCTGGTGATCGAGCAGCCCCCGGTGGCCGAGCGCTTCGTGCTCGAGGTGCGCAACACCTGTGCCCCGGCGAAGAACACCCAGCTCAGCGGCCTGTACGAGAGTGGCAGCGGCCTGTTCACGCAGTGCGAGGCCGAAGGCTTCCGCCGCATCGCCTTCTTCCTCGACCGGCCGGACGTGATGGCCGTGTTCAAGGTCACGCTGCGCGCCGACAAGCGCCGCTACCCCACGCTGCTGAGCAACGGCAACCTGCTCGAGCAGGGCGAACTCGACGGCGGCCGGCACTTCGCCGTCTGGCACGACCCCTTCCCCAAGCCCAGCTACCTGTTCGCGCTGGTGGCGGCTGACCTGGTGGCGCGCGAGCAGCGCATCGTCGCCCGCAACGGCCGTGAGCACCTGCTGCAGATCTATGTCAATCGCGGCGATCTCGGCCGCACCGAGCACGCGATGGCCTCGCTGATGGCGTCGGTGGTCTGGGACGAAGCCCGCTTCGGCCTGCCGCTGGACCTGGAGCGCTTCATGGTCGTCGCCGTCGACGACTTCAACATGGGGGCCATGGAGAACAAGGGCCTCAACATCTTCAACACGAAGTACGTGCTGGCCGACGCCGCCACCGCCACCGACGATGACTTCTTCGGCATCGAGAGCGTCATCGGCCACGAGTACTTCCACAACTGGACGGGCAACCGCATCACCTGCCGCGACTGGTTCCAGCTGTCGCTCAAGGAAGGCCTCACGGTCTTCCGCGACCAGGAGTTCAGCATGGACATGGCGGGCGATCCGAGCGCCCGCGCCGTGCAGCGCATCGAGGCGGTGGCCAACCTGCGCCGGTCGCAGTTCGCCGAGGATGCGGGCGCCATGGCGCACCCGGTGCGCCCGGACACCTACGCCGCGATCGACAACTTCTACACCGCCACCGTCTACGAGAAAGGCGCCGAGGTCGTGCGCATGATGCACACCCTCGTCGGCCGTGACGGCTTCGCGCGTGGCATGAAGCTCTACTTCGAGCGCCACGACGGGCAGGCCGTGACCTGCGATCACTTCGCCCAGGCCGTCGCCGACGCCAACCCCGGCAGCGCGCTGGCCGAGCACCTGGACGTCTTCAAGCGCTGGTATGCGCAGGCCGGCACGCCGCGCCTGCACGCGCGCGGCCAGTGGGACGCCGAGACACGCCGCTACACGCTGACCCTGCGCCAGGACAACCCGCCCTCCCCTGGGCAGGCGAACAAGCTGCCGCAGCTGATCCCGGTGCAGGCCGCGCTGCTGACCCCCGACGGACACGAGCTGGCGCAGCGCATGCTGGTGCTGACCGAGGCCGAACAGCACTTCGTCTTCGACGGCATCGACAGCGCACCGGTGCCGTCGCTGCTGCGTGGCTTCTCGGCCCCGGTGGTCCTCGACGACGGCCTGGACGACGAGGGATTGCTGGTGCTGCTGAAGCACGACGCCGATGCCTTCAACCGCTGGGAAGCCGGCCAACGCCTGGCGCTGCGCCGCGTGCTGGCCGCGTTGCCCGGCACGGACGCTCCGGTGCTGGATGCTGCCTTCATCGAGGCCATGCGCGCCGTGCTGAACGACGGCACGTTGCACCCGGCTTTCCGCGCCCTGGCCCTGACCCTGCCCGACGAGGCCTACATCGCCGAACAGGTGAGCCCGGTCGACCCGGCGCGCATCCACGCCGTACGCGAAGCGATGCTCGACCAGCTGGCGGCTGCGCTGCAACCCGACTGGCAGCGCGCCTGGGCGGCGAACCAGGTGCGCGAAGGCTATCGCCCGACCCCGCTGCAGGCCGGCAGGCGGGCCCTGGCCAACCGCGCCCTGGCCATGCTGGTTCGCCAAGCGGTGGCCAGTGGCGACCCGGTCTGGCCCGGCCGCGCCTACCAGCGCGTGAAGGACGCCACCAACATGACCGACCGTCAGGGTGCGCTGTGGGCCTTGATCGGCGCGCGATCGGCCCTGGCACCCCAGGCGCTGGCGCACTTCCACTCCGCTGCGCAGGGCAACGCCCTGGTGCTGGACAAGTGGTTCTCGCTGCAGGCCATGGCACCCGAGGCTCCGGGCGATGCCGGTGCCGGCGTGCTGGGCCAGGTCCGTGCGTTGCTCAAGCACCCGGACTTCTCGCTGAGGAATCCGAACCGGGCGCGCAGCCTGGTCTTCGCGCTGTGCATGGGCAACCCGGCCGCCTTCCACCGCATCGACGCCGCCGGCTACGTGTTCTGGGCCGAGCAACTGCTGGCCCTGGACGTGATGAACCCGCAGCTCGCTGCGCGCCTGGCGCGTGCGCTGGACCGCTGGAACGTGCTGGCCGAGCCCTGCCGCAGTGCGGCCCGCGAAGCGATTGCCCGCGTCGCGGCCAAACCTGACCTGAGCGCCGACTTGCGGGAGATCGTCACCCGCGCCCTGGAGACCGAATGATGAAACCCCCCGCTCACTTCGTTCGCGGCCCCCAAGGGGCCCAGGCCACCCTTGGGGCGGCCCGGCAGGAGGCCTGACATGCCCCGCCGTATCAGCCTCACCCAGTACCTCGTCGAACAGCAGCGCGAGCATGGCCACATCCCGGGCCAGCTGCGCCTGCTGATCGAGGTCGTCGCCCGCGCCTGCAAGCGCATCGCCATCTCGGTCAACAAGGGCGCGCTCGGCGACGTGCTGGGCACCGCCGGCAGCGAGAACGTGCAGGGCGAGGTGCAGAAGAAGCTCGACGTCATCGCCAACGAGGTGCTGGTCGAGGCCAACGAGTGGGGTGGCCACCTCGCGGCCATGGCCAGCGAGGAGATGGACTCCATCCACGTCGTGCCCAACCGCTACCCACAGGGCGAGTACCTGCTGCTGTTCGACCCGCTGGACGGCAGCAGCAACATCGACGTCAACGTCTCCATCGGCACCATCTTCAGCGTGCTGCGCAAGCAGGGTCACACGCGCGGCGTCAGCGAGGAGGACTTCCTGCAGCCCGGCAAGCACCAGGCCGCGGCCGGTTACTGCGTCTACGGCCCGCAGACCACGCTGGTGCTGACGGTGGGCAGCGGCGTCATCATGTTCACGCTCGACCGCGAGACCGGTTCCTGGCTGCTCACCGAGGAAGGCGTGCAGATCCCGGAGGACACCAAGGAGTTCGCGATCAACATGTCGAACATGCGCCACTGGGCACCGCCGGTGAAGCGCTACATCGACGAATGCCTGCAGGGCAAGGAAGGCCCTCGCGGCAAGGACTTCAACATGCGCTGGGTGGCCAGCATGGTGGCCGACGTGCACCGCATCCTCACGCGCGGTGGCGTCTTCATGTACCCCTGGGACCAGCGCGAACCGGACAAGCCGGGCAAGCTGCGCCTGATGTACGAGGCCAACCCGATGGCCTTCCTCGTCGAGCAGGCCGGTGGCCGGGCGACCAACGGGCACGAGCGCATCCTGGACATCGTGCCGAAGAAGCTGCACGAACGCGTGAGCGTGATGCTGGGCTCGCGCCACGAGGTCGAGCGCGTGACGGGTTACCACGCGGACACGCCTGCCTGATCCTTCGGCCTGAACCATTGGTTGCATGGCAGGCTATACTTGCGGGCTTGGCCGGTGTAGCTCAGTTGGTAGAGCAGCGCATTCGTAATGCGAAGGTCGGGAGTTCGACTCTCTTCACCGGCACCAACCTCCGTGGAAAGCCCGCCCGTCGCGCTGCGACCGGCGGGCTTTTTCACGTTTGGCGGCTTCTGGGCTACGCTGCACACAGACACTCTGGCCTACAGTGGGCGCCATGAACACCTCCAGCGTCGCCCTGTCCGGCATGGCCGCTGCGCAGCAGCGCCTGCAGGCGCACGCACACAACCTGGCCAACGGGGGCACCGAGGGTTTCCGCCGCAGCATGGTCGCGCAGACCGAGGCTGCCACGGGCGGAACCACGGCCACCTGGCAGCGCGCCGCGGCAACGGGCCCGGACCTGGCTGCCGACATGGTGGGGCAGCTGAGCGCCAGCCATGCCTTCATGGCCAATCTGGCCGTGTTCAAGGCCGGCGACACCATGGCGGGCGCCCTGCTCGACGCCGTCGCCTGACCCGCTGGATCGGGCGCCGGCGCCACAATGCGCCGATGTCCGACGACTGCCAGATCTTCGTCCCACCTTCCTTCGTGGCCCTGTTCGTGGCTCCGGGACGGATCAAGCCGACCGCGGCACGCGAGCACATCGCCGAGCGCTACGAACTCTGCGAGGACCTGGCGCAGATGCTCCTGGAGACCGCACGAACGCAGCGCTGGTCGCTGGGCATCACCACCGCCGACACGCTGGAGCGCATCGCACGCGGCTTGCCGGTGAGCGGGCTGGATCTCAGCGAAGCCGAGACCGGCTGGGTGATGACCCGCCTGGCCGAACTGCTGGGGCCCGGCGACTGATCACACGGTCCACGACGCCGGCGCCGCCGCGTCGATGCCGTACCGGCCGACGGCAGCAGCCACGTGCTGCGGGGCCACGGCCTGCAGCGCGGCGAGCACGACATGCCAGCGGTCGACCTCGAAGAAGCGACGCAGCTCCGCCCGTGTGTCGCTGCGCCCGAAGCCGTCGGTGCCCAGGATGGTCATGGGCGCCGCCAGGTGCGGTGCGATCAGCCCCGGCCACGCGCGCACCCAGTCGCTCACCGCCACCACCGGCGCCGCGCCGGGCAGCAGGCGTGCCAGCTGCGTGGGCACGGCCGGCGTACCGGGCTGCAGACGCGCCGCGCGTTCGGCGGCGCGTGCCTCCCGGGCCAGCTCGGCGTAGCTGGTGGCGCTGAACACCTCGGCGTCGACGCCCCAGTCTTCGCGCAGCAGGTCGGCCGCGGCCAGGGCCTCGACCAGCAGCGTGCCCGAGCCCAGCACCCGCACCGGGGCCGCACGGCCGTCCGCCACCGCCCGCACACGGCGCAGGCCGCGCAGCACGTCGGCCGCGTCGCCGGCCGGCAGCGACGGCTGGGCCTGGTTCTCGTTCATCAGCGTCAGGTAGTGGAAGACGTCGCGCCGCTCGACCAGCATCTCCTGCATGCCGTGGTGCACGATGACCGCCATCTCGCCGGCGGTGGCCGGGTCCCAGACGCGGCAGTTGGGCACCTGCGCGGCCACCAGCAGGCTGTGGCCGTCCTGGTGCTGCAGGCCCTCGCCGCCCAGCGTGGTGCGGCCGGCCGTGGCACCGAGCAGGAAACCGCGCGCGCGCTGGTCGGCCGCGGCCCAGATCTGGTCGCCCACGCGCTGGAAGCCGAACATCGAGTAGTAGATGTAGAACGGCAGCATCGGCTCGCCGTGCACGCTGTGGCTGGTGGCCGCGGCCGTCCAGCTGGCCAGGGCGCCCGCCTCGCTGATGCCCTCCTCCAGGATCTGTCCGTCTCGCGCCTCGCGGTAGGCCAGCACGGAGCCGATGTCCTCAGGTTCGTACTGCTGGCCCGATCGGCTGTAGATGCCCACCTGGCGGAACAGGTTGGCCATGCCGAAGGTGCGCGCCTCGTCGGCCACGATGGGCACCACGCGCCGGCCCAGCACCGGGTCCTTCAGCAGCGCACCCAGCAGGCGCACGAAGGCCATCGTGGTGCTCATCTCCTTGCCGTCGGCGTCCAGCGCGAAGCCGGCGATGTCGGGCAGCGCCGGCACCGGCAGGGCGGGTGCGTCGGCGCGGCGCTGCGGGATCGCACCCCCCAGCGCGTCGCGCCGGGCCCGCAGGTAGGCCATCTCCGGCGCGTCGTCGGCGGGGCGGTAGAAGGCCAGCGCCTCGGTCTGCGCATCATCCAGCGGCAGTGCGAAACGGTTGCGGAAGGCGATCAGGTCCTCGCGATCGAGCTTCTTCTGCTGGTGCGTGGTCATGCGGCCCTGGCCGGCCTGACCCATGCCGTAGCCCTTCTTGGTCTGCGCCAGCACCACCACCGGCCGGCCGTCGCCCTGCACCGCGGCGGCGTAGGCGGCGTGGATCTTCACCAGGTCGTGCCCGCCGCGCTTGAGGCGGTCGATCTGCTCGTCGGTCAGCCCCTGGGCCAGCGCGGCCAGCGCCGGGTCCTGGCCGAAGAAGTGCTCGCGGTTGTAGCGGCCGTCCTTGGCGGCGAAGGTCTGGAACTGGCCATCCACCGTGTGCGCGAAGGCACGCCGCAGCGCACCGTCACGGTCGCGCGCGAAGAGACCATCCCAGTCGCTGCCCCAGACGAGCTTGATGACGCGCCAGCCGGCACCCTCGAACAGCGCCTCCAGTTCATCGACGATGCGGCCATTGCCGCGCACCGGCCCGTCCAGCCGCTGCAGGTTGCAGTTGATCACCCAGACCAGGTTGTCCAGGCCCTCGCGCGCGGCGAGCGTCAGCGCGCTCATGCTCTCGGGCTCGTCCATCTCGCCGTCGCCGAACACGCCCCAGACGCGGCGGCCGGCGGTGTCGGCGATGCCGCGGTGGGCCAGGTAGCGCATGAAGCGCGCCTGGTAGATGCTGCTGATCGGGCCGATGCCCATCGAGCCCGTGGGGAACTGCCAGAAGTCCGGCATCAGCCACGGGTGCGGGTAGCTCGACAGGCCCCGCGCGCCCCGGCGCGGCGCGCTGAGTTCCTGCCGGTAGTGCGCCAGGTCGGCCTCGGTCAGCCGCCCCTCCAGGAAGGCCCGCGCGTACACGCCCGGCGCCGAGTGCGGCTGCCAGAACACCAGGTCGCGGGCGTGGAAGAAGTGGTTGAAGCCGACCTCGAACAGGTCGGCCGCGCTGGCGTAGCTGGCGATGTGGCCACCGAGTTCGCCATGCGCCTGGTTGGCGCGCACCACCATCGCCAGCGCGTTCCAGCGCATCAGCGACGCCAGCCGCTCCTCGATGGCCAGGTCGCCGGGGAAGTGCGGCTGGCGCTCGGGCGGGATCGTGTTGACGTAGGGCGTGCCCCGCGGGGGATGCCAGCCGATCGCGGGTTCGCGTGCATCGGCCGCCAGCAGATCCATCACCTGCCGCACGCGCGCCGGTCCGGCATGGGCCAGCAATGCCTGCAGGGCGTCGCGCCACTCCTGGAGTTCCTGCGGGTCGGCGTCGGGTGGGGTGCTCATGTCCATGTCGGGACTGTAGCGGCGCCCTTGCGCGCCGATGACGCGGTCGGTTTCAGGGTCTTCACCATCGATTCACAGACCGGCCCTACCGTGCACGACATGGATGCCCGAGACCTGCCGCCCCGTGTCGCCGCGCTCTACGCGCAGGCCTCCGGGCCGGAGCGCGTGACCCTGCTCAACCGCCTGCTGCGCCCGCTGGGGCCGCTGGCGCTGGTGACGGTGGCGGCCGGTGCCTTCGGCGGGCTGCTGCCCAGCGGGCCGGACGCCCGCTGGCGCGAGGCCGAGGTGTCGCTGGACGACACGCGACGCCTGGGCACCGCCCAGGTGCTGGCGCTGGCCGACTACGTGGCGCAGAAGGACCCCGGGGTGCTGGTGGCCCTGACCATCGACGACGCCCCTGAGCCGCCGACCTGAGTCCGACGTGGCCTTCTGTCTTCAGCGCCCGAAGGCCTGCCGCAACGCCTGCCGCAGTTCGTCCTCGGTCTGTGGTGCGTGCAGCACCGCCACACGCTGGCCGCTGCCATCGAACAGCAGCACCGTGCCGTCGGCAGCCTGATGTCGGCGAGCGAACACCTGCCCCTCCGGCCGCGGCAGCGGCGCCACCACGAAATGCACGGCATCGGCATATTCACGCCGCAGCCCGTGCATCAGGTGCATCACGGCGGCCCCGGCCTGGTAGTTGCCGTCCATCGCCAGCACCAGCACCGCCTGACCCTGACCGATGCGCGACAGGTCCGTCGGGTAGCTGCCCTTGGGCAACTGACTCCAGACCAGGCCCAGGGTGGCGACCACGATCGCGGCGACGATCAGAACGCGGCGCCAGGCGGAGCGACGGTGGGATTCCGCTGCAGGTTTCATGGGGCCCCGCAGGATATCGATGCCGACATCAGCCGCACAGGCGCGGGTCTTTGCAGGCATCGCCCCACTGTCGCAGGTGGTGCCGCCAACGACCCGGCGGAGAGGCCCCGGAAAAGAACAAGGGGTCACGCTCTCTCGAACGTGACCCCTTGATGAAGGTGGCGCGGCTGGCAGGAATCGAACCCACGACCCCTTGGTTCGTAGCCAAGTACTCTATCCAGCTGAGCTACAGCCGCGCGAGCCCAAGACTATAGCACGAGTTTTGGGTCGAGAGACAAGGACGACCCCGGGGCGGCCTCCGACACCGTTCAGGCCCCCAGCGCACTGGCGGCGCGGTCGCAAGCGGCAGCGCGCGCCTCGTCGCCTTCCACCCGCGCCAGCGCGGCCAGGCGATGCCAGGCCAGGCGCCGGGTCGCCACGTCCAGGCGGGCGTCCTGAGCGGCAGGCTCCAGCAGCTGGCGCGCCTTGCCCCAGAGCTGGCGCTCGGCGAAGGCCGCACCCACGGCCGCCAGCAGCGCAGGCTCGTGGGCGTGCCGGGACGCGGCCTCCTGCAGACGCGGCAGCCAGTCGGCCCCGATGCCGGTCACCGACCGCATCAGCGCCGTGGCGATGCGAGCACGGTCCTCGGGGTCCAGCGATGCCAGCTTCTCCCACAGGGGCAGCAGCCACTGGCGAGCATCGTCGTGCGCTCCGAGCGCCGATGCGCGCTCGGCCGCCGTGGCCACGGTCGCTGGATCGCGCCGGTCGGACGCATCCAGACGCTGCCAGACCTGGCGCAGCTGATCGGCATCGTGCGGCGCGGCCAGCGCGTCGGCCGCCAGCGCGCGCAGCAGGCTGCGGGCCACGTCGGGCGAGAACGCCTGGTGGTTGGCCAGCAGCCGCGCCGTCTGCAGCGCCTCCAGCGGCGCGCGTGACAGCCGCGCCGCCGAAAGCTTCAGCCGCAGCGCCTGGGTGCGGCGCGCCACACCGGGGGGCAGGTCCGCCAGCAGCGCCAGTGCGCGCTCCGGGTCGCGGTCGTCCAGCGCCCACTCGGCGGCCAGCAGGCGCGCGCCGTCGTCGGCCCGGCGTGGTTGGCCGGGCTGCGCCAGCAGCGTGGCCAGCTGCGCAAGCTGCTCGTCGCGGCGGGCCCGGTCGGCCAGACGGTGTAGGCTGCCGGCGGCCAGCACATGGGCCAGCACGGCGAACTCGCGGTCGGTGCCGGCACCGTCGGCGTGCAGCACCAGCGCCCGTTGCGCAGCCTTGTGTGCGCGGCTGTAGCGGGCGCTGAAGTACTCGGCCATCGACTCGCGCAATGCCGATTGCGCCGCACGTTCGCGCCGCAGCGCGCGCCACTCCGCCGCCCGCGTGGGCAGCGAGACCAGGGCCATCAGAGCCTGGGCCGCCATCAGCACCACGGCGCCACCGCCCAGCAACAGCACGACCGCCAGGTTCAGCGACAGGTCGGTGCGCCAGCCACCCCAGAAGATGCTGACGAGGCCGTCGTTGCGGCCGAAGGTCACCGCGGCCACCACGGCGGCCACGGCCACCAGCACCAGCCAGATCACATGGCGCATCATCGCCGGCCGCTCCTGCCGCCCTGCCGGCGGTTCACCGGCCGGCCGCCGCAGCGGCGATGGCCGCCAGCGTGGCATCTGGCCGTGGCACACCGACCTGGCGGGCCTGCGCCATCACCTGCCTGAGCGTGTTGGCCACGCCCTGCACACCGCGCGCGTTGCGGTCGAAGTAGCGCTCCAGTGCCGTGCGGGCGTCACGCAGGTCGGACTGTGCCGTGTCGAACTGGCGCGACAGCAGGGCCAGGCGGGCATTCAGCAGGCGCAGCTTGAGGTTCTCACGCAGGAACCAGGCCTGCTCCGGCGCCACCAGCATGGCGTCGGGCTGGTCGATGCGGGTCACGCGGACCAGGCTGCGCACCTCCTGCCAGACCTGCACACCCCAGGCCTGCCAGAGCGCGCGCCACGGGCTGACGTCGCCTTCCGCCGCCACGGCGTTGGCCGATGCCGATGCTGCAGGCGGGCGCGCCACCTCCGTGGGCCGTACTGCGGCGGGTTGGCGGTCCGGGCGCGACAGCAGCGGCAGGTCATCGACCGCGCGGATCGCCTCGTCCAGCCGCAGGGTCAGCGCCGCGATGTCGGCCACACCGACGTCACGGGTGCGCTCGATGTCCTTCGCGATCGCCCGCCGCACGCGTTCCAGCGGCGGCTGGCTGTGCCGGGCAAGCCGCTCATCGGCCTGCTGCAGCGCCGCCAGCAACGGCTCGGTGCTGCCGGTGATGGCGCTGTGCTGCAGTGCCACGCGCAGCGCGGCCTCGATGTCGGCGAGCACGTTCTCGTCGCGCGAGCGCGCGATCGACTGCATCAGGTCCTCGACCTGCGAGCGCTGCACGGCGGACTCGGCCACGCGGGCCTCCAGCAGCGCCATCTTGGCGGCCGTGTCGCGCGTCAGTTCCTGGGCCTGACGCGCCAAGAGACGCGCGTCCGTGGCCTGTTCGGCGCTGGCCTGCTGGCGGCGCACGAGCTCGCCCTCCAGCGTCTGCACCCGCTGGCGGCCGCTCCAGGCCAGGGCCAGCGCGGACACGGCCAGCACAGCGGCCACGGCGGCGACGGCTTGCCAGAGGCGGCCGTCCGGCCGGGCCGGTGGTGGCGAAGGCGACGGATCTGGCGCAGGAGCCGGCGGTGGCGCCGGCGCAGCGGGCTCGGCCGCGACAGGCGGGACCGGCGCTGGAGAAGGGGTGTTCACAGCGGCCCGGATTGTAGCGAGCGGGCCTGTCCGACGCCGCCCACGGGCGCGTGCCTGGCCTGCACCAGCGCGTCGGCCACGCCGGCCACCGTGGCCGCTGTCAGCATCACCTGCGCAAAGCCGGCCGTCTGCGCTGCCACGGCGATGCGGGGATGCGTGGCCAGTGCCTGCGCACCCGCGGGCACCGGCCAGCCGTCCACCAGGTGCCGCACGGCCTCGCTGCTGCTGAACAGCCACAGGTGGACCGCCGGGTCGGCTGCGGCGGCATCGAGCAGCGTCCGCTCGGTGGCGCCCAGCACGGGAGCGCCGCGGGCATAGGCCGCCAGGTAGCGGGGCTGCGCACCGGCGTCACGCAACTGTTCGGCCAACCAGTCGCGTCCGTCCTCGCCGCGCACGATGAGCACTTGGCGGCCGGCCCAGTCGCGTGCGCGGAGCAGCGTCCAGAGCTGCTCGGAGTCGAACGTCGGTGCATCCGGCGCCGGCGCCACGATCTGCGCCGCCGGGACACCGGCTTCGCGCAGCACCGCGGCGGTGCCCGGTCCGGGCGCGGCCGCCAGCGTGCCGGCGGGCCAGGCCAGTCCGGGCGGCCGGGCCGCAAAGAAGTGCGTCACCGCATTGGCGCTGACGAAGAACACGAGGGCCTGCCCCGCGAGCCCGGCCCAGGCCCGATGCAGCGGCGAGGGATCGGACAGGGGATGGATCGCGATCAGCGGCAGCGCGACGACCTCCACCTCGCGCTCGCCGCGCGTCTCGAGCGCTGCACCAAGGTCGCGGACCCAGTCCGCGGCCTGCGCAGCCGGGCGGGTGACGATGGCACGCAGGACCACGCCAGGCAAACCGGGTGCAGCGGGCGGCGTCAGGCCGCCGGCAGGTAGCCGGCCGCCCCCTGCGCGCGCAAGGCCGCCACGGCGCGGGCGCCCAGGGCACGCGCCTCGTCCACCCCCTGCACGGCCGCGGTGAGTTCCACCTTCAGCAGGGGCCGCGTCGGCGCCACGCCGTCGCCCAGCGCCGCGGCCAGCTGCAGTTCGCTGCCCACCCAGCGGGCATGCGCCGCGAGAGGCATGCTGCAGCTGCCCCCAGGCCGCGCGAGACCTCGCGCTCGGCCTCACAGGCCAGCAGCGTGGGCGCGTGCACCAGCCGCGCGATCGTCGCGCGCAGGTCGGCGGCGTCCTCGCGCACCTCCAGCCCCAGCGCGCCCTGGCCGGCGGCCGGGATCATCGTGTCGACGTCGAAGCGCATGCGGATGCGGCTTTCCAGCCCCAGCCGCATCAGCCCGGCCGCGGCCAGCACGATGCCGTCGTAGCCGCCCTCGTCGAGCTTGCGCAGCCGGGTGTCGAGGTTGCCGCGCAGCGGCTCGATGCGCAGGTCGGGCCGCATGGCCAGCAGCTGCACCACGCGGCGCAGGCTGGACGTGCCCACCACGGCGCCCTGCGGCAGGTCCAGTGGCGACGCGTGGCGCGCCGAGACCCAGGCATCGCGCGGGTCCTCGCGCTCCATCACGGCGGCGAGCACGAAGCCCGGCGGCAGCTCCATCGGCACGTCCTTGAGCGAATGCACGGCCAGGTGGGCGCGCCCGTCTTCCAGTGCCGCCTCCAGTTCCTTGACGAACAGGCCCTTGCCACCGACCTTGGACAGCGCGCGGTCCAGGATCTGGTCGCCGCGCGTGGTCATGCCCAGCAGGCGCACGGCCAGGCCGAAGCGCTGCTGCAGCAGGTCGCGCACATGTTCGGCCTGCCACAGGGCCAGTCGGCTTTCGCGCGTGGCAATCACGGTGTCATTCATGGTGCACCGATTATGGCCAGCGGCAGGCACAGCGATTGCATGCACAATTCAGCATCGTTTGGTAATCTGGTTACACGCAAGGAGGACGATCGATGGCCCGCCGACCCACCCTGCCGGACACCAAAGCCCGAGAGGCTGCGGAAAAGAACAAGCCCCTGGTGGAAGATATCCGGTTACTCGGCCGCATCCTGGGCGACGTCATCCGCGAGCAGGAAGGCAAGGAGGCCTTCGAACTGGTCGAGCGCGTGCGTCAGCTCTCGGTGGCCTACCGCCTGAAGGCCGATGCCAGCGCCGGCCGCGTGCTCGACCGGCTGCTGAAGAACCTCAGCGTCGACCAGACCGTCAGCGTCATCCGCGCCTTCAGCTACTTTTCGCACCTGGCCAACATTGCCGAGGACCGCCACCATGTGCGCCGGCGACGCGTGCACGAGCGTGCCGGCCACCTGCAGGAAGGCTCGCTGGCGATGAGCTTCGAGCGCCTGCACCGTGCTGGCCACCGGGCGTCGGACATCGCCGCCATGCTGCAGCAGGCCCATGTCTCGCCGGTGCTCACGGCCCACCCCACCGAGGTGCAGCGCAAGAGCATCCTCGACGCCGAACGCGCCATCGCAGAACTGGTGGGCCAGCGCGACGGCCTGGATGGCGACGCGGACCGTGCGCACAACGAGGCCCTGATCCGCGCCCGCGTGACCCAGCTGTGGCAGACGCGCATGCTGCGCACGGCCAAGCTGACGGTGAGCGACGAGATCGAGAACGCGCTGTCGTTCTACACCAGCACCTTCCTGCGCGAGATCCCGAAGCTCTATGCGCAGCTCGAACAGGCCCTGCCCGGCCACGCGGTGGCGCCCTTCCTGCGCATGGGCCAGTGGATCGGCGGCGACCGCGATGGCAACCCCTTCGTCACCGCGGCCACGCTGAAGGAGGCGCTGGCGCGGCAGAGCGAGATGGTCCTGCGCCATTACCTCACCGAGGTGCACCACCTGGGCGCGGAACTGTCGATGTCGACCATCCTGGTGGGCGTCACGCCGGCCATGCAGGCCCTGGTGGACCGTTCGCCCGACCACAACCCCCACCGCAGCGACGAGCCCTACCGCCGGGTGCTGGTCGGCATCTACGCGCGCCTGGCGGCCACGCTGCAGCAGCTCACCGGCACCGAGGCCCTGCGTCACGCGGTGGCGCCGCAGGACCCGTACGCCAGCGCCGACGAGTTTGCGGCCGATCTCGACGTGATCGAAGCCTCGCTGCGCGCCCACCATGCCGGCGCGCTGGTGGCGCCGCGGCTCAAGCCGCTGCAGCGCGCGGTGCAGGTCTTCGGTTTCCACCTGGCCACGCTGGACCTGCGCCAGAGCAGCGACAAGCACGAGGCCGTGGTGGCCGAACTGCTGCGCGTGGCGCGCCTGGAGGCCGACTACAGCGCGCTGGACGAGGCGGCGCGCTGCGAACGCCTGCTGGCGCTGCTGAACGACGCACGGCCGCTGCGCGTGCGCGGCGCTGCCTACTCCGACTTCGCGCGCGACGAGCTGGCCATCTTCGAGACGGCACGCGACGCCATCGCCCGCCTGGGCCGCGGCGCCATCCGCCACGCCATCATCAGCCACACCGAGGAGGTGTCGGACCTGCTGGAGCTGCTGCTGCTGCAGAAGGAGGCCGGCCTGCTGCGCGGCACCCTGGCCGAGGACGCGGTGGCCGACCTGATCGCCGTGCCGCTGTTCGAGACCATCGGCGACCTGCGGCGCGCCGCGCCCATCATGCGCGCTTACTACGCGATGCCCGGCGTGCTGGAGATGGTCCAGCGCAGCGGGGCCGAGCAGGACATCATGCTCGGCTACAGCGACAGCAACAAGGACGGCGGCTTCTTCACCAGCAACTGGGAGCTCTACCGCGCCGAGGTGGCGCTGGTGGAGCTGTTCGAACCGCTGGAGCGCGATCACGGCCTGAAGCTGCGCCTGTTCCACGGGCGCGGCGGCACGGTCGGCCGCGGCGGCGGCCCCAGCTACCAGGCCATCCTGGCGCAGCCACCGGGCACGGTGAAGGGGCAGATCCGCCTCACCGAACAGGGCGAGGTCATCGGCGCCAAGTACGCCAACCCGGAGATCGGCCGCCGCAACCTGGAAACGCTGGTGGCCGCCACCATCGAGGCCACGCTGCTGCACCCGACCAAGAGTGCGCCCAAGGCCTTCCTCGACGCCGCCGATGCACTCAGCACCGCCAGCATGGCGGCCTACCGGCGGCTGGTCTACGAGACCGAAGGCTTCACCGACTACTTCTTCGCCGCCACGCCGATCCGCGAGATCGCCGAGCTCAACATCGGCTCGCGCCCGGCCAGCCGCAAGGCCAGCCGCGCCATCGAGGACCTGCGCGCCATCCCCTGGGGCTTCAGCTGGGGCCAGTGCCGGGTGGCGCTGCCGGGCTGGTACGGCTTCGGCAGCGCGGTGGCGGCGTTCCTCGCCGAAGGCGAGGAAGGCTCCGGAGGCTCGGCCGACGAGCGACTGGCCCTGCTGCAGCGCATGTACCGGCAGTGGCCGTTCTTCAGAACCCTGCTGTCCAACCTGGACATGGTGCTGGCCAAGAGCGACCTGCGCGTCGCGGCCCGCTACGTGGAACTGGTGGAGGACAAGCGCCTGGCGCGGCGCATCTTCACCGCCATCCGCGCCGAATGGGACCGCGTGGCGCAGGCGCTGGCGCAGGTCACCGGCGAGGCCAGCCGGCTGCAGTCCAACCCGGCGCTGGCGCGCTCCATCGAGCACCGCTTCCCCTACCTGGACCCGCTGAACCACCTGCAGGTGGAACTGCTGCGCCGCTACCGCGGCCAGCGCGAGGCGGCGGCCCACCAGGCGCGGCTGCAGCGCGGCATCCACATCTCGATCAACGGGGTGGCGGCGGGCTTGCGCAACACCGGCTGAGCCGGGGCGGCGCCGTGAAGCCGGTCGTGGTCGCGGTCGGGATTCAGTCGCCGGCCAGCGCCTGCCGCACCGCCGCCAGCTGCCGACGCGACACCGCCAGCCATTCGTCGGCAGGCGCCACGCGCACGGCCCAGCCTTCGCCGCCGGCGTCCGGGTCGTCGTCACTGGCGCGGCGCGCCAGTTCGCGCACGGCGGCACGCGCCACCAGCGCGTTGCGGTGCACGCGCAGGAAACCGTCGCCCAGGCGCTGTTCCAGGTCGGCCAGCGCATCGTCGAGCACGTAGCTGCGGTCGGCGGTGCGCAACGTCACGTACTTCAGTTCCGCCTTCAGGTACAGCACCTCCGACACCGGCAGCCGCAGCACGCGCCCGCGGTCGCTCACCACCAGCACCGGCACGTCGCCCGACGGTTCGGGACCCGGCAGGCCACGCCGCTGTGCCACGCGGCGCAGCGCCGCCTGCAATCGGTCGCGCGACACCGGCTTGGTCAGATAGTCCACCGCCTCGAGGTCGAAGGCCGTCAGCGCGTGTTCGGCATGGGCGGTCACGAAGACCACCGCCGGCGGCTGCGGCAACGCCAACAGCCGGCGTGCCAGCGCCAGGCCGCTGGCGCCGGGCAGGGCGATGTCCAGCAGCACGAGGTCGGCCGCGTCGGCCTGCACCCAGGCTTCCTGCGCGTCGGCGGCCTCACCGACGACCTCCGTGCGGGGGTCGTCGATGGCCTCGAGCAGGCTGCGCAGTCGCAGCCGGGCCAGCATCTCGTCGTCCACCAGCAGCACACGCAGGGTCATGGTGGGGTCCTCCGGGCGTCTACAAAGGGATCACGACGCGCGCATGGTGCTGCCCCTCGGCGCGCCAAGTCTCGAAGTGTGCCGCCACGTCGTGCAGCAGGCGCAGCCGTTCGCGCACGTTGTGCAGCGCCATGCCGTGGCCTTCGGTGCCGGGCAGGGCAGGCTCGTCGGGCAGCGTGTTGATCACCTCCACGACCACCTGGCCCCTCTGCAGCGCGGCGCGCACGACGACCTGCGCGCCGCGCGCCGAGGGCTCCACGCCGTGCCGCACGGCGTTCTCCACCAGCGGCTGCAGCATCAGCGGCGGCACGCGGGCGCGGCCGACCCCGGTGTCCACCTGCCAGTCCAGCCGCAGCCGGTGGCCGAAGCGCACCTGCTCGATCGCCAGGTAGGCGCGGGCCAGCGCCAGTTCCTCGTCGAGGCTGATCGACGCGCCGGCGTCGGCCAGCGCGGCGCGGAACAGGTCGCCCAGGTTCTGCAGCACCTGTTCGGCGCGCAGCGGGTCGTGGCGCACCAGCGCCAGCGCGGTGTTCAGCGCATTGAACAGGAAATGCGGCCGGATGCGCGACTGCAGTTCCGCCAGACGCACGCGGGCGTCCACCGGTGCCCAGATGCGCGCGCGCAGGTCGAGCCAGGCCCACAGCAGGCCGGCCAGGCCGGCACCGGCCAGCGCCACGCCCAGCACGTGCGCCGCGTCCGGCGGGGCCACGATCTGCAGCCACCAGCCCGGCGCCTGCCCCGCCAGGGCCGCCAGCGCGCCGAGCAACAGCGCCACGCCAGCGCGCGCCGGCGCCGGCAGGCGACGCAGCGGCTGCTTCAGCGCGCACACCGGCAGCAGCCACAGCAGCGTGCCCAGCAGGCCGGCAAAGGCCGTGCCGCCGAAAGCCGGCCAGCCGGCCGCACCGCGGGCCACCAGGGTGCCGATGGCCAGCACCACCTGCACGCCCAGCACCGCGCGCAGCGCCAGGCCGGGGTGGCAGACATCGAAGGCCACCGCCGCGTGCGCCTCCGCGCGGGCACGCTCCTCGGCCAGCGGGTCGAAGCGCGACTCGGCGAAGGTGCTGGACAGGCGCGCCTCGCCCGGCCGCAGCGTGCTGGGCCAGACGCTGGGCGGCCGGGTCTCGGCGAACGGGTCGGCGGCGTGCGGGTCGGTGCGCATCGGGTGGCGCCGATAATACGAAGCTCCCTGCCTCTGCCGCACGTGCCGCACCCGATGTCCTCAGATCCGCTCGCCAACAAGGCCCAGGCCTGGTCCGCCCTGTTCTCCGAACCGATGAGCGAGCTGGTGCAGCGCTACACGGCCAGCGTCGGCTTCGACCAGCGGCTCTGGCGCGCCGACATCGATGGCAGCCTGGCCCATGCCGACATGCTGGCCGCACAGGGCATCATCGGCGCGCAGGATCTGGCCGACATCCAGCGCGGGCTCGCGCAGATCGCCGGCGAGATCGAGTCCGGCGCCTTCACCTGGAAGCTCGAGCTCGAGGACGTGCACCTCAACATCGAGGCGCGGCTGACCGAACTGGTGGGCCCGGCCGGCAAGCGGCTGCACACCGGCCGCAGCCGCAACGACCAGGTCGCCACCGACGTGCGGCTGTGGCTGCGCGGCGAGATCGACGGCCTGGCCGGGTTGCTGTCGGGCATGCAGCGCGCGCTGGTGGACCTGGCCGCGCAGCACACCACCACCGTGATGCCCGGCTTCACCCACCTGCAGGTGGCGCAGCCGGTGAGCTTTGCGCACCACCTGCTGGCCTACGTGGAGATGTTCGCGCGCGACGCCGACCGCCTGGCCGACGTGCGCAAGCGAGTCAACGTGCTGCCGCTGGGCGCGGCGGCGCTGGCCGGCACCAGCTACCCGCTGGACCGCGAGCGCGTGGCGCGCACGCTGGGTTTCGACGGCGTGTGCCAGAACAGCCTGGACGCAGTGAGCGACCGCGATTTCGCGCTCGAGTTCGCCGCCTGGGCCAGCATCTGCATGGTGCACGTCTCGCGGCTGGCCGAGGAGATCGTGCTGTGGATGAGCCAGAACTTCGGCTTCATCGACCTGGCCGACCGCTACTGCACCGGCAGTTCCATCATGCCGCAGAAGCGCAACCCCGACGTGGCCGAGCTGGCGCGCGGCAAGAGCGGCCGCGTGGTGGGCCACCTGATGGGCCTGCTGACCCTGATGAAGGGCCAGCCGATGACCTACAACAAGGACAACCAGGAAGACAAGGAACCGCTGTTCGACACCGTCGACACGCTGCGCGACACGCTGCGCATCATGGCCGAGATGGCCGGCGGCATCGTCGTGAAGGCCGACGCGATGGAACGCGCCGCGATGCGCGGCTACGCCACCGCCACCGACCTGGCCGACTACCTGGTGAAGAAGGGCCTGCCGTTCCGTGACGCGCACGAGGCCGTGGCGCACGCGGTGAAGGTGGCCATCCAGCGTGGCGTGGACCTGGCGGAACTGCCGCTGGCCGACCTGCAGGCCTTCAACCCGGCCATCGAGGCCGACGTGGCCGAGGTCCTGACGCTGCAGGGCTCGATGGGCGCACGCCGCGTGCTGGGCGGCACGGCGCCGGAGCAGGTGCGCGCCCAGGTCGAGCGCCATCGCGCGCGTCTGGCCGGCTGATCGCAGCGCTAGAAAAGGTCGCCGACCGCTCCGAGGCCCTCATCGAGGGCATCGCCGGCGGCGTCGTCCAGACCGTCCAATGCTGCCAGCAGCGCCCCGCCCCCGGCGACGCCAGTGGCGATGACGGCCGCATCGCGCAGGAACGGGCTGGGGCGCCAGGTGGCGCCTGACCCCGACCGCTCGGCCGCCGAGACGCCCGGTGTCGGCGCCGGAGCGGCGCCGGCCTCGGCCACGCGCCCTTGGCGGATCTGCGCCAGCGCCGTCTCCAGCACCAGCACGCGCTGCAGCAGCAGGTAGGCGGCATCGGAGCGCGAGGCGGTCAGCACGGTCAGGGCGCGCTGCGCTTCGGCGTCGTCCAGCGCCTCCGGCGCGCGCTGCAGCCGGCGCACCAGCGCCCACAGGCGTTCGGATTCGTCGCGGTTCATCGTGGCCTCCGTCGGGCAGCTCGGCCGCCCACTGTAGGCGCCACCGCAGCAGCGTGCAGGCACAGGCGCGGCAACCCTGCGCGCCATGCGGACGCCGGGACCCGGCCCCGCGACAATGCGCCACCGCCATGGCCACGCCGACCCGCTGGATCGCCCACCTCGACATGGACGCGTTCTACGCGTCGGTGGAACTGCTGCGCTATCCGGAACTGAAGGGCCTGCCTGTGGTCATCGGCGGTGGACGGCGCCACCAGCCCGAAACCCTGCCCGACGGCACGCGCCGCTTCATGCGGCTGCGCGACTACACCGGCCGCGGCGTGGCCACCACGGCCACCTACCCGGCGCGCGACCTGGGCCTGCATTCCGGCATCGGCCTGATGAAGGCGGCGCAGCGCGCGCCCGACTGCATCCTGCTGCCCACAGACTTCGACCGCTACCGCGACTACTCCCGCCGCTTCAAGGCTGCGGTGGCCGAGGTGGCGCCGGTGATCGAGGACCGCGGCATCGACGAGATCTACATCGACCTCACGGCCGTGCCCGGCGCGCAGGACACGGTGGGCTTCGACGCCACCGGCGGCGTGCGCGCGCTGGCGCAGGAGATCCGCAACAACGTGAAGCGCGCCACCGGGCTGACCTGCTCGATCGGCGTCACGCCCAACAAGCTGCTGTCCAAGATCGCCAGCGACCTGGACAAGCCCGACGGCCTGACCGTGATCACCGCCGCCGACGTGCCGCTGCGCATCTGGCCGCTGCCGGTGCGGCGCATCAACGGCATCGGCCCCAAGGCCGGCGACAAGCTCGCGGCGCTGGGCCTGCGCACCGTGGGCGACCTGGCCGCGGCCGAACCCGCCGCGCTGGTCGAGCACTTCGGCCGCGCCTACGGCCGCTGGCTGCACGACGCCGCGCATGGCCGCGACGACCGGCCGGTGGTCACGCACCACGAGCCGGTGTCGATGAGCCGCGAGACCACGTTCGAGCGCAACCTGCACGCCGTGCGCGACCGCGGAGCGCTCGGGGAGATCTTCACGCGGCTGTGTGCGCAGGTGGCAGCCGACCTGCAGCGCAAGGGCTATGCCGGCCGCACCATCGGCATCAAGCTGCGCTTCGACGACTTCCGCACCGTGACGCGCGACCTGACCCTGCCGCAGCCCACGGCCGAGGCCGACGCCATCCGCCACGCCGCGGGCCTGTGCCTCAAGCGCGTGGACCTGGGCCGGCCGCTGCGCCTGCTGGGCGTGCGCGCGTCGTCGCTGGTGCGTGGCGGGCGCCTATGATGCGGCGCATGAAAGCCCCCCTGCTTCTGCTGCTCGCCAGCCTGGGCCTGCACGCGGCCGCCGCCGACCTGCAGGTGCAGGTGCGCAATGCCGCCGGCAAACCCGCGCCCGACGTCGTGGTGATGCTGATGCCATCGGCACAGGGCGCGGCGCCCACCACCTCGGCCGTGGACATCGTGCAGAAGGACAACCGCTTCGAGCCCTACGTCACCGTGGTGCCGGTGGGCACGGCGGTGCGCTTCGTCAACCGCGACCGCTACGACCACCACGTGCGCTCGCTCGGCAGCGGGCCGATGGGCGCAGTGCCGCCGGCCAAGTCTTTCGAACTGCGGCTGGGCCCGGTGCAGTCGGGTGCACGCGCGATCGACAGCGTGGTCTTCGACACGCCGGGCAGCGTGACGCTGGGCTGCCACATCCACGGCTCGATGCGCGGCCACCTGTTCGTGGCGACCACGCCCTGGGTCGCGGTCACCGACGAGCAGGGGCGGGCCCGCTTCGCGGGGCTGCCGGACGGCAACGCCGAGATGCGCCTGTGGCACCCGGACCAGTTCACCGGTCAGACCACGCAGACGCTCAACCTATCGGGCCAGGCCCAGGCCAGCGCGCAGCTGAGCTTCAACCCGTCGCGCCGGCCAGCGCCCCGACCCAAGGGCGAGTACGAGTTCTGAGTCAGGGGCAGCGCCGGGCTCAGCGGCTGGGCAGGCGCGCCATCCACACCGCCACGGCGGTGCACACCAGGGCCGGCGCCCAGCGCCAGGGGTCCGGCAGCGTCCAGGCCGCCCAGGCCGAACCCCCGGCCATCATCACCCAGGCCAGCAGCTTGGCCCGCCACGGGATCACCCGCCGCGCCCGCCAGGCGCGCAGCATCGGACCGAAGCGCGGGTGGTTCAGCAGCCAGCGCTCCCAGCGTTCGCTGCCGCGCGCAAAGCAGAAGGCGGCCAGGATCACGAAGGGCGTCGTCGGCAGCAGCGGCAGCACGATGCCCACGATGCCGGTGGCCAGCGCCAGCGCGCCCGCCGCCAGCCAGAGGCCCCGTTGCCAGACTGGGCGGGCGCGGGGGCGAGGCGGCACGGGCGACATCAGGGCATCCTACCTGTCGTGCATCGTCAGGGAATCCACGCCCAGTGCACTGAACGACGCTGCGGCATGATGACGTTTCGTCCATAAATCCACCGGAGACCCTGCCATGAACAGCGTTCGCCTCCTCGCTGCCGCCGCTGCAGCTGCCCTGTGCCTGGCCGGTGCGGCCAAGGCCCAGGACAAGCCCACGGAACTGAAGCTGGCGCACTGGGTGCCGGCCAACCACCTGCTGGCGCAGACCGGCTTCATCCCCTGGGGCAAGTCGATCGAACAGGCCTCGGGTGGCAGCATCAAGGTGGCCATCTTTCCGGCCCAGCAGTTGGGCAAGGCACCCGACCACTACGACATGGCGCGCGACGGCATCGCGCAGGTCACCTTCGTGAACCCGGGCTACCAGGCTGGCCGCTTCCCGATCATCGCGGCCGGTGAGCTGCCGTTCCTGGTCGACAAACCGGGGCCGGCCTCCAAGGCGCTGGACGCCTGGTACCGCCAGCATGCCGAGCGCGAGATGAAGGACGTCAAGGTCTGCCTGACGCACCTGCACGTCGGCACCTTCCACGCGAAGGACAAGGCCATCACCGACCCGTCGCAGATCAAGGGCATGAAGATCCGCCCGGCCAACGGCACGGTGGGCCAGATGGTCAACGTGTTGGGCGGCACCAGCGTGCAGGTGTCGGCGCCCGAAGCGCGCGACGCGCTGTCCAAGGGCGTGGCCGACGCCATCACCTTCCCCTGGAACTCGATCTCCAGCTTCGGCATCGACAAGGTGACCAAGTTCCACACCGACATGCGCCTGTACGCCGCGGTCTTCGTGTGGGCGATGAACAAGGACTGGTACAACGGCCTGTCTGCCAACCAGAAGAAGGTGATGGACGACCACTGCAACAACGAGTGGGCCGCCAAGGTCGGTGCCGCCTGGGGCGACGCCGAGGACGCCGGCCGCGAGAAGCTGGTCGCGGCTGGCCACACCATCGTGCCGATGACGTCGGCACAGATCGAGACCTGGCGCCAGGCCGTGGCCCCGGTGTATGACCGCTGGGTCGACACCGCAGCCAAGACCGGCATCGACGCCAGGAAGGCCCTGGCCGACCTGCGCGCCGAACTGCAGAAGACCGGCGGCGCCTACTGACGGACGGCTCGCCGAACCGATGAAGCGTCTGGTGGCCGCCACCGAAACGGTGGCGGCGGTCTTCCTGCTGCTGATCGCGCTGCTGACCGCGGCCAACGTGACGCTGCGCGACCTGTTCGCCTGGCAGATCCCGGACTGGTTCGACGGTACCAAGCTGCTGATGGGCATCGCGCTGTTCTGGGGCATCGCGGTGGCCACCTACCATGGTGGCCACATCGCGGTGGATATCGTGTGGGAGCACCTGCAGCGCCGTGGCCGGCGGGTCCTTGACGTGATCGCCGGCCTCATCACGCTGGCCTTCCTGGTTCCGATGGCATGGATGGTGTTCACCAAGGTGCTGGGCAGCGGCACGCAGGCGACCACCGACCTGCGCATCCCGCTGATGTGGTTCACCACCATCGCCGCCTGCGGTAGCGTGGCCGGTGCCGTGCTGGCGCTAGCGAGGCTGTGGTCCCTGGCCCGCGGCGACGACGACACCGACGAGGACACGCCGCTTGGACCGTGACCTCGTCGCGTTGCTCGGCTTCGTCGGCATGTTCGCGCTGATGGCGCTGCGCGTGCCCATCGGCGTGGCGATGGGCATCGTCGGCGTGCTCGGCTTCGGCGTGCTCTCGGGCATGGGCCCGGCGCTGAACCTGATGGGCAACGTGCCGCTGTCGGTGCTGACGGACTACAACCTGCTCGTGATCCCGATGTTCATCCTGATGGGCGCCTTCGCGTCGCACTCGGGCATGAGCCGGGAACTCTTCGATGCCGGGCGCGCCTGGTTCGGCCACCGCCGCGGCGGCCTCGCCTACGCCAGCATCGCGGCCTGCGGGGGTTTCGCGGCCATCAACGGCTCGTCGGTGGCCACCGCGGCCACGATGAGCCAGGTGGCCCTGCCCGAGATGCGCCGGGCCGGCTACGAGCCCGGCTTCAGCGCCGGGCTCATCGCCGCCGGCGGCACGCTGGGCATCATGATCCCGCCGTCGACCATCCTGGTGCTCTACGGCATCATGACCGAGGTCGACATCGCGCAGCTGTTCGCCGCCGGGCTGGTGCCCGGGGTGCTGGGCGTGCTGTTCTACGTGGTGCTGGTGCAGTGGATCGCCATCCGCCGCCCCGAGACGCCTGCCGCTGGGCGAGCCGCACACCTGGGGCGAGCGCCTGGCCACGCTGAAGAACCTGTGGGCCGTGCTGCTGCTGTTCCTGTTCGTGCTCGGCGGCATCTACGGCGGCCTGTTCACGGTGCAGGAGGCCTCCGGCGTCGGCGCCACCGGCACGCTGCTGATCGGCATGGCGCGCGGGCGGCTGCGCTGGCCGCAGATCCGCGCGTCGCTGGTCGACGCGCTGCGCGTGTCGTCGGGGATCATGATGATCGTCGTCGGCGCCTTTCTCTTCGGCTACTTCCTCACCATCACGCAGTTCACGCAGAACGCGGTGGACTGGCTGGTCAACCTGCCGGTGGGCGCCTACGGCGTGCTGGCCATCGTGATGGTCGGCTACTTCATCCTCGGCGCGGTGATGGACGAGCTGGCGATGATCCTGCTGACGGTGCCCATCGTCTTCCCGGCGATGACGCAACTGGGCTTCGACCCCGTGTGGTTCGGCGTCATCGTGGTCATGGCCGTCACCTTCGGCATGATCTGCCCGCCGGTGGGCATGAACGTGTTCGTCATCAACTCGATCGCGCGCGACATCCCGCTCACGCGCATCTACGCCGGCACGATGCCCTTCATCGCGGTGGACCTGGTGCGGCTGGTGGTGCTGTGTGCCTTTCCGGGCATCGCCCTGTGGTTGCCGCAGGTGCTCGGCCTGTAGCGCCGGCTTGATCCGGCGCAAGCCGGTGGCGTGGCGCTGCGGCGACCATCGGCGGCCATGACGACCCTGACCTGGACCGACGACCTGGCCCTGGGCCAGCCGCGCATGGATGCCACGCACGTGGAGTTCGTGGACCTGCTGGCCGCGCTGGAAGCCACGCTGCAGACCCCGGAGGCCGTGGCTCCCGCGCTGGCCGCGCTGGTCGAGCACACCGACGCCCACTTCGCGCAGGAAGACCGCTGGATGACGGCGCTGGGCTTCGCGCCGCAGAACTGCCACGCCTTCCAGCACCAGGCGGTGCTGAACGTGATGCGCGAGGTGCAGCGCCTGCACGCCGCGGAAGGCGACGTGGCCCTGGTGCACCGCATGGCAGGCGAACTGGCCGTGTGGTTCCCGCAGCACGCGCAGATGATGGACGCAGCGCTGGCCGAGACCATGGCGCTGCGCGGCTAC
This sequence comes from Burkholderiaceae bacterium, assembly GCA_024235855.1. Lineage (GTDB taxonomy): Bacteria > Pseudomonadota > Gammaproteobacteria > Burkholderiales > Burkholderiaceae_C > Rubrivivax. The sequence continues at coordinate 166,353 of JACKLN010000009.1, forward strand.
GACCCAGAGACCGGTGCGATGACGAACCCGCCAGCGCCGGAAGCCGAAGCCATCACCGGCTGCGGCAGCAGCAGCTGCAGCTGATCCGCAGGCCACCACGGCTTTCGTTTGCGGCGATGATCGGGCGGCCCGCCATGCAGCGGGCCGGACGAGGAGACATCACCGCATGGACATCGGATTCATCGGCCTGGGCGTCATGGGTGCGCCCATGGCCACGCACCTGGCCAACGCCGGGCACCGGCTGACGCTGCTGGACGTCAATGCCGCCGCCGCGCGCGACCTCGCGGCCACGATCGGCGGCACTGCCGTCACCACGCCGGCCGAGGTGGCCGCCGCCAGCGAAGTCGTGATCACGATGCTGCCCAATGGCGAGGTCGTGCAGCAGGTGGCGCTGGGCGAGCAGGGCCTGATCCACGGCCTGCGCGATGGCGCCATCCTGCTCGACACCTCGTCGGCCGAACCCTGGCTGACGCAGCAGACCGCCGCGGCCATCGCGGCCCGCGGCGCGACGATGGTCGACGCCCCGGTCTCCGGCGCCGCCTGGGGCGCGCAGGCGGCCGAGCTGGTGTTCATGGTCGGCGGCAGCGACGAAGATGTCGCCCGCGTGCGGCCTTTGCTCGAGCGCATGGGCAAGGCCGTACACCACCTGGGCCGCCTGGGCGCGGGCCACGCGATGAAGTGCCTGAACAACTGCATCACCGCGATGACCTTCACCGCGACCGCCGAGGCCCTGGTGACCGGCAAGCGCTACGGCCTGGACCCGGCGGTGATGGTGGACGTGCTCAACCAGTCCACCGGCGGCTCGTGGATCACGCAGACACACTTCCACCAGCGCATCTTCAACCGCAGCTTCGACGACCCGTTCAAGCTGGAGCTGATGCGCAAGGACGTGGGCATCGCCGTGCAGCTGGCGCAGCAGACGGCCACGCCGATGCCGATGGCCGGCCTGGGCCAGCAGCTCTGGCGCATGGCCGACCACGCCGCCGGGCCGGGCGCCAGCGTCAGCGAGCTGGTGCGCTGGGTGGAGCAGCTCTCGGGCACCGAACTCACGCCGGGCCGCGGCGAGCCGCAGGCTTGAGCGCGATGGACCTGGAAGACGCCCTGGCGCGTTTCGTCGTCGGCCAGCCGCTGGATGAGGTGCCGCCCGAGGCCCGGCTGACCGCGCAGCGCGTGCTGCTGGCCGTGGCCGGCACCGGCGTGGCCGGCGCCGGCGAGGACGGCATCGCCGAACTGCGCGCCCTGCTGCTGGAACGCGGCGGCACGCCGCAGGCCACCACCCTGGTCTTCGGCGACCGCCTGCCGGCCGTGGCCGCCGCGCAGCTCAACGGCACGATGTGCCGCGCGCTGGACTTCTGTGATGCGATGGCGCCCGGCCCGCACTTCGGCGCGGCGCTGGTGCCGGCCTGCTTCGCCGCGGCGGAACTGCGCGGCGGCTGCAGCGGCGCCGAGTTCCTGGCCGCGCTGGTGGTCGGCTGCGAGGTCGGCGCGCGCTTCAACCTCACGGAGCGCCAGTACGACGGCTTCGACCCCACCGGCATCGCAGCCGTCTTTGCCGCCACCGCCGGCGCCGCGCGCGTGCTGGGCCTGGACGCGCCGCAGACGCGTCGTGCGCTGGGCCTGGCCTTCAACCGCTGCGGCGGCAGCTTCCAGAGCCACATCGACGGCACGCTGGGGGTGCGTCTGCTGCAGGGCCACGTGGCCGCGACGGGTGTTGAGTGCGCGCAGATGGCGCAGCGCGGGCTGACCGGGCCGCTGAACTTCCTGACCGGCATCTACGGCTTCCCGCACCTCTACGGCCGCGGCACACTGCCGCCGGCCGACGTGGTGTCGGGCCTCGGCACCGAATGGCGGCTGCAGCGCATGATGTTCAAGCCCTACCCCAGCTGCGGTGCCACACAGGGGTTGACGCGGCTGGTGCTTGACCTGGTGCAGGAGACCGGCCTGCGGCCGGAGCAGGTGGCTACGGTCGAAGTGCGCCAGCCGCCGTACTCCCACAAGCTGGTCGGCCACCCGTTCCGGCTCGGCGCCAACCCGCGCGTGGACGCGCAGTTCAGCGCCGCCTGGTGCGTGGCCAACGCGCTGGTGCGCCGCAGTTCGCGGCTGGAGCATTTCCGCCCAGAGCAGATTGCCGACCCCGCCGTGCTGGCGCTGGCCGCCTGCGTGCACACCGTCGGTGACCCGGCGATGGATGCCCGCGGGCACACGGCGGTGGACATCGTGGTCACCACCACCGACGGCGCCCGACTCGAGCGCGGGCTGGACATCGCGCCCGGGTTTCCGGGCCGGCCGCTGAGCGAGGCGCAGCACACGCAGCGTTTTGCCGACTGCATGGCCTACGCCCCCTTCCCGCTGCCAGCCGACCGCCTGCCGGTGCTGTCCGACGGCATCGGTCGCCTGGCCGACCTGCCGGACGCGCGCACGCTGCTGTCGGCGATGCTGCGCTGAGGCGGCGCCCTACACTGCCGGCCATGCCCCCGGCCGACGACCTGCGCCTGCCCTCGCTCGACGCGCTGCGCGCCTTCGAGGCCGCTGCGCGCCTGGGCAGCTTCGAGCGCGCCGCCGACGAACTGGCGGTCACCGCCAGCGCCATCGGCAAGCGGGTGGCGGCGCTGGAATCGCTGATCGGCATCGAGCTGCTGCAGCGCGGCGGCAAGGCGCTGGCACTCACCGCCACCGGGCGCGACTACCTGGCGCAGGTGCGCCCGGCCCTGACGCTGCTGATGGCCGTGCCGCAGCACCGCCGCCCGGCCCAGCGCACGCGCAAGCTGCGCGTGAGCAGCCCGCCCACGTTCGCGCGCCAGGTGCTGGTGCCGGCCCTGGGCGAGTTCGGCCGCACGCACCCCGAGGTCGAGCTGGAGGTGGTGCTGTCCATTCCCTTCCTGGACCTGCGCCCCGGCGAGGCCGACATCGAGATCCAGCACGCCCCGCCCGGCCTGCCCGGCTGGACGGTGCTGATGCACGACGTGGTGCTGCCCGTGGCGTCGCCCGCGCTGGCCGAAGGCCGGCCGTGCCGCACGCCCGCCGACCTGGCGCACTGGCCGCTGCTGCGCACGCCGCTGGAGCCGTGGACGCCCTGGTTCCGCGCCGCGGGCCTGGACTGGCCGGAACCCGCCAGCGGCCCCATGCTGGTGGACCTGGGCCTGACGCTGGAGGCCGCCGTGGCCGGCCAGGGCGTGGCGCTGGCGCGGCCGTCGCTCGCCGGCGCCTGGCTGGCCAGCGGCACGCTGCGCCCGCTGTTCGCGCTGACGGCGGAGCCGGCGCAGCAGTACGGCCTGCGCCACGGCCCGGGCGACGATGCGGCGGTCTTCGCGGGATGGCTGGGCGACCGCTGCGCGCGGCTGGCGCAGGAGGCACTGGAACTGATCTCCGGCCGCACCTGACGAAGTTTCCGGCCGGCGGGCCAGCGCGCCGCTAGCATCCGGGCCAAAGGAGACACACCCCATGGCCGAAGTCATCACCAACATCGAAGACCTGCGCAAGCTGGCCCAGCGGCGCGTGCCGCGCATGTTCTACGACTACGCCGACAGCGGCAGCTGGACCGAGGGCACCTACCGCGCCAACGAGAGCGACTTCCAGAAGATCAAGCTGCGCCAGCGCGTGGCGGTGAACATGGAAGGCCGCAGCACGGCGACGAAGATGGTGGGCGTGGACGTGGCGATGCCGGTGGCCATCGCGCCCACGGGCCTGACCGGCATGCAGCACGCCGACGGCGAGATCCTGGCGGCCAAGGCGGCGGAGGCCTTCGGCATCCCGTTCACGCTGAGCACGATGAGCATCTGCTCGATCGAGGACATCCGCGCGAACACGAGCAAGCCCTTCTGGTTCCAGCTCTACGTGATGCGCGACCGCGACTTCATCGAGCGCCTGATCGACCGCGCCAAGGCCGCCGGCTGCGGCGCCCTGGTGCTGACGCTGGACCTGCAGATCATCGGCCAGCGCCACAAGGACCTGAAGAACGGCCTGTCGGCGCCGCCGAAGCTCACGCTGGCCAACATCCTGAACATGATGACCAAGCCGCGCTGGGGCCTGGGCATGCTGGGCACGTCGCGCCGGCAGTTCGGCAACATCGTCGGCCACGTCAAGGGCGTCAGCGACATGTCCAACCTCTCCGCCTGGACGGCCCAGCAGTTCGACCCGCGCCTGAACTGGGGCGACGTGGAGTGGATCAAGAAGCGCTGGGGCGGCAAGCTGATTCTCAAGGGCATCCAGGACGTCGAGGACGCGAAGCTGGCGGTGGCGTCGGGAGCTGACGCGCTGATCGTCAGCAACCACGGCGGCCGGCAGCTGGACGGCGCGCAGAGCAGCATCGAGGCACTGCCGGCCATCGTGGAAGCGGTCGGCTCGCAGATCGAGGTGCACATGGACGGCGGCATCCGCTCCGGCCAGGACGTGCTCAAGGCCGTGGCGCTGGGCGCCAAGGGCACCTACATCGGCCGGGCCTTCCTCTACGGCCTGGGCGCGATGGGCCAGGAGGGCGTGAGCAAGGTGTTGGAGATCATCCACAAGGAGCTGGACCTGACGATGGCCTTCTGCGGCCACACGAAGATCGGCACCGTGGACCGCAGCATCCTGCTGCCGGGCACGTTCCCGACGGCCTGACCCCTGGCGTTCAGAGCGTCGGCGCGTCGAAGGTGTTGCAGGCGGCCACCTGGCCGCTCTGTACGCCGCGCTGGAACCAGCGCATGCGCTGCTCGCTGCTGCCGTGGGTGAAGCTCTCGGGGCGCACCGTGCCCGTGCTCTGCCGCTGCAGCGCGTCGTCGCCGATGCGGGCGGCGGCGTTCATCGCCTCCTGGATGTCGCCCTGCTCCAGCCAGTTCTTGCCGCGCTGGGAATGGTGCGTCCAGACGCCGGCCAGGCAGTCGGCCTGCAGTTCCACCCGCACCGACATCGCGTTCATCTGCACGGGCGAGATGCGCCCGCGCATCTGGTCGACCTTGTCGGTGACGCCGATCAGCCGCTGCACGTGGTGGCCCACCTCGTGCGCGATCACGTAGGCCTGCGCGAAGTCACCGGGCGCGCCCATCTGGCGCGACAGCGTCTCGAAGAAGCCGAGGTCGATGTAGACCTTGTAGTCGCCCGGGCAGTAGAACGGCCCCATCGCGCTCTGGCCGGTGCCGCAGGCGGTGGGCACGGCGCCGCGGAACAGCACCAGCTTCGGCTCACGGTAGCTCTGCCCGCCGCTGCGGAACAGCGCCTGCCAGACGTCCTCGGTGTCGGCCAGCACGGTGGAGACGAACATGGCCTCGCGGTCGGACGCCGGCGGCGCTGCGGCCGGCCCCTGAGAAACGGGCGCCCCGCTGTCCATGCCACCGAGCAGGCCCAGCACGGTCAATGGGTTGATGCCGAAGATCCAGGCGGCGATCACGGCGATGACGATCGAGCCGAGGCCCAGCCCCTTGCCGCCCACGCGCCGCCCGCCGCCGAGACCGGGAAGTCCACCACCACCAGCGCGCCGGTCCTCGACGTTGCGGCTCTGCCGGTGGCCTTCCCACTTCATGCGGTGCTCCTCAGGTCTTGGGCAGGGTCACGCCGCGCTGGCCCTGGTACTTGCCGCCGCGGTCCTTGTAGCTGGTCTCGCAGACCTCGTCGCTCTCGAAGAACAGCACCTGGGCGCAGCCCTCGCCGGCATAGATCTTGGCCGGCAGCGGCGTGGTGTTGCTGAACTCCAGCGTGACGTAGCCTTCCCATTCCGGTTCGAACGGGGTGACGTTGACGATGATGCCGCAGCGCGCATAGGTGCTCTTGCCCAGGCAGATGGTGAGCACGTTGCGCGGGATGCGGAAGTACTCCACCGTGCGCGCCAGCGCGAAGCTGTTGGGCGGGATGATGCAGACGTCGGCGTGGATGTCGACGAAGCTCTTCTCGTCGAAGTTCTTCGGGTCCACCACGGTGCTGTGGATGTTGGTGAACACCTTGAATTCCGGCGCGCAGCGGATGTCGTAGCCGTAGCTGCTGGTGCCGTAGCTGACGATCTTGTGGCCGTCCGGTGCATGACGCACCTGCTGGGGCTCGAACGGCTCGATCATGCCGTGCTGCTCGGCCATGCGGCGGATCCAGCGGTCGCTCTTGATGCTCATTGGCGGATTCTAGGAGCCCGGCGCGGTGGGATGCGGGCCGGTGTGGCGCCGAGCGGTTGACAAGGGGTCGTGGAGCGCGACGTCGAAACCCGGTCATGCTTGACGTGGGGCAAGGCTTGCGACCTTGCGCGCGCCGGCCCGGAACCGGGCACGAAGGCGGCTCGTCGAAGGTGCAGGGTCCGGTGGTCGGATCCACTCCTGGAGATGCACATGCAGCGAACCCTGATCACGGCGGCCCTGGTGGCCGCCAGCGCAGCCGCCCTGGCGATGCCCGGTGGGCACGGCAGCGGACCGTCGGCACAGCACCCGGCCGGTTGCGGCGGGGGCATGACGGGCCACCAGGCCGGCCAAGGCCCGTCACACGATGGTCGGATGGCGTCGATGCACGCGATGCGCAGCCAGATGATGCAGGAGCGCGTGACGCGATGCCGCAGCATGCACGGGCAGCACGGGCAGGCGGCAGGGCCCGATGGCCACCGTCACGGTCAGCAGGCCATGCCGGCCCCACAGACGACGCCCTGACCCACCCGGAAGGGCCCACGGCCCGGCAAGCATGCCGGGCCGCTTCGCCGAGGCGAACAACAGTCCGCGGGTGGACGCGCTCCGCACTTGACTGTTGTTCGTCCCGATGCCCCGGCCCGGCAAGCCAGCGGGCCGTTCCAGGCGAACAACAGTCCGCAGGGACTGTTGTTCGTCCAGGCTCAGCCCCAGACCTCGTGCGCCACGTCCACCACCCGCTCGAGCTTGCGCCACTGGTCGTCCATCGACAGGGCGTTGCCGTGGTGGGTGCTGGAGAAGCCGCATTGCGGGCTCAGCGCCAGCTGCTCCAGCGGCACGATCTTCGCGGCCTCGTCGATGCGACGCTTGAGCGTGTCCTTGTCCTCGAGTTCGCCCAGCTTGGTGGTCACCAGGCCGAGCACCACGGTCTTGCCCTTGGGCAGGGCGCGCAGCGGCTCGAAGCCGCCGGCCCGTTCGCTGTCGAACTCCATGAACCAGCCGTCGACGTCGGTGGAGAACATGGCCTCCACCACCGGGTCGTAGCCGCCCTCGGCCACCCAGGCGCTCTTGAAGTTGCCACGGCAGGTGTGGATGGTCACCGCCATGTCGGCCGGGCGGTTGCGCAGCGCGGCGTTGATGGTCTGCGCGTACCGCCGCGGCAGTTCGGCCGGATCGTCACCGTTGGCACGGCAGTTGGCCTGGATCTTGGGGTCGCAGAGGTAGGCGAAGGTGATGTCGTCGAGCTGCAGGTAGCGGCAGCCGGCGTCAGCGAGGTAGCGCGATGGCCTGGCGGTAGGCCGCGGCGACGTCGTCCCAGAAGGCGTCCAGGTCGGGATACGCCTCGCGCGAGATCGCCGCGCGGCCGCCGCGCAGGTGCAGCATCGACGGCGACGGGATCGTCATCTTCGGCACCGCCCCAGCCACCGACTTCAGGTAGGTGAAGTGCTCGGCCATGATCGGCCGGCTGCAGCCGATGCGGCCGGTGACGGTGGCGATGGGGGGCTGTTCGCTCTGCCCGGCGATCTTGAACTTGGGGCCCGGGTTGGCGGTGAGCGTGACGCCGTCGAGTTGGGCCAGGAAATCCAGGTGCCACCAGTCACGGCGGAACTCGCCGTCGGTGACGGCCTGCAGGCCGATGTCCTGCTGGCGGCGCACGGCCTCGGCAATCGCGCGGTCCTCGGCCTCGCGCAGCGTCTGATCGTCCACTTCACCAGCCTTCCAGCGGGCGCGCATGGCGGCCAGCGCCTCGGGGCGCAGCAGGCTGCCGACCTGGTCGGCGCGGAAGGGCGGGCGGGTGGCGTTCATCGTGTCTCCGTTCTGATGGGAGACACGAGTCTAGGGCGCTTCTCCTGCGGCCTCGCAGAGCTCGGCCGCTTCGGCAGGCTGAAGACAGTCCGCAGGGACTGTCTTCAGTCCAGATCCTCCCCCGGCCTCGCAGAGCTCGGCCGCTTCGGCAGGCTGAAGACAGTCCGCAGGGACTGTCTTCAGTCCAGCCTCAGCCAGAGACGACGCGGACTGCGGGGCGCTGCGGCTCCGGCTCGGAATCGAAGCGCTCGAAGCCGGTGTAGCAGAGGAAGTGCCGGTTCGACGCCCGGCCGAACAGCGCCATGCCCAGGCGCGAGGCCATCTCGTGGCCCATGGCGGTGACGCCGTTGCGCGACACCACGATGGGCACGCCCAGGTGCGCCGCCTTCATCACCATCTCGCTGGTCAAGCGCCCGGTCGTGTAGAAGGCCTTGTCGACCCCGTCGACGCCATGCAGCCCCATCCAGCCGGCGATGGTGTCGATGGCGTTGTGGCGACCGACGTCCTCGACGAACATCATCAGCTCGGGCTGGCCGGCGTCCAGGCGGAACAGCGCGCAGCCGTGCACCGAACCGGCCTTGCGGTGGATGCTGTCCTGCTGCCGCATGGTCTCGAGCATGCGGTGCAGGCTGCTCTGGCGGATGCGGGCACGGGCCGCTTCCGGCAGCCGGATGCCATTGAGGTCTTCCAGCTGGTCGCCGAACACCGTGCCCTGACCGCAGCCGGTGGTGACCACCCGCTTGGCGGTCCGGGCCTCGATGTCAGCCACGCCTGCCCGGGTCCGGACCGCGGCGGCGGCGACATCCCAGTCCACCGTGATCGACTCGATCTCGTCGACGCGCTTGATCAGGCGCTGATTCAGCAGGTAACCCAGCACGAGGTGCTCGGGCATGGCGCCGAGCGTCATCAGCGTGACCAGCTCGCGCTTGTCGACGAAGACCGTCAGCGGCCGCTCGGCCGGGATGTGGATGCTGCGGCGGTCACCGTACTCGTCGAGGATGGTGATCTCGCGCAGCAGTTCGCCGCGGGCCTCGGTGAGCCAGGGTGCTCCCGCCACCAACGGCCGGGGGACCGTGGTGGGGCGAGGCAGGGCTTCACCGGGGACCGACATGGCGCGCGCTCAGGCCTTGGCGGGCGTGGTGCCCGGGGACGGCAGGGGCGCCGCCGAACGCTGCGCCGGGATGCGGCCGGCCTTCACGTCGTCGTACCACAGCTCGTGGTGCTCCTTCGCCCAGGTCTCGTCGACGTAGCCGTTGCGCATGGCCGAGTAGGCGCCCTTGGCTCCGATCGTGCCCATGTAGATGTGGCCGATGAACAGCGCCATCATCAGCAGCGACGAGGCACCGTGCACCATCTGCGCGATCTGCATGTTCTCGCGCGTCGGCGAGACCTGCGGGATCAGCTGGTTCAGCACCAGGCCCGAGGCGACGACGAGCACGCCGAACACGAACACGCCCACCCAGAACAGGATCTTCTCGCCGGCGTTGAAGCGGTGCGAAGGCACGTGGGCCCCCGAGAACAGACCACCACCCTTGGCCAGCCAGACCATGTCGTCCTTGCTCGGCAGGTTGTCCTTCACGAAGGTGACGATCACGATGATCAGCGACACCGCGAACAGCGGGCCGGCGAAGTTGTGCAGGTTCTTCAGCAGGTAGGTCAGCCAGCCGAACAGCGTGCCCCCGAGCGCCGGCAGCAGGAAGAACTTGCCGAAGGCCATCACGATGCCGGAGACCGCCAGCACCACGAAGGCGATGGCGTTGACCCAGTGCGCCGCGCGCTCCAGCGGCGTGAAGCGCTCGATCACGCGACCAGTGGGACCTTCCTTGGTGTCCAGCGGCCCCTTGACCACGTAGTGCAGCAGCACCGCCACCAGCATGATCAGCAACAGCGAACCGCCGTAGGGGATCAGCCAGTTGTTGCGCACCTGGCGCCAGGCTTCACCTGCTGACGTGTAGTTCGACCCGGGGTACTGCACCGGGCGCTGCATCAGCACGCCCATCTCCAACCCGGGCAGGCTGGTGACGCCCGGCACGTTGCCGGAGTTGTGCACGCCACGCCAGAACGGTGCGTTGTTGCCCGGCTGCGTGACCGCGCGCTCGGCGTTGGTCTCGTCC
>JACKLN010000010.1 GCA_024235855.1 Burkholderiaceae bacterium
GCACTTCACCGGCCGCTTTGAGTCGAGTGTGGTCATTGCATGCCCGCCTGTGCCGAGGTGGTGCGTTGGCGTTCAGTCCAGCAGGCTCGCATCCCAGGCATGCACCGTCTGCTGCTGCTCCCCCAGCCCCTCGATGCCCAGTCGCATCACGTCCCCGGCCTTCAGGTACACCGGGCTTGGCTTCACGCCCATGCCCACGCCGGGCGGCGTGCCGGTGGTGATGACGTCACCCGGCCGCAGCGTCATGAAGCGGCTGAGGTAGCTGACCAGCGTGGCCACGCCGAAGATCATCGTCTTCGTGCTGCCGTTCTGGTAGCGGTGGCCGTTGACGTCCAGCCACATGCCCAGGGCCTGCGGGTCGGGCACCTCGTCGGCCGTCACCAGCCAGGGGCCGATGGGACCGAAGGTCTCGCAGCCCTTGCCCTTGTCCCACTGGCCGCCGCGCTCGAGCTGGTACTCGCGCTCCGAGACGTCGTTGATCACGCAGTAGCCGGCGACGTGCTGCAGCGCATCGGCTTCCGACACGTAGCGGGCCGTGCTGCCGATGACGACGCCAAGCTCCACCTCCCAGTCGCTCTTCACCGAGCCCTGTGGCAGCACCACCGGGTCGTTGGCGCCCACCGCGCAGTCCGGCGTCTTCATGAAGACGATCGGTTCCTTCGGAATCGGCATGTTGGACTCGGCCGCGTGGTCGGCGTAATTCAGGCCGATGGCGATGAACTTGCCCAGTCCGGTCCAGGGCACACCGGCGCGACCCATCGGCACCACCGGCAGCTTGGTCGGATCCAGGGCAAGCAGCTTGGCCAGGCCCGTGGGCGACAGGGTCTGCGCGGTGATGTCGGCGACCACGCCGGAGAGATCGCGCACCTGGCCGTCGGCGTCGAGCAGGGCGGGCTTTTCCTGGCCCTTGGGGCCGTGTCGCAGGAGTTTCATGGGTGTGCTGTCGTGGGTTTCAGTTGCTCCAGCCGCCGTCGATGATCTGCGCGGTGCCGGTGGTGAAACGGGATTCGTCGCTGGCCAGGTACACGGCCAGCAGCGCGATCTCCTCGGGCGTGCCCAGCCGGCCCATGGGCTGGCGGGCGATGAAGGCGGCCTCCACCTGTTCGGTGGTCTGGCCGCTGGCGGCGGCCTGCGCGGCGATGCGGTCGCGCAGGCTGGGGCTTTCCACCGTGCCGGGGCAGATGGCGTTGCAGCGGATGCCCTTGGTGATGAAGTCGGCCGCGACGGACTTGGTCAGACCAATGACCGCGGCCTTGGTGGCGCCGTAGACGAAGCGGTTGGGCGCTCCTTTGATGCTGCCGGCCACAGAGGCGATGTTGATGATGGACCCGGAACCCTTCGCGAGCATGCCGGGCAGAAAGGCCTGGATGGTGCGGAACTGTGAGCGCACGTTGAGGTTGAACGCGAAGTCCCAGTCGGCCTCGCTGCAGTCGAGCACCGTGCCGGCGTGCACGAAGCCGGCACCGTTGAAGAGGATGTCCACCGGACCGTGGGCCGTGGCGGCGGCCTGTATGGCCTGCGGATCCAGCGCGTCGAGCTTCAACGTGGTGGCGCCCTGCAGCGTGGCGAGCAGCGATTCGTTCAGGTCGGTAGCGATCACGCGTGCGCCTTCGCGCACGAAGGCCTCGGCCACGGCGCGGCCGATGCCCTGGCCGGCTGCGGTGAGGAAGGCGGTCTTGCCCTGCAGTCTCATGGGTTGGTCTCGGGAGGTCAGGAGGGAATCAGCTGCACCTTGGTGCTGCGGGTCTTGTCGGCGGCCAGCGCGAACGCGTCGGCGGCCTGGGTCAGCGGCAGTTGCGCGCTGATCAGCTGCCGCACGTCCACGCGGCGGCTGCGGATGGCCTGCACCGCCCAGTCGAAGGCCAGATGCGCGCGAAAGACGCCGCGGTAGTCGAGCTCGCGCGCCATGATGCTGTTGGCCGGGAAGGGGATCTCCGCCGGCAGTGTGCCCACCTGCATCACGCGGCCGCCGCGCTTCACCGCGGCCAGGCAGGTGGCCAGCGCGGCCGGGTGGCCGGCACACTCGATGGCCACGTCGGCCGTGTCCGCCAGCGCCTTCGGATCGATCTGGTCGGTGCGCACGACCTCGTCGGCGCCGACCGTGCGCGCCATGGCCAGCGGGCGATCCATCACGTCGCCGACGATCACGCGCGCGGCCCCCGCCAGGCGCGCGGCCAGCACCGTCATGCAGCCGATGGTGCCGCCGCCGGTGATGAACACGGTCTCGCCCAGCACCGGGCCGGCGCGGTGCAGCGCGTGCAGGCCGATGGACAGCGGTTCGGCGCAGGCGATCTCGCCCAGGCTGATGCCCGCTTCCGTGATCGGCGTCAGCTGCGCCTCGCCCATCACGAAGGCGTCGCGGAACAGGCCCTGGGCGTGCGGGAACACGCTGGCGCTGCCCAGGAAGAACATCGTCCGGCACAGGTTGCCGCGGCCGCTGCGGCAGTAGTCGCAGTGCCCGCAGGGGTGGGACGGGTTGATGGCGACCCGGTCGCCCGGCTGAACGCGCGTGACGGCACTGCCGATGGCCTCCACCACGCCCGAGGCCTCGTGCCCCGGGATCAGCGGCTCGCGCACCTGGAAGGCGCCGACGCGGCCGTGTTGCCAGTAGTGCAGGTCCGACCCGCAGATGCCGGCCGCGCCCAGGCGCAGGCGCACGTCGTGCGGGCCGAGCGCGGGCGTGTCCAGCTGTTCCAGGCGCAGGTCATGCGCGGCGTGGATGCGGCAGGTGAGGGTCATGTCGGGCGGATCCTCGTGCCGGCCAGCTGTTCCTGTGCCTCCACCAGCGCCGGCACGAACTTGCGGCCATGCCCCAGCGCGCTGGCCAGCGCCAGGGCCTGGTGCACCGCCTCGCCCACCACGCTGGGCGTGCCCTGGTTCTTGGCCAGGTGGGTGTAGTAGCGCACGTCCTTGCGCGCGTTGTCGAGCTCGAACTTCAGGCCGTCCATCTGGCCATCCAGGGTCTTGGCCATGGCCTGGAACAGGCCGCAGTTCACCGGCCCCATGCCGATCAGCGCCACCAGCTGCTTCAGGTCCACACCGGCCTTGGTACCCACCGCGAAGGCTTCCGCCGTGGCGGTGCAGATGGCCTGGGCGATGAAGTTGTTCAGCAGCTTGATGGTGTGGCCGGCGCCCGGGCCGCCGACGTGGAACACGTTTTCGGCGAAGCACTTGAGCACCGGTTCGATCTGCGCGAACAGCGCCGGCTCGGCGCCGACCATCACGTTCAGCCGGCCAGCCTCGGCCTCCACCGGTGTGCGCGACAGCGGGGCGTCGACGAAGGTCATGCCGGCGGCGGCGCATCGTTCACGCAGGCGCGCCGTGCTGTCGGGTTCCGAGGTGGAGCAGTCGACGATCACCAGTCCGGGCTTCGGCGCGGCCAGGATGGCCTCGAGGTTGGCCTCCACCTGCGGCGAACCCGTGACGCACAGGAACAGGAGTTCGCTGCGCGCGGCCAGGTCGGCGGGGGAGGGCGATTCCGTGGCGCCGGCGGCCAGCAGGTCGGCCACGCGCTCGCGGTTGCGGTGCACGGTGATCGCCAGCGCATGGCCCTTGGCCAGCAGGTGTTTCGCCATGCCGTGGCCCATGAGGCCGCTGGCGCCGATGAAGCCGATGTTCATGGCCACGTCCGTCTCAGCCTCGGCCCACGAAGGGCATCTTCGTGGCCATCACGTTGACGAACAGCATGTTGGCCGACAGCGGCAGGCGCGCCATCGTCAGGAAGGCATCCACCACGCACTGCAGGTCCATGCGCGGCTCGGGCTTCATCGTGCCGTCGGCCTGCGGCACGCCGGCCACCATGCGGTCGGTCATCTCGCTGGCGGCGTTGCCGATGTCGATCTGGCCGACGGCGATATCGAAGGGCCGGCCGTCCAGCGCCGCGGTGCGCGTCAGGCCGCTGATGGCGTGCTTGGTGGCGGTGTAGCCGATGGAGCCCGGGCGCGGCGCATAGGCCGAGATGCTGCCGTTGTTGACGATGCGCCCGCCCATGGGCTGCTGTGCCTTCATGATGCGGAAGGCCTGGCTCAGGCAGTAGAAGCTGCCGTTGAGGTTGGCGTCCACGATGCGCCGCCAGTCGGCGCCACTGACGAGGTCCGGCGTCTGCGGCGGCAGGCCCATGCCGGCGTTGTTGAACAGCAGGTCCAGGCGGCCGAAGGTCTGCTCGATCTGCGCGAAGGCGGCGGCCACCTGGTCCTCCTGGCCGACGTCGCAGGCGATGGGCAGGCAGCGTGCGGCGGCATCACCGGCACGTTGTGCGGTCTCCTTGAGCGCGTCGATACGGCGGCCGATCAGGGCCACGCTCCAGCCCTCGGCCAGCAGGCCCAGTGCGCAGGCACGGCCGATGCCGGAGCCTGCGCCGGTGATGGCGGCGTACTTCATGGGTGCTCGTCTCCCGTGGTGTGGTCATGCCCCGGCGCCGCCGGGCGCCGGCCATTCAGTGATTGTCTTTCGGCACGAAGGCCCCGCGCTTGCCACGCAGGAAGTCCAGGTCAGCGCCCTCGTCGGCCTGCAGCACGTGGTCGATGTAGAGCTTCCAGTAGCCGCTCTGCAGCGGCGGCACCGGCGGCTGCCAGGCGGCGCGCCGGCGTTCGAGCTCGGCGGCTTCCACGTGCAGGTGCAGGCGTCGGCCGGGCACGTCCAGCGTGATCAGGTCACCGCTGTGCACCAGCGCCAGCGGGCCGCCTGCGGCGGCCTCCGGCGCCGTGTGCAGCACAACGGTGCCGTAGGCGGTGCCGCTCATGCGCGCGTCGCTGATGCGCACCATGTCCGTGATGCCCTTCTTCAGCACCTTGGGCGGCAGCGGCATGTTGCCCACCTCGGCCATGCCGGGGTAGCCCTTGGGGCCGCAGTTCTTCAGGACCAGGATGCAGGTCTCGTCGACGTCGAGGTTGTCGTCGTCGATGCGCTGGTGGAAATCGTCGCTGTCTTCGAAGACCACGGCGCGGCCGGTGTGCACCATCAGTTCGGGCGTGGCGGCGCTGGGCTTGATCACCGCGCCGCGCGGCGCCAGGTTGCCCCGCAGCACGGCGATGCCGGCCTTGTCCTTGAACGGCTGGTCGAAGGGCTTGATCACCCGCGGGTCGTAGACCTCGGCGCTGGCGATGTTCTCGCCCATGGTCTGGCCGGTGACGGTGATGACGTCGCGGTGCAGCAGGTGCTCGATCTGCTTCATCACCGCGGGCAGGCCGCCGGCGTAGCAGAAGTCCTCCATCAGGTGCTCGCCGCTGGGCTGCAGGTTCACCAGGCAGGGCAGTTCGCTGCCCAGGCGCTCGAAGTCGTCCACCGTCAGCGGCACGCCCAGGCGGCCGGCGATGGCGATCAGGTGGATCACGGCGTTCGTGCTGCCGCCGATGGCTGCCAGCGTGCGGATCGCATTCTCGAAGGCCTCGCGCGTGAGCACCTTGGACAGGTTCATGTCCTCGTGCACCATGTCCACGATGCGCCGGCCGGCCATGCGTGCGAGCACGTTGCGACGGCCGTCCACCGCCGGGTAGGCGGCATTGCCGGTCAGGCCCACGCCCAGCGCTTCCACCATGCTGGCCATGGTGCTGGCCGTGCCCATGGTCATGCAGTGGCCGTGGCTGCGGTGCATGCAGCTCTCGGCCTCGAAGAAGTCGGCCAGCTTCAGCGTGCCGGCGCGCACCTGCTCGCTCATGCTCCACACACCGGTGCCCGAGCCCAGTTCCTGCCCGCGCCACTTGCCATTGAGCATGGGCCCGCCGCTGACGCCGATGGTGGGCAGGTCCACGCTGGCCGCGCCCATCAGCAGCGCCGGCGTGGTCTTGTCGCAGCCGAAGAGCAGCACCACGCCGTCCAGCGGGTTGCCACGGATGCTCTCCTCGGTGTCCATGCTGGCCAGGTTCCGGTAGAGCATGGCCGTGGGGCGCAGCAACACCTCGCCCAGCGACATCACCGGGAATTCGAGCGGGAAGCCGCCGGCCTCGTGCACGCCGATCTTCACCTGCTCGGCGATGGTCCGAAAGTGGCTGTTGCAGGGCGTGAGTTCGCTGAAGGTGTTGCAAATGCCGATGACCGGCCGGCCCTCGAACTGGTCGTGCGGGATGCCCTTGCCCTTGAGCCAGCTGCGGTACGCGAAGCCATCACGATCCTGACGGCCGAACCAGTGGTAGCTGCGGAGTTCGTCGGCACGCTTCCTGCGGCGGGTGGATTCGCTCATCGGGGGTTCTCTCGGGTGCTGGCTTTCCCGGGTGTGCCCGGGGCGTCTTCAATAATATGGTATGACGATTGAAGACCTCACCGTGGAATCCCCGATGTCCGACCCCTCGCGCCCGCACCTGCTCACCGCTGCCAAGTTGTCGCCGATGTTGATGCCCCAGCTCGAGGCGGCTTTCGTCGTGCACGACCGCCTGCACGAGACCGACCCGGAGGCCCTGGCCACGGTGGCGCCGCAGATCCGCGCCATCGCGGCCAGTGGCGATTCGCGCGTCCCGGGCGACCTGATCGCCCGCCTGCCGGCGCTGGAGATGATCTCGGTGATGGGCGTGGGCTACGACGGCGTGGACGTGGCGGCGGCCAAGGCGCGCGGCGTGATGGTGACGCACACGCCCGACGTGCTCAACGACGACGTGGCCGACCTGGCGCTCGGCCTGATGCTGTGCGCATCACGGCAGTTGCCCGCAGCCGACCGCTGGGTGCGCGAAGGCCACTGGGCCGAACGTGGTGCGATGCCGTTGGCGCGCAAGATGTCCGGTGCGCGCCTGGGCATCGTCGGCATGGGGCGCATCGGCCAGGCCATCGCCCAGCGGGCGGTGGCGTTCGGCATGGACATCGCCTACACCGCGCGGTCCGCCAAGCCGGCGCTGCCCTGGGCCTTCGTGCCCGATGTGACGGCGCTCGCCGCGTGCAGCGATTTCCTGGTGCTGATCACCCCTGGAGGCGCAGGGACGCGCCACCTGGTGAACGCCGAGGTGCTGCGCGCGCTGGGCAAGGGTCGCGGTGAGGGCATCCTCGTCAACGTGGCCCGCGGCTCGGTGGTCGACGAGGTGGCGTTGATCGAGGCGCTGGAGGGTGGCGTGATCGCCGGTGCGGCGCTGGACGTCTTCGCCGACGAACCCAACGTGCCCGAACGTCTGCGGGCGATGCCGCACGTGGTGCTGGCGCCGCACATCGGCAGTGCCACGAACGCCACGCGCCAGGCCATGGCGGATCTGGCGGCCGACAACCTGCGCCTGCACTTCGCCGGCCAGGCCGTGCGCACCCCGGTGCCGGAGTGCCGTTGAGGGTCGACCGCGACCGGCGCGCCGGCGATCAGGGAAACCCCGGGAACTGCATTGGTTCAATCATCATACGATAAGACCACAGGCCCATCCGAGGCCCTGTCACGCAAGGAGACGAACCGCATGAAGACCAAGTTGCTGCTCGCCGCGCTCGCCGGCGCCGGATTGATCGCCAGCGGCCAGGCGGCCGCACAGGAGAAGCTCACCGTCTGGTGGGCCAAGGGCTTCTACAAGGGCGAGGACGACGCCTTCCTCGAGGCGGTGAAGAAGTTCGAGGCCAGGTACCCGACCATCAAGGTCGACCTGTCGCTCTACGCGCCGCAGGAAGGCATCCCGAAGTCGGTGGCGGCGCTGGACGCGGGCAACCCGCCGGACGTGGCCTACAGCGACGTGTTCGACTTCCAGGTCACGGCCAAGTGGGCCTCCGAGGGCAAGCTCGAGGACATTGCCGCGATCATCGACCCGATCCGTGACCGCTTCGAGCCGCGTGCCCTGTCGACCACCTTCCTGCTGGACGCCACCACGGGCAAGCGGTCGTACTACGCCTACCCGATCAAGCAGCAGACCATGCACATCCAGTACTGGAAGGACATGCTGGCCGAGGCGGGCTTCAAGGACAGCGACATCCCCAAGGACTGGAAGGGCTACTGGGACTTCTGGTGCGACAAGGTGCAGACCGCGTACCGCCAGAAGACCGGGAAGCGCGTCTTCGGCACCGGGTTCCCGATGGGCGTGGACTCGAGCGATTCGTTCTACTCGTTCCTGACCTTCATGGACGCGCACAACGTGACGCTGGTCAGTGATTCCGGCAAGCTGCTGGTCGATGACCCGGCGGTGCGCCAGGGCCTGATCAACACCGTCAACGACTACGCCGGTGCCTACACCCGGGGCTGCACGCCGCCGTCGTCCACGGCCTGGAAGGATCCGGACAACAACGTCGCCTTCCACAACAAGACCATCGTGCTGACGCACAACGCGACGATCTCGATCGCGACCAAGTGGCTCGACGACTCGACGAACCCCAACCTGACGCCGGAACAGCGCGCCACGGCCAAGGACAACTACGAGAACCGCATCGCCACCGCCGGCTTCCCCAGCAAGCCCGACGGCAGCAAGATGATCTACCGCGCCGCGGTCAAGACGGGTGTCATCTTCAAGGCGGCCAAGAACAAGGACGGCGCGCGCAAGTTCGTCAGCTTCCTGCTCGACGAGAAGAACCTGACGCCTTATGTCGAAGGCGCGAAGGGCCGCTGGTTCCCGGTGCTCAAGACCAGCCAGCAAAGCCCGTTCTGGAAGGCCGACCCGCAGCGGCTGGCGGTCTACAACCAGTTCATGGCGGGCACGACGCCGTTCGAGTTCACGAAGAACTACAAGTTCACGACGCTGAACAACGAGAACGTCTGGGCCAAGGCGGTCAACCGGGTGGTCAGCGAGAAGTGGCCCACCGAACGTGCCGTGGACGAGATGATCGCCCGCATCAAGACGGTGGCCGGCAACTGACCAAGGCGCGCTGAGCGGTGCTTGCGCCGCCCTGCCGGCCCTGGTGGCTGGCAGGGTGGGCGAGCCGCCGCATGCTTGGCCTCCTCCTGAACTGCGCATGAGCACCTCCGCTGTCGCCCCGCTGCCCAAGAAGCCGCGTGCCGCGAACACCTGGCATCGCTGGGGCCGCATCCTGGTGACGCCGTACGTGCTGATCTTCCTGGTCTTCGTGCTCTACCCCGTGGGCTACGGCCTGTGGCTGGCGCGAGACCCGCAGAACTACGTGCAACTGGCGGGTGACCCGGTGTTCTTTCGCACCGTGGTCAACACGGTGGTATTCCTCGTCGTGGCGGTCAACCTGAAGATGATGATCGCGCTGGGCCTGTCCGGCTTCTTCGTGCAGTCCCGGTGGTGGATCAAGATCGTCGCGCTGGTCTTCATCCTGCCCTGGGCCGCACCTTCGATCCCGACCATCCTGTCGGTGCGGTTCATGCTGAACCCGGAGTGGGGCGTGATCAACACGCTCTATTTCAAGCTGACGGCGCTGGATGGTCCGAACTGGCTGAACGACCCCACGCTGGCCTTCAGCCTGTCGATGCTGATGCACATCTGGAAGTCGCTGCCCTTCTGGACGCTGATCCTGGTGGCCGGCCGGTTGGCGATCCCGACCGAACAGTACGAGGCGGCCAGCGTCGACGGCGCCTCGCGCTGGCAGAAGTTCCGCTTCATCACCTGGCCGGCGATGAAGGGGCTGTACCTCACGTCCACCATCCTGTCGATGATCTGGACGCTGGGTGACTTCAACAGCGTCTACCTGCTCACCGGTGGCGGCCCGGCGGACCTGACGCACGTGCTGGCCACGCTGGGCATCCGCTACCTGCGGCTGGACCAGGTGGAGCTGGCCATGGCGTCCATCGTGGTGGCGCTGCCGCTGGTGCTGCCGCTGGTCTACGTGATGATGAAGCGGCTGAGCAAGTGAGCCCGGCCGCGCGGAGAACGCCATGAAGTTCAGCTGGCGCAAGGCGAGCCGGGAAGCCCAGCTGCTGCTGGTGGGCATCCCGGTGCTGCTGTGGACGCTGATCCCGGTCTACCACCTGTTCCTGTTCGCGATCTCGCCGCGTGACACCGCCACCAGCGGCAGGCTGTGGCCCGATCACCCGACGATGCAGAACTTCACCACGGTGTTCCAGCAGCAGCACTTCTACCTGAACCACTTCTGGCTTCAGCTGGGCAACTCGCTGCTGATCGCCGTGGGGGTCGGTGTGCTCACGCTGATCATCGCCACCTGCGCCGCCTTCGCCATCAGCCGGCTGCGCGTGCCCGGCGGGCGTACGGTGATGAACCTGGCGCTGTTCACCTACTTCATCCCGGCGGCCTTCCTGGCCGTGCCCATGTACAAGACCATGGCCAACTACGGCCTGCTCAACAGCAAGTGGTCCATGGTGCTGGCGATGGTGACCATCGCCTCGCCGTACTGCATCTGGGTGCTCAAGCAGGCCAGCGACAAGCTGCCCTGGGAACTGGACGAGGCCGCACGCATCGACGGCGCGTCGCCGCTGCAGCTGTTCCGCCTCGTCTACGTGCCGCTGATGGTGCCGTCCCTGGTGGCGGTGGGCACCTATTCGCTGCTGCTGGCCTGGAACGAGTACCTCTACGGCTTCCTGCTGCTAAGCAAGGAGACCGACCTCACGCTGGCCGTGGCGCTGGGCAACTTCCTGGCGGCGGACGACTCGCCGTGGGAGCTGCTGATGGCCACCGGCTTCGTCTACGCGCTGCCACCGGCGGCGATCTACTACGCGTTCAAGCGCTACATGGTCTCGGGCCTCACCGCAGGCGCCGTGAAAAGCTGATGGCAAGCGTCACCTTCCGCGACATCCAGAAGAGCTATGGCCGGGTCAAGGTCATCCACGGCATCGAGTTCCAGATCACCGATGGCGAGTTCGTCGTGCTCGTGGGGCCGTCGGGCTGCGGCAAGAGCACGCTGCTGCGCATGCTCGCGGGCCTGGAGGAGATCTCCGGCGGCGAGATCCTGATCGACGACACCGTGGTCAACGACCTGGAGTCCAAGGACCGCGACATCGCGATGGTCTTCCAGAGCTATGCGCTGTACCCGCACATGACGGTACGCGAGAACATGGGCTTCAGCCTGCGCCTGCGCAAGGCCGACCCGGCCGACATCGCGCGGCGCGTGGACGACGCGGCGCGCATCCTGAACCTGGACAAGCTGCTCGACCGCTACCCGCGCGAGCTCTCCGGGGGGCAGCGCCAGCGCGTGGCCATGGGCCGCGCCATCGTGCGCAAGCCCAAGGTCTTCCTCTTCGACGAGCCGCTGAGCAACCTCGACGCCAAGCTGCGCGTGGCCATGCGCGCCGAGATCAAGGCGCTGCACCAGCGGCTGAAGACGACCACGGTCTACGTCACGCACGACCAGATCGAGGCCATGACGATGGCCGACCGCATCGTCGTCATGCACGACGGCATCGTCGAGCAGATCGGCACCCCGCTGGAGCTCTTCGACCGCCCGGGCAACCTCTTCGTCGCCCAGTTCATTGGCAGCCCAGCGATGAACGTGTTCGACGGCACGGTGCGCGGCGGCGCAGTGGAAGCGCTGGGCGCGCGCTGGCCACTGCCGGCCGGCGTGGGCCGCGAAGGACAGGACGTGCACTACGGCATCCGCCCGACCGACCTGGCGCTGGCCACCGACGGCATTGCTGCGGAGGTGGTGGTGGTGGAGCCCACGGGTGCGGAGACCGAACTGCTGCTGCGCGTGGGCGGGCAGGACATGACCGTGGTGATGCACGGGCGCACCGAGGCACGCGCCGGTGACACCGTGCACCTGGCACTGGACGGCGCCAAGGCCCACGTCTTCGACCGCGCCGGTGGCGCGCGTCTGGGGTGATGCCGTGCGCGGCGCGCCACGGGTGGTGGTGATGGGGGTCAGCGGCTGCGGCAAGAGCACCGTGGGCCGGCTGCTGGCCGAGCGCCTGGGCGTGAACTTCGTCGAAGGCGACGCGCTGCATTCCGACCGCAACGTGGCCAAGATGGCCGCTGGCATCCCGCTGACCGACGCCGACCGCCACGGCTGGCTGCAGGCCGTGGCCGAACAGCTCAACAACGCGACCGCCGAGGCCAGCGGCGTGGTGGCCTCGTGCTCGGCGCTCAAGCGCATCTACCGCGACCTGCTGCGTGCCGGCGCGCCGGACCTGCGCATCGTGTTCCTGCACGGCGACCGCGCGCTGTTGGCGCAGCGGCTGGGCAGCCGCAGCGGGCACTACATGCCGCCGTCGCTGCTGCAGAGCCAGCTCGACACGCTGGAGCCGCCGGGCGACGACGAAGCGCCGATCCGGCTGAACATCGCCGTGGCGCCGCCGCGACTGGTCGAGCAGGCACTGCAGGCCCTGGAGAACCCCTCATGATCACTGCCGACACCTTCCGGCTCGACGGCCGCGTGGCCCTGGTCACCGGCTCGTCCACCGGCATCGGCCTGGCGCTGGCGCGCGGCCTGGCCCAGGCGGGCGCCACCGTGGTGCTCAACGCACGCGACGCCGAGCGGCTCGAAACAGCGCGTGCGACGCTGGCAGCCGAAGGGCAGCAGGCGCACGCGCGCGCCTTCGACGTCACCGACGTCACGGCGGTGGAAGCGGCCGTGGCCGACATCGAGGCCCGGATAGGCCCCATCCACGTGCTGGTCAACAACGCCGGCATGACGCGCCGCGGGGCCTTCCACGAGCAGCCCGCAGCCGACTGGCAGGCCATCCTGCGGCTGAACGTGGACAGCCTGTTCGTCGTCGGCCAGATCGTGGCCCGCCGCATGGTGGCGCGCGGGGCCGGGCGCATCATCAACACCTGCTCGGTGATGAGCGAGCTGGGGCGGCCGGGCACGGCGGCCTACACCGCCAGCAAGGGCGCGGTGAAGATGCTGACCAAGGGCATGGCGATCGACCTCGGGCCGCTGGGCATCAACGTCAACGGCATCGGCCCGGGCTACTTCCGCACCGAGCTGACCGCGCCCCTGGCGGCCGACGAGACATTCAACCGCTGGCTCATCGGCCGCACGCCCAGCCGCCGCTGGGGCGAGGTGGAGGACCTGGCGCCGGCCGTGGTATTCCTGGCCAGCGACGCCGGGCGCTTCGTGAACGGGCACATCCTGTACGTGGACGGCGGCGTGACGGCCACGCTGTGAGCCCGATGCACCGGGCATGATGGCGACCATGGCGACATTCACCCAGGTCATCCTCTTCACCGACGCCGACGGTCGGGCACGCTTCCGCGAGCAGGCCGTGCCGCTTGACGAGGGCACGCCGCAGGCGCGGCTGTCGGCCCTGATGCCCAGCGGCGGCCTGCAGCTGCGCGAGAGCCCGGTGGGGTTTCGCAGCAGCTTCCACTGCACCGGCACGCCGCAGTGGGTGTTCATCCTGCGCGGGCAGATGGAGATCGGCCTGCAGGACGGCAGCAGCCGCGTCTTCGGGCCCGGTGAGCACTTCTACTCCGCCGACACGCTGCCCGAGGGGGCGACGTTCGACGCCGCGTTGCATGGCCACTGGAGCCGGCAGGTGGGGCCCGATCCGCTGGTCACGGCCTTCGTGCGGGGGGCGCCGTGAAACCCACCGTGCGCAACGTCCATGGCCACACCCTGCACGCGCTGGGTGAGGCCATCGTCGCCGGCCGCCACCCGGTGGGCAGCAGCATCCCGCCGGAGCCGCAGCTGTGCGAGGCCTTCGGCGTCAGCCGCACCGTGGTGCGCGAGGCCATCAAGTCGCTGGTGGCCAAGGGCATGCTGAGCACCGGGCCCAAGGTGGGCACGCGCGTGCTGCCGGCCGAGCAGTGGAACTGGTTCGACCCCGACCTCGTGGCCTGGCAGAGCAAGGCCGGCCTGTCCAAGGAATTCCTGCGCGACCTGCAGGAACTGCGCCGGGTGGTGGAGCCGGCGGCGGTGCGCCTGGCCGCCGAGCGCGCCACGGCCGCCGACATCGCCGCCATCGAAGCCGCGTTCGCCGGCATGAAGCAGGCCATCGAGGAAGGCGGCGACTACGTGTCGCACGACCTGCGCTTCCACCAGGGCCTGCTGCACGCCTGCCACAACCGCATGATGGTGCAGATGAGCAAGGCCATCGGGGCCTTGCTGCGCACCAGCTTCGAGATCTCCACCAGCAAGCCCGACGGTCCGCGGGAGTCGCTGCCGCTGCACCGGGCGGTGCTGGACGCGGTGATCGCGCGCCAGCCGGCCAAGGCAGAGAAGGCCATCCTGGTGCTGATCGACGGCGCAGCCGAGGATATCGACCTCGTGCTGGCCTCCCGCCGCCGGCTGCCGTCGCTGACGGCGCCGCCGGTCAGCCTGCGCGCGCCGGCACCGCCGAAGGCGACCAAGGGTGTCAAGGCATGAAGGTGATGACATGAAGCTGATGGTCACCGGCGGCGCCGGTTTCGTCGGCGCGCGCCTGGTGCGCACGCTGCTGGCCCGGGGCGCACTGCAGGGCCGGGCGATCGAGCGCATCGTGATCGCCGACCAGGCGCCGCCACCGGCGGACCTGGTGGCCGACGCCCGCGTGGAGGCCCGCACCGGCCCGCTGCTGGCCCAGGTCGGCGCGCTGCAGCACGAGGCCTTCGACGGCGTGTTCCATCTGGCCTCGGCCGTGTCCGGCGAATGCGAGGCGGATTTCGACCTCGGCCTGCGCAGCAACCTCGACAGCACGCGGGCGCTGCTGGACGCGCTGCGCGCCCGTGTCGAGGCCGGGCATGCGCCGGCGCGGCTGGTGTTCAGCAGCTCGGTGGCGGTCTTCGGGCCCGACGCGTCGGTGCCCTTGCCGGCGCTGGTGACCGACACCACGCTGCCGGCGCCGCAGACCAGCTACGGCACGCACAAGCTGGTGTGCGAACACCTGATCGCCGACTGGACGCGCAAGGGCTTCGTCGATGGCCGCAGCGCGCGGCTGATGACGGTGGCGGTGCGCCCGGGGCGGCCCAACGGCGCGGCCAGTTCGTTCTTCAGCGGCATCATCCGCGAGCCGCTGGCAGGGGAAGAGGCCATCTGCCCGGTGGACGACACGGTGTCGCATCCGCTGACCTCGGTGCGCGCCACGGTGGATGGCCTGATCACCGTCTACGAGGCGTCCCGCGAGGCCTTCGGCGGCCGCCTGGCGCTGAACCTGCCGGCGGTGAACGTCACCGTGCGCCAGATGCTCGACGCGCTGGAGGCGGTGGCCGGCCCGGCCGTGCGCGCCCGCGTGCGTTTCGAGCGCGACGAGCGCATCGCCGGCATCGTGGCCGGCTGGTCCCGCGGCGGCACCGCCGAGCGTGCGGCGGCCCTGGGCCTGCGGCCCGAGCCGGACTTTGCCACCATCATCCGCCAGTACATCGACGACCACGCCGCGCACCCGACGGCGCTGAGGGGGTTGCAGTGAACACCTACGACCTGACCGGCCGCGTGGCCGTGATCACCGGCGGTGCCCAGGGCATCGGCTACGCCACCTGCGAACGCCTGCTGGCCAGCGGCGCGCAGGTGGTGATCTGGGACATCGATGCGGCGAAGCTGGACGCCGCGTGTGCCGAGCTCGGCAAGTCGGGCACCGTCAGCGGGCGCGTCGTGGAGTTGACCGACGATGCGGCCGTGGCCGCGGCCACCGCGGCGCTGCCGGCCATCGACATCCTGGTCAACAACGCCGGCATCACCGGCGGCAACGCCACCACCTGGGAGCTCGACCCGGTGGTGTGGCGGCGCGTGATCGAGGTGAACCTGATCGCGCCGTACCTGACCTGCCGCCATGTGGCCCCGCGCATGAAGGCCGCGGGCCGTGGGCGCATCGTCAACATTGCGTCCGTCGCCGGCAAGGAAGGCAACCCCAACGCCAGCCACTACAGCGCCAGCAAGGCGGGCCTGATCGCGCTGACCAAGTCGCTGGCCAAGGAACTGGCCACGTCGGGCGTGCTGGTCAACGCCATCACGCCGGCGGTGGCCAAGACCGCGATGTTCGAGCAGATGACCCAGCAGCACATCGACTACATGCTGGGCAAGATCCCGATGGGCCGCTTCCTGATGCCCGAGGAGATCGCCGCCATGGTGGCCTGGCTGTGCAGTGACGACTGCAGCTTCAGCACCGGCGCCGTGTTCGACATCACCGGCGGGCGCGCGACGTACTGAGCACGCCGCCGCGCCGTCCTGCGGGTCTCCCGTGGCACTGGCCCGCGCCAGGTCCGCGCGGGTTGGGCCTGAACCGCGCCCGAGCGGGTGGAGCCTCGGCGCCATGGTCTATGGTCTGGGGTGAAGGCCGGCTGCCCGGCTGCCGCACCAACCCACCACCGTGACGATGGACGAAACCCGCTGGCGCCGGCTGCAGGCGTTGTTTGCCGAGGCCGTGGATCTGGCGGAGCCGGCGCGCGCCGAATACATCGTGAAGGCCTGCGGCACGGACGCGGCGCTGGCCGATGCCCTGCGCAGCCTGCTCCAGGCGGACGCCGCCACGGACGCATCCAAGGGTCAGGACCCCGTACCCGCCGCCGTGGCGCAAGCCGCGGCACAGTGGGTGGCCGAGGGTCGGCGCGGCCTCGTCGGGGAGCGCCTGGGCCCGTGGCGCATCACCGCGCATCTGGCCGACGGTGGCATGGGCGCGGTCTACCTTGCCGAGCGTGCCGACGGCCAGTACGAACAGGTGGCGGCGGTCAAGTTGCTGAACCCCGCGCTGGTCGGCGACGACTCGCGGGCCCGCCTGGCGGCAGAGCGTCAGATCCTGGCCCGGCTGACGCACCCGCATATCGCGCGCCTGCTCGACGGTGGCACCACCGCCGACGGCGCGCCCTACCTGGTGATGGAGTTCGTCGACGGCGAACCCATCGACGCCTGGTGCCAGCACCAGGGCCTGGGCACCGCGGCACGCCTGCGCCTGTTCGCGCAGGTTTGTCGTGCCGTGGACCACGCGCACCGCAACCTCGTCGTGCACCGCGACCTGAAGCCGAGCAACATCCTCGTCGATGGCAGCGGCGTCCCCAAGCTGCTGGACTTCGGCATTGCGCGGCTGCTCGACGCCGAGGGCGTCACGCGCAGCGGCGAGCGCCTGCTGACGCCCAGCCACGCGGCCCCGGAGCAGGTGACCGGCGGGCCGGTGACGACGGCCACCGACGTCTATGCCCTGGGCGTGCTGCTCTACGACCTGCTGACCGGGCGCCTGCCGCATGCCGACACGCCGGGCAACCCGGCGGCGCTGGCCCGTGCCATCGTGGAGACCGAGCCGCCGCGGCCCAGCGATGCTGTCTCCGACGGCAGCAGCCGCCGCCTGCAGGCACAGGGTGAGCGCGGCGGGCGGCTGTCGCCCGAGCGCCTGGCGCGCGAGTTGCAGGGCGACCTGGACAACATCGTGCTGATGGCGCTGCGCAAGGAGCCGGAGCGACGCTACGAGAGCGCGCAGGCGCTGGCGCAGGACATCGAGCGCTTCCTGGCGCACCGGCCCGTGCAGGCGCGGCGCGACACGCTGATGTACCGCGGCAGCAAGTTCCTGCGCCGGCACCCGGTGAGCGTGCCGGTGTCCGCGGTCGCCATCGTGCTGGCCGTGGGCGGGACGGCGGCTTTCACCTGGCGGCTGGCCGACGAGCGCAACCGTGCCCTGGCCGCCGAGCGCAGCGCCCAGCGCACGGCCGACTTCACGGCCACGCTGCTGGAGAGCACGCAGGCGGAAGAGGGCGCCGCGCGGGACGTCACCGTGCGCGACCTGCTGGACAAGGCAGCCGGGCGCATCGAGGCCGAACTGCAGGCCGATCCCGAGGTGGCCGGCCGGCTGCGCAGTGCGCTGGGGCGGGCGTACCACAGCTGGAGCGCTTACGAGCAGGCGCTGCAGATGCACCAGTCGGCGCTGCAGCTGCTGCGGTCGCAGCACACCGGCCCGCACCGTGAGGTGGCCCGCGTGCTGTCGTCGCTGTCGGACATCACGCACGACCAGGGCGAGCTCGACGCCTCGCTGGACTGGGCGCTGCAGGCCGAGGCCATGTGGCGGGAGGTCGGCACACCGGCCGAGCAGGCCGATGCGCAGGTGCTGCTGGGTGCCTCGTACAACGCGCTGCGCCGACACGCCGACGCCGAGCCGGTGTTCCGCCAGGCGCTGGGCACGCTGCGCGGGCTCGACGGCGGCCGCGACAGCGAGGGCCTGGCCAACGCCATCTTCTACCTGGCCTACAACCTGTACTCGACCGGTCAACTCGACGAGGCACTGACCCTGTACGAAGAGACCGTGGCCATGCGGCGGCGCATGAAGGCGCCCGATGTCAGGCTTGGCGAACTGCTGCGGCACGTGGCCCTGGTGCAGTACGAACGGGGTGCCTTCGAAGCCGCGGAGGCGGCGGCCCGCGAGGCACTGCAGCGTCTGCTGGCCGCCTACGGCGATCGGGGGCATCCCTTGCTGGCCGGTGCACAGCGCCTGCTGGCGGGCCTGCTGATCGAGCGTGGACAGATCGACGAGGCGGCCCAGCTCACGGCGGAATCGCTGGCCACCGACCGCCGGCACGCTGGTGACCGACACCGCTGGACGGCGGGTTCCCTGGACTGGCACGGTCTGGCGCTGATGCACCAGGGGCGGTTGACGGAAGCCCGGCAGATGGCCGAGCTTTCGCTGTCGATCCGGCGCGAGGTGCTGCCGGCCGACCATGGCGACCTCGTGCGCTCGCACCTGATGCTCGGCCGCATCGCGCTGGCGGATGGGCAGCCGGCATCGGCGGAGCGCCACCTGCGCGAGGCACTGCGGGTGGCCCGGGTCGGCGAGAACCTGCACCGGGCACCGACCGAGGACGTGCTGATCGTGCTGGGTCGTGCCGTGGCGATGCAGGGCCGGCGTGAGGAGGGGCGCGCGCTGACGGCGGAAGGGGCGGCCATGCGCCGCATCGGGCACCACCGGCGCCAGGTGGCCGAGGCCCTGCTGGGCCTGCCGCCCTTCGTGGCGACCGCGTCGCCGGAGGCCACCGACCTGGCGACCCGGCTGCGCGACGAGCTTGTACAGCGCCTGGGGCCAGAGGCACCGTCGGTGTTCGAACTGGACCGCAGCTTGGGGGCTCGGTAGGCCCCACTCGGCGGGGCGTCGTGGCTTCCCACGACCGCGATGAGCTCGGTCGCTTCGCCCGGCGCGGAGCAGTCGGCAGGGACTGTTCTGGAGGGGGCTCCCACGACCTCGCAGAGCTCGGTCGCTTCGCCAGGCGCAGAACAGTCCGCAGGGACTGTTCTGCGTCCGGGCTCAGCCCACGCGGCCGATCAGCAGGTATTCCATCAGGGCCTTCTGCACGTGCATGCGGTTCTCCGCCTCGTCCCAGACCACGCTCTGCGGGCCGTCGATGACCTCGGCGGCCACTTCCTCGCCACGGTGGGCGGGAAGGCAGTGCATGAACAGCGCGTCGGGCTGCGCCAGCTGCATCATCTGCACGTCGACGCACCAGTCGGCAAAGGCGGCGCGGCGGGCTTCGTTCTCGGCCTCGTAGCCCATGCTGGTCCAGACGTCCGTGGTCACCAGGTGCGCGCCGGCGCAGGCGGCGGCCGGGCTCTTGAAAAGCTTCAGGCAGCCGGGGTTCTGGACGCCGGCGACCGCCGGGTCGATCTCGTAGCCACCGGGCGTGCTCACGTGCAGCGTGAAGCCCAGGATGTCGGCCGCCTGCAGCCAGGTGTTGGCCATGTTGTTGCCGTCGCCGACCCATGCCACCACCTTGCCCTGGATGGATCCCCGGTGCTCGATGAAGGTGAAGATGTCGGCCAGAATCTGGCAGGGGTGGTATTCGTTGGTCAGGCCGTTGATCACCGGCACGCGTGAATGCGCCGCGAAGGCCTCGAGCTTGGCCTGCTCGTAGGTGCGGATCATCACCAGGTCGACCATGCGGCTGATGACGCGCGCGCTGTCCTCGATGGGCTCGGCGCGGCCGAGCTGGCTGTCGCCGGTGGTCAGGTGCACCACCGAGCCGCCCATCTGGTACATGCCGGCCTCGAAGCTGACGCGGGTGCGCGTGCTGGCCTTCTCGAAGATCATCGCCAGCGTGCGGTCCACCAGCGGCTGGTACTTCTCGTAGTTCTTGAAGCGCGTCTTGATGATGCGCGTGCGCTCGAGCAGGTAGGCGTATTCCTCGGCGCGGAAGTCCTTGAACTGCAGGTAGTGCTTCATCAGCGTGTCGCCGGGTTTCATGTCGGCTCCGCACGGCCGCCCGAAGGGGCCGACGCGCCCCCGTGGGGGGCTGCGAACGGAGCGAGCTGGGGGGTACTCATTCTGAAAGGAAGTCCCGGATCACCGGTACCAGGATCTGCACGATCTGATCGGCCTCGTCGGCGCTGAGGATCAGCGGCGGCACCAGGCGCACGACGCGGTCGGCGGTGACGCTGAGCATCAGGCCAGCGTCGGCGGCGCGCTGCAGGATCACGCCGCAGGGGCGGTCGAGCTCGATGCCGATCATCAGGCCGGCGCCGCGCACTTCCTTCACGCCGGAGACGCCTTCCAGGCCGCGCTTCAAGCCGTCGGACAGCCGTGCGCCGATGACCGCTGCGTTCTCCAGGAGGCCATCTTCCTCCATGATGCGCAGAGTCTCGACGCCGGCACGCATCGACAGCGGGTTGCCGCCGAACGTGGTGCCGTGGTTGCCGGGCCCGAAGATGTTCACTGCCTTCGGACCGCAGACCACGGCCCCGATCGGCACGCCCGACCCCAGGCCCTTGGCCAGCGGCATCACGTCGGGCTTCACGCCGGCCCACTGGTGGGCGAACCATTTCCCGGTGCGGCCGATGCCGCACTGCACCTCGTCGAGCATCAGCAGCCAGTCCTGGCGGTCGCACAGCGCGCGCAGGCCTTGCAGGTAGTCCCAGCGGGCTGGGTGGATGCCGCCTTCGCCCTGGATGGTCTCCAGGAACACGGCCACCACGTTCGGGTTCTCGCGGGCGACCTTCTCCACCGCGGCCAGGTTGTTCAGCGGCACGCGCACGAAGCCCTCCACCAGCGGCCCGAAGCCAGCCTGCACCTTGGGGTTGCCGGTGGCCGACAGCGTGGCGATCGAACGGCCGTGGAAGGCCGCTTCGTAGACGATGATCTCCGGGCGCTCGATGCCCTTGTCGTGGCCGAACTTGCGCGCCAGCTTCAGCGCGGCCTCGTTGGCCTCCAGCCCGGTGCTGCAGAAGAAGGCGCCCGACAGCCCAGACAGCTCGCACAGCTTGGCGCCCAGCTGCTCCTGCAGCGGCACCTCGTAGTAGTTGGAGCAGTGGATCAGCTTGCCGATCTGCTCCTGCAGCGCCGGCACCAGCTTGGGATGGGCATGACCCAGCGTGTTGACCGCGATGCCGCCCAGACCGTCCAGGTAGCGCTTGCCGTTGGTGTCCCAGACGCGGCAGCCCTGGCCATGGCTGAGCGCGATCGGCAGCCGGCCGTAGGTGTTGAGCACGTGGGGCATCGGCCGCGTCGTCGTGTCCGGTGCAGTCATCGGCAAGGTCCTTGCGCAGGGTCGGAGGCCGGTGATTCTAGGCGCCTGCAGCCGGGTGGATGCTGCAACGCAGCAGAACCGGGGCACAATCGCGGGTTCCGATGAGCAGCACCGGCCAATACACCATTCGAGGCGTCACGCAGGACGGTCGCCCGTTCAGGCCCAGCGATTGGGCCGAACGCCTGGCCGGTGCCATGTCCTCGTTCAGGCCGGGCGGCGGGGCCGGAGGGCCCGGCGCGCACATTGGCTATTCGCCGTACTGCTTTCCGCGCGTGGTGGGCGGCGTGAAGTGCGTGATCGTCGACGAGGCCCTGCGCGGCATCGAGCCCATGGCCTGGGACTTCGTGATGAACTTCGCCCGTGACAATGGCCTGACCGTCGTCGACGGCGCGGCGCCGGCCGATTGAGCCTGCCGACGATCGGACTCCTTGGCGTATGCCCGAATGACAAAAGGGCCTGCTGTGCAGGCCCTTCTTGCGTGCAGGCAGCGCGCCTGCGGCGAGCCGCGTCAGGCGGCAGCGGTCGCCAGCGCCTTCACCTTGGCCGCCAGGCGGCTCTTGTGGCGGGCGGCCTTGTTCTTGTGGAAGATGCCCTTGTCGGCCACCGAGTCGATGACCTTCTGCGCATGCTTGAACAGGTCGGTCGCCTTGCCGGCATCACCGCCGGCCACCGCCTTCTGCACGTTCTTGATGACGGTGCGGAAGTGCGAGCGCAAGGAAGAGTTGTGCGCGTTCAGCTTGACGTCCTGGCGCGCGCGCTTGCGGCCGGAGGCGAGGCGGACAGTCTTCTTCTTGGCTTTGGACGAGGTGGCCATGCTGTAGGGGTTGAACCTTCGTAAGGTGCGTTAGGTGCAAAGACCATCGAGTATAGCATGCGGAAGCAGACCGTGCAATGACGGCCGGGCGGCCCGCTAGAATGCCTCGCTTCCGATGAACCTGCTGAAGTCCGCCTCCATCGTCTCGCTGCTGACGCTTGCCTCGCGCGTGACGGGCCTGGTGCGGGAACAGCTGGTGGCCGCCACCTTCGGCGCCAGCGCCGCCACCGATGCTTTCAATGTGGCGTTCCGCCTGCCCAACCTGTTCCGCCGGCTGTTCGCGGAAGGCGCCTTCTCCCAGGCGTTCGTGCCGGTGCTGGCCGCCACGCGCACCCAGGAGGGCGATGCGGCCACCAAGGCCCTGGTCGATGCCGTGGCCACCCTGCTGGCCTGGACACTGGTGATCCTGTGCGTGGTGGGTGTCGCCGGGGCGCCGGTGCTGGTCTGGCTCATCGGGTCGGGCCTGGAGCGCTTCGACACCGCCGTGCTGCTGACGCGGCTGATGTTCCCGTACATCGGCTTCATGTCCCTGGTCGCCCTGGCCGCCGGCATCCTCAACACCTGGAAGCGCTTTGCCGTGCCGGCGGCGACGCCGGTGCTGCTGAACCTGTGCTTCATCGCGGCGGCCTGGTGGGGGGCGCCAGCCTTCGAGCGCCGGGGCTGGGACCCGATCCTGGCGCTGGCCGCCGGCGTGATGGCCGGTGGTCTGCTGCAACTGGCGGTGCAGGTGCCGGCACTGGCCCGGCTGGGACTGCTGCCGCGGGTGTCGCTGCTGCCGGGGCGCATCGCGGCGGCGTGGCGCCACCCGGGCGTGGTGCGCGTGCTGCGGCAGATGGCGCCGGCGCTGCTGGGCGTGTCGGTGGCGCAGGTGTCGCTGGTGATCAACACGCAGATCGCCTCCCACGTCGGCGTTGGCGCGGTGTCCTGGCTGACCTATGCCGACCGCCTGATGGAGTTTCCGACCGCGCTGCTCGGCGTGGCGCTGGGCGTGGTGCTGCTGCCGCAGCTGTCGGCCGCACGGGCGGGTGGCGATGCCGAGGCCTATTCCGGGCTGCTCGACTGGGGCCTGCGGCTGGTGCTGCTGCTGGCGCTGCCCTGTGCGATCGCGCTGCTGGTGTTCCCCGAGGCGCTGATCGCGGTGCTGTTCCACTATGGCGCCTTCTCGGCGCGCGACGTGGCGATGACGGTGCTGGCGTTGCAGGGCTATGGCTTCGGCCTGCTGGGCCTGATCGGCCTGAAGATCCTGGCGCCGGGCTTCTATGCGCGCGAGGACGTCAAGACACCGATGAAGGTGGCGGTGGTGGCCCTGGTGCTCACGCAGGCCATGAACCTCGTTTTCGTGCCCTGGCTGGGGCACGCTGGATTGGCCTTGTCCATCGGCGTCGCGGCGCTGTTCAACGCGGCTACGCTGCTGGTGCTGCTGCGCCGTCGCGGGCTGTACACGCCGGCGCCCGGCTGGGGTGGCTTCGCGCTGCGCGTCGGGGCGGCCAGCGCCGTGCTGGGCGGGCTGCTCGCCGTGGCCGCGCAGCGGATCGACTGGATCGCGTTGCAGGCGCATGCGGGTCAGCGCGCGGGTGCCATCGCCGCCGTGCTGGGCGGGGTGGCTCTGGTGTACTTCGTGCAGCTTCACCTGTCGGGCCTGCGCCTGGCAGCCTTCCTGCGCCGCGGGTGAGTCATGGCCGTCAAGCTGGACCTGACCACGCCACCGACACCGCTGCAGTACTTTGCGGCGCTGGTGGCGCATGACGATGGCCTGCCGTTGCTGGAGGCTGCGGCGGCCATTGCCCAGCACGCCCAGCCATCGCTGGACACCCAGGCCGTGCTGGCCGAGGTCGACGCGCTGGGTGACGCGCTGCGCCGGCGCCTCCCGGCCGATGCCGGCGCGCTGCAGCGGCTGCAGATGCTGAACCGCTACTTCTTCCAGGAGCTCGGGTTCGCCGGCAACCTGAACCACTACGAGGACCCGGCGAACTCCGACCTCTCGCAGGTCCTGGCGCGACGGCGCGGCATCCCGATCACGCTGGCGGTGCTCTACATGGAACTGGCCGCGCACGCCGGCCTGGCGGCCGGCGGCGTGTCCTTTCCCGGGCACTTCCTGGTCAAGCTGCACCTGCCGCAGGGCGAGGTGGTGATGGACCCGTTCAGCGGCCGGTCGCTGTCTCGCGATGAACTCGAGGAACGCCTGCAGCCCTGGCGTCGGCGCATGGCGCTGCCTGCCGAGGACGAGCCGCCGCTGGGCCTGTTCCTGCAGGCGGCCACGCCACGCGACATCCTGGCGCGCATGCTGCGCAACCTCAAGGCCATCCACCAGGCGGCGCACGACCTGCCGCAGCTGCTGTCCGTGCAGGAGCGCCTGGTGGCCCTGCTGCCCGACGACCCGCTGGAGCGCCGAGACCGTGCCCTCATCGACGGCCAGCTCGGCCGGCTGGATCGTGCCTGCGACGACCTGGCCGTGTACCTGCACGCCCACCCGGATGCCGATGACGCGCCTGCGCTGCGCCGGCAGCTGGCCCGCTGGCGGCAGTCGCCACCGGCCGCCCTGCACTGACGATGGCCGCCCCCCCGATCCAGCTGCCCCTGCCACTCGGTGGCCGTGCCGCACCGACCTTCGACGACTTCCTGGTCGGCGACAACGTCGCGGTGATGGCCCACCTGCGTGGCCTGCAGATGCCCGGTGCGCCCGTCTATCTCTGGGGGCCACCGGGATGCGGCAAGAGCCATCTGCTGCAGGCGCTGGCCGGCGGCGTGCGGCGGGCCGGCCAGCTGGCCTGCGACTTCGAGCCTGGCCGTGTTCTGCCGGCCGATGCCACGCTGGCGCTGATCGACGACGCCGAGACACTGGACGACGCGGCGCAGGCGGACGCCTTCCGCTGGTTCGTCGACGCGGCCACGGCCGGCGTGCAGATCGTGGCCGCGGGCCGCCTGCCGCCGGTGGACCTGCCGCTGCGCGAGGACCTGCGCACCCGCCTGGGCTGGGGCCCGACCTTCGCCGTGCAGCCCTTGGGCGAGGCCCAGGTGCGCGCCGTGCTGCGTCGCGAGGCCGATCGGCGCGGCATCTTCCTGGCCGACGAGGTCATGGACTACGTGCTGGCCCGCTTCACCCGCGACCTGCGCCACCTGATGCAGCTGCTCGACCACCTGGACCGCTTCGCGCTGGCGCGTTCGCGCCACGTCACCGTGCCGCTGGTGCGCCAGATGCTCGACGAGAACCTGCCGCTGTGACGTGCCAGCATCCCAGAACCGCCACCCGATGCCCCGCCACCTGACCCTGTTCGACCTCGACGGCACCCTGCTGCCCACCGACTCCGACCATGCCTTCGGCGAATTTCTGGTGCGCATCGGCTGGGCCGACGGCGAGGCCCATCGCCGCGCCAACGACCGCTTCTACGCCGACTACCTGGCCGGCCGGTTGGACATGGACGCCTACGTGGACTTCGCCACCGCGCCCTGGCGCCGGCGCGGCACGGCCGAACTGGCCGATGTCACCGAACGCTTCCTGGCCGACGTGGCACGGCCGGCGCTGCATCCGGCGGCCCTGGCCCTGGTGCAGCGGCACAGGGATGCCGGTGACCTGATCGCCATCGTCACCGCCACCAACGAGTTCGTGACGCGGCCGATCGCCGGCCTGTTCGGCATCGAACATCTGATCGCCACCGAACTCGCGCGCGACGGCGCAGGCCAGGTGACCGGCGCGATCCGCGGCACGCCGGCGTTCCGGGATGGCAAGATCGCGCGTGTGGACGCATGGCTGGCCGGTCTGGGTCACCAGCTGTCCGATTTCGAGCGCTGCACCTTCTACAGCGATTCGACCAACGACCTGCCGCTGCTGGAACACGTCAGCCACCCGGTGGCCACCAATCCGGTTCCCGCGCTGGCGGCGATTGCCGCAGAGCGCGGCTGGCCGGTCCTGCACCTCTTCAAGACATGATCAAGAAACTCATTGGCAAGCTGCTCGGCAAGTCCCCGGCTCCGCCGCCCGTGCCCCCTGAGCCGGTTGGCCCGCCCCTGGGCCAGCGCCGGGACATCCCGGCGGCCGAGCACGGCATCGACCCCAAGCTGCTCGACGACAACGCCGTGCGCGTGGTGCGCTCGCTCAAGGAGGCGGGGTACGAGGCCTACATCGTCGGCGGTGCGGTCCGCGACCTGCTGGTGGGCCTGCGGCCCAAGGACTTCGACGTCGCCACCGACGCCACGCCGGAGCAGGTCAAGGCGCTGTTCCGCCGCGCCTTCATCATCGGCCGGCGCTTCCGCCTGGTGCACGTGATCTTCGGCCGTGGCCGGGAGCACGAGGTGATCGAGGTGTCGACCTTCCGGGCGCTGCTGGACCCCGCCGCCGCCGACGCCGTCGCCGGCAACGAGAAGACCTCCAAGGCCGAGCTCAGCGGCAAGAGCCATGCCGTGGACGCCACCGGCCGTGTGCTGCGCGACAACGTCTGGGGCCCGCAGATCGAGGACGCGGCACGCCGCGACTTCACGATCAACGCGATGTACTACGACCCGCTGACGCAGACCGTGGTCGACTACCACGGCGGCCTGGCCGACGTGCGCGCCAAGGTGCTGCGCCTGATCGGCGACCCACCCACGCGATTCCGCGAGGACCCCGTGCGCATCGTGCGCACCGTGCGTTTCGCCGCCAAACTGGGTTTCGGGCTCGACCCGGCCACGCGCCAGGCGATCGCGCCTCATGCCGCGCTGCTGGCCAACGTGCCGGTCTCGCGCCTGTTCGACGAGATGGTGAAGCTGCTGCAGACCGGGCACGCGCAGGCCAGCCTGGCGCAGCTGCGCGAACACCGCCTGCCGCACGGCGTGTTCCCGATCCTGGACCTGGTGCTGGCTCAGGCCGAGGCCGGCGGGCAGGGCGACCGTTTCGTGCAGCTGGCACTGGCCGACACCGACCGCCGCGTCGCCGCCGGCAAGCCAGTGGCGCCGAGCTTCCTGCTCGCCTGCCTGCTGTGGCACGAGGTCCAGGGCCGCTGGGCGTCGCTGAAGGCCGGCGGCGAGCCGCCGATGCCCGCGTTGCAGCAGGCCATCGACGCGGTGTTCGACGCCCGCATCGGCGACATCTCCGGCCGCGGCAAGCTGGCCGCGGACATGCGCGAGATCTGGATGATGCAGCCGCGCTTCGAACGCCGGTTCGGCAACGGGCCCTATTCGCTGGTGGACTCGCCACGCTACCGCGCCGGCTACGACTTCCTGAAGCTGCGGGGCGATGCCGGCGAGATCGGGACCGACCTGGCCGAATGGTGGGAGGACTTCGCACTTGGCAGCGACGACGACCGCGAGGCCATGATCGCCGCCGCCCGCGAGGCGCACCAGCGCGGGCCGCGGCGCGTGCCGGGGCCGAAGACGGCCGCGCGTGGCGAGGGTGGCGCGCCGGCACCTCGCGACGACTCGGCGGAGGCTGAAGACAACTCGGCGCCCACGGCGCCGGCCCGGAAGCGCCGGCGCCGGCGTCGCAAGCCTGGCGGTGGCGGCGGGGAGGGCGGTGCGCCGGCCACCGGCGGTGGCCCCGAAGGCGCCGCTTGAGCCTTCTGGTGCGTGCCTGGGTGGGCCTGGGGCCAACCTGGGCGACGCGCCCGCCACGCTGGCGGCGGCTTTCGACGCCCTGGCGGAGCTGCCGCAGTCGGTGCTGGTGGCGCGGTCGTCGTTGTGGCGCAGTGCGCCGATCGATTCAACCGGGCCGGACTACGTCAACGCCGTGGCTGCAATGGACACCGGCCTGTCGCCCGACGCGTTGCTGGCAGCGCTGCTGGCCATCGAGGCCGACCACGGCCGCACCCGGCCGTACCGCAACGCGCCGCGCACGTTGGACCTGGACCTGCTGCTGCACGGCGATACCGTGCTGCAGACGCCGGCACTGACCCTGCCGCATCCGCGCCTGCACCTGCGCGCTTTCGTGCTGGAACCGCTGGCGGAACTGGCGCCTGAGCTGGTCATCCCCGGCCTGGGGCCGCTGGCGCCCTGGCGCGCCGCCGCGGCGGCTCAGGCGGTCTCGCGACTGGCGCCCTGAACGGCCGCCGTGGCCGGCGCCGGCTCGAGCTCCCACTCGAAGAACTTCTGCACGCCGAAGGCGATGCTGCTCATCAGCACGGTGGCGCCGATCAGCAGCGCGGCGATCACCCCCAGCACGGCGCCCCAGCCGCTGGCCTGCACGGGTTGCGCGAAACGCTCGGCCCACCGCTCGTCCGGCGTGAGCCCGTAGACGATGGCGTGCAGCATGGCCTGGGCGATCATCAGGCCCAGCAGCGGCATCAGCAGCCAGGCCAGGTGGTCGTCCTGGCCCAGGACCATGAAGCGCTCCAGGCCGAAGACGCCCAGGCTGGTCGGCAGCAGGTGCAGCCAGGCCGGGATGTTGCCCAGCCCCTTCAGGTACAGCCGGTGCAGGCCCAGCGTGCCACCCAGCAGCGCCAGCCACACGGCGATGGTCTTCGAGCGCATCAGGCCAGCACCGTGTCCACCGGGTCGCAGCTGTCGCCGGGGCCCAGGGCCTTCTGCATCAGGATCACGTCCAGCCAGCGGTCGAACTTCCAGCCCGAGGCCTTGAGCACGCCGGTGTGCTCGAAACCCAGCGCACGGTGCACGCCGATCGAGCCGGCATTGGCGGCATCGCCGATCACGGCCAGCATCTGGCGCGCCCCCAGGGCCTCGCAGCGGGCCATCAGCTCGGCCAGCAGCAGGCGGCCGATGCGCTGACCCTGGGCGCGCGGGGCCAGGTAGATCGAGTCCTCCACGCAGAAGCGGTAGGCGCGGCGCGGGCGGAAGTGGTTGGCATAGGCGTAGCCCAGCACGTCGCCGCCGGGCTGGGCCTCGGCCACCAGCCAGGGCAGGCCCTTGCCGGTGACGTCGGCGATGCGCCGGGCCATCTCCGCCTCGTCCGGTGGCTCCAGCTCGAAGGTGCCGGTGCCATGCAGCACGTGGTGGGCGTAGATGGCGGTGATGGCCGGCAGGTCGGCCGGCTGGCTGGGGCGGATGCGCACGGGAGGCCTTGTCGAACGTGAGACCGCGGAGTCTATAATGCGCGGTTTTCGGCAGCGGCCCCGGAGGACACCGGGGCGTATCTACGTGGCCGAATGTTCCGGCCTGCCGCGCAGCACGTGTCCCTGCGCTTGGCAGTCCAGCCGGCCTGGCGCCGCCCCGGAAGGTGCGCCTCGGGCCTCAGGCAATAGCGAGGATATCCATGGTCGTGATCCGACTGGCTCGTGGCGGCTCCAAGAAGCGCCCGTTCTACAACATCGTCGTCGCCGACTCGCGCGAGCGCCGCGACGGCCGTTTCATCGAGCGCGTGGGTTTCTACAACCCCGTGGCCTCGGGCGCGGCCGAGAAGCTGCGTGTGGCGCAGGACCGCGTCAGCCACTGGGCCAGCGTGGGCGCCCAGCTGTCGCCCACC
This sequence comes from Burkholderiaceae bacterium, assembly GCA_024235855.1. Lineage (GTDB taxonomy): Bacteria > Pseudomonadota > Gammaproteobacteria > Burkholderiales > Burkholderiaceae_C > Rubrivivax. Next base: position 29,339 of record JACKLN010000010.1, read on the forward strand.
GTGGCCCGCCTGGTCGGCGAGGCCCAGAAGGCGGCCGCACCGGCCGCGGCCTGACCGCCAACGGCACCCGGGCGCTGCGGTGACCGTCGCGTCGAGTCTGTCGGCGCCGCCACCGGAGCGTCCCGACGACGCGGTCGAAGTCGGCCGCGTCGCCGGCGCCTGGGGCATCAAGGGGGCGATCAAGGTCTTGCCTTTCGCCGCCGACCCCCAGGCGCTGTTCTCCACCAAACGCTGGTTCATCGAGCCTCCGGCGACCCGCAAGCCCGGCGCACCCACGGTGCTGCCGACGTTGCTGCGCATCGTCTCGGCGCGCGAGCAGGGCGACCATGTCGTCGCCACCGCTCAGGAACTGGATGACCGCGATGCCGCCGAAGCCCTGAAGGGTGCGCGCGTCCTGGTCTCCCGTGCCAGCTTCCCGACACCGGACGACGGCGAGTTCTACTGGGTGGACCTCATCGGCTGCCGCGTGGTCAACCGCGCCGGCACGGAGCTCGGCAGCGTCGATCACCTGCTCGAGACAGGCCCGCACTGCGTGCTGGTGATCCGGTCGGCCCACGACGGCCAGGGCGAGTGCATGGTGCCTTTCGTCGAGGCCTATGTCGATGCCGTCGACACCGCGGCACGCCGCATCGACGTCGACTGGGACCCGGGCTGGGACCGCGAGCCGGTCTGAACCAAGCCCGTTCGCCGCGCCCGACGCTTCTGACGGCCGCATGCGCTTCGACATCGTCACGATCTTCCCGGAACTGTTCGCCCCGCACCTGACGCAGGGGGTCACGCGGCGCGCGTTCGAGACACGGCAGGTCGACGTCCGGCTGTGGCCGCTGCGGGACTTCGCCACCGATGCCTACCGTCGTGTCGACGACCGCCCCTTCGGCGGCGGACCGGGCATGGTGATGCTGGCCGAGCCGCTGGAGGCGGCGCTGGCGGCCGTCCGGGCGGAGCGGGGTGCGCCACCCGCGGTGGTGCACTTCACGCCGGCCGGGCAGCGCCTGGACCAGGCGCAGGTGCAGCAGTTCGCTGCGGGCGACGGTGCCGTGCTGCTGTGCGGCCGATACGAGGGCATCGACCAGCGCGTGCTGGACCGGCACGTCACGCACCAGATCAGCCTCGGCGACTACGTGATCTCCGGCGGCGAACTGGCGGCGCTGGTGCTGCTGGATGCGGTGGCTCGGCTGCAGCCCGGCGTGCTGTCGGCACCCTCGCACGAGCAGGACAGCTTTTCCGATGGCCTGCTCGAAGGCCCGGCCTACAGCCGGCCGGAGCAATTGCCGCGCGCCGACGGGGCAAGCGACGGCGTGCCGGAGGTTCTGCTGTCCGGCCACCACGCGCGCATCGCACGCTGGCGGCGCGAGCAGTCGCTGGCGCTGACAGCCCGCCGCCGGCCCGACCTGATCGAGGCCGCCCGGGCTGCAGGGCGGCTGAGCCGGGAGGATGAGCGCTTCCTGGCCGCTCTCGAGCTATAATGGAAGGCTTTTCGATCCTCTGGCACCCACCAACACCGATTCAACCCGGGTGGCCATGATCGTGATGGAGAACCCCTTGGATCTGATCGCCACCCTCGAGCAGGAAGAGATTGCTCGCCTGAACAAGACCATCCCGGCCTTCGCCCCCGGCGACACCGTGATCGTCAGCGTCAACGTCGTCGAAGGCACCCGCAAGCGCGTGCAGGCCTACGAAGGCGTCGTCATCGCCAAGCGCAACCGCGGCCTGAACAGCAGCTTCATCGTGCGCAAGATCTCCAGCGGCGAAGGCGTGGAGCGCACCTTCCAGCTCTACAGCCCGCTGATCGCCAAGATCGAGGTCAAGCGCCGCGGCGACGTGCGCCGCGCCAAGCTGTACTACCTGCGCGAGCGCAGCGGCAAGTCGGCCCGCATCAAGGAGAAGCTGGCCTGACAGTGGGCCTGGCGCCCATGTCGCGTACGAAGGCCGCCCGGCAGGGCGGCCTTTTGCATGGTCGATCGAGTTGCCCATGAGCACGGTGCCGCGCATCGTCGATCCGAAGGCCGTCCCGGTGGCGGGCACCGATGCCCATCTGCCGCCGGTGCCAGCCGAACGCCTGGCCACCGACTTCCTGCGGGCGCGTCTGCCCGACGCGCCGCTGTGGACGCCGGAATGGCCTGGCGATGGCGGGCGCTTCGGGGCCCGGGATCCGATGGCGGCGTCGGTGCTCATGCCGCTGGTGGCCCGCGACGACGGCCTGCACGTGCTGCTGACGCGACGCACCGCGCACCTGCGCGACCACGCAGGCCAGATCAGCTTCCCGGGCGGGCGCGCAGAGCCGGAGGATGCCGACCCTGCCGCCACCGCGTTGCGCGAAGCGCAGGAGGAGGTGGGTCTGGTGCCTGCCCAGGTCGAGGTCCTCGGGCACCTGCCGACCTACACCACGGTGACGAGCTATGTCGTGACGCCGGTGGTGGCCCTGGTGCGGCCGCCCTTCGACCTGCAGCCCGATCCGTTCGAGGTCGACGAGGCCTTCGAGGTGCCGCTGTCCTTCCTGATGAACCCGGCCCACCACCGACGGCACGAGTGGGAGATGGAAGGCATCCGCCGCCGCTTCCTGTCGATGCCCTGGCAGGGCCCGGGCGGCGAGTACTTCATCTGGGGCGCCACGGCTGCCATGTTGCGCAACCTCTACGCCTTCCTGGTGCGTTGAACCGCGGCGCCGGGGTGGGGCACCAGGCCCGTCGGCCCGCTCGCTATCATTTGCACCAATGAGCTTCTTTGCGGTCCTGTTCGCGCTCCTGATCGAGCAGGTCAAGCCGCTGCCGCGCGACAACCCGATCCACCACGCCCTGGTGGCCTGGGTGGGCTGGACGGGACGCACCTTCGATGCCGGCAAGCCGCACCACGCCTGGGTGGTGTGGACGATCGGCGTGTTCACGCCGACCGTGGCCGTGGCCGTGGGCTGGTGGTGGGTCAACCGCTGGTCGGCCGTGGCCGGGCTGCTGCTGATGGCCGCGCTGCTGTACCTGACGCTGGGGTTCCGCCAGTTCAGCCACTTCTTCACCGACATCCGCGAGGCGCTCACGCGGGGTGACGAGGTCGAGGCGCGCCGGCTGCTGGCCGAATGGCGGCACCTGGACGCCAGCGAGCTGCCGCGCACCGACCTGCTGCGCCACGTGATCGAGCACGCGCTGCTGGCGGCGCACCGGCATGTCTTCGGCGTGTTCTTCTGGTTCGTGCTGCTGGCCGCGCTGGGCCTCGGCCCGGCGGGCGCGGTCTTCTACCGCATGGCCGAGTTCGCCAGCCGCTACTGGGGCTACCGGCACCGCGCGATGGACGCCCCGGCCAACGAGGGCCTGCTCGCGGTGGCGCAGCGCGCCTTCAGCCGCATCGACCACGTGCCGGCCCGCATGACGGCCTTCGGCTTCGCCATCGTCGGCAATTTCGAGGAGGCGGTGGCCGGCTGGCGGCGCGATGCGGTGCTCTGGCGTCACGCCAACGAGGGCATCATCCTGGCGGCTGCGGCGGGCGCCGTGGGTGTGCAACTGGGCGGCACGGCGGCGCCCGGCGTGACGCCGGACCGTTCCAAGACCTTCACCAGTGGCGTCGAGGACGATCTGGCCAGCGCCGAAGGCGCCACGCCGGGCATGCCGCCGCAGCTGGGGCACATGCAGTCGGTGGTGGGCCTGGTGTGGCGCTCGGTGCTGCTGTGGCTGCTGCTGCTGGCGCTGTTGTCGGTGGCAGCGCTGGTGGCCTGACCGTCCCGGGGCTCAGTAGCGCTGTGGCGCGCTGAGTTCGTCGAACAGTTCGCCATACAGCCGCCAGCGCGACGGCGCGATCTCGCCGCGCTCGGCCGCCGCCCTGAGGGCACAGCCGGGCTCGTGGCGGTGCGTGCAGTTGTAGAAGCGGCAGCCACCCAGGTGGGGTGCCAGGTCCGGCATCAGCGACGCCAGGTCGGTGGCCGGCACGTGGTGCAGGCCGAAGGCCTGGAAGCCGGGTGAATCGATCAGCGCACCGTCGTGCCCGGCCAGCCAGTACCAGCGTGTGCTGGTGGTGGTGTGCCGGCCGGTGCCCAGGGCCTGGGAGATCTCGCCCACCTGGGCGTCGGCGCCGGGCACGGCGCGGTTGATCAGCGTGCTCTTGCCGGCACCGCTGGGACCGAGCACCAGGGTGGTCCTGCCCGCCAGCCAGGGCTGCAGCGTGGCCAGGGATTCGGCCGGGCGCGCCTTGAGCGCGAGTTCGACCACCGGCACGCCCATGGCGCGGTAGGGTGCCAGGCGCTCGCGGGCCGTGTCCGCCGCCGGCAGGTCGGTCTTGTTCAGGCCGATGACGGTGTCGATGCCCGCGTGCGCCGCGGCCACCAGGGCGCGCGTCAGCTGCGACTCGGAGAACATCGGTTCGCCCGCCACCAGCACCAGGATGCGGTCGAGGTTGGCGGCAAAGGCCTTGCTGCGCCACTCGTCCTGGCGCCACAGCAGGTTGCGGCGCGGCTCCAGCGCCTCGACCACGCCCTCGTCGCCACTGATGGCCCAGCGCACGCGGTCGCCGACCACGGCTTCGGTCTTCTTGCCACGAAGATGGCACAGGCGATGGCTGCCGTCGGCGCTCTCGACGATCAGGTGGCGGCCGTGTGCCGCCACCACCAGCCCGGTCTGCGGGGCGGTGGTCAAGGCGCGCGGTTGGCCAGCAGCGCGTCGACCTTCGCCGCGCTGGCGAAGTCGCGCGCGGTGATGCCGCCGGCCGAATGCGTCGACCAGCACACCACGCAATGGCCGTAGTGCACCGACAGGTCGGGATGGTGGTCGTCCTGGTGGGCGATCCACGCCACCGCATTCACGAACGCCATCGTGCGGTGGTAGTCGGGGAAGTCGAAGCGCTTGTGCAGCGCGCCGTCCACACGCCGCCAGCCGGGCAGGTCGGCCAGGCGGGTGTCGACCTCGGCATCGGACAGGGCGGTGGTGGTCATCGGGACACCTTCGCCCTTGAAGGGCTTCGGCACGAGCGACTGGGGGAGCGGCCCGGCTCGCTCATGGCGCAGGCAGCGCGGCCAGCCGTTCGGCCGCCGGTGGGTGGGAATAGTGGAAGCGCACGTACCAGGGGTCGGGCGTCAGCGTGGCCGCATTGTCCTCGTGCAGCTTGACCAGCGCACGCGCCAGGTCGCGCCCGTCGGCCTGCGCGCAGGCGAAGGCGTCGGCCTCTAACTCATGGCGGCGCGAGACGGCCGCCCCCAGCGGGGCGAGGAAGAACGTGAAGGGCGGCAGGGCAAGCATGAACAGGATCAGCGCCAGCGCGTCGTTGGGCGTGCCGACGTTGGGCTGCACGCCCAAGCCGAGGTAGAAGCCGGCCTGGCCTGCCAGCCAGCCCAGCAACGCGAGGCCGGCCAGGCTGGCGCCGAAGATCATGACCATGCGCTGCAGCACATGGCGGCGCTTGAAGTGGCCGAGTTCGTGGGCGAGCACAGCCTCCACCTCGCCGGGCGTCAGGCGGGCGAGCAGCGTGTCGTAGAACACGACGCGCTTGGCCGCGCCCAGGCCGGTGAAATACGCGTTGGCATGGGCCGAGCGCCGGCTGCCGTCCATCACGAAGAGGCCACGGGCGGCGAAACCGCAGCGCTGCATCAGCGCCTGCACGCGTTGCGCCAGGCCTTCGTCGGCCAGGGGTTCGAAGCGGTTGAACAGCGGTGCGATCACGGTGGGCCACAGCACCAGCAGCAGGCCGTTGAACGCCACCCAGGCCACCCAGGCCCAGAGCCACCACAGGCCACCGCTGGCGGCCATCAGCCACAGCACCAGGGCGGCCAGCGGCAGGCCGATGACGGCGCCCACGGCGGCGCCCTTGAGGCGGTCGGCCCACCACAGGCCCGGGTCTGGCGGTTGAAGCCGAAGCGCTGCTCGACGCGGAAGGTGGCCACCCATTCCAGCGGCAGGTCGATCAGCGCGCCGATGACGGTGAAGGCCACCAGCAGCGCCAGTTGCACGCCCAGCGGGCCGAGCAGGGGCTGCAGCGGCAGCAGGCTGTGGTTGAGCGCATCCAGACCGCCCAGCAGCGTCCAGCCCAGCAGCACCGCATGACCGACCACGGTGGACAGCACCGCCAGCCGACCCTTGGCCAGCGTGTAGTCGGCGGCCTTGTGGTGCGCCTCGGTGCTGACGCGCCCCACGAAGGCGGCAGGCACCTGCGCCCGGTGCGCCGCCACGTGCCGCATCTGGCGCGTCAGCAGCCACAGCCGCACGGCCAGCGAGGCCAGCACGGCGGCGGCAAAGGCGAGCGACAGGTCGTTGGCGTTCATCGGGGGGCGGCAAAACCGTCAGTGTAGGCTTGGGCGAGAATCCCGCCTTTGCCTGCAGGCCAAGCCAAGCCCATGACCGACACCGCGCTCGCCCCCAGCGAACACAACCTCGTGTGGATCGACCTCGAGATGACGGGGCTGGACACGGTCAACGACCGCATCATCGAGGTCGCCGTCATCGTGACCGATCCGCAGCTCACGGTGCGCGTCGAAGGGCCGGTGTTCGCCATCCACCAGAGCGATGCGGTGCTCGACGGCATGGACGCCTGGAACAAGGGCACGCACGGCAGGAGCGGGCTGATCGACCGCGTGAAGGCCTCCACCGTGGACGAAGCCCAGGCCGAGCACGACACCATCGCCTTCCTGCAGCGCTACGTGCCCAAGGGCAAGAGCCCGATGTGCGGCAACTCGATCTGCCAGGATCGGCGCTTCCTGGCCAAGGACATGCCCGCGCTCGAGGCCTTCTTCCACTACCGCAACCTCGACGTCAGCACGCTCAAGGAACTGGCGCGGCGCTGGAAGCCGGCGGCGCTGGAAGGCTTCAAGAAGGCCCAGGCCCACACCGCGCTGGCCGACATCCACGAGTCGATCGACGAACTGATCCACTACCGCACGCACCTGCTGGCGGTCTGACCGGCGGCGGTGCTTCAGCGCTGCTGGCGCCAGGCGTGCAGCAGCGCGCGCACCTCGTCGTCGGCGCGGGCCGGCAGCTTTCGGTATTCCGAGCAGTCGGCCTTGCGCGCCAGCAGCCGGTGGTTGATGAGCTCCCGGCGGAGCGTCACGTGGTCGCCGAAGGCATTGGCCTCCTTCAGGATGGCGTTGACCTCGCGCTCGGTGTAGGGCCGCTTGGCCTCGAAGCGTGTCCACAGGATCCACATCGCCAGCCGCTGCACCGTGTACTTGGTGGGCCAGCGCACCAGCCGGCCCTCGGCGTCGAACTGGGCCAGGGTCTTGCGGGCGTTGTCGCTCAGCGCCGCGGGCGCTTCCGCCGTCTGGCGCGACGCCGCCGGCGTGCGCAGCGATGCCCGCAGGCTCTGGTGGTTGCGCTGACCCAACGCGCGGGCCACGAGGTTCAGGGTCTCGACGTGGCCGGGTGGCTCGGGCTTGGTGGCCAGGTGAGCCTGCAGCGCATGGCTGAGGGCGCGCGCGAACGACGACAGGTCGGGGATCGCGAGGGGCAGGGGTTCGGACGGCATGGACGGCTCTCCATCAATGCATGCACCTGGGACCGGGCGGTCTGCCGGGGGTTGCCGACTTCCGGCGCGGTGCACGCGATGGGGACCATCGGGCAAAGCGCGGTTCTCAGGGGCAGGTTTAGCTCACGGGGGACCCGCGCGGCAACGCCTGGGTGAACTGCCGACCGCTGACCAGTGTAGCGCCTGTGTGCAGATCCGGGTCAACCCTGATACACTCTGGCGCTTCCGTTCATCCCCTCTGACCACGCCCGCCGCTTCGTCGGCTTTCGGCGTGCCGGCCGCGAGTTCTTCAGCGGCCGTCGGCGGCGATGCCGTCGCCGCGAGTTCTCGTCTTCGAGCGTTCAGCGACCCCACCCCCTGGGTGCCGGGCCAGATGCCATGTTGTGCATCGGGCTGGTGCCATGTGCGGCCGTGCGTGCCTGCAGGCATGCCGACGCTGAACCCTTGAGCAAAGAACCATGAGCTTCGAATCCCTGAACCTCGACCCGCGCCTGGCGCGCGCGCTGGCCGACGCCGGCTACGACACCGCCACCACCGTGCAGCAGCAGGCCATCCCGCCGGCGCTGGCCGGGCAGGACCTGATGGTCTCGTCCAGCACCGGCAGTGGCAAGACCGCCAGCTTCGTGCTGCCGGCGCTGACCCGCGTGCTGGCCGCGCGCCTGGAGCAGGACCGCCACGGCACCAAGCGCGACCGCAAGCTGGTCCATGGCCCGCGCGTGCTGGTGCTGGCCCCGACGCGTGAACTGGTGCAGCAGGTGGCGCGCGCCGCAGTCACCTATGGCCGTCACATCCAGGGCCTGCGCGTGGCCACGGTGGTGGGCGGTGTGCCCTACGGCGCGCAGCTCAAGGCGCTGCGCGGCCCGCTGGACCTGCTGATCGCCACACCGGGCCGCCTGATGGACCACATGGCCAGCGGCAATGCCGTGCTGGCCAACGTGGAGATCCTGGTGCTCGACGAGGCCGACCGCATGCTGGACATGGGCTTCATCGAGGACATCCAGCACATCGCCCAGGCCCTGCCCGCGCAGCGCCAGACGCTGATGTACAGCGCTACCTTCGGCGGCCACGTCGGCCGTCTGGCGCAGAGCCTGCTGCGCGAGCCGCAGCGCGTCGACGTCGCGTCGCACACCGATACCCACGCCGACATCGAGCAGCGCCTGCACTGGGCCGACGACGGCGCGCACAAGGACGCCCTGCTGGAGCACCTGCTGGCCGACAGCGCCATCGACCAGGCCGTGGTCTTCACCAGCACCCAGCGCGACGCCGACTGGCTGGCCGACCGGCTGGCGCAGTTCGGCCACCGCGTCGCAGCGCTGCACGGCGGCATGCCGCAGGGCCGGCGCAACCGCGTGCTGCACGGCCTGCGCACCCGCGACCTGCGCGTGCTGGTGGCCACCGACGTCGCCGCGCGCGGCATCGACGTGCCCACCATCAGCCACGTCATCAACTACGGCCTGCCGATGAAGGCCGAGGACTACGTGCACCGCATCGGCCGCACCGGCCGTGCCGGGCGCAGCGGGCTGGCGGTGACGCTGGCCGAGCGCCGCGACGTGGGCATGGTGCGCCGCATCGAGCAGTTCACCACGCAGGACATCCCGCCGGCGGTGGTGGCGGGGCTGGAGCCCAAGCGCCCGGCGCCGGAGCGTTTCGCGGCCCGCATGGGCCGGCCCGGTGGTCGTCCCGGCGGGCGGCCGGGCGGTCGCCCCGGGTTTGGCGGCCCCCGCTCAGGCGAACAGCGGCACCAGCAGTGGCACGAGCAGCGAGGTCACGACGGTCGAGGCGGCCATCGCCACCCCGGCGAAGGTGCCGGCCACCATGTTCACCTGGAACGCCCGCGCGGTGCCGATGCCGTGCGCCGTGATGCCCACGGCCAGGCCACGCGCGGCCCAGTCGGTGATGCGCGCGGCGTTCAGCAGCGGCGTGGCCATGGTCGCCCCCAGGATGCCGCTCGCGATCACCAGCACCGCCGTCAGCGAGGGTAAGCCGCCCACACGCTCGGCCACCGCCATCGCCACCGGGGCGGTGACGCCCTTGGGCGCGATCGAGGCCACCAGCGCGGCCGGCGCGCCCCAGAGCTTGACGATGGCCATGGCCAGCAGCGCGCCCATCAGGTTGCCGGCCAGCAGCGTCAGCACCGCCGGCGTGAGCGTGGCCTTGACCTCGGCCCATTGGCGGCGCAGCGGAATCGCCAGCGCCACGGTGGCCGTGCCGAGCAGGAAGTGCACGAACTGGGCACCGTCGAAGTAGACGGGGTAGGGCGTGTCGGTGAGCGTCAGCACGCCCACCAGCACGGCCACCGAGGTCAGCACCGGGTTGAGCCACGGCGTGCCGCCGGCGGCACGCTGCAGGCGCAGCGCGAGCACGTACACGCCCACCGTGAGCAGCAGCCACAGCAGCGGGCTGGCGCCGAGGTAGACCCACAGCGAGGTCATGCGCCGCCCCTCCGGCGCAGCCACTGGAAGAGCCAGGCGGCGCTGACCATCGTCACCGCGCTGCTGACCACGATGCCTGCCAGCAGCGGGGCCCACCACAGCGCGATGAGGCCGATGTGCAGCATCACGCCCACACCTGCCGGCACGAAGAGCAGGCCGAAGTTGGCCAGCAGCGTGTCGGCCACCGCACCCAGCCGCTCGTGCAGGCGTTGAAGCCAGGGCCAGGCCAGGAACAGCAGCGCCATGCCGATGACCGGCCCGGGCACCGGCAGGCCGGTGACGTGGGCCAGCGCCTCCCCCAGCAACTGGAAGGCCAGCAGCGCGGCCACGGCCTCGAGCATGGCGGCTCGTTCCGCCGACGGATCAGACCGCCAGCAGTTCCACCTCGAAGACCAGCGTCGCGTTCGGCGGGATCACGCCGCCGGCGCCGCGGGCGCCGTAGCCCAGCTGCGGCGGGATCAGCAGCGTGCGCGTGCCGCCCACCTTCATGCCCTGCACGCCTCGTCCCAGCCACCGATCACGTGGCCGGCGCCGAGCGGGAAGACGAAGGGATCGTTGCGGTCCTTGCTGGAATCGAACTTGCGGCCGCGGCCGTTGTCGGCCGCCGGGTCGTGCAGCCAGCCGGTGTAGTGCACGCGCACGCGCTGGCCGGCCTGGGCCTCGGCGCCGGTGCCGGGGGTGGTGTCTTCGTACTGCAGGCCGCTGGCGGTGGTGATCATGGGCTGTCGCTCCGTGTTGAAAGAGCCCGGATGATGCCAGCCCAGGCCGGCACGGCCTGGGCCAGCCAGCGGGCCGGCGTGTCAGCCTCGATCGCCGGCAGCCCGAGCACCAGGCCCGCGGCCTGCAGGGCCTGTACCGGATCGGCCAGGTCCAGCGGCGCCGCGCCGTTCTGCTTGCTGAGCTTGTGCCCATCCGCAGCCAGCACCAGTGGCGTGTGCAGGTAGGCCGGTGTGGGCAGACCCAGCGCGCGCTGCAGCACGATCTGGCGCGCCGTGTTGTCGGCCAGATCCTCGCCGCGCACCACATGCGTGATGCCCTGGTGCGCGTCGTCCACCACCACCGCCAGCTGGTAGGCCCACAGGCCGTCGGCGCGCCGCAGCACGAAGTCGCCGACCTCGGTGGCCACGTCCTGGGCCTGCGCGCCGAGCCGGCGGTCGTGCCAGTGCACGGTGCCCGGCGGCACCTGCAGCCGCCAGGCACGCGCCGGGCGACCCCGCAGCCCGCCACGCTCGGGGCGGCAGGTGCCAGGGTAGACGCGCTCGGCGAAGCGCTCATGCACCACCCCCTGCGCGGCCAGCGCACGGTCGATGTCGGCCCGGGTGCAGGCACAGGGGTAGGCGGCGCCCGCCTCGGCCAGCTGCTGCAGCGCCTGCGCATACGCGCTGTCCCGCGTGGACTGCCACAGCACGGGCTCGTCCGGGTGCAGGCCGCAGGCGGCCAGCTGGCCGAGGATGACCTGGTCCATGCCCGGCGGGCAGCGCGGCCGGTCCACGTCCTCGATGCGCACCAGCCAGCGGCCGTCCTGTGCCCGCACGTCCAGCCAGCTGGCCAGCGCCGCCACCAGCGACCCGGCGTGCAGCGGCCCGGTGGGCGACGGGGCAAAGCGGCCGATCACCGGCACGGTCGGCCTGCGACGTTCAGCCCGGCAGCCGGCCCGCCTGCCGCTGCAGCAGCGCCTCGCGCGTCTTTGGCTTGGCCAGCTGGTCCAGCCACCACCGCAGCGCGCGGCCCAGGCCGAGGCCGCTGCGGTCGCCGCGCCAGGCGTAGTGCAGCGCCACCGGCCGGTCGCCGCGCGGGCCGCGCTTGGCCACCAGATGGCCGGCGTCCAGGTGCGGGCGCACCAGCGGCTCGGGCAGGTAGCCACAGCCCAGACCGCGCAGCAGGGCCTCGAGCTTCAGGCGCAGGCTGGGCACGGTCAGCACGTCCTGGCCGGGCAGCAGGTTCACCGTCACTGGCGTCAGGCGCTGGGCGGTGTCGGCCACGGCAACGGCACGGTGCTGCAGCAGGCAATCGGGCGTCAGCGGGTCGGGCGCACCCGCCAGCGGGTGGTGGGGGGCGACGCAGAAGACGAAATCCACGTGCCCCAACGGCTCGAGCTGGATGCCGCCGGGATTGGCGAAGTCGCCGGCCACGCCGATGGCCAGGTCGGCCTGGCCGTGCACCAGCGCCTCCCAGGTGCCCGCCAGCACGTCGTTGCGCAGGCGCAGCCGGGTGCCGCCGCCGGAACCGGCCTCCCCATCGCCGGTGCACAGGCCGCTGAAGGTCTCGATCAGCTCGAACATCGTGGTCGGCGAGACGATGTCGTCCACGCTGATCGACAGCTCGGTCTCCCAGCCACCGGCCACGCGACGCACGCGGTTGGCCACCGCGTCCATCTCCTGCAGCAGCCGCCGGCCTTCCACCAGCAGTTCGGTGCCGGCGGGCGTCAGTTGGGCCTGGCGCGAGCTGCGGTCGAACAGCAGCACGTCCAGCGCATCCTCCAGCTGGCGCACGCTGTAGGTCAGCGCCGAGGGCACCTTGCCCATCTCGCGCGCGGCCGCGGCAAAGCTGCCGGTGCGGGCGATGGCGTCGACCATGGCCAGGGCTTCGGGGGTCAGGGCGTTGCGGCGATGGGGCATGGCGTCTGTCTCCACGTCATTGTCGCCTTCAAATCGATTGAACAGCGTCGTGAAGGCCTTGCCGATGGCGGTGCACCGCGACGCCCGCACCATTGCACCCATGATCACGTTGCGCAAATCCTCCGACCGCGGCTATGCCGACCACGGCTGGCTGAAGAGCTTCCACAGCTTCTCCTTCGCGGACTACTTCGACCCGGCCCACATGGGCGTGGGCAACCTGCGTGTCATCAACGAGGACCGCATCGCCCCGGGCACCGGCTTCGGCACCCACGGCCACCGCGACATGGAGATCGTCAGCTACGTGCTCGACGGCGCGCTGGCGCACCGCGACAGCATGGGCAACGACGGCGCCATCCTGCCTGGTGAGGTGCAGCGCATGAGCGCCGGCACCGGCGTGCGCCACAGTGAGTTCAACCACGCTGGCCAGACCACGCATTTCCTGCAGATCTGGATCATCCCCGACCGCACCGGCATCGCCCCCGGTTACGAACAGAAGACCTTCGGTGCCGAGGCCAAGCGCGGCAAGCTGGCCCTGGTGGCGGCGCCGCCGCGCGCAGGCCGCAGCCACGGGTGCGGTCACGATCCATGCCGATGCCCGCCTGTACGCCGGCCTGTTCGACGGCGACGAATCCGTGGCGCTGCCACTGCAGGCCCGGCAGGCCGGTCTACGTGCACCTCGTGCGCGGCAGCCTCGAAGCCAATGGCCACGCATTGACAGCCGGCGATGCGCTGACGCTGGACGGCGAAACCACGCTGACCCTGAAGCACGGCCGTGACGCGGAAGTGCTCGTCTTCGATCTCCACCCCTGAACCCGACCACATCCAGAAGGACACCATGAGCAAGATCGTCATCGTCTACCACAGCGGCTACGGCCACACCACGAAGGTCGCCCAGGCGGTGGCCGAAGGCAGCGGCGGTGCGCTGCTGGCCATCGACGCCGAAGGCAACCTGCCCGACGGCGGCTGGGAGCAGCTGGCCGCGGCCGACGCCATCGTCTTCGGCTCGCCCACCTACATGGGCACCGTGAGCTGGCAGTTCAAGAAGTTCGCCGACGCCAGCAGCAAGCCCTGGTTCACGCAGCAGTGGAAGAACAAGCTGGCGGCGGGCTTCACCAATTCCGCGTCGATGAACGGCGACAAGCTCTCCACGCTGCACTACCTGTTCACGCTGAGCCAGCAGCACAGCATGCTGTGGGTGGGCACCGGCCTGATGCCCAGCAACAGCAAGGCCGCCACGCGCGACGACATCAACTACGTGGCCAGCTTCTCCGGCCTGATGACGGCCACACCGTCGGACGCCTCGCCCGACGAGATGGTGGCCGGCGATCTGGCCACGGCCAAGGCCTTCGGCCAGCGCATCGCCGAGGTCGCGGCGCGGCTGGCCAAGTAAACCGCGTTCAGCGGCGGCCCGCGTCCAGCGTGTCGCGGGCCGCCAGCGCCGGGAACCACCGGCGCCACAGCGCGGCCACGGCCAGCGTGCCCAGGCCGCCGACGATCACCGAGCCCACCGCGCCGATGAGGGCCGCGGTGGCGCCGGCGCGGAACTCGCCGAGCTGGTTCGACGCGCCGATGAACAGCGCATTGACAGCGCTCACGCGCCCGCGCATCGCATCCGGCGTTTCGAGCTGCACCAGCGTCTGGCGCACGATGACGCTGACCATGTCCGCTGCGCCGGAGACGGCCAGTGCGGCCATCGACAGCCAGAACCACGGCGACAGGCCGAAGGCCAGTTGCGCCGCACCGTAGAGGGCCACGGCGCCCAGCAGCTGCGCGCCGGCCCGGCGCACGATGGGCCGCCGCGCCAGCCACAGCGACATCGCCAGCGCACCGACCGCGGGTGCGGCGCGCAGCAGGCCCAGGCCGGTGGGGCCGACCTGCAGCACGTCCTTCGCGAACATCGGCAGCAGGGCGGTGGCGCCGCCGAGCAGCACCGCGAACAGGTCCAGCGAGATGGCGCCCAGCACCACCTTGTGCGCGAACACGAAGCGCACGCCGGCCAGCAGCGTGGCCGCGCTGACGGGTTCGTGCGGCGGCGGCGCATGTTCGTACCGGATGGCCAGCGTCAGGCCGGTGGCCAGCGCGAACAGCATGGCGCACAGCGCGTACACCACCGCAGGCCCGGCGCCGTAGACCAGGCCGCCCAGCGCCGGCCCGGCGATGACCGCGCCCTGCAGCCCACCGGAGCTGAAGGCCAGCGCGCGCGACAGCAGCGCCGAGGGCACCAGCAGCGGCGTCAGCGCCTGCGTGGCCGGCAGCTGGAAGGCCCGCACCGCGCCCAGCAGCACCGACAGTGCCAGCAGCCCGTCGCGCGTGACCCAGCCACCGTGGCTGGCCACGGCCAGCAGCACGGCCGCCGCCCCCAGCACCGCCATGCAGGCGGCCAGGATGCGGCCCCGGTGCCAACGGTCGATCAGCTGCCCGGCGGGCAGGGCCAGCAGCAGCGCCGGCAGGAACTGCAGCAGACCCACCAGGCCCAGGTCCCAGGCGGAGCCGGTGAGGTCGTAGATCTGCCAGCCCACGGCCACCATCAGCATCTGGCCGGCGCCCACGCCGGCCAGGCGCGACCACCACAGGCGCATGTAGCCCACGTGCGCGCGCAGTGCAGTCCGTGGCGGTTCGTCGGGGCGTGTCATCTTGAAACACGCGATTCTGGCCGTATCCTCGGTACTGACCCGTCACCGCCGTTCGGAGACCCGTGGACCCTTCGGTCTGGCTCTGGCTGCTCAGCGCAGCGCTCATCCTCGCCGGCCTCGCCGGCACCATCCTGCCCGCGCTGCCGGGCACCGCACTCGTGCTCGCCGGCATCGCGCTGGGCGCGTGGATCGACGACTTCACGCGCGTGGGTGGCCTCACGCTGACCCTCGTCGCCGTGCTGGCGGCCCTGGCCTGGGTGCTGGACTACGTGGCCGGGCTGATGGGCGCCAGGCGGGTCGGGGCCAGCACCGAAGCGCTGATCGGCGCCGCCTTGGGCACCGTCGTCGGGCTCTTCATGGGCCTGGTGGGCGTGCTGTTCATGCCGCTGGTGGGGGCGGCCGTCGGCGAGTACATCGCACGCCGCGACCACGGGCAGGCGCTGAAGGTGGGCACGGCCACCTGGCTGGGCATGATGCTGGGCATGATCGCCAAGGTGGTGCTGGCGTTCATGATGGTGGGGCTGTTCATCGTGGCGCTGGTGTTCTGATGCGGGCGCTGGCGGCGGTGATCCTGGCGGCGTGGCTGTTGCCGGCGCAGGCGCAGCAGACCGCCAGCTACGACCCCAAGGACTTCAAGCGCGTGGTGTTCAAGACCCGCTACGAGCGCGAGGTGCAGTTCCGTGCCGCGGCCATCCAGGTGGCCTGGAGCGCCGAGGTGCTGTGCGACGCCACCACCGAGATCGAGCCTTTCGTGCTCTGGTCCCTGGGCACCGTGGGTCGCCGGCTCGACAGTGATGATCTCTCGCTGTACACCGAGGTCACCGGCATGGACGAGCAGTGGCGCGTGGCCTGGCTCGACGAGGGCGCGCCGGACGACCTGCACGTGGGCGACGTGGTGGTCGCCGTGAACGGCCGCCAGCTGCCGCAGGGCGGCACGCGCTTCGATTTCGGGGCCATCCTGCGCGGGTCCTCGCCGCTGTCGAACTCCGAGCAGCCCTTCTGGGACGTGATGCTGCAGGCCCGCGAGGAGGCCAAGGCCGGCAAGCCGATGACAGTGACGCTGAAGGATGGCCGCACGCTGGAGGTGGACACCCAGACCGGCTGCGCCGGCAGCGTCACGGCCACCGGCTTCGACCACGAGCCAGACCGTTTCGAACGCAATGGCGCGGTGCGCGTGAAGATCCCGGCCAACGCCATGCTCGAGGCGCGGGCGCGCGACGAGTTCCGCTGGCTGGCGGCATTCGGCACCTACTTCCAGGCCAGCGAGAAGGCCCTGGGCAAGGCACGCGACTCCGCCAACGTGGCCACCGCCTTCGTCGTCGGCAAGATCCTGGCCGCGGCGGTGCCTGGGGCCGGCATGCTGCTGTCAGCCGCCGAACAGCAGGCCGAACGGGCGATCGCCGTGGACAGCGTGGTCGGCAGTGCCGACCTCTTTGCCAACGAGGTCGTGGCGGCCATGGGCGGCGATGTCAACGCCGGGTGGCGTCTCAACGAGCGCTTCGCCGAACTGGGCCTGCAGGTCGACGCGCTGCAGATGGATGCCTTCAGGCTGTCCAACGCCAAGGAACACGCCCAGCGGGTGGCCGACCTGCGGGCGGCGCAGGCCCGTGCGGCGGCCGCGGCCGAGGCGGCCGAGCGGCGCGCGCAGGAGGAAGCACGCCGTCAGCCGCTGGTGCTGCCGGTGCGCTGACCGCGGGCTGGTGTGCACCCGGCGCCGGCCATCTGGCTCGCAGCACGTGGCGGCGACTGCCGTCGCTCAGGCCCCGAGCGCGTAGCCCAGCATCTCGTGCAGCAGCAGGTGGCTGTCGAACCAGCCCTGGCGGCCCGGCAGGAAGTCGCTGGCTTCCCATTCGTAGACCGGCGTCATGCCCACCGGCCCGGGCACCACGGTCAGCGCAACCCCTTCGCGGGCGGCGGCACGTTCGAAGCCCCGCAGGGCTCGTCGCATGTGGAAGTCGTGGGTGACGAGCACGATGCGCTGGATGCCCTGCTCGCGCAGGATGGGCACCGACAGCAGCGCGTTTTCGGTGGTGTCGCGGGAGCGGTCCTCCAGCCAGCGGAAGGGCAGGCCGAATTCGCGCTCGGCGATCCGCGCGGCGATCTCGGCTTCGGTGGCGCCGGGCCGGCCGCCATGGCCCAGACCGCCGGAATACAGCATCGGCCACTTGGTGCGACGCGCCAGCCACACGCCGTAGCGCAGGCGCTCCAGGCCCAGCAGGCTGAGGTTGGAGACACCGTACTCCGGCGACAGCTCGCGCTTGCCGCCGCCCAGCACGACGATGGCCGTGGGCATGGGCTCGCGCAGCAGGTCGGCCAGGCGCTCGTCGCTCAGTGCCGGTGGCACCGGGTGCACGGTGGCGCGCATCCACTTGCCGAAGGCGGGCATCGACAGCAGGAGCAGGGCGCTGCAGCCCACGAGCACCAGGCTCCAGGCCAGCAGGCGCCGGCGGAACATCAGCCGCGCGCCCACCAGGACGAGCAGCAGCAGCGGCAGCGGCGGCAGCAGCAGGGCGGACACCAGCGGTTTCCAGCCTTCCAGTCCGAATGTCACGATGAGGTCGTTCACGCTGCCGGCCCGGGTCGGTGTCGATAATGGTCGGCTAGTGTAAGGAGGCAAGATGGCGAGCGAACGGATCACGCTGGCAGGCGGCTGCTTCTGGTGCGTCGAGGCGGTCTACGAGCGGGTGGACGGCGTCACGGCGGTGGAATCGGGCTACAGCAATGGGCATGTCGACCGCCCGAGCTACCAGCAGGTCTGCGAAGGCGACACCGGCCACGCCGAGGTCGTCCGGGTGGACTTCGACCCCGAGCGCATCGGTCTGCGCGAGATCCTGGAGATCTTCTTCGTGGTGCACGACCCGACGACCAAGGACCGGCAGGGCAACGATGTGGGGCCGCAGTACCGCTCGGGCATCTACTGGCACGACGAGACCCAGCGCCCGGTGATCGACGCCGTGCTCGCCGAGGCCAACGCCGCGCACGGCGGGCGTGTCGTCACCGAGGTGGCGCCGGAGCGCAACTACTGGCCCGCCGAGGCCTATCACCAGCGCTACTTCGCCAACCACCCGGGGCAGGGCTACTGTGCCTTCGTCGTCGCGCCGAAGGTGCAGAAGTTCGAGCGCAGCTTCCGCCACCGGCTGAAGGCGGGCTGAGGCGTTGGCGGGCGAGCGCACCGAATCCGGGCAGGATCCGCTGCAGCTGCTGCAGGGCAGCGGCCGCATCGGCCTGTTCTCGCGCGACCTGGAAGGCGATGGCGCGCACTGGGACGACGGCCTGTTCGCGATGACCGGGTTCGACGCCGCCGCCGGCGCGCCCGCCTGGCCTCGCTTCCTGGCCCATGTGCACTCGGACGACCGCGATGCGCTGGATGCGCACTTCCGCACGCTGCCGTCGCAGCAGGCGCCCGGGGAGGTGTACTTCAGGTTCGTCCGCCCCGATGGCGACGTCCGCCTGATGCACTCGATCTTCGCCGTCCAACGCTCACCCACGGGGCAGGCCGTGCGGCTGGTTGGCGTGATGATCGACGACACGGGCGTGGGCAGGCGGCTGCAGCAGGGCGAACAGTCCCGCCAGTTCCTGCAGCGCGCACTCTCGATGGCCGGGGTGTCGGTGTGGACCATCGACCTGGCGGCGCAACGCGTGTTCTTCAATGCGGTGGGCTTCCAGGTCGTCGGCATGACGCCGGACCCGGCCGGCATTGCACTGGCCGACATCCGCGACAGCATCCATCCGCAGGACCGCCCGGCCATCGTGCAGGCTGCCGAAGCCGCGATGGCGAGTCGGCGCATCGTCGACGCGGTCGCGCGCTACCGCACCGCAGACGGTGGCTGGAAGACTTTGCTCACCCGGCGGGTCGCCCTGCGTGACGGGGAAGGGCGGGTCACGGCATTGATGGGGGTCTCGCTCGACCTGACCGGCGAAGACGCGGAACGTGCACGCGCCGAAGCGCTGGCGGCCCAGACGCGCCTGGTGGCCCAGGCCATGGGCGTGGGCTTCTGGCAGCGCAACGCCGGTGGCGACGCGGTGGTGTGGGACGCGCAGATGTACCGCCTGTACGGCCGCGACCCGGCGCTGCTGCCGCCGACGATGGACGAATGGCTCGACACCTACGTGCAGCCGGCCAGCCGTGACGAGGCCAGGCGCACGCTCGACGCCGACGTGGCCGCCTGGGCCCCGGAGACGCTGATGACGGTGCTCACGCGAGGCGACGACGGCGTCGAACGCTGGGTCCGCGCGTGGACTCGCCGCCTCGACCTGGGCGGGCAGCGCGTGGCGATGGGCATGCACCTGGACGTGACCGAGCAGGTCCGCCAGGAGGCGCTGCGCCAGGAGGCGGCGCGCGTCGCACGCGACAGCCGCGAGAAGTCGGCCTTCATGGCCATGATGAGCCACCGCCTGCGCACGCCCTTGAACGCGGTGCTCGGCTTTGCGCAGGTGATGGCGCAGGATGCGCTGGACCCGCTGAGCCCGCGACAGCGCGAGCGGCTGGCGCGCATCGATGCCGCGGGTGCCGAACTGCTGTCGATGATCGACGACGTGTTCGAGCTGGCTGCACTGGACGCCGATGTCGAGCCGCCGGTGACGGCACCGGTTGCGCTGGACGCGGTCGTGGCGGCGCTGCGCGAGGCGGTGGAGCCGCTGGCCCGTCTGCGTGGCGTGGCCTTGCAGCTGCCGGCGGCGCTGCCACCCGTTCAGGTGGCGACGGACCGTCGCCGGCTCGGTCAGGCCCTGCGCCACCTGGCCGCGCATGCGGTGCGGCGCAACGAGCGTGGCGGGCATGTGGCCTTGACCGTGGCGCTCACACCGCCCTGGGCGCAGCTCGTGTTCAGCGACGCGGGCCCGCAGCTCGATGCGCAGCAGCGCGAGCTGCTGTTCGACGCCCCGGTCCACGCGCCTCGCGACGGCAGCGACGGCGATCCGCTGGTCGGCCTGGACCTCGTCCGCCAGGCGTTGACACGACTGGGGGCCAAGGTCGGCTGGCTGAACAGCGACCCCACCGACAGCGCGCTGCTGGTCGAGATTCCGCTGGCGGTCTCGACGCCGTCAACGCCCTCCCAGGCGGACGGAACGCTGTCCCTGCTGTGCATCGAGGACAACCCGGTCAACATGCTGCTGGTGCAGGAACTGGTGGCCCTGCGGCCAGGCATGCGCCTGGCCTGCGCGACCGACGGGCAGAGCGGTCTGGCCGCCGCGGCCGCTGACCCGCCGGACGTGGTGCTGCTGGACCTGCACCTGCCCGACATGCATGGCAGCGCCGTGGCCGCGCGCCTGCGCGCAGACCCGCTCACCGCCGGCTGCAGGATCGTCGCGTTGTCGGCTGGCGCCCTGCCGGAGGACATCCGCGCCGCGCACGCCCAGGGCTTCGACGACTACTGGACCAAGCCCATCGACTTCGACCGCTTCCTGGCCGGCCTGGACCGGCTGGCCGCGCAGCGCGTCACGGCGCCAGGCGCTCCATGATCCAGGCGCCGTCGCTGCCTTCCTTCCGGTAGCGCAGCCGGTCGTGCAGACGGCTCTTGCGGCCCTGCCAGAACTCCCAGCGGTCGGGCACCAGCCTGAACCCGCCCCAATGTGGCGGCCGAGGCGGGTTCAGCAGGTGGCGCGCCGAGACCTGGGCCGCGTTGGCCACCAGGGTGGCGCGAGACGGGATCACCTCGCTCTGTGGCGAGGCCCAGGCACCGATGCGCGAATCCAGCGGCCGGCTGGCGAAGTAGGCGTCGGACTCCGCGTCGCTGGTGCGCTCCACGGCCCCCTCGATGCGCACCACGCGCTCGAGTTCGACCCAGTGGAACTGCAGCGCGGCGAAAGGGTGGATCGCCAGTTCCCGCCCCTTGCGGCTGTGGTAGTTCGTGTACCAGACGATGCCGCGCGCGTCGCAGCCCTTGATCAGCACCACCCGGGTCGACGGTCGGCCGTCGGCACCCACCGTGGCTAGCGTCATCGCATTGGGTTCGGGCAGTCGGGCATTCAGCGCCTGCTGCAGCCAGTGTTCGAACTGGCGCAGCGGGTCGGCGTGGGCCGCGTGTTCGTCGAGCGCGTCGCGCTCGTAGCTCTTGCGCAGGTCGGCGATGTCCATCACGGCAGTATAGGAAGCCCGGTGCATCCCTTAGGGGCAAGAACGTAAGTGAAGCTCCGACTGTGCCGTGGTGCCAAGCGAGACGATGCTCGCCTTCACAAGCGGCATGGTCATGACAGCCTCACCCAGCATCGTCATCCTGGCGGCCGGCCCCAGCCGGCGCTTCGGTGCGGCTGGGCAGAAGCTGACCCAGACGCTGGGCACCCGCAGCGTGCTGGGCCACACCATCCACCAGGCCATGGCCACCGGATGGCCGCTGTGCGTGGTGCTGACACCTGCGCTCGTGCCCCTGGTGAGCCCCTGGGTGGCCACGCGCGACCTGGTCGTGCTCGACGTGGACGAAGCGGCGCGTGGCCTGGGTCATTCCATCGCTGCCGGTGTGGCTGCGCACGGCGCAGCCCCGGGCTGGGTGACGCTGCCCGGCGACATGCCGCTGGTGCAGGCCGCGTCGATCATCGCTGTCGGCCGCGCGCTGGCCGAGCACCCGGTGGCCTACGCGCAGCACCAGGGTCGGGCAGGCTACCCGCAGGCTTTCGGGGCCGAACTGTTCTCCGAACTCGTCGCTCTCGAGGGCGAGGCAGGGGCGCGCCGGCTGATGGCGCGCTACCCGGCAGCCGCGGTCGACCTCGACGACCCTGGCGTGCTGCTCGATGTCGACACCGAGGCCGACCTCGCCGCGCTGCGGGCCGCAATGGCCCAGGAAGGCTCCAGCGCCGCGCACTGAGCGCACCGGCTCAGGATGCCTCGGTCGGCGGCAGCAGCCGATGCCGGCTCGCCAGGGCCACCAGCCGCTCGATCTCGCGGTCACGGATGCCCCGCGTTCGCAAGGCCTCGGCCGTCTGCAGCAGGTAGTCCAGCGTGGTGCCGTAGCGCCCGCGGGCGTGGCGCAGCACGTCCAGCATCGCCACATCGTCCAGCGGTGCCAGGCAGGCCTGGTGGCGCCGGCTAAGCGTGAAGGCCAGCGCCGGCACCATGCCCGTCGGTGTATGGCAAGGCAGCCACCGAGGCGTGTAGACCCCGGTGGGCATCTCGCGGGCCCAGAGGCGGTGAAGTTCGGCCTCGGCATTGCCCGTGGGCAGCCGGTGCACCTCGCCGCGGCAGGCACCGCCGGAGAGCAGGGCGAAGACGAGCCCGGGACGCTCGGGCGTGCCGCGGTTGATGTGCGAGCGCATCCGCAGGGCGCGGTGCCAGCCCTGGACCCGCGCTGGGCGGCATTCCTCGGCGTCGAACTCCGGCCGCCAGATCAGGGACGCATAGCCGAAGACCCAGAGCGCCCGGCGCGGTCCGAATCGTTGCCGGAGGTCGCGGAGGAGCGCCTCGATGTCCGGCGGGTGATGCAGCGGCCCGGTTGACCATGTAACCGAGTTACTCGATAATGAATTCACAGGTTACATCCGGAGCCGAACACGTGAGCCAAGCGCCGACGCCCGCCCGCCACCCAGCCGTGCAGGCGGTCACCGACAGGATCCGCAACCGCAGTGCCGGCCTTCGCCAGGCGTACCTCGAACGTCTGGACCGGCTGGCGGCGCGTCCGCGCGGGTCCGATCGCATGGGCTGTGCCAACGTGGCGCACGCCTTCGCGGCCCTGCCAGGCACCGACAAGCTGCGCATCGTGGCTGAACGTGCACCGCATCTGGGCATCGTGACCGCCTACAACGACATGCTTTCGGCTCACCAGCCCTACGAGGGCTATCCGGCGCAGATCCGCGAGGCCGCGCGCGCTGCAGGGGCCACGGTGCAGGTGGCCGGGGGCGTGCCGGCGATGTGCGACGGCGTCACCCAGGGCCTGCCGGGCATGGAGCTGAGCCTGTTCTCGCGCGACACCATCGCCATGGCGACAGCGGTGGCGCTGACGCACGATGTCTTCGACGGCGCACTGCTGCTGGGCGTGTGCGACAAGATCGTGCCCGGGCTGCTGATCGGTGCGCTGCATTTCGGTCATCTGCCCTGTGTCTTCGTGCCGGCCGGGCCGATGAGCACCGGGCTGTCCAACGGCGAGAAGGCCAAGGTGCGCGAAGCGTACGCCAGCAAGCAGGTGGGGCGCGACGAACTGCTGGCCGCCGAGAGTGCCGCCTATCACGGCCCGGGCACTTGCACCTTCTACGGCACGGCCAACAGCAACCAGATGCTGCTGGAGGCCATGGGCCTGCACGTGCCCGGCAGCGCCTTCGTGCACCCGCACGACGGGCTGCGCACGGCGCTGACCCAGGCGGCGGTGGGCACCGTGCTCGACATCCGGCGCGATGGCGGGCGGTTCACGCCGATCGGGCGCTTGGTGGACGAGCGCTGCATCGTCAACGCGATGGTGGCGCTGCTGGCCACCGGCGGCTCCACCAATCACCTGATCCACTGGGTGGCCGTGGCGCGTGCCGCGGGCATCCTGATCGACTGGACCGACTTCGCCGACCTGTCCGCGGTGGTCCCGCTGCTGGCCCGCGTCTACCCCAACGGCAGTGCCGATGTGAACCAGTTCCAGGCCGCCGGCGGCCCCGGCTTCGTGCTGCGCGAGCTGCTGTCGGGCGGCTGGCTGCATGGCGACGTGATGACGGTGGCCCGCGAGGGTCTGGCGGCCTACACGCGGCTGCCGTCGCTGGACGATGGTGGTGCGCTGCGCTGGCAGGCGCTGCCGGCGGCGCCGGGCGACGAGGGCATCGTGCGCACCGCGGCCGCGCCGTTCTCCGCCACCGGCGGCCTGAAGCTGCTGCAGGGCAACCTGGGCCGCGCGGTGATCAAGGTCTCGGCGGTGCCGGAGGACCGGCACGTGGTCGAGGCGCCGGCCATCGTCTTCGACGACCAGCTGCAGCTGCTGCGCGCCTTCGAGGCCGGGCAGCTGCAGCGGGACTTCGTGGCCGTGGTGCGCTTCCAGGGTCCGGCGGCCAACGGCATGCCCGAGCTGCACAAGCTCACGCCGCCGCTGGCGGTGCTGCAGAACCAGGGTTTCCGCGTGGCGCTGCTCACCGACGGCCGCATGAGCGGCGCATCGGGGAAGGTGCCGGCCGCCATCCACGCGAGCCCCGAGGCCCTGGCCGGCGGGCCGATCGCGCGGTTGCGCGACGGTGACATCATCCGCCTGGACGCGGTGATGGGCACGCTGGATGCGCTGGTGCCCGAGGCCGAATGGGCCGCGCGCACGCCGGCGCCGCTGTCGCCCGAGGCGGCGCTGACGAACGCCCATGACCTGGGCCGTGACCTGTTCGGCGGCATGCGCCGCACCGTGCGCAGCGCCGAAGAGGGCGCGGTGACGTGGCTGTGAAGGACTCCCTGATGAAGACGACCGACCTGATCGCTGACCTGACCCCTCATGGCCCGGTGATCCCGGTGATCGTGCTGCACCGTGAAGCCGATGCGGTGCCGATGGCCGAGGCGCTGCTGGCCGGCGGCGTGCGGGTGCTGGAGATCACGCTGCGCACGCCGGCGGCGCTGGCCTGCATGGAAGCCATAGCCAAGGCGCTGCCGGAAGCCATCGTGGGCGCCGGCACGCTGCGCAGCCCGGCCGACGTGCGCGCCGCGCGCGATGCCGGCTGCGTGTTCGGTGTCAGCCCGGGCTATACCGCCGCGGTGGGCCAGGCCTGCCGCGACGCCGGCCTGCCGCTGCTGCCCGGCGTGGCCACGGCCAGCGAGGTCATGGCGGCGCAGGCCGACGGGCTGGACTTCCTGAAGTTCTTCCCGGCCACGGCGGCCGGGGGCATCCCGATGCTCAAGGCCCTGGGCGGGCCCTTCCCGGACGTGCGCTTCTGCCCGACCGGCGGCATCACACCCGCGACGGCGCCGGACTTCCTGGCGTTGGACAACGTGGTGGTCTGCGGCGGCTCGTGGCTGACGCCGGCCGACGTGATGGCCAGCGGCGACTGGGCACGCATCACGCGCCTGGCGCGCGAGGCCTCGGCGCTGGCGCGCGGTTGAGCTTCAGCGCAGGCCGACGCCGTCGGCCGTGGCCTCGGCGCGCTGGATCAGCTCGACCTTGTAGCCGTCCGGGTCGGTGATGAAGGCGATCACCGTGGTGCCGCCCTTGACCGGGCCGGGCTCGCGCGTGACGTTGCCGCCGTTGGCCTTGATCTTCTCGCAGGCGGCATAGGCGTCGGGCACGCCGATGGCGATGTGCCCGTAGGCGGTGCCCATGTCGTACTGTTCGACGCCCCAGTTGTAGGTCAGCTCGAGCTCGGCGTGTTCCGGGTTGCGGCCGTAGCCCAGGAAGGCCAGCGAGTACTTCTGCGACGGGTTCTCGCTGGTGCGCAGCAGGGTCATGCCCATCACGTTGGTGTAGAAGTCGATCGACCGTTGCAGGTCGCCGACGCGCAGCATGGTGTGCAGCAGGCGCATGGTGCTCTCGTTCCGGGGTCAGTTCAGGTACATCGCCAGCCGCCGCTGGGCGCGGTCGGTCACGGCGGGGTCGGGGCAGAGGCCGAACCACTCGACCATGCGCACGCGCGCGGCCTCACGGTGCTCGCCCTTGTCGCGCAGCACGATCTCCAGCAGCTGCTCGAAGGCGGCGGCGAAGTCGCCGCCATGGGCCAGGATCGCGGCGAGGTCGAAGCGCGCCACGTGGTCTTTCGGGTTGGCCTCGATGCGGGCGCGCAGTTCGACCGGATCGCCGGCCGGGCGATTGGCCTCGAAGTCCTGCTGCGCCTTCAGCGCCGCCTGTCGCTCTTCGAGCGCCTTGGTGATGGCCGGTTCCTGCGGGTCCAATGCCTGCGCTTCGGTGAGCATCTCGACGGCGCGGGCGTGGTCCGGCTCCTCGGCGGCGGCCTTGAGCAGCTGCTTGGAGGGAGAGGGCGCGCCCACGTGCGGGTCGAGGAAGGCGCGGATGCGCGACTCCGGCAGCGCGCCGGTGAACTGGTCCACCGGCTGGCCGCCCTTGAACAGCAGCACGTGCGGGATGCTGCGCAGGCCCAGCATGCCGGCGAGCTGCGGGTTCTCGTCGGTGTTGAGCTTGGCCAGCACGAAGCGGCCCTCGTAGGCCTGCACCAGCTTCTCCAGCAGCGGCTTGAGCTGCCGGCATGGCCCGCACCAGGGCGCCCAGCAGTCCAGCAGCACCGGCACCTCCATCGAGCGCTGCACCAGCGTGGTCTCGAAGTCGGCGTCGGTGATGTCGAAGCTCAGGTCGTTCGGTGCCGCCGCGGCGGTGGCGGGCGGGGCGGAGGCGGCAGTGCCGCTGGAGGGAAAGAGCACGCTCATACGGTCACGGGGCGAAGTTCAGACGGGCAGGGTGTAGTTCAGGGTCATGCGGCCGCCGTCGACGGTGACGATCTCACCGGTGACGTAGCTGGCGGCGTCGGACAGCAGGAAGGCGACCACGTCGGCGATCTCCGACGGCTCGCCCAGCCGCTTCAACGGGGTACGGCTGAGGATGCGGGTGCGGGCCTCGTCACTGGTCAGCACGGCGTTCTTCGCCAGCTCGGTAGCGATGGTGCCCGGCGCCACGGCGTTGACGCGGATGCCCATGTCGGCCAGCGACAGCGCCATCACGCGCGTGAGCTGGTTGATGGCGCCCTTGCTGGCGTTGTAGCTGGCGATCGTGGGGATGGTCAGCGTGCCGTTGACCGAGCTCATGTTGACGATGGCGCCTCCGCCCTGCTGCACCATCTGCCGGGCCACGGCCTGGCCGACGAGGAACGAGCCCTTGAGATTGACGTCGAGCACGGCGTCCCAGTCGGCCTCGGTGATGTCGAGGAACTCGGCGGCCTTGAAGATGCCGGCGTTGTTCACCAGCGCATCGACGCGCCCGAAGGCCCGCAGCGTGGCGGCCAGGGCGGCGTCGACGTCGGCCTTCGCGGCCACGTTGCAGTGCTGGTAGAGGCAGCGGGCGCCCTCGGCCGCCAGTTCCTCGGCCAGTGCCTGGCCGGCGGCGTCTGCCATGTCCCACAGCGCCACGGCGGCGCCCTCGGCTGTCAGGCGGCGCGCGCAGGCGGCGCCGATGCCCTGCGCGGCGCCGGTGATCACGGCCACCCGGCCGTCGAGGCCGAAGCGGATCGCCCCTGGCATGTGCTGTGCTCCCGTCGAAGTTGCACGGCCCGCATCTGCGGGCCGTGGTGGTCTGTCCGGGGCAAAGTGTAGCGGGGCTCAGGTGGCGGCGTTCACCACGTCGCCTTGCGCCTGCCGTGCCTGCCGACGCAGCACCACCGCATCGGCCGCAGGCCGACCAGCGCTGCCCGCCAGCCGGAAGACCGAGACCGCCTCGTCCAGGTTCTCGGCCTGCGCCTGCAGCTGGGCGGCCGATGCGGCGATCTGCTCGACCATCGCGGCGTTCTGCTGGGTGATGCCGTCGATGTGGGCCACGGCTTCGTTGACCTGCGAGATGCCGCCGAGCTGCTCGTGGCTGCCGGTGTCAATCTCGCGCACGGTCTGCCCCACCTTCTCCACCATCGCCAGCGCCTCGGCCATGGTCTGGCGGGCGGTGTCGGTGCGCCGGCTGCCGTTGTCCACCTCTTCCGAGGAGTGCGCGATCAGCTGCTTGATCTCGCGGGCGGCACCGGTGGTGCGCTGCGCCAGGGCCCGCACCTCGCCGGCCACGACCGCGAAGCCCCGGCCCTGTTCGCCGGCCCGCGCAGCTTCCACCGCAGCGTTGAGGGCCAGGATGTTGGTCTGGAAGGCGATGCCGTCGATGACCTGGATGATCTCGCCGATGCGCTGCGACGACTGCTGGATGGCCTGCATCGTCTCCGTCATCGCCTGCACGGCCGCGTGGCTGCGCTGGGTGATCTCGATGGTGCGCCGTGCGAGCTGCGCCGCCGTGCCTGCGGCGTCGGCGCTGCTGCGCACGGTGCCCGTGATCTCCTCCATCGACGAGGCGGTCTGCTCCAGGCTGGAGGCCTGCGATTCGGTGCGGGCCGACAGATCCTGGTTGCCGGCTGCGATCTCGCGCGAGGCGTCCCGCATGTGCGCCACCTCGTTGCGGGCATCACGCACTACCGCCATGAGGTTGACGCTGAGCTGGTTCATGGCCCGCTCGAGGTGGCCGATGGTGTCGCTCCGAGTCGATTCCAGCCGCTGCGTCAGGTCGCCGGCGGCGAGCCGGTTGGCGAAGTCCAGCACCCGCTGCAGGGGCGACACCGACACCTGCGTCAGCAGTGCGCCGCCGACCAGACCGGCCACGCCAGCCGACAGCGCGGCCGCCGTCGCGGCGCCAAAGCCGGTCAGGCCCAGCGACGTGGAGGATGCCTCACCGGCGGCAAAGGCAGCACCACCGATGGCCGCGGCCGACAGCGTCAGCTTGCCGCGCAGGCCCAGCCGCAGCGCTGAGGCGATCCTGCCGCCGACAGTCTTGACCTGCAGGTGGCCGCCTCGCAGCACGTGGGCCAGGCTGCCGCGCGCCGCCTCGTCGCGCATCGTGGCGTACAGCGCCTCCGCCTGCTGGATCTGCTGCGGTGAGGGCTCGGTGCGCACCGACATGTAGCCGGTCGGTGTTTCGCCATCCATCAGGGGCGTCACGTTGGCCATCACCCAGTAGCAGCTGCCGTCCTTTCGCCGGTTCTTCACCGGGGCACACCAGGGGAGGCCGGCCTGGATGGTGGCCCACATGTCGCGGAAGGCCTCTTCCGGCATGTCGGGATGACGGATCAGGTTGTGGGGCTGGCCCAGCAGTTCCTCCTTCGCGTAGCCGCTGACGGCGATGAAGGCGGGATTGCAGTACAGGATGCGACCCTTGAGGTCTGTGGTCGAGACGAGCGTCTCACCCGGCGGAAACGGGAACGTCTGGTCGGTGACGGGCAGGTTCTGGCGCATCGGTTACTCCGCGTGGCGTCCACACGGCACCACGTGACCATATCTCGACCTCCAGCGCGGCCGAACTAAGCGGTTTTTTCCTCGATCGACGTGGTCTTGAGTTTCGTCAACCTTGGCGATCCAGCCAAATCTCGATGCCCTGCGCGTTGAGGTCGATGTCGAGCGCCAGCAGCGCCGTCACTTCTTCCTTATCGAGCGAGCTTTCCTCCGACTTGAGACTGTCGGCATACAAGTCCGCCAACATGCTCATCAGTGCACGTCGCCGGTCGGGCCGCGATGCCAAGGCGCGAGCCCTTTGCACGGTTTCTTCCAGCAGCGACAGGAACAGCGCACCGAGCCGGGGCACGCCACCGACACGACCGTAGTGGGTCAGGTACATGCAGTCCGGCTGCCGGGCCAGGAGCCGCTGCACCGAAGCCCTCAGCACGTCGGGCTCGAACTGCACCGGCGTGGAGGTGGGCACGATCCACGGCCCGCGGGGCGTGTCGAGTTCGCGATAGCTCAGGCCGAAGGTGTCACCGGTGAACCAGCCGCGGGTCACCTCGTCCCAGATGCAATGGTGGTGCCGGGCGTGCCCCGGCGTGTGCGCCACCGCCAGCGGGCGGTCCGCCAGCATGATGACCCCGTCGTCGTCCGTCGTGCGCACGCGCTCCGCGGCGACCGGCACCAGTTGGCCATAGGCCCGGTCCATCTCGGCCTGGCCGTAGACCGCCAGCGCGCCGGCATAGAGCTGCGTCGGGTCGATCAGGTGCCGGGCGCCGCGGGGATGAACCCAGACCGTGGCGGCCGGCAGGGCCTGCATCAGGGCGCCGACGCCCCCGGCGTGGTCGAGGTGCACATGGGTCGGGATCACATGGTCCACGGCCTGGAGCGGCAGACCCAATGCCTCCAGCAGGGCCAGCAGCCGCGGCACGGCGAAGTTGGTGCCGGTGTCGATGAAGGCAGCGCGGCCGTCCTGCACGACGAGATAGGCGGCGTCGAAGCGCGGGCGATGGAAGCCGGTGTCGATGGCGTGCACGCCATGGCCGAGGTCCTCGGCCCAGGAGGGGTAGGTGCTCATGGGCGTCGATTCTGACCGCGGATCCCGGGCCCGATCGACCGGTCAAATGCTTTACAACTAAAGCAATTGAATCGGACAATGGGTCGCTGACCAGGAGAAGCGATGACCCGCCTTGCCCATCTCGAACTGCCGTTCTTCGACGACGCGCACCGTGATCTCGCCCGCGCGCTGGACGTCTGGGCCGGTGTGGCGTGCCAGGGGCTGGACCACGGCGACGCCGACGCCACCTGCCGCCGGCTGGTGGCGGCGCTGGGCGAGGCCGGCGTTCTGCGCCACTGCGTGCCTGCGGCCCATGGGGGCATGCGCGACGCACTCGATTCGCGTTCGCTGGTGGTGTGCCGCGAGACGCTGGCCAGGCACGACGGCCTGGCCGACTTCGCCTTCGCGATGCAGGGCCTGGGCAGCGGCCCGATCACGCTGGCTGGCTCCTCGACGCTGCAGCAGGCCATCCTGCCGCGGGTCGCCCGGGGCGATTGCATCACCGCCTTTGCCCTCAGTGAACCCGAAGCCGGGTCCGACGTGGCGGCGATGCGCTGCGCGGCGCGCGACGACGGCGACGCCTGGGTGCTCGACGGCGAGAAGACCTGGATCTCCAACGGCGGCATCGCCGATGTGTACTGTGTCTTTGCCCGCACCGGCGAACAGCCCGGCACGCGCGGCATCTCGGCCTTCGTCGTCGACGCCGGGACGCCCGGCTTCGAGATCGCCGAGCGCATCGACGTGATGGCGCCGCACCCGCTGGCGCGCCTGCGCTTCGATGGCTGCCGGGTGCCGAAGGACCGTCTGCTCGGTCAGGCAGGGGAGGGTTTCAAGTTGGCGATGCGCACGCTGGACATCTTCCGGTCGTCGGTGGCAGCCGCGGCGCTGGGCTTTGCCCGCCGCGCGCTGGACGAGGCGCTGGCGTATGCCCAGTCACGCCCGATGGCCGGTCAACGCCTCGCCGACTTCCAGCTGACCCAGGCCGCCCTGGGGGACATGGCGGCGGACATCGACGCCGCAGCGCTGCTGACCTACCGCGCCGCCTGGCTGCGCGACGTGCAGGGGGTGCGCACCACACGCGAGGCCGCGATGGCCAAGATGGTGGCCACCGAACACGCTCAGCGCGTGATCGACCGCGCGCTGCAGATGCATGGTGGCCTGGGCGTCAAGGTCGGCACCGCGGTCGAGTCGCTCTACCGCGAGATCCGCGCGCTGCGCATCTACGAGGGCGCCACCGAGGTCCAGCGCCTGATCATCGGTCGCGACCTGCTCAGCGCGTCTGGCCGCTGAACGCTCGCCCATCCTCGGACGGGGCCGGAGATCGGCCCGTCGGGGGGAGGCGGGCCATCGCCTGGGGGCCTGGTTCAGCGCGCCAGCACCGTCCACAGGCGGCCGATCTCCGCCACGCCGTCGTTGCCCTTGAGCGAGCGCAGCGTCTGCAGGCCCTTGGACTTGGTCGACGGCTGCTGGATCTGCGCCATGCCAAGGCGGAGCTTGGCATCCTCCGGGTTCTTCAGACCGCCCTTGGCGATGCCCTGCTCGATCAGGCCGATGCCCTTGGCGACCTGACCCATCGTGACGTAGGCGTAGCCCACTTCGACCAGCGCATCGCCGCTCTTCTCGCCCTGAGCCGCTGCTTCGTCGGCCGCGATCGAGGCCTTCTTCTCGGCGTCGCGCTTGAGCGCCAGGTCCTTCAGCCGCTGGTGCCGGCCGGCTTCAGGCCCGGTGCCGAGCTTGCCGTTGGCATAGCCCTTGTCGACGATCTTCAGGCCTTCGGCGGGCAGCCGGGCCTGCAGCGCCAGCTGCGCCATCTCCATGTACTCGTCGGTGGTCTCCAGCGTGTCGGTGGCCAGGCGCAGGCGCATCACGTCCAGGCCCAGGCGCTGGCCGAAGCCGCTCTTGCGCGTCAGGCGGCCGAGGTAGGCGCTCCAGTAGTCCTTCTTCGGGTAGTAGGCGACCAGCTTCTCCAGCGAATGGATGTAGCCATTGGTGTTGTTCAGCCGCTGCTGCGCGTCGGCCAGGCGCAGCAGATCGCCCTCTGCCGGGCGCTGCCCGGCCTTCTCGGCTGCACTGACCGCCGCCGCGGCATCCTTGGCGATGGCGTTGTAGTCACCGGACTGCGACAGCAGGTACTGCTCCAGTTGCCGCAGCGCCGGCGTGTCGCGGCCCAGTTGCTGGGCCTTGTCGGTCCACTGCTTCGCGTTGCCCCAGTCCCGAAGCTGCGAGTAGGCGAATGCCAGCTGTTCGGCGGCCTGCGCCTGCTCGCTGCCCGAGGTCTTGCCGAACACGGCATTGAGCGCCTGCACCGCAGTGGCGTTGTCGCCGGCCCGCTGGGCGGCGGCGGCCTTCATGCGGTCGATCGTCAGCTGCTCGGCGGCGGTGCGGTTGCCCACGGCCTCGGCCTCGCGCACCTTGGCCAGCGCCGCGCGGCCGTTGCCGGCCTTGATCAGTTCGCCGGCCTGCTGCAGGGGCTTGCCGATCTCGGGTCGCAGGCCCTGTGCGTTGGCGGCGGTCAGGCAGCCGGCGGCGATCAGGGCAACGGCGAGGTGGCGCAGCGTCTTCATCGGTGAATCTTCCTTGTGCAAAGAAAAGCAAACGGGGTCGGTCCGGGTGACGGGCCGACCCCTCGCCGGGCAGCGAAGTTCAGTTCATGAACTGTTCGTTGCCCACCAGGCCGATCTTGGTGACCCCCAGCCGCTGGGCCGAGGCCATGATCATCGCGACCGTCTTGTACTCAACGAGCTTGTTGGGTCGCAGGTGCACCTCGGGCTGGTCCGGCTCGGCGGCCACCTGGGCCAGCTTGGCCTCCAGCGTGGCGCGGTCGGGCACGATCTCCCCGTTCCAGCCGATCTGGCCGTCGAAGTCGACGTCGATGCGCACGATCACCGGCTCGCGGGTGGACGGCGGCGGCGTACCGATCGGCATGTTCAGCTTGACCGCGTGGGTCTGGATCGGGATCGTGATGATGAACATGATCAGCAGCACCAGCATCACGTCGATCAGCGGCGTGGTGTTGATCTCCACCATCACGTCGCTCTCGCCGCCGCCGGAACCTACGTTCATTGCCATCGGGGTCTCCTGTTACTGTGCGCCGGCCGGCGGCTCGGTGATGAAGCCGACCTTGGCGATGCCGGCGCGCTGGCAGGCCACCACCACGCGCCCGATGGACTCGTAGCGCGAGGCGAGGTCGCCGCGGATGTGCACCTCGGGCTGGGGCTCCTTGACGGCCTCGAGCTTGAGACGCTCGACCAACGTCTCGATGTCGGGCACGCGCTGCATGTTCCAGAACACGTCGCCGTCGAGGTTGACCGCCAGCACGACGTTCTCCGGCTTGGTCTGCGTCGGGATGTTGCTTTCCTTGGGCAGCTCGAGCTTGATCGACTGCGTGACCACCGGCACGGTGATCATGAAGATGATCAGCAGCACCAGCATCACGTCCACCATCGGTGTCGTGTTGATGGTGTTGTTGAGCTGCTCCTCGGCGGCGCCTTCGCCGCCGCCTATCTGCATGGCCATGAGAGGGTCCTCCGGTCGTTGCCGATGCGGGCCTGAAGCGGCCTGATCAGCGCTTGCCGGACAGCAGCACGTTCAGCAGGTCACCCGAGAAGGCGCGGGTCTCGTCCAGCACGGTCTTGTTGCGACGCACCATCCAGTTGTAGCCCATCACCGCGGGCACCGCGACGGCCAGGCCGACGGCGGTCAGGATCAGCGCGGCGCCGACGGGGCCGGCGACCCGGTCGATGGAGGCCTGACCGCTCAGGCCGATCTCGACCAGCGCGTTGTAGATGCCCCAGGTGGTGCCGAACAGGCCGACGAACGGGGCGGTGGAGCCCACGGTGGCCAGCAGCGACATGCCATCCGACAGGCGGCTCTGCACGTTGCCCAGCGCACGCTCGATGGACATGCCGATCCAGGTGTGCTTGTCGATCGCCTCGACCATCGTGCCTTCGTGGTGGTCGGCGGCCTTCACGCCCTGCGAGGCGATGTAGTGCAGTGCCGAGCCTTCCTTCAGTTCGGCGACGCCAGCCTTCACGCTGGTGGCCTTCCAGAACTTCTCGCTGCCTTCACGGCCGCTCTTGAGCATGCCGCGGGTCTCGAAGAACTTGACGAACAGCACGTACCAGCTCCAGACCGACATGATGGCCAGGATCACCAGCGTGCCGCGCTTGACCTGGTCCGATGCGGCCCACATGCCCGCCAGGCCGAAGGGGTTCTCGACCGAGGTCTTCTCGACCACCGCCTCCAGTGGCGCCGGCGCGGCGGGGGCAGCGGTCGGCTCGGCGGCCGGCGCCGCGGCGGGTGCCGGCTCGGACGCGGCCTGCGCCAAGGCCGGCGCGGGCTGAAGGGCAAAGACGGCAGCGGTGAAGATCAGTGCAGCGCCGACGGCGGCACGCAGGGACAGGCTCTTGGACATGTTTTCTCCGACAGGGGATGCGCCTGGGGGTGTCGGCGCGCAATCAGACATTCAGGGGTTTCGCGGGTGGCGATCGTTGGGGTGCAGCGCGAGGTGACGCGTCACTCGAGCTTCCAGACGTACACCACCGTGCCGGTGGTCGTCTGCGGCTTGCCGTCGACGGTGCCGGGCTTGCCGGCGCACTTGCCGTCCACGGCAGAGACGACCGCACGATCCAGCGCGCGGTGCTCGCGGCTCAAGCCTGCGGGCTTCACGACCTGCACGTCGCGGATGCAGCCGCGCACGTCCATCGTGTAGCTGATCGTGGTCTCGCCCTCGATCTGGGCACGCGCCGCGGCCGACGGATATTCCGGCCGCAGGGTGTTGAAGTCGATAACCGGCGACGTGCGCGCCGGCGGGGCGGGCGGTGCTGGCGCGGCCACCGGTGCGGGCGGTGCGGGCGGTGCTGGCGGCGGGCCGATCGTGACCGGTGCCGGCGGCGGCGCCTCCCGAGTGACCGTGATGGCCGGTGCCGGCGGCGGGTTGTTCACTACCACCTCGGGCGGGGGCACGAACGACGGCGGCGGCGGCGCGAACTTCGGCGGCGGGGGCAGGTTCTCCGGCGGCGGCGGCGGCGGCGGCTGCACCTCTTCGATGATCTTGGTCTCGATCGGCGCCTTGATCACGTCGACGACCTTGCGGGCCAGGCCGCTGACGATCGCCCATCCGAGGAGCACGTGCAACGCGATAACGATGCCGAGTCCTACCGTGTGCTTGCCGGGGTTTCTCTGTTGCTGGGCGTAATCCACTCACTTCCTCCAGTCGGCGCCCATCCAAGCAAGATGTGCGCCGCTGCGCTTCACTGACGGCACTCTGACGGCGCCGTGAAGGCGCGAACTATAGCCGCCCCGCGATGGGCCCCGGCTTGGGGCATCACCTATCGACGGGGGAGGGTGTAACCGAGTAGTGAAGTTACGCGAGAAGTGGCTGCAATTTGTAGTGGAGTTACAGGCTGTGCTCAGCGGAAGGCGGAGAGCAGCCGTTCCAGCGCCATCGTGAAGGGTTGCTCCAGCATCGGCAGCGTCAGCAGCATGCCGATCAGGCCGACGCCCACGGTGATCGGGAAGCCGACGGCGAAGATGTGGATCTGCGCCGCCACGCGCGAGATCATGCCGAGCACCAGGTTCACGAACAGCAGCATCGCGATCAGCGGGATCGCGATCCACAGGCCGGTGAGGAAGATCTCCGCGCCCCAGCGATGCGGCATCGTCTCGCGCAGGAACGAAAACGGCTCCGGGCCCACCGGGAAGGCGGTGAAGCTCTGCAGCAGCGCCGCCAGCACCAGCAGGTGGCCGTTGATGACGACGAACAGCCAGGCCACCATGGTGCCGTAGAAGCGTCCGGTGGCGGTGCCGGAACTGGCGCTCACCGGGTCGAAGAAGCCCGCGAAGTTCAGGCCCATCTGCAGGCCCGTCATCTCCCCGGCGTATTCGATGGCGGCGAAGACGATGCGCACAGAGAAGCCCACGGCCAGGCCGATGACCACCTGCTGCGCGACGATGGCGAAGGCCAGTGGCGAGTCCAGCGGCACCACTGGCATGTCGGGCAGCGAGGCCTGCGCCGCCAAGGCCACCAGCGCAGCCAGCGCGACGCGCACGCGCATCGGCACCGTGCGCGTGCCCAGCACCGGCAGCGAAGAGAACATCGCCAGGACGCGGATGAAGGGCCACAGCAGCGGCGTGATCCACGCCAGCAGCTGGGCCTCGGTGACCTCGACCATCGCGCGACCAGGTCGGGTCGTCAGCCGACGGCGCCGGGAATGGCCTGCAGCATCTCGCGCAGGTACTCCACCAGCGTGGTCAGCATCCACGGGCCCAGCAGCGCCAGCACCGCGACCGCGGCCACGATCTTGGGCACGAAGCTGAGCGTGGCTTCGCTGATCTGCGTGGCGGCCTGGAAGATGCTGACCACCAGGCCCACCACGAGCACGGTCAACAGGATGGGTGCCGACACCGTCAGCAGCATCATCAGGCCCTGCTGGCCGAGGGTGAAGACCTGTTGTGAATCCATGACCTTGGCCTCAGGTGGCGAACGATGCCACCAGCGACCCCAGCAGCAGGTTCCAGCCGTCCGCCAGCACGAACAGCATGAGCTTGAAGGGCAGGGCCACGAGCACCGGCGACAGCATCATCATGCCCAGGCTCATCAGCACGCTGGCCACCACCATGTCGATGATCAGGAACGGGATGAAGACCAGGAAGCCGATCTGGAAGGCGCTCTTGAGCTCGCTGGTCACGAACGCGGGCACCAGCACCCGCATCGGCACGTCTTCGCCCTTCACGCCGGCTGGCAGCCTGGCCATGTTGGCGAACAGTTGCACGTCGGCCTGGCGCGTCTGCTTGAGCATGAACTCGCGCATCGGCACCTCGCCGCGCGACAGCGCCTCGTCGAAGGCGATCTGGTTGGCGGCGAACGGCGCGTAGGCCTGCTCGTAGACGCGGTCGAAGGTCGGCGACATCACGAAGAAGGTCAGGAACAGGCTCAGGCCGATCAGCACCTGGTTGGGTGGGGCGGCTGGTGTGCCCAGCGCCTGGCGCAGCAGCGACAGCACGATCACGATGCGCGTGAAGCCGGTCATCATCAGCACCAGGGCCGGGATGAAGGACAGCGCGGTGAAGAACAGCAGCGTCTGGATCGGCACCGAGTAGCTGTTGCCCTGCGGACCCTGGCCGAT
Organism: Burkholderiaceae bacterium; assembly: GCA_024235855.1. Taxonomy (GTDB): domain Bacteria; phylum Pseudomonadota; class Gammaproteobacteria; order Burkholderiales; family Burkholderiaceae_C; genus Rubrivivax. The sequence goes on from JACKLN010000010.1 coordinate 66,417, forward strand.
CACCAGCGGCAGGTTGCCCCCGGTGGGCGTGCCCTGCGCTAAAGCCGCTGCGGAAACGGCCGACAACACCGACAAGGCGAGGGCCGGCCGCCAGAACCGCGCCAGCGTGGTCATCACCACGCGCGCCAGGGGTTCAGCGCGCATCGGTCCCCCGACCCTGCAGGCGGCCCAGCAACTGGGCGAAGGTGGCCTGCGGCGTGCCGCCGGCCGTGCCTGGCGGCGTGCTGCCGGCCTGCGGCACCATCGTGTGCAGCGTGGTGATGCTGTTGGGCGTGACGCCCAGCACCAGCCAAAGGCGATCATCGCCTTGGCCGACCTCCACCGTCACCAGACGCTGCGCGTTCGACAGCGGCAGCGTACCCACAGGGCGCACCGGCCCGCTGGCGAACTGTGCGCCCATCGGGCTGCGGCGGATCATCCACAGCACCAGCGGGATCAGCGCAATGACGCCGACGAGCCAGAGCAGCGGGGTCAGACTCGAGGTGTTCATGCCTTGGACAGCCTGCGCATGCGTTCGCTCGGGGTGACGATGTCGGTCAACCGGATGCCGAACTTGTCGTTGACGACGACGACCTCGCCCTGGGCGATGAGAAAACCGTTGACCAGAACGTCCATCGGCTCGCCCGCCAACGCGTCGAGCTCGACCACCGAACCCTGGGCCAGCTGCAGGATGTGCTTGATCGGGATCCGGGTGCGGCCGAGCTCGACCGTCAGCTGCACCGGGATGTCCAGGATCATGTTGATGTCGTTGCCGGCCGCCGGGTTGGTGCCGGTGGGCGCGAAGTTGGCGAACGACGCCGGGGCTACGCTCTCGGCCGGCGCGGCGACCTCGCTGGCCACATCGCTGCTGCCCTTGCTCTCGGACAGTGCCGCGGCCCATTCGGCCGCCATCTTGTCCTCTTCGCTCATTTCCTGCGGATCAGCCACGGCTTTCGTCCCCCAGCCAGCCCACCGGCGAGCCGGTGGTCAGCAATTGATCGATCTTGATCGCGTAGCGGCCGTTCGACGTGCCGTAATGGGCATCGAAGATCGGCACGCCGTCCACCTTGGCCTGCACCACCGGCTCGAGGTCGAGCTCGATGAAGTCGCCCGGCTTGAAGCTCAGCAACTGCTCCACCGTGGCCGGCGCGTGCGCCAGTTCGGCCACCAGTTCCACCTCGGCGGACTGGATCTGGTTCTGCAGCAGCTTGACCCAGCGGCGGTCCGGCTCGGCCGAGTCGCCCTGGATGGTCGAATACAGCACGTCGCGGATCGGCTCCAGCGTCGAGTACGGGATGCAGAAGTGCACCGTGCCGGTGGTGTCGCCCACCTCCAGCGTGAAGCTGGTGGCCACGACGATCTCGCTGGGCGTGGCGATGTTGGCGAACTGCGGCTGCATCTCCGAGCGCTGGTACTCCAGGTCCAGCGGGTACACGCCCGTCCATGCCTTGCGGTACTCGGCGGTGATGACCTCCACCAGGCGCAGGATCACGCGTTGCTCGGTGGGCGAGAAGTCGCGGCCCTCGATGCGCGTGTGGTACTTGCCAGCACCGCCGAACAGCGAGTCGATCACCGCGAACACCAGGTTGGGGTCGCAGACGATCAGGCCGCTGCCGCGCAGCGGCTTGACCGACATGATGTTGAAGTTGGTCGGCACCACGATCTCGCGCAGGAAGGCGCTGTACTTCTGCACCTTGATGCCACCGATGGCCACCTCGGGCGACTTGCGGATGAAGTTGAACAGGCCGATGCGGATGTTGCGGGCGAAGCGCTCGTTGATCACCTCCATGGTCGGCATGCGACCACGGACGATGCGCTCCTGGCTGGCCAGGTCGTAGTCGCGGATGCCGCCGGACGGCGCCTCTTCCTGCTCGAGCTTCTGGCTTTCGCCGGTGATGCCCTGGAGCAGCGCGTCGACTTCGTCCTGCGACAGGATCTGCTGGTTCATGCCCGTGCCCGGCGGTGCTTACTGGATGATGAAGGTCGAGAAGTACACGGCCGTGATCGGCAGCTCCTGCGCCGGCGCCCGCTTGCGCTTCTTGCGCTTGGAGGAGGTGTCCTCCTCCTCGTCTTCCTCGTCCTCCAACTCGATGCCCAGGCCGCGCGCGGCCTCGCGGGCCACTTCACGGGCCAGTTTCTCCTTGCCGTCGCGCTCCATCAGTTCGGCCGAGGTCTTGTGGGCCAGCAGCATGAGGATGTTGTTTCGCACCGCCGGCATGAAGGTCTTCAGCGCACCTTCGGTGCTGCTGTCCACCAGTTCCAGCGTGATGCCTACCTGCGCGTAGCGCTCGGCTTCCTTGTCGGCGAGGTTCACCGTGAAGGGCTCGAGCGGCGCGAACACGGGGGCCGCCTTGGGGTCGCGCGCCTTGGCGACGGCCGGCTTGGCGTGTCCGTCGTCGGCATCCTCGTGCTCGGCTGGACTCTTCTTGAGCATCAGCACCGCACCCACGCCGGCGAGCGCCAGCACGACCACGGCGGCGATGATGATGATCAGCAGCTTCTTCTTGCCCTTGGGCGCCGGAGCATCGGCGGTGGCGGCAGCAGCGGACATGCGGACTCCTTCGAAACCTGCAGGTCATTATTCGAAGGCGAGCCCGAACTGATGCCGGGATAAGCGGCACGATTTCCGGCCAGCCGGCGGGCACGAGGGGCCGGCCCGGGCGGGCCGGTCGTTGCGTCAGGCGTAGACGTCCACCACGCCCCGTGGGCTGGCGGGCAGGCGTGTCAGCAGTTCGGCGCCACCGTCGGGTTCGCCTTGACCCTCACCATCCGCGCGCCATGAGGCCCGAGCGTTGGCTGGCGTGTCGCTTTGCTGGTCCTGACGCGTCGAGTGCTCGAACACGCCTCCGCCGGTCAGTGTGAGCCCGCTGTCGCGCAGGGCGCTGGCCAGCGAAGGCATGGACTGCTCGAGAGCCTGGCGCGTGGACGCGTGTTCGGCGACCATCTCCACCCGGGCGTGGTGGCCTTCGATCTGGATCTGCACCGCGATTGGACCCATCTCCGCCGGGTTCAGGTGCAACCGCGCCTCGGTGACACCTTCCTTGACCAGCAGGGTGAGCTGGGCACCGAGCGCAGGCGGGAAGGCCGGGCTGTGCAGCGGCGCACGAATCTCCCGTTCAGGCAAGGCGACCCCCTCAGGGGCGTCGGCCACGTCGGGCGTGGCCGCTGGTGCGCCCGTTGCAGGATGCATCGCCGTTGCGCCGGAGACGGCCGGGGCGGCGTCGGCGACAGCTTGTCGAAACGCCTGCCCGAAGCCAGCGCCCGGCGCGGACAGAGGCGCTTCCGCGGCACCAGTGGTGTCGCTTTCGGCCAGTTCGTCGAGCTTGCCGCGGGCGACACCGGCGTGGTCACCGTCGGCGCCACGGGCGGCTGCCCATGAGGCGCCGCCGCCGCGTCCAGGGCGCGGCCGATCGTCGGCCCCGGCCACCAGGGCAACGTCACTGTCGTCTTCCGGCGCCTGGTCGACAGGTTCGGTGGGCGTCGCCGCACGGCCGAGCTCGGGACGCAGGCCGGGCGGTAGCCAGGCCTGCGGCTGGGCCGGTGAGAGCTGCTGATCCGCGGCCTGGTTCAAGTCCGCAAGGGCAACGTCCGCCGTGACCGGGTCGGGACGGTCGACGGGCCGGTCGGCCACGACTGGGTCGGCCGCCGTGTCCGGTGCCGACAAGGCGTCCTCGCCCGGGCTCCCACCCGGTGCGCTGGCCTTGCGGACCATGTGGTGGCCTGACTTCTGCGCGGCCGCCTGCACGCTACGGCCGTTGATGTCGGGTCTGTCATGGTCCTGGCCGGGGGCGGCCCGGCGTGCCGCCTGAAGCGCGCGCGAGAAAGCGTCGGTCTCGTCCGAGCCGGGCTGCTGCGGCGTGGCCGAAGGCGAGATGGTCTGGGCGGGAGTCGTGGCGGCAACATGCATGGCGAGAACCGGGTTCAGGTGATGTCGGCCGAAATGGCGCGCGCCCAGGCGGCGCGCTGGGCGGCCTCGTCGGTCTGCTTCTGATCGCGCCGCTGCGCCAGCCGCTGTTGCGCCGCCAGGCGGCGTTCGATCAGCTTGCGCACGGCGGCCACGCGCTGTTCGCAGCGCCTGAGCTGTTCGTGCGCTCGTGCCACGCGCTGCCCCTGCTGGCGGCATTGGGCGTCCTGCTGCGCGATGGCCTGGTCCAGGCGCTGCGAGAACCCGTGGTGACATTGCAGCAGGGCCGGCACCGTCGGCTGGCGGAACTGCGCAGTCCAGCGGGCCTGGAACTGGGCACGGTACGACTGCAGCTCGCTGGCCTGGTCGGCATGGCGCCTGGCCAGTGCCTCGGCCTCGCGCAGTGCCGCCTGGGCAGCATCGCGCTCGCCCTCGGCGTGTTCGAGCAGCGTCTTCAGCGATTGCAGCGAAGCCGGCGTCATCGGTCAGGCCCTCAGGCGTTCGGCACCAACGTTGCCAGCTGCTTCAGGCTGGCCGGCAGCGTGGCGCGGTCGTGCATGTCCTGCTGCAGCATCGCGGTCAGCGGTGGGTGCAGCTTCACGGCCAGGTCGAGCTCGGCATCGTGGCCCGGGGTGTAGGCACCCAGTTGGATCAGGTCGCGGGCCTTGTTGTACCGGGCCAGCATCTGTCGGGCACGGCGGGCGGCCGCCACGTGTCCGCGGTCAGCCACGGAACCCATCACGCGCGAGATCGACTTCTCGACGTCAATGGCCGGGAAGTGGCCTGCCTCCGCCAGTTCGCGCGACAGGACGATATGACCGTCCAGGATGCCGCGTGCCGCGTCGGCGATCGGGTCCTGCGGGTCGTCGCCCTCGGTCAGCACCGTGTAGAAGGCCGTGATCGAGCCATTGCCTTGGAGGCCGTTGCCACTGCGCTCCACCAGTGCCGGCAGCTTGGCGAACACGCTGGGTGGATAGCCCTTTGTGGCTGGTGGCTCGCCGATGGCCAGCGCGATCTCGCGCTGGGCCATCGCGTAGCGGGTCAGGCTGTCCATCAGCAGCAGCACGTGGCGACCTTGATCGCGGAAGTGCTCGGCGATGGCGGTGGCATAGGTTGCGCCTTGCAGGCGCACCAAGGGAGGCGCGTCGGCCGGGGCGGCGACGACCACGCTGCGGGCGCGACCCTCGTCGCCGAGGATGTCCTCGATGAATTCCTTGACCTCGCGTCCGCGTTCGCCGATCAGGCCGACGACGATGACGTCGGCCGCGGTGTAGCGGGCCATCATGCCCAACAGGACAGACTTGCCCACGCCGGTGCCGGCGAACAGACCCAGGCGTTGGCCGCGGCCGACGGTGAGCAGCGCATTGATGGCGCGTACGCCGGTGTCCAGCGGCTGGCGTACCGGGTCGCGGTCCATGGCGTTGATGGGGCGGCGCACCATGGGGAGCTCGGCGGTGCCCGCCAGGGGCCCGCCACGGTCCATCGGCACGCCGTGGGCGTCGACGACGCGGCCGAGCAACCCGACACCCATGGGCAGGTGCAGGCCGCGATCCTCGCTGCGTCGCCAGGGGTGGTTCTCCTGGCCGAAGCGCGGCGGCAGGTTGGGGGCAGGGCGTGGTACGACGCGGGCACCGCTGGCCAGGCCATGCACCTCGCCCGTGGGCATCAGGAAGGCACGATCGCCGTTGAACCCCACGACTTCGGCCAGCACCGGGGGCTGCCCCTCGCTGAAGACCTCGCACACCGAGCCCACCGGGACGCGCACGCCGGCCGCCTCGAGCACGAGCCCGGTCACGCGCACCAGCGAACCCTCGGTCTCCAGTGGCTGGGGCAAGGCGGCGAAGGTCTGCAGATCGGCCAGGTAGCGCTGCCAGCGGCTGCGGCGTTCCACCACGGATGTCATGCGTCGGGCTCCTCGCTGCCGGTCACAGACGACCAGGGTTCCGTGCTGCCCAGTGCGCCAGCGGCCTGAGCCCAGCGCGATTCGATGCGGGCATCGACGGCGCCGAGGTCGGATTCGATGCGGCAACCGCCGCGCCGGATCGAGGCTTCAGCCACCAGGCGCGCTCCACGGGCCTGCAGCAGTTCCCCTGCACCTTCGGCGACCAGCGGCAGATCCTGCGGGTGCACGTGCACGGCAATCTGGCGGGCCGACAGCAGCACGGCACCGACGGCCTCGCCGGCCACCCGGGCCACCAGTTCGGGCTGCACGCTGAGCTCATGCCGCAGCACCTGCCGCGCCAGTTGCACGGCGGTGGCGGCCACGGCGTCGGCCAGCTGCGCCTCCAGGGCGTCGAAGGCGGCATCCATGCCCTGCACCAGGGCGCCCACCTGGGCGGTGGCCTGGGCGGCGAAGCTCTGCTTGAATCCTTCCAGCGCCACCAGGCCGTCACGGTAGCCGTCCTCGTAGCCGGCCTGCCGGGCCGCGGCAAGCTCCGCCTGTGGATCGACGGGCGGGGCCTGTGGCTCCGGCGCCTCGGCCTGCGGGTGCATTGCCGGATGAGGACCGATCCGGTCCCCGAAGGAGTCTGGCGCCCAGGCAGCAAAGTCCTGCAGTTCCTCGCGGGGAATGAAGCGCGTGTAGGCGTTGCCGGCCTTGCTGCCCGGCGGCGGCGGCACATTGCGGATCCGGCTGCGGTCAGACGTACTGCTCATCAACGCCGCCTCCCATCACGATCTGGCCTTCGTCGGCGAGACGGCGGACGATCTTCAGCATTTCCTTCTGTTCCGATTCGACTTCGGACAGCTTGACCGGACCGCGCGACTCCAGGTCCTCGCGCAGCGTCTCGGCGGCGCGGGTGGACATGTTCTTCAGGATCTTCTCCCGCAGTTCCGGCGTGGCGCCCTTGAGCGCGATCACCAGCGACTCGGACTGCACTTCCTTCATCAGCGCCTGGATGCCCTTGTCGTCCAGGTTGACCAGGTCGTCGAAGACGAACATGTTGTCCATGATCTTCTGCGCCAGGTCGTTGTCGCTCTCGCGCACGAAGTCCAGCACAGAGGTTTCGATCGCGCTGCCCAGCAGGTTCAGGATCTCCGCGGCGGCCTTGACGCCGCCCAGGTTGGCCTTCTTCATCCGGTCGCCGCCGGCGAGCACCTTGCTCATCACGTCGTTGAGATCCTTCAACGCCATCGGCTGGATGCCGTCGAGCGTGGCAATGCGCACCAGCACCTCGTTGCGCTGGCGTTCGGTCATCAGCTTGAGAACGTCCGACGCCTGGTCCACCTCCAGGTGCACGACGATGGCCGCCACGATCTGCGGGTGCTCGTTGCGCAGCAGTTCGGCCACGCTCTGTGCGTCCATCCACTTCAGGCTCTCGATGCCGGTGACGTCGCTGCCCTGCAGGATGCGGTCGATCAGGAGGTTGGCCTTGTCGTCGCCCAGTGCCTTGCGCAAGACCGACTTGACGTACTCGTCGGTGTCGCTGACCAGCATGTTCTGGTCCTGGGCCACGGTGTCGAACTTGTCCAGCACCTTCGAGAAGCGCTCGCGCGGCACCGACTTCATTCGCGCGATGGTCTCGCCCAGGCGCTGCACCTCCTTCGGCCCCAGGTGCTTGAAGACCTCGGCTGCCTCCTCCTCGCCCAGCGACATCAGCAGGATCGCCGCGTCCTCCAGGCCTTGCTCGTCCAGGTTGCTGCTTGCCATGCTGTCGCCCGGTCAGGCTGCGGCTTCGGGGTTGACCCAGCTGCGCATGATGTTGGCCACTGCCGCCGGGTTCTCCTTGGCCAGCCGGCGGGCGGCCTCGAGCTTCTCGTTGGCCTGTGGTGCCTCGAGCTGTGGAGGTGCGGCCTCCACTGGCGGCAGTTCCTCCTCGTCTGCGACCACGGCGTCGACCTGGCTGCCAGGCGCCGGCGGCAATGGGGTCGTTGCGGCCTTGAGTGCCGGTCGAATGAAACCGAACAGCGCGATCAGTGCCACCAGAACCAGCGCCACCGGGGTCGCGCCGCTGCGCAGAAGGTCCTGCACCCATGGTTGTTCCCACAGCGGCAGTTCTGCCTCCGGCGCCGGCGCCTCGGTGTGGAAGGGTACGTTGATGACCTGCACCTTGTCGCCCCGCTCGGCATCGAAGCCGATGCCCTGCTGTACGAGCGCCGTGAGCTTCTCGATCTCTTCGGGGGCCAGTGGCGTCGTGGTGGTCTTGCCCTTGGCGTCGGTGACCGTGCGGTGGTTGACCACGACGGCGGCGTTCAGCCGGCGCACCGTGCCCGTGGCGCCACGCGTGACCCGCACGGTCTTGTCGACCTCGTAGCGGGTCTCGGCCTCGCGGCGGCCGTTGCCACCCGTCGTGCTGGTCAGCGCCGCCTGCAACGGCGCGGCTGCACCCGTGATCGGCGCGGCCGGCGTTGCCTGGGGCTGGTTGCTCTGCGCGCCGGGCACGCCGGCCGGAACGGCGGCGCCGGGCTGTGACGATTCCTCGCTGCGCGTGGCGCGGATGGCGGCCGGCGCGTTGCCGGTGTTGGGCCGGTACTCCTCGGCGGTCGACTCCACCTGCGAGAAGTCCACGTCGGCAGACACCGTGGCGCGCAGGTTGCCGCGGCCGACCACCGGTTCCAGCAGTTCCAGCACGCGCTGCACGGCCACGCTCTCGATGTTGCGGCGGTAGTCCAGTTGCACGGAGTCCAGGCCGTTGGCGTTCTCCTGCGGGTTGAGCAGCGCACCTGTGCTGTCGATGATGCTCACCTCACTGGGCTTCAGGTCCGGCACGCTGCGCGACACCAGGTGCACGATGCCGGCGATCTGCGCGCGGTCCAGCGTGCGGCCCGGGTGCAGCGTCAGTGCGACGGACGCGGTCGCCTTTTCCTGTTCACGGAAGAAGCCGTTCTGATTGGGTATGCCCAGGTGCACGCGCGCGGCGGCCACGGAGTCCAGCGTCGTGATCGTGCGCACCAGCTCGCCTTCGCGGGCGCGTTGCAGGCTGATCGATTCCAGGCGCTGCGTACGGCCAAAAGGGGACACCTTGTCCAGAGCGTCGTAGCCGCTTTCGCCGCCTTTGGGCAGGCCTGCGGCGCCGAGCTTCATGCGCAGTTCGTAGACCTTGTCGGCCGGCACCAGGATCATGCTGGCCCCTTCACCGATGCGGTACGGAACACCAAGCTGTTGCAGCTTTTCGATCACCTGGCCGCCGTCCTTCTCGCTGAGGCTGGGGAACAGCGGGCGGTACTCACCGTCACGCACGTTCATCGACAGCGCCACGATCACCGCCAACAGGGCTGCCAGCCCGATGCCCAGGTTCATCTTGCTGCGGGCAGGCATCGAAGCCAGGCGCGCGGCGAAGCCCGGCTGGGCTGGCACGAGCATCGGGGCGGCAGGAGCGACAGCGGCGTTGTCCATGTGTTCGAGGCGTTGCGCGGACGGCAGGCGTCCAGCGATGCCGCATTGTTCGGTCAGGCGCCCCGCATCGTTGGCACCAAAAAGGCCGGGTTCGGACTTCAGTTCCATCCATCGCTGCCGAGGGGGGTGGCTACAGTGCCGTCCATGCCAGAGCCCGCGAAGGGCCGGTCGCTGCCCCGAAAGACCTCGCATGGACCTCAAGCTCAAACCGTTCGACTTCAACCAGGCCGTGGCCCGTGCCGGGCTGCGTCCCGACGGTCAGCCGCTGGCCAAGGCCGCCCCCGCCGTGGAAGGGGCCAACTTCCGCGATGCGATGGCGCAGGCGCTGCGTTCGGTCAGCGACGCGCAGAACGAGGTCAGCGGCATGCGCAAGGCCTTCGCGATGGAAGATCCGACGGTGTCTCTGGAACAGGTGATGATCGCGGGCGAGAAGGCCAAGCTGGGATTCACCGCCGCGGTGGGTGTGCGCAACCGCCTGGTGCAGGCCTACAGCGAGATCATGAACATGCAGGTCTGAGCCCGCGGGCCATGTCAGGGCCAGGACGGGCGGTTCAGCAAGGGGCCTGACCGGCCAGCTGCGTCGTCGTGCAGATGCGCGCGCGGCCCAGCAGAGACAGGCTGACCTGGACTTCATGCTGCCCGTCGACCCCGCGCAGGCTCACCTGGACACCCAGATCGGGCGTGCCGACCGGCTCGAGCATCACGTTGCTGGCCGAAACCAGGGTCACGCCTGGCCAGTCGGCGGCGCGTTCGGTCTTGAGCTGGCAAGGCTGCGGCGTGCCGCAGGCGCAGCCGGCCGTGCTGGCCACGGCGTAGCACCAGCCGGCGTCGCCGGAAAACACCACGTGCAGGGGCTGGCCCGATTGCACGGCTTCCAGCCGCGCTTCGTTGAGGTCCATGGCCAGCGTCTCGGCCAGTGACGACAGCCGCTGGCGGGCCAGGCGCTCGCCGAGAGTCGGCATGGCCATCGTGGCCAGGATGGCGAGGACCGCCAGTGCGATCGTGATCTCGATCAGCGTCAGGCCCCGGGAGCAGCGCTGCGGTGTTCGGCCCATGGGGCGGTCCACGGCCTCAGCGGTTCCAGCAGCGGCGTGACGGGCCTGGCGTGGCGAAGCCCTGCACCACCTGCAGGGTGATCTCGGCACACTCGGCGTCGGCCTGCTGCGGGCTGCCGTCAATGGGGCGGGCGACAACGGCGTAGCCGTCGGGTACGCCGGTGTCCAGGCTCAGAGCGTAGAGCCCTTCGGGACTGCGCAAAGACACGCCCAGCGCGGAGGGGTCTGCACTGTAGAGCCCGTGCAGGGCTCGATGGCGTTCCTGGGCCAGCTGCACACGTTCCAGGGCCAGGGTGGCGTCGGCACGGCGTGATGCGGTCAGTCGCGTCTCCATCGCAGGCCAGGCGAAAGTGACGAGCAGGCCGGTGACGGCCAGCACGATCGCCAGCTCTATCAGGGTGAAGCCTGACCTGGGCATGCCATCAGTCCAGAGACAGCATCCGCCGGTGCTTCTGCGTCTGGTCGATGTAGCGCTGCAGTGCACGGGCAGCCGCGGGGCCGAGGTCGGTCCACTCGCAGCCGATCCGAACGCCGCGCTGTCCGGGGTGGATGGCCGTGACGTGCTGCAGGCTCAGGCCGGTATCGAAGCGGGTGTCGGCATCGAGATCGATGCGCACCGCGCCCAGTCGCGTGCCGGGCTTCAGCGGGGGCACGTCGTCGCCGACGAACAGGGCGCACCCGCCTGCGCTGACATCCAGCACGCGCAACGGCAGCAGCATGTCGGGCATCGCGGGATGGCGCAGGTGTGCTGTCGGGGCGTGGCGTTCGAGCGTTCGCACGCGGTAGCTCTGGCGACGCTGGAAGCGGTACATCTCCTGCGGCCACGCCGTTTGCAGCACTGCCCCCGAGCGTCCGCGGACGATCAACGGTCGTTCCAGGTCGAACTGCAGCTTGACGCTGTCCAGATAGGCCACGCCCACGAGTTCATCGGATTCGATCATCGCCGGCAGCTGTGGCCGGTCGGCGTCGATACTGAAGCTCAGGTTGCCGGCTCGCTCGTCGATCGACCACAGCGACACCGACAGTGCGTGCGCGTCGGGACTGCTCAGCTGCACCGGAACCGCGCCGTCGCGCAGCTGGCGCAGGTAGGCCAGGATCTCGCCGGGGTGGGCGACGCGGAACTCCTGCCAGGCGTCGCGCCCGCCCTCGGCGGGCAGCGGGGCCGGTTGCGTGTCCAGGAACATTTCAGGCAACGTTCGGTGGTCAGTGCAGGGTTTGGCGCTTGCCGGCCATCATGTCGTCGAGATCCTGTAGCCAGGGCTCGGCCAGATGACGGATTTCCGCGTCGTTGATGAGGATGCGCTGCATGATGCGCGACTTGGCCTTGGCCGCTTCGGCGTCCAGTGGCGAGTTGCGGGCTGCATGCTTCAGTTGGCTGATCAGCAAGACGCAGGCGCCCTCTAGCTTGACCACCTGGTCCCAGTCGCCGGCCTTGGCGGCACTGAGCATGTCGGCGCTGGCCTGTTCGATGGCTTCGTAGTAGCTCAACAGTCGGGTATCCATGATCTGTCCTGTCGTCCGGGGCTCAACGGGCGTGGCTGTCGACCTGCGGGCCGATCGCTTGCCAGGCATCCTTCAGCGGGGCCAGCAGGCGCTGGCACTCCTCGATGGCCTGCTCGTCGTTGTGCAGGTTCGCGCTGGTCAGCCGCATCGACAGGTAGCCGTAAAGCGCGTGAAGGTCGGCGGCCAGGGCACCGCCGCCCCGGAGGTCCAGCGCCGCGCGCAGGCCTTCGTCGACGATCCTGGCCGCCCGACCCAGAGCACGGCCCTTGGCCTCCACCTGGCCGGCGCGGATGGCGCCCCTGGCCTGGGCCAGTGCGTCCATCAGTCCTTCGAACAGCATTTCGATCAGGCGATGCGGCGTGGCGGTGGCCACGGCCGTCTGGTGCCCGATCTGGCGGTACGCGTTGGCAAACGGGTTCGGGCGGCCGGGTCGGGTGGAGAGCTGGGGACTGAACATGTCGGTGTGGATCAGCGTGCGGGTATGTATGCCTTATCGGTCGCCGCCTGCCCGTGCTTGAGTCGGGCGATCCATCGGGTTGAGACCTGGATCAACCTCTGCTCGACGTGTTGGCGATCAGCGTGAGCTGCTGGGTCAGATAGTCCGCCGTGCCGCTGAGGCTGGACATGGCCGTATCCAGGGCCTGGTACTGCCGGCGCAGGCGCTCCTCGGTCTGCGTCAGCCGACGCTCCATGCTCTCCTGGCTCTTCTGATTCAGGCTGATCTGACCCTTCAGGCTCGCGGTGCGGTTCTCGAACGCGCCCTCGGCGCCCAGGACCGAGCTGGCAAAGTCCTTGAACCGGTCGATGAAGCCCGAACTGGCCGTGTCGGTGCCATCCGCAGCCAGCACCTTGCGCAGCTCCGGCAGGTTGCCCAGTGCGTCGGTGAGCCTGCTGCTGTTGATGCTCAGCGTGCCAGTGCTGGTGAAGGAGATGCCGATGTCCGTCAGGCGTTCGAAGGTGTCCGAAGCCTCGCTGCCCTGGTTGACGATGGCACGAAGCTGGGCCTGCAACGAGACCACCAGCCGATCGCCCTGCAGCGTGCCACCCACCTTGGTATCCGGGTTGTACTTGGTCTGGTCGCGGATGTAGTTGGCCACGTCGTTGAACGCACTGACGAAGGTCTCGATGCTCTTCTGGATCGCCGCCGTGTCCGGCGCCACGTTGACCTCCACTTCGGACGTCGTGACCTGCGACAGTGTCAGTGTCAGGCCATCGGCCACGCCCTCGAGCGTGTTGCTGGCGGAGGTGATCGGGATGCCGTTGATCGTGGCCTCGGCGTTGATTGCCGTCTGGCTGCGGGTCATCGGCGATGCGGCCATCGCGGTGTAGGCGAAGGCCGAGAGTCCGGTGGCTGGATTCCCATCGTCGACGGTCTCGCTGGCCGTGATCCGGAACGCGTTCTCCGCGCCGGTCTCCTTCGAACGAAGGGACAACCGGGTGCCGCTGGCGTCGTTGATCAGCGTGGCGGTCACACCGGCTTCGGACTGGTTGATCTTGTCGCGGATCTTCTCGAGGCTGGTGTCGTCAGGACCTATCGTCACCACGACCGGTGCCGCGCCGCTCTTGGCGGTGAATCCGGTAGGGGCGGGTTCACCTGTCCAGCTGCCGAGTTCGATCGTCAGCGAACCTTCGCCGATCACGGCGCCCGGCCCCGAGAAGGCCGTGCTCGCCAGTGTCTGCGTGCTGGCCAGCTTGTCCACCTGCACGGCATACCGGCCGGCGGCAGCGCCAGCACTCGTGCTCACCTTGAGCGCCGCGGCGTTGGCGCTGTTGGCCACGGTCTGATTCCACAGGCTTACCGACGTCAGCGTATTGGAGGCGTCCCGCAGGGCCGACATGCGGCTCTGCAACGTGCCGATGGCCGACAGCTTGGTGTCCAGGCCGCTCTTGGCCTGCTGCAGGATGTTCAGCGGTCGGCTCTCCAGCGCCATCAGCTGAGTGACGATGCTGTTGACGTCCAGGCCGCTGCCGATGCCGGTGGAGGTGATGGTGGCCATGGCGAGTCCTTTTCGGCTGTTGCCGGGTCTTCAGGCGCCTATCGGCATCTGGCCCGTGGACTTGAGGGCCGGACCCGCCAGCCCCGAAAGGGTGCGCGCCGCCCCACCCGGGGAGCTATCGATGCTTCCCTCGGGCAGTGGCGGCGCGCATGTGAGGTTTGGTGATCGCGATGTGCCTGGACAGTGCTCGGCATGACATCGTTGAGCCAGGCTCGGCGGCGGAAGCTGGTCCGAAGCGACCGATCCTGGACCGGTTCGGACGCGGGCCCCGCAGAGCTCGGCCGGTTCGGCAGGCGTGAATCAGTCCCCAGGGACTGATCCACGTCCAGCCTCACCCCTGCAGCAGCTGCAGGACCTGCTGGGGGAGCTGGTTGGCCTGGGCGACCATGGCGTTGCCGGCCTGTTGCAGGATCTGCGCCCGGCTCAGGTTGGCGGTCTCCGCCGCGAAGTCGGCGTCCATGATGCGGCTGCGTGCCGCGGCCTGGTTCTCGGCGGAGATCTGCAGGTTGGAGATCACGGCCTCGAAGCGGCTCTGCGCGGCGCCGAGGGTCGCACGCTCGCTGTTGATCAGGTCGAGCGCTGAGTCGATGTTCTGGACCACGGTCTGCAGGTCCGTCGACGATGCGGCGGAACCGATGCCCAGCGTCGGTGCGGTGCCGCCGGTGCCGGCCACCGTGATGATCGAGCTGGCCGCGGCCATGTCGGTGGTGGCGATGTCGATCGAGTCGTTGGTCGTGACGTTCGCACCCACCTGGAAGGTCTGGGTACCCGCTTCCCCGCTGAGGATCGCCTTGCCGTTGAAGGTGGTCCCACCCAGCACGCGCTGGATCTCCTTGGCCAGCTCCGTGTACTCCTTGTTCAGCGAGTCCTTGTCACTGCTGGAGTTGGTGGCGTTGCGCGACTGCAGCGCGAGTTCACGCATGCGCTGCAGCGCATCACCGACCTTGCCCAGCGCCCCTTCGGCCGTCTGGGCCAGAGAGATGCCGTCGTTGGCATTGCGCACCGCGACGTTCATGCCGCGAACCTGGGCGTTCATGCGTTCGGCGATCGCGAGGCCGGCGGCATCGTCCTTGGCGCTGTTGACGCGCAGGCCCGAGGACAGGCGCTGCATCGACGTCATCAGCGACGACTGCGAGGAATTGAGGTTGCGCTGCGCGTTCAGCGAAGCGAGGTTTGTGTTGATCGTCTGCGGCATGTTGAGCACTCCACAAGAATCTGCGACTCCCGGCGAACGTGCCTGTCGGCCAAGCTTTCCGGTCTACGTGCCGCCAGGGATGGGTGCACGTTGAGTTGGATTCTTCGGCAGTTCTCTTCAGTACGATCCGCCGATATGCGGCGGAAATCCGGGCCTGATCGCGTCTGTCCACGCCCTGCGGGGCACCACGCAGGTCTCGCCGTCGGGTGGCCTGCCGCGGTCGGCGCGATCGGTCGATGCACACGCAGGCCGGAGCGGCCCGGGCATAGGCTCAAGCGTCCAGGAGATCCTGCTCCGAGGCGCGGTACTGTTCCTTGAGCCGGATGATCTCGAGCAGGCGCGTGTGCGGTGGCAGCACCTTGACCGCGTCGGGCAGCACGGCACCCTTGACCGCATGGCGCTTGTCGACCGTGTCTCGCACCGCGGGTTCGCCCAAGGGCAGGCCGCTGCGCCCGACCAGCGAAGCCACGATGGGCAGGTTGGCCCGTCGGCCACGTGCGATCACGACACCGAGTTCGCCGCTCTCCAACTGCACGAAGCTCCCGGGCGGATAGAGGCCCACGGCGCGGAGCAGTGCACCGCCGATCTCGTCGGGCTTGCCGTCCGGGCCAAGACAGGCCTCCCTGGCTGCCTGGATGGGCGACATCGGCGAGCGGGCTGCACGCCGGCTCAGCTTGGCGCCGAAGATGTCCACCCGCCGGATCAACGCCGCCAGCCGCTGGCCGGTGCTGCGCTCCGCCAGCGGCACGTTCGGTTCGCTCAAATGATGGCGGGCCACCGCGTCCAGCCAGACCAGGTCCTTCACGCCGGCGGCTTGCAGCATCATCGCGCCACGCACGGCGTGCTCACGCACCAGGTCACGCTGCGCCGGTGTCAGCGGTCCCGACTGCATCAGGAGCATGTCCTGCTCCCGCGTCATCGCCACGTTCATCGACAGGCCGGCCGCGAAGAGACTGTCCACCTCTGCGGCTGTCCATTGCATCAGCCGGGCCGCCTCGGCGGCCACGCTGGCCACCAGCACGGCATGGTGCGTGCTGTAGCGCTCCAGCATGGTGCTGGCGTGCTGGACCATGGTGTAGACCACACTGTCGAACCGGCGGCGCGTCAGCTGCTGAAGCGCCTGGCTCGGCGGCGCAAATCGCTCGAGCCAGCCGCTGCCTGGCGTTGCCTGGCGCAGCGTGGCGTCCAGCTGCAGCAGCAGCGTGTCCAACTCCACCGTGAACGGGACCTCGTTGTCCTCGCGCGTCGATGAGGTGCTCTGCTGGTCGGGCAGCGCCTGGGCGATGGTGTTCAGGTTGGCGCCGCCGATCAACAGGCCGTTGACCTTCTCGGCCACACGCCGGCGCCAGTCCGTCGCTTCCTGCTCGCCGGTGAACAGTTCAAGCTTGCTCAGCGACGCCAGCTGCGACTCACTCGCGATCATCTGGTTCGCGGCGAGCAGCAGGTTGCCGCTGCCATCCCGCAGCGGGAAGGGCAGCGACACGTCGAGCCGGAGGTATTCCTTGGAGAAGGGGACGAGTTTCACGGGTCTGGATCCGGGGGATCACTGCGGTGACCATCGGCCGTTTCGGCGTCCTGCTTGAGCACTCTCGGCGAAATTATTAGCCAGCCCCGGCGCTTTCCGCTGTTCACGGCGATTGATGCTGGACGTGAAACGACACGACCGCCTCGTCGCCCCAGGAGGCCTACAGCCGGCCGGCGCAGTTGGTGGCGCCGCAGCGGCAGCGCAGGCGCCCCTCGTGGTGGGTCTCCCCGTAGTCCACTGTGATCTCCTCGTCCAAGGCGATGTCACGCAGCGCGTAGAACTCGACGCGCCCGTTGCGGATGTCCAGCCGTGCGTTCGGGTCGCAGCTGTGGTTGGTGTAGCGCATCGGGTCGGCCGAGCGCGTGAAGTCGATGGCCCGCCGCGGCGAGAGCTCCACGATCATGATGCGCTCGCTGCGTGTGGCGCGGATGCGGGCCTCGTCAACGCTGATGGCCTCGCCGCGGATCTCGCCGATCTTGCGCCGCGCCGGCACCGGCTCGGCGGCGAACGCCCCCTGGCCGTCGATGGCGCTCGGGCGCACGTCGACGGCGTACTTCTGGTAGGCCGGGCGTGTCATGCCGTGCTGCGCAGCAGGCGCGCCTCCAGTCGACCGGCCGCCAGCGCCATCACCACCCCGGCGGCAGCCGCGCTGGCCGTCACCGCGAGTGCGCTGGACCACTGCCCGCTGGTGGCCACCACCGCTGCGATCAAGGGCGTGCCCACCACCTGGCCCAGCTGCGCGCCCTGCATGTACAGGCCCTGCAGGGTGCCGATCTGCTGCGGCGAGCGCGCCAGCACCGTTGACGAGGCCATCACCGCCGCCGGGATCACGCCGCCGGCGAAGGACACGAACACCGCCGCCGCGTAGCGCAGGGGGTCGGGCAGGGCCTCGGTGCTGTAGACCAGCGCACCGGCGCCGGTGCACAGCTGTGCGGCCAGCAGCAGCCGCCCGCGCGGGATCTCCTGCTGCACCAGCCAGCCCCCCAGCAGGTTGCCCGGCACGCAGGCCAGCAGCATCAGACCGGTGAGCACGGCCGTGGCGCCGGCGCCGGCACCGCGTTGCTCCTGCAGGTAGGTGGGCATCCAGACGATGAGCGCGAAGTGCTGCATGGCCCAGACGCCGAAGCTCAGCGCCAGCAGCCAGGGCAGGGGCTGGGCCAGGGCGCCGCGTGCGGTGGCCCACAGCCCGCCGCCGTTGGCGGCGTGGCCCGGGGCCGCTGCAGCATAGTGCCGGCGCTGGCCCGCCACCGCCGCGGCTGCCAGCAGCAGGCCGGCGGCGGCCAGGAACCACAGGCCGGTCCAGCCGGTCCGCGGCAGCAGCCAAGGGGACGCGAGCATGGCCATGCTGGCGCCGGCCGGCATGTAGGTGCTCCACAGGCCGAGGGCGAAGCGCCGGTCGCCCGGCGATGTGGCCGCCGTCACCAGGGCCGGGCTGGCCACCGCCACCACCATGAAGCCCAGGCCTTCGAGCAGCCGCGAGCCGATCAAGGGCCACCAACCAGGGGCCAGCGGCGCGATCAGCGACGCCCCGGCACAGATCAGCAGCCCGCCCAGGACCATGCGCAGCGCGCCCAGCCGGCCCACCCACATGCCGGTGAAGGTGGCACCCAGGAAGGCCAGGAAGACCAGCATCGAGGCCACCCAGCCGGCCTGCACCAGGCTCAGGTCGAGCTCGCTGCGCAGCGTGGGCAGGGCCACCGGCACCTTGCCGACGTTCAGCGCGATGGCCAGCCCGCCGGCCATCACCGCCGCCACGGCCGGCCAGTGGGTGCGCGGGGTGGCTGGCGCGGGCGTCAAGCCTCGGCGCCCGGCAGCGTCACCGCCGGGGCGGGCTCCCAGCCCTTCTGGCGGTGCTCGGCCGTGACGTAGGTGCGGATGCCGCCGCGCACGAACCAGTCGGCGTGCAGCTTCACGTAGCGCGGGCGGATCGTGCGCACGAGGTCATCGACGATGGCATTCGTGACCTTCTCATGGAAGGCGCCCTCGTTGCGGTAGCTCCAGAAGTACTGCTTGAGGCTCTTGGTTTCCACGCAGAGCTGGTCGGGCACGATCTCGATGCGGAAGTGGGCGAAGTCCGGCTGCCCCGTCAGCGGGCACAGGCAGGTGAACTCCGGCACATCGAAACGGATCACATAGTCGCGCTGCGGCGCCGGGTTCGGGAACACGTGCAGCTCGCGCGACGGGGCCGAAGGCGGCGTGTCGGGGGCGGGGCGCTGGCGGGGCTTGGGCATGGCAACAAGGCGTGTCGTGGCGCCCGGCGAGGCCCGGGCGGCGGGGGGGCGCGATGCTATCATCCGACCGCGTCGGCGCTCCGTTGCGGAGCGCTTTTTCCTTGCACGACAAGCACTTGCGGCATCCTCCCCGCACCGGCCGATGCGCCTGAACCAGATCAAGCTCTCCGGCTTCAAGTCCTTCGCCGAGCCCACCACCTTCCAGCTGCCCGGGCAGCGCGTGGGCGTCGTCGGCCCCAACGGCTGCGGCAAGTCCAACATCATGGACGCGGTGCGCTGGGTGCTGGGCGAAAGCAAGGCCAGCGAACTGCGCGGCGAATCGATGCAGGACGTGATCTTCAACGGCTCGGGCCACCGCAAGCCGGCCGGCCGCGCCAGCGTGGAACTGGTGTTCGACAACAGTGACGCCCGCGCCGGCGGACCCTGGAACCAGTTCAGCGAGATCGCCGTCAAGCGTGTGCTCACGCGCGACGGCACCAGCAGCTACTACATCAACAACCAGCCGGTGCGCCGCCGCGACGTGCAGGACGTGTTCCTGGGCACCGGCCTGGGCCCGCGTGCCTACGCGATCATCGGCCAGGGCACGATCAGCCGCATCATCGAGAGCCGGCCCGAGGAACTGCGCCTGTTCCTCGAGGAAGCGGCCGGTGTCTCCAAGTACAAGGAGCGCCGCCGCGAGACCGAGCACCGGCTCAAGGACACGCGCGAGAACCTCACGCGGGTGGAAGACATCCTGCGCGAGCTCAACGCCAACCTCGACAAGCTGGAACGCCAGGCCGAGGTGGCGCAGCAGTACCGCACGCTGCAGGAACAGGGCACGCTGAAGCTGCACCAGCTGTGGTTCCTGAAGCACAGCGACGCCGCCGGCGAGGAGCAGCGGGTGGCCCAGGCCGTGGCCGAAGCCACCAACGCACTGGAAGCCCGGCTGGCCGAGCTGCGCCACGTGGAAGCGGACCTGGAGACGGTGCGCCAGGCCCACTACGCCGCCAGCGACGCCCTTCACCAGCGCCAGGGCGAGCTGGCCGAGGCGCAGCTGGACGTGAGCCGGCTGGAGGAGCGCATCCGTTACGTGGTCGAAGGGCGAGAGCGGGCCCAGCAGCGGCTCGCGGCGCTGGAAGCCCAGGGTGAGCAGTGGGCCGAGCGCCGGGCCGCGGCCGAGGCCGAGCTGGAGGACATCGCCGCGCAGATCGCCGAGGCCGAGGAGCAGGCGGAATTGCAGGCGGCACAGGCCGAGGAGCAGGCGGCGGAGCTGCCGGCGGCCGAGGAGCGCGTCCGCACGGCCCAGGGCAAGGCCAACGAACAGCGGGTCAGCGTGACCCAGGTGCAGCAGCAGATCCAGCTGCTGGCGGCCGAGAGCCGCAGCCTGGACGAGCAGACGCGGGCGTTGCAGACCCGGCGCGAACGCCTGGCCGGTGAACGCCAGGCCTTGGTGGTGCCGGACGCGGCCCGGCTGGACAGCCTGACCGGGCAGAGCGCCGAGGCCGACGAGGTCTTCCAGACCGCGGACGCCCGACTGCAGGAACTGCAGGAGCAGCTGCCCCAACTCGACGAACAGCGCCGCGAGGCGGCCGCCGGCGTGCAGCGCGAAGCGGGACAGCTGGCCGACATCAGCGCCCGGCTCGAGGCGCTGCGCGCACTGCAGGAGAAGGTGCAGACCGAAGGCAAGCTCAAGCCCTGGCTGGCCCGGCACGGGCTGGACGGCCTGCAGGGCCTGTGGACACGCCTGCACATCGAGCCTGGCTGGGAAACGGCGCTGGAAAGTGCGCTGCGCGAGCGGCTCAACGCCCTGTCCGTCGGCAAGCTCGACATGGTGCGCGCCTTCGCCACCGACGCCCCGCCGGCCAAGCTGGCCTTCTACAGCGCGCCCAGCGCGGCCATCCAGAACACCCACCGCACGCTGCCGCGTCTGTCGGACCTGCTGCGGCTGAACGACGCCGGTCTGTCGGCACTGCTCAACGACTGGCTGGAAGGCGTCTACACCGCCAGCAGCCTCGACGAGGCGCTGGCGCAGCGCGATCAGCTCACGCACGGCGAGGTCATCGTCGTGAAGGACGGTCACGCCGTGTCGCAGTTCGCGGTGGCCTTCTACGCCCCGGATTCCGAACAGGCCGGCATGCTGGCCCGCGCCCAGGAGATCGAGAACCTGGACCGCCGGCAGCGCGCACAGGCGCTGATCGCCGACGAGGCCAAGGCCGCGTCCGTGCGCCTGGAGGCCGCCTACAGCGACGCCGCCGGTCGCCTGGCCACGGCGCGCCGCGAAGCCGCCGAGGCCCAGACCCGCGCCCACCAGCTGCAGGTGGAGCTGCTGCGCCTGACGCAGCAGGCCGACGCCGCCAACAGCCGCCGCGCCCAGTTGGGCGACGAGCTGGGCGAGCTCGATGCGCAGCTGGAGGAGATCCAGGAGAAGCGCCTCACTGGCGAAGGCCGATTCGAGGAGTTGGACATCCAGCTGGGCACGGCGCAGGAGCGGCATGCCGAGCTGGAAGACGCCGTCATCGCCGCCGAGCGCCAGCTGGCCGATGCCCGCGAGCAGCTGCGCGCGCTGGAGCGGCAGGCGCAGGAGTCGCAGTTCCAGGCGCGGCAGCTGTCGGCACGGCGCGGCGAACTGCAGCGCGGCATCGAGACCGCACAGCAGCAGATCGCGCAGGCCGAGCAGACCCGCGAGGCGGTGGCGCAGGAACTGGCCGGCTTCGACGACGCCGCCGCGCAGGCCGGGTTGCAGGGGGCGCTGGCCCTGAAGCTCGAACGCGAGCAGGTGCTGGCGGCTGCCCGAAGCACCTACGACGACCTGAACGCCAAGCTGCGCCAGGCCGACGAGCAGCGCCTGCAGTTCGAGCGCAGCCTGGACCCGCTGCGCGAGAAGATCGGCAAGCTGCAGCTGGAGCACCAGGCCGCGCAGCTGGGCGGTGCGCAGTACCTGGAGCAGCTCACGGCCGCCGAGGTCGACATGGGCGCACTGGCGCAGAGCATCGAGGACGGCCAGGTCAAGCTCTGGGGGCTGCAGACCGAGATCGACCGCATCCAGCGGGAGATCAACGCCCTGGGTGCGGTCAACCTGGCGGCGCTGGACGAGCTGACGGCCTCGCGCGAGCGCAAGACCTTCCTCGACGCGCAGAACGCCGACCTGCAGGACGCCATCCAGACCCTGGAGGACGCGATCCACAAGATCGACCTGGAAACGCGCGAGCTGCTGCAGACCACCTTCGACCAGGTCAACGAGGGCTTCGGCCGCATGTTCCCCAGCCTGTTCGGCGGTGGCAACGCGAAGCTGGTGATGACGGGCGACGAGATCCTGGACGCCGGGGTGCAGGTGATGGCGCAGCCGCCGGGCAAGAAGAACAGCACCATCCACCTGCTTTCCGGCGGCGAGAAGGCGCTGACCGCCATCGCGCTGGTGTTCGCCATCTTCCAGCTCAACCCGGCGCCTTTCTGCCTGCTCGACGAAGTGGACGCGCCGCTGGACGACGCCAACACCGAACGCTATTCGAAGCTGGTGGCGGAGATGTCCAGGGGCACGCAGTTCCTGTTCATCAGCCACAACAAGATCGCCATGGAGATGGCCGAACAGCTCATCGGCGTGACCATGCAGGAACAGGGCGTCAGCCGCATCGTGGCCGTGGACATGGAGTCCGCGGTGTCGATGGCGGAACTGTAGAAGCCGGGCAGCGCATGGACCTCACCTGGCCCCTGCTTGCCCTGGCGGCCGTGGTGCTGTCCGCCATCGCGCTGCAGGGCTGGTGGATGGCACGGGGCGAGCGGCCGGGGCGGCGCGGCCCGCCGCCCGGCGTGCCCACCCCGCCGACGCTCAACGAGCGTATCGAGCCCGGCATCGACTTGCCAGCCGCCGGCGCCGAGGGGCCCGAGCGCGACACCGGGCCCGACACCATCCCGGCCGGGCTGCACGATGGCCGCAGCCTGGTGCGCCGCGCGCCACGGCTCGATGCACTGATCGACGCCCTGGTGACGATGACGCTGGAATCCCCTGTCAGCGGCGACTTCCTGCTCCAGCACGCACCCACCACGCGTCGCGCCGGCAGCAAGCCCTTCTACATCGAGGGCCTGGACGCGGCCACGGGCGAATGGCAGCCGCTACTGCCCGGTCACCGCTACGCCGAGCTGCAGGCTGGCGTGCAGCTGGCCAGCCGCAGCGGGCCGCTCAACGAGATCGAGTACTCCGAGTTCGTGCACAAGGTGCAGGCCTTCGCCGATGCCGTGGGCGCGATGCCCGAAGCGCCCGACATGCTCGACGTGGTGGCCCGTGCCCGCGAACTCGATGCCTTCGCCAGCCCGCGAGACGCCCAGCTGGCGCTGACGCTGCGCAGCGATGCCGTGGCTTGGTCGGTGGGCTTCATCCAGCAGTGCGCGGCGCGGCACGGCTTCGTCTCCGGCGCTGTCCCGGGGCGCATGGTGCTGCCATCGCCGCACGACGGCGACCCGCCGATGCTGGCGCTGACCTTCGACCCACAGGCAGCGCTGGAGGACGACCCGCAGCGGGCCGCGGTCCGCGAATGCCAGCTCAGCCTGGACGTGCCGCAGACCGCACCGGCGCTGGAGCCGTTCCCGGCCTGGCACAACGCCGCCCGAAAGCTGGCCGACGACCTGGCCGCCACCGTGGTCGACGACTACGGCGAACCCATCACCGTGCACGCCTTCGCCGTCATCGGCAAGGAACTGGAGCAGCTCTACGCGCAGCTGGAGGCGCGGGACCTGGCCGCGGGCAGCGCAGCCGCGCGGCGCCTGTTCAGCTGATGGTGGCCCCCGTCCTTCGCCGCGCCACCGCGGCGGACGTGCCGACGCTGGCGGCGTTGTATGCGCAATGCGCGCGCACGCTGGGGCCGCAGGTCTACACGCCGCAGCAGGTGGCGGCGTGGGTCAGCTTCGGTGCCGACACGCCCGTCTTCCGCGACTACGTCCTGGGTGCCACCACCTGGGTGGCCGGTGAGTCCGAACCGCTGGGCTTCTGCGGGGCCGATGGCGACGGCGAGGTGCGCTCGCTCTACGTGCGGCCCGACGCCACACGGCAGGGGCTCGGCACCGCGTTGCTGGCGCATGCGATGCACACGTCGAACCGCCATCACTTCCAGGCCTGGGCCACGCCCATCTCCCGGCCCGTGTTCGAGCGCGCGGGCTTCCGACTCGAGCGGGTGGTGACCGAACCCTACCAGGGGGTGGTGTTCGACCGCTTCCGCATGGTGCGGCCGTAGACTTCCGGCCGACCATGGTCTCCACCGCCTCCGAACCCGACACCGATCCGGCCCGCCGCGCGGCACAACTGCGCGCGCTGCTGCACCACCATGCGCACCGCTACTACGTGCTCGACGCCCCGGAGATCCCGGATGCCGAGTACGACCGGCTGTTCCAGGAACTGCAGGCGATCGAGGCGGCCCACCCCGACCTGCTGACGGCCGACTCGCCCACGCAGCGCGTGCTCGGCCAGGTGCTCGATGGCCTGACACCGGTGCGCCATGCGGTGCCGATGCTGTCGATCCGCACCGAGACCGACACCACCGCGGCGGGTGCAGAGGCCTTCGACGCCCGGGTGCGCCGCGAGCTCGGCGTGGCGGCCGACGCTCCCCCGTTGGCCTATGCCTGCGAACTGAAGTTCGACGGCCTGGCGGTCAACCTGCGCTACGAGCAGGGTGTGCTGGTGCAGGCCGCCACCCGCGGCGACGGTGAGACCGGTGAGGACGTGACCCACAACGTGCGCACCATCGGCCAGGTCCCGCTGCGTCTGCAGGGCGCACAGGCCAGCCTGCCGCCGGTGATCGAGATCCGCGGCGAGGTCTACATGCGCCGCGACCACTTCGAGCGGCTGAACGAGCGCCAGCGCGAGAAGGGCGGCAAGACCTTCATCAACCCGCGCAACACCGCCGCCGGGGCCATCCGTCAGCTCGACCCGCGGGCGATGGCCGACAAGACGCTGAGCTTCTTCGCCTACGGCCTGGGCCAGACCGCTGGCTGGGCGCAGCCGGCCACACACAGTGCCACGCTGGACGCCATCGCTGCCTTCGGCCTGCCGGTGTGCGCCGACCGCCGCGTGGTGCAGGGGGCGGCTGGCCTGGTGGCCTTCCACGCCGAGATCGCCGCGAAACGTGATGCGCTGCCCTTCGACATCGACGGCGTGGTCTACAAGGTCGATGACATCGCGCTGCAGAAGCGGCTGGGCTTCGTGACGCGGGAGCCGCGCTGGGCGGTGGCGCACAAGTACCCGGCGCAGGAGCAGATGACGCTGCTGCGCGACATCGAGATCCAGGTCGGCCGCACCGGCAAGCTCACGCCGGTGGCCAAGCTGCAGCCGGTGTTCGTGGGTGGCACCACGGTCAGCAACGCCACGCTGCACAACCTGTTCGAACTGCGCCGCAAGGGCGTGCGCGTGGGTGACACCGTGATCGTGCGCCGGGCGGGTGACGTGATCCCGGAAGTGGTGGGCCGCGTGCCGCAGCCACGCCTGGCCTACGTGCCCAACTTCCGCATGCCGCGCGCGTGCCCGGTGTGCGGCAGCCCGGTGCGGCGCGAGAAGGGTGGCATCGACCACCGCTGCACCGGCGGCCTGTTCTGCGCCGCGCAGCGCAAGCAGGCCCTGCTGCATTTCGCCGGCCGGCGGGCCATGGACATCGAGGGCCTGGGCGACAAGCTGGTGGACCAGCTGGTCGACGGGGGCCTGGTGCGCACGCTGCCCGAGCTGTACACGCTGGGCGTGGCCAAGCTGGCCGCGCTGGAGCGCATGGCCGACAAGAGTGCGGCTAACCTGGTGGCGGCGCTGGCCAATAGCAAGACCACGACGCTGGCGCGCTTCCTCTATGCGCTGGGCATCCGCCATGTAGGCGAGACGACGGCCAAGGACCTGGCCCG
This sequence comes from Burkholderiaceae bacterium, assembly GCA_024235855.1. Taxonomy (GTDB): domain Bacteria; phylum Pseudomonadota; class Gammaproteobacteria; order Burkholderiales; family Burkholderiaceae_C; genus Rubrivivax. The sequence continues at coordinate 91,993 of JACKLN010000010.1, forward strand.
GCACTTCGGCGCCATGGACCGGATCATGGACGCCACGCTCGAGCAGCTGCTGGAGGTGCCCGACGTCGGGCCCATCGTGGCGCAGAGCGTTCGGCAGTTCTTCGAGCAGCCGCACCACCGCGAGATCGTCGAGCAGCTGCGTGCCGCCGGCGTGCACTGGGCCGAGCACGACGGCGAGGCGGACACCACACCCAAGCCGCTGGCCGGGCGCACCATCGTGCTCACCGGCACCCTGCCCACGCTCAGCCGCGACGAGGCCAAGGCGCTGCTGGAGGCGGCCGGGGCCAAGGTGGCCGGGTCGGTGTCGAAGAAGACCAGTGCCGTGGTCGCCGGCGCCGAGGCCGGCAGCAAGCTGGACAAGGCGCGCGAACTCGGCGTGCCGGTGATCGACGAGGCGGGCCTGCACGCCCTGCTGGCCGGCGGCCCGTTCCCCGGCGCCGAGGGCTGAGGCAGGACACCTGGGCAGTCGGTGCGGACTGTCCTGCACCTGGCGAAGCGGGCGAGTGCTGCGAGGCCGTGGGCGCCCTAGCCGAGCTTCTCGAGTTCGGCCACCACCGCCGCGCGCTGCGCCTCCGGCACGGCGGCCGCGAAGTCCCGGATCAGCGCCGTGCGGTCGCGGGTGCGCTCGGCGGCGCGCTTGACCATGACGCCGGCGATCGGCCCCACGTGGGTCACCAGCAACTGGCGCGCCTGCGCCAGCCAGGCGTCGCTGACCGGCAGCGTGCCCACGCCGATGGGCGGTGTCATGCCGGTGGCCGTGCCGGTGCCGCCGGTGCGCTGGCCGCCGCCCAGCGACGAGCCCGCCGACCCCAGCGAGCCACGCGTGCTTAGGCTGCCACCGGTGCCGGTGCCCGGCCCGCGCGCCACCGGGCTGCCCACGAAGGCCTCGCGCGCCGCGGCGCTGGTGATCTGCGCGGCCAGCGCCGCCACCAGCGACGGCACGTCCGGGCACTGGCGCGCCGTGCGGCGCACCATCACCTTGGCCAGCGGACCCACGTGGCGCGCCAGCGCGGCTTCCACCGCGGCAATCTGCTCCGGCTCGAAGTGGGTGGGCGGTTCGCCGGTCAGCCCGGTGCCTGTCAGGCCGGAACCGGTGGGGGGCGGCGCCGCCTGCACACCGGTGGGGATGCGCTCGGTGGGCGCGTAGGCATCACCCAGCGCCGGCAGCGCGCCGGGCGACACGGCGCCCGGGATCGCGTGGCCCAGTGCGTCGGCCAGGGCGTCGCGGAAAGCCGCCGCGTTGATGAAGCGCTGCGCCGGGTCCTTGGCCAGCGCGCGCGCCAGCACGGCGTCGAAGCGTGCCGAGCGCGCGCCTTCCAGGCTGGAGGGCGGCGGCGGCACCTCGTGCACCACCTTGTAGCTCAACACCTCGGGCGAGCCGACGAAAGGCGGCCGGCCGGCAGCCAGCTGGTACAGCAGCACGCCGGCGGCGTAGAGGTCCACGCGGTGGTCGATGGCGCGGCCGGTGAACTGTTCCGGCGCCATGTACATCGGGGTGCCCAGCACCGTCTGCGCCATCGTCAGGCCGGAATTCTCGAAGCGGGCGATGCCGAAGTCGGCGATCTTGGCCCGGCCCTGCGGCGTGATCATCACGTTCGACGGTTTCACGTCACGGTGCCAGACGCCGTGCTCGTGGGCGTGGGCCAGGGCGTCGAGCACCTGGCCGGCGATGCTGGCGATGTCGGCATCGCCCAGCCGCAGGCGCGAGCCCAGGAAATACGCCAGCGTGCGCCCGTCGACGAACTCCATCGCGATGTAGGCCACACGGCCGTCGTCGCCGAAGTCGTAGACGGAGACGATGCCCGGGTGCTGCAGCCGCCCCGCGGCCTGGGCCTCGTTGCGGAAGCGCGCCGCGCTCTCGAAGGCGCTGCCGCCGGCATCGCCCGGCTGGCGGCGGATGGTCTTGAGCGCCACCAGACGCCGGATGTCGGGGTCGAAGCCGCGGTAGACCACGCCCATCGCGCCCTCGCCGAGCACGCCGGTGATGCGGTACTTGCCGAGGCGTTCGGGGTGGTCCATCGGAGGCGGCGTGCGACGCAGCGCTCGGCCGTTCAGGTTTCGAGCATCTTCATCGCCTGCACGACGCTGGTGCGCATGCGCGAGAAGGACTGGGCCAGGGTGCCGATCTCGTCGCGGCTGCCGGTGGTGAATTCAGGTGCGTCGAGCTCGCCTTGGCTGACACGGTCGGCCAGGGCCGACAGGCGCGTGACCGGACGCACGACCACCCACCAGATCATCAGGTTGAGCACCACGCCCAGCACCAGGAAGACGCCGATCAGCGAACCGACGAAGAGCCGGAACGAGTTGTCGGCCCGCTGAAGCGGCACGTCCATCGGCACCGAGACGATCTGCGCGCCCACCACCTCGTTCATCTGCCAGCCGAAGCCGTTGGCCGGGCCGTACTTGGCCACCATGCTGCGCGGCGCCGCCTCCACACTGCTGTGGCAGCGCAGACAGGCGGCGTCGCTGATGCGCAGCGGCCGGGCCACGTAAAGCGAACGGCCGGTGGGCGTGTCACGCTGGCCCACGTGCTCCTTCAACTCGGCCTCGTTGCGGAAGGCCTGCACGATGTCTACCTCCCAGCCATTGGCCCGGTCACGCGGGTTGGTGGGGTTGAGCGTGGCTTCCTTGTAGCCGAACTCCGGGTGGTTGGTGCGCAGCTTGCCCAGCACTTCGGTGGCCGAGAAGCTGGGCACCGACTGCGGCAGGAATTCCGACTCCATGTGCGGCGCCAGCAGTGGGGTGATCTGGCCTGAGGTGTAGGCGCGCACGGCCAGCGCCTGCTCCATCATCAGCCGGGCGCTGTTGAGCACCTCGTCCACCGCCTGCTGCTGCAGGAAACCGCGGCTGATCCAGCCGCTGACGGCCACGCCCAGGGCCATCACCAGCGCGTAGATCAGGTTGAACTTGAACAGCAGCTTCATGGCGACGGCGCCTCCCCCGGGGTCTTCTGGTTCAGGGGCGATGGTACCGGCCGGTCAGCGCTGCCGGAAGCAAAGCCACAGCGCTGCCGCGCTGCAGGCCATCGCAGCCCATTGCAGCGGTCCCAGCGGTTCACCGTGCACGACGGCGCCAGCCACCATGGCCACCATCGGCACGCCAATGGACGACAGCCCCGCCAGCTGCGCCGGCAGCATGCCCACGATGGAGAACCAGGCCGCGTTGCCGATCGCCATGGGCACCAGCGCGATCCAGGCGATGACGGCCACGCTGCCCGCCGAGGGCCAGAACCAGGGGCCGTCACCCAGCAGCAGGGCGCCGATTCCGATGGGCAGCGCGGCCAGCAGCAGCTGCCAGCCGGTGAGCACCAGGGCCGGCACCGGCACGGGCCGGCGTTTGAGGATCAGCGTGCCCACGGCCCAGCCCACGCCGGCCAGCAGACCGAGGGCAAAGCCGGCCGGCGCCTGCGCGTAGGCGTTCAGGCCGCGCCACATCAGCAGGCCGACCGCCACTGCACCGAGGGCCAGCGCCCACAGCAGCCGGGCCGGCAGCCGCTGGCCGAACACCGCCCAACCCAGCAGCGCGGCCCACAGCGGCATCGTGAAGCCGAGGATCGCGGCCTGGCCTGACGGGATCCAGATGGCCGCATAGGTGCTGGCCACGTTCCACACCACCAGGTAGGTCAGCGTGGCCGCCACCACCGTGCCCCAGTGCGCGGCCGGGATGCGCAACGACTGCCCGCGGGCCGCCGCCACCGCCAGCAGCGCCGCACCGGCCACCGCCACCGCCACAGCGCGGAAGGTCCAGACCGAGACCTCGCGCGTCGCCAGCGGGAAGAGTGGCCAGTTCGTGCCCCAGACCAGGGTGAGCACGAGCAGCAGGACGACGGCGCGGGGCGGGATGGTGGTGTTCACAGGAGGGCGAGTATGGCTGGGCGACACGCCGCGCACAGCGACGGACGGTGCCGGGGTCGCCGGGATAATGCGGTCATGCCCGCTGCACCGCTGCTCCCGTCCGACGCGCGGACGCTGGCCGTGGTGGCCATCTTCGGCGTGGTCTACCTGGGCATGCTGCTTGGCGGCCTGCCCAGGCTGCGGCTGGACCGCACCGGCGTCGCCCTGCTGGGCGCCATCGCCATCGTGGCCGTCGGCGAACTGAGCCTCGAGCAGGCGGCTGCCAGCGTGCACCTGCCGACGATCCTGCTGCTGTTCAGCTTCATGGTCATTTCGGCGCAGATGCGACTCGGTGGCTTCTACGCTGCGCTGACCCGGCGCATCGTCGCGCTGCCGCTGGCACCGCCGATGCTGCTGGGGGTGGTGATCGTGGCGGCTGGTGCGCTCTCGGCGGTGTTCTCCAACGACATCGTCTGCCTGGCCATGGCGCCAGTGCTGGTGCATGCGTGCCTGGGCCGCCGCCTCGACCCGGTGCCCTTCCTGCTGGCGCTGGCCTGCGCCAGCAACATCGGTTCGGCCGCCACGCTGATCGGCAACCCGCAGAACATGCTGATCGGCGAGGTGCTGGCGCTCGACTTCACCGCCTTCCTGCGTGACACGGCATGGCCGGTGGCTGCCAGCCTTGGCCTGCTGTGGGTGATGCTGCACCGGTCGGCGCGGCCGGTGCCAAGGTCGCTGCCGGCGCGTGGCGATGACGAAGCGCCCCCGTTCGACCGCTGGCAGACGGCCAAGGGCCTGGTCGTGGTGTCGGCGCTGGTGCTGGTGTTCCTCGCCACCGACTGGCCCCGCGATGTGGCTGCGCTGGTGGGGGCCGGCGTGCTGCTGCTCAGTCAGCGCTTCCACTCCAGCCAGGTCATGGGCCTGATCGACTGGGAACTGCTGATCCTCTTCATCGGCCTGTTCGTGGTCAACCACGCGCTGGCCCACACAGGTGTCACGGCGCAGACGGTGGCCTGGCTGCAGGCCCAGGGCGTTCACCTGGGCGAGCCCGGCCCGCTGTTCGGCGTCACGCTGCTGCTGTCGAACCTCGTGTCCAACGTGCCGGCGGTGATGCTGCTGCTGCCGGTGGTCGAAGGCCAGCCGCCGCATGCCGCCGGGCTGACACTGGCGCTCGTGAGCACGCTGGCGGGCAACCTGCTGATCGTCGGTTCGATCGCCAACATCATCGTCGTCGATGCGGCGCGCCGGCAGGGCGTGCACATCGACTGGTGGCGGCACGCGCGCACGGGCGTGCCGGTGACCCTGGCCACGCTGGCGATCGCCGCCGTCTGGCTCAGCTTCTGATTGAAAAGGAAAACCCGCCCATGGCCGTTCGAGAGATCCTGAAGATGGGCGACCCGCGCCTGCTGCGTGTGGCGCCCCCCGTCACCACCTTCGACACCGCCGAACTGCATGCCCTGGTGGCCGACATGTTCGACACCATGGCGGCGGCCAATGGGGCCGGCCTGGCGGCGCCGCAGATCGGCGTGGACCTGCAGCTGGTGATCTTCGGCTTCGAGCGCAACGCCCGCTACCCGGATGCACCGGCGGTGCCGAAGACGGTGCTGCTGAACCCGGTGATCACGCCGCTGGACGACGTGATGGAGGACGGTTGGGAAGGCTGCCTGTCGGTGCCCGGACTGCGCGGCGTGGTGCCGCGCCACGCGCGCATCCGCTACGCCGGATTCGACGTGACCGGACAGCGCATCGAGCGGGAGGCCGAGGGCTTCCATGCGCGCGTGGTGCAGCACGAATGCGACCACCTGATCGGCCGGCTGTACCCCACGCGCATGACCGACCTGACGAAGCTGGGCTTCACCAGCGTGCTGTTCCCGGAACTGGACCCGAACAGCGACGACTGAACCGGGACCAGGCAGGCTCCGGCACTTCGGTGCCAGGGCAGGGGCATGTTTTTTGCACTGCAGCATCCGTGACCCTGCCCAACTCCGCCGAGCCCGCCGCACTGCGGGTCCTGCTCGTCGACGACGGCGCCCACCGTGTCGGCCAGATCCAGGACGAACTGGCGCAACAGGGGCACGTGGTGGTGGGGGTGGTCGATTCCGCCGTGGCCCTGCACGACGCCGTGCTCCAGCTGCGGCCCGACGTCGTGATCGTCGATGCCGACAGCCCCAGCCGCGACACGCTGGAGCACCTGGCCACACTGTCGGCGCAATTGCCGCGGCCGGTGGTCGTGTTTGCCGAGGACGAGGCCGACGACCCGATGCGCCGCGCGATGGCCGCCGGGGTCAGTGCCTACGTGGTGGCCGGGCTGCAGGCGCGCCGCATCGCGCCGGTGCTGCGCGTGGCCATCGCCCGCTTCGAGCAGGAGGCACTGCTGCGGCGCCAGCTGCTGGAAGCGCAGGCGGCGCTGGGCGCGCGCAAGCAGGTGGAGCGCGCCAAGGGCATCCTGATGCGCACACGCGGCATCGGCGAGGACGAGGCCTACAAGCTGCTGCGCAAACTGGCCATGGACCGGGGCAGCAAGCTCGAGCAGGTGGCCGACCAGGTGATCGCGGCGGCCGACCTGCTGGCGCCGCCCGGCTGACCTGCCGTGCACCGCCAAGGATGTTGCGCCGCACCATCCTGATGCGCCCGAGGTCGGCGGCCGGCGATCCACGCTGCGGGAAGGTGCGACAACCCCGCTGAACCCGGGAATCCGGCCTGGCACGCGTCGTGCAACGCATACGGCGCGGGCAGCACAACGGCGTGCCACCCGCACCGGACAAAGGCGTCCGACGGTCGACCCCCGATGGGGTTCGGCGGTCGGGCGCCTTTTTGTTTTCTGGCCGTTCTGCGGAGCCTTCATGACCCTGACCCCGAGCCCCGTCCGCGTCGGCTTCATGCCGCTGGTGGACAGCGCGCCACTGGTGATGGCCTCGGTGCTCGGCTTCGACCGCCGGCACGGCGTGCAGCTGCTGCTCTCGCGCGAGTCCAGCTGGGCCGGCCTGCGCGACAAGCTGCTCGGCGGCGCGCTGGACCTGGCCCAGGCCCTGTACGGCATGGTCTTCGGCGTGCAGCTGGGCATCGGCGGCCCGCGCGAGTCGATGGCGGTGCTGATGACGCTCAACCGCAATGGCCAGGGCATCAGCCTCAGCCGGCGCCTGACCGGGCAGGGCGTGGCCGACCTGAACACGCTGGCCGCCCGCCTGCGCGCCGCGCCGCGCACGCATGTCTTCGCGCAGACCTTTCCGACCGGCACGCACGCGATGTGGCTGTACTACGCGCTGGCCTCGGCCGGTGTGCACCCGATGCGCGACATCCGCAGCGTGGTGCTGCCGCCGGCGCAGATGGTGGAGGCCATGCGCAGCGGCCAGGTCGACGGCGTCTCCGTGGGCGCGCCCTGGAACCGCATCGGCCTGCTGGAGGACGTGTCGGTGCCGCTGCTGTCGTCGTCGGCGATCTGGCCGGAGCACCCGGACAAGGTGCTGGCCGGCCGTGCCGCCTGGGCCGACGCCCAGCCGGACACCGCGGTAGCCGTCGTGCGCGCCGTGCTGGAGGCCAGCCGGTGGCTCGAGGCCAGCGAGGCCAACCGCCTGGCCGCCGCCGAGATCCTCGCGGGCGACGCCTGGCTGGCGGCGCGGCGCGACGCCATCGCCGGCAGTCTGCTGGGTGAAGGTGAGCCGCTGCCGATGCGCTTCCACGCCGACGGCGCCGTGAACTACCCCTGGTTGTCCGATGGCATGTGGTTCATGACCCAGCACAAGCGCTGGGGCCTGCTGGCTGACCACCCGGAATACGAGGCCATCGCCCGCCGCGTGCAGCGCGTGGCGCTGTACCGGGATGCCGCGGCTGGTGTCGGCGTGCCATTGCCCGAAGGCGAATTGCGCAGCAGCCGCCTGATCGACGGCCTGACCTGGGACGGCCGCGACCCGCGCGCCTATGCCGACAGCTTTGCCATCCGCCAGCCGCAGTCCATCGAAGCGGCCTGAGATCCCCGAACCCCCCCTTTCTTGATGCAGGAGAGCGACATGACCTCGACCTCGAAGACCCCCCGCACCGACACCCGTCGCCGTCACCTGCTGGCGGGCGCCGCCGCGCTGGCCGGCACCGCGGCCTGGCCCCTGGCCCGCGCCCAGAAGGCGCGCCCGGAGAAGGAGCAGCTCAAGTTCGGCTTCATCAAGCTGACCGACTGCGCGCCGCTGGTCATCGCCTACGAGAAGGGCTACTTCGAGGACGAGGGCCTGAACGTCACGCTGGAGGCACAGGCCAACTGGAAGGTGTTGCTCGACCGCGTGATCGACGGCCAGCTCGATGGCGCGCACATGCTGGCCGGCCAGCCGCTGGGCGCGAGCATCGGTTTCGGCACCAAGGCCGACGTGATCACCGCCTTCAGCATGGACCTCAACGGCAACGCCATCACCGTCAGCAACGCCGTGTGGGCGGCGATGAAGCCGCACCTGCCGATGGAAGGTGGCAAGCCGGTGCACCCGATCAAGGCCGACGCGCTGAAGAAGGTGGTGGACGTGTGGAAGAGCCAGGGCAAGCCCTTCAAGATGGGCATGGTCTTCCCGGTCAGCACGCACAACTACGAGCTGCGCTACTGGCTGGCCGCCGGCGGCCTGAACCCCGGCTACTACACCGAGAGCGACGTCACCGGTACGCAGAAGGCCGACGTGCTGCTGAGCGTGACGCCGCCGCCGCAGATGCCCGCGACGATGGAGGCCGGCACCATCCACGGCTACTGCGTGGGCGAGCCGTGGAACCAGCAGGCGGTGTTCAAGGGCATCGGCGTGCCGGTGGTCACCGACCACCAGATCTGGAAGAACAACCCGGAGAAGGTCTTCGGTGTCACCCGCGGCTGGAGCGACGCCCACCCCAACACGCACGTGGCCGTGGTCAAGGCCATGATCCGCGCCTGCATGTGGCTGGACGCCAGCATGAAGAACCGCATCGAGGCGGTGAAGATCCTGTCCAAGCCGGCCTACGTGGGCGCCGACGAGGCCGTGATCGCCAACAGCATGACCGGCACCTTCGAGTTCGAGAAGGGCGACAAGCGGCCGGCGCCCGACTTCAACGTCTTCTTCCGCAACTTCGCCACCTACCCGTTCTACAGCGATGCCATCTGGTACCTGACGCAGATGCGCCGCTGGGGCCAGATCGGCGAGAGCAAGCCCGACGCCTGGTACCACGACACGGCGAAGAAGGTCTACCAGCCCGCGATCTACATGAAGGCGGCGCAGGCGCTGATTGCCGAAGGCAAGGCCAAGGCCAGCGACTTCCCCACGACCGACGGCTACAAGGGCGTGCAGGACGGGTTCATCGACGGCGTGGTCTACGACGGGAGGAAGCCGAACGACTACCTGAACAAGTTCAAGATCGGCCTGAAGGCCGCGGACAAGGCCTGAGGGGGAGCCAGCGATGCAAGCCTTGTTGAAACCCTGGGCAGACCCGAAGGCGATTTGGCAAGGCCTGGGCGTGCCGGTGATCGCGGTGCTGCTGTTCCTGGCCCTGTGGGCCGGCGTGGCGCCGCGCATCCAGACCAGCCTGGGCGCCATCCCGGGCCCGGTGCAGGTGGCCGAGCAGGCCTGGGGCCTGTGGCAGGCGCACCTGGACGAGCGCGACCGTGCCGTGGCGTTCTACGAGCGACAGGACAAGCGCAACGCCGAGCGCCTGGCCGAGGACCCGAGCTACGAGCCGCGCAACTTCAAGTACACCGGCAAGGCCACCTACCTCGACCAGATCGTCACCAGCCTGCTGACGGTGTTCACCGGCTTCCTGCTGGGCACGGTGGTGGCGGTGCCGCTGGGCATCGCGGCCGGCGCGTCCAAGCTGGTGCAGGCGGCGATCAACCCGCTGGTGCAGATCTTCCGTCCGGTGTCGCCGCTGGCGTGGTTGCCGATCGTCACCCTGGTGGTCAGTGCGCTCTACGTGACCAGCGGCACGCCGATGTTCGAGAAGAGCTTCCTGATCTCGGCCATCACCGTCACGCTGTGCTCGCTGTGGCCCACGTTGATCAACACCGCGGTGGGCGTCACCAGTGTCGACAAGGACCTGGTCAACGTGGGCCGCGTGCTGCAGCTGCCGCTGGCCACGCGCGTGCGCAAGATCATCCTGCCGTCGGCGCTGCCCTTCATCTTCACCGGCATGCGCCTGAGCCTGGGCGTGGGCTGGATGGTGCTGATTGCCGCGGAGATGCTGGCGCAGAACCCGGGCCTGGGCAAGTTCGTCTGGGACGAGTTCCAGAACGGCAGCAGCGATTCGCTGGGCCGCATCATGGTGGCGGTGTTCACCATCGGCCTGATCGGCTTCGGGCTGGACCGGGCGATGCAGGGCCTGCAGACCCTGGCCTCGCGCCGCTGAGATGGGAGCCCCTGCGATGAGTGCCGTGCTCAAGCCCCGGGCCGACAGCGGCCCGACCCTGGCCGCCGTGCCCGCGCCGTCGGCGCTGGAACTGCGCGGTGCGTGGAAGTCCTACGCGACGCACACCGTGCTGCAGGACGTGAACCTGTCCATCGCGCGCGGCGAGTTCGTCGCCGTGGTGGGCTTCTCCGGCAGCGGCAAGACCACGCTGGTCAACCTGCTGGCCGGCCTGGCCGCCGCCGACCGGGGCGAGGTGCTCAAGGCCGGGCGGCCGATCACCGGGCCCGGTCCGGACCGCGGCATCGTGTTCCAGAGCTACTCGCTGATGCCGTGGCTGACCGTCGGCGAGAACGTGGCGCTGGCCGTGGACCGCGTGATGGCCGGCGCGTCGGCGGCCGAACGCGCGGCGCAGGTGAAGCACTACGTCAAGCTGGTCGGCCTGTCGGCGGCGATCGACAAGAAGCCGGCACAGCTCTCCGGCGGCATGCGCCAGCGCGTGAGTGTGGCGCGCGCGCTGGCCACCGACCCCGACGTGCTGCTGCTCGACGAACCGCTGTCGGCGCTGGACGCGCTGACCCGCGCGCAGCTGCAGGACGAGATCACCCGCATCTGGGGCGCCGATCCGGCCAACCGCAAGACGGTGCTGCTGATCACCAACGACGTGGACGAGGCGCTGATGATGGCCGACCGCGTGATCCCGCTGACGCTGCCCGAGCCGGGTGGCCGCGGGGCCACGCTGGCCCCGGCCTTCACCGTGGACCTGCCGCGGCCGCGTGACCGTGGCGCGATGAACCACGACCGCCGCTTCCAGGCGCTGCGCGCGGACGTCACGCAGACGCTGCTGGACATGGCGCACGCGCGGCAGGGCGCCGCCGGCGGGCAGGTCATCAGCCTGCCGTCGATGACGCCGGCCGACGTGGCGGTGCCCAAGGCGGCGCCGTCGATGGCCCGCCTGCTGGGCCTCAAGCACGCGGCGCTGGCCGAGCGCATCGAGGCGGAGTCGGTGACGCCCGAGCCGTCGCCGCTGGCACCGGCCGACGCCACCGCGCGCATCGGCGACGAGCGCTTCGTCGACTTCTCCCGGGTCATCAAGGTCTACCCCACGCCGGCCGGCCCGCAGACGGTGGTCGACGGCTTCGACCTGCGCATGGCCAAGGGCGAGTTCGTCTCGCTGATCGGCCACAGCGGCTGCGGCAAGAGCACGGTGCTGTCGATGATCGCCGGCCTGACCGACGTGACCGAGGGCGTGATCGTGCTCGGCGGCCGGGAGGTCAGGGACGCCGGCCCCGACCGTGGCCTGGTCTTCCAGAGCCCCAGCCTCGTGCCCTGGCTGACCGCCTTCGACAACGTGATGCTGGGTGTGGCGCGCGTGTTCCCGCACGTGCCCGCGGCCGAGCGGCGCGATGCCGTGGCCCACCACCTGCAGCGCGTGGGCCTGGCCGACGCCATGCACAAGAAGGCCAGCGAGCTCTCCAACGGCATGAAGCAGCGCGTGGGCATCGCGCGCGCCTTCGCGCTGCAGCCCAAGCTGCTGCTGCTGGACGAGCCCTTCGGCATGCTGGATGCGCTGACGCGCTGGGAACTGCAGGAGGTGCTGATGGACGTGTGGGCGAAGAACCGCGTCACCGCCATCATGGTCACGCACGACGTGGACGAGGCCATCCTGCTGGCCGACCGCGTGGTGATGATGACCAACGGCCCGCGCGCGAAGATCGGCCAGGTCATGGATGTGCCGCTGGAGCGCCCGCGCAGCCGCGAGGCGCTGCTGGCCCACCCGCGCTACTACGAACTGCGCGAGGAACTGATCGGCTTCCTCGCGTCCTGCGGCCACCAGCACTGAGAGCCCTGCCATGCAGAAGATGAAATTGGTCGTCGTCGGCAACGGCATGGCCGGCGTGCGCACGGTGGAGGAACTGCTCAAGCTGCAGCCCGACCTCTACGAGATCACCGTCATCGGCGCCGAGCCGCACCCCAACTACAACCGCATCCTGCTCTCGCCGGTGCTGGCCGGCGAGCAGACGCTGGACCAGATCGTGCTGAACCCGCGCGAGTGGTATGCGGAGCACGGCATCGCGCTGCACATCGGTCAGTGGGTCACCGGCGTGGATCGACGCGCCCGCGTGGTGCACACCGACGCCGGCCACGCCTTTCCCTACGACCGCCTGCTGATCGCCACCGGATCCAACCCCTTCATCCTGCCCGTTCCGGGCACCGACCTGGGCGGCGTGATCGGCTACCGCGACATCGCCGACACGCAGGCGATGATCGACGCGGCCGTCAGGCACCGGCACGCTGTGGTCATCGGTGGCGGCCTGCTCGGGCTGGAAGCGGCCAACGGCCTGGCCAAGCGTGGCATGGACGTCACCGTGGTGCACATCATGCCGTGGCTGATGGAGCGCCAGCTGGACGAGACGGCAGGCAAGCTGCTGCAGGCGTCGCTGGAGCAGCGCGGGCTGAAGTTCATGATCGGCGCGCAGACCGAGGGCCTGCTGGGCGGGGAGGACGGCCGAGTCAAGGCGGTCCGCTTCAAGGACGGCACCGAGATCCCGGCCGAACTGGTCGTCATGGCCGCCGGCATCCGCCCGAACACCGCGCTGGCGCAGACCATCGGCCTGCACTGCGACCGCGGCATCGTTGTCACCGACACGCTGCAGACCGTGACCGACCCGCGCATCTACGCCGTGGGCGAGTGCGCCGCCCACCGCGGGGTGGCGTATGGCCTGGTGGCGCCGCTGTTCGAGCAGGCCAAGGTCTGCGCCAACCACCTGGCGCAGATGGGCATCGGCCGCTACACCGGCAGCCAGGTCTCGACCAAGCTCAAGGTCACCGGCATCGACCTCTTCTCCGCCGGCAACTTCATGGGCGGGGAGGGCACCGAGCAGATCCTGCTGTCCGACCCCGTCGGCGGCGTCTACAAGAAGCTGGTGGTGAAGGACGACAAGCTGGTCGGCGCCTGCCTCTACGGCGACACCGTGGACGGCAGCTGGTATTTCAAGCTGATCCGCGAGGCGCGTTCCATCGCCGACATCCGCGACCACCTGATGTTCGGCGAGAGCAACCTCGGCGACACCGGCCACCAGGGCCAGAACAAGGCCGCGGCCATGGCCGACGGCGACGAGGTCTGCGGCTGCAACGGCGTCACCAAGGGCACCATCTGCAAGGCCATCCAGGACAAGGGCCTGTTCACGCTGGACGAGGTGCGCCGGCACACCAAGGCCAGCGGCAGCTGCGGCAGCTGCACCGGGCTGGTCGAGCAGATCCTGATGCTCACCGCCGGCGGCGACTACAGCGCCGCACCGTCGAAGAAGGCCCTGTGCGGTTGCACCGACCACGGCCACCAGGACGTGCGCGACGCGATCCGCGCCCAGCACCTGACCAGCATCCCCGAGGTCTATGCGGCCCTGGCCTGGCGCACACCCAACGGCTGCGCCACCTGTCGCCCGGCCATCAACTACTACCTGATCAGCACCTGGCCCAAGGAAGCGAAGGACGACCCGCAGAGCCGCTTCATCAACGAACGCAGCCACGCCAACATCCAGAAGGACGGCACCTACAGCGTGATCCCACGCATGTGGGGCGGCGAGACCTCGGCCGACGAACTGCGGCGCATCGCCGACGCGGTGGACAAGTACCGGATCCCCACCGTCAAGGTCACCGGCGGCCAGCGCATCGACCTGCTGGGCGTGCGGAAGGAAGACCTGCCGGCCGTCTGGAAGGACATCGGCATGCCCAGCGGCCATGCCTACGCCAAGGCGCTGCGCACGGTGAAGACCTGCGTGGGCAGCGAGTGGTGCCGCTTCGGCACCCAGGACAGCACGCAGATGGGCAAGGACCTGGAGCGCGCGCTGTGGCGCATGTACGCGCCGCACAAGGTCAAGCTGGCCGTCAGTGGCTGCCCGCGCAACTGCGCCGAATCCGGCATCAAGGACGTGGGCGTGATCGGCGTGGACAGCGGCTGGGAGATCTACGTCGCCGGCAACGGCGGCATCAAGACCGAGGTGGCCCAGTTCTTCTGCAAGGTGAAGACGGCCGAGGAGGTGCTGGAGGTCAGCGGCGCCTTCCTGCAGCTCTACCGCGAGGAGGGCTGGTACCTGGAGCGCACCTGCCACTACGTGGCCCGTGTGGGGCTGGACCACTGCAAGAAGGCCGTGCTGGACGACGCCGCGAACCGCTGCGCGCTGTGGGAACGCCTGCAGTTCAGCCTCGACGGCGAGCCCGACCCCTGGTTCGAGCACGCCCAGGCGCAGGTGGACCTGCGGCAGTTCGACACGCTGTCTGCTCAGCAACCCGTGGAGGCCGCGTGATGGCCGACTGGATGGCGATCTGCCGCGTCGACGAGATCCCCGTGCTCGGCGCCCGCCGCGTGGCGCGCGAACGCGGCGCCGAGGTGGCCGTGTTCCGCGCCGACGACGACCATGTCTTTGCGCTGCTGGACCGCTGCCCGCACAAGGGCGGCCCGCTGTCGCAGGGCATCGTGTTCGGCCACAGCGTGGCCTGCCCGCTGCACAACTGGACCATCGAGCTCGGCACCGGCGAGGCGCGGGCGCCGGACGTGGGCTGCGCCGCGCGCTTTGCGGTGAAGGTGGAGGCGGGCGTCGTGCACCTGGACGCCGCCGAGCTGGCAACGCGCGCCGTCGATCCGGTCACGGCCTGAGGCCATGGACACCCGCAGCACCTGCCCCTACTGCGGCGTCGGCTGCGGCGTCGTCATCGAGAGCGATGGTGCATGCATCACCGGCGTGCGCGGCGACCCGGAGCACCCGGCCAACTTCGGGCGCCTGTGCAGCAAGGGCGCCACGCTGCACCTGACGGCCGCGCCCGAGATCACCCGCCAGGCCCGGCTGCTGCAGCCGATGCAGCGCCTGACACGCGATGCCGACCCGGTGCCACTGGCCTGGGACGGGGCGCTGGACCTGGCCGCCGACCGCATCGCCGGCGTGGTGCAGGCCCACGGCGCCGACGCGGTGGGCGTCTACGTCTCGGGCCAGCTGCTCACCGAGGACTACTTCGTCTTCAACAAGCTGGTGCGCGGCCTGCTGGGCAGCAACCAGATCGACAGCAACTCCCGCCTGTGCATGAGCAGCGCCGTGGCCGGCTACAAGGCCACGCTGGGCGCGGATGCGCCGCCGGCCTGCTACGACGATCTCGCGCACGCGAACACCGTCTTCATCGCCGGCAGCAACACCGCCTGGGCCCACCCGATCCTGATGCGCCGGCTGGAGGATGCCAAGCGCGCCAACCCGGCGCAGAAGTGGATCGTCGCCGACCCGCGCCGCACCGAGACCGCCGCCGTCGCCGACCTGCACCTGCCGCTGCTGCCGGGCACCGACGTGGCGCTGTTCCACGGCCTGCTGCACCTGCTGCTGTGGGAGGGGCTGACCGACGCCGCCTTCATCGCCGCCCACACCACCGGCTTCGACGCGCTGCGTGACCGCGTGCGCGAGTTCACGCCCAAGCACGTGGCGGCGCTGTGCGGCATCCCCGAGACCGACATCGTGCAGGCCGCGCGCTGGTTCGGTGCGAACACGCCCACGCTGAGCCTGTACTGCCAGGGCCTGAACCAGAGCAGTCACGGCACCGACAAGAACGCCGCGCTGATCAACCTGCACCTGGCCACCGGCCAGATCGGCAAGCCCGGCGCCGGCCCCTTCAGCTTGACCGGCCAGCCCAATGCGATGGGCGGGCGCGAGGTGGGGGCCATGGCCAACCTGCTGCCCGGCCACCGCAGCCTGGCCAGCGACGCCGACCGTGCCGAACTGGCGGCGCTGTGGGGCGTGCCGCCGGTGCCTGCCGCGCCCGGCCGCACCGCAGTGGAGATGTTCGAGGCCGCCGCCGACGGTGCGGTGAAGCTGCTGTGGATCGCCTGCACCAACCCGGCGCAGAGCCTGCCCGACCAGGCCATGGTCCGCCGGGCGCTGGCGCGCGCCGAGTTCGTGATCGTGCAGGAGGCCTTCGCCGACACGGCCACCGCGCGCCGGGCCGACCTGCTGCTGCCCGCGGCCACCTGGGGCGAGAAGGAAGGCACGGTGACCAACAGCGAACGCCGCATCTCGCGCGTGCGCGCCGCCGTGCCGCCGGCGGGTGAGGCCCGTCCGGACTGGCAGATCGCCCGCGACGTCGGCCGCCGGCTGGAAGCACGGCTGGACCCGCGCCGTGCCGACGGCGCCAGCCTGTTCGCCTTCGAGTCCGCCGAACAGGTGTGGCACGAACACCGGGCGACGACCGTGGGCCGCGACCTGGACATCGGCGGGCTGGACTGGGGGATGCTGGACGCCGCGCCGCGCCAGTGGCCGCTGCCCGCGGGGGCGGCCGACGGCCTGGCACGCCTGTACGGGGACGGCCGGTTCCCGACACCCGATGGCCGGGCCCGCTTTGCCGCACCGGCCTGGCAGGACGTGGCCCAGCCGCGCGATGCCCGGTTCCCGGTGGCCCTGACCACCGGCCGGCTGCGCGACCAGTGGCACGGCATGAGCCGTACCGGCCTGCTCGGCCGCCTGAACGACCACGCGCCGGCACCTGCGCTGGCCGTGCACCCGCAGGAACTCGACCGCCGCGGCTGGCGCGCCGGCGACCTGGTGCGCGTGCGCTCACGCCACGGCGAGGCTGTGCTGCCGGTGCAGCCCAGCGCCACCGTGCGCCCAGCCCAGGCCAGCGTGCCCATGCACTGGGGCGAAGAGTTCGTCGGTGGCCAGACCGCCGACGGCCGGCCGCTGACCGGGGTCAACGCCCTGGCCAGCCCGGCGCGCTGCCCGCAGTCCGAGCAGCCGGAACTCAAGCACGTGGCGGTGCGGGTGGAGCCGGCGAAGCTGCCCTGGCGGCTCACGGCCGCCGCCTGGCTGCCGGCCGAGGCCGCGGTGGCGGCGCGCGCGACGCTGTCGCGGCACCTGCCGGACTTCGGCTATGCCCAGGCAACGCTGTTCGGGCGCGAGGGCCACGGCGAGCCGGTGGGTGTGCTGCTGCATGCCGCCGCGTCCGCGTCGGTGGCCGACGAGGTGCTGGCGCGCGTCGAGGCCCTGCTCGGGCTCGATGTGCCGGAGGTGCTGCGCTACAGCGACCCGCGCCGCGGTCAGCGGCGCCTCGTGCGCTTGGCTGCCGGTGCGCCGGTCACGCTGGCCGGGCTGCTGCTGGCGGGCGACGACGCGGCCGCCACCTGGGCGCTGCCGCTGCTGCAGGGCCGCCTGCCTGCGGACGGCCTGGCCCGTGGCCTGTTGAGCGGCAGTGCGCGCGCGCTGTCCGCAGCCGCGCCCCGCGCGCCACAGGTCTGCAACTGCCTGGACGTGCGCGAGGACCGCATCGTCGACGCGCTTCAGGCCTGCCACGGCAACGATGCCGCCCGCCTGGCCACGGTGCAGCAGGCGCTGGGCTGCGGCACGCAGTGCGGGTCCTGCGTGCCGGCGCTGCAGGCCCTGGTGCGGCGCACGCCGCCAACGCCCACGCTTGAGGCGGAGGCGGCATGACGGTCACGCTCCACCCCGTGACCCTGATCGGCGCCGGCCCCGGCGACCCGGACCTGCTGACCGTGCAAGCCGTCAAGGCCCTGCGCCGGGCCACCGTGGCGTTGGTGGACGACCTCGTCGATCCCGGCGTGCTGCGCTACCTGCGCCACAGCGCGCGGGTGATCCCGGTGGGCAAGCGCGGTGGCTGCCGCTCCACGCCGCAGGCCTTCATCGAGCGGCTGCTGATCGCCGAGGCCCGGCGCGGCGAGCGCGTCGTTCGGCTCAAGGGCGGCGACCCGTTCGTCTTCGGCCGCGGCGGCGAGGAGGTCGATGCGTTGCGCGCGGGCGGCCTCGAAGTCGAGGTGATCTCCGGCCTGACCGCCGGCATCGCCGGGCCGGCGGCGGTGGGCATCCCGGTCACCGACCGTCGCCACGCGCCGGGCGTGGCGCTGGTCACCGGCCACCTGAAGGACGACGGCCACGGCCCGGACTGGGCAGCACTGGCGCGCAGCGGATTGACCCTGGTGGTCTACATGGGCGTGGCGAGGGCCGACGCCGTGGTCCAGTCCTTGACGGAGGGTGGCCTGGCCGTCGACACGCCGGCGGCCGTGGTCAGCGCGGCACACACGCCTCGGCAGACGGCCCGGCGCTGCACGCTCGGCACGCTGTGCGCCACGGTCGAGGCCGAGGCGCTGGTCAGCCCGGCGTTGCTGGTCATCGGCAGCGTGGCCGACCTGGCCGACCTCAGCCTTTGCCCGCCGGCTCGGAAGCCTGACGCAGGCCCAGCTGCGCCTCCAGTTCGGCAATCCGCGCCCGCGCGTCGTTGCCTTCGGGGATAGGCTGGCCGCTGTCGCGCCATTCGACGGCGGCCTTGAAGCCGTTGGCCTGGGCGAAGCGCCGGAACCACAGGCCTTCCGGGTTGTGGCGCGTCACCCCGTCGAACAGCGTGGCGAACATCTGCGTCTGCTCCAGCCCCATGGTCAGCAGCGCCTGGTTGACCACCAGCTTGTGCATGGCGAGGTGCGAGCGCGGCACGCCGGCGATGCGCGCGGCCAGCTTCAGCGTTTCGGCTTCGAGACCCGCCGCCGGCACGGCCCGGTTGGCCAGGCCCCAGTCTGCGGCGGTGCGGCCGTCGATCAGGTCGCCGGTGAACATCAGCTGCTTGGCGCGGGCCGGGCCCAGGCGGTAGGTCCACATGGCGGTGGTCGGGCAGCCCCAGACGCGGGTGGGCATGTAGCCGATCTTCGCGTCCTCGGCCATCACCAGCAGGTCGCAGCACAGCGCGATGTCGCTGCCGCCGGCCACCGCGTGGCCGTGCACCATGGCGATGGTGGGCTTGCGGCACCGCCACAGGGCCATGAAGTCCTCGGTGTAGCCCTTCATCGCCGCGTAGTCGTCCATGGCGTCGAAGGGGTAGGCCTCCTGCTGGCAGGGGTGGGCCGTGCGGCCGGAGCCGAAGTCCACCAGGTCGTAGCCGGCACAGAAGCTGCGCCCGGCGCCGTCGAGCACGACCACGTGCGTGGTCTCGTCGGCCTCGGCCCAGGCCACGGCGGCGCGGATCTCGGCCGGCATGCCTTCGGAGATGGCATTCAGGCGCTCGGGCCGGTTGAGCGTGAGGCGCAGGATGCGCGGGTTCGTGGGTTCCCGGCCGATGGCCAGGGTGCCGAAGGCGGGCAGGGCGGCAGGTGGGGTCGTATCGGTCGGGACGGGCATCGGGAAACCTTGGTTTACATCGGCGCCTGTCGTCCACGTGGCGGACAGGCTCGTTGATGGTGCATGCTGAGCACACCTCGAGGGCGCATGGCCATCATTCCATCCCTGAAGCCCCCCCTGGCCCGCTGGTTGGCCGGGCTTTCCCTGGTGCTGGCGCTGCCGGTGGAGGCCGGAGAGGCCTTCGACCCCGGCCGGGTCGGCCGCATCGTCGACGTGCAGGGCGACGTGGCGCTGTACGACGAGCAGTACGGCGAGTGGTCCGACGCGCAGCGCAACCGGCCGGTGGTGGCCGGCGACCGGCTGGTGCTGCAGCGCAGTGCGCGGGCGGAGGTGCGGGTCGGCGACACCGTGCTGCTGCTTGGCCAGGGCGCCGACGTGGCCATCGACGCGCTGGACGACGACCGCCTGCGGCTGACCCTGTACGACGGCAGCCTGGCCCTGCGCCTGGCCAGCCGGGATGCGGCGGAGGGCACCGAGGTCCGCACGCTGGCGGCCCTGGTGCGCCCGCAGCGGGCCGGCCGTTACCGCATCGACCAGGACGAGTCCTCGACCTTCGCCGCGGTGTGGCGTGGCGCGCTGGAGGTGTCGGGCCACGGGCACCTGCTGCTGGTGGGCGCCGGTGAGCGCTACGAGGTCTGGCGCGACGAGCGCCGGGGCGACACGGCACGCAGCCGCGTGGCCCGCATGCCGCAGGACCGCTTTGCGGCCTGGGCCGACGACCGCTTCGACGACGAGGACCGCCGGGAGGCGCGCTACCGGGACCGCTACCCCGGCCCGGCGGGCATTCCCGGCATCGACGATCTCGCGGCGCATGGGCGCTGGGACGCCCACCCCGAGTACGGCAGCGTGTGGGTGCCGTACGGCGTGTCGGCCAGCTGGGCGCCGTTCAGCGATGGCCGCTGGGTCTGGATGCGCCCCTGGGGCTGGACCTGGGTGGATGCGCAGCCCTGGGCCTTCGCGACCAGCCACTACGGGCGCTGGGTGCAGTGGCGCAGCCGCTGGGTCTGGTGGCCCGGCCCGCGCCACGTGCGCCCGGTCTTCTCGCCGGCCGTGGTGGCCTGGGTCGGCAGCTCGCATTTCAGCGTGGGCATCGAGATCGGCAGCCGGCCGCCGTCGGCCTGGGTGCCGCTGCAACCCTGGCAGCCCTATGTGCCCATCGTCGCGCCGCGGCCGCCGAAGCCACCGCACCACCATGTGCGGCCACCGCCACGGCGGCTGCCGCCGCCGTCCGAGCCCATCTCGCGGTTCGTGGACGGGCGTGGCGGCGGGGTGTCGGTGGGCACGCAGCCTGGCCGTCCGATGGCCCCCGGTTCGGTGCGCTACGGCAGTGACGGTCTGCCCACCCAGGTGCAGGTGGCGCCGGCTGCCGCCGCGGTGCCGGAGGTGCCGCGGCCGCCCAAGGCCGACGCGCCCCCGCGGCCGCCAAGGGGCGACACGCCGCCACCGCGCCCGCCGACCCGTGCGCCCCTGCCTTCCGAGCGACCAGGCACGCGCGCGGACCGGCCCGCGCCCCCCGCGGCCGCGCCGGTGAGGGTGGAGTCGGACGCACCCCGCCCCGCGCCTTTCAGCGCACCGCCGCGTGCAGAGCCGCCGCGGCCCGCCCCGGCGGCGGCGCGTGAACAGAAGCCGGCACGCGACGAGCGGGACGACCGTTCGCCCCGCGGCGCCGAGCGGGTGAAGTGATCAGGCGGCCAGCATCGGCCTGAGCGCCGGCCAGACGTTGTCCAGGATGCGCGGGTGGGCCTCGGCCGTCGGGTGGATGCGGTCGGGCTGGAACAGCCGGTCCGCGTCGGGCCCGTCGGCCACGCCGGCGAGCAGGAAGGGCACCAGCACCGCCTGCTCCTCGCGCGCCACGGTGCCGAACACGGCGGCGAAGTCATCGGCGTAGCGCTTGCCGTAGTTCGGCGGCACCTGCATGCCGGTGATCAGCACGCGTGCGCCTGCGGCCTTGGCGGCACGCGTCATCGTGCGCAGGTTGTCGGCCGTCATCTTCAGCGGCAGGCCGCGCAGCGCGTCGTTGCCGCCGAGTTCGATGATCACGTGCGTGGGCCGGTGCTGCTTCAGCAGCGCCGGCAGGCGCGAGCGGCCGCCGGAGGTGGTGTCGCCGCTGATGCTGGCGTTGACCACCTGCACGCCCGGCATCTGCGCCTGCAGCCGCTGCTGCAGCAGCGCCACCCAGCCGGTACCGCGCGGCAGGCCGTACTCGGCCGACAGGCTGTCGCCCACCACCAGCACCACGGCGCCTGCTGGCGTGGCGGCACGAGACCCCGCGGCAGCGGCGGCAAGAACGATGACGCTACAGTGCGCCAGTCCCCAACACAGCAGGGTGCGGCGCGTCATGCGCGGCACGGTGCCTCTTTGCATGTCTGATCCCATCATCGAAGTCCAGGGCGTTCGCAAGGAAGTCAGCGACGCCACGGGGACGTTGACCATACTGCACGACATTGGTTTCACGCTCGCTGCACGCGAGTCGGCCGCCATCGTCGGGGCCTCGGGGTCGGGCAAGAGCACGTTGCTGGGCATCCTGGCCGGGCTGGACGTGCCGACATCGGGGCGCGTCCTGCTGGCCGGCACTGACCTGTTCGCGCTCGACGAGGATGCTCGCGCCGACGTGCGCGCCCGACAGCTCGGCTTCGTGTTCCAGAGCTTCCAGCTGCTGGGCAACCTGACGGCGCTGGAGAACGTGATGCTGCCGCTGGAACTGGCCGGCCACTCGGACGCGCGTCGCCAGGCCACGGAAATGCTGCAGCGCGTGGGCCTGGGCGAACGGCTGGGACACTACCCGAAACTGCTCTCGGGGGGCGAACAGCAGCGGGTGGCGCTGGCGCGGGCCTTCGTGATGCGCCCGGCCGTGCTGCTGGCCGACGAGCCCACCGGCAGCCTGGACTTCGCCACCGGCGAGACGGTGATGGACCTGATGTTCGAACTCAACCGCGAGGCCGGCACCACGCTGGTGCTGGTGACGCATGACCGCGGCATCGCGGCGCGCTGCGACCGGCAGTTGCGCATCGAGGCCGGGCGCTTGCTGCCATGACCGAGGTGGTGCACGGCATGCGCAGGGTGGCGGGCTGGGCCGCGCTGGCGGTGGCCGTCGGACTGGCCGGCTGCGTGGCGCCGCCTGCAAGTGCCCCAGCGCGGTGTGCGACCAAGGTCGTTCAGTTGCTGGACCCGGTGCCCTTGTTCACCGGCCCGCACGCCGATGCGGCGCTGGACCGCGGGCTGCCCAAGGGGCAGCGCCTGCAGTTGTGCGGTGCGCAGGGCACGCGGCAGCAGGTGCTGCTGCCGCGGGCCGGGCAGCGCTGTGCCGGGCCGCAGGGCTGCGCGTCCGGCTGGATCCCGCGCTCGGCACGCACGGGGGCGGCACCGTAGCCGGCCTCCCGGCAGTGGCCTGGACCCTTACTGGGCGAACTTGTAGTCGGTCTTCGCCTTGGCCCGCAGTTCCTCCTGGAACTGCTGCATCTGCTGCTGCTCCAGGCGCTGCTTGAGCTGGACCTTCACGTCGTCGAAGGCCGGGAACGGCGCCTCGCGGGTGTCCTCGAGCTTGATGATGTGGAAGCCGAACTGGCTCTTCACCGGCGCTGGCGTCATCTCGCCCTTCTTCAGCGCCACCATGGCCTGGCTGAACTCGGGCACGTAGCTGTCGGGCTTGGCGAAGTCCAGGTCGCCGCCGTTGGCGCCGGAGCCGGGGTCCTTGGAGTGCTGCTTGGCCAGTTCCTCGAAGCTGCCGCCGGCCTTGATCTGGGCGATGAGCTTCTTGGCCTCGTCCTCGCTCTCCACCAGGATGTGGCGGGCGCGGTATTCCTGGCCGCTGGCGGCGGCCTTGAACTTGTCGTACTCGGCCTGCGCCGCCGCGTCGGTGACGGGGTTGGCCGCCTTGTGGGCCTCGAAGAGTTCGCGGATCAGGATGCTCTGGCGCGCGATCTCCATCTGGTCCTTGTAGGCCGGTGACTTGGCCAGGCCGCGCTTCTCGGCTTCCTGCACGAAGATCTCGCGCAGCACGACCTGGTCGCGTGCCTGCGCTTCGAGTTCCGGGCCGACCTGCTGGCCGGCGCGCTGGGCCTGCTGCAGCAGGGCATCGACGCGCGCCTTGGGCACGGCCTTGCCGTTGACGATGGCGATGTTCTGCGCCTGCACGAGCAGCGGGGTCAGGGCGACGGCCACGGCCACGCCGCGCACGAGGTGTTGGATCTTCATGGCGAAGGGAGGGGTAGGGGTGGATCAGGGGGCGCGTCAGGCGTCGCCCGGGGCGCGTGCCACGATGGCCAGCGCGTGGATGCCCTTGGGGATCAAGGTGCCCAGGGCATCATACACAAGCCGATGGCGGGCAATCCGTGTCTGGCCGGTAAAGGCGGGGGCGGTGATGCGCACGGTGAAATGGCGGCCCTCGCGGGCGCCGGCGTGGCCGGCATGCAGGTGGCTGTCGTCCTGCACCTCCACCGCGTCGGGTTGCAGAGTCGCGCGCAGTGCGGCCTCGATGTCCTGGGCGCTGACGCTCATGTCGGTTCTGGCTTGAAGTCGATCGCCGCGGAGTTGATGCAGAAGCGTTCGCCGGTGGGCTGCGGCCCGTCGTCGAAGACATGGCCGAGGTGGCTGCCGCAGCGGTTGCAGCGCACCTCCACGCGCACCATGCCGTGGCTGGTGTCGCGCAGGCGCTCGACCACGGTGCCGTCGATGGGCTCGAAGTAGCTCGGCCAGCCGCAGCCGGCATCGAACTTGGTGCCCGAGGCGAACAGCGGCGTACCGCAGCCCACGCAGTTGTAGACGCCGCGGCCCCAGTGGTCCCAGTACTTGCCGGTGAAGGCGCGCTCGGTGGCGGCGTGGCGGGCCACCTGGTACTGCGTCGGGTCGAGCTGGGCGCGCCATTCGGCGTCGCTCTTGCGCACCGGGTAACGGGGGTCGTCGTGGTCGTGGTCGGCGGACATGGCAGGCGTGGGTGGCGCACCCGCATGGGGCGAGTCCGGCAAGTGTAGGTCGCGCAGGTGACAGGGCTTCGGGGTAGTCCCTGAAACCCCAGTGGCGTCGTGTCCGCTACCGTGCGTCCCCATACATTTCGCCCCACAGGAGACATCACCATGACCCTTGCCCGCCGTACCGTCGTTGCGTTGGCTGCTGCCGCAGCTGTCCTCCCCGCCGGGTTGGCGTGGGCCCAGCAGGGCGAGACCGTGAAGATCGGCTTCATCGACCCGCTGTCCGGCCCGTTCGCCAACGTCGGCCAGAACCAGCTCAAGAGCTGGCAGTTCGTGGCCGAGCACTTCAACGCCAAGAATCCGGCCGGCGTGAAGTTCGAGTTCGCGTCCTTCGACAACAAGGGCTCGCCGCAGGAAAGCCTCACCGCGCTCAAGGCCGCCATCGACCAGGGCATCCGCTATGTGGTGCAGGGCAACGGCTCCGGCGCCGCCGCGGCCATCTCCGACGCCGTCAGCAAGCACAACGCGCGGAACCCGGGCAAGGAAGTCGTCTACCTGAACTACGCCGCGGTGGACCCGGCGCTGACCAACGAGAAGTGCAGCTACTGGCACTTCCGGCTGGACGCCGACACGACGATGAAGATGGAAGCGCTGACCAGCTACATGAAGGATCAGCCGAACATCAAGAAGGTCTACATCATCGGCCAGAACTACTCGCACGGACAGCAGGTCTCGCGCTTCTTCAAGGAGTACATGGCGCGCAAGCGGCCCGACGTGCAGATCGTCGGCGACGACCTGCACCCGATCGGCCAGGTCAAGGACTTCGCGCCCTACGTGGCCAAGATCAAGGCGTCCGGTGCCGACGCCGTGGTCACCGGCAACTGGGGCCAGGACCTGACGCTGCTGGTGAAGGCGGCCAAGGACGCCGGCTTGACCGCCGCGATGTACACGTACTACGCCGGCGTCAGCGGCACGCCCACGGCGCTGGGCACCGACACCGCCGGCAAGGTGCGCGTCGTGGCCTACGGCAGCCCGAACATGGGCGGTGTCGTCAGCAAGCTGCAGGACGAGTTCAAGGCCAAGTTCAACGACGACTGGTACACCTACGCCACCTACAACGGCATCTCCATGCTGGCCCATGCCATGGCCAAGGCCAAGAGCACGGATCCGGTCAAGGTGGCCGCCGCGATGTCGGGTCTGAGCTTCCCTGGCTTCAATGGCGAGGTCACGATGCGCAAGCAGGACCACCAACTCCAGCAGGGCATGTTCATCACGTCGTGGGAGAAGATCGACGCGAAGAACAAGTACAACGTCGAGAACACCGGCATGACCTTCAAGACGGTCAAGACCATCGAGCCCTACGTGGCCAGCACGCCCACCTCCTGCCAGATGAAGCAGCCCTGACCTGGGTCTGCTGCGTGCCGGGCGCGGCACCTGAGCGGGTGCCGCGCCTTTTCGTTTGACGCCGGCCGCCTTGACCGGCGGCTCACCCTGACCGGGCGATGGACGCGACCTACTTCCTGATCTCGCTGCTCAACGGCCTGTCCGTCGGGCTGCTGCTGTTCATGCTGGCCTCGGGCCTCACGCTGATCTTCAGCATGATGGGCGTGCTGAACTTTGCGCATGCCAGCTTCTACATGCTGGGGGCCTACGTCGCCTACACGCTCAGCGGCGTGGTCGGCTTCTGGTGGGCGCTGCTGCTGGCCCCACCGCTGGTAGGCCTGCTGGGCGCGCTGTTCGAACGCCACGTGCTGCGCCGGGTGCACAAGTTCGGCCACGTGCCGGAGCTGCTGGTGACCTTCGGGTTGAGCTACATCGTGCTGGAGCTGGTGCAGCTGATCTGGGGGCGCTCGGCGGTGGACTTCCAGCAGCCGGAGTCGCTGTCCGGCCCGCTGTTCACCATCCTGTCGTCCGACAGCCAGGGCCTGAGCCTGGCCTGGGGCGCACCGCCCGAAGCCTGCCGTGCGGTGGCCGACATGATCTGCACCCAGTTCCCGGCCTTCCGCGCCTTCGGCATGGCGGTGGCCGTGGCGATGCTGGTGGCGGTGTGGCTGCTGCTCACGCGCACCCGCGTCGGGCTGGTGATCCAGGCGGCGCTGACCCACCCGCACATGGTCGAGGCGCTGGGCCACAACGTGCCTAGAGTGTTCATGGGGGTGTTCGGCGGCGGCACGGCATTGGCGGCGCTGGCCGGGGTCATCGGCGGGGCGCTGCGCGTGACCGAGCCGTCGATGGCGCTGCAGGTGGGGGCGGTGGTGTTCGCCGTCATCGTGATCGGCGGCATGGGCTCGCTGGCGGGGGCCTTCGTGGCGTCGATCGGCCTGGGCGTGATCGAGTCGTTCGCGATCGGCAGCGACCGCTCGCTGCTGGACCTGTTCGCGTGGGCGAACATCGCCGTCACGCACGAGACCTTCGGCTACGCGATCTACAGCGTCAAGGTGTCGCAGGTGGCGGCCATCCTGCCCTACCTGCTGCTGGTGCTGATCCTGATCTTCCGGCCCCGGGGCCTGCTGGGCACGCGGGAGGGTTGACATGAAGCGCCCCTGGATCCTCTGGGCGGTCTACGCCGCCGTGCTGGTGATCGCGCCGATGGTGTGGTCCAGCAGCCTGGCGCTGACCATGCTCACGCAGATGGGCATCGCCATCATCGCCTGCCTGGCCTACAACGTGCTGCTGGGGCAGGGCGGCATGCTGAGCTTCGGCCATGCGGTGTATTCGGGCCTGGGTTCGTACTTCGCCATCCACACGCTCAACATGATCGGCGACGGCGCGCTGGCGCTGCCGGTGAGCCTGGTGCCGCTGGTGGGCGGCCTGTTCGGCCTGCTGATGGCCGCGCTGCTGGGCTACGTGACGACCAAGAAGGCGGGCACGCCCTTCGCGATGATCACGCTGGGCATCGGCGAACTCGTCTGGGCCATGTCGCTGATGTTCCCGGGCTTCTTCGGCGGCGAAGGGGGCATCACCGGTGACCGCACGTCCGGCGAAGCCTTCTTCGGCATCACCTACGGCCCGGCGAACCAGCTCTACTACCTGATTGCCGTGTACTGCTTCGTCAGCACCGCCGCGCTCTACGCCTTCACGCGCACGCCGCTGGGCCGCATGCTCAATGCCGTGCGCGACAACCCGGAGCGCGTGGAGTTCATCGGCTACCGCACGCAGGTGGTGCGCTACCTGGCCTTCATGGTCAGCGGCTTCTTCATGGGCATCGCCGGCGGCCTGGGCACGCTGACCTTCGAGATCGTCACCGCGGAAGTGGTGGGTGCGGCGCGCTCCGGCGCCTACCTGCTGTTCACCTTCCTGGGCGGCGCCGGTTTCTTCTTCGGCCCGATCATCGGCGCGGTGCTGATGGTGCTGGCGCTGGTGCTGCTGTCGGAGCTCACGCAGGCCTGGCTGCTCTACCTGGGCCTGCTGTTCCTGTTCATGGTGATGTACGCGCCGGGCGGTATCGCCAGCCTGATCATGATGAACCTGCGCATGCACGCCTTCGGCAAGCTCAAGGCATTGACGGGCCTGTACGCCGCGCTGGCGGTGACCGGCTTCCTGATCCTGGCCGGGGCTGGGGCGATGATCGAGATGGTCTACCACGGCCAGCTCAACCAGGCCCTGGGGCCGGAGATGACGTTCATGGGGGTGCCGCTGAACATCGAAGGCACGGGGTCGTGGGTCGGCGCCGGCGCCGTGCTTGTGGTCGGCGTGGTGCTGTTCGAGATCGTTCGCCGACGCTTTGCCGTGCGCTGGGGGCAGGCGCAGACCGAGATCGAGGCGGCGCTGCGCGCCCGGGAGCAGGGCCGATGAGCACACCCGCACTCGAACTGCGCGACCTGCGCAAGAGCTTCGGCCGCACCGAGATCATCCGCGGCGTCAGCATGGCCGTGAACCCGGGCGAGAACGTGGCCATCATCGGCCCCAACGGCGCCGGCAAGAGCACGCTGTTCAACCTGATCAGCGGCCGCTTCGCGCCGACCAGCGGCGAGGTGCTGCTGCACGGCCAGCGCATCGAGGGGCTGCCGCCGTACGAGGTCAACCGCCGCGGCCTTGCGCGCAGCTTCCAGGTCAGCAACCTGTTCACGCGCCTGTCCGTGTTCGAGAACCTGCGCTGCGCCGTGCTCTGGAGCCTGGGCTACCGCTACGCGTTCTGGCGCTTCCTCAGCCGCGCCAAGGATGCCAACGACCGTGCCGAGGAGATCATGCGCATGATCCACCTGGAGAACCGGCGCGACGTGGCGGCGATGAACCTCACCTACGCCGAGCAGCGTGCGCTGGAGATCGGCATCACCATCGCCGGCGGCGCCGACGTGGTGCTGCTCGACGAGCCCACCGCCGGCATGAGCCGAAGCGAGACCTCGCACTTCATCGACCTGATGCTCGAGGTCACCACCGGCAAGACGCTGCTGACGGTGGAGCACGACATGGGCGTGGTCTTCAACGTGGCCGACCGCATCGCGGTGGTGGTCTACGGCGAGGTGATCGCCTTCGACACGCCGGAGAAGGTGCGCGCCGACCCGAAGGTGCAGGAGGCCTACCTGGGCTCCGTGCTGGCCGAACACGCCGCGGGAGGACACTGAGATGCTGCAGCTGCAAGGCGTGCACGCCTACTACGGCAAGAGCCACGTGCTGCATGGCGTCAGCTTCGAGGTTGGTGCCGGCGAGATCGTCAGCCTGCTTGGGCGCAATGGCTCCGGCCGCTCCACCACGGTCAAGGCCATCATGGGCCTGGTCGACGGCGAAGGCACGATCCGCTGGCGCGGCCAGGACATCCTGGGCCGCACGCCATTCGAGATCGCGCGGCAGGGCGTGGGCTACGTGCCGGAGAACCGCGACATCTTTCCCGACCTGACGGTGCACCAGAACCTGATGATGGGCGAGCAGCGGGCCAAGAAGTCACCGCGCTGGAGCTTCGACGACATGTACCGGTTGTTCCCGCGGCTGAAGGAGCGCCAGCACACCGCCGCCGGCGTGCTCAGCGGCGGCGAGCAGCAGATGCTGACCCTGTGCCGCACGCTGATGGGCGACCCGGACCTGATCATGATTGACGAGCCCACCGAAGGTCTGGCGCCGAAGATCGTGGAACTGGTGGCCGAGTACCTGAACGAACTGCGTCGGCGTGGCATCTCGGTTCTGCTGGTGGAGCAGAAACTCACCATCGCGCTGCAGGTGGCCGACCGCTGCCTGGTCATGGGCCATGGCGAGATCGTCTTCGAGGGCACGCCGGATGCGTTGCGCGCCTCGGCGGAGGTGCGCAAGGAGTGGCTGGAGGTGTAGCCTCCGGCGCTCATGGGCCGCCTTCTACGGCGCCATGGATCAGGGTTTGTCCGGGGCTGTCGCACCAGCGACAAGGTCGTTCGTGCGACGGTCCCTAGAATCGAACGATCGTTCTATTTTTAGCCTTCCATCCCGCTGAGGAGACGCGATGAGCGCCAGCTACGAAGTGCGCGACGGCGTGGCCGTCATCACGCTGAACAACCCGCCGGTCAACGGCCTGGGCTACGAGACCCGGCGCGGCATCGCCGACGGCGTCGACCGTGCCCTGGCCGACCCGGCCGTCAAGGCCGTGGTGCTCACCGGTGCCGGCCGCGCCTTCTCTGGCGGCGCCGACATCCGCGAATTCGGCAGCCCCAAGGCGATCCAGGAGCCCAACCTGCTGTCGCTGCTCAAGCAGATGGACAACGCCACCAAGCCGGTGGTGGCCGCGGTGCACGGCACGGTGATGGGTGGCGGCCTGGAGCTGGCGCTGTCCTGCCATTACCGCGTGGCCGCGCCGGGCACCAACGTGGCACTGCCCGAAGTGAAGATCGGCCTCGTGCCGGGCGCCGGCGGCACGCAGCGCCTGCCGCGCGTGGTGGGCGTGGAGACCGCGCTGAACATGATCGTCAAGGGCGACCCGGTCAAGAGCGAGGTGCTCGCCGGCCTGCCCGGACAGCAGCTGTTCCAGAAGATCGTCGACGGCGATCTGCTGGCCGGGGCCATCGCCTTCGCGCAGGAGATCGCCGATGCGCGGCCGCTGCCGCGCGTGCGTGACCTGCCGCTGACGCACCCGAACGCCGACGCCTTCTTCCAGTTCGCGCGCAACACCGTCAAGGCCATGGCACCGCAGTTCCCGGCGCCGACGCGTTGCGTGGACTGCGTGGAGCAGGCCGTCGCCAACGCCCGCAGCGGCAGCTTCGACGCCGGCATGACCTACGAGCGCGAAGCCTTCATGGCGCTGATGATGACGCCGGAATGCAAGGCGCTGCGCCACGCCTTCTTCGCCGAGCGCGCCGCCAGCAAGATCCCCGACGTGGCCGACGACACGCCGGTGCGCGCCATCAAGACCGTGGGCGTCATCGGTGCCGGCACCATGGGCGGCGGCATCACGATGAACTTCCTGAACGCCGGCATCCCGGTGACCATCCTCGAGATGAAGCAGGAGGCGCTGGACCGCGGCATTGCCACCATCCGCAAGAACTACGAGTCGCAGGTCAAGAAGGGCAAGCTCAAGCAGGACAAGTACGAGCAGCGCATGGCGCTGCTGTCCACCACGCTGGACTATGCCGGCCTGAAGGACGCCGACCTGATCATCGAGGCCGTGTTCGAGGAGATGGGCGTCAAGGAAAAGGTCTTCCGCACGCTCGACGAGGTGGCCAAGCCCGGTGCCATCCTGGCCAGCAACACCAGCACGCTGGACGTGAACCAGATCGCCTCGTTCACGAAGCGGCCGCAGGACGTGGTCGGCATGCACTTCTTCAGCCCGGCCAACGTGATGAAGCTGCTGGAGGTGGTGCGCGGCGAGAAGACCGCCAAGGACGTGCTGGCCACGGTGATGGGCATCGCCAAGGTGATCCGCAAGACGGCGGTGGTCTCGGGCGTCTGCGACGGCTTCATCGGCAACCGGATGATCGAGCAGTACAGCCGCCAGGCCGGCTTCCTGCTGGAGGAAGGCTGCACGCCGGAGCAGGTGGACAAGGCGATCGAGAAGTTCGGCTTCGCGATGGGCCCGTTCCGCATGGGCGACCTGGCGGGCAACGACATCGGCTGGGCGATCCGCAAGCGCCGCTACGTCGAGAAGCCGAACATGCGCTACAGCAAGACGGCCGACCTGCTGTGCGAGATGGGCCGCTATGGCCAGAAGACCGGCGCCGGCTGGTACGACTACGCGCCCGGCCAGCGCAAGCCGATCCCGAGCAAGGTGGTGGTCGAGATGATCGAGCAGCACCGCAAGGACCTGGGCATCACCCCGCGCAAGATCGGCGCCGACGAGATCGTGCACCGGCTGGTGTTCTCGCTCGTCAACGAGGCGGCCAAGATCCTGGAAGAGGGCATCGCCAGCAAGGCCAGCGACATCGACATGGTGTACCTCACGGGCTACGGCTTCCCGCTGTTCCGCGGCGGCCCGATGTGCTACGCCGACACGGTGGGCCTGTTCAACGTCGTGCAGCAGATGAAGCGCTTTGCGCAGAACCCGCACGACGACGCCAGCTTCTGGCAGCCGGCGCCGCTGCTGGCGAAGCTGGCGGCCGAGGGCAAGAGCTTCAACCCCTGAGCTGAACGGCGCATTCCGTGATCCGCAAGGCGCTGATCGCGCTGCTGGTGCTGCTGGGCGGCCTGGGCCTGGTGCTGGCCGTCGGCACACTGAGCAAGGCGTCGCGGCAGGTGACGGTGCCGCCGCTGACGCCGCTGGCCGTGGATGGCGCCGCGGCGGCGGCGTCGCTGTCGGCCGCGGTGCAGGCGCGCACGGTCAGCGGCCTGCTGGACCCCGCCGGTACGGCCGAGGCGTTCGATGCGCTGCAGGCGCACCTGCAGGCGACCTACCCGCGCTTCCATGCGGTGGCGCAGCGCGAGATCGTCGGTGGTCACAGCCTGCTCTTCACCTGGCCGGGCAGCGATAGCAAGGCCCCCGCCGTGGTACTGATGGCCCACCAGGACGTCGCGCCCGTGGCGCCGGGCACCGAAGGCTTGTGGCAACAGCCACCGTTCAGCGGTGCGGTGAAGGACGGCTTCGTCTGGGGCCGCGGCGCCTGGGACGACAAGGGCAACCTGATCGCGCAGTTGGAAGCCCTGGAACAGCTGGCCGCGGCCGGTTTCCAGCCGCGGCGCACGGTGCTGCTGGTGGCCGGCCACGACGAGGAGGTCGGTGGCCTGCGCGGCGCGAAACCTATCGTCGAACTGCTGAAGCAGCGCGGCGTGAAGGTGGACTTCGTCATCGACGAGGGCCTGCTGATCGCCGACGGCATGCTGCCCGGCCTGCAGCCGCCGGCGGCGCTGGTGGGCGTGGCCGAGAAGGGCTTCGTGTCGATCAAGCTCTCCGTGACGGGCATCCCCGGGCATTCGTCGATGCCCCCCGCGGCCGGCCAGCAGGCCATCGCCGTGCTGTCCGCGGCACTGGCCAAGGTCGACGCAAGCCCCATGCCTGGCGGCATCACCGGGGTGGCCGAGCAGATGTTCGATGCCGTGGCACCCGAGATGCACGGCTTCAACCGCGTCGCGCTGTCCAACCTCTGGCTCACGGGACCGCTGGTGGAGCGCATGCTGTCCAAGGGCCCGAGCACCAATGCGCTGATGCGCACGACCACTGCGCTGACGATCGTCTCCGGCGGCAACAAGGAGAACGTGATCCCGGGCCGTGCCGATGCCATCGTCAACTTCCGCCTGCTGCCCGGCGACACGCCCGACACCGTGCTGGCCCACCTGAAGCAGGTGATTGGCGACGAGCGCGTGCAGATGGCCGTCAGCGGCGAACCGTCGCTGCCGTCCAAGGTGTCGAGCACGGACTCCGACGGCTACCGGCTGATCGAGCGCACGCTGCGAGAGGTCTTCCCCGAGGCCATCGTCGCCCCCGGCCTGATGGTCGGCGGCACCGATGCCCGCCACTTCGACGGCTATGCCGGCCAGGTGTTCCGCTTCTCGCCGGTGCGCGCCAAGCCGGCGGACCTGTCCCGTTTCCATGGCACCGACGAGCGTCTGTCGATCGACAACCTCGTCGAGATGATCCGCTTCTACCACCGCCTGGTCGACCAGGCGGCCCGCTGAAGGAGTTCCCCTCATGACCCGCGCCCTCATCGTTTCCACCGCCCGCACGCCGCTTGCCAAGAGCTGGAAGGGCGCCTTCAACATGACCCACGGTGCCACCCTGGGCGGTCTGGCGGTGCAGGCCGCCGTGCAGCGCGCCGGCGTCGACCCGGCGGCGGTGGACGACGTGCTGATGGGCTGCGCCACGCCCGAGGGCGCCACCGGCAGCAACATCGCGCGCCAGATCGCGCTGCGCGCGGGGCTGCCCATCACGACCAGCGGCGTCACCATCAACCGTTTCTGCAGCAGTGGTCTTCAGACCATCGCGATGGCCTCGCAGCGCGTGATCGCCGGCGAGGGCGACGTCTTTGTCGCCGGCGGCGTGGAGAGCATCAGCTGCGTGCAGAACGAGGCCAACCGCCACATGATCGCCGACCCCTGGCTGGTGGAGCACAAGCCGGAGATCTACTGGAACATGCTGCAGACGGCGGAGCAGGTGGCCAAGCGCTACGGCATCCCGAAGTCGCGCATGGACGAGTACGGCGCGGCCAGCCAGCAGAAGGCCTGCGCGGCGCAGGAGGCGGGCAAGTTCGCCGACGAGATGATCGAGGTCACCGTCACCGCCGGCGTGGCCGACCCGGTGCTGGGCCTGCGCAGCAAGCAGGTCACCGTGAAGGCCGACGAGGGCCTGCGCCCGGGTACGACCGTCGAAGGCATCCAGGGCATCCGCTCGGCACTGCCCGGCGGCGTGGTGACGGCCGGCAACGCCAGCCAGTTCAGCGACGGCGCCGGCGCCTGCGTGGTGGTGGACGAGGCCTATGCCAGCAAGCACGGCCTGAAGCCCCTGGGCCGGTTCCTGGGTTTTGCCGTGGCGGGTTGCGAGCCTGATGAGATGGGCATCGGCCCGGTGTTCGCCGTGCCCAAGGTGCTCAAGCGCCTGGGCCTGACGGTGGATGACATCGACCTCTGGGAGCTCAACGAAGCCTTCGCCGTGCAGGTGCTGTACTGCGCCGACACGCTGGGCATCCCGATGGACCGGCTGAACGTCAATGGCGGCGCCATCGCGGTGGGCCACCCCTACGGCGTCAGCGGCCAGCGCCTGACCGGCCACGCGCTGATCGAAGGCAAGCGGCGCGGTGCCAAGCGCGTGTGCGTGACCATGTGCATCGGCGGCGGCATGGGTGCTGCGGGCGTGTTCGAGGTGCTGTGACGCGCCTGCGTGTCCTCGCTGCGATGCTGGCCCTCGTGGCCGGCGCTGCCTCGGCCGTGCAACGGCCGGAGCAGACAAGGGAGGAGCGGGAGTTCCTCGACGCCGTTCACGTGGCGCTGCGCCACCGCGATTGCGCCGCGGTGGTCCAGAGACTGAACGATGGCCTGGCGGCGAAGCTGCCCGACGCGTTCCTGATGGCCGGCACGATGTACGAGGAAGGCCTGTGCCTCAAGCGCAGCTGGGAACGCGCCGCGGAGCACTACGGCCGCGCCTGGTCGACTGGGCACACGGGTGGAGGCTACCGGATGATCGCCGGCCTGGCGAGCCGCGAGCCCGGCGCGGCGCTGTGGTGGGCCCAACGTGTAGGGCAGGCCATGCCCGCTGCGTGCCGGGTGCCGGCCGAGGTCCACGCTGACGTGCAAGCGTTCGTGGCGGCGCTCAACGCCTGGCCTGCCGGGCGACTGCAGGCCTGCAGCCACGTGGCCGGTGTGGTGGCCACCGTGATCGGCGAGGCCGAGTACCCTGGCGAGGCGCTCGGGCAGATGCTCGAAGGTTCGGTACAGCTGCGTTACCGGCCGGCCGAGGCCCGACTGGAGTGGCAGAACCTGGAAACCCGCGCCCTGGCCCACGGCGGGCTGCTGCGCGGCGAACCGCTGCAGGACCGGGAGAGCCGGGCCGCACGCGACCGCATGCGCGCCGCCCTGGAGACACTGGGGCAACGGGCCCTGGCGCGTTACCCCCGCCCTGAAGGAATCGATCCGAACTGGCTGATCGAGGTGCACTATGAGTTCCAGCTCCGCTGAAACGGTCGGCCCGGGCGTCCTGCGAACACCGGAGCACCGCTTCGCTGCGCTGCCCGACTGGCCCTACGCGCCGCGCTACCTCGATCTCGACGGCCTGCGCCTGCACCTCATCGACGAAGGGCCGCGCGACGCACCGGCAACGGTGCTGTGCCTGCACGGCCAGCCCACCTGGAGCTACCTGTACCGGCGCATGATCCCGGTCTTCCTGCAGGCCGGGCTGCGTGTGGTGGCGCCGGACTTCTTCGGCTTCGGCCGGTCCGACAAGCCGGTGGACGACGCCTGGTACACCTTCGACCAGCACCGCGACACGGCGCTGAGGGTGATCGAGTCGCTGGACCTGCAGAACATCCTGCTGGTGGTGCAGGACTGGGGCGGCCTGATCGGCCTGACGCTGCCGATGGCCATGCCACAGCGTTTCACGCGGCTGCTGGTGATGAACACCGGCCTGGGCACCGGCACCGTGACCGAAGGCTTCAGGCAGTGGCGGGCCTACGCCAACACGCAGCCCGACCTGGCCGTGGGCAAGCTCATCCGCCGCGGCACGCCGCACCTGACCGACGCGGAGGTCGCCGCCTACGACGCGCCGTTCCCCGACGCCCGCCACAAGGCCGGCGTGCGCCGCTTCCCGAACCTGGTGCCCGACCACGACGACGCGCCGGGCGCGGCCATCAGCCGCGAGGCGCTGGATTTCTGGAAGCACCGATGGGCCGGCGACAGCTTCATGGCCATCGGCATGCAGGACCCGGTGCTGGGCCCGCCGGCCATGCGCGGCCTGCACGCCGTCATCCGCGGCTGCCCGCCGCCGATGGAGGTGGCCGACGCCGGGCACTTCGTCCAGGAATGGGGCGCGCCGGTGGCCGCCGCCGCCCTCCAACACTTCGAGCTCGCATGAGATCCACCGTCGACTTCCTGTTGCACGACTGGCTGAAGGTCGAGTCGCTGTGTACGCGCGAACGTTTCGCCGACCACTCCCGCGAGACCTTCGACGCTGTGCTCGACACCTGCGAGCGCATCGCGCGCGAGAAGTACGCACCGTTCAACCGCCTGGTGGACACGCAGGAGCCGCATTTCGACGGCGAGAAGGTGATCCTGCCGCAGGCCACGCACGATGCCTGGGCCGCGTACGCCGAGTCGGGCATGCTGGCCGCCGCGCAGGACGCCGAGATCGGCGGCATGCAGTTGCCCTACGTGGTGGAGGCGGCGGCGAACGCCTTCTTCGCCAAGGCCAGCGTCAGCATCGGCGCTGGCATGCTGACCACCGGCAACGCCAATCTGCTGATGGCGCACGGCTCGCCCATGCAGCGCCAGGTGTTCGCGATGAACGAATTCGCCGGCCGCTGGTCGGGCACGATGTGCCTGAGCGAGCCGCAGGCCGGCTCCAGCCTGTCGGACGTGGCCACCAAGGCGCTGCCGGACGGCGCCGATTTCGAGGCCGATCCGCTGGGCCCGCGCTACCGCCTCTTCGGCAACAAGATGTGGATCTCGGCCGGCGAGCACGAGCTCACCGAGAACATCATCCACCTGGTGCTGGCCAAGATCCCGGATGCCGACGGCAAGCCAGTGCCGGGCACGCGCGGCATCTCGCTGTTCATCGTGCCCAAGAAGCTGGTGGACACCGAAGGCCGCCTGACCGGCGAGCGCAACGACGTGGCGCTGGCCGGCCTGAACCACAAGTGCGGCTGGCGCGGCACCACCAACACGCTGCTGAACTTCGGCGAAGGCAAGTTCAAGCCCGGTGGGCAGGCGGGCGCGGTGGGCTACCTCGTCGGCCAGCCGGGGCAGGGCCTGCGCGCCATGTTCCACATGATGAACGAGGCGCGCATCGGCGTCGGCCTGGCGGCCACGATGCTGGGCATGGCGGGATACGAGGCATCTCTCGACTATGCGAAGCAGCGCCCGCAGGGCCGGCCCATCACCGGCGCCGGCAAGGACGCCACGCAGCCGCAGGTGCGCATCATCGAACACGCCGACGTCAAGCGCATGCTGCTGGCGCAGAAGGCCTATGCCGAAGGCGCGCTGGCGCTGGAGCTGTACTGCGCGCGTCTGGTCGACGAACAGCACACCGGGGCGGCCGCCGCCGCGGCCGAAGCCCGGCTGCTGCTGGAGGTGCTGACGCCGATTGCCAAGAGCTGGCCCAGCGAGTGGTGCCTGGAGGGCAACAGCCTGGCGATCCAGGTGCACGGCGGCTATGGCTACACGCGCGACTTCCCGGTGGAGCAGTACTGGCGCGACCAGCGCCTGAACATGATCCACGAGGGCACTCACGGCATCCAGGCGCTGGACCTGTTGGGCCGCAAGGTGGTGATGGACGGTGGCGCCGGCCTGAAGCTGCTGGCCGGGCGCATGCAGGCGAGCATCACGCAGGCGGGGCAGGCGGACGGCCTGGCGGAACACGCCACCGCGCTGGCCGGCGCGCTGCAGCACCTGGGCGCAGCCACCAAGGCCGCCTGGGCCACCGGCGTGCCGGAAGAGGCGCTGGCCAACGCCACGCCCTACCTGCAGGCCTTCGGACACGTGGTGCTGGCCTGGATCTGGCTGGACGTGGCCACGGCGGCGGCCGAGCCGGGGCGGCGCGCCGCGATGCGCTACTTCTTTGCCTACGAGCTGCCGAAGATCGACGCGTGGCTGGGCGTGGTGGCGGCCCGCGAGGACGTCTGCCGGACTATGGACGAGGCTTGGTTCTGATGCGGCCCAAGGCCCTCCAGACCCTGGCCTGGGTGCTGATCTACAGCGGGCTGCTGCTGGCGGCGCTGGGGTGGTTCGTGCAGGACGGCGGTGCGGCCTGGGGCCACGCCGTGTGGATCGCCGGTCTGGCCGATGCGGCCGTCGGCGTGGTGTTGATCTGGTGGCGATCGAGAATCAAGGAGACCGACTGATGAGCACGCCGGTGCAGAAACTCTTCGACCTCACGGGCCGCACGGCCCTGGTCACGGGCGGATCACGCGGGCTGGGCCTGCAGATCGCCGAGGCGCTGGGCGAGGCCGGCGCCAAGATCCTGCTCACGTCCCGCAAGGCGGCCGACCTCGAGCACGCTGCCGCGGCGCTGCAGGACAAGGGCATCGACACACGCTGGGTGGCGGCCGACGCCAGCGAGCCCGCGGGGGTGCAGAAGGTCGTCGAGGACGCGCTGCAGCGCCTCGGTCACGTGGACATCCTCGTCAACAACGCCGGCGCCACCTGGGGTGCGCCGGCCGAGGACCACCCGCTGGAGGCCTGGGACAAGGTGATGAACCTGAACGTGCGCAGCGTGTTCATGATGTCGCAGGCCATCGGCAAGGCCTGCATGATCCCGCGGCGCTACGGGCGCATCGTCAACGTGGCCTCGATCGCCGGCCTGTCGGGCTCGTCGAAGATGCAGTACCTGGCCTATGGCACCAGCAAGGGCGCGGTGGTCAACTTCACGCGCACGCTGGCCGGCGAATGGGGCCGCCACGGCATCACCGTCAACGCGCTGGCGCCGGGTTTCTTCCCGAGCAAGATGACGCGCGGCACGCTCGAGGCTGTCGGTGCCGACAAGCTCGCGGCCATGTCGCCGCTGGGCCGCATCGGCGACGACGACGACCTCAAGGGCGCGGCGCTGCTGTTCGCCAGCGCCGCCGGCAAGCACATCACCGGGCAGATCCTGGCGGTGGATGGCGGCGTCTCGGCCGTGCACGGCGAATGAGCCGGGCCAGCCGATGAAGCGTGACTTTCCGCTGCGCATCCCGTTCGTCGAGCACCTGGGGCTGGAACTCTGGGGCTTCGGCGACGGCAAGGCTGAACTGCGCGTGGACCTGCAGGAAAGCCACCTCAACAGCTGGGAGGTGGCCCACGGCGGCGTGCTGATGACGCTGCTGGACGTGGCCATGGCGCATGCGGCGCGGGCCAGCAGCTCCAGCGACCCGATGACGGCGCCGGGCGTGGCCACCATCGAGATGAAGACCACCTTCATGCGCCCGGCCGAGGGCGAACTGCGCGCGCTCGGCCACCTGATGCACCGCACCAGCACGATGGCCTTCTGCGAAGGCCGCGTGCTCGACGGCCATGGCGAGCTCTGCGCGCACGCCACGGCCACCTTCAAGTACCTGCGTGCGCTGCCGTCGCGCGGCCGCACGCTCAAGAACCTCCAGGAGAAGACATGAGCCTCGTCAACCAGCAGATCCAGCTCGTCTCGCGCCCCATGGGCGAGCCCACGCACGACAACTTCAAGCTCGTGGAGGCGCCGGTGCCCGACTTGCAGGACGGCCAGGTGCTGGTCAAGCACCTGTGGCTGAGCCTGGACCCCTACATGCGCGGGCGCATGAACGAGGGCAAGAGCTACGCCCAGCCGCAGCCGCTGAACGAGGTGATGATCGGCGGCACCGCCGGCGAGGTCGTGGCCTCCAGGCACCCCGACTACGCGCCCGGTGACCCCGTCGTCGGCATGGGCGGCTGGCAGCTGTACTCGGTGGTCGACGGCAACCAGCGCGGCGTGATGCGCAAGGTGGACACCACGCAGGTGCCGCTGTCGCACTACCTGGGCGCCGTGGGCATGCCGGGTGTGACGGCCTGGGTGGGCCTGAACCACATCATCGCGCCCAAGGCCGGCGAGACGATGGTGATCAGCGCCGCCACCGGTGCCGTGGGCTCGGCCTTCGGCGCCCTGGCCAAGGCGCGCGGCTGCCGTGCGGTGGGCATCGCCGGCGGCCCGGAGAAGTGCGCCTACGCGGTGAACGAGCTCGGCTTCGACGCCTGCATCGACTACAAGGCGCACCCGGACCTCAAGAGCCTGTCCAAGGCGCTGAAGGACGCCTGCCCGGACGGCATCGACGGCTACTTCGAGAACGTCGGCGGCATGATCATGGACGCCGTGATGCTGCGCATGAACGCCTTCGGCC
The DNA here is from genome assembly GCA_024235855.1 of Burkholderiaceae bacterium. Classification (GTDB taxonomy): domain Bacteria; phylum Pseudomonadota; class Gammaproteobacteria; order Burkholderiales; family Burkholderiaceae_C; genus Rubrivivax. The sequence continues at coordinate 132,075 of JACKLN010000010.1, forward strand.
GCATCGCCGTGTGCGGCATGATCGCCGGCTACAACGGCCAGCCGCTGCCGATGGCCAACCCGGCGCTGATCCTGGTCTCGCGCCTGAAGGTGCAGGGCTTCATCGTCAGCGAGCACATGGCGCTCTGGCCGGCCGCGCTGAAGGAACTGGGCACGCTGGTGGGCACCGGCAAGCTGCGCCCGCGCGAGAGCGTCGCCGAGGGCCTGGCCGCGGCCCCGGAGGCCTTCTTCGGCCTGCTCAAGGGCCGCAACTTCGGCAAGCAGCTGGTCAAGCTGGCCTGACCGGGCCGCGATGGACTGGACCTGGTCGCGCTTCGCCGGCCTGAGCCTGGACGACCTGTACGACGCGCTGGCGCTGCGCTGCCGCGTCTTCATCCTGGAGCAGGGGCCGTACCAGGACCCGGACGGGCTGGACCGCGTGTCCTGGCATCTGCTGGGTCGCGACGATGCGGGGCGCCTGCAGGCCTACCTGCGCGTCGTCGATCCGGGGTGCAAGTTTGCCGAGCCGTCCATGGGCCGCGTGATCACGGCGCCGGAGGTGCGCGGCACCGGCCTGGGGCGTACCCTCGTGGCCGAAGGGCTGGCGCGCAGCGACGCTGCCTGGCCCGGCCGTGGCCACCGCATCAGCGCCCAGGCCCATCTGCAGCGCTTCTACGGCGGCTTCGGTTTCACCACCGTGGGCGAGCCCTACGCCGAGGACGATATTCCGCACGTGGAGATGCTGCGATGAACGCCACACACGAGGTCTTCAACCAGGCCGAGCCCTTGGCCGACGTGAACCTGTTCAGCGGCAACCGGGCCCTTCAGGACGCGCTGGCCCACCACCACCCGGGCTACGACCGCGCCCGGTTCGTGGCGCTGGGGGCCGAAGCCGGTTCGGCCGAGATGCAGGTGCATGCGCGGCTGGCCAACACCCACGGGCCGGTGCTCCACGCCCACGACCTGCGCGGCCACCGCGTCGACCAGGTGGAGTTCCACCCCAGCTACCACGCGCTGATGACCAGTGCACTGCGCCACGGCCTGCACGGCACACCCTGGACGCAGGGGCCCGGCGGCCACATCGAACGTGCTGCCGCCTTCATGCTCTTCACCGAGCTGGAACCGTCGGTGCTGTGCCCGGTGTCGATGACCTACGCCGTGGCGCCGGCGCTGCGCCCGAACGCCGCGCTGAGCCGTGACTGGGGCCCGGGCCTGGCCGCCACCGCCTACGACGCCGGTTTCCGGCCCTTCAGCGCCAAGACCGCGCTGACCATGGGCATGGGCATGACCGAGAAGCAGGGCGGCTCCGACGTGCGCGCCAACACGACGCGGGCCGTCTTCGACGGCGAGGGTCCCTGGGGCCGGCGTTACCGGCTCACGGGCCACAAGTGGTTCATGTCGGCGCCGATGTGCGATGCCTTCCTGGTGCTGGCGCAGGCCGAAGGCGGCCTGAGCTGCTTCTTCCTGCCGCGCTTCACGCGTGACGGCCGTGTGAACGCCATCCATGTCCAGCGCCTGAAGCACAAGCTGGGCAACCAGGCCAACGCCAGCAGCGAGGTCGAGTTCCAGGACGCCGAGGCCTGGCTGGTGGGCGACGAAGGCCGCGGCGTGCCGCAGATCCTGGCGATGGGCACGCTCACGCGGCTGGACTGCGCGCTGGGCACCGCGGGTCTGATGCGCCAGGCGCTGTCGATCGCGCTGCACCACTGCGCGCAACGCCAGGCCTTCGGCCGCCGGCTGATCGACCAGCCGGCGATGACGGCCGTGCTGGCGGACCTGGCGCTGGAAAGCGAAGCCGCCACCGCGCTGGCCCTGCGCCTGGCGCGGGCGGTGGACCGCACCGAGCACGGCCAGGACCCCGACGGGTTCGAGGCGGTGATGCGCCGCGTGCTGACGCCGGTGGCCAAGTTCTGGATCTGCAAGCGCGGCAGCGCCTTCGGCCAGGAGGCCATGGAGTGCCTGGGCGGCAACGGCTACGTCGAGGGCGGTGGCGAGGGCGTGATGGCCCGCATCTACCGCGAGATGCCGCTGAACTCCATCTGGGAAGGCGCCGGCAACATCATGGCGCTGGACCTGCTGCGCGCGCTGCGCAGCGGCCCCGTGAAGGACGCGGTGATGCACGAGACCGCCGCCGCGCGCCGTGCCCATTCCGCCGTGGAGCGCCGTGCGCGATGGGTCGCCGAGGCGCTGGACGGCGCGGCCGACGAAGCCGGCGCCCGCCGCCTGGCGCGCGACACCGCGCGCTGCTGCAGGCGGCCCAGCTGCACGCCCACGCACCGACCGAGGTGTTCGACAGTTTCTGCACCGCCCGCCTGGACCAGGCCAGCGACGCGTTCGGGCTGCTGCCCGGCACGCTGCCGCTGGATGCCCTGGTGGCGCGGGCCATGCCAACCCCTGAGGAGAGCTTTGATGAGTGAATGGCAAGGACGAGTGGCCGTGATCACCGGCGCGGCGTCGGGCTTCGGCCTGGAGGCCAGCCGCATCGCGGCACGCGCCGGCATGAAGGTCGTGATGGCCGACGTGCAGGCCGATGCGCTGGAACTGTCGGCGCACGACGTGCTGGCGCTGGGCGCCGGGCAGGGCGCCGAGGTGCTGCCGTTCCGGCTGGACGTGTCCAAGGCGGCCGAGGTCGAGGCCCTGGCCGCTGCCACGCGCGAGCGCTTCGGCGTGCCGCATTTCGTGTTCAACAACGCCGGCGTGGGCGCCGGCGGCCTGGTCTGGGAGCACAGCGCCGCCGACTGGGATTGGGTGCTGGGCGTCAACCTGCTGGGTGTGGCGCATGGCGTGCGCGTGTTCACGCCGATGATGCTGGCGGCCGCTGCGGCCGACCCGGGCTTCCGCGGCCACATCGTCAACACCGCGTCGATGGCCGGCCTGCTGACGCCACCGAACATGGGCGTCTACAACGTCAGCAAGGCGGCGGTGGTGTCGATGACGGAGACGCTGTACCACGACCTGTCGCTGGTCAGCACCCAGGTCCGCGCCCACCTGCTGTGTCCGTACTTCGTGCCCACCGGCATCCACCGCAGCGAGCGGAACCGGCCCGGCGGTGCCAGCGAGCCCGTCACGCGCAGCCAGCAGATCGCCGCGGCGATGAGCGAGAAGGCCGTCACCAGTGGCAAGGTGACGGCGGCGCAGACCGCGCAACTGGTCTTCGACGCCATGGACGCCGACCGCTTCTACGTCTACACCCACCCGCAGGCGCTGGGCGGCGTGCGCACGCGCATGGAGGACCAGGTCCTGCAGCGCAACCCGACCGATCCGTTCCACGAGCGGCCGGAAATCGGCGCCCGCCTGCGGGCGCAGCTGGCGCAGATGCCGGGTGACGGTCAGGACTGACAAGGCCCCTTGCGAACGCTGGCGGGCTGCACATGAGCCGAACCCCGATTGCATACATTTGAACAAATGTAAAATCCGTGCCTTCATTCACTGAAGGTGACCGGGCGCCGCCCGGAGAAGGGCACGGACATGGACTTCGCGAGCTTCTGGTCGACGCTGCAGGGTCAGTTGGGCCACCACCTGCCGCGCATCGTGGGCGCCCTGGCGGTGTTCGCGCTTGGGTGGGTCATTGCCGTGGCGGCGCGCGCTGCAGTGCTGCGCCTGCTGGCGCTGGCCCGTCTGGACACCCGCATCGCCGAAAGCACCGGGGTGACGGTGCAGTCGGAGCGGGGCCTGGGCGTGGCCGTGTTCTGGCTGGTGCTGCTGGTCACGCTGATCGCGGTGCTCAACGTGCTGGACCTGGCCAGCGTGTCGGCGCCCATTGCCGCGATGATGGGCGACATCGTCGGCTACCTCCCGTATGCCCTGGGCGGTGCCGTGCTGACCCTGGTGGCCTGGCTGGTGGCGTCGCTGCTGCGCACGCTGGTCGTGCGGGCGCTGGCGGCCACGACGATCGACGACTCGCTGCAGCGCCACGCGGGCATGAAGCCCAGCGGTCCGGCGGCCGGCAACGTGGTGTTCTGGCTGACGCTGCTGCTGTTCCTGCCGTCCGTGCTGTCGGCCTTCCGTCTGACGGGCACGCTGGCGCCGGTGGAGCAGATGCTGGTGATGGCACTGGGCTGGCTGCCCAATGCCCTCGGCGCCGCCGTGATCGCCGGTGTGGGCTACCTGGTGGCGAGGGTCCTGCGCGGCCTGGTCAGCAATCTGCTGGGGGCAGCCGGCATCGACCGGATCGGTGAACGCGCCGGCCTGGACGATGCGGTCAAGCTGTCGCGGCTGGCGGGCACGCTGGTGTTCCTGTTCGTGCTGGTGCCGTCGCTGATCGCGGCGCTGGACGCGCTGAAGATCGAGGCCATCTCCGCGCCGGCGACGGCCATGCTGTCGCAGATGCTGGCGGCGGTGCCCCACATCCTGGCCGCGGTGGTCATCGTGCTGCTGACCTGGGCGGTGGCTCGCTTCGTGGCCGCGCTGATCGCGCGCCTGCTGGAGAACGCGGGCGCCGATGCGCTGCCGGCGCGCATCGGGCTCGAGGCGGTACTGTCCGGGCCGACGCGGCCGTCGACGCTGGCCCGTGGCGCGATCATGTTCTTCGCCATGCTGTTTGCCGTGGCGGAGGCCGCGGGGCAGCTCGGCTTCGGACAGCTGCGCGAGCTGACCACCGCGTTCATCCGCTTTGCCGGAGACATCCTGCTCGGTGGCGTGATCTTCGCGGTCGGCTTCTGGTTGGCCAATCTGGCCTACGCGGCGATCGATCGCGCCAGTGGTGCCGGCACCCGTGGGCTGGCACCGGTGGCGCGCGTGGCCATCCTGGGCATCGTGCTGGCGATGGGGCTGCGTGCCATGGGCGTGGCCAACGAGATCGTCGTGCTCGCCTTTCGGCCTGGCGCTTGGTGCCGTTGCCGTGGCGGTGGCGCTGTCGTTCGGCCTGGGCGGGCGGGAAGCTGCCGGACAACTGGCCGGCGACTGGCTGCGGCGCTGGCGTGAACGCACGTCGCGCGGGTCGGACTGAGCATCCGTCAACCTCATCGCGTCGTGGCCAACGATCCGCGTCGGGTGCGGACGTCAGTCGATCATTTCGATCCTAGCGTGATCATTTGTTTGTTTTGCACTGAAGTGGTGCTCAGTTCGCATCGTCCATCGCCGATGATGCGGTGGTCATCAGACTACACACCACGATGAGCACCCACCTCGCCCGGCAAGCCGAACTCGCAACGCGCGCCTTGCTGTCCCGCAGTGCCAGCCACGACACCGACCCGTATGAGCGCGTCATGCGCGACTGCCTGTCCAGCGCCCACGCGGCGCTGGGCAAGTGTCCGCCTGGCCCCTTGCGGGACAGGCTGAAGCAGGAACTGTCGGAACTGGCGCGGTGCTGTGCACGCGATGCGGAAGAAGCCAGGGCGATAGCGGCACGGTCCGGCCGGGCCGCCGACCGGGCCCAGGCCCTCATGGCCCGCCGCATCGCCGATGCCGCGCACCATCTGAGCCTGCTGGCGGGCTGCGACGAGGTTGGTGTCGGCATGCACTGAACCGGTCAGCAGCCCAGACCAAGCGCCTGCACCGGCCGCTGGGACACCGCGTCCGCGACCACGAAGACCACCCGGCGTGGGTGGGCCGGATCGGCGGGCGGCAGGTCCAGTGTCCATCGCCGAGCGCCTTGCCAGGCAGAAACGGGCTGGTAGAGGCGGACCACGTGGTCGTGGCCAAGGGTCTCGCCCCGGTTCTCGCCTGCGGTGACGCGGCTGCGGTGGCCGTCCTCCACGACGGCCCAGTACCCGATCCAGCGACGGTTGAGCTGTGTCATCGCCAGGCCGACATCGGCCGTCACCTGGCTGCCATCCCGGCGCAGGCTCAGCGTCATCGGCGCGGGTGCCGGACGATCGGGCAGGGCGGGCCACGACCGCCAGTCGTGACCTTGGGCAACCACCTGTGGCGTGTAGACGTTGGGCGCACCCATGGCGCGTGCCAGCTGGTACTGGCGGTCGGTGGTCTCGCGCGTGGCGAAGCGGTCCACCCAGCCCAGCCGGTTCCAGTAGCCGACGTGGAAGGCCAGCGGCAGCAGGTCGTCGCGGCCCTTCAGGGTGGACAGCCAGCGGTCGGCCGGAGGGCAGGAACTGCAGCCTTCGGAGGTGTAGAGCTCCACCACCAGGGGCGGTCGGGCACCGGAATGCCGTTCGCAGACGGGCTCGGCGGCCGTGGCCTGCAGGGTCGTGACCAGCGTGGTGACCAGGAGGATGGTGGTGCGCATGCCCTTGGGTCGGGTGCCGGGGCCCGGCGCTTACACTCCCGCGCTTTCCGCTGCGCACCCCGGTTTCCGTGGACAAGATCCTGCTCCAGATCGCGGCCGAACTGAAGGTTCGGCCGGCCCAGGTGAAGGCGGCCGTCGACCTGCTCGACGGCGGCGCCACCGTGCCCTTCATCGCCCGCTACCGCAAGGAGGCCACCGACGGCCTCGACGACATCCAGCTGCGCGAGCTGGAAGCCCGCCTGGCCTACCTGCGCGAGCTGGAGGACCGGCGCGAGACCGTGCTGCGCAGCATCGAGGAGCAGGGCAAGCTGACCCCCGACCTGCGTGCCGCCATCGACGCCGCGGCCACCAAGCAGGACCTGGAGGACCTCTACCTGCCCTACAAGCCCAAGCGCCGCACCAAGGGCATGATCGCCCGCGAGCCGGGCTGGAGCCGCTGGCCGACCGGCTGTTCGCCGACCCGACGCTGGACCCGCTGGCCGAGGCCACGGCCTTCCTGAACCCAGACGCGGGCTTTGCCGACGCCCACGCGGTGCTGGACGGCGTGCGCGACCTGCTCAGCGAGCGCTGGGCCGAGGACGCTGCGCTGGTCGGCAGCCTGCGCGAATGGCTGTGGGCCGAGGGCCGGCTGCAGAGCCGCCTGGCCGCGGGCAAGGACGGCACGCATGCCGACGCGGCCAAGTTCCGCGACTACTTCGAATACGACGAGCCGATCCACCGCATCCCCAGCCACCGGGCACTGGCGGTGTTCCGAGGCCGCACGCTGGAGTGGCTGGACGCCAAGCTGGTGCTGGACGAGGAGTTGGTGCCCGGGCAGCCCTCGCTGGCCGAAGGCCGCATCGCCCGGCATCTGGGGTGGAGCCACGCCAAACGCCCCGCCGACGACCTGATCCGCAAGACCGTGGCCTGGACCTGGAAGGTCAAGCTCAGCCTGAGCCTGGAGCGCGACCTTTTCGCCCGCCTGCGCGAGGACGCCGAGGCGGTGGCGATCAAGGTGTTCGCCGACAACCTGCGTGACCTGCTGCTGGCCGCACCGGCCGGCCCGCGCGCCGTGATGGGGCTGGACCCGGGCATCCGCACCGGCGTCAAGGTGGCCGTGGTCAGCGCCACCGGCAAGGTGCTGGACACCGCCACCGTCTACCCGCACGAACCCCGCAACGACTGGGAAGGCAGCCTGCACGTGCTGGGCCGTCTCGTGGCCACCCACGGCGTGGCACTGATCGCCATCGGTAACGGCACCGCCAGCCGCGAGACGGACAAGCTGGCTGGCGACCTGATCAAGCGCGTGCAGAAGATCGCGCCCGACGTGAAGCTGGAGAAGCTGGTGGTCAGCGAGGCCGGCGCGTCGGTGTACTCGGCCAGCGAATACGCCAGCAAGGAACTGCCGGAGCTCGACGTGAGCCTGCGCGGCGCGGTGAGCATTGCGCGCCGCGTGCAGGACCCGCTGGCCGAGCTGGTGAAGATCGACCCCAAGAGCATCGGCGTGGGCCAGTACCAGCACGACGTGAACCAGAGCGGCCTGGCGCGCAGCCTGGACGCGGTGGTGGAGGACTGCGTCAACAAGGTCGGCGTGGACCTCAACACCGCCAGCGCGCCGCTGCTGTCGCGCGTGTCGGGCCTGAGCGCCACGGTGGCCGGTGCCATCGTGCGCTGGCGCGATGCGCACGGTGCGTTCCGCTCGCGCCAGCAGCTGCTGGACGTCTCCGGCCTGGGCCCGCGCACCTTCGAGCAGGCCGCCGGTTTCCTGCGCATCCGCGACGGCGACAACCCGCTGGACATGACCGGCGTGCACCCGGAGACCTACCCGGTGGTCGAGCGCATCCTGGCCGCCACGCAGCGGCCGATCACCGAAGTGATGGGCCGCGGCGAGGTGCTCAAGGCGCTGAAGCCCGAGACGCTGGCCGACGCGACCTTCGGGCCGATCACGGTGAAGGACATCCTGGCCGAGCTGGAGAAGCCCGGCCGCGACCCGCGGCCTGACTTCGTCGTCGCCCGCTTCAACGACGGCGTCGAGGACATCAAGGACCTGCAGCCCGGCATGGTGCTGCAGGGCACGGTGAGCAACGTGGCGCAGTTCGGCGCCTTCGTCGACCTGGGCGTGCACCAGGACGGCCTGGTGCACGTGAGCCAGCTGTCGAACAAGTTCGTCAGCGACGCGCGCGAGGTGGTGAAGACCGGCGACGTGGTCAAGGTGCGCGTGCTGGAGGTGGACCTGCAGCGCGGGCGCATCTCGCTGACGATGAAGCTGGACGCGGCGGCACCGAAGCCCGGCGCCGGCGGCGACAACCGCTACCGTGCCGCGGGTCGGGACGAACGCAGCCGCGGCGGCGGCGCGCGCCAGGAGCCGGCCGGGCAGGGCGCGATGGCCGCGGCCTTCGCGAAGCTGCAGCGGCGGTGATCCGGCGGTGAGCGCCCTCGCGCTGCAGGTCTACGCCGGGCCCCGCGCCCGCGCGCTGCTGCGCGAACGCGGGCTGCGTCCGCAGGACGTGCGCGTGATCCCCGCCGCCGCCGGCGGTGCCAAGGGTCTGGTGCTCAACCCGCTGGACCGCTTTCTGTTCGGCCACTGGCTGCCGCGGTCCCACCAGATCGTTCACCTGATGGGCGCCTCCATCGGCGCCTGGCGCATGGCCGCCGGCTGCCTGGCCGACCCCGAGGCCGCCCTGGCTCGCCTGGCCGAGGACTACGTGATGCAGTCCTACCAGCATGAACCCGGCAAGGCGCCGCTGGCCAGCCACGTCTCGGCGGTGTTCGGCGCGAAGCTCGGCGAGCACTTCGCCGGGCGCGAGGCCGAGGTGCTGGCGCACCCGCGCTACCGGCTGCACGTGTTCACCAGCCACGGCCGCCACCTGCTGTCGCGCCAGGGCCGCTGGCGCACGCCGCTGGGCTATGCGGGTGCCTTCTTCGGCAACGCGGTGCACCGGCGCGCGCTGGGCGGCTGGATCGAGCGCGTGGTGTTCGCCGACGCGCGCGAGTCGTTCCCGCTGCCCACGTCGGACTTCCGCAGCCAGGTCGTGCCGCTGTCGGCGGCCAACCTGCAGCCGGCCATCCTGGCCAGCTGCTCGATCCCGTTCTGGCTGGACGCCGTGCACGACATCCCGGGCGGCCCGCGCGGTGCCTACTGGGACGGCGGCATCACCGACTACCACCTGCACCTGCCCTACGACGCGCTGCCCGACGGCATCGCGCTGTACCCGCACTTCCAGCCGCAGATCGTGCCCGGCTGGCTGGACAAGGCCTTCAAGGGCCGTCACCGTGCCACGCGCTGGCTGGACCCCCTGGTGGTGCTGGTGCCGCACCCGGACTGGGTGCGTGCGCTGCCCGACGGCAAGCTGCCGGACCGCAACGACTTCAAGGCCTACGGCGACGACCATGCCGGCCGGCAGCGCGTCTGGCGCGGCGCCATCGCCGAAAGCCAGCGCCTGGCCGACGAGTTTGCACGCCTGTGCGAGCGCGACACGGTCGACGCGCTGCCGCTGCCGTGACTACAATCGGCTTCGTCCAAAACGATCCAAGAGCAGGAAAGGCACGACGGGTTATGACACCGCGGACTACGCGCACCACCTTCACCAGGCCCTGAGCCCTGGCCGCGCCGTCACGCCCGTACCCCTACGTACCCTGGACAGCAAGCGCGGCACAGCCCGCGCTTTTTGTTTTCCTGCAGGAGATTCACGATGATCCAGATCACGCTGCCCGACGGCTCGAAACGCGAGTTCCCGGGCCCTGTCACGGTGGCCGATGTGGCCGCCTCCATAGGCGCCGGCCTGGCCAAGGCAGCACTCGGGGGCAAGGTCGACGGCAGGCTGGTGGACACGAGCCACCGCATCGAGGCCGATGCGCAGCTGGCCATCGTCACGGACAAGGACGCCGACGGCCTGGAGATGATCCGCCACTCCACGGCCCACCTGCTGGCCTATTCGGTGAAGGAACTGTTCCCCGACGCGCAGGTGACGATCGGCCCGGTCATCGACAACGGCTTCTACTACGACTTCAGCTACAAGCGAGCCTTCACGCCCGAGGACCTGGCCGCCATCGAGCAGCGCATGGCCGAACTGGCGAAGAAGGATGAGCCCGTGGTGCGCCGCGTGCTGCCGCGCGACGAGGCCGTGGCCCACTTCAAGGCCATGGGCGAGCACTACAAGGCCGAGATCATCGGCAGCATCCCGGCCGGCGAGGACGTGAGCCTGTACCGCGAAGGCGGCTTCGAGGACCTGTGCCGCGGTCCGCACGTGCCCAGCACGGGCAAGCTCCGGCACTTCAAGCTGATGAAGGTGGCCGGCGCCTACTGGCGCGGCGATCACCGCAACGAGATGCTGCAGCGCATCTATGGCACGGCCTGGGCGACGAAGGACGACCTGCAGAAGTACCTGCTGATGCTGGAGGAGGCCGAGAAGCGCGACCACCGCAAGCTCGGCCGCGAACTCGACCTGTTCCACCTGGACGAGCACAGCCCGGGCACGGTGTTCTGGCACCCCAAGGGCTGGGCGGTGTGGCAGGTGGTGGAGCAGTACATGCGCGCCGTCTACCGCGACAACGGCTACCAGGAGGTCAAGGGCCCGCAGATCCTGGACCAGGCCCTGTGGGAGAAGACGGGCCACTGGGACAAGTACCGGGAGAACATGTTCACGACGGAATCGGAGAAGCGCGACTACGCGCTCAAGCCGATGAACTGCCCCGGCCACATCCTGATCTTCAAGCAGGGCATCAAGAGCTACCGCGACCTGCCGCTGCGCTACGGCGAGTTCGGCGCCTGCCACCGCAACGAGCCCACGGGTGGCCTGCACGGCATCATGCGCGTGCGCGCCTTCACGCAGGACGATGGCCACATCTTCTGCACGGAAGACGCCATCCTGCCGGAGTGCGTGACGTACACGGCGCTGCTGCAGAAGGTCTACGCCGACTTCGGCTTCACGGAGATCCTCTACAAGGTGGCCACGCGGCCGGCGGCGCGCATCGGGTCGGACGCCATCTGGGACAAGGCCGAACACGCGCTGATGGAGAGCCTGCGCCAGGCCGGCGTCGAGTTCGTCATCGCCCCGGGCGACGGCGCCTTCTACGGCCCGAAGATCGAGTACACGCTCAAGGACGCCCTGGGCCGTGAGTGGCAGTGCGGCACGATGCAGGTCGACTTCAGCATGGCGCAGCGCCTGGACGCCGAATACGTGGCCGAGGACGGCAGTCGCCAGCACCCGGTGATGCTGCACCGGGCCATCGTCGGCAGCCTGGAGCGTTTCATCGGCATCCTGATCGAGCAGCACGCCGGCGCGCTGCCCGCGTGGCTGGCGCCGGTGCAGGTGGTGGTGGCCCCGATCACGGACGATCAGGCCGACTACGCCGCATCCGTCGTGAAAACGCTGCAAAAACAAGGAGTTAGGGTCTCGAGCGATTTGCGGAACCAGAAGATCACGTATAAAATCCGCGAGCATTCGATGCAAAAGGTCCCGTACATCCTCGTCGTGGGTGACAAGGAAAAGGCCAACGGGGCCGTTTCCGTGCGCGCCCGGGGCAACCGGGACCTCGGGGTCATGCCGGTCGACGACTTCGCACTGAAGCTCGCCGACGACATCGCCCGCAAGGTCTGACCGCTCCGCCGCGCCTTGTTTTTCATTTGCGGCGCCAGGGCCTGAGCGTCGCGCAGAGAGGTCTGAACCATCGCTACCTTCATGGACCGCCGCGTCCCGAACGCGGAGCGCAAGCACCGGTTGAACCGGGAGATCATGGTGCCGCAGGTGCGCCTGAACGGGGTCGAGAACGAGCCACTGGGCATCGTCCCCACGCACGAAGCGCTGCGCATGGCCGGGGAGCTGGACGTCGATCTGGTCGAGATCGCCGCCACCGCCGACCCGCCGGTGTGCCGGTTGATGGACTACGGCAAGTTCAAGTACCAGGAGCAGAAGCGCGCCGCCGAGGCCAAGGCCAAGCAGAAGGTCATCGAGGTCAAGGAAGTGAAGTTCCGGCCCGGTACCGACGAAGGCGACTACAACATCAAGATGCGCAACCTGCGCCGCTTCATCGCCGAGGACGGCGACAAGGGCAAGGTCACGCTGAGGTTCCGGGGGCGCGAGATCACCCACCAGGAGATAGGGATGCGGCTGCTCGAGCGCATCCGCGACGAACTGGCCGACGTCGCGGTCGTGGAGCACATGCCCAAGCTCGAAGGGCGCCAGATGATCATGGTGCTGGCGCCCAAGCGAAAGTAGAAGAGATCACCGCATTCGCGGGCCAGGTTGGTCGCCTGGCCCACGAGAGAAGCCGCTGCAGGCCAGCAAGCGCCACGCCCGTGGTCGCCTGCAGGGGCATACATAGAAGGAGCAGTCATGCCCAAGATGAAGACCAAGAGCAGCGCGAAGAAGCGTTTTCGCGTCCGTCCGGGTGGCACCGTCAAGCGGGGCCAGGCGTTCAAGCGCCACATCCTGACCAAGAAGACCACGAAGAACAAGCGCCACCTGCGTGGGGCTGCCAACGTGCACGAGACCAACATGGGCCACATCGCCGCGATGCTGCCCTTCGCTGGCCTCTGATCTTCAAGACGGACTAGGAGAGAACACATGCCTCGCGTCAAACGTGGTGTCACCGCCCATGCGCGTCACAAGAAGATCCTGAAGCTCGCCAAGGGCTTCCGGGGCCGCCGCAAGAACGTCTTCCGCATCGCCAAGCAGGCGGTGATGAAGGCCGGGCAGTACGCCTACCGTGACCGCCGCACCCGCAAGCGGGTGTTCCGCCAGCTCTGGATCGCGCGGATCAACGCCGCGTCGCGCGAGCTCGGCGTCACCTACAGCAAGTTCATGGCCGGCCTGAAGAAGGCCAACATCGGGCTCGACCGCAAGGTCCTGGCCGACATGGCCGTGAACGACCCGGCTGCCTTTGGCAGCATCGTGGAGAAGGTGAAGGCCCAGCTCGCTTGACCCGCCATGCCGGCCTCGTGCCGGCATGTGTCGAGCTTCTCAAGGCCGTCACCTCGGGGCGGCCTTTTTTCATTCTTTCTTTGCCCCCGATGTCCGAACTCGAACAACTGGTCGACGCCGCGCGCAGCGATTTCGCCGCCGCCGCCAGCCCGGCCGCGCTGGAGGACGCCAAGGCGCGCTACCTCGGTAAGGCCGGCCGTGTGACCGAGCAGCTCAAGGCGCTGAGCCAGCTCGCGCCCGAGGAGAAGAAGGCGCGCGGCGCGCAGATCAACCAGGCCAAGCAGCAGATCGAGGCGCTGTTGGGCGACCGCCGCGAGGCGCTGGCCGCGGCCGAGCTCGAGCGCCAGCTGCAGGCGGAGGCGCTGGACGTGACGCTGCCCGGTCGCCAGCGCGGCATGGGCGGCCTGCACCCGGTCAGCCGCACGATCGAGCGCATCGAGGCCATCTTCGGCAGCATGGGCTTCGACGTGGCCGACGGCCCCGAGATCGAGACCGACTGGTTCAACTTCACGGCGCTCAACAGCCCGGAGAACCACCCGGCGCGATCGATGCAGGACACCTTCTATGTCGACTTGAAGGACGCCGAGGGTCGGCCGCTGAACCTGCGCACGCACACCAGCCCGATGCAGGTGCGCTATGCCAAGGCCCATGTGGCACGGCATGCAGAGGCGCTGGCCCGCGGCGAGCCGATCCCCGAGATCCGCGTCATCGCGCCGGGCCGCACCTACCGCGTGGACAGCGACGCCACGCACTCGCCGATGTTCCACCAGTGCGAAGGCCTGTGGATCGGCGAGAACGTCAGCTTCAAGGACCTGAAGGCCGTCTTCAGCGATTTCCTGCGCCAGTTCTTCGAGACCGACGACCTGACGGTGCGCTTCCGGCCGTCGTTCTTCCCGTTCACCGAGCCGTCGGCGGAAGTCGACCTGGCCTTCGGCGACGGGCCTCTCAAGGGCAGTTGGTTGGAAGTGGCCGGGTCCGGCCAGGTGCACCCGAACGTGGTGCGTAACTTCGGGCTCGATCCGGAGCGCTACATCGGCTTCGCGTTCGGCATGGGGCCGGACCGGCTGACGATGCTGCGCTACGGCATCACCGACCTGCGCCTGTTCTTCGAGAACGACCTGCGCTTCCTGTCCCAGTTCAAGTAAGCCGCACCCCAGATGCAATTCCCCGAATCCTGGTTGCGCGAGTTCTGCAACCCCCCGTTGGACACGGCCGCCCTGGCCGACCTGCTGACCATGGCCGGCCTGGAGGTCGAGGAGACCCGCCCCGTGGCGCCGCCGTTCAGCGGTATCGTCGTCGCCGAGATCCTGGCGGCCGAGCCACACCCGCAGGCCGACCGCCTGCGCGTGTGCAGCGTCTCCGTGGGGCAGGGCGACCCGCTGCAGATCGTCTGCGGCGCGCCCAATGCCCGCGCCGGCCTGAAGGCGCCGCTGGCCATGGTGGGCGCCGAACTGCCGCCGGGCGACGATGGCAAGCCGTTCAAGATCGGCGTCGGCAAGCTGCGTGGCGTGGAAAGCCGCGGCATGCTGTGCTCGGCCAAGGAGCTCAAGCTCTCCGACGACCACGGCGGCCTGCTGGAACTGGCGGCCGATGCGCCCGTGGGGGCCGACATCCGGGCTCACCTGAAGCTCGACGACACGCTGTTCACGCTCAAGCTCACGCCCAACCTGGCGCACGCGCTGTCGGTGTACGGCATCGCGCGCGAGGTGTCGGCGCTGACCGGTGCGCCGCTGAAGACGCCGGACTTCCCACCGGTGCCACCGAGCCACGACGCGAAGCTGCCGGTGCGCGTGGAGGCGCCCGACCTCTGCGGCCGCTTCTCCGGCCGCATCGTGCGCGGCGTGGACACCCAGGCGAAGACGCCGGCGTGGATGGTCGACCGCCTGGCCCGCTGCGGCCAGCGCAGCGTCTCGGCGCTGGTGGACATCTCCAACTACGTGATGTTCGAGTTCGGGCGGCCGTCGCACATCTTCGACCTCGACAAGATCGACGGCGAACTGATCGTGCGCTGGGGCCGCGACGGCGAACAACTGGAGTTGCTCAACGGCAACAGCGTGAGCGTGGACGGCAGCGTGGGCGTGATCGCCGACCGTGCGCGCGTGGAGTCGCTGGCCGGCATCATGGGGGGCGAGCACACGGCCGTCTCCGACAGCACGCGCAACGTCTATGTCGAGGCCGCGTTCTGGTGGCCCGATGCCGTGGCCGGCCGGTCGCGCCGCTACGGTTTCGCCACCGACGCCGGTCACCGCTTCGAGCGTGGCGTGGACCCGGCGCTGACCGTCGAGCACATCGAGCGCATCACCGCACTGATCGTGGAGATCTGCGGCACGCCCGACACCACGGTCGGCCCGATGGACGACCAGATCCTGAACCTGCCATCGCCTCAACCCGTCAGGCTGCGCGTGGCGCGCGCGGCCAAGGTCATCGGCATGCCGTTGACCCAGACGCAGTGCGCCGACGTGTTCCGTGGCCTGGGTCTGGCGTTCGTGGAAGGCGAGGGCACCCTGACCGTCACGCCGCCGTCGTGGCGTTTCGACCTGCGCATCGAGGAAGACCTGATCGAGGAGGTCGCACGCATCGTCGGCTACGACCAGTTGCCGCCGACGGCGCCGGTGGCGCCTGTCATGGCGCGCGCGCAGCCCGAACGCCGCCGCAGCGTGCATGCCGTCAAGCATGCGCTGGCTGCCCGCGGCTACCAGGAGACCATCAACTTCAGCTTCGTCGAGGCGCGCTGGGAGCACGAACTGGCCGACAACCCCGACCCGATCCGCGTGCTCAACCCCATCGCGGCTCCGCTGGCCGTGATGCGGTCCAGCCTGCTGGCGAGCCTGGTGGGGGTGCTTCGGCACAACCTGGCCCGCCGCGCGCCGCGCGTGCGCGTGTTCGAGACCGGCCGGGTGTTCCGCCGCGACCCACAGGCCCAGGACGGCGCCATCAGCGTGGCCGGCCTGGTGCAACCGCGCAGGGTGGCCGGGCTGGCCTGGGGCCCGGCCGCTGCGCTGCAGTGGGGCGAGGCGGAGCGGGCGGTCGACTTCTTCGACGTCAAAGGCGATGTAGAGGCGCTGCTGGCGCCGATGCGCCCGCGATTTGTCGCCGACACACATCCGGCGCTGCACCCGGGTCGCTGTGCTGCGGTCAAGATCGACGGTCAGCTGATCGGCCATGTCGGCGAACTGCACCCACGCTGGCGCCAGGCCTACGACCTGCCGTCGGCGCCTGTGCTGTTCGAACTGGACCTCGATACCGTCATGGCGCGCCCGCTGCCGGCACCGCAGCCGCTGCCCCGCCAGCCCGGCGCCGTGCGCGACATCGCGCTGGTGGTGACCGATGGCGTGGCGCACGACGCGCTGATCGCCACCCTGGCCGACGACCCGCTGGTGCGCCAGGTGACGCTGTTCGACATCTACCGACCGGCGCAACCTGGTGGTGGCCTGGCCGCCGGTGAGCGCAGCCTGGCACTGCGCCTGGATCTGCTCGACCCCACGGCCACGTTGACCGACGAGCGCATCGACGCCGTGGTCACCGCCGCCGTGGCGCGTGCAGCACAGGCCTATGGCGCGCGCCTGCGGGCCTGAAGGAGCACATGCCCATGAACGACCAAGACAACCCGCGCACTGGCGACGCCGGCCGGCCGGTGATCCTGCCGTCGCTGGAGACGCCCACGCTGACCAAGGCCGACCTGGCCGAACTGCTGTTCGACCGCCTAGGCCTGAACAAGCGCGAATCCAAGGACATGGTCGAAGCCTTCTTCGACATCGTGCACGGTACCCTGGTGAGCGGTCAGGATGTCAAGCTGTCGGGCTTTGGCAACTTCAACATCCGGCGCAAGGCCCCGCGCCCCGGGCGCAACCCGCGCACGGGCGAGTCCATCCCCATCAAGGCGCGCCAGGTGGTCACCTTCCACGCCAGTCACAAGTTGAAGTCACTCGTGCAGGGCGACACGCCGGGGGGGGAAGACTTCGAGTAAAGTCTGGAAACTTCCTCCGATCTCCTTGATTTGAATGGAGAATCAGCTCCCACCGATCCCTGCCAAGCGCTACTTCACGATCGGTGAGGTGAGCGAGCTCTGCGGCGTCAAGCCGTACGTGCTGCGGTACTGGGAGCAGGAGTTCACCCAGCTCAAGCCCATGAAGCGCAGGGGCAACCGGCGCTACTACCAGCACCACGAGGTGCTGCTGGTCCGGCGCATCCGCGAACTGCTCTACGACCAGGGGTTCACGATCAGCGGGGCGCGCAATCGCCTCACCGACCACGGCGGTCTGATCAGCAGCCCGGAGCGCGCCGAAGACAACGCGTTGGCAGCGGGAGATCTGCCCGATGAAACCGTCGAGACCCCGGCCCGCCACAACACCCCGGCGGCGTCCGCTCCGGCGGCAGCACCGGTGATGGACGCCCGCCAGCTGCGCGCCGAACTCGAAGCAATCGCCGCGCTGCTGCGGACGTGAAATCGCCCGTTCCGCGGGTTATACTGCGCGCTTCGTCGGGGCGTAGCGCAGCCTGGTAGCGCACTTGCATGGGGTGCAAGGGGTCGCGAGTTCGAATCCCGCCGTCCCGACCATTGAACGGCAAAGCCCGGTGTCCACAAGGCACCGGGCTTTTGCTTTGCTGCTCGTCAGACGCGTCGGCAAGCCTCAATCGTTGCCGGCGGTCTCCGCGCCGCTGTGATCGGGCTGGATGTTCTGCGCCAGATCACCCTTGGGGCCCTTGACCACCTCGAAGGTCACGCGGCTGCCCTGCTTCAGCGTGCGGAAGCCGTCCATCTGCACCGCCGAGAAATGGGCGAAAACGTCACCGCCGCCGCCATCGGGCTCGATGAAGCCGAAGCCCTTGGCGTCGTTGAACCACTTGACGGTACCTGCAGGCATGCCAACTCCTCGTCGCCCCCGGGCGCCGCGAAATTCTGGCGTCGGTCGGAAAAGAGTGTCAACCCTTCGGCGACCCTCTCGTTGGTCACACACTGGTCGTGACCATGGCGCACTTGGGCGACACGCGAAGCCTGTCGAAGTCACGATCAGCCACCGAATTGGCCGCGAATTCCCCGCCTTTGCCGGCGCCGCCAGGGCGCAAGATGACACGGTCGCCGAAGCCCCCGCCTGGCGTTACGGCAGCGCCCTGTGCATAGAATGAGTCATGTCCGATGACACCCCGAAGACACCCAAGCTGCCACCCTCCGCACCGCGGCGGGATGGTGGTGATGGCGCCGTCGTCGTCGAGCGCAAGCGGGCGCGCACCAAGCCGCCGGGGCTGTACCAGGTGGTGCTGCTGAACGACGACTACACGCCGATGGAATTCGTCGTGATGGTGCTGCAGCACTTCTTCCAGCACGATGTGGACACGGCCACCCACATCATGTTGAAGATCCACCACGAAGGTCGCGGGGTCTGCGGCGTCTACACCAAGGACGTCGCCGCGACCAAGGTAGAACTCGTCCTTGCAGCCGCCCGTCGAGACGGGCATCCGCTGCAGTGCATTATGGAGGCCGCATGATCGCGCAAGAACTGGAAGTCAGCCTGCACATGGCGTTCGTGGAAGCACGCCAGCAGCGGCACGAGTTCATCACCGTGGAACACCTGCTGATGGCGCTGCTGGACAACCCCAGCGCCGCCGAGGTGCTGCGCGCCTGCGCCGCCAACATCGACGAGCTGCGCAAGAGCCTGTCCACCTTCATCAAGGAGAACACGCCCACCGTGTCCGGCACGGAAGAGGTGGACACGCAGCCCACGCTGGGCTTCCAGCGGGTGATCCAGCGCGCCATCATGCACGTTCAGAGCACGGGCAGCGGCAAGAAGGAAGTCACCGGCGCCAACGTGCTGGTGGCGATTTTCGGCGAGAAGGATTCGCACGCCGTCTACTACCTGCACCAGCAGGGTGTGACGCGCCTGGACGTGGTGAACTACATCGCCCACGGCATCAAGAAAAGCGACCCGCCGGAGCCGCAGAAGCCCGCCGAGGGCAGCGGCGAAGGCGAGAAGGAAGAGACCACCGCCGCCGAAGGCAAGGGCTCGCCGCTCGAGCAGTTCACGCAGAACCTCAACCAGCAGGCCCGCGACGGCAAGATCGATCCGCTGATCGGCCGCGAGCACGAGGTCGAGCGCGTGATCCAGGTGCTGTGCCGCCGGCGGAAAAACAATCCGCTGCTGGTGGGTGAGGCCGGTGTGGGCAAGACCGCCATCGCCGAGGGCCTGGCCTGGCGCATCACCGAGAACGATGTGCCCGAGGTCCTGGCCGACGCCACTGTCTACGCGTTGGACATGGGCGCGCTGCTGGCCGGCACCAAGTACCGTGGTGACTTCGAGCAGCGACTGAAGGGTGTGCTCAAGCAGCTCAAGGATCAGCCGGGCGCCATCCTCTTCATCGACGAGATCCATACCCTGATCGGCGCCGGCGCGGCCAGTGGCGGCACGCTGGACGCCAGCAACCTGCTCAAGCCCGCACTGAGCAGCGGCGCGATGAAGTGCATCGGCGCCACCACCTTCACCGAGTACCGCGGCATCTTCGAGAAGGATGCGGCGCTGTCCCGCCGCTTCCAGAAGGTGGACGTGGTCGAGCCCACGGTGGAGCAGACCATCGAGATCCTCAAGGGTCTGAAGAGCCGCTTCGAGGATCACCACCAGGTCAAGTACGCGCTGGGCGCGCTGCAGGCGGCGGCCGAGTTGTCAGCCAAGTACATCAACGACCGCCACCTGCCGGACAAGGCCATCGACGTCATCGACGAGGCCGGTGCCGCGCAGCGCATCCTGCCCAAGAGCAAGCAGAAGAAGACGATTTCGCGCAACGAGGTCGAGGAGATCGTCGCCAAGATCGCGCGCATCCCGCCGGCCAGCGTCAGCAGCGACGACCGCAGCAAGCTCAAGACGCTGGACCGCGACCTCAAGAGCGTGGTCTTCGGCCAGGACCCGGCCATCGACGCACTGGCCGCGGCTATCAAGATGGCGCGCTCCGGTCTTGGCAAGCCCGACAAGCCGATCGGCAGCTTCCTGTTCAGCGGCCCCACCGGCGTCGGCAAGACCGAGGTGGCCAAGCAGCTGGCCTACATCCTCGGCATCGACCTGATCCGCTTCGACATGTCGGAGTACATGGAGCGCCACGCCGTCAGCCGCCTGATCGGCGCGCCGCCGGGCTACGTCGGCTTCGACCAGGGCGGGCTGCTGACCGAGGCGATCACCAAGAAGCCGCACGCCGTGCTGCTGATGGACGAGATCGAGAAGGCGCACCCCGACGTCTTCAACGTCTTGCTGCAGGTCATGGACCACGGCACGTTGACCGACAACAACGGGCGCAAGGCCGATTTCCGCAACGTGATCATCATCATGACCACGAACGCGGGGGCCGAGACCATGCAGAAGTCGGTCATCGGCTTCACCAACAAGCGCGAGCAGGGCGACGAGATGGCCGACCTCAAGCGCCTGTTCACGCCCGAGTTCCGCAACCGGCTGGACGCCACCGTCAGCTTCCGTGCGCTGGACGAGGAGATCATCCTGCGCGTGGTCGACAAGTTCCTGCTGCAGCTCGAAAGCCAGCTGGCGGAGAAAAAGGTGGAGGTCACCTTCACCGACAACCTGCGCAAGCACCTGGCCAAGAAGGGCTTCGATCCGCTGATGGGCGCGCGCCCGATGCAGCGCCTGATCCAGGACATGATCCGCCGCGCGCTGGCCGACGAACTGCTGTTCGGTCGCCTGGTGGATGGCGGCCGCCTGACGGTGGACCTGGACGACAAGGACGAGGTGGTGCTGGACATCCAGCCGCCGAAGAAGAGCGACAAGCCAAAGGCCGAGGCGGCGCCGGCCTGATCGGCACCCAGGGCTAGCGCCCGCGTCAGCGGCGCGGCGGCATCTCCTCTGCTGGGTCCTGGCGGTAAAACAACGAGAACACCCCGTACAACGCGGGGTGTTCGTCCTTCAGCGCCTGCGGCGCGACGAAGAAGGCCTCGCTGGCCACGGCGAAGAACTCGTCCTCACCTTGGGCGCCGTAGGGGTCGAGCAACGTGTGTTCCTCGGCCTCCACGCGCTGGCAGAAGGCAACGAACTCCGACTGCAGCGTCTGCAGCCAGCGCTGGCGCGGCAGGTCGGCAGGCAGGGGCGGCACGCCGTCGGAGAGCCCGTCGGCCATGTCCAGCACATGCGCGAATTCGTGGATCACCACGTTGTAGGCGCCCACGGCATCACGTCCGGCCTGGCGCACGTCGTGCCAGCTCAGCATCACCGGGCCGCCCTCCATCGCTTCGCCGGCCAGTTCCTCGTCGTACTCGTGTTGGATGCCGTCCTCGTCGATCACCTGGCGGCGGGCACGCACCGCATGTGGGTGCACGACGATGCCGACGAAGCCGTCGTATCGCTCCAACCCCAGGCGCAGGACGGGCAGGCAGGCCTGGGCGGCGATGGCCACGGCCACGTCGTCGGTCAACCGCAGGCCGCCGGCGGCGGTGAACTCCTTGCGGTCCAGGAAAAGGCTGGTCATGCGGCGCAGAGTGGCCTCGTCGGCGGGATCGCGGCGCTGCAGGAACGGATAGCGGATGCGCGTGCGCTTCCACAGGTCGTCGGGGATCGGCCGCCGCGCCACCGCGCGCGCCTCGGCGAGGGCCCGCCAGCGGGCCAGCGGGGCCCGGAGCCAGTCGAAGGCGCTCACCGGGACACCGGCGGCAGGCGATCCAGACCGCGCACGGACAACCGCAGTACCTCGGCGCGCTTGCCGTGGTCCAGGTCCCAGTCGCTCAGCACCTGACGGTCCAGCCCCGGCGCCAGCGTCTCGGCGCCGGGCCGGTGCGTGTGGCCGTGCACCAGGGTGGAAGCGCCCGCGGCGCGCACCCAGGCGGCCGCCGCATCGGGGTCGACATCGGCCCACAGTTCCGGATCGATGCCGGTCTCACGCTTGCGAGCCTCACTTGCCGCACGCGCGGCCGTGGCCTGCGCCAGGCGCGCGCTCAGCGGCTGGGCCAGGAACGAGCGCTGCCACTCATCGCCACGGGACAGCGTGCGGAATCGCTGGTACTCGGTGTCGGCCAGGCAGAGTTCGTCACCGTGCGTCAGCAACCATGACCGGTCGAAGGCCTGCAGCACCGTGGGATCACTCAGCACCTGCCAGCCGCAGGCTTCGCGCAGGGCGTCGCCAGCCAGGAAATCTCGGTTGCCCGCCATGAAGGCCAGGTGACGCCGGCGCGCGGTCTGCGCCAGTACGTCCAGGCACCGACGCTCGAAAGGTTGGTCACGCTGATCGTCACCAACCCAGAACTCGAACACGTCCCCGAGCAGCACGATGGCATCGGCTGGCGTGTGCAGTAGATGCGCCGCGAACGCATCGAAAGTCCGGGGCGTGGCCGCCGACAGGTGCAGGTCGGACAGCACATCGATGGCCTGCCAGTGCGCCGGCGCCGACCAGCGCATCGTCGGCGGCAGCGCCGGCAGGCCCATCAGCGGGGTGGTCAGCCGACGATGGTGGCGCGCTGGATGACCACGTCCTCCAGCGGCACGTCATCGTGAAAGCCCTTGCGGCTGGTCTTCACGCCCTCGATGGCGTCGACGACGTCCTGCCCGGCGACGACCTTGCCGAATACCGCGTAGCCCCAGCCGTTGGGCGACTCCGACGTGAAGTTCAGGAAGCCGTTGTCCGTGGTGTTGATGAAGAACTGCGCCGTGGCCGAGTGCGGTGCGTTCGTGCGCGCCATCGCCAGCGTGTACTTCTGGTTCTTCAGGCCATTGTTGGCCTCGTTCTGGATCGGTGCCTGCGTGGCCTTCTGCTTCATGCCGGGTTCGAAACCACCGCCCTGGATCATGAAGCCGCGGATCACGCGGTGGAACACGGTGTTGTCGTAGTGGCCGGCCTTCACGTAGTCGATGAAGTTCTGCGCCGACAGCGGCGCCTTCTCGGCGTCGAGTTCGATCAGGATCTCGCCGGCACTCGTCTCGAGCTTGACTTGTTGGGACATGGTTCAGTTCTCCAGGGTGGCTTTGGTGATGGTGACGGGCTCGAGCGGCACGTTCTGGTGGCCCGCGCGGTTGCCCACGGGCACGGTGCGGATCTTGTCGACGACGTCCATGCCGGCGATCACGCGGCCGAAGACCGCGTAACCGCCGCCGTAGCTGTCCAGGCGCGGGTTGTCGACGACGTTGATGAAGAACTGCGCCGTCGCCGAGTTCGGATCGCCGGTGCGGGCCATCGCCAGCGTGCCGCGCTGGTTGCTCAGGCCGTTGCCAGCCTCCAGCGGGATGGGCGGTCGCGTGGGCTTCTGCGCCATGTCCTTGGTGAAGCCGCCGCCCTGGATCATGAAGCCGTCGATCACGCGGTGGAAGATGGTGCCGTCGTAGTGGCCGGCCTTGACGTAGGCGACGAAGTTCTCGGCCGATTTCGGTGCCTTGGCCGCGTCGACCTCGACGACGATGTCGCCGGCGCTGGTGGCCAGGCGCACCTTCTGCGCCCAGGCGGGCAGGGCCAGCGTCATGCTGGTCAGGCCGGCCAGCAGCAGGGCGGTGAAGCGCGGCACAGGCGAGCCGCGGAAGAGGGCAGGGGTCATCGCAGGTTCCGGTGATGGGCCGGTGTCGGCAGGGCCCGAAGTCTAGCCGGGGCCCGCCGCTATACTGCGTCCCCCTCGCGAAAGCCAATGCCGGCGGCACGATCACGAGCCGTGCCGACGAGTCCTGCCTGCGTGCCATGACCCTGCGCATCCACAACACCCTGACCCGCAGCCTGGAGGCCTTCCAGCCGCTCGAACCCGGCAAGGTGCGCATGTACGTCTGCGGCATCACGGTCTACGACCTGTGCCACATGGGTCACGCGCGCATGGTGATGGCCTTCGACGTGGTGCAGCGCTGGCTGCGGGCCAGCGGCTACGAGGTCACCTACGTCCAGAACATCACCGACATCGACGACAAGATCATCCGTCGAGCGCTGGAACGTGGCCTGCCGATCCGCCAGCTGACGGACGAGATGATCGCCGCCATGCACCGCGACTTCGCCGCGCTGGGCGTGCAGCGCCCGACGCTGGAGCCGCGCGCCACCGAGTACGTGCCGCAGATGCTGGACATGATCGGCCGCCTGCAGCACAACGGCCTGGCCTACCAGGGAGGCACCGGCGACGTGAACTTCGCGGTGCGCAAGTTCCCGGGCTACGGGCGGCTGTCGGGCAAGTCGGTGGACGAACTGCGCGCCGGCGAGCGTGTGGCCGTGCTCGAGGGCAAGGACGACCCGCTGGACTTCGTGCTCTGGAAGGCCGCCAAGGCCGACGAGCCGGCGGATGCGAAGTGGGACAGCCCCTGGGGCCCCGGCCGCCCGGGCTGGCACATCGAGTGCTCGGCCATGAGCTGCGCCGTGCTGGGCGAGACCTTCGACATCCACGGCGGTGGTCTGGACCTGCAGTTCCCGCACCACGAGAACGAGTTGGCGCAGAGCGAAGGCGCCAACGGCCCGGGCTTTGCGCGCTACTGGCTGCACAACGGCTTCCTGAACATCGACAACGAGAAGATGTCCAAGAGCCTGGGCAACTTCTTCACCATCGCCGACGTGCTGCAGAAGTTCGACGGCGAGACGGTGCGCTTCTTCATGCTGCGCACGCACTACCGCAGCCCGCTGAACTACAGCGACGTCAACCTCGAGGATGCACGCCAGGGCCTGCGGCGCCTGTACACCGCGCTCGATGGCGTGGCGCCGGCGGCGGACGTGGTTGTGCCGATCGACTGGACCGAGCCGCGCGCAGCCGCCTTCCGGGCGGCCATGGACGAGGACTTCCAGACCCCGGCCGCACTGGCCGTGCTGTTCGAACTCGCAGGCGATGCCAACCGGGGTGATGCCGCCGCCGCGTTGCTGCTGCGGCAGCTCGGCGGTGTGCTGGGCATCCTGCAGCAGACCCCGCGCGCCTGGCTGCAGGGTGGTGCGGCGCTGGTCGCGGCCGCCATCGAGGCGCAGATCGCGGCCCGCGCCGCGGCCAAGAAGGCGCGCGACTTCGCCGCGGCCGACCGCATCCGCGCCGAGCTGCTGGCCGCCGGCATCGAGCTGCAGGACTCGCCGCAGGGCACGACCTGGACCGTCAAGGGCTGAGCGCGCATGGCCCGCCCCGCCGCCCCGGCCACCCCCGAGTACTGGGACGACGCCTGTCGCCACCTGGCGCGCCGCGACCGGGTGCTCAAGAAGCTGATCCCGCAGTTCGGCGACGCCCGCCTGCAGAGCCGGGGTGACGCGTTCACCACGCTGGCACGCAGCATCGTCGGCCAGCAGATCTCGGTGAAGGCGGCGCAGTCGGTCTGGGACCGCTTTGCCGCCGCCGTCGGCGGCCCGTCGCACCGGCTGGCACCGGCGGCCGTGCTGCAGCTGCCGGTCGAGGCCTTGCGTGGCGCCGGCCTGTCGGCGCGCAAGGCCGAGTACCTGCTCGACCTGGCGCGGCATTTCGACGACGGTCGAGTGCACCCGTCGAAGTGGAAAGCCATGGCCGACGATGCCATCGTCGACGAGCTGGTGGCCATCCGCGGCATCGGCCGCTGGACGGCCGAGATGTTCCTGATCTTCCACCTGATGCGGCCCGACGTGCTGCCCCTGGACGACCTGGGGCTGCTCAAGGGCATCAGCGTCAACTACTTCAGCGGCGAGCCGGTGTCCCGCGCCGAAGCGCGGGAGGTGGGCGACGGCTGGGCCCCTTATCGCTCGGTCGCCGTTTGGTACATTTGGCGCAGCCTGGATCCCCTGCCGGTCGACTACTGACGGGCAACGCCTGATGAGCAAACGACACTTCCTCGAGTTCGAGACCCCGATCGCCGAGCTCGAGTCCAAGATCGACGAGCTGCGCTACGTGCAGAACGAGTCGGCGGTGGACATCTCCGAGGAGATCGACCGCCTCTCGAAGAAGAGCCAGCAGCTCACCAAGGAGATCTACGCCAGCCTCAGCCCCTGGCAGGTGACGCAGATCGCGCGCCACCCGCAGCGGCCCTACACGCTGGACTACGTGGCCGAGGTCTTCACCGACTTCCAGGAACTGCACGGCGACCGCCATTACGCCGACGATCTCAGCATCGTCGGCGGCCTGGCCCGTTTCAACGGCCAGGCCTGCATGGTGCTGGGCCACCAGAAGGGCCGCGACACCAAGGAGCGCACCGCGCGCAACTTCGGCATGTCGCGCCCCGAGGGTTACCGCAAGGCACTGCGCCTGATGCAGCTGGCCGAGAAGTTCGGCCTGCCGGTGTTCACCTTCGTCGACACGCCTGGCGCCTACCCCGGCATCGGCGCCGAGGAGCGCGGCCAGTCCGAGGCCATCGGCCGCAACATCTTCGAGATGGCGCGCCTGGAGGTGCCCATCATCAGCACCATCATCGGCGAAGGCGGCTCCGGCGGCGCGCTGGCCATCAGCGTGGGCGACCAGGTGCTGATGCTGCAGTACTCGGTGTACTCGGTGATCTCGCCCGAGGGCTGCGCCTCCATCCTCTGGAAGACCGCCGAACGCGCGTCCGACGCCGCCGAGGCGCTGGGCATCACGGCGCACCGGCTCAAGGCCCTGGGTCTGGTGGACAAGATCGTCAACGAGCCGGTGGGCGGCGCGCACCGCGACCCGAAGTGGATGGCCTCGGCGCTCAAGCGTGCGCTCAATGACGCGCTGCGCCAGGTGTCCGACCTCAAGCCCAAGGACCTGCTGCAGCGCCGCTATGAGCGTCTGCAGGCCTATGGGCGCTACAGCGACACCACCGCCCGCTGACCTCGCGGTGGCCGCCAGCGGCGGCCGCGACTCCACCGCGCTGCTGCACGCCACGCTGCGTGCGGCCCGGCCCCTGGGTGTGCGCGTGCACGCTCTGCACGTGCACCACGGCCTGCACCCGCAGGCCGACGCCTGGCAGCGACAGGTGAGGGCGCAGTGCCGTCGCTGGGGCGCGGTCTTTCACTCGACCCGCCTGGCCGGTACACCCGCGCCCGCCGAGAGCGTGGAAGCCTGGGCGCGCCGCGAGCGCTATGCCGCGCTGGCCACCATGGCGCGCGCAGCGGGTTGCGACATCGTGCTGCTGGCCCACCACCGGCGCGACCAGGCCGAGACCGTGCTGCTGCAGCTGCTGCGCGGCGGCGGCGCACGCGGCCTGGCGGCGATGCCCGCCGACGCCGAGCGCGGCGGCATCCGCTGGCTGCGGCCGTGGCGAGACCAGCCGCGCGAAGCCATCGAGGCCTACCTGCGGCAGCACCGGTTGCGCTGGGTGGACGACCCCGGAAACGACGACGGGCGCTACGCACGCAACCGCCTGCAGCAGGCGGTGTGGCCGGCCCTGACCGACGGCTTCCCGCAGGCCGAGGCGGCGTTGGCCCAGGCAGCAGCGCGGGCCGCCGAGGAAGCGGCAGCCCTGCGCGAGTTCGTCGCCCAGGACGCCGCGGCCTGTGCCGACGGCGATGCGCTGCGCGTGGCCGCGTGGCGGGCCCTGTCCCCGGCACGGCAGGCGCTGCTGTTGCGGCACCAGGTGGAGGTCTGGTCGGGCCGTGGCGTGCCCGGCACGCTCGTCCGGCGTCTGCAGGCGGAACTCCCCGGTGCCGCATCGGGCCAGTGGCCGGCGCCAGGGGGCCGGCTGGTGCTGCGCAAGGGGCGCCTCAGCTACCAGCGCGACCCGTCAGGACCGGGACAGCACAGCGACTAGAATCCGCGGGTTTGCCCGCATGTGCCACACCGGCGCCGGGCCGTGACCTCCCGCAACCCATGGCACTCATCGTTCACAAGTACGGCGGCACCTCGATGGGGTCGACCGAGCGCATCCGCAACGTGGCCAGGCGCGTGGCCAAGTGGGTGCGCGCAGGCCACCAGCTCGTCGTCGTGCCCTCGGCCATGAGCGGCGAAACCAACCGGCTGCTGGGCCTGGCCAAGGAACTGCAGCCGGAGATGCCCGGCCCGGCCGCGCTGCGCGAACTCGACGCCATCGCCGCCACCGGCGAGCAGGTCTCCGTGGGCCTGCTGGCGCTGGCGCTGCAGAGCGAAGGCGTGGCCGCGGTGAGCTATGGCGGCTGGCAGGTGCCGATCCGCACCGATTCCGCCTTCACCAAGGCCCGCATCCAGAGCATCGACGACGCCCGCGTGCGTGCCGACCTGGCCGCCGGCCGCGTGGTCATCATCACCGGCTTCCAGGGCCTGGACGACGCCGGCAACGTCACCACGCTGGGCCGCGGCGGCAGCGACACCTCGGCCGTGGCCGTGGCCGCGGCGATGAAGGCCGACGAGTGCCTGATCTACACCGATGTCGACGGCGTCTACACCACCGACCCGCGCATCGTGCCCGAGGCCAAGCGCCTGCACACCATCTCCTTCGAGGAGATGCTGGAGATGGCCAGCCTGGGCAGCAAGGTGCTGCAGATCCGCTCGGTGGAATTCGCCGGCAAGTACCGCGTGCCACTGCGCGTGCTGTCGAGCTTCACCCCCTGGGACATCCCGCTCGACGAGGAAGCGCGCTCGGGCACCCTGATCACGTTCGAGGAAGACGAGAAGATGGAACAAGCCGTCGTGTCCGGCATCGCGTTCAACCGCGACGAAGCCAAGATCACCGTGATGGGCGTGCCCGACAAGCCCGGCATCGCCTACCAGATCCTCGGCCCGGTGGCCGACGCCAACATCGACATCGACGTCATCATCCAGAACGTCTCCCACGACGGCAAGACCGACTTCAGCTTCACCGTGCACCGCAACGACTTCGCGCGCACGATGGACCTGCTGAAGAACCAGGTCGGCCCCGCCACCGGCGCGGCGCAGGTGCTCGGCGACCCGAAGATCTGCAAGGTCTCCATCGTCGGCATCGGCATGCGCAGCCACGTCGGCGTGGCCAGCAACATGTTCCGCACACTGTCGGAGGAGGGCATCAACATCCAGATGATCTCCACCAGCGAGATCAAGACCTCGGTGGTCATCGACGAGAAGTACATGGAACTGGCCGTGCGCGCGCTGCACAAGGCCTTCGGTCTGGACAATGAGACCGTGGCGGCGTAAACGAGCGCAGCCCCGCCAGTCCTGGAAACTTGCGGTTAGAATGCAAGGCTTCGCGTGGGAGTCGTGACCGAGTGGCCGAAGGTGCTCCCCTGCTAAGGGAGTATGTGGGCAAAACCTGCATCGAGGGTTCGAATCCCTCCGACTCCGCCAACCACGCTGTAAGTCCTTGATTTGCAAGAGAAATCTTGCGGCAAGGACTTTCTTTTTGCTGGGTGGCGTACAAAATGGTGTACATCTGAGCGAGAGAGCACGCCCGTGACGGGTCCAAAACGTCACCGGAGAAGCTCTCATGCGATACATCCAGCTGCACCACGGCAGCTACTGGTTCCAGATGCGCGTGCCCCGCACGCAGCGTGCGAAGCACGGCGAAGTCGTGCGGGTGAACCTGCAGACCGCTGACCGCGACGTCGCTCGCGTGCTCGGTACCGCGCTCGCAGCGCGGTGGCTGGCCAGGTTCAGCCAGCTCGACCTGCTTCCCTCCACCCACCTGTCCACCACGGTTGGCGAGCAGGCCTTGGTTGGCACCGAGCCCCTGGTCGCACGCGGCGATAAACCTGCCTCCACGGCGCCGCAGGGTAAGCGTCCGGCGATCCCGTCTTGACGACGGGGGCGGTGGTCAGGCCGAGTCGATCGCCTGCCAGCGGTGCGGCAGCAGCTTGCCGATCCTGCTGGCGGGCTGCGTAGGCGGCCTCTCGAGCACGTCGCGGATGTAGGCGTATGGATCGTGCCCATTGAGCTTGGCCGAGTGGATCAGGCTCATGACCGCAGCGGCGCGCTTGCCGGCGCGCAGGCTGCCGGCGAACAGCCAGTTCTGCCGCCCCAGCGCAATCGGCCGGATGCGGTTCTCCACCCAGTTGTTGTCGATCGGCAGGTTGCCGTCGTCGAGGTAGCGCGTCAGCGCCACCCAGCGCTTGAGGCTGTAGTCGATCGCCCGGGCGGTGGCCGAGCCGTCCGGGATCTTCTGCCGCTGCTGGCCCATCCACTGGTGCAGCGCGTCGGCCACGGGCCGTGATCGTCGTCGTCGGGCCTCGAGCCGGGCCTGGCTGTGGGCCTCGGCCACTTCTCGCTCGACGTCGTAGAGCTCGCCGAAGAACTTCAGCGCCTGCTCGCCCACCTGGCTGCCGTGGTTGGCCCACAGCTCGTGGAACTTGCGCCGCGCGTGCGCCATGCAGCCCACCTCGGTCACGCCGAGCTCGAAGCAGGCCTTGTAGCCGCTGAAGTCGTCGGTGACGAGCTTGCCTTGCCAGCCCGGCTTGTCGGGTGTCCCGGGCAGCCCGAGGAAGCTGCGCGCATGCTGTCCGCCGCGGCTGTCGGCGAAGTCGAAGACGACGGCCTGGATCGGGTTGAAGCTGGTCGTGCAGTAGCTCCACAGGTACGCCCGGTGCGTCTTGCCGTGGCCAGGCTTGAGCATCGCCACCGGCGTCTCGTCGGCGTGCAGCACCGGTTGGCGCAGCAGCTCCGCGGCCAGGGCTTCCACCACCGGCTGCAACTGCACCCCGCACTCGCCGACCCACTGCGCCAGGGTCGAGCGGGCGATCAGGTGCCCGGCGCGCTCGAAGATCGCTTCCTGCCGGTACAGCGGCAGGTGATCGAGGTACTTGGCCACCAGCACCTGGGCCAGCAGCCCGGCGGTCGGCAAGCCCTTGTCGATGACGTGCGGCGCCACCGGCGCCTGCTCGAGCTTCTCACAGCACTTGCACGCCCACTTGCCGCGGATGTGGCGCTCCACCGTGAACACGCCGGGCTGGTAGTCCAGCTTCTCGGCCACGTCTTCGCCGATGCGCTGCATCGGCGTGCCGCAACCCGGCGTTCGGCAGGTGGTGTCCTCGGGCTCGTGGCGGATCTCGCGGCGTGGCAGGTGCGGGGGCAGCTTCTCGCGTCTGGGCTGTTGCTTGTTACCGGCCACCTTGGTCGACGGATCCATCGCCTCGATCTCGGCGGCCACCGCCGCCAGGTCGCTGTCCAGCGTCTCCTCTAGCAGGCTCTTCTGCTCGGCGCTGTAGGCCTCGGACTTCACGGCGAACTTCAGCCGCTTGAGGACCGCGTTCTCGTGCGTGAGCTTGTCGATGACGGCCTGCTTGAACGCGACCTCGGCGCGCGAGGCGCGCAACTGCTCGCGCAGTTGGTGCAGCTCCAGCGTGTCGAGGTCGTCGGCGATCACGGATCGTGATCGTGCCCGTTGCAGCCTGCACGCACCATCGGCAGATGCCGCAATGGACGGGCTGCAGGGACCGGCTACAGCAACGTGATCACGCCAGCCTCGCCGATGCGCTGCCAGGGCAGGCCCAGCACCAGAGCATCGAGTTGCGCACGGCTCAGCGTCAGCGTGCCGCCGGCATCTCTGGGCCAGACGAACTTGCCGCTGTTCAGCCGCCGCGCCGCCAGCCACACCCCGACCCCGTCGTGGACGAGCACCTTCATGCGGTTGGCGCGGCGATTGGCGAACAGGTAGGCGTGATGCGGCCAAGCGGCGCCGAAGACATGGACCACCCGCGCCAGCGCCGACTCGGTGCCCGCGCGCATGTCCAGCGGATCAACCGCCAGCCACACGGTGTCGACGCGGATCAACGCAGGATCTCGCGCAACCACGCGGCACAGGTGGCCGTCGAGGCCAGTGGCCAGCGCACCCGCACGCTGACGGCGCCGCGCTGCAGCTCCAGGTCGATGAACTGGGCTTGCTCGGTGACGACCGGCGCGGCCACCGCCACCGGCACGAACGCCGGCATCGGGGGCTCGGCAACGGCACTGGCTTGCCGCCGCCACTTGTGCACGAGGTTGGCGTTCAGGCCGTGTGCCATCGCCACCTGGGCAACCGACTTCCCCGGCGCCGCGCACTCGGCCAGCACCTGTTGCTTCAGTTCCCGGTCGTGACGTCGCCGCACCTGCCGCTTGGCGTCTTCGTTGGTGTCCACCTCGCCTCCTTGGTGGACACCATCGTGGCCGTCGCCGACGCGTTACTCAAGATGGGTTCACCGGACGCTTACGCCGCAGGGTGCGGCTGGAAGGCAAGAGTTCGTGGCGGACGCGCATGGTGCGGGGCCTGGTATCGAGGTGCCCGAGCATGACCGGCTCGCCGCCCTCCACGAGTACTGGCGAAGCCTCTCGCCCGGTCGACCTGAGCGCACCATCGTCGAGTTCGAGCTCACCGCGCACTCCTTCGACAAGGTCATCGGGGTCGGCATCAGCCGCATGACCAGGGCCGACGTGTCGCGCTACCGGGACTACCTGCTGAAGCAAGGGCTGCAGCCAGCGACGGTCATCAAGCGACTGGGGCATCTGTCGGCCATGGTGCAGACTTATGTCGACGCCGGCCGGCTCGAGCGGAACGTGGCTCTGCGCATGCGGGTGCCGCGCAGCGACACGACCCGCACGCGGCTGCCCTTCGGTGACGAGCAGCTGCAGTCGGTCTTTGGCTCTCCCATCTACACGCAAGGGCGGCGGTACAAAGCCGGCGGCGGCGAAGCGGCGGCCTGGCTGCCGCCGTTGGCGCTTGCGACGGGCGGGCGTCTCGAGGAGCTCGGGCAACTTCGCGTGCGGGACATCCAGCGCCACCGCGCGCACGGCGCGCTCATTCACATCACCGGTGACGGTGTCATCACGCGGGTCAAGAACAGGGGCTCGAACCGCATCATTCCGGTCCACCCTGAGCTCGTCCGCATCGGCTTCCTGCGCTACGTCGACGCGATGTCCAGGCAGGGGCGCGACTGGCTCTTCCCAGACCTCAGGGCTGACCGGTTCGGGCATCGAACGGGCAACTTCACGAAGTGGTGGCACCGGCACCTGCGCGACCCTGAGGGGGGCAACCTCCAGGACGGCCGCCTCGTGTTCCACAGCTTCCGTCACACGTTCAAGACTTTGTGCCGCTTGGCCAAGGTTCCCGAGGACGTTCACGACGCGCTCACCGGACACAGCAGCGTTTCCAGTGTCGGACGTGGCTATGGCGTCGTCCCCGTCGAGCTGCTCGTCGATGCCATGATGAGCATCCGCCTGCCCGTGGAGCTGCCGGTCATCGTTGCCGAGTGAGCTTGGCGGTGTGGGAGTGGTGTCAGCGGGGACCGCTTCCACGCCACTGGCGGCGTACTTCGGGTTACTTACCAAAGTGCGCATGTCCCTCTGCAGTTGCAGTACCTCGCTCTCCCGATTCGGCGTTAGCAGGAGGTCGAGTGAGATTCGGCCTGACAGCGTCAGAACGACAACGCCTGGGACGCCGAGGTAGGCAGCGCACGCGCGCATGACTCGGTCACCCACAACGGCACCGATGACCCCTTGCGGATGTACTTCGAGGGCAAGTTCGACGACTGGCAGAGCTGGCAGAACAAGCGCAACTTCACCCAGCCGTTCGTGGTCTCGCTCATCCACCTTCCGGAGCGAAGTCGGTGGCTGTATGTCGGGGCGTACGCGGTGAAGGGCGACCAGTGGGTCGATGAACGGAAGGAGTACCGCTACACGCTCGAGCCGTTGCAGACCTGCAGCGAGCTCGGAGGGCGATTGGTCATCGAGTTCGAACGCTCGGGCCGGGCGTCCTACGTGCTCGGCAAGTCCTTCGGGTCAGCGATGTCCGTCTATGAGCTCCGGCCAGAGCGCATGCATCTCCAGGAGTTCCCGGGCTTCAAGCAGGTGGACCTCGAGTGGCCCGACCTGGAGGTCATCGTCCGTCAGAACGCGACCTCGTGGCGAACGGCGTTGTCGAACGTCGCCGGGGTGTACCTGGTGACCGACCCGGTGGACGGCAAGCTGTACGTAGGCAGCGCTACCGGAGAGGGCGGCATCTGGGCGCGGTGGTGCCAGTACGTCGATGGGCACGGCAGCAACGTCGAGCTCTTCAAGCTCATCAAGACCTTCGGGCGCGAACGCGCGAGGGCGTTCCGGTTCTCCATCCTGGAGATTGCCGACGTGCATGCCAGTCGCGAGGAAGTGCTTGAGCGCGAGAGTCACTGGAAGCGTGTCCTGCTGACCCGGACGCATGGCTACAACGCCAATTGACTTGGTAGCGTTCAGGCACCTTGCCTTCGCTGCGCAAGACGCGAGTGGCCGAGCTGGATTGCGGCGGGCGATTCAGCCTCCGCCAAAGAGCCGTCGAACTGCGCGCCAAGCGCGTCGCACCCAAGTGCCAGGCTGAGCGGCTCTCGCCTCATCGTTCTGCACAGCTTGCTCTCGCTGCAGATTGACTTGGTCGATGTACTTCTTCTTGTCAGCCAAATCGCGCGCTTGCACCAGTGCAATCTGCTGCTCTGTCATGGCGCCCGCCCAGACCACCTTGTTGTGGCGAATCCAGTAGTGCGACCTGCAGGCGTAGTTCCAGTTGCCTATCGACGGGTGCAGGCTGACGGTACCTCGGCCCTTTCGCAGCTGCCAATCGACTGGGGATAGTGGCGTGACCACCTTCTCCCCGCATCCGCAGGCGCACAGGTGCGACGCGGTCATGTAGCGCTCGCTGATATACAGGGTCCCGGGTTGCAGCGACTTCGGTATGAAGTCGACGAATTCGGGTTGCAGCTGGTCGAGCTTCATTCCTCAGGTTTTCCGGGCATGACGCTGCGGCTCAGCGAGGTCGAGTTGACTCCGAAGAGCGTGTTGTGCGGGCTGTGGTCATCGGCGTAGAAGCCGAAGTGCTGCTTCCACTTGGTGACGGCGAGCTGCGCGTTAAGGGCGTTCATGTCGGCCACCTGGATGTTCTGGCGATAGAGCATGTCATCGGCGTCATCGTCCGTCGGAACGCAGCTGTCGAGATGCGTGCTCTGTTCGGGCGTGCACAACGTGACCCGGCATGTGCCCATGAGCTTCGCCGTTGCCGGCACTTGGAGCAGGTTCATGCCGACGTCGACGAATGGAATGCGGCTTGCCTGCAGGTGTCTGTGGACCAGCCGGCGCGCCTCACCCCGGTCGACGCAGACAAATACGAAGTCAAAGCCGCTGAGCTCGGCTAGCCTATAATCGTTTCAAGTATCGTTTCACATTCAATTCAAAAGCCCGAACTTTTTCTCAGCCATTGCTGGCTTCAGAGGGAGAATAAATCGTTTCATGACGACTGCTGACCTCACCCAGCTCCTGCGCCTGCGCGGCCGCCTGCCAGCAGGTGAGCTGCTCAGGGCCATGGACGTCAGTCGCGCGACCCTGATGCGCCAGGTCCGTGCCGCCGGAGACGATGTCATCTCCCGGGGCAGCGCGCGCCGAACGACATACGCCGCGCGGCGTGCGCTACGGGGTTCCAAGTCGGCGCTCCCGCTGTACCGCGTCGACGAGCAAGGGGCGGTTCAGGAGCTTGCGCACCTCGACCTGACGTATCCGGATGGCTGCGCCGTCGAGTTCAACGCCGATTTCGGTTGGCCCCTGGATGACGAGATGCAGGCTGGTTGGTTCGACGGCTTGCCGTATCCGCTCCAAGACATGCGTCCACAAGGCTTCCTGGGACGCAACTTCGCACGCCACCACGCGGCCCTGCTGCAGGTTCCGGAAGACCCGACCGTCTGGACCGACGACCACGCCCTGCATGCGATGTCGCTGCTGGGCACAGACCTGCTCGGCAACCTCATCGTGGGCGAGCCGGCATGCCGGCAGTGGCTTGAGCGGGTCCAAGCTGACCAGCAGGCGCCGGGTGTGCAGGTCGTCGACGAGGCGATGGTCCCCGAGCGGTACGAGCAGCTGGCGGCGCGCGCCCTGGCCCAGGGCATCGTTGGCTCCTCTGCTGGCGGCGAGTTTCCGAAGTTCGAGACATTGCGCCGGCTCACGGACGGGCAGGTCCGTCACGTGCTGGTGAAGTTCTCGGGTGCCGACGATTCGGCGGGCACCCAGCGCTGGTCGGACCTGCTGGTGTGCGAGCACCTTGCGAGCCTGGCGCTGCCATCGCACCTGGCTGTCCAGGCCGCCACATCGCGCATCCACCGCTTTGGCGGCCGGACCTTCCTCGAGGTCGAGCGCTTCGACCGTCATGGCCTGCACGGGCGTTCCGGGGTGGCGTCTTGGGCTTCGGTGAACGGTGCCTTGTTCGGGCTGGCGGGCGCACCGTGGACGGAGGTGGCCCGCCAGCTCGCCGCCCGCGCCTGGCTGTCGGCCGACGACGCCCGGCTCACGGCGCTGTTGTGGCACTTCGGGCAGCTCATCGGCAACAACGACATGCACGATGGCAACCTGTCCTTCCAGCCCGGGACGCTTGGCGGGCTGGCGGTGTTCCGCCTGGCCCCGGCCTACGACATGTTGCCGATGATGTACGCGCCGGCACGGGGCGTTGAACTGCCGCCGCGCGAGTTCCGGCCCCGCTTGCCGCTGCCCGCCGAACGTGAGCTCTGGAACCTGGCCGCCAGGGCCGCCATCGGGTTCTGGCAAAGCGCCGCCGAGGACGCCCGCATCAGCGCGACGTTCCGGGCGACCTGCGCGGGCAACGCGGAGGCGTTGACTCGGATGCTCTGAAGCCTCGAGTCGCCGCCGGCACGTCGCTACACCACTTGCCGCGACGGGTTCGAATCCGGTGAAGGGATTCGAACTCGGCTCGCTTTGAGCCTGTCTCCGGAGGGCCGGCCGGGTGCTCACGGCACCGTCTAGGGTCACCCGCTGATGGGCTTCACCCCGGCCTTCGTGCTAGCCTGACAACCGTCGCGAGCGTGCTCGCCCGATGGTGTACAAACTGGTGTACCGCTCAGAAGAAAAGACAAAAAGTTCATAGGAATCAAGGGCTTAGAGCTGGAAAGTTGGTGAATCCCTCCGACTCCGCCACCACGCGAACCTGACCCCGACATAACGCCCGCACCAGCGGGCGTTTTGAATGGGGCGTCAGAATCCCGGCCATGGATTCCCTTTCGCAGATCGCGCTGGGGGCCGCCGTCGGGGTAGCCGCGATGGGCCGTCGCACCTCACCCTTGAAGGCTGCTGCCTGGGGCGCCGTCGCAGGCACGCTCCCCGACCTGGACGTGCTCATCGACCACGGCGACCCGATCCTGAACATGGTGCTGCATCGCGCGGAGACGCATGCGCCGTTCTGGCTGACGCTGTTTTCGCTGCCCTTTGCGATGGTGGTCGCTCGGCTGAGCGGCGAGTGGGACCGCTGGCGACGCTGGTGGTGGGCGATGTGGCTGGTGCTGGTGACGCACCCGCTGCTCGACGCGATGACGGTCTACGGCACCCAGCTGGCGCTGCCGTTCAGCAGCCACCCCTTCGGCGTCGGCAGCATCTTCATCATCGACCCGCTGTACACGCTGCCGCTGCTCGTGGGCGTGGTGTGGGCGCTGAGTTCATCGGCGGTGCAGGGGCGGCGGGCCAACGCCGTCGGGTTGATGCTCAGCACCGCCTACCTGGGCTGGACGGTGGCGGCCCAAGCGGCCGTGACCGACACGGCGCAGAAAGCGCTCGCGGCCCAGGGCATCCGCGCCGAACATCTGCTGGTGACGCCCACCGCCTTCAACACCGTGCTCTGGCGCGTGGTGGCCGTGGACGGTGCGCACTACCACGAGGGCTTCCACTCGCTGCTGGACGAGGGCGACGCCATCCACTTCGACCGTTTCGACCGCGGCACCGCGCTGGCCGCCGACATCGGCGCCCAGGACGGCGTGCAGCGCATCCAGGCCTTCAGCAAGGGCTTCTGGGCGATGTGGGAGCAGGGCGGTCAGCTGGGCATCACCGACCTGCGCATGGGCCAGGAGCCGGCCTACATCTTCCGCTTCGCGGTGGCCGAGCGGCGCAGCCCGGTGGTGCCGCTGGCCGAATCGCGACAGATCGGCAGCCGGCCCGACGTGAAGCGCGGCCTAGCCTGGCTGTGGCGGCGCGCTGGCGGCGAACCGCTGCCGCCGCCACGCTGAGCGCGCCGGCGCGTCAGTCGCCGCCGCTGGCGGCCTGCATCTCCTGCACAAGCTGCTCACCCTGCCGCGCCCGCGGCGCCGACCAGCGCGCGATGCCCAGGTACAGCACCGGCGTCAGGAAGAGCGTGAACAGCGCCGCCAGCGACAGGCCCCCGAAGATCACCGCGCCGATGGACGCGCGCGCCTCCGCCCCCGGCCCGGCCGACAGCAGCAGCGGCAGCGCGCCCAGCACGGTGGAGACCATGGTCATCATGATCGGCCGCAGCCGCGTGGTGGCGGCCTCGAAGGCCGCGTCGCGCACGCTGCGGCCCTGGTCGCGCAACTGGTCGGCGAACTCCACCATCAGGATGCTGTTCTTGGCCATCACCCCCACCAGCAGCAGCAGGCCGATCTGGCTGTAGAGGTTCAGAGACACACCGCCGAAGGTCATCGCGTAGACGGCCGCCGCCAGCCCGAACGGCACGGTGGCCAGCACCACGGTGGCGCTGGTCACGCTCTCGAACTGCGCCACCAGCACCAGGAAGACCACCAGCAGCGCGATGGCGAAGGTCAGCTGCACATCACGGGCCGTTTCCTCCAGCGTGGCCGCATCGCCACGGAACAGCAGGCCCATTTCCGGCGGCAGCTCGCGCGTGGCCAGCGCGCGCAGCTGGTCGACCACCTGCTGCAGCGGCACGCCGGCGGCCACGGCGCCGTCGATCTCCACCGCCCGGCGCTGGCCGAAGCGGTTGAGCTCGGCGGCGATGGCGCCTTCCTCGAAGCGCACGAACTGCGCCAGCGGCACCAGGCGGCCGTCGGCGGCGCGCACCTGGAACAACAGCAGGTCGCTGGGGTCGGTGGCAGCGCGCCGGGCCGACTCCACGAACACCGGCACCGCCCGGTCGCCACGGCTGAGCTCGTCCACCTCGTAGCCCTGCACCAGCGCTCGCAGCGCAGCGTCCAGCCCGGCCACCGGCACACCCAGCGCCGCGGCGCGCTCACGGTCCACCTGCAGGCCCAGCTGCGGCTGCGACACGTTCCAGTCCACGCGCAGGTCCTGCAGTGCCGGGATCTCGCGTTCGATGGCCGCGGCAAAGGCGAAGGCCTGCTCGGCGATCGCCGCGTGCGTGTCGCCGGTGATCGCCATGCGCACACTGCCGTCGCTGGGTCCGCCACCGCCCAGGCTGCTGCCGCCGCCGAACACCCGCACGCGGGCCCCTGGCAGGCGGTCGAGCAGCGGCTGCAGGCGCGCGGCCACCTGCTGCTGCGTGACCTCACGGTCGGCCCAGTCGGCCAGCGGCGCGATGATCTCGGCGCGGTGCGGATCCCAGCGGCCGGTGATGGTGAACACCTGCGTGACCAGACCCTCGTCCAACAGCGGTTGTAGCAGCGGCAGGGCCAGGTCCAGCTGGCGGTCGGCGTAGGCCAGCGCGGCACCGTCCGGGCCGTCCAGCCGGATGCGCAGCACGCCGCGGTCCTCGGCCGGGGCCAGTTCACTCGGCAGGCTCTGGTGCAGCCA
Organism: Burkholderiaceae bacterium; assembly: GCA_024235855.1. Taxonomy (GTDB): domain Bacteria; phylum Pseudomonadota; class Gammaproteobacteria; order Burkholderiales; family Burkholderiaceae_C; genus Rubrivivax. Next base: position 171,348 of record JACKLN010000010.1, read on the forward strand.
CAGTGCACCGGCGCCCAACGCCAGACACAGCGCGAACACGGCCCAGGCCCGCCGCAGCGCCCAGGCCAGCACCCGCGTGTAACCCACCGCCACCGGACGGCCGATGCGCGCCAGCGTTCGTTGCACCGGCCCGGGCGGTCCGTCGGGCGGGATGCGCGCGGCCAGCATCGGCCCCAGCGAGAGGGCCGCGAAACTGGACAGCATCACCGCGATGGCCATCACCCAGCCGAACTCGGTGAACAGCCGCCCGGTGGTGGACGGCAGGAAGGAGATGGGCACGAACACCGCCACCAGCGTGGCCGTGGTGGCCATGATGGCGAAGAAGACCTCCCGTGTGCCCAGCACCGCCGCCACGCGCGGCCCCAGGCCGGCGGCGCGCCGGCGCTGGATGTTCTCCAGCACCACGATGGCGTCGTCCACCACCAGGCCGCTGGCCAGCACCAGCGCCAGCAGGGTCAGCAGGTTCAGCGAGAAGCCCAGCAGCCAGATGGCCGCCAGCGTGCCGATCAACGAGATGGGAATCGCCACCGCCGGCACCAGCGTGGGCCGCCAGCGGCCCAGGAACAGGCCCACCACAGCCACCACCACCACCGCGGCGATCAGCAGGCTGGCCACCACCTCGCTGAGCGCACCTTCGATGAAGATGGCCTCGTCGGCCACCACGCTGACCTGCAGCGCCTCGCCACGCGCGTTGATGCGCTCCACCACGCGCCGCACCCCTTCGGAGATGGCGACGCTGTTGGACTGCGCCTGGCGCACGACGCCCACGTTGATGACGTTGCGCCCGTCCAGCCGCACGTAGGCCGTGGCGTCGGCTGGCGCCAGCACGATGTCGGCCAGGTCGCGCAGGTACACGCCGGGCCGCAGCTGCAGCGCGCCCAGCTGCCCGGGTTCGGTCAGCGACGCGTTGGCACGCACCAGCACCTGCAGTTCGCCGCCCTGCAGGCTGCCGGCCGGCACGTCGGCACGTGCGCTGCGCAGCGCGGTCACCACCTCGTCCACCGCCACGTTGCGCGCCGCCAGGCGGGCCGGGTCCAGGCGCACGCGCATCACCGTCTCGCGGCCGCCGAACAGGGTCACGTCGGCCACGCCGGGCACGGCCACCAGCTCTGGTTCGAGCTGTTCCTCCACCGCCCGCGTGAGCTGGTCCACCGACAGCACGCGGCTGGCCACGGCCAGCTGGATCACCGGCTCGGCGTCGGCATCGGCCTTGACGATGCTGAGGTTCTGCACGCCCGCGGGCAGCTGCGACTCGACGCGCGAGATGGCGTCGCGCACGTCGTTGGCGGCGTCCACCAGGTTCACGTCGGGGCTGAACTCGAGGATGACGCGCAGGTTGCCTTCCTCGCTGCCGGCGCGCACCTGCACCACGCCGGGCACGCGCGAGGCCGCGCCTTCGAGCACGCGCGTGACCTCGGCATCCAGCGTCTCCGGCGCCGCCCCGGGGAAGTCGGCGCGCACGGCGACGATGGGGCGGTCGACGTTGGGCAGCTCGCGCAGTTCCACGCCGCGCAGCGCGCCCAGGCCGGCGATGACGATCAGCAGGTTCAGCACCACCACCAGCCAGGGGCGGCGGATGCTCAGGGCCGGCAGGTCGCTGGCGCGGTCGGCGGCCGGCGGGGCGATGTCACCCGGGCTCACGCCGGCGCCCCGCCGTTGCGGCCGACGACCTCCACCGCGCGCCCGTCGCGCAGCCGCTGCACGCCTTCGACCACGACGAGGTCACCGTCGCGCAGCTGGCCTTCCAGCAGCACGATGCCATCCTGCCGCCGCAGCGGCCGCACGGGCACCCGCGCTGCCTTGCCGTCCCGCACCTGCCAGACGAAGGCACCGTCGCGGTCCCACTGCAGCGCCAGTTCCGGCACGGTTGGCTGGGGCGTGCCCGGCAAGGCCAGCTGCACAGCGAAGGACATGCCGGGGCGCAAGCGGTCGTCGGGGTTGGGCACCTCGGCCTCCAGCGACACGGTGCGGGCCAAAGCGTCCACGCGGCTGTCGATCTGCACCAGCTTGCCGGCAAAGTGCTGCGCGCCGTGCGCCGGCGTCGTCACCGCCACCGGTTGACCCGGTCTGACACGCGCCAGGTGCTGCTCCGGCACGGCGAAACGCACGCGCAGCACCCGCCGGTCGTCGATCGTCGTCAGCGTGGCGCCGGCCTCGGCACGGTCACCCGGCTGCAGCGCGGCCAGGCCGACGATGCCGTCGAAGGGCGCCACCACGCGACGGTCCCGGAGCGCCTCCTTGGCCTGGGACAGCGCCAGTTCGGCTTCGCGCAGCGCCACGACAGCGTCGTCGATCTGCGTCTGCGGCAGGGCGCCGGTGCCGTCCAGCGGCGCGAAGCGGTCGCGCAGCCGCTGCGCCGCGGCCAGGCGGGTTTCGGCCTGCCGGACCGCCAGCTGTTCGGCACGGTCGTCCAGGGTCAACAGCAGTTGGCCGGCGCGCACCCGGTCACCGGCGCGGAACGCCACCCGAGTCACCTCGCCTGCGGCGGCCGCCTGCAGCGTGGCCGCACGGCGTGCGAGGCCGCTGCCCACCAGTTCCAGCGCCACGTCGTCGGCCACGCTGCGCACGGCGGCGGTGATCACAGGCGCTGCCGGCGGCGCCTTCTGGGCCAGGACCGGCAGGGCCATCGCAAGCAGCATCGAGGGCAAGGCGCGGCGGAGAAGCAGATGGGGCATCGAGACAGGGTGGCAGGCGCGGCGGACCGCGCCCGGCGTGAAGGGGGGAGCGCGTCCGATCGTGCCAGAGCCTGACCACTGGCGCCGGTGTGTGGGCGTTCGGCGGCACCGGGCTTCAAAGGCGCCGCCTTCACAATCGGGCGATGTCGATGACCGCGACCGGACCGCAGAGCGGATCCCAGGATCTGGCTGCTCGCTGGCGTGGCGCGGCATGGATGGGCGGCGCCGTGCTGTCCTTCCTGCTCATGGCGCTCTCCGGGCGGGAACTGTCGGCCACGCTGAGCACGTTCCAGATCCTGTGCTTCCGCAGCGTGGTCGGTCTGGTGATCGTGGGCACGTTGGCCTGGCATGCCGGCTGGCGGGTGCTGCACACGCAGCGCCCGGGCCTTCACGTGGCGCGCAACCTGGCCCACCTGGGCGGGCAGTTCGGCTGGTTCTTCGCCATCGGCGCACTGCCGCTGGCCAGCGTTTTCGCCATCGAGTTCACCATTCCGCTGTGGACGGCGCTGCTGGCCGCACTGCTGCTGCGAGAACGGTTGACGGCACAGCGCGCCGGCCTGATCGTCCTGGGCCTGGCCGGCGTGCTGATGATCCTGCGGCCCGGGGCCGGCCTGTTGCAGTGGGCATCGCTGGCGGCGCTGGGCGGCGCGGTGGCCTACGCGCTGAGCTACCTGGCCACCAAGCGGCTGGCGCCCACCGATGCGCCGCTGGCGATCCTGTTCTACATGACCGTGGTGCAGCTGCCACTGGCCACCGCGGGGGCGCTGTGGACGTGGCAGCCCCCGGATTGGGGCCAGTGGCCCTGGATCCTGCTCGTGGGCCTGACCGCGCTCAGTGCGCACTACTGCATCGCGCGTGCGCTCAAGTTGGCGGAACTGGCGGCGGTGATGCCGGTGGACTTCCTGCGCCTGCCGCTGGTGGCACTGCTGGGCTGGTGGCTCTATGGCGAACGGGTGGACGCGCTGGCACTGGCCGGCAT
>JACKLN010000011.1 GCA_024235855.1 Burkholderiaceae bacterium
GGCGAGGTGCCGGTGCTGTTCGAGGCCCCGGTGGCCGCCGGGCTGCTGGGCGCCTATGTGCAGGCCACCTCCGGCGGTGCGCTGTACCGCAAGGCCAGCTTCCTGCTCGACAGCGTGGGCACGCGCGTGCTGGCGCGCCATGTCGACATCGACGAAGACCCCTTCACGCCCAAGGGCAAGGCCAGTGCGCCGTTCGACGACGAGGGCGTGCGTGTGCAGGCGCGCCGCGTGGTCGACGCCGGCGTCGTGCAGTCCTACTTCCTGTCCAGCTATTCGGCACGCAAGCTGGGCCTGCGGACCACCGGGCACGCCGGCGGTGCGCAGAACCTGCGCCTGAGCAGCCGCCGAACGAAGCGTGGCGACGACCTCGAGGCCATGCTGCGCAAGCTGCACCGCGGCCTGTTCGTCACCGAGCTGATGGGGCAGGGCGTGAACTACGTGACGGGCGACTACTCCCGCGGTGCGGCCGGCTACTGGGTCGAGGACGGCCGCATCGCCTTCCCGGTGGAAGAGGTGACGATCGCCGGCAACCTGAAGACGATGCTCGGCGACATCGCGGCGGTGGGCGCCGACGCCTACACCCTGGGCGGCAAGACCACGGGCAGTGTGCTGATCGCGCGCATGAAGCTGGCCGGCGCCTGAGACCGATGGCGCACCGAGGCTGACGCGGCGCTGACAGCAGTCGGCCGGCCCTACGTGATTCTGCGAAGGGGTAAACCCCGCGGCCCGTGGCCGGAGGGGGTTTCTAGAATTTCGCGTCCGATCCTTATCACCCCTCAGAGCAGGAGATCGTCCATGGAACGTCGCAAATTTATCCACGGCGCCGGCATCGCCGGCGTGCTGGCCGCCGGTGCCGCGCCTGCGGTGCACGCCCAGCAGGCCATCCGCTGGCGCCTGGCGTCGAGCTTCCCGAAGTCGCTCGACACCATCTACGGTGCCGCCGAGGACATGGCCAAGATCGTCACCGCAGCCACCGGTGGCAAGTTCCAGATCACGGTGGCGGCAGCCGGCGAACTGATGCCCGCCTTCGGCGTGGTCGACGGCGTGCAGGCCGCCACGGTCGAGATGGCGCACACCGCGCCCTACTACTTCTTCGGCAAGAACGAAGCCTTCGCGCTCGGCTGCGCGATCCCGTTCGGCATGAACCAGCGCCAGTTCACCGCCTGGTACCTGCAGGGCAACGGCGGCACGCTGATGCGCGAGTTCTACGCCGGCTACAACATCGTCAACTTCCTCGGCGGCAACACCGGCGCGCAGATGGGTGGCTGGTGGCGCCGTGAGATCAAGTCGCTGGCCGACGTGAAGGGCGCCAAGTTCCGCATCGGCGGCTTCGGCGGCAAGATCTTCGAGGCCATCGGTGGCGTGCCGCAGAACATCCCTGGCGGCGAGATCTACCAGTCGCTGGAGAAGGGCACGATCGACGCAGCCGAGTGGGTGGGCCCGTACGACGACGAGAAGCTGGGCTTCTACAAGGTGGCCCCGTTCTACGCCTACCCGGGCTGGTGGGAAGGTGGCCCGCAGCTGGACTTCTTCGTCAACAAGGCGGCCTACGACAAGCTGCCCGGTGAGTACAAGGCGATCCTGGAGTCGGCCTGCGTGACCGCCGGCACCAACATGATGGCCAAGTACGACGCGCGCAACCCGGCGGCGCTGAAGCGCCTGGTCGGTGGCGGTGCCAAGCTGTTCCGCTTCCCGAAGGACATGATGGACGCCGCCTTCAAGGCCGGCATGGACATCTACAGCGACCTGAGCAACTCGAACCCGGCCTGGAAGAAGATCTACGCCGACTTCTCCACCTACCGTCGCGACGCGAACCTGTGGTTCCGTTTCACGGAAGCCGGCTTCGACGACTTCATGCAGCAGCAGCGCCTCTGATCGGTCTGCCGCCACAAACAAAAACCCCGCCTTGGCGGGGTTTTTTCTTGGCCGGTCGCCGGGACCGGTCGGCAGGCCCGCACGGGGCCTGCCGGGCGACACATCACTTCTTCTTCTCTTCGTCGGCCTTGAGCGCGTCGAGCATGGCCTTCATCGGGTCCTCCTCGTCCGCGGCGGAGGCGGCGCTGTCGGACTCGCGGGCCTCCATCGCGGCGCGGCCCTGGTCGCGCAGTTCCTGCAGTGCGTCCTCGACGTTGATCTGCGGCCCCTTGTCGAGGTGGCCGGTCACGAGGTGCGGGTTGGTCAGCACCACGGCCACCATGATGACCTGCAGCACGATGAAGGCGATCGAGCCCTTGTAGATCTGCGCCGTGGTCACGGCCGGGATGCGCCGGCCGGTGATGCGGTCGTCGTAGTCCTTGTTCGCGGCCACGCTGCGCAGGTAGAACAGCGCGAAACCGAACGGCGGCGTGAGGAAGCTGGTCTGCATGTTCATCGCGAGGATGACGCCGAACCAGATCAGGTCGATGCCCATCTTCTCGGCCACCGGCGCCAGGATCGGGATCACGATGAAGGCGATCTCGAAGAAGTCGATGAACATGCCCAGCACGAAGACCAGCAGGTTCACGATGATCAGGAAGCCGATCTGGCCGCCGGGCAGCTTGTCGAAAAGGTGCTCGACCCAGATGTGGCCGTCGGCGGCGTTGAACGTGAAACTGAAGACCGTCGAGCCGATCAGGATGAACAGCACGAAGGTCGACAGCCGCGCCGTGTTGTCCAGCGCCTGGTTCAGCAGCTTCAGGCTCAGCTTGCGCCGGCCGATGGCCATGATCAGTGCGCCCAGCGCCCCCATGGCGCCGCCTTCGGTGGGCGTGGCCACGCCCAGGAAGATCGTGCCCAGCACCAGGAAGATCAGCACCAGCGGCGGGATCAGCACGAAGGTCACGCGTTCGGCCAGCTTGGACAGCAGGCCCAGGCGCAGCACGCGGTTGAGGATGGCCAGGCCCAGGGCGAGGAACGAGGACACCGTCATCGACATGATGAAGATCTCGTCGCCCGGGGCCGGGATGGAGCGCTCCAGCCACGGGTTCATGATGCTCTCGTGCACGCTGGCCCAGCCGAAGCCGGCGGCGGCGCACAGCACCAGCAGGGCCACCAGCGACACATGGCCGCTGGCGCCGCTGTCCTCGCGGTAGATGCGGGCCTCCGGCGGCAACGGTGGCACCCACTTGGGTTTCACCAGCGCCACGACGACGATGAAGGCGAGGTAGCAGCCCACCAGCATCAGCCCCGGGATCAGGGCACCGGCGTACATGTCGCCCACCGAACGGCCGAGCTGGTCGGCCAGCACGATCAGCACCAGCGACGGCGGGATGGCCTGCGCCAGCGTGCCCGACGCGGTGATGGTGCCGGTGGCGATGGTGCGGTTGTAGCCGTAGCGCAGCATGATGGGCAGCGAGATCAGGCCCATCGAGATCACCGCGGCGGCGACCACGCCCGTCGTCGCCGCCAGCAGCGCGCCCACCAGTACCACGGCCACCGCCAAGCCCCCGCGCACCGGGCCGAAGACCTGCCCGACGGTCTCGAGCAGGTCTTCGGCCATGCCGGATCGTTCGAGGATGATCCCCATGAAGGTGAAGAACGGGATCGCCAGCAGCGTGTCGTTCTTCATGATGCCGAACACCCGCAGCGGCAGGGCACCGAACAGGTTGTCGGGGAACAGGCCCAGCTCCATGCCGATGAAGCCGAACAGCAGGCCCGTGGCCGCGAGACCGAAGGCCACCGGGATGCCGGTGAGCAGGAAGAACAGCAGCCCCGCGAACATCAGCGGGACGAAGTTCTGGGTCACGAACTCGATCATGGCTTGGCCTCCGGCGCAGCGGCGGCAGCCTTGGCGGCCATCTCCTCGGCGTATTCCTCGTCGGCGGTCTTCTCGTGGCCGAAGCTGAAGGGCTGGGGGATCGCGCCGGTGAGGAAGCCGATGCGCTTGATCAGTTCGGACAACGCCTGCAGCAGCAGCAGCGAGAAGCCCACCGGGATCAGCAGGATCACCGGCCAGCGGATCAGGCCGCCGGCGTTCTCGCTCATCTCACCGGAGACGTAGGCGCGCATGAAGAACGGCCAGGACAGGTCGATCAGGATGACGCACAGCGGGATCAGGAAGACCACGATGCCGATGGCGTCGATGATGGCATTGGCGCGCTTGGACAGGCGGGCGGCGATGAAGTCGATGCGCACGTGTCCGTTGTGCAGGAACACGTACGACGCGGCGAGCATGAACACCGCCGCGAACAGGTACCACTGGATCTCCAGGTAGGCGTTCGAGCCGATGTTGAACGCCTTGCGCATGATGGCGTTGCCGGCGCTGATGAGCACCGCCGCCAGCACCAGCCAGGTCGCGAACTTGCCGATCCAGCCGTTGACCGTATCGATCAACCGCGACAGCCTGAGCAGCAGGGACATGGGGGAACCTCCGGGGGAACCCGGGATTCTAGGCAGCACCGGACGACCCTCGACGGGGCGTTACCCGTACGTAGTTCCGCGCGCCACCCGACTCAGGTGGCGGTGGCACCCATGTAGAGGCGCGTGCTGCGTGCGCCGGAGCGGCAGAAGGCCAGCACCGGCCGCGGCAGTTCGCGCAGCAACTCGCCGAAGGCGGCGATCTCCTGCGGCGACTGGTAGGCCCCGTTGACGGGCAGGAAGCGGTAGACCAGGCCCGCCGCTTCGGCGGCCGCGGCGATGGCGGCGTGCGTGGGCTGGTCCGTACCGCCCTCGAAGTCGGGGCGGTTGTTGATCACGCTGCGGAAGCCCGCCTGGGCCACGGCGGCCATGTCGGCGGCAGCAAGCTGTGGCGCCACGAACACGTCGTCGGCCACCGGGCGGATGGGCAGGGTGTGCATGTTCGAGACCTCCTTGCGGGCTACTTGGCCAACGCCTGCTTGACCGCCGCCGACACCAGCGCCATCTCCGCCTGTCCTGCGAGGCGCGACTTGGCGGCGGCCATCACGCGGCCCATGTCGCCCGGTCCCGAGGCGCCGAGTTCGGCCACCAGGGCCTGGATCTCCGCGGCGATCTGCTCGGCCGACAGGCGCTGGGGCAGGTAGACCTCGAGCACGGTGATCTCGGCGGCTTCCTTGTCGGCCAGGTCGTCGCGGCCACCCTGGCGGAAGGCGGCGACCGAGTCCTTGCGCTGCTTGATCAGCTTGTCCACGACCCCCACCACGGCCGTGTCGTCGAGCTCGATGCGCTCGTCCACCTCACGCTGCTTCAGCGCCGCGAGCAGCATGCGGATCGTGGCCAGGCGCTCGCTGTCGCGGGCGCGCATCGCGACCTTCATGTCATCCTGGATGCGCAGTTTCAGGCTCATGGTGGATGGGACCGAGACGCCAGGGTCATGCCCGGCAGAATGACAAAGGCCCGCGCCGGACAACCGTGCGGGCCACGCTGCTGCGTCGGTGCTCCCAGGCCGGGAGCACCGGTCTGGCGGTGATCAGTACAGCTTCTTGGGCAGCTGCATGCTGCGCACGCGCTTGTAGTGACGCTTCACCGCCGCCGCCTTCTTGCGCTTGCGCTCGGACGTGGGCTTCTCGTAGAACTCGCGGGCGCGCAATTCGGTCAGCAGACCCATCTTCTCGATCGTGCGCTTGAAGCGGCGCAGGGCGACATCGAAGGGTTCGTTCTCTTTGACGCGGATGGTGGTCATGCAGTGACGGCGGTACGCTAAACGGTACTCTGGCGCTGGGAAAGTCCATGATTCTATACCGATGACGCGGCGGTTGGCAAACCTGGCCTCCGAACGCAGCGGGCGGCGGCGGGTTCGGACCATTGGTCAGGCCCGATCGGACCGTCACCGGTCCACGCCGGTGCGCCCTTGCCTGCTCGTCGATCCACGGAACAGGGGGTGACCGCCGTCGCATTTCCGGCGTCCGTCACGTCTCGCCCATGCGGTACCCGGTTTAGGATCGAATCCACGACGAACTAGGGGATTCCGGCGGGGCATGGTGCCTGCAGGGTTGATCTGCCGAACGTCGCGAACCAAGATGGCTCGGCGCCGGCAGGTCCGGCCCCGACAGACCTGCACCCACCCATGTCCACCGTTCCGATCCAAGACACCGACACGCGGCAGATGTCGCCCCTGCTGGGGCGGCTGTGGGCCGTGGCCGGCGAGCGACTGGGCGGCCACGTCGTGGTGAAGGACGCCGCGTCCGGGCGGGTGCTCGAGGCCGATGTGCCGCTCGCCCGGATCTTGCGCCCGGACGGCCAGCCACTGGTGGGGGCCGTGGATGCCGACTGGTGCGACGCCGGCATGGTGGTGGCCTTGCGGGCGGCCGACCAAGCGGCCCTGGCGCGCGACGGCGTGCTCGCCAGTGAGCATCGCATCGAGACCGGTGGCGTTCGGCGTGACTTCCTGGTGCTTCGCTTGGCCGGGCGTCAGGATGGGCATCCCGTGCTGGCCAGCATCTGGATCGATCGCACGCCGCAGCGGCGGCAGGAACAGCAGCTGCGCCAGGCGCTCGACCAGATCGAGCAGCTGCAGCGGGCCAACGAAAGCCTGCGTCTGGAACTGAAGGACCAGGGGCTGCGCGACGCCGCCTCCGGCCTCTACACCCGCAGCCACTTCGAGGAGCAACTGCGCCGCGAGGTGGACCTGTCCACGCGGGAGCATCGCGAATTCGCACTGGTCTTCGTGGCCGTGGACCCGCTCTCGGGGCCGGGCGCGTCACACGGGGACGCGGCGCGAGTCCGGGTGCTGGAAGCGCTGGGCCGGTTGCTGCGTGGCAACACGCGGGCCATGGACGCGTCCTGCCGCTACGACGAGGACCGCTTCGCCGTGCTGCTGTCCGGCGTCGGCCTGGCGACGGCGCATTCCCGCATGGAAGGCCTGCGCCGCCAGTGCGCCACGCAGATCGTCGTGCACGACGGCCAGGAACTCGGCTTCACCACCTCGATGGGCGTGGCCAGCTTTCCACACACGGCGCACTCGCAGGAAGACCTGGTGGCCGCCAGCGAGGCCGCGCTGGCCGAAGCCCGCCGGCGCGGCGGCAACCACGTCACGCTGGCGGCGATCCGCTTCGAGCCCTGACCGGCTGCTTCAAGCGAACACGCGCCAGAGCATCGTCGCGGCCAGCGCCATCAGCAGCAGCGCGAACAGCCTGCGCAGCGACTGCACGTCGATGCGGTGTGCGGTGCGCGCGCCCAGCGGCGCCATCAGCACGCTGGCCGCCGCGATGGTGAACAGCGCCGGCAGGTACAGGTAGCCCACGGCGCCGGGCAGGGCCGGCGGCAGCGACCAGCCGCCGATCACGTAGCCGGCAGTGGCCGACAGCGCGATCGGGAAGCCCAAGGCCGCGCTGGTGCCCACCGCATGGCGCAAGGGCACGTTGCACCAGAGCATGAAAGGCACCGACATGAAGGCGCCGCCGGCGCCCACCAGCCCGGAGACCAGGCCGATGGTGCCGCCGGCGCCCATCTGCCCGGCCCAGCCCGGCATCTGGCGGTGCGGCGCAGGCTTGCGGTCGCGCAGCATCTGCAGCGCCGAGAAGCCGACGAAGACGGCGAACACGACCGCCAGCCCCTGGCCCTTGAGCAGCGCGAACACGCCAGCGCCCGACAGCAGCCCACCGAGCACGATGCCTGGCGCCAGCCCGCGCACCAGCGGCCAGCGCACCGCGCCATGGCGGTGGTGGGCGCGCAGGCTGGACAGCGACGTGAACAGGATCGTGGCCATCGACGTCGCGATGGCCATCTTCACCGCCAGCGCCGGTGGCACGCCCCGGGCGGAGACGATCAGCGTCAGGAAGGGCACCAGCAGCATGCCGCCGCCGATGCCCAGCAGGCCCGCCAGGAAGCCCGCGCCCAGGCCCAGCGCCAGCAGTTCGACGATCAGCAGCGGGCCGATGCCGGAGACCAGGGGCGCGTCGATCACGTGGCTGTCCGGTCCAGCCGCTTCAGCACGGCGCGCCATTCGGCCGCCGTGACCGGCGTGATCGACAGCCGGTTGCCGCGCTGCAGCACCTGCATCGTGGCCAGTTCCGGCGCGGCACGCATCTCGGCCAGGGGCAGCAGCCGGGTCTTCTTCACCAGTGCCACGTCCAGCTGCAGCCACCGCGGGGCGTCGCGGCTGGACTTGGGGTCGAAGTACGGGCTCGCCGGGTCGAACTGGGTCTCGTCGGGCACCGTGCCGGACGCGATCTCGGCCAGGCCGGCCACCCCCGGCTGCGGGCAGGACGAGTGGTAGAAGAGCACGCCGTCGCCCACCTGCATGGCGTCGCGCATGAAGTTGCGCGCCTGGTAGTTGCGCACGCCGGTCCAGGGCAGCTTGCCCAGGCGCACGAGGTCGTCGATCGAGGCCTCGTCGGGCTCGCTCTTCATCAGCCAGAAGGCCATCGGATGGAAGGACCGGCAGGGGAGGGAAAGGTGTCCGCCGCGCACCTTGGGCCCGCACTCCTGAACCCTCAGGGAAGTTCAGGTGGGCGAGGTCAGCGAGGCTTCGGGTTCATCTGACGCGAGACGATCACACCAGCTTCACGATGTTCCAAGCCCTGGCTCAATGAGCATCGGTTCAAGGAAATATAAGACCCGCGCGAACGCGGCGGACAACGCTAGTTTAGGCCACCGCGGTGCGGTACGCATGCCAGCTGGCGTGACCGATCACCGGCCCCACCACCAGCAGCCCGGCGAACCACGGCAGCATGGCCAGGCCGACGAAGAAGGCGATCAGGAAGGCCCACCACAGCATGACGCCGGTCTGCGTGAGCACCAGGCGCAGGCTGGTCAGGCCGGCGGTGATGGCGTCGGTCTGGCGGTGCAGGATCATCGGGATCGAGACCACGCTGACGGCGTAGATCAGCCCGGCGAAGATGGCGCCCACGCCCAGCCAGGCGGTGATGAAGCCGATGTTCTCCGGGTCCAGCAGCGCCAGCAGCGAACCCTTCAGATCGGGCATGCCGTCGAAGCTGACGGCGAAGATCACCAGCGTGGCCCGGCCCCACAGCATCTCCAGCACCAGCAGCACGAAGCCGAAGATGGCCAGCGTGCCGGTGCGCGTGTCCCAGGCCAGCAGCGAATCGCCGAAGTCGGGCTTCTCGCCGGCCTCCAGGCGCTGGCTGGTGCGGTACAGGCCCAGGCACAGGAAGGGACCCATCAGCAGGAAGCCGGCCGACAGCGCCATCACGTAGGCCGGCGCCTGCTCGTACATCTTCAACAGCGCCCAGCCCATGACGACGAAGCAGGCGCCGTAGAACAGGCCGATGGCCGGCGCGTGCGCGAAGTCGCGCGTGCCGGCCGCCAGCCAGCGCAGCGGGTCGCGGAAGCTCAGCGGGCGCAGCGCGATGTCGAACGCCGTGGGCGCAGGCGCCTCGCCGGGCTCGGCGCGCTGTTCGGGTTCCGTGGGCGTGGCATTCATGCCGCCGTTGTAGCCCGGCGATGCGCCGACGGGTATCGGGCCCGCCCCGGGGATCGACGGTCAGTCGTCGTGCCGCTTCTCGCGCCGGATCGAGCGCACCAGCCAGATCGCGCCGCCGGCCGCACCGACGAAGCCCAGGAAGCCGAAGGCCGGCAGGCCGAACAGCGTGGGCCCGCCGCCCACCGTCATCACGATGGACGAGCCGATGATCAACGCCGCGATGACGATGGCCATCGACAGCCGCGTGGCGGCACGGTCGAGCTGGTCGCCCACGCGCTGAAGGTGGGCCAGCTCCAGACCTACGCGAAGTTGCCCATGGCGGGCGCGGCGCAGCAGGCGCGAGACGTCGTGCGGCAGCTTCTCGGCGGTGGACGCCAGCTTCAGCGCCGCCTGCCAGGCGCGCTGGCCCAGCGCCTTGGGCTTGTAGCGCGCGCGCAGCACACGCTGCAGCAGCGGCAGCGCCTCCTGCGCCACGTGGAAGTCCGGGTCCAGGCCGCGGCCCATGCTCTCCAGCGAGACGAAGGCCTTGATCAGCAGCGCCAGGTCGCCCGGCAGCGTCAGCGACTGCTCGCGCAGCACGTCGGTCACCTCGGTGAGCATGCGGCCGAGGTTGAGCTGCGCCAGCGGCGTGCCGTGGTACTGGTCGACGAAGGCCTCGATGGCCGATTCCAGCTCGGCCAGGTCCACGCCGCGCGTGTCGCCAGTCCAGTCCAGCAGCACTTCGGCCACCGCGGGCGGGTCGCGCTGCACCAGGCCCAGCAGCAGGTCCAGCAGTTCCTCGCGCCGGCGCGGCGGCAGGCGGCCGACCATGCCGAAGTCGATGAACGCCAGCCGGTTGCCCGGCAGGTAGAAGACGTTGCCGGGGTGCGGGTCGGCGTGGAAGTAGCCGTCCTCGACGATCATCTTCAGCACCGCCTGCGCCCCGCGCCGGGCCAGCACCTTGCGGTCCAGGCCGGCGGCGTCGACGGCGGCGAGGTCCTCGCCGGGCAGGCCGTCCACCCGGTCCTGCACGTTCACGCGGGCGCCGGTGAAGGCCCAGTGCACGCGCGGGATGTCGACGAAGCCCAGCGGCGCCAGGTTGCCGGCCACGCGCTCGGCGCTGCGGCATTCGGCGGCCAGGTCGAGCTCGCGCTTCAGCGAGCGCGCGAACTCGCGCACCAGCTGCTGCGGGCCATACGGCACCAGGGCCGGCCACTGGCGCTCGGCCACGCCGGCCAGGCGCTGCAACAGGCGCAGGTCGGCCTCGATGACCGCCTCGATGCCGGGCCGGCGCACCTTGACGATGACCTCGGTGCCGTCGTGCAGGCGCGCGCGGTGCACCTGCGCGATCGACGCCGCGGCCAGCGGTTCGGTGTCGAACCAGGCGAACACCGCTTCCGGTTCGCCACCGAGGTCCTCGCGCAGCTGCGGCCGCAGCGTCTCCATCGGTACCGGCGGCACGTTGCTGTGCAGCTTGCTCAGCTCGCGCAGCCAGTCGGCGTCGAGCAGGTCGCCGCGGCCCGCCAGCACCTGGCCGAGCTTGACGAAGGTGGGGCCGAGTTCCTCGAAGGCGCGGCGCACCTGCTCCGGGGGCGTCAGCCGCGCCAGCTCGGCCGCGTTCTCGCGCTTGAGCACGTGGCCGGCGCGTTCCAGTGCGTCGGCCATGCCCAGCCGGCGCACGGCCTCGCCCAGTCCGTGGCGCATCAGCACGCCGGCGATCTCCTGCATGCGGCCAAGGTCCTGCAGGGACAGGCTGTCCACGCTCAGCCCCTCACCGGTGGCCCGTGCGCCGCACGCGCAGGATCTCGTCCAGGATCAGGCAGGCCGCGCCCAGCGTGATCGCGCTGTCGGCCAGGTTGAAGCTGGGGAAGTAGCCGCCGTGGAACAGCGGCTCGAGGATCGCGAAGCGGAACTGCAGGAAGTCCACCACGTAGCCGTGGATCAGGCGGTCGACCACGTTGCCCACGGCGCCGCCCAGGATCATCGTCAGCGCAAAGCAGAACAGCCGCTGGTCGCCGTGCCGGCGCAGCATCCAGACGATGAAGACCGAGGCGACCATGCCGATGCCGACGAAGAACCCGCGCTGCCAGCCGCCGGCGCCGGCCAGGAAGCTGAAGGCCGCGCCCGGGTTGTGCGCGCGCACGAGGTTGAAGAAGGACGTGACAGTGACGCTGTCGCCGAGCTGGAAGGCATTGACGATCAGCGTCTTCGTGACCTGATCGGCCACGATGACGAACACCGCCAGGCCCAGCCACAGCGCCAGGCTGGGGCCGCGGCGGTGCATCAGGCTCGTCCTGCCCATCAGGCGTGCACACGCGCCTCGCCGGCGCCGTGCAGGTTGTCGGTGCAGCGGCGGCACAGGCCCGGGTGCGCGGCGTCGTGGCCGACGTCGTCGCGCCAGTGCCAGCAGCGCTCGCACTTGGTGGCGGTGGATGGCGTCACCGTGACCGACAAGGCTTCCGCGGACGACACCGACAGCGCGCTGACGATGAAGACGAACTTCAGGTCCTCGCCCAGCGACTGCAGCAGGGCCAGGTCCTCCGGCGGCGCGCCGATGGCCAGGTTGGCCTGCAGCGACGACCCCACCGCGCCGGTGCCGCGCACCGCCTCGATCTCCTTGTTGGCCAGCTCGCGGATCTCGCGCAGACGCGCCCACTTCGGCAGCAGCGCCACGTCTTCGCCGTCGAAATTCCAGTAGGTCTCGGTGAAGATCGATTCGCTGTGGCCCACCAGCTTCCAGGCTTCTTCCGCCGTGAAGCTGAGGAATGGCGCCATCCAGCGCAGCATGGCCTGGGTGATCTGCCACAGGGCCGTCTGCGCGCTGCGGCGGGCCAGGCTTTTCGGCGCCGTCGTGTAGAGCCGGTCCTTCAGCACGTCCAGGTAGAACGCACCCAGGTCCTCGCTGCAGAAGACCTGCAGCTTGGCCACCACCGGGTGGAACTCGTAGACTTCGTAGTGCTTCAGGATCTCGGCCTGGAACTCGGCACTGCGGGCCAGCGCCCAACGGTCGATCTCGAACAGCTGGTCGGCCGGGACGGCGTCGGTCTTCGGGTCGAAGTCGGACGTGTTGGCGAGCAGGAAGCGCAGCGTGTTGCGGATGCGGCGGTAGGCGTCCACCACGCGGGCGAGGATCTTGTCGTCGCCGGCGATGTCGCCGCTGTAGTCGCTGGCCGCCACCCACAGGCGGATGATCTCCGCACCCAGGGTCGAGCTCACCTTCTGCGGCTCGATGCCGTTGCCCAGGCTCTTGCTCATCTTGCGGCCCTGGCTGTCCACCGTGAAGCCGTGGGTCAGCAGGCCGCGGTAGGGCGCACGGCCATACAGCGCACAGGCCAGCAGCAGCGAGCTGTGGAACCAGCCGCGATGCTGGTCGTGGCCTTCCAGGTAGAGGTCGGCCTCGGGGCCCTCGCGGTGCCAGCCCTCGGGGTGCTGGCCACGCAGCACGTGCCAGAAGGTGCTGCCGCTGTCGAACCAGACCTCGAGGATGTCGCTGCACTTGGTGTAGTGCGGCGCGTCTTCGGGGCCCAGGATCTCCTCGGCCGTGACGCGGCTCCAGGCCTCGATGCCGCCCGCTTCCACGATGTCGGCGGCCTGGTCCAGGATCTGCATCGTGCGCGGGTGCAGCTCGCCCGTGTCCTTGTGCAGGAAGAAGGGCAGCGGCACGCCCCAGCTGCGCTGGCGGCTGATGCACCAGTCGGGCCGGTTGGCGATCATGTCGCGCAGGCGGGCACGGCCGTTCTCCGGGTAGAAGCCCGTGTGGTCGATGGCTTCCAGCGCCATCTGGCGCAGCGTCTTCTCGGCCTTGTCTTTGGTGAAGACGCCTTCGCCTTCGTCCATGCGCACGAACCACTGCGCCGCGGCGCGGTAGATCACCGGGCTCTTGTGGCGCCAGCAGTGCGGGTAGCTGTGCGTGATGGCCTCGGTGGTCATCAGCCGCCCGGCGTCGCGCAGCGTGTCGATGATCTGCGGCACGGCCTTCCAGATGTTCAGGCCACCGAAGAGCGGGAAGTCGTCGGCGTAGCGGCCGTTCCCCTGCACCGGGTTCAGGATGTCGTCGTAGGCCAGGCCGTGGGCGACGCAGCTGTTGAAGTCGTCCAGGCCGTAGGCCGGCGAGCTGTGGACGATGCCGGTGCCGTCGTCGGCCGTGGCGTAGTCGGCCAGGTAGACCGGGCTCAGGCGGTCGTAGCCTTCGTGCACGTGCGCCAGCGGGTGGCGGAACTGGATGCCGCCGAGCTTTTCGCCCAGCGTGGTGGCCACCACGTGGCCGGTGAGCCCGTAGCGCTTC
Organism: Burkholderiaceae bacterium; assembly: GCA_024235855.1. Lineage (GTDB taxonomy): Bacteria > Pseudomonadota > Gammaproteobacteria > Burkholderiales > Burkholderiaceae_C > Rubrivivax. The sequence goes on from JACKLN010000011.1 coordinate 13,545, forward strand.
AGGCAGGCCTCCACCAGCGACGCTGCCAGCACCAGCTGCCCGCGCTCGGTGTGCACCAGCGCGTACTCGATCTGCGGGTTCAGGTTCAGCGCCTGGTTGGCCGGGATGGTCCACGCGGTGGTGGTCCAGATCACCGCGAAGGCCTCGCCGACGATCTCCGGCAGGCCGAAGGCCGCGGCCAGCTTGTCGGGCTCGGCGCATAGGAAGGCCACGTCCAGCGTCTGGCTCTTCTTGTCGGCGTATTCGATCTCGAATTCCGCGAGCGAGCTGCCGCAGTCGAAGCACCAGTAAACCGGCTTCAGGCCGCGGTAGACGAAGCCACGCTCGATCACGCGCTTGAAGGCGCGGATCTCGCCGGCCTCGTTGGCCGGGTCCATGGTGGCGTATCGATGCGCCCAGTCGCCCAGCACACCCAGGCGCTGGAAGTCCTTCATCTGCAGCGCGATCTGCTCGGTGGCGTAGGCGCGGCTCTTCGCCTGCATCTCGTCGCGGCTCAGGCCGCGACCGTGCGCCTTCTCGATCGCGTTCTCGATCGGCAGGCCGTGGCAGTCCCAGCCCGGCACGTACTGGGCGTCGAAGCCGGCCAGCTGCCGCGCCTTGACGATCATGTCCTTGAGCACCTTGTTGACGGCGTGCCCCATGTGGATGGCACCGTTGGCGTAGGGCGGGCCGTCGTGCAGCACGAACAGCGGCGCGCCGCGGCGGGCGTCGCGCAGGCGCTTGTACAGGCCTTCGTCCTGCCACTGCTGCACCCAGGCGGGCTCGCGCTTGGCCAGGTCGCCGCGCATCGGGAACGGCGTGTCGGGCAGGTTCAGGGTCTGGCGGTACTCGGGGGCGGTCTTGTCGGTGGGGGCGTTCATGGCGTCGGGCCGCACGGGCGGCAGATCGATCGGGACGTCGCCGCCGCGGGCATCCGCAGGGGTGCGCGGCGATCGGTGCGCAGGCTTCAGCCGTCCTTCAGACGGCGCTGCGAATAATTCGGTCGCGCGTCGTCTGGCGCCGCGTGGCCGAATGTCCGCGGGCGATGGGGGGTGCGGTTCCGTTCGTCGCCATGCGGCGATTCTAGCGACGCCACTCCCCTCATCCCGCCCCGATGCCACTCTGCCCACGAGCCTTGACGATCCTGCTGTTGTGCACGGGCCTGGCCCACGCCGCCGAACCCGCTGCTGGCGATGCCAAGCCGGCGCGCTTCGAAGGCGCGATCGGGCTGATCTCGTCGTACGGCCCGGAGTACGGTGGTGCCGAGCGCTCAGCCTGGCGATTCCGGCCGGCGGGCTTCGTGCGCTATGGCCGCATCACGATTTCCGTGGCCGGTGGATTCACCACCCGCCGTGACGACGACGTCGATCGCGGCATCGCGGCCGAGCTGGTGAAGCGGAAGACCTGGCGGCTCAGCCTCAGCGGCCGCTGGACCAACGGTCGCCAGGAGGCCGACAGCGACGCGCTGGCCGGCATGGGCGACATCGACGGCACTGTGCTGGCCAGGTTGCGCCTGCAATGGCTGCCCGAAGGTCCCTGGCGGTACTCGCTGGCCGTGAGCACCGATGTCCTGGGGCACGGCGGTGGCTCGCTGGGCGAACTGGGGGCCGCGCGCAGCTGGACGCTCGACCCCGACACGCGCCTGCAATTCGGTGCCGGCCTGAGTTTCGGCAGCGACACCTACATGCAGTCGTGGTACGGCGTGACGCCGGCCCAGTCGCAGCGCAGCGGCTATCCCGTCTACACCCCGGGCAATGGCCTGCGTGATCTGGCCGCCGCCCTGACCCTGCGTCACGAACTCGGCAAGCACTGGGGCACCTATGTCGGCGCCCGGGCGTCCTGGGAGATCGGCGCCGCCGCCAAGAGCCCGCTGGTGCAGCAGCGGCTGGGCTGGTCCTTGGGCGCGGGGCTGGTCTGGCGGTTCTGAGCGGGGTGCGGGTTCGGGGGTTCCCTCGTCTCCCGGGGTGATGACACCGGCGCGGCTTCTCCCGTAGATTGCGTCGGCCCGCGGCAGCTGGATCGCGGACAAGCGGAGGATCCCACCATGCATCACCCCTCGAAGAGCGGCGGATGGCGCCGCGCCTGGCCGGCCATGCTGGCCCTGGCCCTGGCGGCCTGCGGCGGCAGCGACCGGCCCGACGCCACGATCACGGCGCAGGACGACATGGCCACGCTGGACTGGCGCAGCAGCGCGCTGGTCGACGTGCTGGCCAACGACAGCGCCACCCGTGGCACGCTGAGCCTGACGGCCGTCGACCCGCCGGCCAACGGTACGGCGGTGATCGAGAACGGCCAGCTGCGCTACACGCCAGACGAAGGCTGGTTCGGCACCGACAGCGTGCGCTACACCGTCCAGGCCGATGCCGGCGGTGCCATCGCGACGGCCACGGCGACCTTCACCGTGCAGGCCCGGCTGACGCTCAGCGGCACCATCACCGACGCGCCCATCGCCGGTGCCGCCGTGACGGTGCAGGTCGGCGACCAGACCGTCGAGGTCATGGCGAACGACGATGGCCGCTATGTCGCCGAGGTCGCCAGCGCGGATCCGGCAGCCTGGGTTCAGGTCACTGGCGCCAGCCCCGACGGGCGCGTGCGCCTGGTCAGCCTGGTCGGTGCGCTGTCCGGCGTGGCGGCGCTGGCCGGTACCGACACCACGGCGGTCGACGCCGCGGTGCTGCCGGCGTTGAACGCGACACACTGGACCAGTGCCGAAGCGGCGCTGCGCGCCCGGGCCCTTGGCGGCACCCTGCCGGCCAGCGCAGCCGACATGGCCACCAGCGACGGTGCTGTCCGGCCTCAGGACCTGCAGTCGCTGGCGATCGCGGTGAACCTGGTCGCCGATCAGGACGCGCCGTTGCCCGACGGCGTGTCCGACAGCTTCGCGCTGCTGCTGGACGGCACGGCGACTCAGGCCTTCGTGCGCGCGCAGGCCGTCGCCCGCCCCGACGCATTCGCCGCGGCACAGCAGGCCGTCATCGACACGGCACCGGTGCCGGCGGGCGAGCCGTGGGCGATCACTGCCACCCGCGTGCTGACCTACAGCGACGGTGGCAACCCGGTGAGCTACGTGGATCTCACGCTGGAGCTGGAACCCGACGGCACGGCCACTTCGCATGAGGCGGGTCAACGCCACGCCGCCCGCTGGACGGCCGACGGTGCGGTGCTCCAGGTGACGTTGACGGCACCGATCGAACAGCCCGATTTCCCCTGCTACGACGATCCGATCACCGGCACGTGCATGCAGTACGCCGCCGTCTGGCGCACGCTGGGCTATCGCCTGCAGGCCGTGGCCGGCGGCAGCACCACCAAGCTGCCGGTGCTGCTCGCCACGCGGTTCGAACACGTCTGGCTGGAGGGCCCCCTGGCGGGCCAGGCCATCACCACCGATCCCGGTGGCCCGGGCTTCCTGGCCTCGGTGTTCGACCTGGCCGGGCGCACCGGCGTGGCGGCCGACGAGCTGGTGGCAGGGGCTCGCCTGGCCGGCGTGGCGTCGGAGCCGGTCGATCCCGCCCAGGGCGACTCGCGCGACGACATCCTGCGCATCACCGGCCAGGGCACGGCGACCTTCGAGATCAGCGGTCAGCCCGCCACCTGGTCACTGGACGATGGCTGGGTCACCGTGCAGACGCAGGGCATGCCCGCGCGACGCTACACCCGTCTGGAGCGCGACCCGCGGACCGGGCTGGAGTCATGGATCGCGGCCAGCGTGCCTGGCAGCGCCTCGGAGCCGGTGGTCTACAGCGCCGAGCAGGAACTGCTGTTCGCCGAGGCAGGGCTGGTCTTCACGGCCGATACGGCGGCACGTCGCTGGCGCACGGAGGGCTATGTGCTGGCCAACCCTGAGTTCTATGGCCTGGACCCGAGCTATGTGTTCAATCCCGACGGCACGGCCAGCGGCACCGGCATCCAGAGCTGGCGGCTGGCCCCCGACGGCACGCTGGAACTGGTGCGCGTGACGCAGGGCGTCGAATACCCCCGCCGTTGGATCCCGCTGCGGCGCGTGGGCGACAACCTGATCGCGCTCGAGATCATCGACTGGGGCTACATCGATCCTGGCAGGAGCACCCGCCGGATCAACTGGCAGGTGGACCTCGGCCCGGCCGGCGGCTAGCGCGACATCGGGCGGCGCGCGGCGAACCAGTCGCGCGCCGCCTGCACGTCGGCGGCGATGCCAGCCTGCAGCGCGTCCAGCGACGGATAGGGCCGCTCGTCGTGCAGCTTGTGCAGCAGGTCCACGGTGAGGCATCGGCCGTAGCCGGCATCGGCGCCCAGGCCGGATGGCCAGTCGAGCACGTGGGTCTCCAGCAGCACGCGCCCGGCGTCTTCCACCGCCGGGCGAACGCCCAGGCTGGACACCGCCGGCAGCGGGTGCGCCGCCAGCCCGCGCACCTGTGACACGAAGATGCCCATCGCCGCCGGCCGCGGGTGGCCGAAGCGCTGGTTCAGCGTGCGAAAGCCGAGCTCGCGGCCCAGCTTGCGGCCGTGCAGCACGCGGCCGCTGATGGCATAGGGCCGGCCCAGCAGGTCGGCCGCACGCGCCATGTCGCCGGCGGCCAGGGCCTCGCGCACGGCCGAGCTGGACACGCGCAGCCCGTGCACCTCGTAGCTCTGCATGCGCGCCACGTCGAAGCCGCGCCGCGCGCCCTCGGCGTCCAGCAGCGCGTAGTCGCCGGCCCGGCGGGCGCCGAAACGGAAGTCGTCGCCCACCAGCACGTAGCGCGCGTCCAGCCGGCGGCACAGCACCTCGTCGATGAAGGCCAGCGGGCTCAGCGCCGCCAGGGCGGCGTCGAAGCGCATCACCATCACCTGCGCGACACCGCACCGGGCCAGTTCGGCCAGCTTGTCGCGCAGCGTGCCGATGCGTCGGGGCGCGGCATCCGGCGTGCCGGCGCGTGCGGCAAAGAAGTCGCGCGGGTGCGGCTCGAACGTCAGCACCGCCGGCGGCAGGCCGCGGTGGCGCGCCTCGCTGGCCAGCAGCGCCAGCATGGCCTGGTGGCCGCGGTGCACGCCGTCGAAGCTGCCGATGGTCAGGGCACAAGGGCCCGGGGCCGCGCCCGGGCCGCGCAGGATCTTCATGCGCCGGGATTATCCCCGGCGCTGCGCGCGCAGCCGCCGGTACAGCAGCCCGCGCGAGACGCCCAGGCGGCGCGCGGCCGCCGCGATGTTGCCGCCGCAGTCGTCGAGCGTGCGCAGCACGTGCGCCTGGTCGTGTTCGGCCAGCGTCGACGCTGGCGTGGCTGCCGTGGCCGGTGGCTGAACCTCCGCCGTCGGCACGACCGGCGCCGTGCCGCTGGCCAGGCGGGTGCGCAGCCACACCGTCAGCCCACCCGGCAGGTGCCGCACGGCTGGGGCCGGATGGGCGGACAGCGCCAGCAGGCCTTCCAGCCCCAGGCCGAACGCTGCTTCCGCGTCGCGCCCCACGGTGTCCTCGGGCAGCAGCTGTCGCGCGGCACCGTTGAGCCAATGCACCCGGCCGTCGTGGCCCACCGCGGCCAGTGCCTCCAGCGGCGTGCCCAGCACGGCCGGGCTGGCCTGGAACTGCAGCAGCAGCTGGTCACGGGCCTGGGCGACCAGCCAGCGGTTTTCCATGGCCGTGGCGTACAGGCCGACGATGGCGGCGGCGTCGAAACCGAACGGGCGGTTCTCGGTGGACAGGTCCAGCACCGCCACCAGCCGCCCGGCGGCGTCGCGCAGCGGCGCCGCGGCGCAGTGCATGCCTTGCACCATCTCGAAGTAGTGCTCGGCGCCGCTGACGGTGCAGGCCTGGCCGGTGTGCACGACCATGCCCGGCGCGTTGGTGCCGATGGCGGCCTCGGCCAGGTTGACGCCCACGCGCGCAGCGGCGGGCATCACGAGTGCGTCGGCCAGCGCCTCGCCCTGGCTCACGTGCACGATGACGCCCTGGCTGTCGGTCAGCATCACGCGGCAGGCGGTGCCGCGCAGCGTGGTCTCCAGCTGCTCCAGTTCGCCGCGCACGGCCTCCAGCAGCGGGCGTGCACGCATCGCGGCGGTCTGCGCCCGCGCGGCCGACACGGGATCGAAGGCCACGACGTCCTGCGGCCGCCGACGGGCCGCCAGGCAGCGGTTCCAGGACTGGATCACCGCCTCGCCGACGAGACCCGACGGCCGCTGGCCCTCGTCGAAGAAGCGCTGGCGCGCGAGCTGGGTGCGCTGCGCGGCGGTGGCGAAGAAAGGCTGCGCGGGCAGGGACATGGGCACCGAATATGTGCCGGCGCGGAACAGTCCGGCCCTAGGGAAAGCACCCGAGTTGATGAGGCCGGCCGGGCTGCCTACCCTTGCCGGCTCCCCCACTGCGAACATCCGGAGACAAACCATGTCGCAACTCTTCATGCGAGGCGCTGCCGCGCTGGCGCTGTGTCTGGGCAGCTCGCTGGCCGGCGCGCAGGGCCAGGGCGAACTGCTGCGCGACGCCGCCACCCCCGGCGACGTGCTCACCTACGGCATGGGCTACGCCCAGCAGCGCCACTCGCCGCTCAAGCAGATCACGCCGCAGAACATCCAGCGCCTGGTGCCGGTGTGGAACCTGAGCCTCAACACGGCGGCCAACGCGTCGAACCAGCCGCTGGTGGTGGGCGACACGATGTACGTGGCGACCGCCAACGACACCGTGGCCATCGATGCCGCCAGCGGCCGCCAGAAGTGGAAGGTGCCGGTGGAACTGCCGGCCGACATCAACGGCTACCTGTGCTGCGGCATCCACTCGCGCGGCATGGCGATCCTCGACGGCGTGCTCTACCGCACCACGCTCGATGCGCACGTGATGGCCATCGACGCGAAGACCGGCAAGACGGTCTGGCGCGTGAAGGCCGCCGACTACAAGCAGGGCTACAGCATGACGCACGCCCCGCTGATCGCCGGCGGCGTGCTGATCACCGGCATCAGCGGCGGCGAGTACGGCACGCGCGGCTTCCTCAAGGGCTGGGACCTGAAGACCGGCGCCGAGAAGTGGCACCGCTGGACCACCGCCGCGCCCGGCGAGAAGGGCGGCGACACCTGGAAGCCGGGCCGCTACGAGCACGGCGGCGCACCGACCTGGCTGACCGGCAGCTACGACCCGCAGCTCGACCTCGTCTACTGGGGCACCGGCAACGGCGGCCCGTGGAACCCGGCCACGCGCGGCGGGGATGCGCTCTACATCTGCTCGGTGCTGGCCATCCGGCCGTCCACGGGCGAGATCGTCTGGCACTACCAGTTCTCGCCCGGCGACCCGTACGACTACGACGGCACCAACGAGCTGGTGCTGGCCGAACTGCCGATAGGTGGGGCGTCCACGCCGGTGCTGATGCAGGCCAACCGCAACGGCTTCTTCTACGTGCTGGACCGCCGCAACGGCAAGTTGCTCAACGCCAGCCAGTTCGCCGCCAAGGTCAACTGGGCCAGCGGCATCGACCTCAAGACCGGCCGCCCCATCGACACGCCGATGACGGCCAAGGTCAAGCAGACCGAGGAAGCCACGGAGGCGGTGGAGGTCTGGCCCAGCGCCTTCGGCGGCAAGAACTGGATGCCGATGGCCTTCGACCCCGATCGCAAGCTCGCCTTCTTCAACACCGTCAACCTGGGCATGAGCGTCAAGTACGTCAAGCAGGACCGCCCGGGTGGCCCGAACTGGTACCTGGGGCTGGAGCTCGGCGGCTTCGCAGCGCCGGCCGACGGCATGCGCGGCTCGGTGGTGGCCTGGGACCCGGTGGCGGGCAAGAAGGTCTGGGAGGTCAAGTCCAAGGCGCCCAACTGGGCCGGCATGTTGTCCACCGCCAGCGGCCTGGTGTTCACGGGCGCGCAGACCGGCGAGTTCATGGCCTTCGACGCCGCCAGCGGCAAGAAGCTGTGGCAGTTCCAGACCGGCTCGGGCATCAGCGGCCTGCCGATTGCCTGGGAACGCAACGGTCGGCAGTACATCACCGTGCTCAGCGGCTCGTCCACCGTCTACGGCGCGCTGGCCGGTGACCCGGAACTGGCCAACATGCCCGCCGGCAGTTCGGTGTGGACCTTCGCGCTGCTGCCCTGATGCGGCGGGGCGTGTTCCTGGGGGTGGCCCTGGCAGCCACCCTGCTGGCGATGCCGGCCGCACGGGCCGACGATGCGCTCACGCCGGAGGCCGGGCGCAAGGCCTACACCGGCTTCTGCGCCCGCTGCCACGGCCTGAACCTGGTGGTTTCCGGCGGCGGCGCCTTCGACCTGCGGCGCTTTCCGGCCGACGACAAGGCGCGCTTCCTGCACAGCGTCAACAAGGGCCTGCGGGCGATGCCGGCCTGGGAGGGCATCGCCAAGCCGGTGCAGATCGAGGCGATCTGGCGCTACATCGGCAGCGTCAACGGCTGGCCGCCCGAGGCCATGGCCGGCGCCGAGAACACGGCGGGGTCCAGCCAGGCCCAGTGACCGGGCGCCAGCGCGCCCAGCGTCAGCGGCCCGAAGGCGCTGCGGTGCAGCGCCTCCACGCGGTTGCCCGCGGCGGCCACCATCCGCTTGACCTGGTGGTACTTGCCCTCGGTGAGTACCAGGCGAAGGGTGCGCTCGCCGGTGGCTTCCACCGCCGCGGCGCGCACCGGTGCCGGGTCGTCGTCGAGCACCACGCCGTCGCGCAGCGCCTGCAGCTGCGTGGCGTCCACCGGATGCTTGGCCGTGACCTCGTAGACCTTGGGCACGTGGTGCTTGGGCGACGTCAGGCGGTGGATCAGCGCGCCGTCGTCGGTCAGCAGCAGCAGGCCGGTGGTGTCGGCGTCCAGCCTCCCCACCGGCTGCACGCCACGGCGCTGCAACGGCGCCGGCAGCAGGCCCATCACGCTGGGGTGGTGGCGCGGCTTCTGGCTGCATTCGTAACCCGCGGGCTTGTGCAGCATCAGCAGCGCCTTGGCGTGCACCGGCCAGCGCACGCCGTCGACCTCGACCTCGGTGGTGTCGGTGTCGGCGAACGGGTCGTCGACCACGTCTCCGCCGACCCGGACGCGGCCGGCCAGCACCAGCCCCTCGCATTCGCGGCGGGCGCCGAAACCTTGGCTGAAGAGCAGTCGGGCGAGTTGCACACGGCGATTGTCGCCGCCGTAGCATCCGCGGCATGACCGAGCACCTTCCTGGCCTGCGCTTCCTGCACTCCCCAGGCCCCACGCACCTGCCCGACGCGGTGCTGGCCGCCATGGCGCGCCAACCCATGGACCTGGCCGACCCGCGCGTGGCCGCCACGCTGGCCGCCTGCGAAGCCGGCGTGCGCCGGCTCGCCGGCACGGCGGCGGCCCAGCCCGTCTTCTTCATCGCCAACGGCCATGGCGCCTGGGAAGCCGTGGTGCAGAACCTGCTCGCGCCCGACGCGCTGGCGCTGGTGCCGGGCACCGGCCATTTCAGCGAGAGCTGGGCGCGCCAGACCGAGGCCCTGGGCCGCGGTGTGGTGCGTACGCCGTGGGTGGAAGGCCAGCCGATGGACGTCGACGCCGTCGAGGCGGCGCTCCGCGCCGACCTGTCCGGCGGTCGGCACCGCATCGCTGCGGTGTTCATGGTGCACACCGACACCGCCAGCGGCACCACCCACGACATCGACGCCGTGCGCGCTGCCATGGACGCCGCCGGCCACCCGGCGCTGCTGGTGGTGGACGCCGTGGCCTCGCTGGGCGCGGCACCGCTGGCGATGGACGCGCAGCGCATCGACGTGCTGGTGGGCGCGTCGCAGAAGGGCCTGATGCTGCCGCCGGGCGTGGGCTTCACGCTGGTGAACGCGGCGGCGATGGCGGTGGCCGCGGCCAACCCGACGCCGCGCTTCTACTGGGACTGGGTGCTGCGCGTGGGCGACATGCCCTACCAGAAGTTCTGCGGCACGCCGCCGCTGACGCTGATGGCCGGCATGGAAGCCGGGCTGGCCCTGCTGTTCGCCGAAGGCCTGAATGCCGTCTTCGCCCGTCACCTTCGGCTGGCCGGCGCGGTGCACGCGGCCGTGGCGGCGTGGGCCGGCGGCGGCGCGCTGGACTTCTTCTGCAGCGTGCCGGCCGCGCGCTCGGTGTCGGTCACGGCCATCGCCACCGCACCGGGCGTGGACGCCGACGCCATCCGCCGCACGGCGCGCGAGGCCTTCGACGTGTCCATCGCCGGCGGCCTGGGCCCGCTGGCAGGGCGTGTGTTCCGCATCGGCCACCTGGGCGATCTCAGTGCGCCCATGGTGCTGGGGGCGCTGGGCGGTGTGCAGGCGGCGCTGCAGCAGCTGCGCATCCCGATCGGCCGGGATGGCGTGGCGGCGGCGGTGGACTATCTCGCGCTGGACAGCGCGCGTGCCACTTCCGGCACCAGCGGCGAGCCGCGGTAGATCAGCCCGGTGTAGACCTGCACCAGGTCCGCGCCGGCGGTGATCTTGGCCTGCGCGTCGGCGCCGGAGAGCACACCGCCGACGCCGATGATCGGATAGTCCGACCCCAGCGCCGCGCGCAGCGCGCGGATCACGCGGTTGCTGGGCTCGAGCACCGGCGCGCCCGACAGCCCTCCGGCTTCATCCGCATGCGGCAGGCCGGCCACCGCGTCGCGCGCGATGGTGGTGTTGGTGGCGATGACGCCGTCGATGCCGTGGCGCTGCAGCGTGACGGCGATCAGCGCGATCTGCGCGTCGTCCAGGTCGGGCGCGATCTTCAGGAACATCGGCACGCGGCGGCCGAACTTGTCGGCCAGCACTTCGCGCCGCGCCACCAGCGCGCCCAGCAGCGCGTCCAGCGCCTCGTCGGATTGCAGCGCGCGCAGGTTCTTCGTGTTCGGGCTGGAGATGTTGACGGTGACGTAGTCGGCGTGCGCGTACACGCCGTCCAGGCACGCCAGGTAGTCGTCGGCCGCGCGCTCGATGGGCGTGGCCGCGTTCTTGCCGATGTTCAGCCCCACCAGGCCGCCGGCGGCGCGGAAGCTGCGCGCGCGGCGCACGTTGGCCAGGAAGGCGTCCAGGCCCTCGTTGTTGAAGCCCAGGCGGTTGATCAGCGCGCGCTTCGCCGGCAGGCGGAACATGCGTGGCTTGGGGTTGCCGGGCTGTGCCTTGGGCGTGACGGTGCCCACCTCGATGAAGCCGAAGCCCATGGCGCCCAGGCCGTCGATGCAGCGGCCGTTCTTGTCCAGGCCGGCGGCCAGGCCCACGCGGTTGGGGAAACGCAGGCCGGCCACCGTGACCGGGTCGCTGACCCGGGTCTGCGACCACAGACACTGCAGCGGCGTGTTCTGCAGCCGCGCGATCGCGTCCAGCGTCAGCTCGTGGGCCGGCTCGGGGTCCAGCCCGAACAGGAAGGGGCGCGTCAGCGCGTAGGGGATCAGGGCCATGGGCCGGGATTGTGGCCGACCGATAATCCGCCCATGACACAGGACGAACTGAAGCAGCTGGTCGCCCAGGCGGCCGTGGCCCACGTGGTCGAGGGTGCCTGGCTGGGCGTGGGCACTGGCAGCACGGTGAACCTGTTCATCGACGCGCTGGCGGCCTCGGGCAAGCGCATCCGCGGCGCGGTCAGCAGCAGCGAGGCCAGCACCGCACGACTGCGTGGCCATGGCATCGAGGTGGTGGACGCCGCGTCGGTGGACCGGCTGCCGGTCTACGTCGACGGCGCCGACGAGATCGACGGCCGCGGCCACATGATCAAGGGCGGCGGCGCGGCGCTGACCCGCGAGAAGATCGTCGCCGACCTCGCCGACCGCTTCGTCTGCATCGCCGACGAGTCCAAGCTGGTGGAGGTGCTGGGCCGCTTTCCGCTGCCGGTGGAGGTGATCCCGATGGCCGCGCCGCAGGTGGCACGGCGCTTCGCGGCGCTGGGCGGCCAGGCCTCGCTGCGCGTGGGCGTGCTCACCGACAACGGCCACCCGATCCTCGACGTGCGCGGCCTGCGCATCGCCGACCCGCTGGCGATGGAGGCCGAAGTCAACCAGTGGCCCGGCGTGGTGACGGTGGGCATCTTCGCGCGCCACCGCGCCAAACTCGCGCTGCTGGGCACGCCGCAGGGCGTTCGCACGCTGGATTTCTGATCTATCCTCCCTCTTCACTTGCTCCAAGGAGATCCATTGGCCAAGCCCAACTACTCGTTCGAAAAGCGTCAGCGCGAACTCGCCAAGAAGAAGAAGAAGGAAGAGAAGGCCGCCAGCAAGGCCGCCGCGAAGGCGGCCGGCCACGGCGATGACGAAATGAACCCGAACGAGGCAGCGGCGGCCCTGGCGCAGGACGAAAGCGGCGACGCCGACTACGCCGCACCGGCCGACGAGGCGCCGGCGCCGCGCGGCTGATCAGCCGCCCAGGCGGTTGGGCGCCTGCCTGGCCGCCCGCACCCGCCAGCGGGCCGGGTCCCATGCCTGCGCCAGCGACGCTTCCAGAGGCCACGGCGTGCCGCACACCTGGCTGGCCAGCAGCCGCCCGGCCAACGGCCCCCACGTCAGTCCCCGCGAGCCCAGCGCACTGAGCACGAACAGCCCCGGTGTGCGCGCCACACGGTCCAGGCGCGTCGCGTCGGGCGCGTTCATGGCCGGCACGGCCCCCACGATCGGCAACCGGTCCGGCACCTGGGCGCGCCAGCCGACGCGGCCGCCGTCCGGCGGCGGTGCCCGCCAGCCGCAGATCGCCTCCAGTCGTGCGCGGTTGAAGTCGTGGTCGGTCACACGTGCTGCCGCGTCGGTGTCGCCGGCTTGCGCGGTGGCGCCGGTCAGCAGGCCGCCGTCACCCAGGTCGAGCAGGTAGCCGCCCCCCGCCAGCGGCACCCGGGGCCGCGGCGCGTCCGCCGGGACACGGCGCCACAGGCTCACCTGCCCGCGTGAGCGGCCCATCGGCCAGCCGGCCCAGGGCGCCAGCTGCGCGGCATCGGCGGCGTTGGCGAGCACGAGCGTGTCGGCGGCGGCAAGCTGCCGGCCGTCGGCGTCGAACAGCGCCCAGCGCCCGTCGATGTGGTCGATGCGCGCCACCGCCATGCCGGCGTCGAAAGGGATGTCGGCCAGCAGGCGGGCGGCCAGCGCACCCGGGGCGATCCAGCCGCCCCCGGGGTACCACCACGCCGCCTGGGTCACCGCCACGCCGGCGCGTGCCGAGGCTGTGGCGGCGTCCAGCGCCTGCACGTAGTGGTCCGGCAGCGCATGCCGGTCGATCAGCGCCTGCAGTGCCGCCACGTCCTCGCCGGCACCGGCCAGGCGCAACAGGCCCTCCGCGGCACCGGGCACGCCGCCGCCGATCCAGCCGGGCAGCACGCGGGCGGCATGCAGCGCCGCGGCGCGCAGCGCGCGCGCGTGGGCACCGTCGTCGGCCATCACCACGCCATGGAACAGACCGCCGGCGTTGCCCGACGCTTCCTGGGCCGGCGCGGCGTGACGGTCGAGCACGCGCACCCGGCAGCCCGCGGCCGCGAGTTCGTGGGCCGCCCAGGCCCCGGCGAGGCCGGCCCCGAGCACCAGCACCTCGCCAGGCGCCGCGACCGACGGCGCACGGTGCATCGTGGCCGGCGGGTCGAAGACGGCGCGCAGCGTCTCGCGCTTGTCGCCCAACGGCGGCCCGGTCTCGACGCGGAATCCGGCGCTGCGCAGGCCGTCGCGCACGGGCCTTGCCACGCTCCAGGTGGCGGCGGTGGCGCCCGGCGCGGCGCGGCGGGCCATCGCCTGGAGCAGTTCAGGGGCCCACATCGCGGGGTTGCGGTCGGGGGCGAAGCCGTCGAGGTAGAAGGCGTCGGCCTGCAGGCGAAGTTCCCGCCAGGCGCGGGCGGTGTCGCCGAAGGCCAGCAGCAGGCGAACGCGGCCGCCGTCCAGATCCAGCAGGTGCCAACCGGCCAGCAGCGGCGGCCATGCGGCGACCAGCGCCCGGGCCTGCGCCGGAAACGGGGACGAGGCGAGTGCGCGTGCCAGGTCGCCAAGGCGGGCCGGGTGGCCCTCGACGCCGACGTAGTGCAGCCGGTTGCAGCGCTGCGGGTCGTCACGCCACGCCGCCCAGGTGGCCAGGAAGTTCTGGCCCACACCGAACCCGTTCTCGGCGATGGTGAAGTCCGCCCGGCCGCGCCATCGGCGGGGCAGGCCGTTGCCGGCCAGGAACACCGCCTGCGCCTGTGCGGTGGCGCCGATGCGGGCGTGGTAGGCATCGCCGAAGTCCGGCGCCTGCAGCCGCCCGTCGGCGTCGAAGACAATGCGGGCCGGAGTCAGCGGACCGTGCGCAGCCATTGCAGCAGCGGTTCACGCACGGCGGTCAGCGACCGGTAGGCCAGCACGGCGTCGCTCATCGACGCGATGGCGTCGTGCAGCGCCATTGCCTGCGCCTCGGTGGTGATGGCCTCGGCCAGCGGGCGACAGTCGACGGCGATGGTGAACACCGCCTGCGCCGCGCCAGGCACCGGCACGAAGGTCTGCCGCTCCGTGCGCCACCAGGCGCCGGCGGGCAGCGCGCTGGCGATGCCGGCAGGCCAGCGCACCGGGTCCACGTGGCGCGGGTGGGCGTGCAGCCGCGGGTGGCTGGTGACGTTCCAGACGAAGCGCTCCCAGCGTTCGTCACCCGCCATCAGACGCACCAGGTGTGGCGCGGCCCGACGCACGAGGTCGGCGTCGGCCACCGGGGCGTGCACCTCGGCGAAACCCCGGCCCACCTTGTCCTGCGGCGCCCAATGCGACGGCAGGCACACGGCCATCCAGGGCACGGTGCCGTCGCTGGCGTCGACGATGGCCAGGTCCTCGGCGAAGGCCAGCGCCAGCAGGCCGGCCAGACGCCACGGCGCCGGCAGCGGGCGCAGGCAGCGTGCGATCTCGTCGCCCAGGCCGAAGACGCCGGCGGATTCGTGCTGCACTTCGGTGTCGTGCACGGCGGTGCCCAGCTGCAGCGCCCGCGCGGTGCGGCCGTCCCAGGCGAAGGCCTGCGGGTGCTCGGCGGCGGTGTGCGCCGCCAGCGCGCGCAGCGCGGGCTGGGGGTCGAAGCCGGGTCGTGCCTGCAGCGCGAGTTCGGGAAAGGCGCTGAGCACGGCGAGCTTTTCGCGCTGGTGGCGCGAGCCCGGGGCCAGCGGCGTCAACTGTGGCGTGCCGGGCGCCAGCCGCCGCAGGCCCGGCTGCATGCGGAAGGGCGCGCTGACCGCGGCGTCGAAATCGAAGGGCATCAAAACACGAAGGGCAGCCGAAGCTGCCCCGATTGTGCGGCGGTGTGCCCGATCAGACCCGCTTGCGGTACTCGTGCGTGCGGGTGTCGATCTCGATCTTGTCGCCGTCCTCGACGAACAGCGGCACGGCGATCTCGAAGCCGGTGCCGACCAGGCGGGCGGGCTTCATGACCTTGCCCGAGGTGTCGCCCTTGACGGCCGGTTCGGTGTTGATCTCGCGCACCACGCTGGTGGGCATTTCCACCGAGATGGCCTTGCCGTCGTAGAAAGTGACCTCGACGGTCA
Source organism: Burkholderiaceae bacterium (assembly GCA_024235855.1). GTDB lineage: Bacteria > Pseudomonadota > Gammaproteobacteria > Burkholderiales > Burkholderiaceae_C > Rubrivivax. The sequence continues at coordinate 28,874 of JACKLN010000011.1, forward strand.
TGCCGTCCTCGAGGTAGTTGATGGCGTCGCCCATGTTCTCGGCCTCGACCTCGTACTGGTTGTACTCGGCGTCCATGAACACGTACATCGGGTCGGCAAAGTAGGAGTAGGTGCACTCCTTCTTGTCCAGCACGATCTGGTCCATCTTGTCGTCGGCCTTGAAGACGACTTCCGCCCCGCCGCCGTTGAGCAGGTTCTTCATCTTCATCCGCACGGTGGCGGCACCGCGGCCGCCGCGGCTGTATTCGGTCTTGAGCACGACCATCGGGTCCTTGCCCTGCATGATCACGTTGCCGGCGCGGATTTCCTGAGCGAGTTTCATGGCGCTGTCCTGAAGTGGCGCGCGGCTCAGAGAAGTTGGTTTCCGCCGCGCAAAGCCCTTGATTCTACCCCGAGGCGGCTCGTTTCCCGGCCACGAAGCGGCGCAACTGCGTCACGAGGTCGTCCTGCGCGGTCAGCCGTGCCCGCAGCGATTCCGTGGCCGCGCGCCAGCGTGCTTCGTCGGGCCAGCGTGCCGGCCAGGGCGCGAAGCCGTTCCAGGCGTGCCAGAGCGCGCGCACCTCGGCATCGGGCTGGAGCAGGTCGAGCAGGGCATCGAGCTTGTCGCGGTGCACGCCGTCGTGCTGCGGGTAGATGTGCCAGACGAAGGGCGTACCCGCCCAGATCGCGCGCACCAGCGAGTCCTCGCCGCGCACGATGGCCAGGTCGGCGGACCACAGCCAGCGGTCGAAACCGGGCTGGTCGGTGTAGGGCAGGCGACGTGCATGCGGCGCCTGCAGCGTCTGAGCGGGGCCGGGGCAGAGCCAGAGCTCACCGTCGAAGGTCTCGGCCAGCCGCGCCAGCGCCGGTGTGTCGTAGCAGAAGACCACGGCGCGGCGCGGCCCTGGCGGGCGTGCGAAGGCGGCCCGGGCCCCCAGCAGGGCCGTTTCGCGCAGCAGCCCGCCAGTGGCTGGCGTGAAGCCGGGAAAGTAGAACCACTTGGTCAGCCTGTTCGCCTGCGGCGAGGGCAGGCCGTGCGAGCGTTCCACCCAGGCTTCAGCGCTGAGGTACTCCAGGTTGATCCACACCGGCGGGGCGCCGGGCCGCTCGGCCATGCGGGCCACGAAGCCTGGCGGCGGATCGCAACCGAAGGCCTCGACCACCACGTCGCCCGGTGTACCGGCGGCGTCGAAGGCGCCCACCGTCACGCCCGACGCGCCGTCGGGCGCCATCCACTGCAGGGCCGACGCATCGTCCGCCCACAGCCGCACCGCCTCGCCGCGCGCGGCCAGGTCGGCGGCCAGGCGCCAGCACACGCCGATGTCGCCATAGTTGTCGATCACGCGGCAGAAGAGGTCCCAGGTCAGGGGCGCGTCGGGGCGGCTCGGCATGGCGGCATTGTCCGACGCGCCACAATTACGCCCCGATGACCGAGACCGCCGATCCGCGCGAACGCCTGCTGGCCGAGGTGGCGGCGTTGCCGTCGATGCCCGGTGTCTACCGCTACTTCGACGCTGCCGGCAACGTGCTCTACGTGGGCAAGGCGCGCAACCTGAAGAAGCGGGTGGCGAGCTACTTCCAGAAGGACCACGGCGGCACGCGCATCGGCACCATGGTCGGCCGCATCGCCCGGCTGGAGACCACGGTGGTGCGCAGCGAGGCCGAGGCCCTGCTGCTCGAGAACAACCTGATCAAGACGCTGAACCCGCGGTTCAACATCCTGTTCCGGGACGACAAGAGCTATCCGTACCTGAAGATCTCGGGCACGCGCACGGGCGATGCCGCGGCCTCCGCGGCCGCGCGGTTCCCGCGCGTGTCGTACTACCGCGGCGCGGTGGACCGGCGCCACCGCTACTTCGGGCCCTACCCGAACGCGTGGGCCGTCAAGCAGACCATCCAGCTCGTGCAGAAGGTGTTCCGCCTGCGCACCTGCGAGGACACGGTGTACGCGCACCGCACGCGGCCCTGCCTGCTGTACCAGATCCAGCGCTGCACCGCGCCTTGCGTGGGCTTCGTCAGCGCCGAGGACTACGCGCGCGACGTCTTCGACGCCGAGCGCTTCCTGCTCGGCGATGCCGACGCGGTGGTGCACGACCTGCAGGCCAAGATGATGGCCTGGGCCGAGGCGCTGGAGTTCGAGAAGGCGGCCGAACTGCGCAACCGCATCACGGCGCTGTCGAAGGTGCTGCACCAGCAGGTGATGGACGAGAGCAGCCTGTCGGCCAGCGACCGCGACGTGGACGTGCTGGCCGTCAAGGTGGCCGGCGGCCGCGCCTGCGTGAACCTGGCCATGGTGCGCGGCGGGCGGCATCTGGGCGACCGGGCCTACTTCCCGGCACACGTGGACGAGGGCGTCGCGTTCGACACCGACGACGCCGACGACCCGGGTGCGGATGGCGAAGCCGCGGCCGCGCCGTCGCGGCGCAATCCCGAGGTGCAGGTGCTGGAGGCCTTCCTCGCGCAGCACTACGCGGGGCAGCCGGTGCCGCCGCTGCTGGTGACCAGCCACGCCGTCGACGAGGCCCTGGTGGTGGCGCTGGCGGAGACCGCCAAGACCCGCGTGCGCGCCGTGCACCAGCCGCGCGAGCAGCGGCGCATCTGGCTGGAGATGGCGGTCAAGGGTGCGGAACTCGCACTGGCGCGGCTGCTGTCCGAGGAAGGCTCGCAGCGCGAGCGCACCCGCGCGCTGGCCGAGGCGCTGGACCTCGCCATCGACGACCTCGATGCCCTGCACATCGAGTGTTTCGACATCAGCCACACCGCCGGCGAGGCCACGCAGGCTTCCTGCGTGGTCTACCACCACCACGCCATGCAGGGCGCCGAGTACCGCCGCTTCAACATCGACGGCATCACCCCGGGCGACGACTACGCCGCCATGCGCCAGGTGCTCACGCGCCGCTATGCCAGGCTGGCCGAGGCGGTGGCCGCCGGCACCGCCAGCGGTAAGCACCGCCTGCCGGACCTGGTGCTGGTGGACGGTGGCCGCGGCCAGGTGAGCATGGCGCGCGAGGTGTTCGAGGAACTGGGTCTGGACCTGTCGCTGATCGTCGGCGTGGAGAAGGGTGAGGGGCGCAAGGTGGGCCTGGAGGAACTGGTGTTCGCCGACGGCCGGCCCAAGATCTACCTGGGCCACGACTCGGCGGCACTGATGCTGGTGGCGCAGATCCGCGACGAAGCGCACCGCTTCGCCATCACCGGCATGCGCGCCAAGCGGGCCAAGGTGCGCACCGGTGGCAGCGCGCTGGAGGACATCCCGGGTGTCGGCCCGCGCAAGCGCGCCCGGCTGCTGCAGCGTTTCGGCGGCGTGCGTGGCGTGGGCAGTGCGAGCGTGGACGACCTGGCCAGCGTCGACGGCATTTCGAGGGCTCTGGCCGAGGAGATCTACCGTGCACTTCATTGAACGTGGCCCGGCGTGGGCTGCCCGCGTGCTGCTCGCCGGTGGCGCGCTGTGGCTGGCCGGTTGCAGCGGCCCACCACCAGCGGCCCCGGTGTCGCCCCCGCCGCCGACGGCGGCCACACCGCCAGCGGGCAAGCCGGTGCCTGGGCCGGCTGGCAGCACGGCCACACGGCCGGCGCTGCCGCCACCCGTGCGCGCCCGCGACTGGGACCACTTCCGGCGCGAGGCGGCGCTGCGCATCGTGGCCGCGAACCCGGGCCGCACCTACGACGGCCCGGTGCCCGAGCCGCTGCTGGCGATTCCGGTGCTGGAGATCGAGCTCGATGGCGAGGGCCGCGTGCGCCACGTGCGCGTGATGCGCCACCCCACGCAGGCCAAGGACACGACGCAGCTGGCCATCGACGCCGTCAAGCGCGCCGGGCCGTTCGGCTCGGTGGCGCACCTGCCGCGGCCGTGGAAATTCGTCGAGGTGTTCCTGTTCGACGACGACCGCCGCTTCAAGCCGCGCACGCTGGACGACTAGTCACCTTCATCGCGCAGAATCGCCGCCATGTTCTTCACGCTGCCGACGCTGCTGACCTGGGCGCGCATCATCGCGATCCCGCTGATCGTCGGCGTGTTCTACCTGCCGCTGGACGCTGCCACGCGCAACCTCATCGCCACGGTGATGTTCGTCGTCTTCGCCCTCACCGACTGGGCCGACGGCTACCTGGCGCGCAAGCTGAACCAGACCTCGTCCTTCGGTGCCTTCCTCGACCCGGTGGCCGACAAGTTCCTGGTCTGCGCGTCGCTGCTGGTGCTGGTGCACCTGGACCGGGCCGACGTCTTCGTGGCCCTGATCATCATCGGCCGCGAGATCGCGATCTCGGCGCTGCGCGAGTGGATGGCGCAGATCGGCGCGTCGCGCAGCGTGGCGGTGCACATGCTGGGCAAGGTCAAGACCACGGTGCAGATGGTCGCGATCCCGTTCCTGCTCTACGACGGCGCGCTGTTCGGCCTCGTCGACACCCGGCTCTGGGGCAACGTGCTGATCTGGATCGCCGCAGTGCTCACCGTGTGGTCGATGGTGTACTACCTGCAGCGTGCCCTGCCGGAGATCCGGGCCAAGGTGAAGTGATCCGCCTGGCATGACAGGATCGCTCGAGTCCCCCTGGCTGCGGGCCATGCCGCTGGTGTTCGTCGGCATCTGGAGCACCGGCTTCGTCGTGGCGCGCTTCGGCATGCCGCACGCGCCGCCGCTGGGCTTCCTGGCCTGGCGGTATGCGCTGTCGGTGCTGGCCTTCGCCGTCTGGATCTCGCTGACGCGCCCGTCCTGGCCCCGCGGCCGGGCGCAATGGGGCTGGCTGGCCCTGGTGGGCGTGCTGATGCATGGCGGCTACCTGGGTGGCGTCTGGTCGGCCGTGAAGCTGGGGCTGGGTGCCGGCACGGCGGCGCTGATCGTCGGCCTGCAGCCGGTGCTCACGGCGCTGTGGGTGGCCTGGGCGGGCAGCGAACACCGGGTGACGCCGCGCCAGTGGGCGGGTCTGGTGCTGGGCCTGGCGGGCCTGGTGCTCGTCGTCTGGCACAAGCTGGGCGTCGGCGAGGTCACGGGGGCCAACGTGGCGCTGGCGCTGGGCGCGCTGGCCAGCATCACGGTGGGCACCCTGGTGCAGAAGGCTCACGTGCGCCCTTGCGACGTGCGCACCGCCAACACCGTGCAGTTGCTGGCCGCCTTCGCCGTGACGGCACCGCTGGCACTGGCGCTGGAGACCGAGCCCATCGTGCTCCACCCGGAACTGGTGGGGGCCATGGCCTGGTCGGTGCTGGGCCTCACGCTGGGCGGCAGTTCGCTGCTGTACCTGCTGATCCAGCGCGGCGCCGCCACCCGGGTCAGCAGCCTGATGTACCTGGTGCCACCGTGCACGGCGCTGCTGGCCTGGCTGCTGTTCGACGAGGCACTGACCGCGGGGGTGCTGCTGGGCCTCGTGCTCACGGCGCTCGGCGTGGGACTGGTGGTCCGTGCGCCGGCTCGGCGTTGATCGGGGCTTCTCCCCCGCCCAGATCAAGCGTCCTGCATAGAATCCTTCACCATTCTTGACACCCGGGCAGAGCGGCGGATGTAATGCTTCGCACCATGGCGCGCGGCTGGGTGCGGTCCGACCGCTGCTGCGCAGACCATCGCCAACCTCATCCAACCGCCTGCCCAGGGGCATCACCAGGGGGACACCGTCCGTGAACAAGACCGAGCTGATCGAGCACATCGCCACCCAGGCCGACATCTCCAAGGCCGCGGCCACGCGTGCGCTGGAGGCGATGATCGGTGGCGTCAAGGCGTCCCTGAAGAAGGGTGGCAGCGTCTCGATCTCCGGTTTCGGCACCTTTGCCGTCACCAAGCGTGCCGCGCGCACCGGCCGCAACCCGCGCACCGGGGCGCAGATCAAGATCAAGGCCGCCAAGGTGCCCAAGTTCCGCCCCGGCAAGGGGCTCAAGGACCATCTCAACTGATGCTTTCCGGCGGGTGCTTAGCTCAGCTGGCAGAGCGGCGCCCTTACAAGGCGTAGGTCGGCGGTTCGATCCCGTCAGCACCCACCACCGCCCGCACTAGAATCACCGGTCCGCAAATCCAGGCAACGAAGGCGAACAGCGGTTCGCCTTCGTGCTTTCAGGCCCCGGGAATCCCCAGCGATGTTCGACTTCGTCCGCCAGCACTCCAAGCTGATGCTTGGCCTCATCGTGCTGCTGATCATCCCGTCCTTCGTCTTCTTCGGCATCGACGGCTACCAGCGCATGACCGACGGCGCCAATGCCACCGTGGCCGAGGTGGCCGGGCAGAAGATCACCCAGGCCGAGTGGGACCTGGCCCAGCGCCGCGCGGTCGAGACCATGCGCCAGCGCGTGCCTGGCGCCGATGCCTCGCTGTTCGACACGCCCGAGTTCCGGCGCCAGGCGTTGGAGCAGCTGGTGCGTGAGCGGCTGCTGCTGGCCGCTGCCTACGACCAGCACCTGGTGCCCACCCAGGCACGCCTGCCGGAACTGGTGAAGTCCAGCGGCTACTTCGCGCCGCTGCGCGGCCCCGATGGCCAGGTCGACCGCGACCGCGCGCTGCAGGCCGGCTTCGGCGACGCGGCCATGGAGCAGCAGATCGCGCTGCGCTACGGCATGGATGCCGTGCTGGGCGGCGTCAGCAGTTCCGCCCAGGCGGCCCCGGCCGTGGCCAATGCCGCGCTGGATGCGCTGCTGCAGCAGCGCGAGGTGCAGGTGCAGGCCTTCGACGCCGGCGCCTACCGCGCCAAGGTGCAGCCCACCGACGCCGAACTCGAGGCCTGGCACAAGGGCCACGCCGAGGAGTTCCGCGCGCCGGAGCAGGCGCAGATCGAATGGGTGATGCTCGACCTGGCCACGCTGGCCAAGGACGTGGCCGTGCCCGAAGGCGACCTGAAGGCCTACTACGAGCAGAACGCCGAACGCTACACGCAGCCCGAGGAGCGCCAGGCCCGCCACGTCCTGGTCAAGGCCGAACGCGAGGCGCCGGCCGCGGAGCGCGAGAAGGCCCGCGCCAAGGCCGAACAGTTGCTGGCCCAGGCGCGTGCCAAGCCGGGCGACTTCGCGGCACTGGCCAAGGCGAACTCGGACGACCCGGGTTCGGCGGCCGAGGGTGGCGACCTGGGCTTCTTCGGCCGCGGCGCCATGGTCAAGCCCTTCGAGGACGCGGCCTTCGCGCTCAAGCCGGGCGAGATCAGCCCGGTCGTCGAGACCGACTTCGGCTACCACGTCATCCAGCTCGGGGCCACCCGCGGTGGCGAGAAGCGCCCGTTCGACGAGGTGCGCGGCGAGATTGAGCAGGAAGTCCGCCGCTCGCTGGCACAGCGCCGCTACGCCGAGGCCGCCGAGCAGTTCAGCAACATGGTCTACGAGCAGCCGGAAAGCCTGCAGCCGGTGATCGACCGGTTCAAGCTCGAGAAGCGCACGGCCACCGTGCAGCGGCAGCCTGCCCCCGGGGTGGACGGTCCGCTGGCCTCGGCCAAGCTGCTCGACGCGGTCTTCGGCGACGATGCGCTGCGCCAGGGGCGCAACACCGATGCGGTCGAGACCGGCCCCAACCAGCTCGTGTCGGCCCGCGTGGTCAAGCACGAGCCCGAGCGCGTGCTGCCGCTGGCCGAGGTGCGCGACCAGGTGCGCGAACGTGTGGTCGCCGAGCAGGCCGCCGCACTGGCGAAGAAGGATGCCGAAGCCCGCCTGGCGGCGCTGCGCGAGAGCAAGGACGGCGCTGGCCTGCCGGCCGCCGTGGTGGTGTCGCGCGCGCAGACCCAAGGTCTTCCGCGTCCGGTCGTGGAGGCCGCCCTGAAGGCCGATCCCAAAGGCCTGCCCAGTCTGCAGCTGGTGGACCTGGGCACCGCCGGCCAGGCCGTGCTGCGCGTGAGCCGGGTGCTGCCGCGAGACCCCGCCGCCGGTGGGGGCGACGCGCCGCTGCGGCAGCAGTTCGCGCAGGCTCTGGGCAACGCCGAGGCCGAGGCCTATTACCAGGCGCTGGAGCAGCGCTACAAGGCGGTCATCAAGGCCAAGGATCCTGCCAAGCCCTGACGCTATAATGTCGGGCTCTGCGGTGGCTGTAGCTCAGTTGGTAGAGTCCCAGATTGTGATTCTGGTCGTCGTGGGTTCGAGTCCCATCAGCCACCCCACCGAATTGTCCTGAAGCGTACTGGCCCTGATGCCTACCGGCACCAGGGCCGGTTCGTTTTCAGCGCCCCGGGGCGACGGGGACGCATCCGCGCGATCGGGGCCACATCGATGTGCGACGATCGCGCATGATCATCCGGCCCTTCTGCGTCATTGCCTTCGGCCTGCTCTGCGCAGTGGTCGGAGAAGGGGTGCGGGCCGAATCACCGTCTGCGCAGGATGCGGGGCCGCCAGAGGTCCTGCGCGCGTCGGTCCGCGAGACCGCGCTGTGGCTGGCCCGTGGTGTCGACAGCTGGTTCGGCGACAAGCCCTTCAGCGACGGCGGCAGCGTGACCGAGGGCCGACTCGGCCTGAGCCTGCTGCACCGCCCGGACGAGGACAGCGTCTCGGTGCGCTTCAACGCCCGCTTTCGGCTCCCCAACCTCGAGGACAAGGCCTACGTCTTCGTCGGCCGTGACAACCCGCGCGAGGTCATCAGCGACCAGCCGGGCGCCTTCACGCGGCCCCAGCGGCTGCAGCCGGAGGACCGGGAGCAGACCAGCTTCTTCGCCGGCGTCGGCGTGCTGCTGCGCGAATCGACGGACCTGCGCGTCGGCTTCCGGGGCGGCCTCAAGCCCTATGTGCAGCTGCGCTACCGGCAGCCATTGATGCTGGGCGACCGGAAACTGGCCGAGTTCCGCCAGACCTTCTTCTGGACCGTGGACGACCATCTGGGGTCGACCACGGCCGTGTCCCTGGAGCGCGCCGTGCATGCCGACCTGGCCGTGCGCTGGCTGGTGTCGGGCACGGTGACGCAGGCCTCACGCCGGCTGGGCGTGTCGAGCAACCTGGGCGCCTACCGGTTGTTCGGCCCGCAGCGACAGCTGGCGGTCGAGCTGATCGCCACGGCCGAACAGCACACCGGCGTCGGCCTCACCGACTACGGCGTGCAGGCCCGCTGGCAGCAGCCGGTGTACGCCGACTGGCTGGTGGGTGAGGTGCTGGTCGGCCACTTCTGGCCGCGGGCCAACGACAGCGTGCCGCGCGATCCGGGCTGGGCGGCGGGGCTGTCGCTGACGCTGCACTTCTGAGCGGGCGCGGCGGCGGGTCAGCGCCGCAGCCCCAGCCAGGTCACGGTGCCCACCACGATGCCCGCACCCAGCAGCTGCACCGCTGCGATGGCCTGGCCCAGGAACACCCAGGCGAGGCCGAGCGCGAACACCGGCTCCACGTTCATGATCGCGGAGTTGCCCACCACGCCCAGGCGCGGCAGCACGGTGAACATGATCGTGAACGCGGTGCCGTAGAGCACGGTCAGCAGGCCCAGGCCCCACCAGCCGGGCGTCGCCTGCGGCCAATGGAAGCCGTCCTGTGTGCCCACCGCGGCCAGGGCGAGCAGGCCCACCAGGCCCATCGTGGTGGCGGTGCGCAGCCGGCCGTCCAGGTCGCCGGCCTCGTGCTGGGTCCACACCAGCGCCAGACCGAAGGTGATGGAGGCCGTCAGCGCGAAGGCCACGCCGACGCCGATGCGCCCCCACTGCGCCGCCGCGCCCAGGCCGGACGCCGCCCCCAGCACGTCCAGCGCCAGCGCCAGGCCCAGCAGCAGCACCGGCATGGCCAGCAGCACGCGGCGCTCCGGCCGGTGGCCGTAAAGCAGTCGTGCCCACAGCGCGGTGCTCAGCGGGTAGGTGTTGAAGGCCAGCAGCGCCAGTGCCACCGGCAGGCGCGCCACGGCCGAGTACAGGCAGAAGCTCTGCAGCGCGATCAGCAATCCGATGGCCGGCAGGGCGCGCCGGTGACGGGCCGTGAGCCGGCGCGGCACGCCCTGCCACAGCACCAGGGCACCGACCACCAGCGCCGTGACGCCGCTGCGGAAGGTCACGGCGGTGAGCACGTCCACGCCGTGGTCGAAGGCCAGGCGCGCGGCCACGTGGTTCGCGCCCATCATCAGCGCGATCAGCAGCAGCGTGGCGAACGCCGCCGGGGACAGGCGGGTGCTCAACCGGTCACGCGCACAGCTGGGCCAGCGTCACGCCGGCACGCCGCACCGCGGCGCCGAAGACCTTGGGATAGAGGTCGCCCTGCGGGTCGCTGTCCTGCACGTTGCGCGACGACTGCGCGCGGGCCGCGTCGCTCAGGCGCAGCGTCTCGCCCGGCATCGCATGCGCCAGCGCCTGCACGTGGCAGGCGCTCTGCAGCACGTAGTACCAGTAGAAGGCGCTGGCCACGCTGTGCTCGGCCACCAGCAGGCCGTGGTTGCGCAGGATCATCACCGGCTTCGTGCCCAGGCTGGCCACCAGGCGCGGCTGCTCGGCGGTGCTCGTCGTCACGCCCTCGAAGTCGTGGTAGGCCACACGGCCGTCCAGGAAGGCGGCGTAGAAGTTGTCCGGGGCCAGGCCCTCGGCCTTGCAGGCCACGGCCACACCGTGGCGGTCGTGGGTGTGGATCACGCAGTGGGCGTCGGGCCGGGCGGCGTGGATGGCGCTGTGGATCACGAAGCCAGCGCGGTTGACGCCATAGGCGGTGTCGTGCAGCGGGCGGCCGGCCAGGTCCACCTTCACGAGGTTGTGCGCGGTCACCTCGCCATAGTGCAGGCCGAAGGGGTTGATCAGGTAGGCGGGCGCGCCGTCCGGGCCCGCCACGCGCACCGTGATGTGGTTGAAGATCTCCTCGGCCCAGCCGCGCGCGAAGAAGACGCGGTAGCACGCGGCCAGTTCCAGGCGGGCCTGCCATTCGCTGGTGTCCATGCCGGCGGGGCGGCAGGCCGCGGCCGCATCGGGGTCGAAGAGCTGGGTCGTCATGGTGTGTCTCCTTGGGACGAACGGCACTGTAGAACCCGGCCGAAGGCGTTGCCAATGCCAGATCAGTCAGAGTGATAACCTGCTGGCATCATGACCTTGCAGCAGGTGCTGGACTTCCTGGCCGTGGCCGAGCACGGTGGGCTGCATGCGGCCGCCCGCAGCCGCGGGCAGACACAACCGGCGCTCAGCCGGTCGCTGCGACGTCTGGAGGCCGACCTGGGCGCGCCGCTGTTCGAGCGCCATGCGGGTGGCATGCGGCCCACGGTCTTCGGCCAGCGCTTCGCCGTGCACGCGCGGCGCGTGGCGGCAGAGGCCCAGCAGGCCCGCGATGCCGTGCGTCAGCTGCGTGGCGAGGCCGGCGGGCGCGTGCGCTACGGCAGCGCTGCCACCCCGGCGCTGCTGCTGGCGCCGGCGGCCATCGCGCGCTTTCGCCACCGCTGGCCGGAGGTGGCACTGCAGGGCCGCAGCGGCCTGCTGCACATGCTGGCACCCGCCCTGCGCGATGGCGACCTGGACCTCGTGATCGCACCCCTACCCGACGGCCCGCTGGACCCGGGCCTGCAGGCGCGCCCGCTGCTGGTCAGCGAGACGGTGCTGGTGGCGCGGCGCGACCACCCGAAGGCGCGGGTGCGCACGCTCAAGGCGCTGGCGGACACGGCCTTCGTCGTGGCGGCACCACCCGGGCTGCCGGGCGCGGGTATCCACGCGGCGTTCGAGCGCGCCGGCCTGGGCCCGCCGCGCGTCGCGTTGCAGACCGACGGCCTGGTGGACACGCTGGCGATGCTGGCCGCCGGGGAGGGCGTGGCCATGCTGCCGGCCGCGCTGCTCAAGGCCGGCCTGCTGCGCGAACCGCTGGTGCGGCTGCCGGTGGAGGAGGAACTGCCGCGCTACGCCGAGGCGCTGGTGACCCGCCGCGACGGCAGTCTGACCCCGGCGGCGCAGGCACTGGCCACGGAGTTCGAGCGCGAAGCTGCCTACCTGGGGTTGACGCCAGGCTGAGGCTGGCGTCGTGTCAGCCCCGCCTGCAAGGCGGGGCCGGGGCGTGCCGTCAGGTGGTGGCCGCGGTCACGCCGAGGCAGTTGTTGCACTTGCCCAGGCCGCGCAGGCGTGGGTCGGGCTTGCCTTCGCCGGTCTTGAAGTTGGCGTGGCACTTGATGCACACGTACATCTTCGAGCTGGACATCATCGGCTTGACGCCGGGCTCGGCGTTGGGCCGGGCGGCCGTGTACTCGGCCTGGGTCTGGCGGAGCTTCGGGGCGGAGGGGTCGGCGGGGGTCGTAGCGCGTTTGGTGGCCATGGCGGTTGGAAACGGCGGAGGACCGGCCGCAGAGGCCGGCACAAAACCCGTATTGTCCGCCAGAAACCGAATTGCCCGCCTCAGCGATACCTCGGAGCCATCTTCTCTAGGGGGAGGGGCTTGATCTTCGCCGCCATTCCGGCGCAGCCAAAGGCCTCGAAACGCTGCGCGCAGACGCCCTGCGCCGCGGTGCGCGCCGCCTCCAGTGCCTTGCGCGGGTCGAACTCCGAGCGCTTGGTGGCGAACAGCTGGCGCATGGCACCGGTCATCGCCAGCCGGATGTCGGTGTCGATGTTGACCTTGCGCACGCCGCTGGCGATGCCGCGGCGGATCTCTTCCACCGGCACGCCATAGGTCTCGGGCAGGTCACCGCCGTACTCGCGGATGATGGCCAGCCATTCCTGCGGCACGCTGGACGAGCCGTGCATCACCAGGTGGGTGTCCGGGATGGCGGCGTGGATGGCGGCGATGCGGTCGATGGCCAGGATGTCGCCGGTGGGCGGGCGGGTGAACTTGTAGGCGCCGTGGCTGGTGCCGATGGCGATCGCCAGCGCATCGACGCCGGTGGCGGCGACGAAGGCCTTGGCTTCCTGCGGATCGGTCAGCAGCTGGTCGTGGCTGAGCGTGCCTTCGGCGCCGACGCCGTCCTCCTCGCCGGCCTGGCCGGATTCCAGCGAGCCCAGGCAGCCGAGCTCGCCTTCCACCGACACGCCCACCGCGTGCGCGATCTCGCAGACGGTGCGCGTGACCTCGACGTTGTAGTCGTAGGGCGCCGGGGTCTTGGCGTCGGCCTTCAGCGAGCCGTCCATCATGACGCTGGTGAAGCCCGAGCGGATGGCCTGCACGCACACGGCCGGCGAGGCCCCGTGGTCCTGGTGCAGCACGACCGGGATGTCCGGGTGCGTCTCCACCGCGGCCAGGATCAGGTGGCGCAGGTAGGCCTCGCCGGCGTACTTGCGCGCGCCGGCCGAGGCCTGCAGGATCACCGGCGACTGCGTGGCCTGCGCCGCCTCCATGATGGCCTGGACCTGCTCCAGGTTGTTGACGTTGAAGGCCGGCACGCCGTAGCCGTGTTCGGCGGCGTGGTCCAGCACCTGGCGCAGGGAAGCAAAGGCCATCGGGGTTCTCCTTGGGTTGACTATCCGAACTGGGAAACGCTGTCCATTTCCTGGTGCCAGGCCTGCAGGTCGTCGAGCGTGACCGGGCCGCCGGTGCTGCCGGCCAGCGCCGGGCGCCAGCCCTCGCGCGTGTGCAGGCCGGGGCCGATGGCGATGGCGCCTTCGATGGTGGCGTTCGCGAAATAGGCGCTGCGCGGCACGACCACCGGCACCTCGGCCGCCAGCGCGGCCGCGACGCCGCCGGGCGAATCCTCGATGGCCACCGCCTGCAGCGGGTTGAGGTCCAGCGCCTGCAGCGCACGCAGGAAGACCTCGGGGTCGGGCTTCTTCTTGGCCACGTCCTCGCCGCAGACCGCGACCTCGAACACCTCGCGCCAGCCCGGGCCGAAATGCAGACCCAGCAGCGCATCGACATTCGCGCGGCTGGTGGTGGTGGTGACGGCCTGGCGGAGGCCGGCGTCGCGGGCCTCGTCGATGAGTTCGCGCACGCCGGGCCGCAGCGGGATGCCGGTCTCGCGCACCAGGGTGGTGTAGATGGCCGTCTTGCGGCGGTGCAGTTCCTCCACCAGCGCGTCGCGCTCGGCGGCGGTGGGGGGCGCGTCCGGCCGCTGCGCCATGTCGGCGCGCAGGCGTTCGCGGCCGCCGGTGATGTTGAGCAGGTGGCCGTAGTAGGCCTCGTCCCAGCGCCAGAGCAGCCCCATGGCCTCGAAGGCCTGGTTGAAGGCGATGCGGTGGCCGTCGCGCTCGGTCTCGGCCAGCGTGCCGTCGACGTCCCAGAGGATGGCTTTCAACGTCGTCATGTGGTTTCCTTCGGTGCGCTCGGGGCGAGCAGGGGGCTGAAGTCAGCGATCACGCGGTCGGGACCGCAGGTCGCCACGGGTTCGCCCCCGTTGTATCCCCAGGGCAGCAGCCAGGCAACGATGCCCGCACGGCGGGCAGTGGCGGCGTCGATGGCCGAGTCGCCGACGAACAGCGCTCGCTCGGGTGCCACGTCGAACTCGCGCAGGCAGGCCTCGATGCCCGCCGGGTCGGGCTTGCGGGTGGCCAGCGTGTCGCCGCAGACGATGCGGTCGAAGGGGCTGCGCAGGTCGTGCGCATCGAGCACGCGGTCGGTGTAGCGCGTCTCCTTGTTGGTGACGATGGCCAGCTTCGTGCCCTGGGCCCGCAGGGCGGCCAGCGTCTCGCGCACGCCCGGGTAGAGGCGGCTGCGCGTGCCGCAGCGCGCGGCGTAGAAGCGGTCGTACACCGTGCCGATGGCGGCCAGTTCCGGGCTGCTGCGCACCTGCTCCGGTGTGCGCCCGCTGGCGCGCGCGATGGCCTGCACCAGCAGCGCGCCGGTGCCGTGGCCGATCCAGCGGGCCACCTGCGCTTCGTCCACCACCGGCCAGCCGTAGGCGCGCAGCGTGTCGTTGACGGCGTCGGTGATCTCCGGCGCGGTCTCGACCAGCGTGCCGTCGAGGTCGAAGCAGACGAGGTCGAAGGTCATCGCAGGACGCGCTTCACCGCCTGGACCACGGCGTCGGCGGTGATGCCGAAGTGGGCGTACAGCGCGGGTGCCGGCGCCGATTCGCCGAAGCTGGCGATGCCGACCACCGCACCGCGGCGGCCGACGTACTTGCGCCAGAGATCCGGGTGCGCCGCCTCCACCGCCACGGCCGGCAGGTCCGGTGGCAGCACGGCGTCCTGGTAGGCCGTGTCCTGGCGATCGAAGACACTGGTGCTGGGCATCGAGACCACCCGCACCCGGATGCCTTCGGCGGCCAGCGTCTGCTGCGCCTGCCTCGCCAGTTGGGTCTCGGAGCCGGTGCCGATGATCACGGCCTGCGGCGGTCCGCCGGCGGGGGCATCGGCCAGCACGTAACCACCGCGCTGCACGTCGGCCGCACGTGCGGCGTCGTTGCCCAGGCTCGGCAGGTTCTGGCGCGACAGGCACAGTGCGCTGGGGCCGTCGCGGCGTTCGAGCGCCTGCGTCCAGGCCACGGCGGTCTCCAGCGCGTCGGCCGGGCGCCAGACGTCGAGCTGCGGAATCAGCCGCAGCGACGGGATGTGCTCCACGCTCTGGTGCGTGGGGCCGTCCTCGCCCAGGCCGATGCTGTCGTGCGTTAAGACGTGGATCACGCGCTGCTTCATCAGCGCGGCCATGCGCACGGCGTTGCGGCTGTAGTCGCTGAAGGTCAGGAAGGTGCCGCCGTAAGGGATCAGCCCGCCGTGCAGCGCCATGCCGTTCATGATCGCGGCCATGCCGAACTCGCGCACGCCGTAGCTCAGGTGGTTGCCCGGGCGGTCGCGACCCGCCAACGTGCAGCCCTTGAAGTTGGTAAGGTTGGAACCGGTAAGGTCGGCGCTGCCACCGAAGGCTTCGGGCAGGCCCGGTGCCAGCGCGTCCAGCGCCTGCTGGCTGGCCTTGCGGGTGGCCACGTTGTCGGTCTTCGCGGCGCCCTCAAAGGCGGCCATCACCCGTTGACACCAGTCGGTGGGCAGGTTGCCGGCCATGCGGCGCTCGAACTCGGCGGCCTCCGCAGGGTGGGCGCCTCGGTAGGCCTCGAAGCGCTGCTGCCAGGTGCGCTCACGGGCTGCGCCCGCTTCGCGGGCGTTCCAGGCCGCCGCCACGTCGTCCGGTAACTCGAAGGGCACAGCGGTCCAGCCCAGCGCCTCGCGCGTGGCCGCCACTTCGGCGGCGCCCAGTGCCGCGCCGTGCACGTCGTGCGTGCCCGCCTTGTTCGGCGAGCCCTGGCCGATGACGGTCTTGCAGCAGATCAGCGTGGGCTTGCCGTCGGCCTGCACCGCCTGGGTCTTGGCGGCGGTGATCGCGGCATCGACCGCCTCGACATCGTGCCCGTCCACGGCGCGGATGACGTGCCAGCCCAGGGCCTCGAAGCGTGCCGGCGTGTCGTCGGCGAACCAGCCCTCCACGTGGCCGTCGATGCTGATGCCGTTGTCGTCGTAGAGCGCGATCAGCTTGGAGAGGCGCAGTGTGCCGGCCAGCGACGCGGCCTCCTGCACCACGCCTTCCATCAGGCAGCCGTCGCCCAGGAAGACCCAGGTGAAGTGGTCGACGATGGCGTGGCCGGGGCGGTTGAAGTCGGCGGCCAGCCGGCGTTCGGCCAGCGCCATGCCCACGGCGTTGGCGAAGCCTTGGCCCAGCGGGCCGGTGGTGGTCTCGACGCCGGGGGTGATGCCGACCTCGGGGTGTCCTGGGGTCTGGCTGTGCAGCTGGCGGAAGGCCTGCAGTTCCGACATCGGCAGGTCGTAGCCGGTCAGGTGCAGCAGCGCGTAGATCAGCATCGAGCCGTGGCCGTTGCTCAGGACGAATCGGTCGCGGTCGGCCCAGTGCGGATTGGCCGGGTTGTGCTTCAGGTGCCGGTGCCACAGCGCCACCGCGATCTCGGCCATGCCCATGGGCGCGCCCGGGTGGCCGGACTTCGCCTTCTCCACGGCATCGACGGCCAGCATCCGGATGGCGTTGGCCATCCTCGACTCGATGGTTCTGGTGAGCATCAGAGGGCTCCCAGCGCGCGCTTGCGCCGTTCCATCATGCGCCAGATGTAGGGCGTGAAGATCAGCTGCATCGCCAGTTCCATCTTCCCGCCAGGCACCACCAGCGTGTTGGCGCGGCTCATCCACGAGTTGTTGATCATGTTGAGCAGGTACGGGAAATCGATGCCCTTGGGGTTGGCGAAGCGGATCACGCAGATGCTCTCGTCGGCGCTGGGGATGTCGCGCGCGATGAAGGGGTTGCTGGTGTCCACCACCGGGACACGCTGGAAATTCACGTGCGTGTGCTGGAACTGCGGGCAGATGTAGTGCACGTAGTCGGGCATGCGGCGCAGGATGGTGTCGGTCACCGCCTCGGCGCTGTAGCCGCGCACGTGCTTGTCACGGTAGAGCTTCTGGATCCACTCCAGGTTGATCACCGGCACCACGCCGATCAGCAGGTCGGGGTAGCGGGCGATGTCCACCTGTTCGGTGACGACGGCACCGTGCAGGCCCTCGTAGAACAGCATGTCGGTGCCCTCGGGCAGGTCTTCCCAGGGCGTGAAGGTGCCCGGGTCCTGCTTGTAGGGCGCCGCCTCGCCCGCGTCGTGCAGGTACTTGCGGCGCTTGCCGGTGCCGGTCTCGCTGTAGCTGCGGAACAGGTTCTCCAGTTCCGGGAACAGGTTGTTGTCCGGGCCGAAGTGGCTGAAGTGCTTGTCGCCGGACTTCTCGGCCTCGGCCTGGCGGGCGCGCATCTCCTTGCGGTCGTAGCGGTGGAAGCTGTCGCCCTCGATGACGGCGGCGCTGACGTTCTCGCGCCGGAAGATGTTCTCGAAGGTGCGCGTGACGCTGCTGGTGCCGGCGCCGCTGGAGCCGGTGATGGCGACGATGGGGTGGCGTTCTGACATGGTGGTTCCTCAATCCCTGAAGAGGCTGCGCTCGGCGAACAGGGGCGCTGGCGCCTCCTTGGTCTGCGGCTCGTGGTGGTAGCGCTCGATGCGCTCGACCTCGTGCTTGGAGCCGAACACCAGGCCGATGCGCTGGTGCAGCGACGAGGGCTTGACGCCCAGCATCGGCTGACGCCCGGTGCTGCAACGCCCGCCAGCCTGCTCCATCACCATGCCGATGGGGTTGGCCTCGTAGAGCAGGCGCAGGCGGCCGGGCTTGGCCGGGTCCTTGGTGTCGCGCGGGTAGAGGAAGACGCCGCCGCGCATCAGGATGCGGTGGGCCTCGGCCACCATGCTGGCGATCCAGCGCATGTTGAAATCCTTGCCGCGCGGTCCGCTGCGCCCGGCCAGGCATTCGTCCACGTAGCGCTTGACCGGCGGTTCCCAGAAGCGGCTGTTGCTGGTGTTGATGGCGAATTCCTGCGTGTCCTCGGGCACGCGGATGCCGGGATGCGTCAGCTTGAACTCGCCGATGCCGGCGTCGAGCGTGAAGCCGACGACGCCGTTGCCCACGGTCAGCACCAGCATCGTCGTCGGGCCGTAGAGCGCGTAGCCTGCGGCCACCTGGGTGGCGCCGGGCTGCAGGAAATCGGCCTCCGTCACATCGCGGCCGCTGGCGATCACGTCGTCCGGCGCGCGCAGGATGGAGAAGATGCTGCCCACCGAGACGTTGACGTCGAGGTTGCTGCTGCCGTCCAGCGGGTCGAACACCAGCAGGTACTTGCCGCGCGCATAGGTCTCCGGGATCTGGTACGGGTCGTCCATCTCCTCGGACGCCATGCCCGCCAGGTGGCCGCTCCACTCGGTCTGGCGGATCAGCATCTCGTTGCTGATGATGTCCAGCGGCTTCTGCGCCTCGCCCTGCACGTTGACGGTGCCCCCCTTGGGCACCTCGGCCAGTGCCCCCAGCGCCACCTGGCGCGCGATGGCCTTGCAGGCGATGGACACGTCGAGGATCAGCGCGTTGAGTTCCCCGCTGGCCTGCGGGAAGCGGCGGCGCTGCTCGATGAGGTACTGCGTCAGCGTCTGTTTCTTCGAAAGCGGCATCGCTCGCTCCTGGAGGTGGTCTCGATCAGTTCGGGTTCTGGAACACGCGGCTGGCCTGCAGGTCGGCCGCGGTGATGGTGCTCAGGTCGTCGGCGCCCAGCACGCGGTCGCGGTCGGCGAACAGCCGGCTGGCCTGGCGCAGGCGGGCGCGGTCGAGCGCGTTGCGCACGCTGCGCGCGTTGGCGAAATGCGGTTGCGCGATGCGGCGCTCCAGGTAGGCGCGCATCACGGCCTCGGTGCCTGCGTCGAAACGGTAGTGCTGCTGTTCCAGCATCTTCAGCGAGATCCGCAGCAATTCGTCGACGCTGTAGTCGGGAAAGTCGATGTGGTGCGCGATGCGACTGCTCATGCCGGGGTTGGACTGGAAGAAGGTGTCCATGCGGTCCTTGTAGCCGGCCAGGATGACCACCAGGTCGTCGCGCTGGTTCTCCATCACCTGCAGCAGGATCTCGATGGCCTCGCCACCGTAGTCACGCTCGTTCTCCGGCTTGTAGAGGTAGTAGGCCTCGTCGATGAAGAGCACGCCGCCCATCGCCTTCTTCAGCACTTCCTTGGTCTTCGGCGCCGTGTGGCCGATGTACTGGCCCACGAGGTCGTCGCGCGTCACCGCCACCAGGTGGCCTTTGCGCACGTAGCCCAGGCGATGCAGGATCTCCGCCATGCGCAGCGCCACCGTGGTCTTGCCGGTGCCCGGGTTGCCGGTGAAGCACATGTGCAGGCTCGGCGTCTGGGCCTGCAGGCCCTGGTTCAGGCGCAACTTGTCGATGACCAGCAGCGCGGCGATGTCGCGGATGCGCTGCTTCACCGGCGCCAGGCCCACCAGGTCGCGGTCGAGCTCGTCGAGCACCGCCTCGACCTGGCTTTCCTGGAGCACCTCGCCGACGGTGCGGGCGGCGCTGGCGGCCGGCGCCGCAGGGTCGGCCGGTGCGGCCGCAGCCGGTGTCTGGCCCGGGATGGCGTACAGCGGGGCATTCATGCCAGGGCCCTCCGCATCGCGGCGATGACGTCCTTGTAGCTCGGCTGGCCGAAGATGGCGCTGCCGGCGACGAAGGTGTCCGCCCCGGCGTCGGCCACGCGGCGGATGTTGTCGACCTTGATGCCGCCGTCCACCTCCAGGCGGATGTCGCGCCCGCTGGCGTCGATCAGCTTGCGCGCCTGCTCGCACTTGCGCAGCGTGTGTTCGATGAAGCTCTGGCCGCCGAAGCCCGGGTTCACGCTCATCAGCAGCACGACGTCGATCTTGTCGAGCGTCCACTCCAGGATGCTCAGCGGCGTGGCCGGGTTGAACACCAGGCCGCACTGCTTGCCTTCGCTCTTGATCAGCTGCAACGTGCGGTCCACGTGCGCCGAGGCCTCGGGGTGGAAGGTGACGATGTCCGCACCTGCCTGGCAGAAGGCCTGGGCCAGCGCGTCCACCGGCTGCACCATCAGGTGCACGTCGATGGGTGCCGTGGTGTGCTGGCGCAGGGCCTGGCAGACCATCGGTCCGAAGGTGAGGTTGGGCACGTAATGGTTGTCCATCACGTCGAAGTGGATCCAGTCGGCGCCGGCCTCGACCACCGCGCGCACCTCGTCGCCGAGGCGGGCGAAGTCGGCGGACAACAGCGACGGTGCGATGCGGTAGGTCATGGTCGGGCTTTCGTGGCGGGGTCAGTAGCGTTGCGTCTCGGGCTTGTCGGTGGCGTAGCTGTGGATGGTGTAGCGGATGCTGCGGCCGTCCACCTCCTGGCGCACCAGGCCGAAGCCGGGCTCGTTGGTGGGGCGGTTGACGATGAAGCTCATCGCGATCGACTCGATGCCGCGGGTGTTGTCGAAGGCCATCAGCCGGATGTAGTGGCTGGGGAAGGTCTTGCGGCAGTTCTGCAGTTCCATCATCACGCCGGCGGCGTCCTGCAGGTCGAACATCGGCATGCCGAACATCTCCCAGTAGGTGTTGCGCGGGTGCGGGTCGTCGGTGTACTCGACGCTCCAGGCGTAGCCCTTGCCGAGGCCGTACTCGATCTGCGCGGTGATCTCGGCGTCGGTCAGGTCGGGCAGGAAGCTGAACTGGCCCTGGGTGACGCGGCCGGTGGGGTTGGTCATCATGGTTCGGGTCTCCTTGAATGCGGTCAGGCCACGCCCGGGGTCACGGCGTAGTCGCTCGTGTCGGTGGACGTGTAGTTGAAGCTGATCTCGCCCCAGGTATCCAGAGCCTGCTTCAGCGGCGTGCAGAACTGGGCCGCCTTGCGCAGGATGTCCGGGCCTTCGTTGGCGATGTCCTTGCCCTCGTTGCGCGCCTTGACCATGGCCTCCAGCGCCACGCGGTTGGCCACGGCGCCGGCCTGGATGCCGCCGGGGTGGCCGATGGTGCCGCCGCCGAACTGCAGGATCACGTCGTCGCCGAAGAGGTCGATGAGCTGGTGCATCTGGCCGGCGTGGATGCCACCGCTGGCCACCGGCATCACCTTCTTCAGGTCGCACCAGTCCTGGTCGAAGAACAGGCCGCGCGGCAGGTCCTGCTTGGTGAACGCGTCGCGGCAGACGTTGTAGTAGCCCTGCACGGTCAGCGGGTCACCCTCGAGCTTGCCCACCGCGGTGCCGGTGTGCATGTGATCCACGCCCGCCAGGCGCAGCCACTTGGCGATGACGCGGAAGCTCACGCCGTGGTTCTTCTGCCGCGTGTAGGTTCCGTGGCCGGCGCGGTGCAGGTGCAGGATCATGTCGTTCTTCCGGCACCATTCGCCAAGGCTCTGGATGCACGGCCAGCCGACGATGAGGTCGATCATGATCACGACGCTGCCCAGCTGCTTGGCCAGCTCGGCGCGCTCGTAGATGGCCTCCATCGTGCCGGCGGTCACGTTCAGGTAGCTGCCCTTGACCTCGCCGGTGGCCGCGCTGGCCTTGTTGACGCCGTCCATCACGTACAGGAAGCGGTCGCGCCAGTGCATGAAGGGCTGCGAGTTGATGTTCTCGTCGTCCTTCATGAAGTCCAGGCCGCCCTTCAGGCCCTCGTAGATCACGCGGCCATAGTTGCGCCCGCTCAGGCCCAGCTTCGGCTTGGTGGTGGCACCCAGCAGCGGGCGGCCGAACTTGTCCAGGCGCTCGCGCTCGACGATCAGGCCGGTCGGCGGGCCCTTGAAGGTCTTGACGTAGGCCACCGGCACGCGGATGTCCTCCAGCCGGGCGGCCTTCAGCGGCTTGAAGCTGAAGACGTTGCCGATCAGGCTGGCCGTGACGTTGGCGATCGAGCCTTCCTCGAAGAGGATGATGTCGTAGGCCACCCAGGCGAAGTACTCGCCCGGCCGGCCCGGCACCGGCTCGACCTTGTAGCACTTGGCGCGGTAGTTCTCGCACGCGGTCAGGCGGTCGGTCCAGACCACCGTCCAGGTGGCGGTGCTGCTCTCGCCGGCCACGGCGGCGCCGGCCTCCACCGGGTCCACGCCGTCCTGCGGCGTGATGCGGAACAGGCAGATGGTGTCGGTGTCCTTGGGCACATAGTCGGGCACCCAGTAGCCCATCTGGCGGTACTTCAGGACACCCGCGCTGTAGCGCTTCTTGGTGTCGGTGATCTGGGTGGCGTCGGACTTCAGGCCGGCCTCGACGGGAGCGTTCATGCAGGTCTCCTGGGGGTTGATGGGCCCAATGTAAGCAGCGACTGAAATAAGGTAAATTCAGATGATCTGACCTGCCAGTTAAGAAACCCTGAATGAACGTCACGCTGCGCCAGATGCGGGTGTTCGCCGAGGTGGCGCGGCGGTTGAGCTTCGTGCGCGCGGCAGAGGCGCTGCACCTGACGCCGCCGGCGGTGACCATGCAGGTCAAGGAACTGGAGGCCGCGGTGGGCCTGCCGCTCTTCGAGCGCAGCGGACGGCAGGTGTCGCTGACCACCGCAGGTGAGTACCTGCTCCTGCACGCGCGCCGCATGCTCGCGGTGCTGAAGGACGCCGAGGACGCGATGGCGCGGCTGAAGCACGTGGAGGTGGGCCGGCTGGACGTGGGCCTGGTCAGCACCGCCAAGTACTTCCTGCCGCGGCTGCTGGTGCAGTTCCGCGAGCAGCACCCGGGTGTCGAGCTCAAGCTGCACGTGTCGGCCAACCGCGAACAGCTGGTGGCGCTGCTGCGCGGCAACGAGATCGACCTGGCCATCATGGGCCGGCCGCCCAAGGACCTGGCCACGCGCGCCGAGGCCTTTGCCGCCCACCCGCAGGTGTTCGTGGCGCCGCCGGACCATCCGCTGATGCGCGTGCACCCGGTGACGCCGCTGGCGCTGGAGCGCGAGCCGTTCATCGCCCGCGAACCCGGCTCCGGCACGCGCAAGCACATGGAGGACTTCTTCGCCCGCCACCGCATTGCGCCGCCGCTGGCGATGGAGATGCCCAGCAACGAGAGCATCAAGCAGGCGGTGATGGCGGGCATGGGTCTGAGCTTCTTGTCGCTGCACACCATCGGGCTGGAGGTGCGCAGCGGCCTGCTCGGCATCCTGGACGTTCAGGGCGCGCCCATCGTGCGCAGCTGGAACGTGGTGCACCTGTCGGGGCGCACGCTGTCGCCGGCGGCCGAGGCGCTGCGCTACTTCGTGCTGGAGCACGGCGAGGCCATGCTCGCGGCCCACGACGCCAGCCTGCTGCCGGGAACGCCGCCCGCCGGCCCGCCCGTGGCCCCCTGAGCCTGAGCCCGAGCCCGACGCCGGCATCCTTGTTGTGGCATCATTTGCCTAAGCAACTATTGCCTGGACATCCTGATGGCTGCATCGTCCCCGCCCCGGCGCTTCTACGACGGCGCGCGCTACCAGTACGACCACAGCGTCGGTCATCAGGTCTACCAGCTGCTGCAGCTGATGCGCCGCGAGGTCGAGCACCGCATGGCCGCGCACGACCTGACCGACGCGCAGTGGCGCCCGCTGTGGCTGCTGGCCATCGGCCAGGCGAACACCCCGGCCGAGCTGGCGCGGGAGCTGGACATGGACCCTGGCGCCCTGACCCGTCTGCTGGACCGCCTGGTGGCCAAGGGCCTGGTCGCCCGGGAGCGCTCGGAGAGCGACCGCCGGGTCGTGCAGCTGGCGCTCACCGATGCCGGCCGCACCGTGGCGGGCCAGGTGCCGCACGTGCTGGCGGGCGTGAACAACGACTTTCTCGCCGGCTTCACGCGCGCCGAGTGGCAGCAGCTGCTGGCCCTGATCGGGCGCCTGGCGGCCAACGGGCAGGCCCTGCAGGCCGCACGCACGGGGGCGGCGGCATGACCCCCGTTCGCCTCCTGACCCGGCCCGCCTGGGCCGCTTCGGCATTGGCCGTGCTGCTGGCGGCCTGCGCCACCCCGGGTCCGCAGGCGCCGCTGCCAGCGCCCCGCGCGCTGCCCGCAGCCGGGGCGGCCGAGACGTCCGGATCCGCTTCCGGACCCGCATTCGGCCCGGCCGACTGGCCAGCACCCGACTGGTGGCGGGTCTTCGCCGATCCCGCGCTGGACACGCTGGTGCAGCGCGCCCTCGCCGACGCGCCGTCGCTGGCCGCGGCCCAGGCCCGCGTGCAGCGCGCTGCGGCCCTGCAGGCCCTTAGCGATGCCGGCCGCGCCGTGCAGATCGGGCTGAGCGCCGAGGCCACCGACCAGCGATTCACCGCCCGTGGCCTGATCCCGCCGCCGGTGGCCGGCAGCATCGGCTGGACGGCGACGCTGCAGGTCGGCGCCGCCTGGTCGCCGGACCTGGCGGGTGGCCAGCGTGCCGCCTTGCAGGCGGCCATCGGCCAGCGGCGCGCGGCCGAGGCCGACCTGCAGGCGGCGCGCGTGATGCTGGCGGGCCAGGTGGCCGCCACCCACTTCCAGCTGGCCGCGCTGCTGGACCAGCGGCGGGTGGTGGCCACCGCCGAGGCGCAGCGCGCACAGGTGGCGGCCCTGGTGGCCGAACGGCGCGCCGCCGGGCTGGACACCGAGCTCGAGCTGCAGCAGGCCCGCGGCCAGGTGGCGCAGGCGCGCACGCAGGGCCTGGCGCTGGACGACGCCATCGACCGTGCGCGGCATGCGCTGGCCGAGCTCACGGCGCAGCCGCCGGCGGCGCTGCAGACGCATGCGCCGACGCTGGCAGTGCCACGCCCGCTGCCGCCGAACAGCCCATGGCCGGCCGACCTGCTGGGCCGGCGTGCCGACCTCGTGGCCGCGCGCTGGCGGGTCGACGCGGCCACCGCCGGTGTCGCCGAGGCGCGCGCCGCCTTCTACCCCAGCATCAACCTCAACGCCTTCGTCGGCCTGTCCAGCCTGGGCCTGGACCGCTGGCTGGACCTGGGCGCGCGCCAGTACGGCGCCGGCCCGGCGCTGCACCTGCCGCTGTTCGACGGTGGCCGCCTGCAGGCCCAGCTCGGCGGCCGGCGCGCCGAGGTGGGCGCCGCCGTGGCGGCCTACGACGGCGCGCTGCTGCGCGCGCTGCGCGAGGTGGCCGACGCGCTGGGCACGCAGCGTGCCGTCGTGGCCCAGCAGGCCGCGCAGGCCGAGGCCGCCGCGGCCGCCGAACGCGCCTACGCACTGGCGCTGGCGCGCTACCGCGCCGGCCTGGGCAACTACCTCGTGGTGCTGACCGCGCAATCCACCGTGCTGCTGCAGCAGCAGGCGGCCAGCGACCTGCGCGGCCGCCGCCTGGCGGCCGACGTGGCCCTGGCGCTCGCCCTGGGGGGCGGCTTCGGGCCCGAGACCACTGATTCCGGAAAGAACCCGACATGAACGCGCCCGCCTCTGCTTCCGTACCCGTTGGCTCGCCGGCCGCAACGCCCTCGAGGCGCCGGCCCGCGCTGATCGCGCTGACGGCCGCCGTGCTGCTGGCCGCGGCCGCCTGGGCCACCTGGTGGGCCCTGGTGCTGCGCCACCAGGAGTCCACCGACAACGCCTACGTTCAGGCCACCACGGTGCAGGTCACGGCCCAGCAGCCGGGCACCGTGCTGGAGGTGCTGGTCGACGACACCGAGACCGTGCAGCCCGGCCAGCTGCTGCTGCGCCTGGACCCGGCCGACGCCAAGCTCGCCCTGGCACGCGCCGAGGCCAAGCTCGGGCAGACCCTGCGCGAGGTGCGCACCCTGGTGGCGCAGGACGCGGCCAGCCGCGCCCAGGTGGCGCTGCGCGCGGCGGAGGTGGCGCGCGCCCGCGCCGAACTGCAGCGTGCCGAGGACGACGTGGCCCGCCGCCAGCCGCTGCTGGCCAGCGGCGCCGTCGGTGCCGAGGAGATGCAGCATGCGCAGGCGGCCGTGGCCGCCGCCCGCAGTGCGTTGGCCGCCACCCAGGCGGCGGAGCAGGCCGCGCGCCAGCAGGCGGCCGCCAGCGCGGCCCTGGTGGCCGGCACGGCCGTGGACGAGCATCCGGCGGTGCTGCAGGCCCGCGCGGCGGTGCACGAGGCCGAGCTCGCGCTGCAGCGCACCGAGCTGCGCGCGCCGGTGGGTGGCCAGGTGGCGCGCCGCAGCGTGCAGGTGGGCCAGCGCATCGCCGCCGGTGCGCCGCTGATGAGCGTGGTGGCGCTGGACAGGGCCTGGGTGGACGCCAACTTCAAGGAGGTGCAGCTGCGCCGCATGCGCGTCGGCCAGCCGGTGCGGCTGACGGCCGACCTGTACGGCAGCCGGGTCGAGTTCACGGGGCGCATCACCGGCCTGGGCGCCGGCACCGGCAGCGCCTTCGCCCTGCTGCCGGCGCAGAACGCCACCGGCAACTGGATCAAGGTGGTGCAGCGCGTGCCAGTGCGCATCGCGCTCGACCCGGCCCAGCTGGCGGTCCACCCGCTGCGGGTCGGGCTGTCGATGCAGGCCACGGTCGACGTCGACGCCGAGGGCAGCACGGCGGTGGCGGCGCAGCGTTGAGGCCATGAGCACATGAGCACGACGATCGCGTCGGCCGCGGCGGGCGGCTCCGGCGCGCCGCCTGCGCCCCCTGGGCCGGCTGCGGCGTCGCCGGCCCGCCCGCCGGCGATCCCGCCGCTGACCGGCAGCGCCCGTGCCCTGGGCACGGTGGCGCTGTCGCTGGCCACCTTCATGAACGTGCTCGACACGTCGATCGCCAACGTGTCGATCCCGGCCATCGCCGGCGACATGGGCGTGAGCCCGGCGCAGGGCACCTGGGTCATCACCTCGTTCGCGGTGGCCAACGCGATCTCGGTGCCGCTGACCGGCTGGCTGACGCAGCGTTTCGGCCCCGTGCGGCTGTTCGTCACCAGCGTGCTGCTGTTCGTGCTGGCGTCGTGGCTGTGCGGCCTGGCGCCGACCATCGAGACGCTGATCGCCGCGCGCGTGTTCCAGGGCTTCGTGGCCGGGCCGATGATCCCGCTGTCGCAGACCCTGCTGCTGGCCACCTACCCGCCGGCGCTGGCCGGCATGGCCATGGCCTTCTGGGGCATGACGACCCTGGTGGCGCCCGTGGTCGGGCCGCTGCTGGGCGGCTGGATCACCGACCACATCACCTGGCCGTGGATTTTCTACATCAACGTGCCGGTGGGCCTGCTGGCGGGCCTGGCCAGCTGGCAGATGTACAAGGACCGCGACACCGCGCCGCGCAAGGTGCCGGTGGACGGCATCGGCCTGGCGCTGCTGGTGCTGTGGGTGGGCAGCATGCAGCTGATGGTGGACCTGGGCAAGGAGCACGACTGGTTCGAATCCACGCCCATCGTGGCGCTGGCCGTGGCCACCGTGGTGGGCCTGGCCTTCTTCCTGGTCTGGGAGCTGACCGAGGCGCACCCGGTGGTGGACCTGCGCCTGTTCGCGCGCCGCAACTTCGCGCTCGGCACGCTGTCGCTGTCGGTGGCCTACGGGCTGTTCTTCGGCAACGTGGTGCTGCTGCCGCTGTGGCTGCAGCAGTGGATGGGTTACACCGCCACCTGGGCCGGGCTGGCGATGGCGCCGGTGGGCCTGCTGGCGATCGTGATGTCGCCGTGGGTGGGGCGCAACGTGGCCCGCATCGACCCGCGCCGCCTGGCCACGGCCGCGTTCCTGGGCTTTGCGCTGGTGCTGTGGATGCGCGGGCACTTCGACACGCAGACGCCGTTCATCGACATCCTGATTCCGACGATCCTGCAGGGCGCGGCGGTGGCGCTGTTCTTCATCCCGCTGCAGTCCATCGTCTTCAGCGGCCTGGCCCCGCCGCAGATCCCGGCCGCCGCCGGCCTGAGCAATTTCGCGCGCATCGCCTCGGGCGCCATCGGCACCTCGCTGATGACCACGCTGTGGGAGCGCCGCGCGGCGCTGCACCACGCCGAGCTGGCGTCGCAGGTGCACACCGGCCGCGCCGCGGCCGACAGCGCCTTCGCCCAGCTGGGCAGCGCCGGCCTGGGCCCAGAGGCCGCGGCGGCGATGGTCAACCGCCTGATCGACCAGCAGGCCTTCACGATGGCCGCCACGGACCTGTTCCGCCTGTCGGCCTGGCTGTTCCTGGCGCTGATCCCGCTGGTGTGGCTGACCCGGCCGGCGCGGGGCGGTACGGCCGTGGACGGCGGCGGCGCTCACTGAGCCTAGGCTGAGCGCACCGCCGCAGCGCCAGCTCACTGCGGCGTCAGGCCCGCGCGGCGGATCACCGCGCCCCAGCGCTCGATCTCGCCGGCCAGCAGTGCTGCCATGGCGCCCGGCGTGCTGCCCTGCAGCCGCACGCCCAGGGCGGCCAGCCGCTGCTGCACTGCCGGGCTGGCCAGCGCCGCCTGCGCCGCGTCGTGCAAGGTCTGCAGCGTGGCCGCCGGCGTGCCGGCCGGCGCCGCCAGGCCGCTCCAGGAGGTGACCTCGTAGCCGGCCACGCCGGCCTGCGCCACCGTCGGCACACCTGGCAGGGCCGCGTTGGGCTGCGCGCCGGTGACAGCCAGCGCGCGCACGGCGCCGGCCTGCACCTGCGGCAGCATCGGGCCGACGATCTCGACGGCCACGTCCACCTGCCCGCCGCGCAGCGCGGCCAGCACCGCCGGGCTGCCGTTGTAGGGCACGGCCAGGCTGTCGACGCCGGCCGTGGTGTCGAACAGCCGGCCGGCCAGGTGCTGCGTGCTGCCTGGGGCGATGCTGCCCACGGTCAGGCGGCCCGGATTGGCCTTGGCGAAGGCCAGCAGGTCGGCCAGGGAGGCGAAGCGGCTGCCGGCCGGCACGAACAGGCCGAGGTCGAAGAAGCCCAGCGTGGTGATGGGCGTGAAGGCGCGCCGCGGGTCCACCGGCAGCTGCCGGAACAGGCCCACGCTGACGGCGTGACCGTTGCTCATCAGCAGCAGCGTGTGGCCGTCGGGCTCCGCGCTGGCCACGGCCCGGCTGGCGACGATGCTGCCGGCGCCAGGCTTGTTCTCGATGACCACCGGCTGCCCCAGGCGGGTGGCCATCTGCTCGGCCACGCTGCGCGCCATCAGGTCGGCGATGCCGCCGGCCCCGAAGGGCACGACGATCGTGATCGTGCGCTGCGGGAATCGGGGCTGGGCGCGCAGCGCCGGCGCGAAGACCACGGCGGCGGCGGCCAGCATCCGTCGGCGGGTGGCGCCGCCGTTGTCAAGACGCTTGGTGACAGGCATCGGCATGGTGCCCATGCTAAGTCGTGGAAAGCCGGTGCACCTCAGGGCTGCAATAGCGACCGCGCCGCAGCCGCCGACACGGCGCGGCCCAGCCCGGCCAGCACCGAGGACGCGGCGCGGGCGTGCTGCCAGAACAGCGGCAGGTCCAGCGGCGTGTCCGGCACCAGCTCGACCAGCGCGCCGTCCCGCAGGTGCGTCGTGATCAGCGCCAGCGGTTGCATGCCCCAGCCCATGCCCGCCAGCGCCGCGGTGACGAAGGCCTGCGTGGACGGCACCGTGTGCTGCGGCAGGTCGACATCGCGGTGGCACAGGCGCCGCACCCATCGGGCCTGGAGGTCGTCCTTGCTGTTGAAGACCAGGCTCGGTGCCCGCGACAGGCTGCCCGCGCCGACGCCGTTGGCGAAGTGGCGGGCCACGAACGCCGGGCTGGCCGCGGCCACGTAGCGCATGGCGCCCAGCGGGCGGCTGCTGCAGCCCGCCGCCGCGCGGCCGGTGCCGGTGACGGCGGCCAGCACCGCGCCGCTGCGCAACCACTCGGCCGTGTGGTCCTGGTCGTCCACCGACAGCGCCAGCAGCACCGGTGCCTCGGCCGCGAAGGCGGCCACCGCAGGCGCGAACCAGGTGGCCAGGCTGTCGGCGTTCACGGCCACCGGCACCGTCACGCGTGCGTCGCCCGCAGACGCGAGCCCTGGCAGCGTGCCCTGCAGGTCCTGCTCGAGCAGGCGCACGCGGTCCACGTGCTGGCACAGGCGCCGCCCTGTCTCGGTGGCCGTGCAGGGCTGGGCCCGCACCACCAGCGCACAGCCGATGCGCTCTTCCAGCGCCCGGATGCGCTGCGACACGGCCGACGGCGTGACGTGCAACACCTGGGCCGCACGCTCGAAGCTGCCCTCGCGGACGACCGCGGCCAGGGCGGACAGCGCCGCGTAATCCAGCATGATTCAGTTCAACTACAGCAGGAGTAGATGAATGAGTTTGTCTAATCAGAGGGCCGTGTGCAAGATCGACGGGTGATGTGGCCGATCGACCCTCTGCTGCCGGCCTTGCCGGTCCTGGCCCAGGGCTTTGCGCTCGGCTTCGGGCTCATCGTGGCCATCGGCGCGCAGAACGCCTTCGTGCTGCGCCAGGGCCTGCGCCGCGAGCACGTCGCCAGTGTGGTGATGTTCTGCGCGGCCGCCGACGCGGTGCTCATCGCCGCAGGCGTGTTCGGCATGGCCCAGGCCTTGGGCGAGCGACCCGGGCTGGCGCGTGCGCTGGCTGTCGCCGGCGCAGTGTTCCTGGCCGTGTACGGATGGCGGGCACTGCAGCG
Source organism: Burkholderiaceae bacterium (assembly GCA_024235855.1). Classification (GTDB taxonomy): domain Bacteria; phylum Pseudomonadota; class Gammaproteobacteria; order Burkholderiales; family Burkholderiaceae_C; genus Rubrivivax. Next base: position 59,349 of record JACKLN010000011.1, read on the forward strand.
TGCGCGCCGCCCGCAGGGGTTGGATGCGGCCGCCGGCGGGGCCGGCCTGACCCGGGCGGGCGCACTGGTGCAAGCCGCGGCCTTCACCCTGCTGAATCCGCACGTCTACCTGGACACGGTGCTGCTGGTCGGCAGCATCGGCGCCCAGCAGCCGACGGGGCTGCGGGCCTGGTTCGTGGCCGGTGCCAGCAGCGCCAGTCTGCTGTGGTTCGTGCTGCTGGGGTTTGGTGCCCAGGCGCTGGCACCGTGGTTCGCGAGGCCACGTGCCTGGCAGGTGCTGGACGGGCTGATCGCAGGCACGATGGGCGTGCTCGCCGTGCTGCTGATGCGCCACGCGGCGATGAGCCCCTGACGGGCCGTGCCCACGGGTGCCAGCGGGCAGCGTCGGGCCCGCCCGTCGGCCTCGCGCGCGCTCAGAAGCCCAGTGAGGCCAGCAGGTCGTCGACGTCACCCTGGTCCAGGGCCTTGCCTTCCACCTGCGGGCCCTGCAGGTCCTGCTGAGGCTGGTGCTTCAGGTCGGACGCCTGCATCGGCGCGTGCTTGAGCAGCAGGCCGAGCAGCTGGTCCTCGGTCTCGCTGATGATCCTCACCACCTTCTGGATCACCTGGCCTGACAGGTCCTGGAAGTCCTGGCTGAGCATGATCTCGCTGAGCGTCTCGTGCTGCTGGTCGGCGCGCGCGGCGGCCTGTTCGGCGAAGCGGCGGGCTTCGGCCAGCAGTGCGGCCTGCTCGGTGCTGGCGCCCACGGCGGCGGCGTCGAGCTTGGCACACAGCGCCTGGGCATCGTCGCGCAGCGCACGGCATTCCGGTTGCCCCTGCTCGACCAGGCCAAGCACCTTGTGCGCGGCGCGGTCGGTGAGCTGGCCGACGTAGACCAGGCGCTCGCGGGCATCCGGAATCTCGCTGGCGATGCGGTGCAGGTAGCCGTCCACCCCGAGCTGCACGACCGCGCTGTGCAGCTGCCGGGCCACATGGCCGAGTTCGTCGTAGACGTCGTCCTTCGCGCCGTCGTTGTCACGCGTGTTCACACCTGGTCCTCCGGCCTGGCCCCCGCCGCCGTCGTTTGGCGGGGTGCGGTGGAGGCGGGCGGGACGCTCTTCTTGTGCATGCCGAACTCCCAACGGACGGCGCTGCCCCGCCAGAGGGTGAGGCACAACGGGTCCGCCTGCCTGTGATCGGCCGATCACGTCCGAGCTTGAGGGGGAATTTCTCACGCCCCTCGTGCGAAACCCCCCCGGCTATCGCCGGACGCGGTCGATCGACAGCTCGACCGTGCCGCTCGGCGCCATCGGCACCGATTCGCCCTCGAGATCGCCCGGCTGCGGCGTGGCGTTGCCGCTGCGCGAGACACGGGCGCCGACCACCACGCGGGTCTGGCCGGACAGGCGCATGGCCGGGGTCATGGCCGAACTGTCGTCCAGCGTCACCTGAACAGGCTCGGCCGTGGCCTGCAGTCGGGCGATGGCCACCGGCATGCGCGGGCCCTCGGCGGCGCGGGCGAAGACGAACAGCGTGTCACCGGGCTGCAGCTGACCGGCCAGGGCAGGGTCCAGGCGCACGGTGACCTGCAGACCACCGGTCGCCGCCGCAGGCGTGGGCGGGGTGGCCGCCGGGGTGTTGGCCGGAAGCCCTGCGGCGGCGCGGGCTTCGGCGATGCCTGGGTCCAGGCCACCGGCAAAGGGGCTGTCCGGCGGCGCCAGCGCCTTGGCGCGGGTCCAGTGGGCCAGCGCGGCCTTGGGGTCGCCGCGTTCGAAGGCGGCGGAGCCGGCCAGGGCCAGCGACTTCAGGTGGTCCGGGTCCAGCGCCAGCGCCTGCAGCACCAGCTTCTCCGGCTCGCCGGCCAGCGTGCGGCCCTGGGTCATCGCCAGCACGTCGGCATAGTCGGCCAGCAGGTTGGCGTCAGGGGTCATGCGCTGCATGGCCTCGCGGTAGGCGTCGCGGGCCTCCTCGAAGCGCTGCAGGCCGGCGTAGGCGCGGCCCAGCAGCAGCCAGCCCTGCGGGTCGGCAGGCTCGGCCTTCATGCGGTCGGCCAGGCGCTGCACCAGCGTGTCGATGTCGGCCGCCGTGGCGTGCGCGGGCGGCTGCGCCAGCACCGGGTCGAGGCCACGCCGGTCGCCGAGCTGGGCGTAGAGCAGGACGGCCGTCGCGGGCACGAGCACGGCCAGGACGATGGCACTGGCGCGGGCGCCGCGCGGGGCCGCGCTGGCGCGGGGGCTGGCGTGGTCGTCGGCCGTCTCCTCCAGCACTCGTCGCTCGAGCTCGGTGCGCGCCTGCGCGTGCTGCTCCGCGCTGAGTTCGCCGGCGGCCAGTTCGGCGTCGAGCTCGGCCATGGCGTCGCGCAGCACGCGCAGGTTGGTCTGCGCCGTGTCGTCGGCCGCAGGCGCCTTGGCCGCGAGCAGCGGGCGCACGAGCACGCCCAGCGACACCACCACCATCACGGCGGCGAGGATCCAGAACATCGTCATCGGGGGGTCTCGGGGCCGTGGGCGTCCGGCGTGTCCGCAGCGGCCAGCAGTTCACGGGCGCGGCGCGCCTCGGCGTCGCTCAACGGCGCCGCGGCCGCCGCTGCTGCCTCGCGGCGTTGCCGCAGCGTGCGCGCCATGACCCAGGCCATGGCCGCCAGCAGCACGAAGGGGCCGATCCACAGCAGCCAGGTCAGCGGCTTGAATGGCGGCTTGTAGAGCACGAAGTCGCCGTAGCGCTCGACCATGTAGGCGCGGATCTCGTCCGGCGTGCGACCGGCGATCAGCTGTTCGCGCACCTGCTGGCGCAGGTCCACCGCCAGGTCGGCGTTGGACGCGGCGATGGTTTCGTTCTGGCAGACCAGGCAGCGCAGGTCGTGGGCGATCTCGAAGACCTTGGCCTCGAGCGCCGGGTCGGCGGCCAGCGGGCGGGCCTCCTGGGCGACGGCCGTGGCCAGCATGCACGCCAGCCCGCCCGCCGCCAGCGCGGCGACGATCCGGCTAGCCATCGAGCTTCTTCAGCAGCGGCAGGATCTCGTCGTTCAGCGCCTGCGGCGTGATCGGCCCGATCTGCTTGTGGCGGATGACGCCGTTGCGGTCGATGACGAAGGTCTCGGGCACGCCGTAGACGCCGAAGTCGATGCCCACGCGGCCGTTGGCGTCGGCGGCGATGGTCTGGTAGGGGTCGCCATGGCGGGCCAGCCAGCGCTTGGCGTCCTCCGGCTTGTCCTTGTAGTTCAGGCCGACCACGTTGACGCCCGGCATGCGCGCCAGCTGCGTCACGTAGGGGTGCTCGGCCAGGCAGGGCACGCACCACGACGCGAAGACGTTGAGCACCCAGACCTTGCCCTTCATCTGCTCGGCGGCGAAGGTGACGGCCGGGTCGCCCAGCGTCGGCAGGCTGAAGGCCGGCGCCGGCTTGTCGATCAGCGGCGACGGTACTTCACGCGGGTTGAGCTTCAGCCCCACGCCCAGGAACAGCGCCAGCACCACGAAGATGCCCAGCGGGATCAGGTAGCGCTTCATGCGGCGCGCGCTCCGGCGGGCAGCGCTTCAGTGCGCCGGCTGTGCAGGCGGTAGCGCCGGTCGGCCACGGCCAGCACGCCGCCCAGGGCCATCAGCAGGCAGCCGCCCCAGATCCAGTTGACGAAGGGCTTGACGTACAGGCGCACGCTCCAGGCGGCGCCGCCGTCCAGCGGCTCGCCCATCGAGACATACAGGTCACGGAAGACGCCACGGTCGATCGAGACCTCGGTCATCGGCATGCGGCTGACGGTGTAGGTGCGCTTCTCCGGATAGAGGTACTCGACGAAGCGGCTGTCGCGGCTGACCTCGAAGGTGGCGCGCACCGCCACGTAGTTCGGGCCCTGCACGTTCTGCAGACCCACGAGCTTGAAGTCGTGGCCGCCGGCGGTGGCGGTGCTGCCGATCTCCATGCGCAGGTCCTGCTCGGTCTCGTAGCCGCCGACCAGTGTCACGCCGATGATGAACACGCCCACGCCGGCGTGCGCCAGCAGCATGCCGTACCAGCTGCCCGTCTGCGTGCGCAGGCGCTGGCCCCACAGCGCGAACGGCTGGCCCTGCACGCGTTGCCATAGCGTGTGCGCCGTGGTGGCCAGGATCCAGAAGGCCAGGAACAGCATGAAGCCCACCAGCGGCTTGAAGCTGCCCATCAGGAAGGGCGCGATCAGCGCCGCCACGAGGCTGACGGCCGCCGCCCAGCGCAGCTGCACGGCCAGTTCCGGCAGCGATGCCTTCTTCCACTTCGCGATCGGACCGATGCCCATCAGGAACATGGCCGGCACCATCAGCGGCACGAACACGGCGTTGAAGTACGACGGGCCGACCGAGATCTTGCCCAGGCCCAGTGCGTCGATCACCAGCGGGTACAGCGTGCCCAGCAGCACGGCGGCGGTGGCCACCATCAGCAGCACGTTGTTGGCCAGCAGCATGCCTTCGCGCGACACGGGGTCGAACAGCCCGCCCACGCCCACCTTGGGGCCGCGCCACGCGAACAGCGCCAGCGAGCCGCCGATGACGATGCCCAGGAAGCTGAGGATGAAGACGCCCCGCGCAGGGTCGGTGGCGAAGGCGTGCACCGAGCTCAGCACGCCCGAGCGCACGAGGAAGGTGCCCATCAGGCTGAGGCTGAAGGCCAGGATGGCCAGCAGCACCGTCCACATCTTGAAGCCGCCGCGCTTCTCGGTCACGGCCAGCGAGTGGATCAGCGCCGTGCCTGCCAGCCAGGGCATGAAGGAGGCGTTCTCGACCGGGTCCCAGAACCACCAGCCGCCCCAGCCCAGCTCGTAATAGGCCCAGGCGCTGCCCAGCGCGATGCCCAGGGTCAGGAACAGCCAGGCGGCGGTGGTCCAGGGGCGCGACCAGCGCGCCCAGGTGCTGTCCAGCCGGCCGGAGATCAGCGCGGCCACCGCGAAGGCGAAGGCCACCGAGAACCCGACGTAGCCCATGTAGAGCAGCGGCGGGTGGTAGATCATGCCCGGGTCCTGCAGCAGCGGGTTCAGGTCGCGGCCGTCGGCGGCGGCCGGCAGCAGGCGCTCGAAGGGGTTGGACGTGAACAGCGTGAAGAGCAGGAAACCCACGCTGACGAAGCCCATCACCGCGATCACGCGGGCCACCATCACGTCGGGCAGCTGGCGGGAGAACGTGGCCACGGCCACCGTCCAGCCGGCGAGGATGAGCGCCCACATCAGGATCGAGCCTTCGTGGTTGCCCCAGACGGCAGTGACCTTGTAGTAGACGGGCAGGGCGGTGTTCGAGTGCTCGGCCGCCAGCAGCACCGAGAAGTCGCTGGTGACGAAGGCGTGGATCAGGCAGCCGAAGGCCACCGCCAGCAATCCGAAGTGCACCCAGGCTGCGGGCCGGGCCAGCGCCACCCAGGCCGCCTGGCCGCGGAAACTGCCGACCAGCGGCAGCACCGTCTGCGCCAGCAGCGCCACCGCCAGCGCCAGGATGAGCGCGAAGTGCCCGACCTCCGGGATCACTGCCGAGCCTCCATCTGTTGCTGCAGCGACGGCATCTGGCCCTGCTTGGCCTTGGCCAGCGCCTCGGCGGCCTCCGGCGGCATGTAGTTCTCGTCGTGCTTGGCCAGCACCTGGTCGGCGACGAAGACGCCATCCGGCCCCAGCTTGCCTTGGGCCACCACGCCCTTGCCTTCGGAGAACAGGTCCGGGAGCATGCCGGTGTAGGTGACCGGCACGGTCTTGGCGGTGTCGGTGACGACGAAGCGCACCGTCAGACCGTTGGCGTCGCGCTGCAGGCTTCCGTCCTCGACCATGCCGCCGATGCGGAAGGCGCGGTCCTTCGGCGCCTCGTTGGAGGCCACCTGGCTGGGGCTGAAGAAGAACACCAGGTTGCTCTGGAAGGCGTTGAGCACCAGGGCCGTGGCGACGCCGAGCGTGGCGACGCCGGCGACGATGGCCAGGGCGCGTTTGGTACGGGGTTTCATTCGTCGATCTCCGATGTCAGCGCCTTCCGACGCTGGCGCAGGGCCCAGAGTTCCGCGGCCAGCACCAGGACCACCATGCCGAACGAGCCCCAGACGTAGAGGCCGTAGCCGCCCATGGCCAGGAAGTCGTCCAGGCTCTTCCAGTAGATCCCGCTCATGCCGTGGCCTCGCGGGTGGCGGGGAGGACCGACTGCGTCCAGGCCGCGCCGCGTTCGCGTTCCAGGATGATGGTGCGCACACGGGCCAGCACCACGGCGAAGGCGTAGGCCCAGAAGGCCAGCGCCATGATCAGCATGGCCTCGAGCATCACGTCGGCCATCGTCGAGCCCTTCAGCGGCCGCACCGAGGCGCCCTGGTGCAGCGTGTTCCACCACTTCACCGAGAAGTAGATGATGGGCACGTTGACCGCGCCGACGATGGCCACCAGGGCGGATGCCCGGTCGGCCCGCCGCTCGTCCTCGATGGCGCCGCGCAGCGCCATGAAGCCGATGTACATGAACAGCAGGATCAGCGTGGACGTGAGCCGCGCGTCCCACACCCACCAGGTGCCCCAGGTCGGCTTGCCCCACAGCGCGCCGGTCCACAGGCTCAGGAAGGCCATCAGCGCGCCGGTGGGGGCGATGGCCTGTGCCAGCATGGCGGCCAGGCGGGCATTGAAGATCAGGCCCACCGCGGCCCAGAAGGCCATGGCCAGGTAGAGCACCATGGCCATCCACGAGGCCGGCACGTGGATGAAGATGATGCGGTAGCTCTCGCCCTGCTGGAAGTCGGTGGGCGCCACCAGCAGGCCCATCCACAGCCCGTAGGCGGCCAGCGCGACGGCCGCCGCCGCACACCACGGGACCAGCTTGCCCGCCAGCCCGTAGAAGCGCTGCGGCGCCGCGAAATAGAACCAGTTGATGCGTGACATGGCCAATCGCGGATTGTGCCCGAAGGGAGTCCCTATATCAGTCAAGGCTTATGCGCAGTGCGGCTGCCACGGCCAGCGGCGCGCCGAAGGCGGCGGCGGCCAGCATCGCCCCCAGCAGCGACAGGTGCGCAGCCGCCCCCAGGCCGCTGCCGGCGGCCTCCACGGCCCCGGCGCCGAAGATCAGCACCGGCGTCACCAGTGGCAGCACCAGCAGCGACAGCAGCACCGCCGCGCCGCGCACGCCGACCGTGAGGGCACTGCCGATGGCGCCGATCAGGCTGAGCACCGGCGTGCCGATCAGCAGCGACAGCATCAGCACGCCGATCTGTTCACCGGGCAGCCCGTACTGCACGGCCAGCACCGGTGAGACGATGACCAGCAGCAGGCCCGACAGCAGCCAGTGCGCCGCCACCTTGGCCAGCACCAGCAGCGCCAGCGGCGTGGTCGACAGCAGCAGCTGTTCCAGCGTGCCGTCCACCGCGTCGTCGGCGAACATCTTCGGCATGCCCAGCATGGCCGCCAGCAGCGCCGCCACCCAGACCACGCCCGGCCCCATGCGCTGCAGCAATTGCGGCTCGGGCCCGATGGCCAGCGGGAACAGGCTGGTGACGATGACGAAGAACACCGCCGCGCCCAGCACGTCGGCCTTGCGGCGCTGGGCCAGCGTCAGGTCGCGCAGGAACAGCGTGCGCAGCGTGGCGACGTGGCTGGCGACGTTCATGCGGTGGCCGGCAATGGGTCGCCCAGCGACACCGTCAACGGGTCGGCCAGGCCGTCCAGCGGGATCGCCTGGTGGCTGGTCAGCACCACGATGCCGCCGCGCGTGAGGTGGGTGCGCACCAAACCGGCCAGCCAGTCGGCCGCGGCTACGTCCAGGGCATTGAAGGGTTCGTCCAGCACCCACAGCGTGCGCAGTGCGGCCGCCTGCGGCAGTGCCAACCGGGCCAGCACCACGCGCCGCCGCTGCCCGGCCGACAGCACGCGCGCCGGCAGGCGTTCGCGGCCCTTCAGACCGGCGGCGGCCAGCGCGGTGGCAGTCTCGGAGGGCGACGGGTCGTCACCACCGAGCACGGCCATCGCGCGCAGGTTCTCCGCCGCGGTCAGGTCGTCCTTCAGCGCCGCGGCATGGCCCACCCAGGCCAGCTCGCGGTGGAACAGCTCGCGCGCGGCGCGCAGCGGCTGCCCGCGCCAGCGCACCGTGCCGGCCGTGGGCGTGCCCAGGCCCACGAGCATGCGCAGCAGCGTGGTCTTGCCTGCGCCGTTGGGCCCGGCCACGCGCACGAGGCGGCCGGCCTCGGCCTGGAAACCCAGCCCGGAGAACAGCACGCGGCGGCCGCGGCGGGCCTCGAGATCCTGGATTTCCAGCACGGCGGGGACTCTACACTGGGCACATGGACACGAACTTGACCCTGGTTAAGCTGCTGGCCGCCGCCGATCCGGCCGCGCCGGCCCTGGCGGCGCCTGGCCGCGCGCCCCTGACGCACACCGGTCTGCGCACGCAGATCGACACCACGCTGGCCTGGCTGAACGCCCGCGGCATCGGCCGCAACGATCGCGTGGCCATCGTGCTGCCCAACGGGCCGGAGATGGCCAGCAGCTTCCTGGCCTGCGCAGCCGGCGTCACCAGCGCGCCGCTGAACCCGGCCTACCGCGCCGAGGAGTTCGAGTTCTACCTGAGCGACCTGCGCGCCAAGGCGCTGATCGTCGAGGCCGGCAGCACCAGCCCGGCGGTGGACGTGGCGCGTCGGCTCGGCGTGGCGCTGATCACGCTGACACCGGGCGACGCGGCCGGGCAGTTCACGCTGCAGTCGGACGAACTCCCGCTGCAGTCCGCGGCCGCAGGCGGCCCGGCCCATCCCGGCGACGTCTCGATGCTGCTGCACACCTCGGGCACCACGTCGCGGCCGAAGATCGTGCCGCTGTCGCAACGCAACCTGGCGGCCTCGGCGGTGCATATCCGCGACACGCTGCGCTTCACCGCGGCCGACTGCGGGCTGAACATCATGCCGCTGTTCCACATCCACGGCCTGATCGCCGGGGTGCTGGCGCCGCTGGCGGCCGGCTCGCAGGTGTTCTGCACGCCGGGCTTCAATGCGCTGAAGTTCTTCGGCTGGATGGACGAGGCCAGGCCCACCTGGTACACGGCCGTGCCGACGATGCACCAGGCGATCTTGGGCCGGGCATCGAAGAACCTGGACGTGATCCGCCGCCATCCGCTGCGCTTCCTGCGCTCGTCCAGTTCCTCGATTCCGCCCCAGGTGATCCGCGAACTCGAGGAAGTCTTCGGTGCGCCGCTGATCGAGGCCTACGGCATGACCGAGGCCACGCACCAGATGGCCAGCAACCCGCTGCCGCCGGCGGTGCGCAAGCCCGGCAGCGTGGGCCTGGCGGCGGGGCCGGAGATCGCCATCATGGGCGAGGGCGGGGCGCTGCTGCCGCGCGGCGAGGTCGGCGAGATCGTGATCCGCGGGCCGAACGTGACGCGCGGCTACGAGGCCAACGACAAGGCCAACGCCGAGGCCTTCACCGACGGCTGGTTCCGCACCGGCGACCAGGGCGTGATGGACGCCGACGGCTACCTGAGCCTGACGGGCCGCCTGAAGGAGATCATCAACCGCGGCGGCGAGAAGATCAGCCCGCGCGAGGTCGACGAGATCCTGATGGACCACCCGGCGGTGGCGCAGGTGGTGTGCTTCGCGCTGCCGCACCCCAAGCTGGGCGAGGAGGTGGCTGCCGTGGTCGTGCTCAAGGAGGGCGCGGCCGTGACCGAACGCGAGTTGCAGTCCTTCGTCGGGGGCCGCGCGGCCGACTTCAAGGTGCCGGCGAAGATCCTGTTCATGGACGAGATCCCCAAGGGCGCCACCGGCAAGCTGCAGCGCATCGGGCTGGCGCAGAAGCTGGGGTTGGCGTGAAGTTCGCGGTCGTCGGCGCCGGCGCCATCGGCGGCTACCTGGGCGCACGTCTCGCGCTGGCGGGCCACGAGGTGGCCTTTCTGGCGCGTGGCCGCAACCTCGAGGCCATCAACGCACGCGGTTTCCGCCTGATCGAGGAGGACGGCAGCGAACGCCACACGTCGAGCGTGCGCGCCGTGGCGGCGCTGGCTGACGCCGGGCCGGCCGATGCCGTGCTGCTGACCGTCAAGGCCCACCAGGTGGCCGACCTGCTGCCGGGCCTGAAGGACGGCCTGGGCCCGCAGACCATGCTGGTCACCATGGTCAACGGCGTGCCCTGGTGGTACTTCCAGCGCCTGGACGGCCCCTGGCAGAGCCGCGTGGTCGAGAGCGTGGACCCCGGGGGGCGGCTCGCCGCCGCGTTCGACCCGGGCTGCCTGGTCGGCAGCGTGGTCTACCCGGCGTCGGAACTGGTCGAACCCGGGGTGGTGCGCGTGATCGAGGGCAACCGCTTCTCGCTGGGCGAACTGGACGGCAGCCGCAGTGCGCGCGTGGAGGCGCTGTCGCAGGCGCTGATGAGCGCCGGCTTCAAGGCGCCGGTCAGCCGCGACATCCGTGGCGAGCTGTGGGTCAAGCTCTGGGGCAACCTCAGCTTCAACCCGATCAGTGCGCTGACGCATGCCACGCTGGAGGACATCTGCCGCTTCGCGCCCACGCGTGAACTGGCCCGCCGCATGATGGCCGAAGGCCAGGCCGTGGCCGAGGCCCTGGGCGTGCGCTTCCGCATCACGCTCGAGCAGCGCCTGGCCGGGGCCGAAGCGGTGGGGGCGCACAAGACCTCGATGCTGCAGGACGTGGAGGCCGGCCGCGGCCTGGAACTGGCGGCGCTGGTGGGCGCGGTGATTGAGCTCGGCCAGGTGGCCGGTGTGCCGACGCCGACCCTCGAGGCGGTGCATGCCGCCACCGCGCTGCTGGCGCAGACGCTGGCGAACGCCGGGCCCGGGCCGGCCCGCCTGCGGCCGGAGCCGCTGTGAGGCTTGCGGGCCTGGTCGGCCTGGGGTGGGCGGCGCTGCTGGTGGCAGCGCCCGAACCCGCCGCGGCCATCGACCTGCATGCCTACTGGGACGACCGCTGCCAGTCCTGCCACGGCGACGCCGGCCCGTTCGCGCGGCGCACGCTGGCGCTGCGCGACGGGCGGCTGGTGGGCCGCCACCACGTCGACGATCTGGCCACTTTCCTGCGCTCGCACGTGCTGGCCGACGACCTGGTGGCCCCGGTGACGGCGATGCTGGCGGCCCAGGTCACCACGCCGCCGCGCTACGCCGAGCATTGCCGCAGCTGTCACGGGTCGGCCGCCGCGTTCGTTCGCGGGTCGCTGGTGGAGCGGGACGGCGTGCTCGTGGCTCGCGCCAGTGGCCGGCCCGTGGCCGACGTGCTGGCCCGGCACGGTGGCCTGACGCCGGCCGACCAGGCCATCGTCGTGCAGACCCTGGCCCGGGTGCGCCGCGAGGTCGGCGGGTGAGCCGCCCCTTCCGGTCGTCCCGCGCATGACGGCCGCGCCGAACGTGGCCGTCGTCGGCGGCGGCCCGGCCGGCCTGATGGCGGCGGAGACCCTGGCTGCCGCCGACCTGCCGGTCGACGTCTTCGACGCCATGCCGTCGGTGGGCCGCAAGTTCCTGCTCGCCGGGCGCGGTGGGCTGAACCTGACGCACAGCGAGCCCGACGCGGTGTTCCGCACCCGCTACGGTGCGGCCGAGGCCGCACTGCGCCCGGCGCTGGACGGCTTTGGCGCCGACGCGCTGCGCGCCTGGGCCGCCGGCCTCGGCATCGCCACCTTCGTCGGCACGAGCGGCCGCGTCTTCCCCACCGACATGAAGGCCGCGCCGCTGCTGCGCGCGTGGCTGCACCGGCTGCGCGGTGCGGGCGTGCGCTTCCACGCCCGCCACCGCTGGACGGGCTGGACCGACGACGGTGCGCTGCGCTTTGCCACGCCGGCGGGCGAGGTGGTGCACCGCGCCAGCGCCACCGTGCTCGCACTGGGTGGTGGCAGCTGGGCCCGCCTGGGCAGTGACGGGGCCTGGGTGCCGCGGCTGCAGGCCGCGGGTGTGCCGGTGGCGCCCTTGCGGCCCAGCAACTGCGGCTTCGACCTCGAACGGCCCTGGAGCGATTTCCTCCGCCAGCGCTTCGCCGGTCAGCCGGTCAAGCCGGTGGTGATGAGCTTCGAGGGCCGGCGTCAGCAGGGCGAGTTCGTGCTCACCGACACCGGCATCGAAGGCAGCCTGGTCTATGCCTTCAGCGCGGCACTGCGCGACGCCATCGCGCGCGATGGTCAGGCCGTGCCCACGCTGGACCTGCTGCCCGACCACGATGCCGCGCGGGTGCGGGCGGAACTGCGGCGCCCGCGCGGCACGCGCAGTCTGGCCACGCACCTGAAGAGCCGCCTCGGCCTGTCGGGCCTGAAGCTGGCGCTGCTGCACGAGGTGCTGGGCGCCGAGGGCCTGGCCGACCCCGATCGCGCGGCCGACGCCATCAAGGCCTTGCCGCTCGTGCTGCGCCTGCCGCGACCTCTGGATGAGGCCATCAGCACCGCGGGCGGCGTGTCGTTCGCGGGTCTGGACGACCACCTGATGCTGCGCAGTCGCCCCGGCGTTTTCTGCGCCGGGGAGATGCTGGACTGGGAGGCACCCACGGGCGGCTATCTGCTGACGGCGAGCATGGCCACCGGGCGGCAGGCCGGGCTCGGCGCCGCAGCCTGGCTGCGCGGGGCCACGCCCCCCGCTCAGCGCGGATAGACCCGGGTGTCCAGCGGGCGCGGCCTGTACGCCGTGTCGAAGGCGCAGTCGCCCCAGCGCGACTTGCCGGCCTCGCAGCGCGACGCGACGGCCTCGGGCGTCGGCTTCTCGCCGCGTTCCACCCAGGCCAGCAGCGCATCGAACAGCGGCGGGTAGGTCGCATCGCCCAGGTAGCTGTGCTGGTCGCTGCGCACGAAGGTCTGCACCAGGTTCCCGCCGCGGCCGGCCTTCTCCATGGTCTGCCGGAAGAAGTGATCCATTTCGACGAAGGCCGTGGGATCGTCGATGCCGTGTGCCGTCAGCACCGGCACGCGGATCTCGCCCGTCGGGTCGGTGTCGGCGGCGAAGCGGGCCTGGGCGGCCGGGTCGGCGGCATAGCGCAGAACCGCCGCGTTGAGGGCCGCATCGTCGGCCGAGCCTGTGTAGCGGACACGCCGGTTGTCGAACGGGTTGCCGCCCCCGGTGCGGTGCAGCGCGATGTCCTGGAAGTGCCAGGTGGCCCAGTTCAGGTGGCCGATGACGGAGCGCTCGGGGATGCGGATCACGTCGACGATGGTCTTGAGCTTCGCAGCCTGTTCCGGTGTGCGCTGCGCTGCCGGCTTGCGCACGCCTAGGCAGGCGTCCACGCGCGCGGCGAGTTCGGGCCGGGTCAGCGTGCTGTCGGCGGGCAGGCCCATCCACAGCGGATAGGTCGGCTCGTCGGCCTTCGGGTGGTTGCCGCACAGGTGCTGGTAGACCACGCGCAGGTCGAGCCGGAAGTCGTAGCTGCGGCTGCCGCCGGCGAGCACGCCGCTGCTGAGCAGTACGCCATCCCACGATGCCGGGTACATCTCCGCCGCCTTGGCGGCCACGCCGGCGCCCCAGCTCTGGCCATGCAGCAGCGTGTGCTTCGGTTTGGCCACGTGCTGCACGAACATGCGGCGCACACGCTCGGTGTCCTCGGCGGCGGCGCGCACTTCCACGCCGCCCTGGCGGAACACCGACGCCGCCCAGGCATGGCCCGCCTTCACGGTGATGGCCCAGCGTGCAGCGTCGTCGTCGGCTCGCTTGGGCGTGGGCGTGCCCAGCACCGGGCCGCCGTGCGCATGCACGACGAGCACGCCGCTCCACTGGGCCGGCCTGATCAGCAGCACGTGCGCGCCCACCGAATCCACGCCGCGCCAGCAGCTGGCACCTTCGGGCACGCCCTTGGGGCAGGCGGTGGCGGTGGGCGCCGGCTCGGTGGGCGGCACGGGGGCGGTCTGGCAGGCCACCAGCGTGATGGCGCAGCTCAGCAGCAGCAGGGCGCTCCAAGGGGTTCGCATCGAAGGTCTCCTGATGTGTTCTGGAGGCGCGATGCTCGCGGCGCGCAGCCAGAACGTCAAATAGATGCCTGGCTCTTTTGGTATATGTTATGAATATGACAACGACCACCCTCGAACTTCGCCCGCTGCGCTACTTCCTGGCCGTGGCCGACGCCGGCCAGATGACGCTGGCTGCGGCCCAGCTGGGCATCCAGCAGCCCCCGCTGAGCCAGCAGATCCAGGCGCTGGAGCGCCAGCTCGGGTTGCGCCTGTTCGAGCGCCATCCGAAAGGCGTTCGCCTGACGGACGCCGGTCGCGCGCTGACCGACGATGCACGCCGCCTCGTCGACGATGCCGATGCGCTGCTGGCGCGCATGCAGGGCCCTGGCGCGCGGCGACCAGGGCCACCTGCGGCTGGCCTTCACGAGTTCCGCCGCGGCCCACGCCTTCACGCCGGAAACGCTGCGCGAGTGCCGGCTGCGATTGCTGCCTGGCGTGGTGCTCACCATCGTCGGCGAGCGCAACGCGGCCGAGGTCTCGGACGACCTGCTCGCCGGCCGCCTGCATGCCGGCTTCCTGCGCGAACCGGTGGTCGCCAGCGAGCAGGCTGGCGACCCTGACGCTGCTCAGCGAACCCATGGTGGCGGCGGTGCCGCGGGACCACCCGCTGGCAGCGCGGCGCAGGCTGGCGCTGGCGGATTTCGACGGCGAGCCGATGATCCTCGTGCGCCGGCCCGGTGGCCAGGGCCTGTACGGCAAGCTGCTGACGCGCTGCGCGCAGGACGGCGTGACGCCGGTGGTGGTGGCCGAGGTGGAACGCATGATGAGCGGCCTGAACCTGGTGGCCGCCGGCGTGGGCCTGTGCGTGGTGCCGTCGTCGATGCAGGGCGCACACGCGCAGGCCATCGTCTACCGGCCCCTGGTGCGCGCGCGCGGGCCTGGAAGCGCCGCTGACCCTGGTCTGGCGCGCCGACCGCTGCCACGGCGCGCTGGCGCGCTTCATCGACCTGGTGCGCGAACTCGCTGATCGCCGCTGGCGTTGAAGGCGCAGCGGTCAGCCGGCAGCCTGCGCGCGCACGCACGCCGCTGCGGATGGCCTCGGCCACGACGCGTGCGGCCAGCGCGCCCAGCAGCGAGAGGTCGGCGGCCTGCCCGGCGCGGCCTGTGGCCAGCGCGAACAGCGTGTCGCCGTCGTGCATGGTCAGCGGGTCCACGGCGCGGGCCAGACCGGCGTGGCCCAGCGCGGCCAGCTTGGTGGCCTGGGCCTTGTCGAGCACGGCGTCGGTGGCCACGACGCCGATCGTGGTGGCCGTGCCGGGGATCAGGCGTTGCGGCAGCACGCCGGCGGCCAGGGCATCGGTGCTGCGGCGGGGTTGGCCGTCGTCGCCCCGGGCGCCGGCGATGACGCTGCCGTCGGTGTCGAGCACGTCGCCGATCGCATTGACCACCATCAGCGCACCGACGGTGATGCCGGCCACGGTGATCGACGCCGTGCCCAGCCCGCCGCGCATGCCGTGCGCGGGGCCCCAGAGCTTGCCGACGGTGGCGCCGGCACCGGCACCCACGGCACCGGTGGCGGGGGAGTGGGTGCTGGCCGCGTCGCACGCGGCCGCCCCCGCCGCGGCGTCCGGGCGCATCGCCGGATCACCGTGCCAGAGGTCGAAGATCACGGCCGACGGCACGATCGGCACGCGCACCGGGCCGACGGGCAGGCCATGGCCACGCGCCTCCAGCCAGCGCATCACGCCGTCGGCCGCGGCCAGGCCGAAGGCGCTGCCGCCGGTGAGCAGCACGCCGTGCACCAGCGGCACCACGTTCTCCGGGCGGAGCAGGTCGGTCTCGCGCGTGCCCGGGGCGCCGCCGCGCACGTCCACGCCGGCCACGGCGCCGTCCGGGCAGAGCACCACGGTGCAGCCGGTGGCGCGTGCGGCCAGCGTGTGATGGCCGACCCGCAGGCCGGCCACGTCGGTGATGGCGCCGGGCACGGGCCGGTGCAGCGTCAGGCGAACACGCCGGCGGTGTCCTGCATGCGGTCCGACACCTCGCCCAGGTGGTGCAGCGTGTCGCCGAAGGCCATCTCCAGCATCGTCAGTCGCTTGAAGTAGTGGCTGCCCACGTACTCGTCGGTGACGCCGATGCCGCCATGCAGCTGCACGCACTGCTGGCCCACGGTGCGCATGCTCTGGCCCAGCTGCACCTTGGCCTGAGACAGCGCGCGCCGGCGCTGCGGCTCGGGCTCGCCGAGCTTGAGCGTGGCGTAGTAGCTCATCGAGCGGCCCAGCTCCAGCGCCATCTTCACGTCGGCGATGCGGTGGCGCAGGGCCTGGAAGCTGGCGATGGGCACGCCGAACTGCTTGCGCGTGTTCATGTATTCCACCGTGATGGCGACGAAGCGGTCCATCAGGCCCACGCCTTCGGCAGCCACGGCGGCAATGCCCAGGTCGCTGGCGAAGCTCAGCGCCGCGGCGCCGTCGGCGCCGATCATCTGCGCCGGCGTGGCCGACAACGTCAGGTCGGCGGCGCGCGCGCCGTCGTGCGTCGGGTAGCCGCGCACGGCCAGGCCGTCGGCGCCACGCTCGACCAGGAACAGGCCGATGCCTTCGGCCGAGTGATCGTCACCCGCGGTGCGCGCGGCGACGATGAAGGCGTCGGCCTCGTCGCCGGCCGGCACCACGCTCTTGGCGCCGGTGAGACGCCAGCCGCCAGCCGAAGCATCGCTGTGCGCGGCGCGCGTGGTCACGTGGCCGACGCGGTAGCGCGCGGCACGCTCCTGCAGCGCAGGGATGACCAGCGCCGAACCGTCGGCGATCTTCGGCAGCCACGCGGCCTGCAGTGCGGCGGGCGCATCAGCCAGCAGCGCCGGCGACAGCAACGCCCCATGCACGTAGGGCGCGTTGACCAGGCCGCGGCCGAGCTCCTCGCCCACCACCATGGCCTCCACCGGGCCGAAGCCCATGCCGCCATGGTCGGGCGAGACGGTCAGGCCGGTCAGGCCCAGGTCGGCCAGTTCGCCCCAGACTTCGCGCGTGGCGCCACCGGCCTTGGCCAGCGCATGGCGGCGCTCGAAGGGGAAGCCCTTGTCCACCCAGCGCCGCACGGCGTCGCGCAGCGATTCCTGATCTTCGGTGAAGTCGAAGTCCATCGTTCAGCTCCCCAGGACCGTCTGCGCGACGATGTTGCGTTGCACCTCGTTCGAACCGCCGTAGATCGTCGTCTTGCGCATGTTGAAGTAGGTGGACGCCAGCGGCGCGATGTGCGCGGCACCCACGTGGTCGCCCTGCCAGCCGGCCTCCATGGCCTCCCAGACGAAGGCCCGGCTCCACGGGCCACCGGCCAGCATCATCAGTTCGGAGTAGCGCTGCTGGATCTCGCTGCCGCGGATCTTCAGCAGGCCGGCCACGTCCAGGCTCTGCTTGCCCGACTTCTCGGCGCTGAGCACGCGCAGCACCATCATCTCCAGCGCCACGATGTCGACCTCCAGCTGCGCGATCTGGTCGCGGAAGCGGGTGTCGTCATAGACACCCTCGGCCTTGGCGATGCGCTTGAGCCGTTCCAGCTCGCGCTTGGCGCGGTTGACGTCGGCGATGTTGGTGCGCTCGTGGGCCAGCAGGTGCTTGGCGTAGGTCCAGCCCTTGTTCTCCTCGCCGATCAGGTTCTCGGCCGGCACCTCCACGTTGTCGAAGAAGACCTCGTTGACCTCGGGCTCGCCGTCCAGCAGCACGATGGGCCGCACGGTGATGCCCGGGCTCTTCATGTCGATGAGCAGGAAGCTGATGCCCGACTGCTTCTTGGCATCGGGGTCCGTGCGCACCAGGCAGAAGATCCACTCGCCGTACTGGCCCAGCGTGGTCCAGGTCTTCTGGCCGTTGACGATGTATTTGTCGCCCCGGCGTTCGGCGCGGCATTTCAGCGACGCGAGGTCGGATCCCGAGCCCGGTTCGCTGTAGCCCTGGCTCCACCAGACCTCACCGCTGGCGATGCCGGGCAGGAAACGCTGCTGCTGCTCCGGGCTGCCGAAGGCCATGATCACCGGCGCCACCATCACCGGGCCGAAGGGCACCACGCGCGGCGCGCCGGCCAGCGCGCATTCCTCCTCGAACAGGTGCTTCTGCACCGCGTTCCAGCCCGGGCCGCCGAACTGCTTCGGCCAGCCCCAGCCCAGCCACCCCTTGCTGCCCAGGATCTTGGCCCAGGTCTGCAGGTCGTCACGGCTCAGGCGCAGGGCGTTGTGCACCTTGTGGCTGATGTCCTTGGGCAGATTGGCGTGCACCCAGGCGCGGATCTCCGCGCGGAACGCCAGTTCGTCAGGGGTGAAATTGAGGTCCATGAACGGTCTCCGACAGGCTTGCCGGTTTTAGCACGACCGTTCGATTCCGCGCTGTCCGCGCGGCGACAAGCGCCCCTGGGGTTAGCCCATGCGGACCGTCGTCAGCCGACCAGGCGCAGCAGCGCGCGCTCCCAGAGCCGGCGGCTGCGCCAGGCGACGACGGCGCGGTCGGCGAACTGGCGGCCGCTCTCGCTGATGCGGTAGTAGCGCACGCCGGGGAAGCCGTCGGGGTTGTCGAACTCGTCGACGAGGCCGTAGCGCTTGAGCGTGTTCGCCGAGTACCGGACGCGGCCGCCGTCGATGGCGATGCCGTGGGCGCTGTCGCCCACGTGCACCATCACGTGCCCCTTGGCCAGGAGCTTGAGCGCGTCGATGAACTCGGCACGGTCGGCGATGAGGGGCGAAGGGTGGGCCATCGGACAGCTCCCGTGTGCGTCAGCTTGCCGTCAGTATCGGCAGTCGACGGCGCAGCGCTGTCCCGAAAACGAGGGGAAACCCGGGTCAAACTTGGCGGGTCGGCCCGTCGGCCCGTCGGCAACGGGCTTCGGCACGGGCGGCCAGCGTTGGCGGTCTTCGCAGATGGCCAGTTCGCACGACCATCGCAGACGGCCCGACGGACGTCTAGCGCAGTTCCAGCCGCATGACGTCGTTGTCGCGCCGCATCTGGAAGCGCGACAGGAAGCTGTTGCCCAGCAGTGCGAATGGCATGGCCGTGGGCATCACCACGGCTTCCACGTTGGCCAGCGTGACCTCGCCCACGGTGACCGCGCTGAGCGTGACGCGGTGGCCCTGCACGACCCCGCCGGCGGTGTTCATCGCCACCGGCTGGCCGCGCCGCCAGTCCACGCCCAGGCGTTCGGCGTCGCTGCGACCGAAGGCCACGGTGGTGGCGCCGGTGTCGACCATGAAGCGCTGGGGCCGGCCGTTGACCGCGCCCTGGGCCATGAAGTGCCCGCCCGGCCCCATGCCGAGCACGATGCTGCGACTCCCCCCGCTTGGGCCCGTGGCGCCCACGCTGGCCGGCGCTGCCCCCACCAGCAGCCGGCTGCTGCGGCCGCCCCACTCGACCACCGCACCGCCAGCGTCCAGCGCCTTGAGCGTGACGCCCCGGCGCGTCTCGCCCACGGCCAGCGTGAGCGGCTGGCCGTCGACGACGAGCAGCGCCTTGCGGCCCATCTGCCCGGAGAGCTGCACGGTTTGCGCCGTGGCCCAGGCCGGCAGGACCAATGTGCTGGCCAGCAGCGCGCGCCGGCGCATGGCTCAGTCGCGGAAGTTCTGGAACGCCAGCGGCAGCGCGATGTCCTTGCGCAGCAGCGCGATCGCGGCCTGCAGATCGTCGCGCTTGCCACCGGTCACGCGCACGGTATCGCCCTGGATGGAGGCCTGCACCTTGAGCTTGCTGGCCTTGATGGCGGCCTGGATCTTCTTGGCGTTGTCGCTGTCGATGCCGTTCTTCACCGGCGCCACGAGCTTGAGCTTGTCGCCACCCATCTTCTGCGGCTTGGCCGAGAAGTCGACGAAGCGCAGATCCACGCCGCGCTTGGTGAGCTTGTTCACCAGCACGTCCTGCACCTGCTGGAGCTGGAAGTCGCTGTCGGCGGTCAGCGACAGCTCGTGCACCTTGGCACTCTTCTCGGCCAGTTCGACGCTGGCGCTGCTGCCCTTGAAGTCGAAGCGGGTGCCGATCTCCTTGGCGGCCTGGTCGACGGCGTTGCGCACCTCGACGAGGTTGGGTTCGAGCACGGTGTCGAAGCTGGGCATGGCTGTGTCCGGAAGCAGGGAATGACGTGATTCATTCTGCCAGCCCCATGCGCTGGCAGACGGCATGGCTACGCTGCACCAGGGTGTCCAGGGTCTCGGCCGCCGCAGCCAGCGCGGCCGCGTCCATGCCCTCAGCCTCCAGTTCCAGCTGTCGCGCCAGGGCCTGCACCGCCTTGAGCCCCAGGCTGCCGGCCGAGCCCTTGACCGCGTGCGCCAACGGCCGGACGCCGCCGCCGTCGCCGGCGCGCAGCGCGGCGGTCAGGTGAGCCCGCGCAGCCGACTCGTCGGCCAGCCAGCCCTGAAGCAGCGGCCGGTAGCCCTCCAGCCCGACGCCCACGCAGACGTCGCCGACGACGGCCATGTCCATCAACTCGGCCAGGTCGCCGGGGCGCACGCGCGGCCGCGGGCGGCGGGGCGGCCGCGGCGTGCCAGTGTCAGCCGGCGCCGCTGGCGATGCGGCCTCGGACATCTCGGTGCGCGCCCCCCGGGTCTGCAGCAGCGCCTGCAGGTCGGACAGGCTCAAGGGCTTGGCCAGGAAGCCGTCCATGCCGCCGGCCAGGAGTCGGTCGCGGGTGTGGGTGTAGGCGTCCGCGGTGACGGCCACCACCGGCACCCGGCCCGCGGGGGCCGGCAAGTCGCGGATGGCCTGCGTGGCCGCCAGCCCGTCGAGCCCGGGCATGTGCAGGTCCATCAGCACCAGGTCAGGTGCCAGGGTGCCGACGGCCGCCACCGCCGCGCGCCCGTCTGCAGCCTCCTGTACCTGGTGCCCCATGCGTTCGAGCAGCCGGCGCAGCAGCATCCGGTTGACGGCCTGGTCGTCCACGACGAGCACCGACAGCACCCGCCCCGCGACAGGGTCGATGGACGCGCCGGCCACGGCCGACGGGGCCGCGCAGGGAGGCAGTGGCAACACGACCGTGAACACCGACCCCTCACCCGGCCGGCTGTGCACCGTGATGTCACCGCCCATGGCCCATGCCAGCCGGCGCGAGATCTCCAGCCCCAGGCCGGTGCCGCCGTAGCGCCGCGCGATGCCGCGCTCGCCCTGGGAAAAGCGCTGGAACAGGCGCGCCAGCACGGTCTCTTCCATGCCGATGCCCGTGTCCTGAACGCGCAGGCGCAACTGGCCGTCGATGCGGTCGGCCTGCAGGCTGACCACACCGCGCTCGGTGAACTTCAGTGCATTGCCCAGCAGGTTCATCAGGATCTGCCGCAGGCGGCGTGCATCGCCCAGCCACCAGACGGGCAGGGTCGGGTCCAGATGGACCTGAAGCGTCAGGCCCTTGGCCATGGCCATGGGCTCGAACAGCGCCTGGAGTTCAGCGGCCAGCGTGCCCAGCGCCAGCGGCGCCGGGTCCAGGTTCAGCTGGCCGGCGTCGAGGCGGGACACGTCCAGCAGGTCGTCCAGCAGTGCCTGAAGGTGGGTCGCCGCCTGCTGCGCGTTGACCACCGGTTCGGCCTGGTCGGGGGTCAGCGGGCCGCTGCGCAACAGCGTCAGCATGCCCGACAGCACATGCACCGGCGTGCGCAGTTCGTGGCTCATCGTGGCCAGGAAATCGGTCTTGGCGGCACTGGCAGCTTCGGCCTGCTCGCGTGCGGCCTGCAATGCGGCCGAGGAGGCCTCCAGTGCCCGCCGGCGGCGTGTGAGCGTGCGCAGCTGCCAGGCGGCCACGCCCACGAAGGCCAGCGTCATGGCCGACTGGAACAGCGTCAGCGCGATGCCCTCGTGCGTCAGCGCCTTTGCCGTGGCGTTGCGCACAGCGATGTGCTCGGCATTGGCCTGGTTGGCCTGCAGGATCAGCGTGTGCACCTGGGGCGCGAGGTCGGCCAGCCGCTGCACCAGGGCCGGCAGTGGAGCCTCGGCCAGCGGGCGCTCGGACTGCTCGGCCAGCCAGGGATCGGCGTCGGCGACGAACTGCTGCAGCGCGGGCAGCACGGCCTGGGCCTCGGTGCCCACCGGCAGCACGGTCTGCGATCGCGCCGGGTCGATCAACGGCAGACGGCTGGCCAGGATCTCGAACTGCAGGCGCAGCCCCTCGGCATCGGCGGCGCTCGGGTCGAGCGCAGCGTCCTCGAGCTCGCGCTGCAGGTGCATGAACTCCGACTCCAGCTGGAAATAGCCCCAGACGAGGCTGTCGCCTTCCCAGCGCACGTCGGTGGCCAATTGCTGGACCTGGCGATACTGCACGCCGGCGATGGCGGCAAAGGCGGCCAGCAGGCCGGCACCGATCAGCGCCAGCCACAGGTTGCCGGCGCGTGGGCCGGCCTGCTTCATTTGACGAGCAGCCGGCGCAGTTGCCAGGCGGAGCGGCCGTAGTAGCGCTCCGAACGCAGTTCCTCGCTGTCGTCGAACGGGTAGACGATGAACAGCGGGCCCTTCTGGCGCACCGACATCGGCTTGCCGTCCTGCAAGCGCGCGACGATGACGTTCCAGCGCTGCGCATCGGCCACCGGCAGGTCCACCCGGTAGTCGTTCAGGGCCACCGCCGTGAGCTGATGGCCGCGGGCGCCCGCCAGGGCCAGCACGTCGCGCAGCAGCGGCCCGGTGAACTGCACCGGCTGCGGATACCAGGGCGTACGAGTGGTGAAGCTGTGCTGCGGCAGGGCGGCCAGGGCAGCCATGTCCAGGTCCAGCCTGCCTTGCGCGCCACCTGCGGTGATGTCGCCGCTGAGGGTGAGCACTGTCCGGCCTGCGCGTCCGGGCGCCGTCTGGTCGGCTGTCGACATCAGCGGCAAGGCCAGCAGGGTCGCGAGGGTCAGCCCCAGGGCCGTGCGGCGCAGGGCGAGGCGGCGTTTGTGTTCCATGCCGGCATTGTCCTCCTTTAATGATGAAAGTGATTTTATCGATTCGTGCATATGGCTCGCTTTCACCCGCCGTTCGGGGTGCCGTCTGCGGCTGGCCGCTGCCTGACCGGTGTCCGACAATGGCGTGATGGTCCTGAACCTCGAAGAGCACGTGAACCTGCGCGCGCTGAACAGCTTCGCGCTGCCGGCCGTGGCGCGGCGCCTGGTGCGCATCCGCGCCGAGGCCGACGTGCGCCGCGTGCTGGACGACCCGGCCATCGGCCGCCTGCCGCGCCTGGTGCTCGGTGGCGGCAGCAACCTCGTCTTCACGCGCGACCCGGCCGGCGTGGTGCTGAAGGTGGAAGTGGCCGGCATGCGGCTGCTGCAGGCGCACGACGACGCCTGGATCGTGGAGGCCGGTGCCGGCGAATCCTGGCACGCGCTGGTCGAATGGACGCTGGCCCAGGGCTGGCCCGGGTTGGAGAACCTGGCCCTGATCCCCGGCACGGTGGGTGCGGCGCCGGTGCAGAACATCGGCGCCTACGGGGTGGAGCTGACCGACCGTTTCGAATCGCTGGACGCGGTGGACCTCGTCACCGGCCGCACGGTGACGCTCGACCGCGCGGCCTGCCGCTTCGGCTACCGCGACAGCGTGTTCAAGGGGGCGCTGGCCGGCAAGTCGCTGATCACGCGCGTGCGCCTGCGCCTGCCACGACCCTGGGTACCCGTGCTCGGTTACCAGGACCTGGAACGTCGCGTGGCCGAGACCGGCATCACGGCACCCGATGCGCGCACGATCTTCGACTGGGTGTGTGCCATCCGCCGCGACAAGCTGCCCGACCCGGCACGGATCGGCAACGCCGGCAGCTTCTTCAAGAACCCCGTGGTCACCGCCGAGCAGTGCAGGGACATCATCGGCCGCGACCCGCACGTGGTGCACTACCCGCTGCCCGACGGCAGCTTCAAGCTCGCGGCGGGCTGGCTGATCGACGCCTGCGGCTGGAAGGGCAAGAGCATCGGCCACGCCGGCGTGCACGACCGCCAGGCGCTGGTGCTCGTCAACCGTGGCGACGCCAGCGGGGCCGAGGTGCTGACGCTGGCGCGGGCGATCCAGGAATCGGTCTACGGCCGCTTCGGCATCCGGCTGGAGCCGGAGCCGGCGGTGGTCTGACCCGGACGGCCGACAGCGCTGGCGGTCAGGCCGGCGCCAGCAGCCCGGCGTCGCGCGCCGCGTGCCGGGTGCGCACCAGCTGCGATTCGTAGCGCTGCACCAGGTGTGCCACCTCGTGCGCCGGCAGGTGCGCCGCACCCTCGTGCAGTGCCTGGGCCGTCTGCGCCAGCGCGGCCAGGCCCAGGTTCAGCGCCGCGCCACGTGCGGCGTGCGCGTGCACCCGCAGCTCCAGCGGCTGGCCGCTGCGCACGGCGGCTCGCAGGTGGCCCACCGTCTGTTCGCCCTGGTCGAGGAAGCTGGTGATCAGCGTGGCCAGCCGCTCGCGCGACAGCCCCTGCAGCGCCGCGGCCACCGCGGTGGGGTCGATCAGCTCCGCCTCCACCGGCAGCGGCGCCACGGTAGGCGCCGGTGCCGGTGGCCCGTCGCCGGCGCCGCGCCCGAACAGCCGGCGCAGCGCCGTGGCCAGGCCCTGCGGGCTCACGGGCTTGGTCAGGAAGTCGTTCATGCCGGCGAGCAGGCAACGCTCGCGTGTCTCCTGAAAGGCGTCGGCGGTCAGCGCGACGATGGGCACCGTGGCGGCGGCACGGTCGGGCAGCGCCCGGATCGCCACCGTGGCGCCGATGCCGTCCAGCTCGGGCATGTGCAGGTCCATCAGCACGAGGTCGAAGTGCCGCTGCTGCACGGCCTGCACGGCCTGGCGGCCATCGGGCACGAAGTGCGCCCTGTGGTGCAGGGTCTCCAGCAGCGAGGCCAGGTACTGGCGGTTCACCGGGTGGTCCTCGGCGACCAGGATGTCCAGCGTGCGCAGCGGTGGCTCCTGCGCCTGTGCCGACGGCGGGGCCGGTGGCGGCGCCTGATGGCGCTGCAACGGCAGGTCCAGGCAGAAGCGGCTGCCTTCACCGGGCACGCTGTGCACCGTGATGTCGCCGCCCATCATGCGCGCCAGGTTGCGCGAGATCTCCAGCCCCAGGCCGGCACCGCCGTGGCGGCGCTGCAGCGTAGGGTCGCCCGGCGCGAAGCGGCGGAACAGGCGCTGCACAGTCTGCGCGTCCATGCCCACGCCGGTGTCCGTGACCACGAAGGCCAGCCGCTCCGGTGGGCCGGACAGCACCCGAACGTCCATGGCCACACTGCCGCGTTCGCAGAACTTGATCGCGTTGGACAGCAGGTTGAAGAGGATCTGCTTGAGCCGCGTGGCGTCGGCCACCACCCACTCCGGTACGTCGGGCGCGACGTCGAGGTACAGCGCCAGCGACTTGGCCGCGGCCTGTGTGCGCATCAGGTTGTCGGTCTGCGTCAGCAGCGCGCGCAGGTCCAGCGGCGCCGGGTTCAGCGTCAGCCGGCCCGACTCCAGCTGCGACATGTCCAGGATGTCGTTGAGGATGGCCAGCAGGTGGTCGGCCGACTCGGTGGCCACGCGCAGGTGCTCCGCCTGGCGCGGCGCGAGCCCGCTCTCGCGCAGCAACGACAGCATGCCCAGCAGGCCCTGGAAAGGCGTGCGGATCTCGTGGCTCATGTTGGCCAGGAAGGCACTCTTGGCCTCGCTGGCGGACTCGGCGTCTCCGCGCGCCTCGCGCAGGCGCTCGGTCAGGTCCTCCAGCGCCAGGCGGCGCTGCTGCAGCTGGCGCATCTGGCGCATCGCCAGCCCGGCAAAGACGGCGCACAGCGCGAACAGGAACACCGACAGCGCCACCCCGAGCCGGCTCTGCTGCTGCAGCGCGCGGTTCCCGTCGTCGGCGCGCTGGGCCAGGCGGTGCGCCGCCGCGAGCGACAGGCTGTGCACCGGCGTCACCAGGCCGTTGAACTGCTCGAAGGCCGCCTGCAGCGCCGCCGGATCGGGTGCTTCGTCGGCGGACAGCAGGCGGTCGGTTTCGGTGACGAAGCTGCCCAGTTGCGTCACCGCGGCCGCATAGTCGGGCTCGCCCGCCATCATCGACTGCAGTGACGGCGTGCGCGCCAGGTCGATGCGGCTGACCCAGATCTCGTAGCGCAGCCGCAAGGCGTCCAGCGCCTCGGGCGTGCCCGCCTCCAGCACCGTGCGCCACTGGTCGCGCAGGCGCAGCGTCTCGACCTCGAGCTGGAACAGGCTGGTGACGGAGTAGCCGTCGCCGGAGCGCAGCGCCTGTTGCGCGAGGGCCAGCTGCCGCCCCTGCACCAGGACCACGGCACCGAGCACCAGCGCGAGCACACCACCGATCGCCGCCAGCCCCCAGCGGCGCGCCAGCGGACCTTCGCCGCGCGAGGTCATGCCACGTCGATCAGGCGCAGCTGCCATGCCGACCGGTTGTAGTAGACGGCGCTGCGCAGTTCGGGTCGGTCGTCGAACGGGTAGATCACGAACAGCGGCCCCTTGTCGCGCACGGCCATCGGCGCACCGTCGAGCAGGCGCGCCACGATCGGGTCGTGGCGCTGGGCGTCGTCCCAGGGCATGTCGACGCGGTAGTCGTTGAGCGCCTGCAGGCGCAGCCGCGTGCCCTGCGCACCGGCCGCCGCGAGCACGTCCCGCAACAGCGGCCCGCTGAAATGGCGTGGCTGGGCGAACCAGGGCGTGCGCGTGGTGAAGCCCACCTGCGGCAATCCGGCGAGCATGGCCATGTCGAAGCAGGCCGCAGCCTCGACGTTGGGCGTGCGCACGCGGCCGCGGACCTCGAGCACCACCGGCCCGGCCGGTGGCGCCAGCGCGCGCGCGGAACCGGCGGCGCCCAGCAGGGACGCGAGGACGAGGCCGCAGGCGCGGCGCCTGTGCACGGGGCGGGGCGGGTTCACGGCGGGATTGTAGGCAGCGCCCTGATAAGCTTCGTCGGCCATGACGCCCCCCGTCGCGAGCCCCGACCATCCGGCCAATGCGCTGCCCCGGGGTGCCCGGCTGGGCGAGTTCGAGATCCTGGCCGTGCTGGGCGTCGGCGGCTTCGGCATCGTCTACCGGGCGCTGGACCACGCGCTGGAGCGCGAGGTGGCGATCAAGGAGTACATGCCCGCTGCGCTGGCCGGTCGCACGGCCACGCTGCACGTGTCGCTGCGCTCGCAGTCCGACGCCGAGACGTTCGCGCTCGGCCTGCGTTCGTTCGTCAACGAAGCCAAGCTGCTGGCGCGCTTCGACCACCCGTCGCTGCTCAAGGTCTACCGGTTCTGGGAGCAGAACGACACCGCCTACATGGCGATGCCGATCTACCACGGCCAGACGCTCAAGGCGGTGCGCCAGGCCATGCAGGGGCCACCAGGCGAGGCCTGGCTGCGCGCGGTGCTCGGGCCGCTCCTGGGGGCCATCGAGACGCTGCATGCCGAGGGCGTCTACCACCGCGACATCGCGCCGGACAACATCCTGATCGAACCCGATGGCCGCCCGGTGCTGCTGGACTTCGGCGCTGCCCGGCGCGTGATCGGCGACCGCAGCCAGACGCTGACGGCGATCCTCAAGCCGGCCTATGCACCCATCGAGCAGTACGCCGAGGTGAGCGCGTCGCGCCAGGGCCCGTGGACCGACCTGTACGCGCTGGGCGCGACGCTGCACTACGTGCTCACCGGCGAGGCCCCGGCCCCGGCCACCGCACGCACGCTGCACGACGACCAGCCGCCGCTGGTGGCGCGGGCGCTTCCGGGCTGCAGCCCGCGGCTGCTGGCGGCGGTGGACTGGATGCTGGCCACGCGCCCGGCCGACCGCCCGCAGAGCGTGGCGGCGCTGCGGGCGGTTCTCGAGGGCACGGCCGAAGCGCCTGCGCCGCGAGACGGGGCGACCGAACCCTTGCCCAGGGGCCAGCCCTTGCCGACGACGGTGGTCGACGTGTCCGCGCCCTGGCCGCCGGCGCCGTCGGTGCCGGCGGGTGCCGACGCACCCACGCTGATCGACCTGTCGCAGCGCGGCGCCTCGCAGGCGTCATCGGCTTCGCCGGATGCGCCGGCCGCGTCGGCCGCCACCACGCCGGCGGGGTGGCAGGGTGACCGGTCCGCCCGCCGCGTGATGCCACTGCTGCTGGGCGTGCTGGGCGTCGCTGCAGTGGCGGGCTGGTGGTGGCTGACGCCGGACCCCGCATCCAGTGGGCTCGGCGCTGCCGCCGACGCAGGACCCCTGGCACGGGTGGCTTCGGCACCGGCGTCCGGCGCCGCGCCGACGGTGCCGGCCTCGGTGCTGCCTCGGCAAGCCGAGGCGGGCGGTCCGTCCTCGCCCGCGGTGGCCACGGCCGAGTCGCGCCCAGCCGTGCCCGACGCCGGTGCAGCCCTCAAGGCCGCCCCGGCGCGCGGCAGCGACACCGTGCCGCGAAAGCCGCCGCCGCGCAGCGAACCCGAACCCATGCCGGTCGTGGTGGCACCGCCTCCCGCGGCGCTGCCGGCCTCGCCGCCCGCCGCCACCACCGCACTGTCCGGCACGCCCGCCCCGGCCAGCGCGCCGGCACCGATCGTCAGCCGCGTGCCGGCGCCGAGCCCGGCCGCCCTGTCCGACGACCCTTCGGCCGTCTGCGGCAAGCGCGTGCTGCTGGCCCTGTTCTGGTGCATGGAGCGCGAGTGCGCCAGCGACGAGTTCAAGGGCCACCCGGCCTGCCGCAAGTGGTTCGCCACCAATCGCCAGCGCCAGGCACCCTGATCCGCCGACGGCCCCTGCAACCCAGAGAATCCATCACAAGCGGCCTCAGCCGCACCCGGAGACGATGACCACCACCCGCCCGCACCACGCGCACTGGCCGGCCCGGCTGCCGCGCGAACTGTCCGTGCCCGCCACCACGCTGTGGTTCAACCTCGAGGTCAGCGCCGCGCGCTTTGCCGACAAGCCGGCCTACCTGTTCCTCGGCCGGCCGCTGCGCTACCGCGAACTGAAGGCGCAGGCCGAGGCCCTGGCCGGCTGGCTGCAGGCCCGCGGCCTGGCACCGGGCGACCGCGTGCTGCTGTTCATGCAGAACTGCCCGCAGTGGGTGGCCGCTTTCTACGGCATCCTGCGCGCCGGCGGTGTGGTGGTGCCGGTGAACCCGATGAACAAGGCCGACGAGTTCGGCCACTACATCACCGACCCGACGGCGCGTTTCGCCATCACCAGCCGCGACCTCGCCGGCATCGTGCGCGAGGCCGACCAGCGCCTGCCCGAGGCGCAGCGCCTGCACCACCTGCTGGTGGCGTCGCTGGCCGACGCGCTGCCTGACGAGGTGGCCGCCGAGGAAGCCCCGGCAGCCCCGGTGCTGGCCTGGCTGCGCGACGCCACGCCGCTGCCGCCGGGCGCCACCGCCTGGGCCGACGCGTTGGCCGCCGGCCTGGCCCCGGGCCCGTTGACCCGCGGCCCGGACGACCTGGCCGTGCTGCCCTACACCTCGGGCACCACCGGCCTGCCCAAGGGCTGCCTGCACACCCACCGCACGCTGATGGCCAATGCCGTGGGCGGGCAGTGGAGCCATGCCGGCCCGGAGACGGTGGCCCTGGGCGTGGTGCCGATGTTCCACATCACCGGGTTGATGTACCTGGTGCTGGGCAACGTCTACGAAGGTGCCACCGTGGTGCTGCTGCCGCGCTGGGACCGCGAACTCGCCGCGCGCCTGATCGCGCGGCATCGCATCTCGCACTGGACCTGCATCCCGACGATGATCGTCGACCTGATGGCCAGCCCGGCGCTGGACAGCTTCGACCTGTCCAGCCTGCGCAACCTCTCCGGCGGCGGTGCGGCGATGCCGCAGGCGGTGGCCGAGCGGCTGCGCGACCGCTTCGGCCTGACCTTCGCCGAGGGCTACGGCCTGACCGAGACCGCGGCGCCGTCGCACGCCAACCCGCCGGAGCGGGCCAAGCTGCAGTGCCTGGGCATGCCGATCTTCGGCGTCGACTCGCGCGTGGTGGACCCGGACACGCTGCAGGAGATGCCGGTGGGCGAGAGCGGCGAGATCGTCACCCATGGCCCGATGGTGTTCCAGGGCTACTGGCAGCACCCGGAGGCCACGCGCGCGGCCTTCGTCGAGATCGACGGCAAGCGCTTCTTCCGCACCGGCGACCTGGGCCGGATGGACGAGGACGGCTACTTCTTCATCACCGACCGCCTCAAGCGCATGATCAACGCCAGCGGCTTCAAGGTCTGGCCCAGCGAGGTGGAACTGCTGCTCTACAAGTGCCCGCTGGTGCAGGAGGCCTGCGTGATCGCGGCCAAGGACGACTACCGCGGCGAGACGGTCAAGGCCGTGGTGGTGCTGCGGCCCGAGGCGCGCGGCACGGCCACGGCGGAGGACATCATCGCCTGGTCGCGCGAGCACATGGCGGCCTACAAGGTGCCGCGGCTGGTGAGCTTTGCCGACGCCCTGCCCAAGAGCGGGTCGGGCAAGATCATGTGGCGGCTGCTGCAGGCGCAGGAGGCCGAGGGCGGCTGAACCCCGCTTGGCGGCGTGGGCGGCTGACCGCCATGGTCGGTGGCCGTCAGCCGCCCAGGGTCTGCTCCAGCGCCTGCTGCAGCACCCGCGCGTCGGCGCTGGCGCGGTGGCGGCCCAGCGTGGCCCGCAGGCGCTGCAGGGCCGGGTCCAGCCGCGGGCGGGCCTGGTCGTCGAGCAGCCGCTGCACCGATTCCAGGCGGAAACTGGGCAGCATGTCCGCCGCGTCGTACAGCCGTGCCAGCCAGGGGTAGTCGTGGGCCCAGCCGTCGCAGTACACGGTGCGCCCGCCCAGGCCCTCGTTGAGCTGGCGGCAGACCATCACCGGCGTGCGGCCATGCAGCAGCAGGGTGTCGCG
Organism: Burkholderiaceae bacterium; assembly: GCA_024235855.1. Classification (GTDB taxonomy): domain Bacteria; phylum Pseudomonadota; class Gammaproteobacteria; order Burkholderiales; family Burkholderiaceae_C; genus Rubrivivax. Next base: position 89,883 of record JACKLN010000011.1, read on the forward strand.
GGTGATGCCGTGCAGCCGCTCCGCCGTGGGGTCCCAGTGCGTCCAGTCCGCATGCGGCCGGATCAGCGTGCACCAGGATCGCCCGTCGTCGCGCACGTAGCCGACCTCGATGGGGTAGCCATGGCGCCCGAAACCCGAGGCCTCGATGTCCAGCGTGCAGTGCATGACCCGCATGGTGCACGAACCATGCCCGGCTTGTCTGCGCAAGGTCAGACCAGCGGCACCCCGCGACGAGTCGGTCCGCGCCGTGCAGTGCTCAGGCGTAGGTGATCCAGTCCGACCCCACCCCCTGCTCCAGGTGACCGATGCCGTTGAAGCTGACCAGCAGGTGCCGCCTGGGCGTGACCTGGAGTTCGGTGACCGCGCTGTTGCGCAGGCGCATGTTCAGGTCGATGACGGCCGGCGCCGCGAGGCCCAGCACCAGGCCCACGGCGTGGGCGATGGGGCCGCCGCTGGAGACCATCAGCACGTCGCCGTCGTGCTGCTCGCGCACGCGGTCCAGTGCTTCACGCACCCCGGCCACGAAATCGGCGTGCGAAGGCATGCCCTGCGGCGTGGTTCGGCCGGCCATCCAGGCCGTCAGGCCTTCGCGCAGCAGGCGGAAGTGGTGGCGGAAGCTGTCCGCCGGGTCGGGCGGCGGCGGGATCTCGGCGTACAGCGCACGCACCACGGCCTCGCTGTCGTACTCGTTGAGGCCGGGCAGTCGCGTGGGCGCCGGCACCGCGCCATGGCCTTGCGCGATGGCATCCAGTGACTGCACCTGGCGGCGCAGCGTGCCGCTGTAGCTGGCCTGCCAGACCAGCCCGCGGCCGCGAAGGTGCTCACCCAGGCGCCGGCACTGCCGCTCGCCCAGGGGGCTGAGCTGGTCGTAGTCGTCGGCGCCGAAGCTGGCCTGGCCATGGCGCACGAGGTAGAGCGTTCCCATGGCAGGATTGTGGCGGTCGGGCCCGCGCGGCCCTGTCCCGCCGGCGACGTCCGTCCGCAACTGGCTGCCGTTCGCGCCGCCACGCGGTCGATTCATCGCTTCGGGGTGGGCGGCCGTGGCGTGTCACGCTACGCTCGCGGCCTTTGTCACCATCCCCGAGCCACCGCGCCCATGAAGCGCCGTGGCCACCTTCGAGGAACCCCATGCGTCTCGTCCTGACTCTCCTGGTGTCCGCCGGCCTGCTGGCCGGCTGTGGCCGCCCTGGCGGTGATCCCGCTGGCGCCGCCCAGGCCAAGGAAGCCCCGCCGGTGCTGCTGCTGGCCCCTGAAGACCTGCGCACGCTGGCGCCCAGCCGGCTGGCCCAGGGGCCGGTGATCACCGGCTCGGTGGAACCCGCCCGCCGGGCCGACCTGCGCGCCGAGGTCAGTGCGGTCGTCGTGCAGGTGCTCAAGGACAACGGCGAGACGGTGCGCGCCGGCGACCTGCTGATGCGGCTGGACGACACCTCGCTGCGCGATGGCCTGTCGTCCGCCGAGGAGGCATTGCGCGCGGCCACCCAGGCCTTCGCGCAGGCCGAACGCACGGTGGAGCGGCTGAAGACCCTGCAGGCCCAGGGCATGACGTCGACCCAGGCGCTGGAAGACGCCGAGGTGCGCCGCAATGCGGCGCAGAGCGAACTGGCCGCGGCGCGGGCGCGCGTGGTCTCGGCCCGCCAGCAACTGCAGCGCACGCTGGTGCGCGCGCCCTTCGCCGGCGTCGTCAGCGAACGCAAGGCCTCCACCGGTGACACCGCGCAGGTCGGCAAGGAACTGCTGAAGGTCATCGACCCGCGCAGCATGCGCTTCGAGGGCCTGGTCTCGGCCGACCGCCTGGGCGAGCTGAAGCTGGGCCAGGCGGTGAGCTTCCGCATCAACGGCTTCGGCGACGCGCCGTTCGAAGGCCGCATCGAGCGCATCGACGCCGCGGTGAACACCGCCACCCGCCAGGTGGGCGTGATGGTGGCCTTCACCGACCCCGACGCTGCGCCGCGCGTGGCCGGGCTGTTCGCCGAAGGCCGCATCGACAGCGGCGACGTGCAGGCCCTGACCCTGCCCGAGGGCGCGCTGGTGCGCGCCGGCGACCAGGCCCACGTGTGGCGCGCCGACGGCGGCAAGCTGCAGAAGGTGGCCGTGCGCGTGGGCGACCGTGATCCGCGCAGCGGCGAGTTCCCGGTCCTGGAAGGCCTGAAGGAAGGCGACCGCGTGCTGCGCAACCCTGGCAGCGCGGTGGCCGACGGTCAGGCCTACGAGACGACGGCGGCCATGGCGTCCGCCGCGGCGTCGGCCGCCCGGTAAGGAGGCGAGATGCTGCTCTCCGACTTCAGCGTCAAGAAGCCGGTCGCGATGGTGGTCATCATCATCGGGCTGATGGCCCTGGGCCTGCTCGCGCTGTCCAAGCTGCGCGTCAACCAGATCCCCGACGTCGAGCAGCCGGTGCTCGTGGTCAACGTGCCGTATCCCGGCGCCAGCCCCGAGACGGTGGAGCGCGAGGTGGTCAACCGCATCGAGAAGGCGCTGCAGGGCATCTCCGGCGTCGACACGGTGCGCTCCACCGCCAGCGAAGGCAACGCGCAGATCGTGCTGATCTTCGACTTCGACAAGGACCTGATCGTCGCCGCCGACGAGGTGCGCAACGCCATCGGCAGCGTGCGCTACAAGCTGCCGGTGGAGATGCGCGAGCCGGTGCTCACGCGCCTGGACCCGGCCGCCCAGCCCATCATGCAGCTGGCGCTGTCGTCCAGCGTGAAGAGCCACGCCGAGATCTCGCGCCTGGCCGAGGACGAACTGGCCGACCGCTTCCGCGGCATCCCCGGCGTGGCCGTGGTCAACGTCAACGGCGCGCTGCGGCGCGAGCTCTCGGTGCTGCTGCGCGCACAGAAGCTGCGCGAGTTCGAGGTCTCGGTCACCGAGGTCGTGGGTGCCATCCGCGCGCAGAACGCCACCGCGCCGGTGGGCAAGGTGCGTGGCGCGCTGGAGGACCAGAGCATCCGCCTGGTCGGGCGCATCGAGACGCCGGCGGAGTTCGGCCGCATCGTCGTCAAGCGCCGTGGCGACCAGCTCGTGCGCCTGGCGGACGTGGCCGAGGTCAGCGACGGCTTCTCGGAGCGCGACAGCCTGTCGTTCCGCAGCGGCAACCCCAACGTCGGCCTGTCGGTCACGCGCAGTGCCGATGCCAGCACCGTCACCGTGGCCAAGGGCGTGCGGGCGCTGGTGGATGAGATCGCCAAGGAACTGCCCGAGGGCACCACGCTGGAGGTCACGCGCGATGGTGGCCGCGAAGCCGAGGACAGCCTCTACAACGTGATCCACGCGCTCGTCTTCGGTGCCGGGCTCACGGTGTTCGTGGTCTACCTGTTCCTGAATTCCTGGCGCTCGACGCTGATCACGGCGCTGTCGCTGCCCACGTCGGTGCTGGCGGCCTTCATCGCCGTCTGGCTGGCGGGCTTCACGCTGAACTTCATGAGCCTGCTGGGGCTGTCGCTGGCCATCGGCGTGCTGATCGACGACGCCATCGTCGTGCGCGAGAACATCGTGCGCCACATGGAACGCGGCGCCGACCGCATCACCGCAGCGCTGCAGGGCACCAAGGAGATCGGCCTGGCCGTGGCGGCCACTACCTTCTCCATCGTCGCGGTGTTCATCCCGGTGGCCTTCATGCCCGGCGTGTCGGGCGAGTGGTTCCGGCCCTTCGGGCTGACGGTGGTGGCTTCGGTGCTGGTGAGCCTGTTCATCAGCTTCACGCTCGACCCCATGCTCTCGGCCTACTGGGGCGACCCGCCGGGCCATCACCAGGCGCCCAAGCGCGGCATCAGTGCGCTGCTGCAGCGCTTCAACACCTGGTTCGACCACCAGGCGGTGGGCTACGGCCGGGTCATCGAATGGGCGCTGCACCACCGGCGCTGGATGGCCTTCTTCGCCATCGCCAGCCTGGTGGCAGCCCTGGTGCTGCAGGGCAAGTTCGGCGGCTCGAGCTTCCTGCCGGCGGCCGACGGCGGCACGATCGCCATCGACGTGCGCACGCCGCCCAGCAGCAGCCTGCACTACGCGAAGCTGAAGGTGGAGGCCTCGGCCGCGCTGGCGCGCGAGATCCCCGAGGTGCGCGCCACCAACAGCTCGGCCAACCCCAACGGCGGCCGCGTCTACGTGGACCTGGGCAAGAGCACCGAGCGCCAGCGCAGCGCGCTGGAGATCGCCGGCGACCTGCGGGAGCGCCTGAAGCGCCTGGTCGGCGCCGAGTACGTGGTCATCGAGGACCTGAACAACGGCGTGCAGAAGCCGGTGCAGATCCGCTTCACCGGCCCGGATTCGCGGGTGCTGACCGACCTGACGCAACGCTACATGGACCGGCTGCGCCAGGTGCCCGGCGCGGTGGACGTCGGCCTGTCGCAGCAGGATCCGCAGGTGGAGATGCAGATCGAGCTGGACCGCGGGCTGGCCAACACGCTGGGCATCTCGGTGACGGACGCGGCGCAGGCGCTGCGCGTGGCCTTCGCCGGCGTCGAGGCCGGCGACTGGGTGGACCCCAATGGCGAGACGCGCGACGTGGCCGTGCGCCTGCACCCGGACGACCGCGTGGAGGCGGCCAACATCGAGCGCCTGCCGATCGCCGTCAGCGGCAGCAACCGCATGGTGCCGCTGGAGCAGATCGCCACCGTGACGATGGGCCGCGGCCCCAGCCAGATCCAGCACGCCGACGGCAAGCGCACGATCTCGGTGGCGGCCAACGCGCAGGGCCGCAGCCCCGGCGAGGTGACGGCCGATGCGCTGAAGCTGGCGCGCAGCATGGACTTCCCGCCCGGCTACGGACTGGAACTGGACGGTGCGTCGCGCGATCAGCAGGAGGTCTTCGCCGACATGGGCATCGCGCTGATCTCGGGCATCGCGCTGATGTACCTGATCCTGGTGATGCAGTTCGGCAGCTTCACCGCCCCGATGGGCGTGATGCTGTCGCTGCCGCTGAGCCTGATCGGCGTCGTGCTGGCGCTGCTGCTCACCGGCGGCACGCTGAACCTGATGAGCCTGATCGGCGTCATCATGCTGATGGGCCTGGTGGCCAAGAACGCCATCCTGCTGCTCGACGCGGCGCGCGTGCGCGAGGCCGAGGGCATGGACCGCGAGGAGGCGCTGGTGGAGGCCGGCAAGCAGCGGCTGCGGCCCATCCTGATGACCACCTTCGCCCTGGTGGCCGGCATGCTGCCGGTGGCCATCGGTGTGGGTGAGGGTGGCGAGTTCTACCGCCCGATGGCGGTGGCCATCATCGGTGGCGTGATCACCAGCACCTTCCTGACGCTGCTGGTCATCCCCAGCTTCTACGACAGCATCGAGAACGCGCGCGACCGTGCGGTGGCCAAGTTCCACCGCCGTAGCGAAGCCATGCCGGTGGCGCTTGCGTTCGTGATGACGCTGGTGGAAGCGGTGCTGACGCTCGTGATGGTGCGCATGGTCTGGCGTGCGCTGATGCGCCTGCTGCGCTGGGCCACGGGCCGTGGCCGGGGGCCTGCGGTGCCCGCCTGACGCGATTCAGCGCTCGGCGATGTAGTGCGCCGTCGTGACCGCCTCGCCCGGCGGCACGAAGGCGCGCACGCGCGCCTCCAGCGCCTGGTCGGCCAGGGTCTGCCGCGCGCGCTGGTGCAGGTAGTCGGCCCAGGACTCGACGATGAAGCGCTCGACGAAGCGCGTCGGGTCCGACAGGTCGCGGTAGACGCGCCAGAAGGCCGCGCCGTCGCGCCTCCGCGGCGCCCGCAGCTCGGCGATGGTGTCCAGGAAGGCGTCGGTGTCTTCCGGCCGCACGCGGTAGCGGATCTCCACCGCCACCGGCCCGGCCTCGGGGTTGGGTTCGTGGGCGACGAACAGGTCCTCCCAGGGCACGGCCTGGGTCACGTCGTGCGCCTCGCCCATGCGCAGCGGGTAGCGGCGCGCCAGCAGCGGGCCGGCCAGCATCAGTGCCGCCGCGGCGCACAGCGCCGGCTGCAGGCCGATGAGATCCGACGCCGCGCCCCACAGCGCCGAGCCCATCGCGAAGCTGCCCAGCGCGCACAGGGTGTGCATGGCCAGCGCACGCGAGCGCACCCAGCCCGGCGCGCTGGTCTGGGTGGCGGTGTTGAAGGTGGACATCACCGCCATCCAGGCCGACCCGGCCGCGAACAGCGCCGCATACACGCCCCAGCGCCACTGCAGCAGCGCTGCGGCCAGCATCGCCAGCGCGAAGACGATGCAGCCGCCGGCCACCAGGCGCTCCAGCCCGTAGCGCACGCGCCAGCGGCCGATCAGGAAGCCGGCGGCCACGGCGCCGGTGCCCATGCAGCCCATCAGGAAACCGAAGCCGGCCGCGCCCATGCCCAGCCGCTGCGCCGCGATGGCCGGCAGCAGCGCCCACAGCGCCGAGCCGGCGGCAGCGTAGGCCACGGTGCGCACCAGCTGCGCGAACACCGCGGGCGAATGCCAGGCGAAGCGCAGCCCGCTGGCCATGCCGCCCCACAGGCGTTCGGCCGGCAGCCGCGACGGCGGGTGCGGCGCCGGCGGGAAGCGGTGCACCGACCAGGCCATCAGCCCGACACCGATGAAGGCGGCGGCAAAGTTCGGCCCGGCGCCGCCGACGGCATACACCGCCCCGGCAAATGCCGGGCCCAGCGCCCGCGCCGCGTTGTAGGCGATGCCCACCAGCGTGATGGCCTGCGGCAGGTCCTCGCGCGGCACCGATTCCGCCAGGCCGGTGTTCCACGACGGTGACATCAGCGCCGTGCAGCAGCCGGCCACGAAGATCAGGAACAGCACGCTGGCCGGTCCGGCCTTGCCCAGCAGCCCCAGCACCGCCAGCAGGGCCACGGCCACCGCCTGCGCCGCCATCGCGCCCAGCATCAGCCGGCGGCGGTCGGCGATGTCGCCCAGCACGCCGGCGGGCAGGGCGAGCAGGAACATCGGCAGGAAGACCGCGGTCTGCACCAGCGCGGCCAGGAAGGACGAGCCGGTGAGCTCGACCATCATCCAGGCCGCGGCCGTGGACTGCATGAAGTTGCCGATGAAGTACAGCGTGCCGCCCCCCAGCAGCGTGCGGAAGGCGACGTGCTGCAGCGTCGCGCGGATCGAGGGTTCGGCCATCGGGGTGATGCCGATTCTGCGTCAGCCGCGATCGATTAGCCTGTGGTGGTCATCCCGAGTGAACCGCCGAGGAGAGGCCCATGTTCCCGTCCACCATCGCCGGCAGCCTGCCCAAGCCCGCCTGGCTCGCCGAAACCGACAAGCTGTGGCCGCAATGGCGTGCCGACGGCGAGGCGCTGGCGCAGGCCAAGCTCGACGCCACGCTGGTGTGGATCAAGCAGCAGGAGGATGCCGGCCTGAGCGTGATCGGCGACGGCGAGATGAGCCGTCAGCACTTCGTGCACGGCTTCCTGGAGCAGGTGGACGGCATCGACTTCGAGCACAAGGTCGAGATGGGCATCCGCAACGACCGCTACAAGGCCATGGTGCCGCAGGTCGTGGCCGCCCCGGCGCTGAAGGGCCGCGTGCATGCGCCGGAGGCGCAGTTCCTGCGGGCCCACACGATCCGGCCGGTGAAGTTCACGCTGCCGGGCCCGATGACGCTGGTGGACACGGTGGCCGACCGCCACTTCGGCGACCGCGTGCAGCTGGCCTTCGCCTTCGCCGAACTGCTCAACCAGGAGGCCCTGGCCCTGCAGGCCGACGGCGTGGACGTGGTGCAGTTCGACGAACCGGCCTTCAACGTCTACATGGCCGAGGCGGCCGACTGGGGCGTGAAGGCGCTGGAGCGTGCCGCGCAGGGCCTGACCTGCAAGACCGCAGTGCACATCTGCTACGGCTACGGCATCCCGGCCAACGTGCAGTGGAAGCAGACGCTGGGCGGCCAATGGCGGCAGTACGAGCAGGTGTTCCCGGCGCTGGCGGCCAGCCGCATCGACCAGGTGTCGCTGGAGTGCATCCACTCCCACGTGCCGCCGGAACTGATGGCGCTGCTGCCGGGCAAGGACCTGATGGTGGGCGTGATCGACGTCGCCAGCGACGCGGTGGAAACGCCTGAGGAGGTGGCCGACACCATCGGCCGTGCGCTGCAGCACGTGGCGCGGGAACGCCTGATCGCCTGCACCAACTGCGGCCTGGCGCCGATGCGCCGCGCCGTGGCCGAAGCCAAGCTCAAGGCACTGGCGGCCGGGGCGGCACTGGCCTCGGCGCGCTACGGCGCCTGATCAGGGCGCCGATTCGGCGGCCAGGCGCTCACGCAGTTCGCCGGCAATGCGGCGCAGCACCGCGTTGCCGGAGGCATCGGCGGCATCGAACACCGTCTGCGCGTAGCCGGCGTCCTGGCGCAGGCGGTCGACGTTGACGGCCAGGCCCTCCGCGGTCATCAGCCACTTGAAGTCGATCAGCGCGAGCAGGCCCACGGGTTCGTCGGTGGAGGGATGCCTGGCGTTCATGGTGACACCCTAACGCCCCAACCCCACCTCTGGCTGACGCACGATTGGAGTGCACACTCCAGAACCGTCATCGCTTCCACCGCCTTGCACCCATGAGTCCGACCCCGCCACTGACCGCCCTGCGCGACCTCGACACCCAGCTGGCCAGTGCCGGCTATGCGGTGCTGGATGCTGCGTCGCTGCAGGCGCTCACCGGGGTCGATGCGCAGGACGAGGCCCGCTGGCAGCCGCTGTGGGACGACCTGCCGCCCGATGCCCACCTGCGCGACGGCGGGCGCTACCGCTACCGGCGCCACGGCTGTTTCGTGGTCGAAGGCGGCCGAGCGGAGCCCGTGCCGCACCGGGCGCACTGGCAGCCGGTGGAATACAACGCCCTGCACGGCGGCATCGAACGCTGGTTCGAGCCCCTGCCGGGGTCGCTGCAGGCCGACCCGGCCTGGCACCGCCTGCTGGCGGGGCTGGCCGGCACCGCCGACGTGCTGCGGGCCGGCGAGGGCGCGTCGCCGCACCGCTGGTTCGTCGAAGCCCACCCCTTCCGCATCGACTGCACCGGCGGCATCGGCCGGCCCACGCCCGAGGGGGCGCACCGCGACGGCGTGGACCTGGTGGTGGTGGTGCTGGTGGCGCGCACCGGCATCAAGGGCGGCGAGACGCGGGTCTTCGACGCGCGCGGTCCGCAGGGCCTGCGCTTCACGCTGGCCGAACCCTGGAGTGCGCTGCTGCTGGACGATGAACGCGTGATCCACGAGAGCACGCCGATCCAGCCCGACGGCGAGCCCGATGCACCGGCCCACCGCGACACGCTGGTGCTGACCTTCCGGCGCGGCGGCTTCCAGGGGCCGTAGCATCGCGGCATGACGCCCTCTCCCTTGGCCATCACCCTCGACGACGTCCAGGCCGCGGCCGGCCGCCTGGCCGGCGTGGCCCACCGCACGCCGGTGCTGACCTCGCGCACGGCCGACGAGCGCACCGGCGCCCGTCTCTTCTTCAAGGCCGAGCACCTGCAGCGCATCGGCGCGTTCAAGTTCCGTGGCGCCTACAACGCGCTGGCGCAGTTCTCACCCGCACAGCGGCGCGCCGGCGTCATCGCCTTCAGCTCCGGCAACCACGCGCAGGCCATCGCCCTGTCGGCGCGGCTGCTGGGCATCCCGTCGGTGATCGTGATGCCGCAGGACGCGCCGCCGGCCAAGCTGGCCGCCACACGCGGCTACCAGGCCGGGCAGGCGGGCAGCGAGGTCATCCTCTACGACCGTTACTCCGAGGACCGCGAGGCCATCGGCCGCCGGCTGGCGGCCGAACGCGGGCTCACGCTGATTCCCCCGTACGATCACCCGCACGTGATGGCGGGGCAGGGCACGGCGGCGCTGGAACTGCTGCAGGAGGTGCCCGACCTCGATGCCCTGGTCGTCTGCGTGGGCGGTGGTGGCCTGATCGCCGGCTGTGCGGTGGCGGCCCACGGCCTGCGCCCGGGCATCGCCGTCTGGGGCGTGGAGCCCGAAGCCGGCAACGACACCCAGCAGAGTCTGGCGCGTGGCGAGATCGTGCACATCGACACCCCGCGCACCATCGCCGACGGGGCGCAGACCCAGCACAGCGGCCAGCTCACCTTCCCGGTGATCCAGGCCCTGGTGCGTGGCGTGCTGACGGTGAACGACGATCAGCTGGTGCGCACGATGCGCTTCTTCGCCGAGCGCATGAAACAGGTGGTCGAGCCCACCGGCTGCCTGGCGGCCGCGGCGGTGATGGACGCCGACGGGCCGCTGCGCGCGCCCGGCACCCCTGCGGGCCTGGACTGGCGCGGGCAGCGTGTGGGCATGATCGTCAGCGGCGGCAACGTCGACCTCGGCCGCTATGCACAGCTGATCGGCGGCTGATCCGTCGCCGTGCGCTGCCGCCCCCGGTGGCGCGACAAGCGCTGACGCCGCTACTGCCTGCTCTCGCGCTTGGCCTTGAGCTTGTCGCGCAGGCTGCCGCGCTCGTGCTCCACCGTCGCCGTCTTGCCGTTGGCACCGGTGACGGTGGTGGTGGACCCGGTCTCGGTGCGCGTGGTCTCGGCCGTGGCCGAGCCGCCCTTGCTGCCGGTGAGCGTGGACGTGGAACCGCCTTCGGTGCGTTCCGTTTCCCGCGTCACCGTGCTGCCGTCGCGGCGCGTGACCGTGGCATTGGCGCCCGATTTGTCACGCGACAGCTCCCGTGCGCGCGTCTTGCCTTCGGTGCCGGTGGTGGTGGTGCTGACGCTGCCCTTTTCGCGCTCGACCTCGCGGGTGGCGGTCTTGCCCTTGGGACCGGTGACCGTGGTCTCGCGGGCCTCGGCGGCGGGTGTGGCCAACAGGGCCAGTGCACACAGCGCGGCGCTCAGCGGCCACAGCGCGAGCGCCGGGCGACGGATGGCGATCGGGTTCATCGGCAGTTCCTCCTGGTGGGACGCGCGGCGATGTGCGCGCATGCGGCTCTCAACGCCCGAGCATGATCCCGGTTGTCCGCCGGGGTGCATCGGAATGTAAAGCCGGCCGCCCGCCCGCGGGCTGTCCTCAGGGCTGCGTGGTGGTCGCCCCGGTGTGCCGCAGGTGCTGCGGCGAGGTCAGCCCCATCGACACGTAGATGCTGGTCAGCGCCTCGAAACCCACCTCCGCCGGGCGCACCCAGTCCTGCGGCAGGAACAGCAACCCGCCACCCACCGGCACCGGCGCGGTGGGCACGATCACGCCCATGTAGGCCCGGCCATCGATCCACACCGGCTCGCGCGTGGACAGCAGGCCCAGCACCGCGGCGCGGCCGGGCTCGCCGTCGGCCGGCGCGCCACCGAAGTGGCACCACACGGCACTCATCGAGTTCATGCCCGGCGCTTCGCCGTCGCGCTGGCCGACCATGGCCACGATGCGCCGCGCCAGGTCGTACACGCTGCGCACCAGCGGGATGCGCTCGAGCACGGCGTCGATCACGCGCGTGAGCCCACGCTGCAGGCCGGCCTCCACCAGCAGCCCCAGGCCGAAGATCGCCGCCGCCACCAGCGCCACGCCGATGGCATAACCCGCCACCTCGGAGCCGGTGACACCCAGGCCCACGGCGCCGAGCACGCGGCCCACCGCACTGTCCGGCCCCAGCCAGCGGATCAGCACGCTGGCGGCCCACCAGAAGATGGCCACGGTGGCCGCCAGCGGCAGCGCCGCCAGCAGGCCCGTGACGAAGATGCGCACCAGGTGCCGCTGGGGGCGCTGGGGTGGCTGCGCGCCAGGCGCGTCGGACGTGGGAGACATCGCCGGATTATCCCGGTGCTGCGGTATCGTGCCGCGGCACTGCAATCCTTCGAAGGCCTGGAGATGAGCGACGCCAAGACCCCGGACAACGACGACAAAGCAGCCCGTCAGCGGGCCCGGCTGGATGAACTGCTGGCCCTGCAGCCGCCCGGCAGCACCGGCCACGTGAAGCTCGCCAGCGGCCGCGGGCTGGACTACGCCTTGGGGGCGGCCTTCCTGCCGGTGGCCGCCAAAGGGCACGACGCCGCGCCGCCCGAGGCGGCGGTGATGGCCACGCACTATGTGCTGCAGGGCGCCGCACCGGCGCAGCGGCCGGTGTGCTTCGCCTTCAACGGCGGGCCAGGGTCGGCCTCGATCTGGTTGCACCTGGGCGCGCTCGGCCCCAAGCGCGTGGTCGTGCCCGACGATGCCAGCGCGGCGCCGGCACCGCATGCGGTGGTCGACAACCCGCACACCTGGTTCGAGCACTTCGACCTCGTCTTCGTCGACCCGCCGCACACCGGCTGGTCGGTGGCCGCCGGCGAGGACGCGCGCAAGGGCCTGCTGTCGGTGGACGGCGACGTGGCGGCCCTGGCCGAGGTGATCCGCGTCTGGCTCACGCGCCACCGCCGCTGGGGTTCGCCGGTCTACCTGGCCGGCGAGAGCTACGGCACCACGCGCGCAGCGGCCATGGCCGACACGTTGCAGGGCATGGGCGTGCAGCTCAGCGGCCTGATCCTGGTGTCCTGCGCCATGGACCTGCAGAGCCTGGTCTTCGCACACGGCAACGACCTGCCGTACGGGCTGTTCCTGCCAGCGTTCGCCAACACGGCCCAGTACCACGGCCTGCTCAAGGGCACATTGGCGGCATCGCCGGAAGCCGCGCGTGCGGCGGCCGAAGCCTTCGTCGCCGACGACTACGTGGCGGCGCTGCAGGCCGGCGCGCGCCTGTCGCACGACCGGCGCGCCCGCATCGCCCGCCGCGTGGCGGAACTCACCGGCCTGCCCCGGGCGCTGGTGGAGGCCAAGAACCTGCGCATCAGCGACGCCACCTTCTTCTTCGAGGCGATGCGCGACCAGGGCCGCATCGTCGGCCGGCTGGAGTCGCGCAGCACCGGGCCGATGGCCGCCAGCCGAACGCACGAGTGGGAGTTCGACCCCGGCATCGAGGCCATCGCCCCGGCCTACACCATGGCCGGCATGGCCTGGTTCGCCGAGGCGCTGGGCCTGCAGCGCGACGTGCGCTACGAGGTGCTGAGCCACGACACGCACAAGGCCTGGAACTGGAACCGTGGCGACGCCCAGGGCAACGCCTTCACGACCACGGCGCCCGACCTGTCGCGCGCGCTGCGCCGCAACCCGCTGCTCAAGGTGCTGGTGGCCAGTGGCCGCTACGACCTGGGCACGCCGTACAGCGCCAGCGACTGGTCGCTGGCGCAGCTGGACATCCCGCCCGAGGTGCACGCGCGCATCACCCACCGCTACTACGACGCCGGCCACATGATGTACACCCGCGAGGCCGATCTGCGCCAGCTCAAGGCCGACCTGGCCGGCTGGATGGAGGCCGCGTGATGCACGTCGGCGTGCTCACCGGCGGCGGCGACTGCCCGGGGCTGAATGCGGTGATCCGTGCCGTGACGCTGGCGCTGCTGGCCGATGGCGTGCGCGTCACCGGCATCGAGCGCGGCTTCCTCGGCCTGGTGGAACGCCGCGTGCGGCCGTTGGACGCCGCCGCGGTGGCCGGCATCCTGGCCGAGGGCGGCACCATCCTGGGCACGCACAACCAGGCCAACCCGTTCGCCTGGTTCGGTGCCGGCGGCGCCGACGTCTCGGCCGACACCATGGCCTACGTGCGCGAACTGGGGCTGGACGCGCTGGTGGCCATCGGCGGCGACGGCACGATGAGCATTGCCCACCGCTTCGAGCGCCTGGGCCTGCCGGTGGTGGGCGTGCCCAAGACCATCGACAACGACATCGCGCACAACGAACGCAGCTTCGGCTTCGACAGCGCGGTGGCCGTGGTGGCCGAGGCGCTGGACCGGCTGGCCACCACCGCGCGCAGCCACGGCCGCGTGATGATCGCCGAGACCATGGGCCGCTACGCCGGCTGGATCGCGCTGGAAGGCGGCCTGGCTGGCGCTGCCGACGTGATCCTGATCCCGGAGCAGCCCTTCAGCGTGGAGGCCGTGGCGGCGCGCTGTCGCGCCAACGAGCAGGCCGGCGGCCACACGCTGATCTGCATCGCCGAAGGCGCGGCGGCGCGGGGCGAGGCGATGACCGTGATGCGCACCATCGAGAGCAGCCCCGACCCGATCCGCCTGGGCGGCGTCGGCCACTGGCTGCAGCAGCGGCTGCAGCCGCTGGTGGCCAGCGAGGTGCGCACCACGCTGCTGGGCCATGTGCAGCGCGGCGGCACGCCGACGGCCTTCGACCGCGTGCTGGCCACGCGTTTCGGCGTGGCCGCAGCGCAGCTGGTGCAGCAGCGGCGCTTCGGCCACATGGTGGCGCTGCAGGGCGGCGCCTGCACCGCGGTGCCGATCGCCGACGTGGCCGACCGCAACCGCCGCGTGCCGCCCGACGACGAGCTGTGGCGCGCGGCGCAGGCGATCGGGGTCTGTCTCGGCGAGGTTTGATCCCGTGCAAGGCGGAGCGGGCCGATCGGGTGTCTGATGGCGCATCGATACCCCTGGAGGTTCATGCCATGCACGCCCTGCGCGACTTCTTCACCACCGACTACGGCCTGCTCAGCGCTGCCGTGATTGCCTTCACCCTGGGCATGGGCGTCTTCTTCAGCCGCTACATCGCCCGCCACATCCGTGAGGATGCGGAGCGCGCGGCACGCGAGCGGCGCTGACCGGCACCGTTCGGCCGATCAGTTTGCCGGCGGGTCGTCCGCCGCGGCCGCATCCGGCCCGCAGTGCTGGTCGGCCGTGCGCAGGGCTTCTGCCAGCGGCAGTGCCAGCCGCGGCATCGGGGTGGACTGCAGTTGGTGAGCCAGGGCCGTCAGCGCCGGGCTGAGGTCCCATTCCGCCACCAGGCGGCCGAACAGGCGGTCCTTGCGCCGCTCCAGCGACAGGTCGAGCACGCGGCTCAGCGGCAGGGCAGGGGCCCGTTCGGCACGGTCGATCAGGCGCAGCAGCGCCAGCCAGCCAGTGTCGTGCAGCAAGCCGGCCAGGTAGCCCTCGAAGCGGTCGCCGCCCTCGCGCGCGACCAGGTCGGCACAGCACAGCGACTTCTGTTCCGACCGCTGCCACAGGCGCGGCGCCGCACGCGCGGCCAATCCGTTGCCGTTGGGCTGGAACACCGGCTTGAGCAGCACGCGCGCCATGGCCGAGTGCAGGCCGGCGGTGCCGATGCGGTCGAGCGCGGCATCGATCGTCTCCACGCGCTGCGCGCCGTAGTAGGGGCTGCGCGCGATGCGCAGCACCTCGGCCGTCAGCAGCAGGTCCTTGGTCACCTGCTGCACCATCGCGGCGCGCGACGGCGACTCCTGTCGCATCAGCGCCAGCAGCTGCGGGATGACGGCGGCCGCGCGGGGCAGCAGGTCGGCGGGCAGGCGAGGGCCGGCCATCTGGCGGTCCAGGTGGCCCAGCCACACGCGCTCGGCCTCGCTGGGCGGGGCCTGGACCGGGGGCGGGCCGTCGAGCAGCCAGCTCAACGTGCTCGAGGTCGTCTCGGAGGCGCCGGGCTCGCCAGGCGGGGCCGGCGACGCGGACACGACAGGCACGACCGCCGCCGCAGGGGTGGCGGCAGGTGCAGCGCTGCGACGCGAACTGAACCAGCCCAGCATGGACATCTCCGGCGGACCGACGGGTCCGTTCCCCGATGTCGGCCGATCAGGGCAATGACTTGAGGCGCCGGCCGCGAGATCTCACACGTTCTCAGGCCTGACGGACGTCGCTCACCGGTTCCTGCCCGAAGTCGTTGCGCGCCAGGAAGCGCAGCACCTTGGCCGCGGCGGCCTCGGGGCTGTCGAGCCGACCTTCGGTCTTGAAGGCCTCGAACTGCGCCCCGTCCGGGAAGCGGCTGCGGTCGGCGCTGCGCAGCTGCACCTGCATGTCGGTGTCGATGATGCCGGGGGCCAGCGAGACGATGCGGGCCCCGCCGGGCCGTGCCGCCTCCTCCAGCGCCACCGCGCGCGAGAAGTGGTCCATGCCGGCCTTGACGGCGCAGTAGCTGGCACTGCCGGCCATCGCCCGGCGGCCCAGGCCGGAGGAGATGTTGAGGATGCGGCGGTCGGTGCCCCAGTCGCGCGTGGCCCGCAGAAAGGCGGCGCTGAGCAGCAGCGGCGCCTCCAGCCCCACACGGGCCGCCAGGCTCAGCTCGTCGAGCGCGCTGTCGCCCAGCGGGGCGGGCGTCGACAGCGCGGCGGCGTTGTTGATCAGCACCGCGTCGGCCGCCGGCTGCTGGGCCAGCCACGTGGCCAGCCGCTGCGCGGCCGCCGGTGCATCGGCGAGGTCCTGCGACCAGGCGGTGACCCGGGCGCCGCGTTCGCGGGCCAACGTCTCCAGGGCCGGGTCGGTGCGGCGGGCGATGGCCAGCACGTGGTGACTTGGCTGCAGCAGTTGTTCGGCGATGGCGCGGCCCAGGCCGCGCGAGGCGCCGGTGACGATGAAGAGTTTCATGCCGCGAGGCTAACCCAGGGCGGCCGATGTCAGAACGGCACCGGACTCTCGAAGTGCATGGCGCGGCCATCGGCGGGGTGGGGCACCTGGAGGGCCTGTGCGTGCAGCAGCAGCCGCGGGCCCGCCGTGCCGTACAGGTCGTCGCCGACGATGGGGTGGCCCAGCGCCTGCAGGTGCACCCGCAACTGGTGCGAGCGGCCCGTCACCGGCTGCAGCTGCAGCCGCGTGCGGCCATCGGCACGGTCGAGCACGCGCCAGTGCGTCAGCGCCGGCTTGCCGCGCTCGTGGTCGACCACCTGCCGGGGGCGGTTCGGCCAGTCCACGATCAGCGGCAGGTCGATGCTGCCCGCGTCGCCAGCCACCTCACCCTCGACCACGGCCACATAGGTCTTGTGCACGCGGCGTCGTTCGAAGGCCAGGCTCAGCGCGCGCTGCGCGGGCAGGCCGCGCCCCATCACCCAGACCCCGGACGTGGCCTGGTCGAGCCGGTGCACCACCAGCGCGTCGGGCCACAGCGCCTGCGCGCGCGCGGCCAGGCAGTCGGGTTCGGTGCGCCCCGGCACGGACAGCAGGCCCGGCGGCTTGTCCAGCACCAGCATCTGCGCATCGACGTACAGCGGCAACATCCCGCGATCGTAGGCGTTGACAGCGACGCGGTTGGCGGCGCACAGTCGCGGCCTCGTTCCCACCCGCCACAGGAGGTTGCCATGAAGACCACGGTGATTGCCCCCCTGTCGGCCCCGGCTCAGCGCGTCCTGCCCGGCTGATCGATCCTTCGGCCGCGCGGATCCCGCGCAACGGCCGGCGCCGACTTCCCCCTGCATTCGATTCCGACCCGCACCGCGGGCCGGCGTGGCACTGCGTGCCGTTCGAACCGGAAGCTCGACGCTCCATGATCTCGGAACAACTCGCCGCCGCATTGGCGGCCATCGGCCTCACGCCGGCCCAGCGCCGGCACATCGACCATCTGCCCGCGCCACCGACGGCGCCCTTTCTTCGCCGCGTGGTGGAGGTGCAGCGCGACCGCCTGACCCTGCACGACGGCGAACAAGAGTCGCCGGCGCGTGTGCTGCCGGCCCTGCACCTGGGCGCGGCGGCGCACGACGGCCTGGCCGTGGGCGACTGGGTGCACGCCGCGTGCGACGCGCATGGCCAGTGGTGGGTGCACGCGCGCGTGCCGCCGCTGAACCAGCTGGCCCGCCGCCAGCACGACGGCCGCGAGAAGTCCACGCGCGCCGTCATCGTCAGCAACGTGGACACGGCTCTGCTGGTGATGGGCCTGGACCACGACTTCAACCTGCGCCGGCTGGAGCGCTACCTGGCACTGGCCCGCATCGCCGGCGTGCAGCCCGTGGTGGTGCTGACCAAGGCCGACCTCTGCGACCCGGCCTATGCCGAGCGCCGGCTGCACGAGACCTGCGCGCTGATGCCGCCGGGGGTCGACGTGGTGGCGCTGGACGCCACCGGCGACGAACCGTCTGCCGCACTGGCGCCCTGGACCGGCCCCGGCCAGACCCTGGTGATGCTGGGTTCCAGCGGCGCGGGCAAGAGCACGCTGACCAACGCGTTGACCGGCGGTGCACAACGCGTGGGCGCCAACCGTGCCGACGACAGCCGTGGCCGCCATATCACCACGGCGCGCAGCCTGCACCGCATGCCCGGGGGCGCCTGCATCATCGACACGCCGGGCCTGCGCACGCTGCGCCTGGACGCCGACGCGCAGGACCTCGTCGGCGTGTTCGACGAGATCGCCCAGGGCGCGCTGCGCTGCCGCTTCCGCGACTGCCGGCACCAGGGCGAGCCCGGCTGCGCCGTGCAGGACAGCGTGGCGCCGGAGCGCTTGCGCAACTTCCACAAGATGCAGCGCGAGCTGCAGCGCGACACGCTCAGCGCGTTGGAGCGCAAGGCGCAGCGGCAGGTGTGGAAGGTGCGGCACAAGGCGGCACGCGCACGCGACCGCGGCAAGCGCGAGGGCGAGCGGGAATGAGCCCGCCCCACGGCCTCGCAGCGCTCGGCCGCTGCGGCGGGTGCAGCACGATCCGCCGCGGCCGTGCCGCGCTTGGCCTCAGCCCGGCGCCGCCAGGAAGGCCTGCACCGGCTCCAGCGTGGCAGCCGGGTCCTCCTCGTGCGGCACGTGCCCGAGGCGGTCGAACATCACCCGCTGGCTGCCCGGGATCAGGCGCTCGAAGCCAGCCGCGGCGGCAGGGTCGATCACGCCATCCCGCCCGCCCCACAGGATCAGCGTGGGCTGGCGGATGCCGGCGATGGCGTCGGCGTGTTCCGCCGGCACGTACTGCTGCAGGCGCTGGCGCAAGGCCTTGCGGTTGCCCTCTCGCAGGGTGATGTCGTAGTAGCGGTCCACCAGCGCGTCGTCGATGCGCTGCGGGTCGCCATACACGGCCACCAGACCCTGCACCACGGCCGCGCGGGGCAGCAGCCATTCCATCAGCGCGCCCAGCACCGGCACGCGGGCGAGGCGCCAGCCCAGCGGCACGCTGCGGATGCTGTCGGGCAGGCCGGCGGCATCCACCAGCACCAGGCGGTCCACGCGCTGCGGGGCCACGGTCGCGGTGCGCCAGGCGATGCGGCCGCCCAGCGAATTGCCGGCCAGCACCACGCGTTGCAGCTGCAGGTGGTCGAGCACCTTCAGCACGAAGGCCACGTCGTCGTCCAGGCCATAACGCGCGTCGGCGCGCGGCCCGGTGAGGCCGAAACCGGGCAGGTCCAGGCGCACGACGCGCCGTGTCTTCGACAGCTCCTCGGCCCAGCCGTCCCAGGTGTGCAGGCTGGCCGACGTGCCGTGCAGCAGCACGACGGGCACAGGGTCGCCGCGCGGCCCTTCGTCGCGCAGGTGCACCAGCTGGCCGTCGAGGTCGACGAAGGTCGACGGCGGCAAGCCCCAGCGGGCGATCAGCGACTCCACCGGCCGGTCGGGCTCGCGCGACAGCGAGACTGCGATCGCGGTCAGGATCAGCAGTACGCCGATGAGCTTGCGCAGCCAGCCCATCAATGCCGGTGGCCGCGCCGCGCGGCCAGGAGTCGGGTCGTCATGCCGGCCAGTGTAGGCCGGCGACCGGTGAAGGCCGGTGGCTCAGGCCTTGCAGGCCGCGCTCGCGCTTGCAGGCGCTCGCCCCTTCGCGGGCGGCCGCCCCCACGCAGGTGGGGTCGGCCGTCCGGCTCAGGCCCGCTGCAGCGTCACCCCGGTGTGCAGCACCGTCATGCCGCCGTCGCCACGGGCGTCGATCTGGTCGCCGCTGTCCAGGCGGAACTCGGTGACGCCGGTGGACAGCCAGCGGTCCTGGCCGTCGTGCACCGTGTCGTCGCGGCGCAGGCGCTCGTAGGCGCAGACCTTGTAGTCCTTGCCGTCGCTGCCGCGGGCGGGAAAGCTGTCGAGCAACTGGAGTTTCAGGTCCATCGTGGTCTCCTGGTGAAAGGGTTCAACGGGACCCGGCCCCATGACCGGGATCAAGTCCATCCTACGGACGGGCACGCCGCCTGCCAATGCTCCTGATCAAGGAAGGGGGACTTCTAGAATGCCCCGATGAGCTTCGTCCACCTGCGCACCCACACGGAATACTCGGTCGTCGACGGCACCCTGCGGGTGGGTGATGCGGCCAAGGCGGCGGCGCGCGACGGCCAGCCGGCGCTGGCCATCACCGACCTCAACAACCTCTTCGGTGCGGTCAAGTTCTACAAGGCCTGCCGCGGCAAGGGCGTCAAGCCGGTCATCGGTGCCGACCTGTGGATGGAGCCCGACGTGCCCGGCGGCCAGGCCACCCGGCTGCTGGTGCTGGTGCAGGACTGGGGCGGCTACCTGAACCTCAGCGAACTGCTGGCGCGCGCCTGGACGGTCAACGCCCAGCGCACCACGGCCTGGGTGAAATGGGAGTGGCTGCAGACGCTGGGCGAAGGTCTGATCGCGCTGTCCGGTGCCGACATGGGCGCCGTCGGTCAGGCCCTGCTGGCCGGCGACCGCGAGCGTGCCAAGGCCACTGCGCAGCGCATCGCCGCGCTGTTCCCGGGCCGCTTCTACCTGGAACTGCAGCGCGCGGGTCTGCCCACGCACGAGCCGCACGTGCGCGCCGCCGTGCCGCTGGCGGCGGAGCTGGGCCTGCCGGTGGTGGCCACGCACCCGGTGCAGTTCCTGGAGCCCGACGACTTCGACGCCCACGAGGCCCGCGTGTGCATCGCCGAAGGCGAGCTGCTGGCCAATCCCAAGCGCGTGCGCCGCTTCACGCGCGAGCAGTGGTTCCGACCCGCGGCCGACATGCAGGCGCTGTTCGCCGATGTGCCGTCGGCCATCGCCAACACGCTGGAGATCGCCCGCCGCTGCAACCTGACCCTGGTGCTGGGCAAGCCGCGCCTGCCGGACTTCCCCACGCCCGACGGCAGCCCCATCGAGGTCTACTTCCGCAGGGCCTCGCACGAGGGCCTGGAAGGTCGGCTGCGCCACCTGTACCCCGACGAGGCCGAGCGCGAGCGCCTGCGCCCCACCTACGTGGCCCGGCTGGACTTCGAGCTCGACACCATCCTCAAGATGGGCTTCCCGGGCTACTTCCTGATCGTGTCGGATTTCATCCAGTGGGCCAAGCAGAACGGCTGCCCGGTGGGCCCGGGCCGGGGCTCCGGCGCCGGCTCGCTGGTGGCCTACGCGCTGCTGATCACGGACCTGGACCCGCTGCGCTACAACCTGCTGTTCGAGCGCTTCCTGAACCCGGAGCGGGTGTCGATGCCCGACTTCGACATCGACTTCTGCCAGGGCAACCGCGACCGCGTCATCGACTACGTCAAGGACAAGTACGGGCGCGACGCGGTGAGCCAGATCGCCACCTTCGGCACCATGGCGGCCAAGGCCGCGTTGCGCGACGTGGGCCGCGTGCTGGGCATGGGCTACGGCCACGTGGACAGCATCGCCAAGCTGATCCCGGCGCCACCGGGCAAGACGGTGACGCTGGCCAAGGTGCCCGAGGAACCCGACGGCGGCATCATCTACGCGCGCCAGGAGGCGCCGGAGCTCGAGCAGCGCGAGAAGGAGGACGAGGAGGTCGCCGAGCTGCTGGCGCTGGCCACCCGAGTGGAGGGCATCACGCGCAACATCGGCATGCACGCCGGCGGCGTGCTGATCGCGCCAGGGAAGATCACTGACTTCTGCCCGCTGTACCAGCAGCCTGGCAGCGACAGCGCGGTCAGCCAGTACGACAAGGACGACGTCGAGGCCATCGGTCTGGTGAAGTTCGACTTCCTGGGCCTGGCCACGCTGACCATCCTGGAGCTGGCGCGCGAGTTCATCCTGAAGCGCCGGCCGCAGCACGCGGACTTCGCCTACGAGAACCTGCCGCTGGACGACCCGCGGGTCTACAAGCTGTTCTCCGACGGCCTGACGGAAGCGGTGTTCCAGTTCGAATCGCGCGGCATGCAGGGCATGCTGCGCGAGGCCAAGCCCACGCGGCTGGAGGACCTGATCGCGCTCAACGCGATGTTCCGGCCCGGGCCGATGGAGAACATCCCCAGCTTCTGCGCGCGCAAGAACGGCCGCGAGGACGTGGCCTACCCGCACCCGCTGCTCGAACAGGTGCTGGCCGAGACCTACGGCATCTTCGTCTACCAGGAGCAGGTGATGCAGGCCGCCCAGGTGATGGGCGGCTACAGCCTCGGCGGTGCCGACCTGCTGCGCCGTGCGATGGGCAAGAAGAAGGCCGAGGAAATGGCCAAGGAGCGCGTGAAGTTCCGTGCCGGCGCGCTGGAGAAGGGCATCGACGAGGCCAAGGCCGACGAGGTCTTCGACCTGATGGAGAAGTTCGCCGGCTACGGCTTCAACAAGAGCCACGCCGCCGCGTACTCGCTGCTGGCGTACCACACGGCCTGGATCAAGGTGCACTGCACGGCCGAGTTCTACGCGGCCAACATGACCATCGAGCAGGACGACACCGACAAGCTCAAGGTCCTGATCGACGATGCCAAGCTGTTCGGCATCAGCTTCGAACCGCCCGACGTCAATCGTGGCCTGCACCGCTTCGAGCCCGTGCCCGGCAAAGAAGGCGACAAGCTCATCCGCTACAGCCTGGGCGCCATCAAGGGCACGGGCCAGGGCGCCATCCAGGCCATCGTGGCGGCGCGCGAAGGCACCGACGGCGGGGGTGGCGGCCCGTTCCGCAGCCTGTTCGACTTCGCCGCGCGCGTGGACCGAAAGGCCGTCAACAAGCGCGTGGTGGAGGCACTGATCAAGGCGGGGGCCTTCGACGCCATCCATGCCGACCGCGCCAGCCTGCTGGCCAGCGTGGGCCTGGCCTTCGACTGGGCCGACACGCAGGAGGCCAATGCGCTGCAGGGCGGGCTGTTCGACTTCGGGGACACCCATGGCTCCAGCCAGCAGGAACCGGCCCTGGTGGCCGCCGAGCCCTGGAGCATCAAGGAGCGGCTGACGCTGGAGAAGACAGCGCTGGGCTTCTTCCTGTCGGGCCACCTGTTCGACCAGAGCCGCGACGAGGTGCGCCGCTTCTGCCGCCGGCCGATCGCCGACCTGCAGGAGGCGCGCGAACCGCAGCTGGTGGCCGGCATCGTCGGCGAGGTGCGCATCATCAACGGCAACCGCGGCCGCGTGGCGATCTTCAAGCTCGACGACGGCAGCGAAGGCATCGAGGCGGTGGCCGGCGAGGAACTGCTCGACCAACACAGGGAAATCCTGCGCGAGGACGAGCTGCTGATCGTGCAAGGCAAGGTGCAGCCCGACCGCTTCGCCGGCGGCCTGCGCCTGAACGTCACGGCCATCTGGGACCTGCCGGCCGCACGGGCGCGTTTCGGCCGCCACCTGGCGGTGAAGACCGCAGGCCTGCGCGGTGGGAGCGCGCCGCTGACCGAACTGGTGAAGACCTGGCCGGCGCGGCGCGTGGACAGCGAGGTGGGTGAGCTGGTGCAGGGCCTGCCGGTGCGGCTGCGCCTGCAGCGGCCGGGCGCGAGCGCCGACCTCGACCTCGGCGAGCGGGCCCGCTTCTGGCCCAGCGACGAAGCGCTGCTGCGCTGGCAGCAGCTTGCCGGGGGCGAGGTGGACATCGTCTACGAGGCCGCCTGACCGCCGGCGACCCGGCCGCGCGGGCGGCAGGTAAACAGCGGTAATCGTTTGTGACCCTGCCAACCGGCCACTTCGCGGTGGCGTTCAATGGGCACTGGAACGACAGGAAGATCCCATGCACCATGACGCGATGAGCTCCACCGCCGCGATCTCTTCCCGCCCCGACCGCCGCGTCGCCGCCAGGTGGCTGACTGCCGGGCTGGCCGCCGCCGGCCTCTGGGCCGCAACGCCGGCCCGCGCGGCCGACATCGACATCGGTGTATCGATCGGCATCAGCCAGCCCGGCGTCTACGGCCGCATCGACATCGGGCGTTTCCCGCAGCCGCAGGTCATCGTCACGCAGCCGGTAATCGTCGCGCCGGCGCCGGTTGTCGTCGGCCGGCCGGTGCAGCCGGTCTACATGTGGGTGCCGCCCGGTCACCGCAAGAACTGGCGCAAGCACTGTGCCGACTACCGGGCCTGCGGCGCGCCGGTGGTGTTCGTGCGCGACGACTGGTACACCTCCCACGTCCAGCCCTATGCCCGCGGCCACGATGACGACCGGGGGCGCAAGGGCGACAAGGGCCATGGCAAGGGCCACGGCAAGGGCCGCGGCCACGATGACTGACCTGCCTCAGCGGTTGGCCAGTGCGTCGGCGAAGGCGGCCACCACGGTGCCGTGGTGTGCCGGGTCCAGCCAGCGCAGCACGACCACGGCGGCCGACGCCGGGTCGACCCAGACGATGTGGCCCCCGGCGCCGAGCATGAAGACGCTCTCTCGCGACGCGCCGGGGAAGGTCTGCCCGTCCCGGTTGAGCCACAGCAGGCGACCGTAGAACGGTGCCACCGCCACGGGGGCGCGCATGCGATCCACCCAGCCCGCCGGCAGCAGCCCGGCGCCGTCGTCCAGCAGCAGCTGGCCCAGGCGCGCGAGGTCGTGCGTCGAGATCGACAGGCCGCCGCCCCAGTGCGTGCCGCCGGGCACGCTCTGCACGCGGCCGACGCCCGGCAGGTCGACCCAGGCGTCGTCGTAGCCCCGCCAGGCCATGCCCTCGCCGCCGCCCAGCGGGCGAAGGAGGCGTTCGAGGAACACCTCGGGCAACGGGCGGCGGAAGAGGTGCAGCAGGGCCAGCGAGAGCTGGTTGATGCGCACGTCGTTGTATTCCCAGTGGCGGCCCGGCGCCTGCAGCGGCCGCGCACCGCCCTTGGGGCCACCGGCCGGACGCGGGTCCTGCGCCACCTTGCGCCAGCGGTCCACGGTGTCGGGCAGGCCGAAGCAGGTGCCCTCCCACTCGCTGGTCTGTTCCAGCAGCATGGCCCAGGTGATGGCGCGGTTGTGGTCGCTGTCGAAGCCGATGCCGGGCAGGCGTGTCACGACGGGCTCGTGCTCATCGGGCAGCAGGCCGTCGGCCTGGGCGACGCCGGCCAGCAGCGCCAGACAGGTCTTGGCCACGCTGAAGGTCAGGTCGGCGCGCGCCGGCTCGCCCCAGGCGGCCAGTGGCTGCCCACGGCGCCACACCACGCCGGACTGCGGGCCGCGGGCATGCACCGGCCCGTGCAGGCGGTTGTAGGGCGGTGGGTCGTCCTGGTGCACGCCCCAGGGCGCACCGCCTGCGGGGGGCTCGCCCGCCGGGTCCCTGGGCCAGGGCGTTTCGTGCGCCTGCGCAAGCGCGATGGCGTCGTCGAGCAATGTCGTCATGGAGGCGTGGGAGACGGTGACAGGCTGCGCCCGGTGGGCGATCGCGGCCACAATGGCGCGTGCCGACTCTAAACGCCCTGCCCGCCCGCCGCCGCCTGCTGTGGCTGCTGGCGGCCAACGGGGCGGTGGTCCTGCTGCTGGCGTGGATCGTGGCCACCGTGCTCGTCGACAGCCGCCAGCTGCACCGTCAGCGCGCGGTCGACGCCGTCGACAGCCTGGCGCAGAGCCTGGCGCACAACGTGTCCGCGGAGTTGCAGCTTGTCGACCTGGCGCTGCGCCAACTGCGCCTGGCAGCGCAGGAAGGCGACCCGGCGCGGACCGACACCGCCGTGCGCGACCTGATGCGCAGTGTGCCGGCGGCGATGCGGCTGCGCGTCGTAGCCGACGCCAACGCCGCTGCCGAAGAGCCGGGCCTGCCGGCAGCGTTCACCGGCGTCGACCGGCTCGTCGTGCTCGGCCCGCGGGAACGCGCCGATGGGCAATGGGTGATCGTGCTCGCCCGGCCACCGCGCGGGGGCCAGGGGCCGGCAACGGTGGCCGAGTTCGACATCGCCCGGTTCGAGGCCCTGTTCGCCGGGCTGAACCTGGGTGGCAAGAGTGCCGTGTCGCTGCGCATGGACGACCTGGCGCTGGTGGCCCGCCACACCGACCCGCCCCAGCCACGCAGCGGGCTGGGCACGCGCAGCACCTCGCGCCAGTTGATCGAGGCGCTGGCGGTGGCGCCCGAGTCGGGCACCTACCTGGCGGCCACGGCGCTGGACGGCATCGAGCGTGCCAATGCCTACCGGCGCGTGCCGGGCACGCCGCTGCGCGTGCTGGTGGGGCTGGCGACGGTGGACACCATGGCGCCGTGGCGACGGCAGATGGCCACCACGCTGTCGATGGCGCTGCTGGCCCTGGCCGTCGGGGCCGCCGCGTCGGTGATGGCCTACCGGGCCTGGCAGCGCGACGACCGCCGGCGCGAGATGCTGGATGCCGAGCGCGCACGGCTGCAGGGCCTGCTCGTCACCGTGGGCGACGGCCTGCACGTGCTGGACCGCAACGGGCTGCTGGTCGAATTCAACGATGCCTTTGCCGCGATGCTCGGGCGCACGCGCGCGGAGCTCGACGGTGCGCACGTGATGCTGTGGGAGCGCCGGTACTCGGCGTCCCAGGTCGACAAGGTGCTGCACAGCTTTGCGGTGGGCCAGCGCCTGCACTTCGACTCCCGCTTCGAGCGCGCAGATGGCCGACTGGTCGACGTGGCCGTGGCCGCCACCGGCGTGCGGGTGCACGCCCGCGACCTGTTGATCTTGTGGGCGCACGACATGACCGAGGTGCACCGCACGCAACGTCGTCTGCAGGCCAGCGAGGCGCTGCTGGAACGCACCGGGCGGATCGCCGGCATCGGCGGCTGGGAGATCGACACGGGCCACGGCCGTATCGCACTGACGGTACAGGCGCGTCGGCTGCTCGGGCTGCCCGAGGACTCGACGCCTGGGCTGCGCCAGTGCCTGCGCCGGTTGCCCGGCAGTCACCGACGCGCCGTGATGCAGGGCTTTCGCGACGTGGCACGGAGCGGTCAGCCCTGGCAGATCGAACTGCCGATCGGCCCGGCCGAGGGACGAAGGCGGTGGCTGCTGTGCACCGCGGAACGGGTGGACAGCAAAGACGCCGGTGGGGGCAGCGACCAGCGGGTGGCCGGCGTCATCCGCGACGTGACCGAACGCCACGAGGGTTCGGTGAAGCTGCTGCAGGAGAAGGCCTTGCGTCTGGAACTGCAGCATCAGGCCGACGCGCAGGCCGCGATGCTGCAGGAGCGCGAGGCCATGATGGACGTGCTGGCGCACGAAGTTCGGCAGCCGCTGAACAATGCGTCCGCGGCCATGCAGAGTGCGCTGGCCACGCTGCGTGATGTGGGCGAACAGGCCGTGGCACCGCGCCTGCAGCGTGCGCAGGCGGTGCTGGGTCAGGTGATGGCGCGGCTGGACAACACGCTGGCTGTCGCGTCCTTGCTCGCCCGCCAGGGACCGGCGGCGCGAGAGGACACCGACCTGGACATGCTGCTGGGGGTCACGATCGCCGACATGTCGGCTGCCGAGCGCGTGCGCGTCGTCGTGCAGCGTGAGACGGACGTGCGCACCGTGTCGCTGGACATGAGCCTGATGCGCCTGGCGTTGCGCAACCTGCTGTCCAACGCGCTCAAGTACAGCCCGCCCGGCAGCGAGGTCATCATCCGCCTGGCCGACAGCGAGCGCCCGCTGGGCCTGTGCATCGACGTCATCGACGCGGGCGGCGGCATCGAGCCGGGCCTGCGCGGGCATCTCTTCGAGCGCGGGGCGCGCGGGCGTCGCACGCCAGGTGCCGAGCACGGGCTGGGCCTGTACATCGTCCGGCGCGTCATGGAACTGCACGGCGGTGCGGCACAACTGCTGGCCACGGGGCCGCAGGGCACGGTCATGCGGCTGCTGGTGACCGAGGAATCCGACGATTGAGGACGGCGGGCCGAGACAGCCCTGCCCCTGGGGCCAATCAGGCCGGCTTCAGCGGTGCCTTGAACACGTAGCCGACACGCGATCGGGACTGCAGCGGCACCAGCGCGGGCGTGGCGCGCTCGATGCGCCGGCGCAGGCGGTAGATGGTGGCATTGAGGCCATCCGCGCCTTCCTGGTCCAGGTCCCGACCCAGGCGCTGACGCAGGGTCTCGCGGCTGACGACATCACCGTCGGCGGCCAGGAAACATTCCATCAGCGTCAGGTCGGCATCCGACAGGTCGACGCGGGCGCCGTCGGGCGCGATCAGCTGGCGGGCACGGAGGTCCAGCCGCCAGACGGTCTGCGCGGCCGTGGACGCCTGGATCCGGCGCTGCACGGCCTGGATGGCCAGGAACACCTGTTCGAACTGCACCGGCTTGGCCAGGTACATGTCGGCCCCGGCGGTGATGACCTGCCGGAACACGTCGGGCGCCAGGCGGCCCGAGACCACGAGCAGCCCGGCGTCCGTGCGTCGGCGCAGCACCTTGATCAGTTCGGCGCCATCGACCCCCGGCAGCATCAGGTCGAGCACGTAGAAGTCGTAGCCGTACGGATCGTGGTGCGCCAGCAGGTCGTTGCTGTCGGGGAAGACATCCACCTGCGCGCCGCGTTCGCGGAGGTACTGGGCCAGGAACTCCGTGTATTCGGGGTCATCGTCGACCAGCGCGATGCTCAGCACCAATGTGGTCGTCACCTCTGGCGTGGATGAACTCTGCATGCGCTGAATTGAAGCACAAGTGATGCGCTCGACAACACGCGAAAAACGCCGCTTCTGCCGTCAGCCAACGCCCTGATCGACATAGATGAACTACCTCATCATATGTGCCGGGGTTGGCTGAGGCTTGATCGGCATCAGCGCTTGGGCGCAGCCTTGTAGGGTGCATCCGCGACGGTGAGCCCGGCGGCGCTGAGCTTGGCCGCACTGGCCGGCCCGACGCCCTTGACGCGCTGGATCAGGTCGGCCCAGTTCTTGAAAGGGGCCTTGCCACGCTCGGCCAGCACGCGTGTCGACAGCGCGTTGCCGACGCCCGGCAGGGCCTCGAGTTCGGCGCGGCTGGCCTTGTTGACGTCGACGGCGGCAAAGGCGCTCAGGGACAGCGTGGTGATCAGGACGGCGATGAGGTTGCGGAACATGTCGATCTCCTGGTGGTGGCCCGCAACACCGTGCTGCGGGTTGGATCGGCATTGTTCGGAGCCAGGGCCGGCCGCACCATCGCCACGTGGCGTGCCGACGGCCGGGGGCACCCCGGCGGGGGAGACGCTAGTGCTGTTCCAGCGGCCGGGGCGGAAAGGTGTCCCAGCCCTGGCACCCAGGGCATTGCCAGAAGTAGTGGTGCGCCATGAAGCCGCAGGCGGCGCAACGGTAGCGCTGCAGGGGCGCTGCCGCGCGCTGCACGGCGGCATGCAACAGCGGGCGGGTGTCCGCGTGCCAGCGTGTCGTGTCGATGGCGAGCACCTCCGCGGCGGCGCCCAGGCTGGGTTGCGCCGCCAGGTGGTGCAGGCGCCGCGCGACTCCCTCTTCGGTGGGGATGGCGCCGTCGGGCACTTCGGGCCCCGGCGACGCGTCGAGATGGTCGCGGGCGCGCAGGGTGTCCAGCAGAGGGGCCTGCGCATAGGCTCGGTCGAGCACATCGCGCGCGGTGTCGCCACGGCCCAACCGGCGCGCCGCATCGGCATAGTCGGCCGCCACCAGGGCAAACCGCGCCGGGTCGCTGGCCGCCAGGTTTGCCCAGTGGGCGAGCGCCGCGTCGTCGTCGCCGGCGTCGCGTGCGAACTGCCCGGCCAGCAACGGCGGGCGTGGGGCCTCGGGGGCGATCCGGATGGCTTCGTCGATGCAGCGCCGGGCGCCGGCAGGGTCGCCAGCCGCCAGGGCGTCCATCGCTTGTTCACAGTGGTAGTGGGCGATGCGCGTGGCGAACGAACTCCCGTCGCGCTGCTCCAGTTCGGTCGCGGTCGTGATGGCCTGCGCCCAGTCACGCGAGCGCTCGAAGAGCGACAGCAGCGCGAGTCGGGCCTCGTTGTCGTAGGCGGAGCCCAGCAGGGCCCGCCAGGCAACTTCGGCGCGGTCGAAGAGGCCGGCCTTGGCGAAGTCCTGGGCCAGCGCGTGCTGCGCCCGGTCGTGATCCGCCGGCCGCAGGTCGGCCCGGGACAACAGATGCTGGTGCACGCGCACCGAGCGCTCGAACTCGCCGCGCCGGCGGAACAGGTTGCCGAGGGCGAAGTGAAGCTCGGTGGTGTCCGGGTCGTGCTGCACGGCCTCGATGAACGCGTCGATGGCCTTGTCCTGCTGCTCGTTGAGCAGCAGGTTCAGGCCTTCGAAGTAGGCGCGCGGTGCATCGCGCCGGTCGCGCCGCCACTGGCGCTGGTCCAGCCGCGAGGCGACCCAGCCCAGCACGAAGGCCATGGGCAGCCCGATCAGCAGCCACTGCAGTTCGAAATCCATGCGTCAGCGTGTCGGGCGTGGTGCCCGTGTGAGGCGGGGGTTGTCGTACGCCGGCGTCAAGGCGGCGGCAGTCACAGCAGTTCCCGGGGCGGTGGGGCGTCGAAACCCGACGGCACGGGGCCGGCTGGCGCGGCGCGAGGGCTCGAGGGTGCCGGGGGCGCGGCAACGGCGGGCATGCGCCGACGCAGGCGCCACCAGGCTGGCAGCATGGCCAGCACGCCGAGTGCGGTGCCGACGGCGAAGGCGATCAGCACCACGACCACCAGCGATGCGCTCCAGTCGATGCCGAAGAACCAGTGCACGACCACGGTCTGCTGGTTGTTCAGCGCGAACGCGAACAAGCCGAAGAAGACGAAACCCCGAAGGATCCAGACCAGCGCACGCATGTCGAGCCCATTGTAGGAGGCCGGGCAGCCGTGCATGGGGACGTCTCCCTGCCCCTGTGGCACGGAACGGCTGCGGACGGCGATGGCCGGAGGTCGGATGGCCTGGACCTCAAAAGCGAGGCGGGGCCCCGAGGGGCCCCGCCGTGTGGGTTGCCGACCAGTGCCGGCACTCAGTCGCGCGACGCGTCGGCAGAAGCCGCAGGCTGGGCGTCCACGGCCTCGCGCAGGGCCTTGCCCGGCTTGAAGTGCGGCACCAGCTTCTCGGGGATCGTGACCTGCTCGCCGCTGCGGGGATTGCGCCCCACACGCGGCGGTCGGCGGCTGATCGAGAAGCTGCCGAAGCCGCGGATCTCGATGCGGTGCCCGCGCGCGAGCGCGTCGGACATCGCGTCGAGGATCGTCTTCACCGCGAACTCGGTGTCGCGCTGCGTCAGCTGGCCGAAGCGTTCGGCCAGCTTGTTGACGAGGTCGGAACGCGTCATCCCGAAGGATTACTCGCTGCGGTTGTCCAGCTTGGCACGCAGCAGGGCGCCCAGGCTGGTGGTGCCGGCGTTCTCGCGCTCGTTGGTCTGCGACAGACGCTGCATGGCTTCCTGCGTGTCGGCACTGTCCTTGGCCTTGATCGACAACTGGATGTTGCGCGTCTTGCGGTCGACGTTGACGATCATCACCGAGACCTCGTCGCCTTCCTTGAGCACGTTGCGCGCGTCCTCGACACGGTCGCGGCTGATCTCGCTGGCGCGCAGGTAGCCGGACACGTCGTCGTTGAGCTGCACCTCGGCACCGCGCGGGTCGACCGCCGTCACCTTGCCGGTGACGATGGCACCGCGGTCATTCAGCGTGACGAAGCTGGTGAACGGGTCGGTGTCGAGCTGCTTGATGCCCAGGCTGATGCGCTCGCGCTCCACGTCCACGGCCAGCACGATGGCCTCGACGTCCTGGCCCTTCTTGTAGTTGCGCACCGCGCTCTCGCCCGGCTCGTTCCACGACAGGTCGGACAGGTGCACCAGGCCGTCGATGCCCGAGGCCAGACCGATGAAGATGCCGAAGTCGGTGATGCTCTTGACCGGGCCGGAGACCTTGTCGCCGCGCTTGACATTGGTCGCGAACTCTTCCCACGGGTTGGGCATGCACTGCTTCATGCCCAGCGAGATGCGGCGCTTGTCCTCGTCGATCTCCAGGACCATGACCTCGACCTCGTCGCCCAGCGTGACGACCTTGCTCGGGGCGACGTTCTTGTTCGTCCAGTCCATCTCGGAGACGTGCACCAGGCCCTCGATGCCCGGCTCGATCTCGACGAACGCGCCGTAGTCGGCGATGTTCGTGACCTTGCCGAACAGGCGGGTGCCGGTGGGGTAGCGGCGCGAGACGCCCATCCAGGGGTCGTCGCCCAGCTGCTTCAGGCCCAGGCTGACGCGGCTCTTCTCGGCGTCGAACTTCAGCACCTTGGCGGTGAGCTCCTGGCCGACCTGCACCACCTCGCTGGGGTGGCGCACGCGACGCCAGGCCATGTCGGTGATGTGCAGCAGGCCGTCGATGCCGCCCAGGTCCACGAACGCGCCGTACTCGGTGATGTTCTTGACCACGCCGTTGACGATGGCACCTTCGTGCAGTGTCTCCAGCAGCTTCTGGCGCTCCTCGCCCATCGAGGCCTCGACCACGGCACGGCGCGACAGCACGACGTTGTTGCGCTTGCGGTCGAGCTTGATGACCTTGAACTCCATGGTCTTGCCCTCGAAGGGCGTCATGTCCTTCACCGGGCGGGTGTCGAGCAGGCTGCCGGGCAGGAAGGCGCGGATGCCGTTGACCAGCACCGTCAGGCCGCCCTTGACCTTGCCGGAGACGGTGCCGGTGACGAATTCACCGCTCTCCAGCGCGTTCTCCAGCGCCATCCACGACGCCAGGCGCTTGGCCTTGTCGCGCGACAGGATGGTGTCGCCGTAGCCGTTCTCGACCGCCTCGACGGCGACCGCAACGAAGTCGCCGACCTGGACCTCGAGCTCGCCCTGGTCGTTCTTGAACTCCTCGACCGGGATGTAGGCCTCGCTCTTCAGGCCGGCGTTGACCACCACGTGGTTGAAGTCGATGCGGACCACCTCGGCGGAGATGACCTCGCCGACGCGCATGTCGGCCGACTTCAGCGATTCTTCGAATAGGGCGGCAAAGGACTCGCCGCCACCGGTGGTGGCAGTTTGGGTTTGGGACATGTGGTTTCCTGGGCCCGGCGGGGGGAAGATTCAGAGGCCGGGCGATGAATGCAACATCCGTTGCGGGGTTAGGTCAAAAACTCCACGACGGGCAGGGCGCCCGCCGCGACGAAAACCTTCGCCACTCAGGCGGCGAAGGGTCTGCGCTCAGCCCACCACGCCAGCACCCGGGCGACCGATTCTTCGACCGTGAGCGTGGAGTTGTCGAGCTGCACCGCATCCTCGGCCGGCTTCAGGGGCGCCACGATGCGGGAGCTGTCCCGCAGGTCGCGCGCCTCCAAGTCGGCGCGAAGGGCCTGGATACTAGATGAAATTCCCTTTGAAATCAACTGCTTGTGGCGGCGTTCCGCACGCTGCGCGGCGCTGGCGGTGAGGTAGACCTTCAGTTGCGCATCCGGGAACACCACGGTGCCCATGTCCCGGCCGTCGGCCACCAGGCCCGGCGCCCGGCGGAACGCCAGTTGCAGGCCGTGCAGCGCCTCGCGCACGGCCGGCAGCGCCGACACCCGCGAGGCCATCATGCCCGCCTGTTCGCTGCGCAGGGCGTCGGTGACGTCTTGGCCCCGCAGCCAGCAGCGCCCACCGTCGAACCGCAGGTCCAGCAGGCCGGCCACGCGGGCCACGGCCGCTTCGTCGGCCGGGTCCACGCCATCGTCCATCATCGCCAGCCCGGTGGCGCGGTAGAGCGCGCCCGAGTCCAGCAGGTGGTAGCCCAGGGCCTGTGCCACCTCGGTTGCCAGCGTGCCCTTGCCGGACGCCGTGGGCCCGTCGACGGCGATCACCGGCACGTCCTCGGGCCGCGCCCGCGCGACGCCGAACAGGGCGTCGAAGTAGCCGGGGAAGGTCTTGGCCACGCAGTGCGGCTCGAGGATGCGCACCGGCACGCGGTCCGGATTGAACGCAGCCAGCGACAGGCACATGGCCATGCGGTGGTCGTCGTAGGTGCGCACCGCCGCGGCCCGCCAGGCGTGCCGGGCCGGCGGGGTGACGGTGATGTAGTCGGCACCTTCCTCCACCACGGCGCCCACGCGCCGAAGTTCCGCGGCCATCGCGGCGATGCGGTCGGTCTCCTTGACGCGCCAGCTGGCGATGTTGGTCAGCCGCGTGGTGCCGTCGGCGAAGAGGGCCATCGCGGCCAGGGTCATCGCTGCGTCGGGGATGTGGTTGCAGTCCAGCGTGATGGCCTTGAGTGGCCACAGGCCGCGGTGCACGCTCAGCCAGCCAGGCCCACCGCGCACCTGCGCGCCCATGGCCTGCGCAGCCTCGACGAAGCGGATGTCGCCCTGGATGCTGTCCAGCCCCACGCCCTCGATGCGCACCGGCGCGCCGCCGTCGGCGGCGATGGCGCCGAGCGCGATGAAGTACGACGCCGACGAGGCATCGCCTTCCACGTGGATGTGGCCTGGCGTGCGGTAGCGGCTGCCGGCCGGGATCGTGAAGCGCGACCAGCCCTGGCGTTCGACCTCGATGCCGAAGCGCGCCAGCAGGTTCAGCGTGATCTCCACGTAGGGGCGCGAGATGAGTTCGCCGTCGACGGTGATCACCACGTCGCGCGCGCCGGCCACCAGCGGCAGAGCCAGCAGCAGCGCGGTCAGGAACTGGCTGGACACGTCGCCGCGCACGCGGATTGGCAGGTCCAGCGCCAGCGTGCCGCCGGCGCTGCCGTGCAGGCGCAGTGGCGGGTAGCCCGGCGTGCCCAGGTCCTCGACCTGACAGCCCAACGGCCGCAGCGCGTCGACCAGGTCGCCGATCGGGCGCTCGTGCATGCGCGGCACGCCGGCCAGCGTGAAGCTGCCGCCCTGCGTGGCGGCCAGCACCGCCAGGGCCGCGGTGAGCGGGCGCATCGCGGTGCCGGCGTTGCCGAGGAACAGGTCGGCCTCATGCACCTGCAGGCGGCCGCCCAGGCCGGTGACGTGCAGCACGCCGCCGTCGTCACGCAGCGTGCAGCCCAGCGCACGCAGTGCGTCGAGCATCACGCGCGTGTCGTCCGAATCGAGCAGGTCGTGGACGGCCGTCGTGCCGGCGGCCAACCCGGCCAGCAGCAGCACGCGGTTGGAGATGCTCTTGGACCCTGGCAGGCGCACGGTGCCGGAGGCGCCAGCCAGCGGGGGCAGGTCGAGGAAGGGGCGGTGGGTCGGGGGCGCGGTCATGGGGAGGTCTCGGTCGGCGTCGCCTGCGGTGTCGACGGCGGTGTCACGGCCGGGTTCACTGCCGGGTTCACTGCCGGGTGGTGCCGCGCCCGCCACCCATCTGCCAGCCGGCCCGGCCCTCCGACGCGGTGCGGATCAGGTCCTCCAGCGCGTCGGCGTTGCCTGACTTCATCACGTGTTCCAGCGCATCGAGCGTGGTGCGGAAGCGGGCCGACTGCTTGAGCACCTCTTCGCGGTTGGCGATCAGGATGTCGCGCCAGATCGCCGGGTCGCCCGCGGCGATGCGGGTGAAGTCGCGGAAGCCCGGGCCGGCCAGCGACAGGAAGTCTCGGCCAGAGGGGTGTCGCGTCACGGCGCTGAAGTAGGCGAAGGCCAGCAGGTGCGGCAGGTGGCTGACGGCGGCAAAGGCGGCGTCGTGGTTCTCCGGCGACATCTTCAGCACCTGTGCCCCGACCGCGGACCAGACGTCGGTGGCCTTCTGCACCAGCACCGGGTTGGTCTGCTGCACCGGTGTCAGGATCACCTGGCGGCCGTTGTAGAGGCTGGCGTCGGCGTGCTGGATGCCGGCCACTTCCTTGCCCGCGATGGGGTGGGCTGGCACGAAGCTGGGCACACGCTCGCGCAGCACACGGCGTGCGGCGTCCACCACGTCGCGCTTGGTGCTGCCCACGTCCATGAACAGCACGCCGGGCTCCACGAGGTGGCGGATGGCCTTGAAGGTGCCCTCGGTGGCCGCCACCGGCACGGCGATCAGCACGATGTCCGATCCGGCCACGGCCAGCAGTGCCGATTCGGCGGCAACGTCGATGATGCCCAGCTTCTTTGCGCGCTCGGTGGTCGACGGCGACTTGCTGTAGCCGACCACGCGGCGCACCAGGCCGCCACGCTTGAGCGCCAGCGCGAACGAGCCGCCCATCAGGCCGCATCCAATGACACCGAGCTGGTTGAACATCGGGGTGCTTCAGCGTCAGTGGACGTCGACCGGGTAGGCGCCCAGCACCTTGAAGAAGGCGCAGGCTTCGCGCAGCGCGGTCAGCGCCGCGGCCACGTTCGGCTGGTCGGGGTGGCCGTCGAGGTCGATGTAGAAGTAGTACTCCCACTGCCCGCTGCGCGCGGGGCGGGACTCGAACCGCGTCATCGACACGCCGTGGGTCTTCAACGGCACCAGCAGGTCATGCACGGCGCCAGGCTGGTTGGGCACCGAGACCACCAGGCTGGTGCAGTCGTGGCCCGAGGCCGCCGGCGCCGGATGACGCCGCGGGTCGGTCACGATGGCAAAGCGCGTGCGGTTGTGCGGGTCGTCCTGGATCGCCGGGGCGACGACGTGCAGGCCGTACTCGCTGCCGGCGCGCGTGCTGGCGATGGCGGCGATCGACGGATCCTCGGCCGCCAGCCGCGCCCCTTCGGCATTGCTGGCCGCCGGGCGGCGCTCGACGCCGGGCAGGTGCGTGCCCAGCCACTCGTGGCACTGCGCCAGCGCCTGCGGATGGGCGAGCACGGTGCGGATGCCGGCCAGGCTGTTGTCCTTGCGCAGCAGGTTGTGGCGCACGAAGAGGCTGGTCTCGCCGATGATGGACAGCGGCGTATGCAGGAACAGGTCCAGCGTGCGCGCCACACCGCCCTCGGTGCTGTTCTCCACCGCCACGACCCCGAAGTCGGCGGCGCCGGCAGCCGTGGTGTTGAACACCTCGTCGAAGCTGGCGCAGGGCACGCGCACGATGCTGCTGCCGAAGAAGCCCAGCGCGGCCTCCTCGCTGAAGGTGCCAGCCGGGCCCAGGTAGGCCACGCGGGTGGGGGTTTCCAGCGCACGGCAGGCCGACATGATCTCGCGCCAGATCGGCGCGATGTTGTCGGCTTTCAGCGGGCCGGCGTTGCGGCGCTTGAGGTTGTCGATGACCTGGGCCTCGCGCTCGGGCCGGAAGACCACCGAGCCCTCGCGCTTCTTCAGCTCGCCCACCTCCTGCGCCAGTGCGGCGCGGCGGTTCAGCAGCGTCAGCAGTTCAGCGTCGGTGGCGTCGATGCGCTCGCGCAGCGTGGCCAGCGAAGGCGCGGTGGCGTCGGTCATCGGCAGGTGGTCCGTCCGTGGGTCACTTGCCCGTCGCGGCGCCGGACGCGCCGGCCGGCGGGGTCAGGCCCAGGCGCTTGGCCATGGTCTGGTCCAGTGCCTTCAGGCGGGTTTCCATCTGCGGCTTGACCTCGGCCACCAGCTTCTCGCCCAGGGCCTTCTGCATGTCCGGGGCCAGGGTCTGGAACTTGCGCCAGGCCTCGGACCGGAACACGCCCAGCACCTCCTGCAGTTCCGCCTCGGTCATCTTCTCGGCCAGCACCGGGCCGATGGTCGTGGGGGCCAGTGCACGGGCACGGTCACGCACCACGGGATAGGCATCCTCGGCGTACTTGCGCACGTCGGCCTGCAGCGCCTGGCCCATGGCCTGCTGCTGGTCGGCCGCCACGTTGCGTCGCACCAGCGCGGCGGCGCGCTGCAGCAGCTGCACGGCCGGCTGCTCCACCAGCTGGCGGGCGACCTGGTCGATGCCGGCCTGCTGCGCCTGCAGGATCTGGTCGACCAGTTGCTGCTTCTGCGGCGACACGGCGGTCTGCGCGTGCGCCGTGGCGGTGAAGGCCAGCAGGGTCGCCAGCAGCAGGGCACTCTTCGTCATCTCAGGGGTTCTCCTCGCCGGCGGGTGCGGCGTCGTCGTTGGCATCGTTCTCGACGATGCGTTGCAGGCCCGACAGCTGTGCGCCGTCGTCCAGGGCGATCAGCGTGACGCCCTGCGTCGCGCGACCGAGCTCGCGGATCTCCGAGACGCGGGTGCGCACGAGCACGCCCTTGTCGGTGATCAGCATGATCTCGTCCTCGGCACGCACCAGCGTGGCGGCCACGACGCGGCCGTTGCGCTCGCTCTGCTGGATCGCGATCATGCCCTTGGTGCCGCGGCCATGGCGCGTGTACTCGCCGATGGGCGTGCGTTTGCCGTAGCCGTTCTCGGTGGCGGTGAGCACGCTCTGGCTCTCGTCTTCCGCCACCAGCATCGCGATCAGGCGCTGGCCGTCTTCCAGCGCCATGCCGCGCACGCCGCGCGCCTGGCGGCCCATCGGGCGCACGTCCTGCTCGTCGAAGCGCACGGCCTTGCCTCCGTCGGAGAACAGCATCACGTCGTGATGGCCATCGGTGAGGGCGGCACCGATGAGGTGGTCGCCATCATCCAGGTCCACGGCGATGATGCCGGCCTTGCGCGGGTTGCTGAACTCGTCGAGCGCCGTCTTCTTGACCGTGCCCAGCGCGGTGGACATGAAGATGTAGTGGTCGCTGGGGAAGCTGCGGAACTCGCCGGTCAACGGCAGCACCACGGTGATCTTCTCGCCGGGCTGGAGCGGGAACATGTTGACGATGGGCTTGCCGCGGCTGGCGCGGCTGCCCTGCGGCACTTCCCAGACCTTGAGCCAGTACACGCGCCCGCGGTCGCTGAAGCACAGGATCCAGTCGTGCGTGTTGGCGATGAAGAGCTGGTCGATCCAGTCGTCTTCCTTGGTCTGCGCCGCCTGCTTGCCACGGCCGCCGCGGCGCTGGGCGCGGTACTCGCTCAGCGCCTGGCTCTTGATGTAGCCGGTATGGCTGAGCGTGACCACCATGTCGGTGGGTGTGATCAGGTCCTCGGTGCCGAGTTCCTGCGCATTGGCCTCGATCTGGCTGCGGCGGGCGCCGATCTTCGTCTGCCCGAACTCCTGCTTCACCGACTGCAGTTCGTCGGCGATGATGGCCGCCACGCGCTCGGGCTTGGCCAGGATGTCCAGCAGATCGGCGATCTGCGCCATCACGTCCTTGTACTCGCCGAGGATCTTGTCCTGCTCCAGCCCGGTCAGGCGCTGCAGGCGCATCTGCAGGATTTCCTGTGCCTGGTCGTCCGACAGGCGATACAGCCCGTCGGTCTGCAGACCGTAGTGCACGGGCAGCCCCTCGGGGCGGTACAGCGCGCCGCCACCTTCGGTGCGCGCGAGCATCTCACGCACCATCGAGGAATCCCAGGCCTTGGCCATCAGCGCCGCCTTGGCCACCGGCGGAGTCGGGCTGGTCTTGATGGTCTCGATGAACTCGTCGATGTTGGCCAGCGCCACCGCCAGGCCCTCCAGCACGTGGCCGCGCTCGCGTGCCTTGCGCAGTTCGTAGACGGTGCGCCGGGTCACGACTTCGCGGCGGTGGTCGAGGAAAACCTCGATCAGCTGCTTCAGGTTGCACAGCTTCGGCTGGCCGTCCACCAGGGCCACCATGTTCATGCCGAAGGTGTCCTGGAGCTGCGTCTGCTTGTACAGGTTGTTGAGGATGACCTCCGGCACCTCGCCGCGCTTGAGTTCGATGACCACGCGCATCCCGGACTTGTCGCTCTCGTCCTGGATGTGGCTGATGCCCTCGATCTTCTTCTCGTTGACGAGCTCGGCGATGCGCTCGAGCAGCGTCTTCTTGTTCACCTGGTAGGGGATCTCGTCGACGATGATCGCCTGCCGCGCGCCCTTGTCGATGTCCTCGAAGTGGCACTTCGCCCGCATGACCACCTTGCCGCGGCCGGTGCG
Source organism: Burkholderiaceae bacterium (assembly GCA_024235855.1). Lineage (GTDB taxonomy): Bacteria > Pseudomonadota > Gammaproteobacteria > Burkholderiales > Burkholderiaceae_C > Rubrivivax. The sequence goes on from JACKLN010000011.1 coordinate 129,152, forward strand.
GTAGCCCTCGCGCACGCCATTGAGGCCGTAGATGATGCCGGCTGTCGGGAAGTCCGGTGCCGGCACGATCTGCATCAGCTCGTCGATCGTCGCCTCGGGCGATTTCAGCAGGTGCAGGCAGGCGTCCACCACCTCGTTGAGGTTGTGCGGCGGGATGTTGGTGGCCATGCCCACCGCGATGCCGCCCGAGCCGTTGACCAGCAGGTTGGGCAGCCGCGTCGGCAGCACCAGCGGCTCCTTCTCGGAGCCGTCGTAGTTGGGGCCGAAATCGACCGTTTCCTTGTCGATGTCGGCCAGCGTCTCGTGGGCGATCTTCGCGAGCCGGATCTCGGTGTAGCGCATCGCCGCGGCGTTGTCGCCGTCGATGCTGCCGAAGTTGCCCTGGCCGTCGACCAGCATGTGGCGCATGCTGAAGTCCTGCGCCATGCGCACGATGGTGTCGTAGACCGACTGGTCGCCGTGCGGGTGGTACTTGCCGATCACGTCGCCGACGATGCGCGCGCTCTTCTTGTACGGCCGGTTCCAGTCGTTGTTGAGCTCGTGCATCGCGAACAGCACGCGCCGGTGCACCGGCTTCAGGCCGTCGCGCGCGTCGGGCAGCGCCCGGCCGACGATCACGCTCATCGCGTAATCGAGGTACGAGCGCCGCATCTCCTCCTCGAGGCTGACGGGCAGGGTTTCCTTGGCGAAGGGGTTCATGCAACGGGCGGGCAGGGGGCGCGCAATGCCAGGCCCCTTGGGGGCTGGCGACGGATCTGAGGATTCTAAGGGCGCCGACCTGTCGCACCTGCGCAACAGGCAGCGCCGGGAAGCGCGCCACTGGCGCCAAAATGCGGGCCGTTACACGCCCTATGGCACAATGAATCGTCGCTGGCAAGCAGGCGCAGATGCGTGTGTTTGCCTACCCGATTCGGATCCCGGTTCCGGACATTTCGCAGGCGTCTGCGGCTTTCCTCGAGAGGAGAATCAATGAAGAAACTGAACAAGGTGGCGGTGCTGTTTGCATCGGCCGCGCTTGCCGCCCCGATCGCGTCGATGGCCGCAGCCCATGGTGGCATGGGCAAGTCGGTGGACAACTGGCGTGCGACCGATGGCACCGTTTGGAAGAACGGCACCAACGAACTCTGCTGGCGCGACGGCTTCTGGACGCCCGCCACGGCCCAGGCCGATTGCGACGGCGCCATCAAGCCCGTGGCCCCGCCGCCGCCGGCCCCGCCGGTGGCCGTGCCGCCGGCCGCGCCGCGCGTCGCCCCGGCTGCCCCGGCACCCGCCCCGGCCCCGGCCCCGGCGCCCGCGCCGAAGCCCACCAGCGAGAAGGTGACCTTCGCCGCTGATGCGTTCTTCGATTTCGACAAGGCCGTGCTGAAGCCCCAGGCCAAGGCCAAGCTGGACGACCTGGTCTCCAAGACCCAGGGCGTGGCGCTGGAAGTCGTGATCGCCGTCGGCCACACCGACGCGACCGGCAATGCCGCCTACAACCAGGCTCTGTCCACCCGCCGCGCCAACGCGGTCAAGGACTACCTGGTCGGCAAGGGCATCGAGAAGAACCGTGTCTACACCGAAGGCAAGGGCGAGAACCAGCCTGTGGCCGACAACAAGACCAAGGAAGGCCGCGCGAAGAACCGTCGCGTGGAAGTCGAGGTCGTCGGCACCCGTCCGGTGAAGTGATCCACGCGGGCCACCCGGCCCGCCTGGTTCGGCAAAACCCCGCCTCGGCGGGGTTTTTCTTTGGTCTTCGCTACGATCGCCGCATGAGTACTGCCAACGTCGACGCCCAGGAACTGGCCAAGTTCAGCGAACTGGCCCACCGCTGGTGGGACCCGGAGAGCGAGTTCCGCCCGTTGCACCAGATCAACCCGCTGCGCCTGGACTGGATCGATGGCCTGGCGTCGCTGGCGGGCAAGCAGGTGCTGGATGTCGGTTGCGGCGGTGGCATCCTGGCCGAGTCCATGGCCGCGCGTGCGCAGCGCGTCACCGGCATCGACCTGGCGGCGCGGCCGCTGGGCGTGGCCCGGCTGCATGCGTTGGAGGCTGGCGTCGGCAACGTCGACTACCGGGAGATCGCCGCCGAGGCGCTGGCGGCCGAGGCCCCGGCCACGTTCGACGTCGTCACCTGCATGGAGATGCTCGAGCACGTGCCCGACCCTGCGTCCACCGTGCGCGCCTGTGCCGCACTGGTCAAGCCGGGCGGCTGGGTCTTCTTCTCGACCCTCAACCGCAACCCCAAGTCCTTCCTCTTCGCGATCGTCGGTGCCGAGTACGTGCTGCGCCTGCTGCCCAAGGGCACGCACGAGTACGCCCGTTTCATCCGGCCGAGCGAGCTTTCGCGCTTCGCGCGGGACGCCGGGCTGGACCTGCAGGCGATGAAGGGGATGGAATACAACCCGCTGACGCGCCGCTACTGGCTGTCCGCCGACACCAGCGTGAACTACCTCGTGGCCTGCCGCCGCGCGGTGGGATGACCGCCCGTTCGCCCATCGCGGGCACCAACGTTCGCGCCGTCCTGTTCGACCTCGATGGCACGCTGGTGGACAGCGCTCCGGACCTGGCCGGTGCCGCCAACGACCTGCGGGCCAGGCATGGCCTGCCACCCCTGCCCTACGAAACCCTGCGGCCGATGGTTGGCGCCGGTGCGCGGGGCATGGTCGGCGTGGCTTTCGGGCGTGCGCCGGGCGACGACGGATTCGACGTCCTGCGTGAAGCGTTCCTGGCGCGCTACGCAGAGCGCATGCTGCAGGAAACCGCGCTCTTCTCGGCCGTGGGTCGGGTGCTGGAGGCGCTGGACACGGCCGGTCTGGCCTGGGGCATCGTCACCAACAAGCATGGCCGGTTCGCCGAACCGATCGTGCAGGCGCTGGGTTTGCGGGCGCAGACCCTCGTCTGCGGCGACACCACCCCGCACGCCAAGCCGCACCCGGCACCGCTGCTCGAAGCCGCACGGCGCCTCGCGCTGGCGCCGGCGGCCTGCGTCTACGTCGGCGACGACCTGCGTGACATGCAGGCCGGCCGCGCCGCCGGCATGCCCGTGCTGGCGGCGGCCTGGGGCTACCTGGGCCATGGCGAGTCGGTGCACGACTGGGACGCCGACGCGGTGCTGCAAGGGCCCGACGATCTCTTGAACTGGCTGCAACTGCCCTAAACTACCAGTTCTCTGGGACCGACCTGGCTTCGACGTGGGTGCGGAGTCGGAACAGGGCATGCCGAGCACCAGTTCGCTCGTAAATCCACTGGAACAAAGTAACTGCGAACGACGAACGTTTCGCCCTCGCCGCTTAACACCGGTGAGCCTCTCAACGGCAGGCCGATGGGCCGGGCCGAAGATCGCAAGATCCTAGGCTGAGAGGTCATTCACATCGGCTGGTCGATGCCCGTGCACCTTGGGCATCGACGAGATCCAAGGGTGCTGGCCTGGCCGGTAGCGTGCCGCTGCGCGACCGGACGGGTGAGACTCAAATCAGACGGCTAAGCATGTAGAACTGTCCGGCGATGGCTTGCGGACGGGGGTTCGATTCCCCCCGGTTCCACCATTTCCCGCGCGACTGCGGCGCCGCAACGCCGGCGCGAGCGCGGCCGACTGCGGCGCTCCACCCGCACAGCCGCTGCATCTAGACTTCGGTGCATGCCGACGTCCCTCATCATCGTCGACGACTTCCTCGACAACGCGCATGAACTGCGCGAGGCCGGGCTGCGCATGCACTACCCGCCAGTGCAAGGCAACTTCCCGGGGCGCAATTCGGCGCAGGCCGTGTCACTCGAAGGGCTGGACGAGGAGATCTCACGGCTGGTCGGCGAACCGCTGGTGCCGGCCCCGGGGCAGGCCCACGGCAAGTTCCGGATCACCCTGGCCAGCGATGTCGGCAAGGCCAAGGTCCACGTCGATGCGTCGCACTGGTCGGGCATCCTCTACCTGAGCGAGCCGCAGCACTGCCGTGGCGGCACCGAGTTCTTCCGCCATGTGCCCACCAACACCGATCGCGGCGCCTACAACGACGCCGAAGCGCAGGCCATGGGCTACTCGTCGGCCAAGCAGATGATTGCCGACATCCTCGAGGACACACTGGACGACTCGCGCTGGGAACTGACCATGCGCGTGCCGATGCGTTTCAACCGGCTGGTGCTGCTGCGCCCCTGGCTGTGGCACACCGCAGGCGAGAACTTCGGCAGCACGCTGCAGGACGGGCGACTGATCTACCTGATGTTCTACGCGTCGGCCCAGCCCTAGCCGGCCTGGTGGACGGCGCAGGCCCGCATGGCGACGACGTCGTGGCAGGCTCAGCGACGCAGGAGCGCCACCGTCGCGAAGCCCGCCAGCGTGGCGGCAAGGGAGCCGCCCAGGTGCAGTGCCACGCCGCCCGCGGCAAGCAGCAGGCGCCCCTGCTGCAGCAGCATGGCCACCTCCAGCGAGAAGGCGGAGAAGGTGGTGAGCCCGCCCAGGAAACCGGTGATCACGAACAGCCGCCAGGCGGCGGGCAGTTCCGGGTGCGCCAGGAGCAGCGGCAGGGCCAGGCCCGCGAGGTAGCCGCCGACGACATTGGCCACCAACGTGCCCGGCGGCAGCGCCGGGTACCAGGCGTTCATGACCAGGCCCAGAGACCAGCGGCACAGCGCGCCCAGCGCCGCGCCCGCGGCGACGGCCAGCATCGACATCAGCATGGCTGCCGATCATAGGCGGCGGCGGAGGCCGGGCGGGCGACGTCAGGGCGAATCCAGGCCCAGCCGCTGGCTCTCGCTGAAGGCCGGCGCCGCGTCGTCGCCATGCGCCGCCACGGCGCGTGACCGGCCCTGGCGCTTGGCCTCGTAGAGGGCGCGGTCGGCGCGGTGCAGCGCCTCGTCCAGCGCTTCGTCGGGGCGCCACGGCACGAGGCCGAAGCTCAGGCTCAGCACGGGCAGTCGGTGGCTGGCGGCCAGCCGCTGCACCTGCAGCACCACACGCTCGGCCACCTGCATGGCCTGCGGCAGCGTTGCGCCGTGCAGCAGCAGCGCGAACTCGTCGCCCCCCAGGCGCACCGCGAGGTCGCTGTCGCGCAGTGCGTCGAGGATGCACTGTCCCACCAGTCGCAGCGCGCGGTCGCCGGTGGCGTGGCCCAGGTGGTCGTTGATCTGCTTGAAGTGGTCGATGTCCAGCAGCAGCAGCACCGGGGGCGTCGCCTCCTGCCGAAGGCGTCGTCGCGCCGTGGCGGCCTCGAAGTGCCGCCGATTGGACAGGCCGGTCAGCGGGTCGGTGCCCGCCAGCACCTGCAGCCGGCGGCGCGAAGCCCGCAGTTCCTGCTCGGTGCGCTCCGCCATCGACGCCAGCGCCAGCAGGCTGCACGCCCACAGCGCCGCCAAGCCCGCCCACCACGGCAGCAACTGGTCCAACGGTGCATTCGCGGCTTCCAGCAGCACGAACGTCGCCGGCAAGGCCGCCACGGCGACCGCCACCGCCGTCCAGCCCAACCCGCGGTCGGCCGTCCGCAGGCGGCCCACCCACAACACGGCGGCCACGTAGACGTGCAGCAGCACCGCGGCCTGCCAGGGCCACCAAAGGGCTGCGAGCGTGGCCAGGGCCCATGCCGCTGCATCGAGCCAGCCCTGGCCCGGCAGCCGCTGGCGTGCATGGAAGCGGCGCCACCCGGCCAGCCAGGACATCGGCCAGCCCAGCAGCCATGCCGCGGCCAGGATGCTGCCGGCGGTGGAGGGGTGCAACGTGGCCCAGGTGCACAGCGGCCACGCCACGGCGCTGACCGCCAGCGTCGCCACCCACCAGGGCCAGCCATGCTGGCGCCGCTGGCGTGCGCCGGCGCACCACAGCACTCGGGCTGCAACGGCCAGCCCGCCGGCGCCCATGACCAGCGCGACGGCCTGTGCTTCCATGCCGTCATTCTGGGTCGTGGCCCGGCAGCCTCTGCAACCGCTTGCTACCGCCTTCGGTACCATGCGCGCCGGGCACAGCCGGTTGCGAGGAGCGAGGGATGGCGATGGACGTGGTGGACTACGAGATCAAGGGCGCGGAGATGCAGTTCGTCGAGGTCGAACTCGACCCCGGCGAGGCGGCCGTCGGCGAGGCCGGCAGCATGATGTACATGGATGCCGGCATCGCGATGGACACCGTGTTCGGCGACGGCTCGGCCAACCAGGGCGGCCTGTTCGGCAAGCTGTTGGGCGCCGGGAAGCGGCTGGTCACCGGCGAGTCGCTGTTCACCACCGTTTACACGAACAACGCGCGCCAGAAGCTGCGCGTGGCCTTCGCCGCACCGTACCCGGGCAAGATCATCCCGATGGACCTGCAGCGCCTGGGTGGCACGCTGATCTGCCAGAAGGACAGCTTCCTGTGCGCGGCCCGCGGCGTCTCGTTGGGCATTGCCCTGCAGCAGAAGCTGGGCGTGGGCTTCTTTGGTGGCGAGGGCTTCATCATGCAGAAGCTCGAGGGCAACGGCATGGCCTTCGTGCACGCCGGCGGCACGCTGCTGGAGCGTGAGCTGCAGCCGGGCCAGACGCTGATGGTGGACACCGGCTGCGTGGTGGCCTACACCCCGAACGTGAACTTCGAGATCCAGTACGTGGGCAAGATCAAGACCGCGCTGTTCGGCGGCGAGGGTCTGTTCTTCGCCAAGCTGACCGGGCCCGGCCACGTCTGGCTGCAGAGCCTGCCGTTCTCGCGCCTGGCCTCGCGCGTCTTCGCCGCGGCGCCGCAGGCCGGCGGACGTGGCGTGGGCGAAGGGTCGGTGCTCGGCGGCTTTGGCGCCGGCGGGCTGCTCGGCGGCATCCTGGGCGGCGACAACGAGTGAGACAGCGACCCGATCCGCGCCGCGTTCCGACGGCCGTGCGCCGGCCGGAGGCCCGAGTTTGAACGGTCTCTTCGACGCCTTCTGGCGCGCTGCGGCCTACTGCCTGCACCCGCGGCTGATCCTGCTGTCGCTGGCCCCGGTGCTGCTGGCCGGCGGCCTGGTGCTCGGGCTGGGCTGGCTGTACTGGGCCCCAGCGGTGGACGCCGTGCAGACCGCGTTGTCGTACTGGACGCTGGCCGACGCCGCGCTGCAATGGCTGGACAACGCCGGCTTCGGCAGCGTGCGGGCGTTGATCGCGCCGCTGGTCATCGTGGTGCTGGCGGTGCCGCTGGTGGTGCTGCTGTCGCTGCTGCTGGTGGCGCTGCTGATGACGCCGTCGATCGTCGGCATGGTGGCCAGGCGGCGCTTTCCCGACCTGGAAGCGCGCCACGGCGCCAGCGGCTGGGCAACGACCGCGTGGTCGGTCTGGATCACGGTGCTGGCGCTGCTGGCGCTGGCGGTCACGCTGCCGCTGTGGCTGCTGCCGCTGTTCGGGCTGCTGCTGCCGCCGCTGATCTGGGGCTGGGCCTCCGGGCGCATCTTCGCCTTCGAGGTGCTGGCCGAGCATGCCAGCGCCGAGGAGCGCCGCACCCTGCTGCGCGAACACCGTGGGCCGCTGCTGGCCATGGGCGTCATCGCCGGCTTCATGGGCGCGGTGCCGGCACTCGTGTGGGCCGCCGGCGTGCTGGCCCTGGTGCTGGCGCCGCTGCTGCTGATCGTCTCCGTGTGGCTCTACACGCTGGTCTTCGCCTTTGCCGCGGCCTGGTTCGCGCACTACGCATTGGCGGCACTGCAGCAACTGCGCGCGCAGCGGGACAGTACGCCACCCGCGCCCCCCGAAGCGCCCTTCGCGCCCGAACTGCCGCCCGCGCCTGCAACCCCAGCCCTCGACGGCCCCACGCCATGAACATCGGTCTGATCATCGTCGGCGACGAGATCCTCTCCGGCCGCCGCCAGGACAAGCACCTGGCCAAGGTCATCGAGATCCTGGCCGCACGCGGCCTGGCGCTGGCCTGGGCACGGTATCTGGGCGACGACCGGGCGGCCATCGCCGACGCGCTGCGCCAGGCCTTTGCGAGCGGCGACCTGGTCTTCAGCTGCGGCGGCATCGGTGCCACGCCCGACGACCACACGCGCCAGAGCGCGGCCGCCGCGCTCGGCCGGCCGCTGCAGCTGCACCCTGAGGCGCGCACGTTGATCCTGGAGCGCATGCAGGACGTGGCGCGCGAGCAGGGCCAGCCCTTCGAGCCTGACCGCCCCGACAACGTGCACCGCCTCAACATGGGCGTGTTTCCCGAGGGCGCGCGCATCATCCCCAACCCGTACAACAAGATCCCCGGCTTCAGCGTCGACCACGTGCACTTCGTGCCCGGCTTTCCGGTGATGGCCTGGCCGATGATCGAATGGGTGCTCGACACCCACTACCAGGCGCTGCAGGGCCAAGTGCGGCAGGCCGAGCGCTCGGTCATCGTCTACGGAGCCATGGAGGCCACGCTGACGCCGCTGATGGAGGCGGTGGAGGCGGCGCACCCGCAGGTGCGCGTGTTCAGCCTGCCCAGCGTCGACCACCCGCAGCACGGCAAGCACATCGACCTCGGCGTCAAGGGGCCGGCCGAGGCGATCGACGTGGCCTTCGGCATGCTGCGCGCCGGCCTGCTCTCGGCAGGTGCCGAGCTGGGCCCCGAGATGGTGCGATGAGAGTTTCCAAACTGGTGCATTCTGTGCACCAACATGGGGTCACTTCGTCCCCAGTCGTGCCCCGTTCTGGGCACGCTTTCTGCTAGTCCTTGACGGACTATTCGTCCCCCGGTTTTTTCAACGCCAACCACGCGCCCCCGCTAGGAGAACCAGATGGCAAAGACAGTTGCCGACGTGATGAAGATGGTGAAGGACAACGAAGTCAAGTTCGTGGACTTCCGCTTCACCGACACCCGCGGCAAGGAACAGCACGTCAGCGTGCCGGTGTCGCACTTCGACGAGGACAAGTTCAGCTCCGGCCATGCCTTCGACGGCTCGTCGATCGCCGGCTGGAAGGGCATCGAAGCCTCCGACATGCTGCTGATGCCCGACCCGAACACGGCCAACATCGACCCGTTCTACGAAGAGCCCACGCTTTTCCTGAGCTGCGATGTGATCGAGCCGGGTGACGGCAAGCCCTACGAGCGCGACCCGCGTTCGCTGGCCAAACGTGCCGAGGCCTACATGAAGGCCTCCGGCCTGGGCGACACCGCCTACTTCGGCCCGGAACCCGAGTTCTTCATCTTCGACCAGGTGCGCTGGCAGGTCGACATGTCCGGCTGCTCGGTCAAGATCGACTCCGAAGAGGCGTCGTGGAGCACCGGCGAGAAGTTCGAGGGCGGCAACATGGGCCACCGCCCGGCCGTCAAGGGTGGCTACTTCCCGGTGCCGCCGGTCGACAGCTTCCAGGACATGCGCTCGGAGATGTGCCTGCTGCTCGAGCAGATGGGCATCCCGGTGGAGGTGCACCACCACGAGGTGGCCGGTGCCGGCCAGAACGAGATCGGCACCAAGTTCAGCACCCTGGTGCAGCGTGCCGACTGGCTGCAGCTGCAGAAGTACATCATCCACAACGTGGCGCACGCCTACGGCAAGACGGCCACGTTCATGCCCAAGCCCGTCGTCGGTGACAACGGCAGCGGCATGCACGTGCACCAGTCGGTCTGGAAGGACGGCAAGAACCTGTTCGCCGGCGACGGCTACGGCGGCCTGAGCGAATTCGCGCTGTTCTACATCGGCGGCATCATCAAGCACGCCCGCGCGCTCAACGCCATCACCAACCCCACCACCAACAGCTACAAGCGGCTGGTGCCCGGGTTCGAGGCGCCGGTCAAGCTGGCGTACTCGGCGCGCAACCGCTCGGCGTCGATCCGCATCCCGTACGTGGCCAACCCGAAGGGCCGCCGCATCGAGGCCCGCTTCCCGGATCCGATGGCCAACCCGTACCTGGCCTTCAGCGCCATGCTGATGGCCGGCCTGGACGGCGTGGAGAACAAGATCCACCCGGGCGAAGCGGCCACCAAGGACCTGTACCACCTGCCGCCGGAAGAGGACGCGAAGATCCCGACCGTGTGCTCCAGCCTCGACCAGGCCCTGGAGTACCTGGACAAGGACCGTGCCTTCCTGACCAAGGGCGGCGTGTTCACCGACGCGTACATCGACGCCTACATCGACCTGAAGATGCAGGAGGTCACCCGCTTCCGCATGACCACGCACCCGGTCGAGTTCGACATGTACTACTCGCTGTGATCGGCCGCGGCCGATGACAGGGCAAGGGGGCGGGTCACCGCCCCCTTGCGCTTTTTTGGGGCGAGAATCTGCGCATGTCGATCCCTCTGGTCGTGTTCCTTGTTGCGGCGGTGGCCGTGTCCGCCGGCCCCGGCGCTGCGCAGGCGCAGGCGCCTGCCGTGGTCTACAAGTGCCCGGGCAACCCGGTGCTCTACACCGACGCCCTGACGCCGGAGCAGGCGCGCGAGCGCGGCTGCACGACCATCGAAGGCGCCCCCATCACCATCGTGCAGGGCACCAAGCGGCCGCCGCCGGCGGCGTCGGCCAGTGCCACGGCACCGCGCCCCGCCGGCGAGCGCGTGGACCCCGGCGTGCAGCGCCAGCGCGACAACGACGCCCGCCGCATCCTGGCCGAGGAACTGGCGCGCGAGGAGGGCCGCCTGGCCGAGCTGCAGCGCGAGTACAACAACGGCCAGCCCGAGCGGCGCGGTGACGAACGCAACTACCAGCGCTACCTCGACCGCGTGGCCGAGATGAAGGCCGGCATCACGCGCAAGGAAGCCGACATCGCGGCCCTGAAGCGCGAACTGGCCAAGCTGCCGCCGTGAACCCGGCGGCACCGGCGGCCGCCGTCGACGGTTTCGCCACCTTCGATCAGCTGGCCACGATGGTCGCCGTGGTGGGGCACGATGGCAGCTGCCAGCGTGCCAATGCGGCGCTGGAGGACCAGACGGGCATGGCGCGCCGCGCGCTGGAACGCGGCCGCGTGCAGGACTGGCTGACCCACCCGCAACAGATGGCCGACACGCTGGCGGCGGTGGCCGCCAACGAGGTCACCAGCGGCCGCTTCGAGAGCCTGCTGCTGCGCTCGCCGTCCCTGGGGGCCGGCCATGGCGAACTGCCGGTGCACGTGATCGTCTCGCGCACCGACTGGCCCGACCTGCTGCTGGTGGAGATGATCGAGATCGAGCAGCAGACCCGGCTTGACCGTGAGGAGCGCACCATCGAGCAGGCGGCGGCCAACAAGGAACTGATCCGCAACCTCGCCCACGAGATCAAGAACCCGCTGGGCGGCATCCGCGGCGCAGCGCAGTTGCTGCAGCTGGAGATCCCGCAGCAGCTGGCCGAGTACACCCAGGTCATCATCCACGAGGCCGACCGTCTGCAGGTGCTGGTGGACCGCCTGCTCGCCCCGCACCGCCGGCCGCAGGTGGTGGGCGACGTCAACATCCACGAGATCTGCGAGCGCGTGCGCGCGCTGGTGCTGGCGGAGTTCCCGCGTGGCCTGCGCGTGGTGAGGGACTACGACACGTCGATCCCCGAGTTCCGCGGCGACCGCGAACAACTGATCCAGGCCGTGCTGAACATCGTGCACAACGCCACCCAGGCGCTGGCCGAGCGCATCGCGATGGGCGATGCGGAGATCGTGCTGCGCAGCCGCGTGGCACGGCAGGTGACCATCGGTAAGCAGCGCTTCCGACTGGCATTGGACTTGCATATCCAGGACAACGGGCCCGGCGTGCCCGAGGCGATCCGCGATCGCATCTTCCAGCCCCTGGTGTCGGGGCGGGATGGTGGCTCGGGGCTCGGCCTCACGCTGGCGCAGACCTTCGTGCAGCAGCATCTGGGCACGATCGACTGCGACAGCACACCGGGCCGCACCGTGTTCAGGATCATGATTCCGCTGCCTTGAAGCCTGCCTGCTCGCATCCACTCGCTGCCCACCCGGGCACACGTGGTTTCGGGCGGCTGGGCGACTGACGAGAGAAACGCGCCGCATGAAACCCATCTGGATCGTTGACGACGACCACTCCATCCGCTTCGTGCTCGAGAAGGCGCTGGCCCGCGAGCAGTTCGCGGTGCGCAGCTTTGCCAGCGCGCGCGAACTGCTCGGTGCGCTGGACGATGGCGACGAGCCGCAGGTGCTGGTCAGCGACATCCGCATGCCGGGCATGTCGGGCATCGAGCTGCTGGGCAAGGTCAAGGAGCGCCTGCCGGGCCTGCCGGTGATCGTGATGACGGCGTACTCCGACCTGGACAGCGCCGTCTCGGCCTTCCAGGGCGGCGCCTTCGAGTACCTGCCCAAGCCGTTCGACCTGCCCAAGGCGGTGGAGCTGATCCGCCGCGCTGTGGACGAGCGTGCGCGAGGAGGTGCGCGACAGCGGCATGGCCGAGATGCCGGAGATGCTGGGCCAGGCGCCGGCGATGCAGGACGTGTTCCGCGCCATCGGCCGCCTGAGCCAGAGCAACGTCACGGTGCTCATCACCGGCGAGAGCGGCTCCGGCAAGGAACTGGTGGCGCGCGCGCTGCACAAGCACAGCCCGCGCGGCAGCGCGCCCCTTCGTGGCCATCAACACCGCGGCCATCCCCAAGGACCTGCTGGAGAGCGAGCTCTTCGGCCACGAGCGCGGCGCCTTCACCGGCGCGCAGACCACGCGACGTGGCCGCTTCGAGCAGGCCGACGGCGGCACGCTGTTCCTCGACGAGATCGGCGACATGCCGTTCGACCTGCAGACGCGTCTGCTGCGCGTGCTCAGCGACGGGCAGTTCTACCGCGTCGGCGGCCACCAGCCTTTGAAGAGCAATGTGCGCGTGATCGCCGCCACGCACCAGAACCTGGAGCAGCGGGTCCGCGAAGGTGTGTTCCGCGAGGACCTGTTCCACCGCCTGAACGTGATCCGGCTGCGTCTGCCGCCGCTGCGCGAGCGGCGCGAGGACATCCCCACGCTGACCCGATTCTTCCTGGCCAAGAGCGCCAAGGACCTGGGCGTGGAGGCCAAGCGCATCGGCGACGAGGCGCTGGCGCGGCTGGTGGCCTTCGACTTCCCGGGCAACGTGCGCCAGCTGGAGAACATCTGCCACTGGCTGACGGTGATGGCGCCGGCGCAGCTGGTGCAGGCCAGGACCTGCCACCGGAGGTGGATGGTGCCGTCGCCCTGCCGGCGTCGGCGCCGCAGTCGGCCTCCGTGGCCCCGGTGCCGGCCGTGGCGCCCGTGACGGAGACGCCGCCGACCGCCGCTTCGGATGGCGCGATGCCGCTGGTGCACACACCGGCGGCGCCGGCCGATGCCGTGCCGCCTGCCGGTGCTGGCGCGCCCAACGGCCACCCGATGTGGCTCGACGACCTGCAGCGCGAGGCGCGCCGCCTGCTGGAAAGCGGTCAGCCCGATGTCTGGGACACGCTGACGCGCCAGTTCGAGGGCCAGCTGATCCACACCGCGCTGGACATCACGCGCGGGCGGCGCATCGAGGCCGCGCAGAAGCTCGGCATCGGCCGCAACACCATCACGCGCAAGATCCAGGAACTGAAGCTGGACTGATCGCCCAGACGCGGCGAGGTCGGCTTCAGCCCGCGGCCAGTTCGACGACCACCGGCGCGTGGTCGCTGGGCCGCTCGTTCTTGCGCGGCAGCTTGTCGATGCTGCAGGCGGCCACGCGTGGCTTGAGCGCCGGGCTGACCAGGATGTGGTCGATGCGCAGGCCCTGGTTCTTGCGGAAGGCCAGGTTGCGGTAGTCCCACCAGCTCCAGCTCTTGGGCGGCTGCTCGAAGAGGCGGAAGGCGTCGGTCAGGCCGAGGTCGATCAGCCGCTGGAACTGCGCCCGTTCCTCCGGCGTGCAGTGGATCTGCCCGGCCCAGGCCACGGGGTCGTACACGTCGCGGTCTTCCGGCGCCACGTTGAAGTCGCCCATCAGCACCAGCTGCGGATGCGCGGCCATCTCGGCACGCACCCAGTCGTGCAGCGCGTCGAGCCAGCGCATCTTGTAGACGAACTTGTCGCTGTCGGGCGCCTGGCCGTTGGGGAAGTAGCCGCCGATGCAGCGGACCGGACCCAGCGGGCCGTCCACCGTGCCGGTGATCACGCGCGCCTGCTCGTCGTCGAAGCCGGGGATGTTGCGCACCACGTCCAGTGCCGGCGAGCGCGACAGCAGGGCCACGCCGTTGTGGGTCTTCTGCCCGTGCCACTGCGCCGCGTAGCCGGCGGCGGCGAACTCGGCGTGCGGGAACTTGTCGTCGGTGAGCTTGGTTTCCTGCAGCACCAGCGCGTCGACCGGATTGGCGGCCAGCCAGTCCAGCACCTGCGACAGGCGCACGGCGAGGGAGTTCACGTTCCAGGTGGCGAGTTTCAAGATCGTCCTGATCTGCTGGAGGTTGCGGGCCCGGCACCCGAACAAGGAAATCCGCCAGGAACGGCGGCGTCACGCGGGCAACGGATTCTGGCCGTCGGAGCCTGGGTCCAACGACCAGACAACTGATCGTACAAGGGGCCAAGTGGCATGGGGCGGCGGCACTGCGCCGAACGTCGGCATGGCCAGGCGGGGCCGCCGCTGCGACGGCGCCGTCCGGGCCTGGTGGGCGTCGGCCGGTGGCTGCGGCGGGGAACAGCGTGGCCGGGTTCCCCGGCCACCGTGCCGGGGTCATCGCCAGCCGTCGTCGCTACTGGTATCGCATGCCGACCGGGGCATGCCTGGGATGATGGCTTCGACCTGCATGTCGAAGCTCCAGAACCGCGCCCGGCCACCCTGCTTGGCGGTGTAGAGCGCGGCGTCGGCGCGCAGCACCAAATCGGCCGCGTTGGTTCGATCGTCGGGCGTGCAGGTGGTGATGCCGCCCGACAGCGTGACGTACGGCGACACCTTCGATTTCGGGTGCGGCAGGGCACGCGACGCGAGCACCCGCTGGAGCACGCGCGCCATGGCCAGCGCACCGCTGGGCGGGGCCTCGGGCAGCAGCAGTGCGAATTCCTCGCCGCCATAGCGGCAGGCGGCGTGGCGTGGGCGCTGCGAGACCACGCCGCGCAGCACCTCGGCCAATGCCTTCAGGCAGGCATCCCCGGCAGGGTGCCCAAGCCAGTCGTTGTAGCGCTTGAAGTGGTCGACGTCGCACAACATCAGCGTCATCGGTTTGCCCTCCCGCCGGCAGCGATCGAGTTCGGAAGCCAGGCGGAGGTCGAAGTCGCGACGGTTGCCCAGACCGGTCAACGGGTCGACGCGGCTCAGGTTCTCCAGCCGTTCGTTGGCCTCCTGAAGTTCGGCCGAGAGCTCCACCAGGCGCCGCCGCATGCGCTGCAGGCGCTGCATCGCGTGGAGCTTGGCCATCAGGGCCAGCGAGCCAACCGGCTTGGTCAGGTAGTCGTCTCCGCCGGCGGAGATGCCGTCCCACAGGCTGCGATCGTCGCCATGCCCCGACAGGAAGATGATCGGCGTCCAGCTGCCAGCCTCGGCAGCGCGTATCGCACGCGCCACCGCGTAGCCATCCTGCCCGGGAAGCTCGACGTCCAGCAGCACCAGATCGGGCCGGTGCGCGCCGAACTGGGCCAGCGCCGCGTTGCCGTCGGCGGCCTCCAGCGGGCGATGTCCGTGAGCGATCAGCATGTCGCACAGCACGCGGCGCATGACCGGGCTGTCATCGACGACGAGCACCGTCATCCCCGCCGTGCTGGCCGGCGTTGGCGTCATGCGTCGTTTTCGGCGGTCGCCGGCCCGTCTTGAGCGCGACGACCTGGAGGTCTGCCGGTCCGTTGATCGGCTGCAGCCTGGCCGTGAAGATCACCGTGAGGCCCGCCCGGGCGCCTGCGGCCAAACGTACCCATTGTCCAGTTGCACCTGACGGGCACGGTGCGCCGTGCCGTTCGCGTCGCGCGCCTCAGCGTGCCAGGTCTGCAGGCTGCAACTGGCCGTCCCGCCAGGTGTAGGCGTCGCTGCCGCTGCGTGCCGCACCGTCGCGCCAGTCCACCACCACCCACCTGTGGCTGCTGTCGAAGCGCGTTGGCGACAGTTCGTCGAGCGCAGGGCTCGCGACGAAGCGCTCCGTGGCGGGTTCGTACAGCCAGTGCCGCCATGGGGTGTTCGGGCCAGCCGCGCGGAACAGCATCAGGCGCAGGTCGGGGTGGCCGTCGAAATTCATGTCCGGCGCCTCGAGCCCCGGCTGACTGGTGGGCCATGGCGTCTCCGTCTCCAGGCCTTCGATCTGCTGCACGGCTTGATGCTGGCCTGCCCGCTTCACGAGCAGTCGGTGGACATGGAGCACGTCACCGACACGCTCCCCTGCGCCGTGACCACGAACGAGCCCGCCACCACGCTGTCAGGCGGCAGGGCAGCCACCGCCGGCGGCTCGGCCTCTGGGGCTTGCAGCACCGGGTCCGCGACCGGTGCTGGTGCGGGACCACAACCCGACAGGGCCAGCAGGCAGAGGACCGCTGCCGCGGCGCGAACATCTTCCCGCATTCAGCGCAGACCCAGCACCGCCTTGGCGCGCGTCAGGTACTCGATGCGGTCGTCCAGCCCGTTGTAGCCGCCGTTGATGCGCGGCGAGTGACGGCCTTCACGTCGTCGGCATCGGCCAGTGCATTGAGCTTGCGCGTGTGCCAGAACCAGCAGGCCACGTCCACGGCGGCGAACGGGTCGCTGGCCAGCAGCTGCGGTTTCGCGACGTAGTCGGTGCCGGCGGCCTTGCTGTACTCGGCGTAGTTCGCGCGCCCGGTCAACTGGATCAGCCCGCGGCCCTTGAAGCGCCGGCCGTCGCCGGACTGGGTGTTGCCCAGGTCGGTGCGGCCCTCGTAAACGTCGCCGCTGGCCAGCTCCTCGGTGTAGCGGAAGGATGCCGACTCGTGCGCCAGCTGAGCGATGAAGTGCGCCATGCGCAGGTCGGTGGTGATCTTGTAGCGCGTCATGCCGGCCACCAGGGGCTCGTAGTACAGCTTGACCTTGCTGGCCAGCGCACGCGGCATCACCAGCTGCAGCTTCTCCGGCGAAGGCCCCTTGGGCAGGCCCTTGAGCAGCGCCTTGATGGTGGCGTCGCCGGGGCGACCATCTGGTCGGACTCGGGCAGCCCCATCACCCGCGTCTCGAAGGCCTCGATGGCCTTGAGCGTCTTGCTGCCGATGCGGCCGTCGGTGTCCAGCTTCTTCGGCACCGGCGCGCTGAACTGCGGCAGGTTCATGTTGAACAGCAACTGCACGACCAGCACATCGGTGAGGTCGTTGCGGCCGGCGATGCCGACGCTTCGGGCGATGACCATGGCGTCTCCTCGTTGGGGGTGGTCGACGCACGCTAGGCGCCGCCGCCCGCACTGTCAATCGACAGTCTGGGGACGCCGCCGGTAGGTGACGAAGGCGAAGCGGGTGCCGTCGGCGGCCTGCTGCGGCAGGCGCTCGACCTCGGCGAACGGCGTGCGGTCGAGTGGCGGGAAGAAGGTATCGCCGTCGAGCTCGGCGTCGATCTCCGTGAGCACCAGGGTATCGGCCACCGGCAGGGCCAGGGCGTAGAGCTCGCCGCCGCCAATGACGAAGACCCGCGACGCGTCGGCCAGCCTTGCCAGCGCTACATCCAGGCTGGGCGCCGTTTCCGCGCCCGGTGCGTCGAAGCCCGCGTTGCGGGTGACCACCACGTTGCGGCGCCCTGGCAGCGGGCGGAATCGCGCCGGCAGCGAGTCCCAGGTGCGGCGGCCCATCACGACCGGGCAGCCCATCGTGGTTTGCCGAAAGTGGCGCTGGTCGGCCGGGTCGGTCCACAGCAGGTCGTTGCCGCGGCCGATGGCGCCGTTGCGGGCCACGGCGGCGATCAGGCTCACGGGAGGCAGGGCAGGAGGCGCGCTGGACATGCACCGATTGTGCGGTGCCGCGGCGGCGCTACCATCGCTGCAGGAGGTGCCCAGAGATGCACAGGAGACAGGTTCTGGCGGCCGCTGCCGCCTTGGTCGTGGGCAGCCTGGCGGTGCCGGGTGCCGCCCTGGCGGTGGAGGTGGGTGGGGCCACCCTGCCCGACACCGCCACCGTGGGCGGGCAGGAATTGGTGCTCAACGGCGCCGGCGTGCGCACGCGCGTGTTCTTCAAGGTCTATGCGATGGGCCTCTACCTGCCGAAGAAGGTGGGCAGCACGGCCGAGGTGCTGGCCAGCCCCGGCGCCCGGCGGGTGACGCTGCACCTGCTGCGCAAGCTCACCGGCGAGGACTTCGCCAAGGCCTTCACCGAGGGTCTGAACAACAACACCGGCGAGGCCGAGCGCCAGCGCCTGCAGTCGCAGATCGAGGCCTTCGTGGGCACCTTCTCGCGCCAGGGCGACCTGAAGGAGGGTGAGGTCATCCACATGGACTGGGTACCCGGCACCGGCCTGGTGGCCACGCGCGGCGGCCAGCCGGTGGGCACGCCGATCGACGAGCCCGCGTTCTACAACGCCGTGCTGCGCATCTGGCTGGGCGACAAGCCGGCCGACGACGCGCTCAAGCCGCTGCTGCTGGGCAAATCCTGAGTCGAACCGCGATCACACCGCCACCGGCGCCTTGATCGCCGGGTGAGGGTCGTAGCCGGTGATCTCGAAGTCCTCGAAGGTGTAGTCGAAGATCGCAGCCTGGCCGGCGCTTGATCAACAGGTCCGGAAACGGCCGCGGGTCGCGCGCCAGCTGCGTCTGCACCTGCTCGACGTGGTTGTCGTAGATGTGGCAGTCGCCGCCGGTCCAGATGAAGTCGCCCACGTCCAGGTCGCACTGCTGCGCCAGCATGTGCGTCAGCAGCGCGTAGCTGGCGATGTTGAAGGGCACGCCGAGGAAGATGTCGGCGCTGCGCTGATAGAGCTGGCAGCTGAGCTTTCCCGGAGCCGAAGGCGACTGGCCTGGCGCCACGTAGAACTGGAAGAACGCGTGGCAGGGCATCAGGGCCATCTGCGACAGCTCGGCCACGTTCCAGGCGCTGACGATGATGCGCCGGCTGTCGGGGTTGGTCTTGAGCTGGTCGACGACCTGCGCGATCTGGTCGATGTGGCCGCCATCGGGCGTGGGCCAGCTGCGCCACTGCACGCCGTAGACAGGGCCCAGGTCGCCGTCCTCGCGCGCCCATTCGTCCCAGATCGACACGCCGTGCTGCTGCAGCCAGCGCACGTTGCTGTCGCCGCGCAGGAACCACAGCAACTCGTAGGCGATGCTCTTGAAGTGCACCTTCTTGGTGGTGACCAGCGGAAAGCCTTCGCGCAGGTCGAAGCGCATCTGGTGGCCGAACACGCTGCGCGTGCCGGTGCCGGTGCGGTCACCCTTGGCCACGCCGTGCTCGAACACGTGGCGCATGAAGTCTTCGTAGGTGGAGCGGGCGGGGCGGGACATGCCGCGATTGTCGCAGCCCCGCCCTGGACGGCAGGCTGCCGGGGTTCAGCCGCGCCGGCGGCGGCGCCAAAGGCCCAGGCCCGCCAGGCCGGCCGCCAGCAATGCGGCCGAGCCGGGCTCGGGCACCGCCGGCAGCTGGGTGTAGTCGGCCCCGCTGAGCGCACCGGCCACGCGCACGTTCGCGTCGCTGAAGCCGGCGATCCAGAAGTCGAGCCGGTTGCTGACCTGCACGCCGGCCTGCGGGGCACCGATCTGCGTGCCGTTGAACAGCGCATCGCTGGTGGCACCGGTGTCGGTGATGCCCAGTGCCCATCCCGGCAGCAGGCCGACCTGCACCGTTCCTTCGTACAGGAAGGTGTTGCCGCTGCTGGCGCCGATGTCCTGGCCATTCAGACGGATCGTGGGCGCGGTGTAGGCAGCACCGCTGAAGCCGCCTTCGTCCCACTGGTAGGTGTAGCTGACCTTGACCTGCGGTGTGCCCACCGCGCCACTGTGGCCCGGCGCCAGCGCCGACAGGCCCAGGCGCAGCGACGAGTTCACCAGGAAACCGCTCGGGTCGCCATCCGCCGGCACCGCCACGTCGGACCAGAAGCGGTAGCCCACGGTCACCACGGTGTAGCCGCTCAGGCCCTCGAAGCTGACGACGTCGTCGTACAGCAGGGAGCGTCCGGTGGCGTCGGCGTGGCCGGGGCTGGTGGACAGCGGCAGCTGCTCGCTGGCCAGCACGCCGCTGGTGAAGCTGCCATGGTCCCGCGAGGCGGCAAAGCGCGATACGGTGATCGACGCATCGCGGCCGTCCGGCCAGGTCCTGATGTAGGTGGACCCATTGCTCCAGCTGGCGCTCGGGCCGACGCTGGGCGGGAAGTCGGCCACCCGGGCCTGCGTGGACTGGGGCTTGCGGTAGAAGCCGCCCAGCGTGGTGCTGGGCGCGGCCTGGGCGGTGGCACAGCCCAGCGTCAGCAGGGCTGCGGCCAGGCGAAGGCGTGAGGTCATCTGGGGACTCCTGAATCGGTGGCACGGGGGCGCGCCGACGATCGGCCCGCCATGCCTTTCAAGACGCAGGGCGCCGGCCAAAGCCCTCATCGATGGCGATGGCCCCCCCTGGAATGCAGGGGTCGCCGCGTGATTAGCATTGCCCGGTGACCGACGATCTGGGCCCGACCGCCGACGCCGACCGCAGCCCCCCCGACAACACGGATGGCGACACCGCCCTTCGGCGCAGCGCCGCCGAACTGGTGCCGCTGCTGCATGCGCAGCTGCGCCGCCAGGCGCAGCGTGCGCGCCGCCTCGGGCCGGCAGGCGAGACGCTGCAGACCACGGCCCTGCTGCACGAGGCCTTCCTGCGCCTGGATCGCAGCGGCCCCTGGCAGGATGCGCAGCACTTCCTGGGCGCCGCGGCGATGGCAATGCGCCAGATCCTGGTCGACGACTGGCGCCGCCGCCAGGCGCTGCGGCGCGGTGGTGGTGCCGCCGAGGTGCCGCTGGACGACGGGGTGGAGATCGCCGCGCCGGTGCCTGGCGTCGACGTGCTGGCGGTGGACGAGGCGTTGCGCGCGCTGGAGGCCGAGAGCCCGCGCCTGGCGCGCCTGGTGGAGTGCCGCTTCTTCGCCGGCTACAGCGAGGCCGAGACGGCGCAGGCGCTGGGCGTGTCGTCGGCCACCGTGCAGCGCGACTGGGCCAAGGCGCGGGCCTGGCTGCACCGGGCGCTGAGCTGAAGCGGCGTCCCTGCAGCCGCGCCCGGCGGCACTGCAGGGTCAGCGCCCGCGCAGCTTGTCCAGGAAGCCACCGAGCAGCTTGTCCACCGCCTTGTCCGCGGCGTTGTCCGCCTCGCTGCGGGCGCGGTCCTTCACGCGCTGCTGCTGGCGTTCCTGCTGCCGGCGGGCCTCGTCGCTGGCCATGTTGCCGCCGGTGGCTGGCGTGGTGGCCGCGCCGGCCAGCGCGCCCATGCCGGCCATACCGGCCATGTCCGGCAGCTGCACCGGTTCGGCCGGCAACGCGAAGCGCTCGGCGGCCGGCGTGCCGCCCTCGACCACCGTCACCGTCATCTGGGTGCCCAGGCGCAGCAGGCCGCCGTGCTGGCGGGCCACGGCGCGGCGCAGCGGCGACGGGTCCTCGTCGCCATCGGCGGCGGGCGGCGCCCCGAGGGCCTGCTGCATCAGCTGCCCGTAGCGGCGCATCACGGCGGTCATCTCGCGCAGCGTCGGGTGGTCGCCGAGCACCATGTCCTGCGTGCGTTCGGCGCCACCGTCGTCGGTGTAGCGCAGTGTGTGGACCGTCCCGTCGACACCGGCCACGCGCTCGCGCCGGCCGGTGGGTTCGAGGGCGGTCACGTCGCGCACGTCGGCGGCATCGCCCGGGCTCTTCAGGGCCGGCACCATGCGGCCGGCCAGGCGCAACATGGCCCCGAGCTCCATCACCGTGACCTGGCCTTCGTGCCGGGTGACGGTGTAGAGCTTGCCGTCGCGCATCAGGTTGTAGCTCTGGGTGCCCGCGGGCAGGCCCGCGGCGTCGATCGCGATGCGGGCATGGTCCACGTCACGCCACTCGATGGTGACCTCGGCGCGGCCGCCCTGCGGCCCGGTGTCCTGCACCGCATAGCGCACCAGGCCGGCGGCGTTGGCGGCGCCGGCACACAGCAGGGTGATGGACAGCAGGCCCAGGCGGGCGAACGGGGAAAGGCGGTGTCGGGGCATGGCGTCTCGTTCGGGTCGGTGTGACGGGCACGCACCGTTGCGTGCCCGATGACCTCGAAACGCAATCCGTCTCCAGGGCCCCTCAGCCCTCCCGCACTCGAGGGGGTGGGCGGCTCACCCTGCGGGCTCGTGACCCGCGCGCCTCACCGTGCCGGCCAGCCGCCGCGCAGGGCCTTCAGCTGGGCCAGGTGGCCCGCGCCCGCGGGCCCCAGCGCCTGCAGCCGGGCCTGCGCGGCGTCGGCGCGCGCATGGGCCTCGGGCCACTGGCCAGCCAGGGCGTGCCAGCGTGCCCAGGCCAGGTCCGGCATGGCCTGCGCCAGCGGTGGGGCGCCCACGGCGCGGGCCTCGATGTCGGCCAGCACCTGCAGACCCTCGGTCTCGCGCCCCAGTGCCGCCAGGGCTTCGGCGCGGCCCTGCAGGGCCGCCATCGCGTGCGGGCTGGCGGGCCCGGCAAAGCGGGTGGCCTGGGCCACGGCCTCGGCCAGCAGCGGCTCGGCGCCAGCCGCGTCACCGCGGCGCAGGCGCAGCTTGCCCAGGTTGTTCAGCAGCGCCGCCTGCTCGGCCGAAGGTGGCAGGTGCGCGCGATGCAGGTCCACGGCCCGCTGCCACAACCGTTCGGCCTCGGCCGTCTGGCCGGCCTGCATCTCCAGCACGGCCCAGTTGTTCAGCAGCCCCAGCGCGTCCGGGCCGTCGGTGTCGCCCAGCTGTTCCCACAGCGCCCAGGCGGCCTGGTAGCCCTTGCGTGCCCCGGTGCGGTCACCGGTCTGGTGACGCGTGAAGGCCAGGTTGTTCATCGTCACGGCCACTTCCACGTGCACCGGTCCGAGGGCCTCGCGCTGCGTCGTCAGTGCCTGCCCCAGCAGCGCGATGGCACCTGCGGCGTCGCCGGCATGGCGGGCCAGCTGCGCCTGCAGATGCCGGCTCTCGGCCAGGCGCAGCCGCCAGCGCGATGGGTCGGCGGACCAGAAGGCCTGGGCGCGCGCCAGCGGCGCGGCGGCGTCGTCGGCGCGGCCCATGCGCCACAGGCACTGCGCCCAATCAGCCTCGGCCTGCGCCTGCTGATCTGGCGAGAGCGGCGCCGTGTCGGCCAGCAGCCGCTCGTACAACGCCGAGGCGCCGACATAGTCGTTGAGCTGGTAGTACAGTTGCGCCATCGCCAGCAGGGTGTCGCGGCCCTGAGGGTCGTCGGCCAGGCTGGCCGACAGGCGCTCGGCGTTGCGCGCCAGCACGGCACTCGGTGGCTGGCGTTCGCCGGCCGGCTGCGCCTGCACGTCGCGCAGCAGCGTGATGACGAGGTCGCGCACGCCGCGGCTGATGCGCGCCTCGGCCTGCGCCACATCGCGTTCCTGGGCCGCCCGGTGTGCCATCCAGGCGGTGGCGCCCAGGCCGCCGGCCAGGCTCAGCAGCACCGCGGCGCTGGCCCCGGCCACCACGCGGTGGCGGCGCAGCAGGCGGCCCAGCACGTAGGGCGTGGCGTCGCCGCGGGCGCGCACCGGCAGGCCGCGGGCGTGGCGGTCCAGGTCCTCGGCCAGCGCGGCGGCATCGGCATAGCGCTGGCCGGATTCGCGCGCTAGGCAGCGCGCCACGATGGCGTCCAGGTCGCCGCGCAGGGCCTGGCGCACGGCCGGCGGCTGGCCGTGGCTGGGCGGTGGCGGCGCCTGGTCGAGCTGCTGCAGCCGCTGCAGCGCACGCTGCATGCCCGGCCCGGCCAGGGTCCAGGGCAGGCGGCCGGCCAGCAGCCGGTAGGCCAGCACGCCGAGCGCGAACACGTCGGCCGGCGGGCCGGCCACGCCACCGGTGAGCTGTTCCGGCGCACACCAGTCGGGCGTGAGCCGCAGCGACAGCGTCTGCGTGGCTTCGCCATCGAGGCCGCCGGTGTCACGGCGGGCCAAGCCGAAATCCAGCAGGTGCGGCGCGCCATCGGCGTCCACCAGCACGTTGGCGGGTTTCAGGTCGCGGTGCACCACGCCACCGGCATGGGCCGTGGCCACCACGCCGACGACGCGCCGCAGCAGCGCCAGCCGGCCCGGAAGGTCCAGGGCATCACCGGCGGCATCCAGCGGCTGGCCATCGATCAGTTCGGTCACTGCCCAGGGGTGGCCGTCGTGGCTGCCGGCGTCGAGCAGGCGCACGATGCCCGGCACCTGCAGGCGCGCCAGCGTGTGGCGCTCGGCCGCGAAGCGGCGGCGTTCGTCGGCGTCGTCGGCGGAGTGCAGCAGCTTCAGCGCCGCCTGCTGCTGGTAGCTGCCGTCGGCACGCTCGACGCGGTAGACCTCGCCCGAGCCCCCACGGCCGATCAGGCCGACCACGCACCAGGCCCCGACGCGGGTGCCGCTGGCCAGGGCCGCGGGCGCCGCACCGGACTCCGACGCGGCGTAGAGCCCCCGGCTGCCGGTCTCGGCCTGCAAGAGCGCGACCAGTTCGTCGTGCAGGGCGGGCGGCAAGGCCTGCGCCTGCAGCCACGCCGAACGTTCGGCATCGGGCACGTCCAGGGCGCGTTCGAACCAGGGTTCGACCTCGTGCCAGGGTGGATGGTGGGCGGGGGACTCGGAACCTTTGTCGGGCACAGGGCATTATGGTGACGCCGCGTGCTCTGCCTTCGGCAAGGCGCCCTGGCGTACGTTGGCGACGCGGCCAGCCCGTGTCTGCACGCGTCAACCGGCTGTGGCGGGAGCGCCTGGCCCGCAGGCTTGGACGCAATCGCCGTCGTCGGCGAGCCGCGCCTACAGGTGGTCGGCCAGCGAGATGCCGATGCCCAGCGTGTGCTGCCGGCGGTTGTAGTCCACCAGGCTTTCACCGTAGCCGCCGAACCACTGCACGATGCCGCGCACCCGGCGGGTGAGCGGGAAGGTCCAGTGGGCCTGCGCCGCGCCGCGCCCGGTGGCCAGGTTCAGCCGGCTGCTCAGCGAGAACTGGTGCCGCCCCGGTGCCCAGACCACGGTGAGGTCGCCGTGGCCCAGGTAGTCGACGATGTCCGGGTTGTCATCGTTGGCCCGGTCCTCGCGCACGCGCAGCCACGGCCGCAGAATCACGGCCACGTCGCCGCGTTCAACGCCGAGCTGCGCGACGATGCGGTTCCAGCTGCGCGACAGCGGCTCGGCGCGGCCGTTGGACTGGTGATTGATGCCCAGCGCCGCCAGCCGCCAGCGCCAGCCCCACAGATCCAGGTCCGGGTGCAGGGCCACCATCAGTTCCGGCTCGTAGTTGGTCTCGCGGAACGGCCGCGAGATGCCCCCGTTGAAGACCTGCCAGTGGCTCTGCTGCGTGTAGGCGCCCCAGATCGACAGCGGCATGTCCAGTTCACGCCCGAAGTCCGCGAGCTTGAACTTGAAACTGAGCTGGAACTTGGCTTCCGTGTCCTGGATGTTCAGCGGTGCGTCCAGCGGCGGCTTGGACGGCGTGCCGGGCTCGCGGTTGGGCGCATCGCTGACGCGTCCCAGCAGCATGTAGCTGGGGCGGTGGGCGCGCAGGTCGAAGCGGCTGTCCTCCGGTGATGCACCCAGCCCCCAGCGGTCGCCGATCAGCGAGCGTTGCTGCGGGTCGGGCTCCGGGCTGTCCAGCAGCAGGGCGCGCGCCTCCGGCGTCGTCCGTGACGGCGGCAGGCGGCTCTCCACCGCGGCGTCGTAGCAGGCCACGCGCAGCGTCGGGTCGGTGATGGTCTTGCAGCGCAGGATCGCGTCGGTGTCCAGCGCCAGTGCCGTGGCCGGCGCCAGGCACGCCAGGGCCAGCAGCCTGCGCCGATGCGCCCCGCGGCCGCGGGCCGTTGTGGGCCCGGCCGGGCGCTCAGTCGCCATCGTCGGTCTGCCCGAACTGCATCGCCGCGAGCTTGGCGTACAGCCCGCCGCGGGCCACCAACTCGTCGTGGCGGCCGATGTCGACGATGCGCCCGCCCTCGAGCACCACGATGCGGTCGGCCTTCAGCACCGTGGCCAGGCGGTGGGCGATGACGATGGTCGTGCGGTCCTGCATCGCCGATTCCAGCGCCGCCTGCACCATGCGCTCGCTCTCCGCGTCCAGCGCGCTGGTGGCTTCGTCCAGCAGCAGCAGCGGCGGGTTCTTCAGCAGCGCGCGCGCGATGCTGATGCGCTGGCGCTGGCCACCGGACAGGCGCACGCCGCGCTCGCCGAGGAAGCTCGCGTAGCCCTCGGGCAGGGCGAGGATGAAGTCGTGCGCGAAGGCCGCCTTGGCCGCGGCGACGACCTCGTCGTCGCTGGCCTCAGGGCGGCCGTAGCGGATGTTCTCCAGCGCGCTGGTGGAGAAGATGGTGCTGTCCTGCGGCACGATGCCCACGCGCCCGCGCAGGTCGGCCAGCGCCAGCCGGTCCACCGGCACGCCGTCGAGCAGGATGCGGCCGGCGGCCACGTCGTAGTAGCGCAGCAGCAGCTGCAGCACCGTGCTCTTGCCGGCGCCGCTGGGGCCCACCAGCGCCACCGTTTCGCCAGGCTGCACGTCCAGCGTGAAGCCTTCCAGCGCCGCCTGCTTCGGGCGCGAGGGATAGTGGAAACGCACGTCCTCGAAGCGCACCGCCGAGCCGCCGCGCGCGGGGGGCAGTGGCAGCGGCGCCGCCGGCTCGCGCACCGGGCTCTGCGTGGCCAGCAGTTCCATCAGCCGCTCGGTGGCGCCGGCGGCGCGCAGCAGTTCGCCATAGACCTCCGACAGCACGGCCACCGAGCTGACGAAGATGATCACGAAGAACACCGTCTGCCCCAGGTGGCCGGCGGAGATGTCGCCGCGCAGCACCGCCTGCGTGCCCTGGTACAGGCCCCAGATCAGCGCGCCGAAGGTGGCCGTGATGATGAAGCCCACCAGCAGCGAACGCACCCGCGTGCGCTTGCGCGCGGTGTCGAAGGCGCTCTCGGTGGACGCGTCGAAGCGCGCCGCCTCGCGCGCCTGCTGGTGGTAGCTCTGCACCACCGGGATGGCGTTGAGCACCTCGGCGGCGATGGCGCTGGAGTCGGCCACGCGGTCCTGGCTGGCGCGGCTGAGCTTGCGCACGCGGCGGCCGAAGTACAGGCTGGGCACCACCACCAGCACCAGGATGCCGAGCACCTGCGTCATCACCACCGGGTTGGTGACGATCAGCGCCACCAGGGCCCCCAGGCCCATCACCGTGTTGCGCAGCCCCATGCTCAGCGACGAGCCGACCACGCTCTGCACCAGCGTGGTGTCGGTGGTCAGGCGGCTGAGCACCTCGCCGGTGGCCGTGGTCTCGAAGAACTCCGGGCTCTGCTGCACCACGTGGCGGTAGACGGCGTTGCGCAAGTCCGCGGTGATGCGCTCGCCGATCCAGGTGACCATGTAGAAGCGCAGCGCCGAGAAGATGCCCAGCGCGGCGCCGACGGCGAACAGCAGGCCGAAGTGTTCGCGCATGGCCATCAGCCGCTCGCCGGGCGCGGCCGCCACCAGGCCGTCGTCGACCAGACTTTTGAGCGCCACCGGAAAGGCCAGCGTGCTCAGCGCGGCCATCACGAGGAAGAACAGGGCCAGCCCGATGCGGCCGCGGTAGGGACGCAGGAAGGGCAGCAGGCCCGACAGCGAGCGCGGCGTCTTGGCCGCCGGACGGGCGGTGTCGGTGGAGGGCATGGGCCGCGAGTCTATCGGCCGGCCGTGTCTTCGCCGTTGTCGGTGGCATCTCCTGCGCTCGGGATCACCCGACCGCGCCGCTGCAGCGCCTCACGCAGCAGCATCTCCACCTGCGCGTTGGCGCTGCGCAGTTCCTGGGCCGCCAGACGCTCGATCTCGGCCCACACGCGCGGGTCGATGCGCAGCGCGAAGTGTTTCTTGCCCGGGCTGGCCATGCGTGGTGTCAGCGCCGGCGCTGCGCCTTCTTCGGCGCCACCCGCGCACCCTCGGGCAGCCGGGCCTCGACGAAGGCGCGCAGCCGCTCGGGCTCCGGGCTGCCCAGGAAGACGCTGCGGCCGTCCTTCAGCGTGAACTTCACGCCCGGGCTGGCCACGGCGGCGGTGTACTCGCGGTCCTGGCGCGTGCCCTTGATGCCGGCCCCGGCGGCGGCCCCGCGGGCGACCTCGCAGCCCGTGATGTCGGCCAGCGGCAGTTCCCAGCGCGGGATGCCCAGCCACCCGAAGTGCCACAGCAGCCGGTCGCCGCCGATCTGCACCACCAGGCGGCCCAGCACGCTGAGCGTGAAGGCGGTGGTCGACAGCACGATGCCGATGCCCAGGCGCGCGTTCGGGTCGCCGGTGAACCAGAGCACGGCGGCCACGGCCAGCGACGTCAGCGGCATCACGGTCCACAGCGCGGCGAAGCGCTGCTCGGAGCGGTAGGTCGTGTCCATCGCCCGCGGTCAGCCGTACAGCGTGCCGGTGTTGATGACCGGCTGCGCCTCGTTGTCGGAACACAGCACCACCAGCAGGTTGCTGACCATGCTGGCGCGGCGCTCGTCGTCGAGCTGGATCAGGTCCTTCTCGGCCAGGCCCTTGAGTGCCGCCTCGACCATGCCTACCGCGCCCTGCACGATCTTGTGCCGCGCGCTGACGATGGCCTCGGCCTGCTGGCGGCGCAGCATCACCTGCGCGATCTCCGGCGCGTAGGCCAGGTGGCTGAGCTTGGCGTCCAGCACCTCGACGCCGGCTTCCTCGAAGCGGTCCTGCAGTTCCGCACGCAGTGCGGCCGCCACGCTGTCCATGCCGCCACGCAGCGTGTGTTCGCCAGGCTCCAGGTCCTCGCCGTCGTCGTAGGCGTACATCGACGCCAGGTGGCGCACCGCGGCCTCGGCCTGCACCTTCACGTAGGTCTCGAAATCGTCGACATCGAACACCGCCTGCGCCGTGTGGCGCACGCGCCAGACCACCACCGCACCGATCTCCACCGGGTTGCCGCGCTTGTCGTTGACCTTAAGCGTCGGGCCGTTGAGGTTGCGCGCGCGCAGCGAGAGCTTGCGCTTCTTCGTCAGCGGGTTGGCCCAGCGCAGGCCCTCGCCGCGGTCGGTGCCGGTGTACTGGCCGAACAGCGTGAGGATGGCCGCCTCGTTGGGCTGCAGCATGTACAGGCCCACGAGCAGGAAGACGCCGGTGGCCGACGCCAGCACCAGCGGCACCAGCAGCCAGGGCGTGCGCGCGACGCCGGTGACGGCCAGCACGGGCAGCAGCGCGATCAGGCCGATGCCGACGGCGACCATGGCATACCCGTTGGTGGCCCGTGCGGTGTGCTCGGGCGTGCGTTGGGTGGACATCGTGAGCTCCTGGGTTGGCATTAAAGTGATATCACTTTAATGGCATTGGAGACGCTTCGTCAAGCGGGACACCCCGTGAACCGGTGAAACTGCCCGCCTCGCCGAGGGCATCTGTGGTCGAATGCTCGAGGAGCGGCATGCCCCTGCCGACAACCCCACATGAGCGTTTCCCCCCTTCAGGATCTCATCCCTGCATCGGCGGCTGCGGCGTCGCCCTGGCCGCGGGCCCTGACCGCCGCCTCTGCTGCCGCGGTGCTGACCGGCAGCGTGCCGCTGCTGTGGCCGCAGACCCCCTGGCCGGCGGCGCTGGCCACGGCCGCCGTGGCGGCGCTGGTGGCTGGCGCCGCCGCGTGGCGCCGCCCCCCGGCCGCCTTGGCGGCCGTCGCCCCCGCGCCGTCGACCTACACCGTGCCCACCGGCGACGCCATCCTGCGCGACGCCGAGACCGGCATGTTCCACCGCCCGGCCTTCCTGGCCCTGGCCGAACGCGACTGGCTGCGCGCTGGCCGCTACGGCGGCGCGGTGGCCCTGCTGCTGGTGGAGGTGGACCGCCTGCGCCCGATGACCGAACAGATGGGCGCCCGCGTGGCCGACGCGCTGCTGGCCGGCCTGGGCCGCCAGGTGATGGCCTCGCTGCGCGCGGCCGACCTGCTGTCGCGTTTCGACGATGCGCAGCTGGCCGTCTTCCTGCCGCAGGCCGACGCCACCGGTGCGCTCGACGTGGCCGACCGCATCCGCGAGATGGTCGAGCGGCTGCGCCTGCCGGGTCTGCCCGAAGGCGCCACCTTCACCGCCAGCGTGGGCGTGGCCGTGCTGCGGCCGCTGCACCAGCCGCTGCACGCGCTTGTGGAGATGGCCCAGCAGGCGCTGCAGACCTCGCGCGAGGCGGGCGGCAACTGCGTGCGCGCCGCCAACGCCGACGAGCCCTGGCGGCCGGCGCGGGGATCCGGCGCTGGTGCGGCGGATGCGTCGGGCCCGCGTGAGCAGCCTGGCAAGCCGGAACGGCCCGAGAAGCCCGGCCGCACCGGCGACCTCTGAACCCTGTCGGCTACAGCCGCAGCCGACCGGCGTAGCCGGTCATCTCGAGGTAACCCAGGCCGATGCGCCGGTCCTGGGCATCGCGCAGTTCCGACAGGCCTTCCCAGTAGACCGTGCCGGTGCTGGCGCGGGCGTCGAGTTCCTGCGCGTCCAGCAGCGCGTGCAGGGTGTGCCGCCCCGCGGGCGTGTCCAGCGTCCACTGCACGGGGTAGCGGCCGCCGGTGCGGCCGCTGGTCCACACGCGGCCGGGTTGCATGTGCACCTCCTGCGGGGCGAACGCGCGCGCCGCGCCGCCGGCCGGCCGCCAGCTGCCGCCAGCCCACAGCGTGCTGCCGTCGGCGCGGCGCAGGCGGAACACCGTCAGCGCGCTGCCGTCGGCCAGGTTGATGCCGGCCCAGTCCCAGCCCACGGCCTCGGGGTGCAGGATCTCGTCGCTCCACTCCTGGTCCAGCCACGCGCGGCCGCCACCGTCGCGCGCCACGGCCAGCTGCGGTTCGCTGACGTAGTGGCTGGCCTGCGTCGGCGCCGGTCCCTTGCGCGACCAGCCGGCCTCGCCCTGCAGCAGCAGCGGCTGCGTGCGGCGCAGCGTCAGGGCGAGCAGCAGGTCCTGCGAGCGGTCCTCCAGCCGTGCCGCCCAGGTCTGGCCTTCGCGTGCCAGCCGCCAGTCGCCGATGTGCACACGCGCATCGTCCAGTGCGGCTGCGGCGGCTGGGGCGGCCGGGTCGCCGTTCCAGCGCGCGATGCGCTCGGCATGGCGGTGGTTGCCGGCACGCAGGTCGGTCAACGCCGCGTGCGCGAACAGCAGCTGGCGCGGCGCGAAGGCGCTGCGGCTGTCCGCCGCCAGGCCGGTGCGGCTGCGGAAGAAGGTGACCTGGAAGCCGTGCGTCGGCGCGGCCATCGGCCCCCACCAGCCGGTGACGTACCACCACTCGATGCGTGCCTCGGGGTGGGCGCCGTGGTCACGCGGGAACTGCAGCACGCGATCGCGCGAGACCACGGGCAGCGTGGCGTCACTGGCGTTGGCAGGTCGCCCTGCAGCCAGGGCCGCGAGCATTGCGATCATCATCGGCCTGCGCCTCACGTCACCAGTCCTCCTTCACCGACATCACCGCTGCGCGGCCGGCGGCGCGCCGTGCCGTGAGTGCCGCGGTGGCGGTGCCGGCGGCCAGCACCGCCAGCGCCAGTGCCGCCAACCGTGGCCAGGGCAGCACCAGGTCCATGGTCCAGTGGAAGCTCTGCGGGTTGACCACGTGCACCAGCACCGCGCTCACCGCCACGCCCAGGGCCACGCCGATCAGGGCGCCGGCGGTCAGCCACGCGGCCGCCTCGCCGGCCACCAGCGCCACCGTCTGCCCTCGCGTCAGCCCCAGGTGGCTCAGCAGGCCGAACTCCTTGCGCCGCGCCGCCACCTGCGCCGACAGGCTGGCCGCCACGCCGACCAGCCCCACCGCGATGGCCACCATCTGCAGCCAGCGCGTGACGGCGAAGCTGCGGTCGAAGATGCGCAGCGAGATCGCGCGGATCTCGCCGGCCTCGGCGAACTCCAGCATCGACGGGTCGGCTACGCGTGCCGACAGGGCCTCGCGCACCGCGGCCGGCGCGGCGTCGGGCGCCAGCCACAGCGCCAGGTCGTTGAGGCGGGTGTCGCCGGTCAGTCGCCGGTAGTCGGCCAGTGGGACCACCACGCTGCCGAACTGGCGCGCGTAGTCGCGCCAGACGCCGCGCACCACGCAGTCCAGCGTCGCGCCCTCCAGCGGCAGGCTCAGCGTGCTGCCGGGCTTGGCGCCGTAGAGCGAGACCATGGCCTCGCTGACGTAGCAGGCTGGGCGCGCGTCGCCAGCCGCGGCGGGCAGCGGCGTGCCCACCAGCGGCAGCGTCTGCGCCGGGTTGCCCACCTCGCGCGCGATCAGCGCCACCGCGGGGCGGTCGGCGGCCAGCGACAGCAGTCGCAGCCGGTTGCCCTGCACACGTTCCACGCCGGGCACCGCCGCGGCCTCGGCGATGAAGGCCTCGGGCAGCCAGGCCAGGTCGGCCGCGTTGCCGCGGGTGGCGGTGCGCGCGTACAGGTCGGCCGGCAGCAGCGTGTCCAGCCACAGGGTGACGCCCGTGCGGAAACTGCCCACCATCACCGTCAGCGCCACCGACAGCGCCAGCGCCGCCACCACGCCGGCCAC
Source organism: Burkholderiaceae bacterium (assembly GCA_024235855.1). Lineage (GTDB taxonomy): Bacteria > Pseudomonadota > Gammaproteobacteria > Burkholderiales > Burkholderiaceae_C > Rubrivivax. The sequence continues at coordinate 161,393 of JACKLN010000011.1, forward strand.
CGCGGCGGTGGCGGTGTGGCGCTGGAACACCGCGCGCTGCAGCGCCAGCCGCGGCAGCGCCGCCTGCGGCAGCGGCCAGCGGGCCAGCACCGCCTGCACCACCCAGGGCACGGCGGCCACGCCCCCGAACAGCAGGCAGGCCACGGACGCATAGGCCGCCAACGGCAGGCCGGCGATCGGCGGTGCGAAGGCCAGTGCCACGCCGGTGGCCAGCAGCCCCACCGCCGGCAGCGGCGAGGCCGACGGCGCTTCCAGGCTGGACAGGCCCTTGAGCGCACGCGCCGGCTGCAGCCGCTCGGCGGCCCGTGCCGGCACCCAGCCGCCCAGCAGCGCCGCCATGGTGCCGAGCATGAAGAGCAGCGCCAGCGCTGCCGGCTCCAGCCGCAGCGGCGGCGTCACGCCGGGGAAGTAGCCACCGCCCAGGTCGCCGGCCAGCCAGCGCAGCGCCGCCGCGGCCAGGGCGACGCCGCCCAGCAGGCCCAGCAGGCTGCCGAACATGCCCAGGCCCAGGCATTCCAGCATCACGACCCGGCGCCGCTCCCGCGCGGTCATTCCCAGCACGCCCAGCAGTGCGAAGCCCGGCAGCCGCTGCGCCACCGACAGCGCGACCACCGAATAGACCAGGAAGCCGCCGACGAACAGCGCCACCAGCGCCAGCACCGTCAGGTTCACCCGGTAGGCGCGCGAGAGCTGCGAGACGCGCTGTGCCGCGTCGTCGGGCCGCTCGGCGCGCCAGGCCGCGGGCAGTGGCGGCGGCGCTGCGCCGGGTTCCAGCCGCAGGTCCACCCTTGTCAGGCGGCCTGCGAAGCCGAAGCGGTCCTGCGCGGCGGACAGGTCCATCACCGCCAGCGGCGCGCCGCCGGCGCCCACCCAGCCGGACACGCGCAGCGACTGCCATTGGCCCCCGGACTGCAGCGCCAGCGTGTCGCCGTCGGCCACGACCAGGCGGCTGCGCGCGGCGGCGTTGAGGAACACGCGCGACGGGTCGAGGAAGGCCAGCCGGTCCTCGCCCTCGGCCGGGCGGGGCACCAGGTCCGGCGCCAGGCCGGCGAGGGTGAGCGCGTCGACGCCCAGTACCTGCAGCGGCGTGCGCGTGCCATCGCCCAGGCGCGCGTAGGTCTCGAAGGCGATCACCGGGCTGGCCTGGCGCACCCCATGGGTGGCCAGAAGTTGCGCGTAGGCGCCGTCCGGCAGCGTGCCGCCACCGGCGTCGGTGACGCTGAGGTCGGGCTCGCCGTTCGTGGCCCGTAGCGCGGCAGAGAATTCGGCCAGCGCCGACGCGTTGATCAGGTGCACCGACGCCGCCAGCGCCACGCCCAGCGCCACCGCCAGCAGTGCCGCGGCGTGCCGCCACGGGTGGTGGCGCCACTCGCGCCACGCCAGCGCGGCGAAGTCCGCCAGGCGGGGATCGGCCGGGGGAGCGGTCACGCGCTCAGGCCGCCACCGCGCTGTGCAGGCCCTGCGCGGTCACCTGCAGCACGCGGTCGGCACGCGCCGCGGCGGCCTCGGCATGGGTGACCAGCAGGCAGGCGCAGCCGTGTTCGCGCACCTGGGCCTGCAGCAGGTCGAGCACGCGCGCGGCGGTGGCGGGGTCGAGGTTGCCGGTGGGCTCGTCGGCCAGGATCAGCGCCGGCCGGTGCACGACGGCGCGCGCGATGGCCACGCGCTGCAATTGCCCGCCGGAGAGCTGAGCCGGTGCTCGCGCACCCAGGCCCCCCAGGCCCACGGCGTCGAGCAGTGCGTCCACGCGTGCCGGGTCGTGCCGGCCCAGCAGGCGCAGCGGCAGGCCCACGTTGTCGGCCATGCTCAGGTGCGGCAGCACGTGGAAGGCCTGGAAGACGAAACCCAGCGTCTGCCGGCGCAGCCGTGCGCGGCCATCGTCGTCCAGCGTGGCCAGGTCGTGGCCGTCGATCACCACGCGGCCGGCGTCGGCGGTTTCCAGCCCGGCGATGCAGTTCAGCAGCGTGGATTTGCCCACGCCCGACTCGCCGAGCAGGGCGACGAACTCGCCGCGTGCCAGGTCCAGGTTCAGGTCACGGAAGACCGGGGTGTCGCCGAAGGACTTGGCCAAATGTTCGATGTGCAGCATCGCGACCGATGATGCCGCAGTGGCGGCGCCTGCCGGCGCTGCGGGGCTTCAGCGGCTCCGGCGGCCCATGGCGGTCGCGATGCCCAGCCCCAGCAGCGCCAGTGCCGCGCTGGTGGGCTCCGGCACGGCGTTGTCCTGCGGCTGCCACAGCAGCACGCGCACGTGGTCGCCCGGGTCGCTGGCGCGCCAGTCCAGCGTCAGCGACGTGCCGCCGAAGGCCCAGTTCACGGAGTCGGCGCCCTCCAGCCCCATCAGGCGGTGCCAGGCGTAGTCGTTCCACTGCCCGTCGCCGTCGATGTCCACCGACCATTCGGCCTGCGTGCCCGCGAGCTGGGCTGTCGTGGTGTACACGGCGACGATGGGCGCACCGAAGTCCACCGTGGCACGCAGGCGGCTGGCGTTCAGCGGGTCGAAGAAGAGGTACCAGGACTGCAGGCCGTCGCGGGCCTGCTCCTGCACCGTCCACAGCACGCCGTCGGCGTCCAGCAGGCCGGCGTTGACGGCCGCCGCGCCGGTGTAGGTCTGCAGCGAGAAGTTCGTGGGTAACGAGACGGCGACCGGTGCCGCAGCGGCGACGTTGACCAGAGCGGTGAGGGCGGCCAGGCCCAGACCTGTGACGAGTTGTTTCATGGGCGCGATGCTGCCGGGGCGCGACCCGCGCCGCGGTGACCGTTCTCACGAACCGCCCGCCACCCCCCGCTGCCCGGGGAGTGCGTTGTTCACGCGCCGGCCAGCGCCCGGATCCGTGCCATCGCGCGCGGCACGGCATCGAAGGCGTCGCAGGCCACGATGTGCCGGTCGGGCATCGAGCGCAACCAGGTCAGCTGGCGCTTGGCCAGCTGGCGGGTGGCGGCAATGCCGGTCTCTCGCAAGGGTGCCAGGTCGCCCGCGTCCAGCGCCGCCCACGCCTGCCGGTAGCCGACGCAGCGCATCGACGGCAGCGCGGGATGCAGGTCGCCGCGGGCACGCAGCGCGCGCACCTCGTCGACGAAGCCGGCCGCCAGCATGGCGTCGAA
>JACKLN010000012.1 GCA_024235855.1 Burkholderiaceae bacterium
GGAGCCCTCTGAATGCCAACGAAAGACATCCGCTGGGGCATCATCGGCTGCGGCAGCATGGGCCGCGAGCACATCCTGAACCTGGCAGCGCTCGGCGGCGCCGAGGTCACCGCCATCGCCGACCCGGACGCGAACAGTCGTGCCCAGGCCGCGGTGCTGGCCCGGCAATGTCGCTTCTTGCCACGCATGTTCGAAGCCCACGCCGACTTGCTGGACAGCGGCCTGTGCGACGCCGTGATCGTGGCGTCCCCCAACTTCACGCACGCCGCCGTGCTGCGCGACGTGCTGGCCACCGACCTGCACGTGCTGGCCGAGAAGCCGATCGTCACACGGATGGAAGATGGCGCCGACCTGCTTCAGCGCGCCGCCGGCCGCAAGCCGCTGACATGGGTGGCGATGGAGTACCGCTACATGCCGCCGGTGGCCGAGGCGATCCGCATGGCGCATGCGGGCGACGTGGGCCGGATCCACCAGGTGGCCATCCGCGAACACCGCGAACCCTTCTACCCCAAGGTGGGCGACTGGAACCGCTTCAGCGCCAACACTGGCGGCACCCTGGTCGAGAAGTGCTGCCACTACTTCAACCTGATGGACCTGATCGTCGGTGAACACCCGGCACGCGTGTTCGCCAGCGGCGCGCAGAGCGTGAACCACCTGGACGAGAACTACGACGGCAGGGTGCCCGACATCCTGGACAACGCCTACGTCGTGGTGGAGTACCCCGGCGGCGCGCGCGCCTGTCTGGACCTGTGCATGTTCGCCGAAGGCTCCACCGACAACGAGCACCTGGTCATCGTGGGCGACGAAGGCAAGCTCGAATCGCTGCTGCCGTCGCTGGTGCTGCGCCACAGTCGCCGTGCCGACTGGGGCCGCCGCGCCATCTGGGGCCAGGCCTCGGGCACCGGCCGCGGGGTGGAAACCCGGCGCGTCTGGGACACGAACATCCGTTACGCCGGCGCGCATTTCGGTGCGTCCTACATCGAGCACCAGCGCTTCGCCGCCGCGCTGCGCGAAGGGCGGCCGGCCGAGATCCCGCTGGAGGAGGGCCTGCGCAGCGTAGCCACGGGCATTGCCGCCCACCGCAGCATCGCCGAAGGGCGGGTGGTGGACATGGCCGAGGTCTGGACCGCATGAACGCCTACGCCCGCTACCCGTCGCTGCGCGGCAAGGTCGTCTTCATCTCCGGCGGCAGTTCCGGCATCGGCGCCGAACTGGTGCGCGCCTTTGCCGCCCAGGGCGCCCGCGTGGCCTTCTGCGGCACGCGCGACGGCGGCGGCGACGCCCTGATCGCCGAATGCACCGCGGCCGGTCACCCGGCGCCGTGGTACGCGCCCTGCGACGTGCGCGACGTGCCGGCCTACCAGGCCCTGCTGGCCCGTGTGGCCCAGGAACTGGGCCCCGTCGGCGTGCTCGTCAACAACGCCGGCCGCGACGACCGCCATGCGATGGAAGACGTGACGCCGGACTTCTGGGACGACCGCCTGGCGCTGAACCTGAAGCACTACTTCTTCGCCATCCAGGCCGTGGCGCCGGGCATGGCGGCGGCCGGCGGCGGCAGCATCGTCAACATGGGCTCGGTGAGCTGGATGCGCGGGCGGCCCAACCTGGTGGGCTACACCACGGCCAAGGCCGGCATCCTGGGTCTCACGCGCACACTGGCGCGCGAACTGGGGCCGCGGCACATCCGCGTCAACGCCGTCGTGCCCGGCGCCATCGTCACCGAGCGCCAGACCACGCTGCACCGCGACCCGGCGGCCGACCAGGCCTTCCTGGACGCGCAGTGCCTGAAGATCCGCCTCGACCCCGGCCACGTGGCGCGGCCCACGCTGTTCCTGGCCGCCGACGACAGCAACGGCATGACCGGCCAGCACGTGCTGGTGGACGCGGGCATCGCGCAGCAGTCGGTGCTGAGCTGAGCATTCAGCGGTGCGGTGAGGCTGCCGGTTCGACAGATGTCGACAGCGTGCCGGCCACGGCCTGCTGCACCCCCTGCAGCGCGGTCAGCAGTTCTGCCCCGCTGGCGAATCGCCGTCGTTCGCCACTGAGCACGTGTTCGATCTCGCCAGCCAGCGTGTTGGCCGGCGCAGAAACCAGCCGCAGGGCATAGGTCTGTGGGCAGGGTTGTCTCATGGTGCTTCCTGGCAAGGGGGATGGGCGCAGTTTGAGGCGGGCAACGTCCAAAGTCGTCAGCACACCGTCGGTTTCCGGTCAGCGCCGTCGATGACGGCAGAATGAGCCGGTGACCGAGCACAGTGCCATCCGATTGATCCGCTTCGGCGACTTCGAGCTCGACATCCCCGATGCCCGGCTGCGTCGGGCGGGCACGGTGGTGGACCTGCCGCCGAAGTCGTTCGAACTGCTGGTGTGCCTCGTCCGCAGGCCGCAGACCCTGGTGCCCAAGGACGACCTGCTCGACATCGTCTGGGGCCGGCGCTTCGTCAGCGAAGGCGCGATCAAGACCGTGGTGAGCGAACTCCGGGCCGCCCTGGGCGACGACGCCAAGGCCCCGCGCTGGATCGAGACCGTGCCGCGCCGGGGCTACCGCTTCATCGGCGAGGTGAGCGGCGGGCTGGCGCCGGCGGTGGCACCGGCACCTCCACCGGAGCCCGCGCCACCGTTGAACGCCACGGCCAGCCTTGCGGCACCGCCACCCGAAGGCAACCTGCCGCCTGCCGGGCCCGCGCTGTTCGGCCGCGATGACGACATTGCCGCCCTGTGCGAGCAGGTGGACCGCACCTCGCTGCTCACGCTCACCGGGCCCGGCGGCGTCGGCAAGACCCGCCTGGCACAGGCCGTGGCCCGCGCGCGCCAGGGGCGGCACGCCGGCGGTGTCTGGTGGCTGCCGCTCGCGCCCCTGGCCCCGGGGACGACCGACCCCGGCATCCTGCGCAGCGCACTTGCCCGTGCGCTGCGCGTCGCCCCGCTGGGCACCGGCAGTGACGCCGAACTGGTGCGCGCCATCGGTGGCGAGCCACTCCTGCTGGTGCTGGACAACGCCGAGCACCTGCTCGACGTGCTGGCGCCCTGGCTGGCTGACTGGGCACCCCACCTGCCCGGGCTGCGGCTACTGATCACCAGCCGGGAGCCGCTGCAGTTGCCGGGCGAACAGGTCTGGCGCGTCGCACCCCTGCCCGTGCCAGCCGACGACGAGCGCTGCGGTGCCGAGGACATGGCCGACAACCCCGCACTGCGGTTGCTGGTGGCGCGCATCGGCGCCCGGCTGCAGGGGTTCACGCCCGGGCCGGCACAGCAGCAGGCGCTGGCGAAGATCTGCCGCTCGCTGGACGGCCTGCCGCTGGCCCTGGAGCTCGGCGCGGCCCGGGTGCCCGTGCTCGGGGTGCACGGTCTGGCGGAGCAGCTCGAGGACGACGACGCCGGACACCGCCTGCAATTGCTGACGCAGGGCGCCCGCACCGCCCTGCCGCACCAGCGCACGCTGCGCGCCACGCTGGACTGGAGCCATGCGCTGCTCACACCCACCGAGCAGCGCGTGCTGCGCCGGCTGGCGGTGTTCCGCGGCGGGTTCACGGCCGCCACGGCGCGCGCAGTGGCCACCGCGCCGGACGAGGACCCCTGGACCACGCTCGACGCGCTGGCCACGCTGAGCGACAAGTCCATGCTCGTGGCCGCGGCGCCCGATGCCCCGGACGCCCGCATCGGCATGCTGGAGAGCGTGCGCGAGTACGCCCTGGAACAGCTGGAGGCCAGCGGCGAGGCGGATGCCACGGCGCGGCGGCACCTGCTGGCCATGGTGACCCTGTTCACCGAGGCCGAGGCCATGGCGCTGGACGTGCCCCAGCTGCCCTGGCTGGTCCCGCTGGAGCCGGAGCTGGAAAACCTGCGCAGCGCACTGCGCTGGGCCGAGGCGCACGCCGACGACCCCGCGGTGACCGACGCCCGGCTGGATCTGGTCGCGGCCTCGGCCCGCTACTTCCAGCGCATGGCGCTGTCGGCCGAAGGCGGGCGGTTCTGCCTGTCGGTGCGCGCCAGCGCCGAGACCCACAGCGACCCCCTGCGGCGCGCCGGCGTCGACCTGGCCGTGGGCACGCTCTGCCGCTTCACGCCGATGCTCGGGGTCGAGGAAAACCTGGCCGTGGCGCGCCGTGCGGTGCAGACCTTCGAGGACCATGGCGACTCGACGCGGGCCTATTACGCGCACTATTTGGCCTGGGCCCTGGCGCTGGAGGTGGGCGAGCACGTAGCGCGGGCCCACCATGTCCAGCGCATGGCCGAACTGATCCAGCCGTCCTGGGGGCCGATGCGGACGCGCCTGATGCGCAGCGCCTGGGCCCAGGACCAGCGCCTGCTGGGCCACGCCGAGACGTTCCTGCAGGCCTGCCGGGAAGACCTGGCCATGCTGCGCAACGTCGATGCCCAGGCCGAGAGCTGGATCGCCGCCCACACGCTGATGCTGGCCGAGCACGACCTCGGGGAAGTTGACCGCGCGCTGACCATCGGCCAGTCCATCATTGACGAGATCCGTGCCGCGGGCCGGTTGCGGGGCCAGACCCAGGTGCTGGTCATGCACACGGCCATGCGCGCCGATGCCGGCGACGTGGCCGGCACCCGTGCCGCGCTGGCCGAGGCCGTACCCACGCTGGGCACCATGCGGAGTACCGAACTGCTGTGGCTGGCCATGGCGTGGCTGGCCTGGCACGAAGGCCGCCCCGCCGATGCCGCGCGGCTGCTGGGCTGGTTCGACTCCCCGGTGCGCGGCTGCGGGGCCTACGGGCCGCGGACCTTCACGCGGCGGTCCATCGCCAGGCTGTCGGCGCTCCTGGACACCGCACTGGGCGCGCGCGAACACCAGGGCCTCCAGGCCACTGGCACCGCGCTGGGCCAGACCGAGGCCCTGCGGGTGGGCCTGCGCGCACCCGACGATGACCGTCGGTGCGCACCCCGCCCCGGTACCCCGCCACAAACCGACGCAAACCCGACCGCTTCCTGACGACAGCGCGCCCGGCGCTCCCGACACTGCCGGTCATCGATCCCCCGGATCGTGACCCCTTGTCGAGGAGAGCCCCATGACCACCGCCCATCCTGCCTGCAGCGCCACCGCACAGGCTCCTGCTCGCCGTCGGCGCCCCGCCGCCCGGCCGGCCCGTCGCACCACCATCGCCTTGTCGGCCATCCTGGCCATCCTGGCCGGCACCAGCGCCCGCGCCGAGTTCACGGTCTTCGACGACCGCGCCGAATTCCTGGCCGCCACGCTGCAGTCCACCACGGAGAGCTTCGACAGCTGGGTCAAGGACACCGGTTTTCACACCAACGCGGTGGACGTCGGCGCCTTCACGCTGTCGATGACGCCCGGCGCGGGCACGATCTACAACCTGATCGACGCGCCGCCACAGAAGTCGAACTCCACCAACCTCAACGGCACGACGCACCTGATGGTCTTCACCGACACCGGGATCGACCTGACGTTCAGCTTCGATCAGCCGATCACCGCCTTCGGCGCCGACTTCAAGGGCATCAACGACGAATTCGAGCGCACGCTGTTCAGCGCCGGCGGCGTCTTCATCACCGTGCCCGGTGAGCCCGTCAACCTGCAGTTGACGTTTTTCGGCTTCACCAGCGACACGCCGTTCGACAGCGTCACCTTCCACGGCGTGCGCAACGACATCTACGGCATCGACGATGTCACCTTCGGCACCGCGCTGCGGGTGCCGGCGGTGCCGGAGCCGGGGTCCATGGCGATGCTGGGCATCGGGCTCGCAGGGGTCGCGGCGGCACGACGCCGCGCCACCCGGAAAGCCGGCCAGACGGCCAGCGGCACCTGACCGCCGGCGGCGCCGCACACCTGGCGGCGGCATGGCCGTGCCGTCGCAACACCCAACACTGTCTTTCGGAAACGACTTCATGACATCTGTCCTTCGCCATCTCGCACACGCGTCGCGCTGCGCGCCCCTCCTGCTTGGCCTGGCCGCTCCAGCCTGCCTGGCCGCGCCGGTCACCGTCGACTTCGGCGGCGGCGACGGCCCCTTGCCATATGGCGAGAACGGGTTCGTCGTCCAGGGCGGTGGCGCCCAGGGCTGGGCCGGTGTCACCGACGCCGTGCTGCAGGACACGACGCTCGCGGCCGGCGAGAGCGTTCGCATCGCACGCCAGGGCGGTGGCACCTTTCGCCTGCTGTCCTTCGACCTCTACCGCCACGACAACCTGCACGCGACCTTCGACCTGCTGGGCTTCATCGATGGCCTGCAGGTGGTCGACTTCGGCAGCTACGCGCTGGGCGGCGGCGAGTACTTCCAGACGCTGATGAGCAGCAGCAACGCGCTCGTCGACGAGCTGCGCCTGGTGGGCACCGGCGGCCGCGGGCCGAACGTCGTCTGGGACAACTTCGTCTTCGACGTGGCACGCCAGCCGGTCCCGGAACCGGCCTCCCTGCCCCTGGCACTGGCCGGTGCTGCCGCGCTGGCGATCTTCGGTCGCCGGCATCAGGTCGGGTCGGGCCGGGCCTGCCTCCTGCCGAGCCGACCGTGCTGACCCGCTGACCTGCTGTCGCGCCATGCATGGCGCGGCGCACCACCTCACCCATCCGCTCCAGACCGCTTCGCTCGAGGAGAGACCCATGACGCCCCGACTTCGCCCGACTTCGACGTCCCGCCGCCCGACACCCGCCCTGACCCTGCTGCCCCTGGCCGCTGGACTATGCCTGGGTGGACCTGCCGCGTCCGCGGCCACGGCGCCCACCGAGGCCGACGCACTGAGCCAGGCGATGGCGCAGGCGCAGGCGGCATCACCGGCACCTGCCCGGCTGCCGGGCCTGCTGAAGCACTACCTGCGGCTACGGAAGCAGACGCCGGTCGACGGGGTCGACGAGTCGCCGGAGGCCAGCCCGGGGGACCCGACCGGCCTGGCCATCGTGCTGCCGCAGGTCTTGTCCACCGTCGAGCAGGCCTTGGCCACCGCGCCGACGGCGATGCTCGGCGCGCTGCAGGCAGCGCAGACCGGCTACGCCGCCGCGCTGACCAGGCTGCACGCCGGCAGCAACGACGCCACGCCGCAGCACCTGGTCGGTGTGCTGACGGCGATGGCCGACGGCCAGGCCGCGATGGACCAGGCCCTCGACATCGCCGCCGTGATCGACCCACCCGCCGTGGCGCTGCTGCTGCCGGCCGTGCAGGCCGCGCGCGAGGCAGCGCGCCGCACCAGCCGCAGCACCATGGACCTGGCCCTGGCCGCCGGCGTCAGCGCCGGTCGCCTGGCGCCGGCGGAATCGGCGCTGCGCACGGCAGACGCGCTGTTCGACGCCGGCGACTATGGCGGTGCCGGCCAGCAGTACGCCGGCGCCTTCGGCCTGGCCGCCAACACCGTGGTCTTCAGCATGGACCGCTTCGAGCAGAACCTGCGTGAGGTGTTCGACACCAACACCGTGGGTTGGTCGTATGCGCTGTCGCAAGCCGGCAACCTGGCGCGCAGCGGCAGTTCGGGCCTGGCCCGCACCGGGTCCGACCAGCCTTCGACCGCCCAGTCGCCGACCAAGAAAATGCACGTGGCCAGCGTCAGCAAGACGATGACGGCCATCGTGGTGCTGCGCCGGCTGACCGAGATGGGTCTGTCGGTGGACACCGCCATCGGCCCCTGGCTGCCGATGGGCTGGACGCGCCCGGCGGACGTCCACAGCATCACCTTCCGCCAGCTCCTGACGCACACCAGCGGATTCGGCCAGAACGCCCCCGGCGGCAGCGACTACCTGAACCTGCAGGTGATGGCGGCGCAGCCCGTGCCGGGCAAGGGCAGCTTCGACTACGAGAACGCCAACTTCGGCCTGCTGCGCGTGATCACCGCCAAGCTGCTCGGCCTGGACGCTTCGGCGCTGCCCTTCAACGCAGGCGCACTGACCTCGGCCGCCTTCCTGTCGTACGCCCAGACCGTCTTCGACGCCGCCGGCGTGCCTTTCAGCTGCGAGCCACAGGGCACGAACCCCACGCGCCAGTACGACTTTCCCGACAGCGGCAACCCAGGCTACGCCGAGCCCTCGCGCTCCCTGAACTGCGGCGGCTTCGGCGTGCAGGTCAGCGCCACGAACCTGGCGCGCACGCTGGCCTACCTGCGCTACACACAGGACCTGATGCCTGCGGCGCAGTTCCTGGCCATGAAGACCGGTTTCCTCGGCTTCATGAACCCCACCGACTACGACTACGCGCAGGGCGTCTTCGGCACCTATCACACGCACGGCGGCGACTGGGACCACACGGGTTCCGGCGGCCTGGACGCCTGCGTGATGGTGTTCCCGATCAACGTCGAGGCTGCCGTCACCATCAACTCCAGCCGCAAGGAACTCGGTCAGGGCTACCCCAATGGCGGCTACCAGTGCAGGGTCATCAAGTGGGCGTTCGAGAACGCCTGGGTGGCCCACTGATGCCCGTTCGGGCGGGCTCACGCACAATGGATGCATGACCCGCCCCGTCTCCCTCATCGGCGCCCCCACCGACATCGGCGCCGGCGCCCGCGGCGCCAGCATGGGCCCCGAGGCCCTGCGCGTGGCCGGCCTGCAGGCCGCGCTGGAAGCCCACGGCCTGGACGTGCTGGACCGTGGCAACCTCGCCGGCCCGGCCAACCCCTGGCAGCCGCCCACCGACGGCTACCGCCACCTGCCCGAGGTGGTGGCCTGGAACCAGGCGGTGCACACCGCGGTGCACGCGGAACTCGACGCGGGCCGCATGCCCATCCTGCTGGGTGGCGACCACTGCCTGGCCATCGGCAGCATCAGCGCCGTGGCGCGTCATTGCCGGGAAACGGGCCGCAAGCTGCGCGTGCTGTGGCTGGACGCGCACGCCGACTTCAACACCAGCGAACTCACGCCCAGCGGCAACGTGCATGGCATGCCGGTGGCCTGCCTCTGCGGCCACGGGCCGCAGGAACTGGTGGAGATCGGCGGCACCGTGCCCGCCATCCACCCCAAGGTCGTGCGCCAGATCGGCATCCGCAGCGTGGACCCCGGCGAGAAGCGCTTCGTGCACCAGGTGGGGCTGGAAGTCTTCGACATGCGCTACATCGACGAGATGGGCATGCGCCACGCGATGGAACTGGCGCTGGCCACGATGGACGCCAGCACGCATCTTCACGTGAGCTTCGACGTCGACTTCCTGGACCCCGAGATTGCGCCCGGCGTGGGCACCACCATCCCCGGCGGGCCCACCTACCGCGAGGCGCAGCTGTGCATGGAGATGATCGCCGACAGCGGCCGCCTGGCCAGCCTGGACATCATGGAACTGAACCCGGCGCTGGACGTGCGCAACAAGACCGCCGTGCTGGCGGTGGACCTGGTGGAGAGCCTGTTCGGCAAGAGCACGCTGATGCGTGACCCCGAGCGGCGGCGCTAAGCCACGAAGATGAGCAACGACACCGACATCGCCATCGTCGGGGCCGGCATTGCGGGCGCGGCCCTGGCGCATGCGCTGGCGCCGCACGCCCGCGTGCTGCTGCTGGAACGCGAGGCCCAGCCGGGCCTGCACAGCACCGGCCGCAGCGCGGCGATGTTCATGGAAAGCTACGGCCCGCCGCAGGCGCGTGCGCTCACGCGCGCCAGCCGGGCCTTCTACGCCGAGCCGCCCGAAGGATTCGCCGACGCGCCGATCCTGTCGCCGCGCGGCGCGCTCTACGTGGCCTGGGCGGCGCACGCCGCGGCGCTGGACAGCACCGAAGCCGACCTGCGTGCCACCGGCACCGTCGTCGAACGCCTGGGCCCGGCCGAGGCCCTGGCCCGCATGCCGCTGCTGCGTGATCACACAGCGGACCACGGTGCCCTGCTGGGCGCGCTCTGGGAACCCGACGCGATGGACGTGGACGTGCACGCGCTGCACCAGGGCTACCTGCGCGGCGCGCGGCGCCACGGCGCTGCGCTGTGGTGCGACGCCGAACTGCAGCAGGCCTCGCGGGAGGCCGGTGGCTGGACACTGACGCTGGCCGACGGCCGCACGCTGCGCGCCGAGCGGCTTGTCAATGCCGCCGGCGCCTGGGCCGACGTGGTCGCCGAACGCTGTGGCAGCACCCAGCAGGGCCTGCAACCCAAGCGTCGCAGTGCCTTCACCTTCGAGGCGCCGGCCGACCTGGACTGCCGCGGCTGGCCGGTCACCGCCGCCATCGACGAACGCTGGTATGTCAAGCCCGACGCCGGCCAGTTGCTGGGCAGCCCGGCCAACGCCGACCCGGTGGTGCCGCACGACGTGGTGGCCGAGGAACTGGACATCGCCACCGCCATCCACCACATCGGCGAGGACACCACGCTGCAGGTGCGCCGGCCGCGCCACACCTGGGCCGGGCTGCGCACCTTCTCGCGCAGCGGCGAACTGGTCATCGGCCACGATGCGAACGGCCTGTTCTGGCTGGCCGGCCAGGGCGGCTACGGCATCCAGAGTGCGCATGGGGCCGCCCTGCTGGCCGCGGCCCTGCTGCAGGGCGTGCCGCCGGACGACATGCTGCGTGCGCAGGGCGTGCAGGCCGCGGCGATGGCGCCGCACGGCTGAGCGCAGGTGAGGAGCCCCCTAGAAGTTGGGGGCCGAACGCTGGGGTCCAGCCCGGCCATTCCTGCTGTCTCCCGCTGAGCGGCAACGACGCCGCGGCGGGAGCGGCACGATGGGCACGATCAGGACCGGCCAACTTCTCTGGGGCAGCGTGGCCTGTGCCGCGCTGGCAGCCTGCGGTGGCGGCGGGGGCGGTGGCGATGAACCGATCCAGGTCACCCTGCCCAACCTGCGCGCGACATCGGTGCAGGTGCAGACGCCGGCGCTGCGCACCGGCTACGCGATGACCGTGGCGGTGGAGATCGCCGCCGACCGCGCCACGCCCAACGTGCCTGTGGCGCTGTACGCGATCGAGAACCGCAGCGACCCGGACGCCGAGGTGCTGCAGATCCCGCTGGGCGACGGCCTGATCGAGCAGGTCGACGCCGGGCAGAAGCGCTACGAGATCACCGTCACCCTGCCGTCGAACGTGCAGGCGCCGGCCTCGTACCACATCGCGGCCCTGGTCGACCCGCTGGACGAGATCACCGAAGCCGACGAGGCCGACAACGACGCCGCCGCCGTGGCCACGATCGAGGCCACACCGGGCAGCAACATCTTCCTGGCCGAACTGGCGCTCGACCGTGCGGCGCTGCTGCTCAACACCGACACCGGCACAGACACCGCTACGCGCGCCCCCGGCGACGTCTACAACGCCGACGCCGGCAGCGTCATCACCGTGGGTGCCGACGGCCTGCGCGCGCAGGACACGGTGGACATCGAGGCCTACGCCACGCTGCGCCTGCACCGGCGCGACACCGGCACCTCGCACGAGGTGCCGCTGTACCTGTGGCATTCGGCACTGGCGCGTTACACGCACGCCTTCGGGGTCGACCCGGCCAGCGGGGGTGCGGCCACGGCGGTGGAATGGCTGCCGCTGGGCAGCTTCGAGCCGCAGCTGGTGGAGGTCACCACCGACAAGGTGGCGCTGGACGACGTCAAACGCGACTCGGCGCCGCTGAGCTTCTACATCCCGGGCAAGCTGGGCCACGAGATCGAGCAGGCCATGCGCTATCCCGCCGGCCCCGGCGGGCCGCTGGCCCCCAGCCAGCCCACGGTGCCGCCACCCAACCTGTCGGAGCAGGACATCCTGAGCCTGCGCAGTTTCCTGGCCGGCCTGCCGAACACGGCGCGTGGCGACGAGTCCGCGGCGATGGCGGTGACGGACTTCGCCATCTGCGTCAGCATCCGGCCGGTGGGCACGGCCACGCCGGACCGCGTGGCCGACGACAACCGGCGCTGCGAGCCGGTGGCGGTGGCGCTGCCGCCGGTGCTGCCGGCGGTGGTGCCGGTGCCCCCGTCCGGCCATTTCGAGCCGGCCCTGCCCACCGCCACCCGGCCAGTGCTGCGCGACACCGGCTACGACACCCGCTTCGGCGGCAAGTGGTTCAGCTTCGGCCTGGGCTTCGGCGCCACCGAGCGCATGGACCGCAGCGGCTACCGCTTCGAGACCTACGGCGAACTGCCGGTCACGGTGTTCGGCGGCCGCTTCGACTTCGTGCGCATGGCCTTCTCCGCCGACCTGGTGCCCGACCACCGGGGCAAGCCGGCCGCGGCCGAGAACGGTTGGCAGCTGGAGATCGCCTCCGGCGGGCAGACCCTGGCCGCCGTGCCGCGCAGCACCGCCACACCCGCGCGCACCTACTCCTACGCCCGCCGCCTGCCGGTGCCCGAGGCCAAGCGCGAGTTCTTCATCGGCCCGGTGCCGCTGATCGCCGGCGCCGAGGTCACGGGCATGGTCGGCATGCGGCTCGCGGTGGGCTACACCTTCGACAGCAGTGCCGCCTACCCGACGCCGGGCTACCTGCTCGGCGCCACGGTCACGCCCTTCGCCAATGCCGACCTCACCGTGTTCGCCGGCGTCGGCAACCGCCTGTACTCGGCCGGCGTGGAAGGCGTGCTGCAGTTCTTCGACGAGCAGATGATCTTCAGTGCCGGCACCGCCATCGCCGTGCGCGACGACGGCTTCTCCAGCGGCGACGTGGCCTTCGAGATCCAGCAGGGGCTGGCGGTGCGCAACGTCTTCAAGGGGCCGCAGGGGCTGATCAACCTGTACGCCATGTACTCCGAGCCGCGGGTCGTGTCCTGCAGCTGGGGCTTCGCCAGGTTCAAGTGCATCCGCTTCAAGGAGCGCAAGAAGACCTACAACCTGTGGCGCACGCCGCGCGCCTTCGTGCTCGACGACGTGCTGTGGGACAACTATGACGACCAGCAGCGCCTGGGCGTGGTGATCCTGCAGGGCGGCGAGCCGCTGTACTTCACGCAATGAGGCCCGCCATGCGCACCTGGCTTCCCGGCGCGGCCGCCGCCGCCCTGGCGATCGCCGCCGCTGCCGTGGTCTGGCAGGCGGTGACGCCCCGCGCACCCGACCCGACCGCCGACGCCTCGACCACGGCACTGCGCTGGCAGGTCGGCACCGCCCAGCGCTACACGCTGCGCACCGACTCGACGATGCGCATGTACACCCCCGGCGGCGGCACCGGCACGGCGCCCACGCGCGTGCAGCTGAACGCGGTGCTGGACATGCTGACGCTGGCGCGCAGCGGCGCCGGCAGCGAAGGCCACGTGACCGTCGGCCTGCAGCTCGACGAGGTGCAGCTGCGCATCGATGGCCAGCGGGACGCGGCCCTCGAAGCGGTGATGCGCACCCCGGTGCGGGTGCGCTACGCGGCACAGGGCATGCCGATGGATTTCGCGTTCGCCGCCCCGCTCACGCGTCGCCAGCAGACCATGCTCGAGAACATCGTCCGCAGCTTCCAGGTCACGCATCGGGCCGATGCACCCGCCTGGGCCGCCGAGGAACAGGGCGCCTCGGGTGCCTATGTCGCCGACTACCGGCGCACCGGCCCGCTGCAGCTGAGCAAGTCCAAGGGCCGGTTCGATGCGCCGGCCACCGGCCTGCTGGCCGGGGCCACGCTGACGTCGCAGGAGGTCATCCGGCTCGACCCGCGGCACGACTGGCTGGCGTCGATGACGGTGGAGGAGACGCTGCGCGCCGGCGGCGGCGACCGACCGGCGGTGACCATCGTCAACCATGCCGTGCTCGCCCTGCAGCCCTCGGCGCGCGTGGCGGTGGCCACGGACCGCTTCGCGTTCGCCGCCGCGCCGACGGCCGCGGCCGAGCCGACCGCCACCGCAGCGCGACCGGCACCGCGGGTGTCGGTGGCGGCGGCGCGGCGCGAGATCCTGTCGCGGATCCCGGCGCTGGACAGCGACCGCACGCGGCGCGCCCAGCACCTGCGTCGCCTGGGCGACCTGGCCCGGGTCGATCCGCAGCTGCCGAGCGTCATCGTCGAGGCGCTGCGCTCCGACACCTGGGCCGACGACACCCGGGCCGGTCTGTTCCTGGTGCTCGAGATGGCCGGCACCGCGGCGGCGCAGTCCGCGCTGGCGGCCGTGGCGCAGGACCGGTCGTGGTCGGTGGCCGACCAGTCGCGGGCCATCGTCGCCCTGGGCGGGGTCGACCGGCCCGACGCGCAGGCCATCGACGCGCTGTGGGGGCTGGCCGCCCTGGGCGGCGCCACGCTCGACGCGGCCAAGCTGGCGGGTGATGCCACCTTCTCGCTCGGCCGCATCGCCGGCAGCCTGCGGCGCGCCGAGGACCCGGCCTACGCCGCGCTGCAGCAGCGCCTGGTGGCCGGCGCGACCGGGGCCGGCGGATCACCGGCGGCGGACCAGCAACGCGCCAACCACCTGCTGGCCATCGGCAACACCGGCGACCCGACGCTGACGGACAGGGTGGCCGACCAGCTGGCGGACACGTCGCCCGTGGTCCGGCGCGCGGCGGCCCAGGCGCTGGGTGCGCTGGCAACGGACGCGGCGGCCGAGCGCCTGGTCGCGCAGTTCGGTGTCGAGCCCAGCGGCCCGGTGCGCGGTGCCATCGCCGAGTCGCTGCGCCACTGGTCGGCGCCCACGCCACAGGCCATGCAGACCCTGCGTTCAGCGCTGGCCGGCGAGGCCGACGAACGTGCCCGCCACGGCATCGCCAGCCTGCTGGGCGCGCACCTCGCGCAGCACCCGGAGAACGCGGCGGCACTGCGCCAGCTGCTGCGCAGCGAGCCCTCCCGGCGGATCCGCCAGGCGGCGGCCGATGCGCTGGCGTCGCACGCGCGCTCATGAGGAGTGCGCTGGCCGCCGGGGCACGCTGGCGTGCCGTGCCCCGGCGGCGGCGCGTCACTTCTCCTGGATGCGGGCCAGGTAGTCCAGCAGGGCCACGATGCGCCCGCGCACGAACCACTCCGGCTGCGCGACCATGCCCGGGTACTGCATGGCCTGCGCCCGGAAGGTGCGGCCCCACACCGGCATGTCACGCGAGCCGTGCGGGCCGATGTCGGCCGACGTGCGGCCGTCGATGATCTCCCACACCAGCTGGTTGGGGAAGGCACCGCCGTTGCGCTTGGACAGCGTGGTCAGGTCGCTGGGCGACTTCGTCAGGTAGCCCTTCAGCCACCCGTCGCCCTTGCCGCTGGCGCCGTGGCAGGTCGCGCAGTTGCTCTCGTACTCCAGTCGGCCCATGTCGGCATCCGTGATCTGCGCCCACGCGCTGCCGACACTCACTCCACACAGCACGGCAGACAGTGCCGCGGTCTTGGTCCAGATGTTCACCTTCGTCTCCACCTTGCCCGGGTCTGAAATGTCCCGCTTCGGCCGGGCGTGTCCGCTACGGGACTGCCTGGTGACAGTGAACGCCGATAAACCGTCAGGGGTATTGAAGGCCATCAAGGGTCGCGACGGCCGCCTCAGGCCCGCGCGTGCTTCCATCCCCCGCGGGAGAACAGCCACAGCGTGAACACGCCCACCGAGGTCTCTGAGACGAACACGGCCCAGAACACGCCGGTGGCCCGCAGGTCGAGGTGCAGCGCCAGCACCCACGCCAGCGGGATCTGGATCAGCCAGAAGAACACGAGGTTGATCCGCGTCGGCGTCACCGTGTCGCCGGCGCCGTTGAAGGCCTGCACCGCCACCATCCACCAGCCGTAGACGAAGTACGAGTACGACAGGATGCGCAGCCATTCGGCGCCGATGTCCACCACGGCACGCTCGCCCGTGAACAGGCCCATCAGCTCGCGCGGGAACAGGAAGAAGGCGACCGACACGGCCAGCGTGATGGCCATCGTCATCCAGCCGATGCGCCAGACCGCAGCCTCGGCCCGCCCCGGTTCGCCGGCCCCCAGGTTCTGGCCCACCAGCGTGGCCGCGGCGTTGGACAGGCCCCAGGCCGGCATCAGCGTGAACATCATGATGCGGATGGCGATGGTCGCGCCGGCCACGGCGGTGCTGCCCACCTCGGCCAGGATGCGCATCAGGAAGATCCAGGCCGTCATCGCGACGATCATCTGCCCGATGCCGCCCAGCGAGGTGCGCACGATGTGCCAGAAGGTGGCCGCCTCCAGCCGCCACTGCGCCGCCGTGATGCGCAGGTGCTGGCTGCCGCGCAGCAGGATCCAGGCCTGCATCGCCACGCCGGTGCCGCGGCCGATGACGGTGGCGATGGCCGCGCCTTCCACCCCCATCGCCGGCACCGGCCCCCAGCCGAAGATCAGGATCGGGTCGAGCACGATGTTCAGCGCGTTGGCCACCCACAGCACCCGCATCGCCACCGCGGCGTCGCCGGCGCCGCGGAAGATGGCGTTGCACACGAACAGCAGCATGATCACCACGTTGCTGCCCAGCATCCACTGCAGGTAGCGCACGCCGTGGGTCAGCGTCCAGGCGTCGGCGCCCATCAGCGCCAGCAGTTCGCGCGCCCAGACGATGCCGGCGACGGCGAACGGCAGCGACGCCAGCACCGCGATCACGATCGCCTGCACGGCGCTGACCGCCGCACCAGGGCGGTCGCCCTCGCCGGTGCGGCGGGCCACCACCGCCGTGACCGCCATCGCCAGGCCGATGCCGATGGCGTAGAGCAGGAACAGGAAGGTCTCGGTCAGCCCCACCGTGGCCACGGCCGACGGGCCGAGCCTGGCGACGAACCAGATGTCGACGACGGCGAAGGTGGACTCCAGCACCAGTTCCAGCACCATCGGCACGGCGAGCAGGAACACCGCGCGCTTGAGCGGGATGCGCGTGTAGTCGGCGCCGGTGCCACGGACGGCGGCCCGCAGTTCCTGCCAGAGGCTGGGCGCCGTGGCGATGTCCGTCGGATTCATCGAAGCATCGGTTGGTGAGGGCCAGCCCGGCCCGACGTCACGACGACGTGTCAGGCCGGTCGGTCTCGACGTCGCCGCTCAGCGTGAGTGGCGCATTCAGCCGCGCCCCGGCACCGGCACCCCGCTGCGCGCGCCCAGGTGCATGCCGCCGTCGAGCATCAGCAGCTCGCCGGTGGTGCTGCGGGCGCCTTCGATCAGCCACAGGATGGCCTCGGCCACGTCCTCCGCCTCGCTCGCACGCGCCAGCGGCGCGGCCGCCTCGTAGCCCGCCTTGACCTTGCGGAAGCCTTCCTCGCCGATGCCGTTGCTGAACCAGCGCGTGGTGATCAGGCCCGGGCACACGGCGTTGACGCGCACGGTGGGCGCCAGCGCCCGTGCGAAGTACAGCGTCATCGCGTTGAGCGCGCCCTTGCTGGCGATGTAGGGCACGCTCGAGCCGATGCCCAGCGCCCCGGCGGTGGAACTGACGTTGACCACGCAGCCGCCGCTGGCCTGCAGGTGCGGCGCGGCGGCGCGGATCATCTGGAACGCGCCCATGGCGTTGACGCCGACGATGCGCTGGAAGGTCTGGGCGTCGATGGCGTCCCAGTTGGCGGCGCCGGCGAAGCTGGTGACGCCGGCGTTGTTGACCAGCGCGTCGAGCCGGCCCCAGCGGTCCAGCGTGTCCTGCACCAGGGCGCGGCAGGCGGTGTCGTCGGCCACGTCGCCCTGCAGCAGCAGGGTCTGCACGCCATGCGCCTCGCAGGCGGCCTGGGTGGCCCGCGCCTCGGCTTCGCTGCGCGTGTAGTTGATCACCACGTGCCAGCCACGTGCAGCCAGGGCCAGGGCGCTGGCCGCGCCGACGCCGGTGCCCGAACCGGTGATGAGGGCCACTTTGGAAGTCGTCATGCCGCCAGTGTGGGCCAGACCGCCCGCCGGCGGGAGAGGCCGACTACCAAGCCAGCGGGTCGACGCCATAGTAGCCGGCCAGTTCGCGGTACAGCGCCGGGTGCGCCTGTGCCAGCGCCGCCGGGCACTCGAAGAAGCGCTCGCTGGCCACGGCGAAGAACTCCGCAGGTGCGCTGGCGCCGTAGGCACCGATCAGCGTGCGCTGGCCGGCGGCCTCGCGCTGGCGGGTCTCGGCGAAGGCGGTGCCGAAGGCGGCAGCCCAGCCGGGGTAGCGGTCACGGTGGCCCAGGAAGGGCGCGCCGGTGGCCGCGCCGCGCTGCTGGTCGAGCTGGTGCGCGAACTCGTGGATCACCACGTTCTCGCCGTCGGCAGCGTCGACCGCCCCGGCCAGCACGTCGGGCCAGGACAGGATCACCTGGCCGCGCTGCCAGGATTCGCCCGACTGCACGCGGCGCTCGTCGCGCCACAGCCCCGCGCCATCGGGCACGCTGCGGTCGACGACGAAGGCCGCCGGGTAGAGCAGCACCTCGCGCAGGTTCGGGAAGCCGCCGGCATCGTCGCGCAGGCGCAGCAGGGCCGCCTGTGCAGCCACCAGCACCCGCATCTCGGTGGTCACGGCCAGGCCGTTGCAGCCGACGAACGGCGTCTCGGCCAGCAGTACCAGCATCTGCCGGCGCAGCCGGGCCTGGAGGTTGGGCGGCAGACGCGCGTAGAGCGGCCAGCGCCGGCGCAGGATGCGCCGCCAGGCCGCCGGAAAGGGCTGCTGCCGCCAGCGCGCCTGGCGCAGCCGCCGCCAGGCGGCCGGGCCCAGGAAGACGCCGACCAGCGCGGTCAGCACCAGCAGCAGCACGCCGACGGCGATCCAGGGGGCCACGGAAGCAATCTCGGGGAAGCCGTCGATACCTGGGCACATGCGGGCGCTTCCGCCGGCTTCAAGCACCCCGGCAAGCGCCCGGTCCAGCGCACCAGGCGCCGCCGGGTTAGCCTTGTGCCATGCCCGACCGCCACTCCTACGAACCGCGCCACGGCCATGGCCTGCCGCACGACCCGTTCAACGCCATCGTCGGCCCGCGGCCGATCGGCTGGATCTCCACCCGTGCCGCCGACGGCACGTTGAACCTTGCGCCGTACAGCTTCTTCAACGCCTTCAACTACACGCCGCCACTGATCGGCTTTGCCAGCATCGGCTGGAAGGACACGGTGCGCAACATCGAGCAGACCGGCGAGTTCGTCTGGAACCTGACCACGCGGCCACTGGCCGAAGCGATGAATGAAAGCTGCGCCGCCGTGGGCCCGGAGGTCGACGAGTTCCAGCTCGCGGGCGTCACGCCGGAGGCGTCGCAGGTCGTGGCGCCGCCGCGCGTGGCCGAGAGCCCGGTGGCCTTCGAGTGCCGGTTGACGCAGCTGATCCGCCTGCAAGGTGCCGACGGCACCCCGGTGGACACCTGGCTGACACTGGGCGAGGTGGTGGCGGTGCACATCGACCGCCACCTCCTGGTGGACGGCGTCTACGACACCGCCGCCGCACGCCCGGTGCTGCGCGGTGGCGGGCCGGCCGACTACTTCGAGCTCGACCCCGCCGCGCGCTTCCGGATGTTCCGCCCACGCTGACCGCACCGACACGGCCATGCCCGACATCACCCTGATCACCGCCGACGGCCAGGTGCACGGCTTCGAGGCCCCAGAGGGCGTCTCGCTGATGGCCGCCGCCACCGGCGCCGGCGTGCCCGGCATCGTGGCCGAATGCGGCGGCCAGCTGCGCTGCGCCACCTGCCACGTCATCGTCGACCCGGCCTGGGTCGACCACCTGCCGCCACCCACGTCCGACGAGCAGGCCATGCTCGAGCTGACCGCGGTGCCGCGTGAGTCAGGCAGCCGGCTGTCGTGCCAGATCGTGCTCACGCCCGACCTGCAGGGGCTGCTGGTGCAGGTGCCCGAGCGGCAGTACTGAACCGACCGCCGGGACGCTCAGCGTGGCCGTACCGTCAGGCTCTGCGTGGCGCGGCCGATCAGCCCGGCCTCGTCGTACAGCGCCGATTCCGCCAGCCCGCAGCCGTTGCCGGCCAGCGCGGTGCGCGCCTGCAGGCAGATCCACTCGCCCACCGGGCGGCGCAGCAGGTTCACCGTGAGGTCGCCGTTGACGAAGCTGTAGCGCGCGAAGTCCAGGCAGGCGCTGATGCCGTTGCCGGAGTCGGCCGCCACCAGCGCGCGCTGGTAGGGGCTGGGCGCCTCGCCGGCCACCAGCGCGTGACGCAGGCGGAACCAGATGCTGCACGGGCCCTGGAAGAAGCGGCCCTCGGCCACGCGGTTCTCCACCAGGTCGCCATAGCCGCGCAGGCGGCCGGCGAAGGGCATGGTCACCGGCGTGCTGTCGGCCGGCGCGCGCGACGCCATCGGCAACGGGTGGCCGGGCGTGCCGTCGGGCACCGGCACGTCGGCCTCGCGCTGCAGCAGCGCGGTGAAGCGCGCCACGTCCTTGCCGCCGGCGATCAGCCGCGCCGAGAAGTGGCCCACGCTGCGTCCCACGTAGTCCTCGGCGACCTCGATCGTCAACGTGCCGATGGGCACCGGCCGCAGCAGGTTGCCGGTGAACCGGCCGAGGTGCGTGAGACCGTGCAGGGCGCCAGCCTGCTCGAAGGCGCGGCAGACCAGGGCCGATGGCGGCCCGGCGTGCTGGTGCTCCGGATGCCAGGGGCCGCGGGTGAGTTCGCTGGCGTGGTAGTGGCCTTCCTCGGCAGCGGCATAGGCGGCGTCCAAGCGGGTCTCCTCAGGTGATGCCGCGGTCCTCGCGATAGGCGGGCAGCGGTGCGCCGCAGTCGCGGCAGTAACGGGCCGTGGCCAGGTGGCCTTCGCTCAGGCACTCGTGGCAGGTGCGCGTGGTGGGCTGCTCGCCCACGCGGGCGGCGGTGAACTCTGCGCTGACGATGCCGGTGGGCACGGCCAGCGTGCCCCAGCCCAGCAGCATCATCAGCGACGCGATCACGCGGCCAAGGTCGGTCTTCGGCGCGATGTCGCCGAAGCCCACGGTGGTCATCGTCGTGATCGCCCAGTACACGCCCACGGGGATGCTCGTGAAGCCGTTGTCCGGCCCCTCGACCACGTACATCAGGGTGCCCATCACCAGCACCACCAGCATCACGAACGACAGAAAGACCAGGATCTTGCGCCGCGACGCCGCCAGAGCCGTGCCCAGCGCGCGGAACTCGTGCACGTAGTGGCCCAGCTTGAGCAGGCGGAAGATGCGCAGCAGGCGCAGCACACGCACGTCGATCAGCGCATTGGCGCCCGGGAAGAAGAACACCAGGTAGCTCGGCAGGATCGCCAGCAGGTCGATGATGCCGAAGGCGCTGCGCGCGTAGCGCCACGGGTGGCGCACGCAGGCCAGGCGGGCCGCGTACTCCAGCGTGAAGGCGATGGTGAAGCCCCACTCCAGCACGCCGAGCATGGCGCCGTGACGGGCATGGACGGAGGCCATGCTGTCGGCCACCACCACCGCCACGCTGAGCACGATCATCGCGATCAGCGCCATGTCGAAGGCGTGGCCGGCGCGGGTGTCGGCCTCGAAGATGACGGTGTACAGCCGCAGCCGCCAGCCCTGGACGGGGCGGCCCAGGTGCTCGGCATCCTGGTTGCGGGCGGCAGGGCTGTGCATGCCGCCATTCTCCGGCAGCCGGGCGGGCCGCCCCAAAACAAGCCGCCGCTTGCTGCCGGCTGTGCGCGGTGCTAGCGTCACTGGCACCCATCAGCCGGAGGATCCCGACCATGTCTCGAGTGCGTTCCCAGTGGACCGTTGCGGTGCTGGCCGTGGCGCTTGCCCTGCCTGGTGCAGCCCTTGCCGACAAGCGCGTGCGCTGCGAGAGCCACGGCTTCCGCCACGCGACCTGCGGCATCCCCGACCACGGCTACGTGCGATTGGACCGCCAGTTGTCCGAAGCGCGTTGCGTGCAAGGCCGGACCTGGGACTACAATCACCGCGAGATCTGGGTGGACGACGGCTGCGCTGCCGAATTCGTCGTCGAGACGCGGTCCGGCAGTGCCAAGCACGAGGGCGCGAAGGCGGTGGCTGGGGTGGCCGCGATCGCGTTGCTGGGCGCAGCCCTGTCCAACGCCGAGCAGCCCCAGCACCACCAGCACGACGACGACTACGGCCGCAGCGGCCACACCTCGCACGTGCCGTCGTGGCTGGTCGGCGACTTCCGCGGCCACAACGACCGGGCGGGCAAGGAGGTGCTGATGACGGTGGAGAAGGACGGTCGCGTGCGCGCCAAGGTCGACGGCCATCGACTGACCGGCTACGTGAACGACCGGCGGCTCTACGTCGGCGACGCGATCTTCGAGCTCGAACGCACCGGCGACGGCTTCAACACGGTGCAGGTCGGCGACTGGAACAACCGCGTGCACTACCGACGGCATTGAGCCGGCGGTCCGCAGGCCGTCAGTCCAGGGGCCAGGGCAGCTGGCGCAACCGCGCCGAAGGTGACAACTCGGGTTCGGCCGCATGCGCTGTCGCAGGCGCCGCCGTTCGCCACCAGGGCTCGGGTGCTTCGGCCTGCGCCGGCTCCACGGCCTCGCCCAGCCGCGGCAGCAGCAGCGCACCGGCCTGCGGATCGGCCAGGCGCAGCAGTGTTTCCACGGGTTCGTCCCAGTCGTGCAGCGCCAGGCTGAAGGTGCCCCAGTGCACCGGCAGCAGCGCGCCGCCGCCGAGCAGCGCATGCGCCTTCAGCGCATTCGCCGGGCCGAGGTGAATGTCGCCCCAGGACGGGTGGTAGGCGCCCACTTCCAGCATCACCAGGTCGAACGGGCCCAGCCGCTCGCGGATGGCCGCGTACTCCGGCGTCAGCCCGGTGTCGCCGCTGAAGAACACCGCGTGGCGCTCGCCGCGCACCACCAGGGACGACCACAGCGTGGCGTTGCGGTCCTTGAGCCCGCGGCCGGAGAAATGCTGTGACGGCGCGGCGGTGACGCTGACGCCGGTGCCGGGCAGGCGGTGGCTTTCCCACCAGTCCAGCTCGGTGATGCGCTCCGGCGCCACGCCCCAGGCCTGCAGGTGCGCACCCACGCCCAGCGACGTGACGAAGGGCACCGCACTGTGGCGGGCCAGCGCACGGACCGTGGGGTAGTCCAGGTGGTCGTAGTGGTCGTGTGAGACCAGCACCGCGTCCACCGGCGGCAGTTCGCGCAGGCGCAGCGGCGCCGGCTGGAAGCGCTTGGGGCCGAGCAACCGGAACGGCGATGCACGCGCGCCCCACACCGGGTCGGTGAGCACGCGCACGCCGTCGATCTCGATCAGCACCGTGGAATGGCCGAGCCAGGTGGCGCGCAGGCCGCTGCCGGGCAGGCGCGCCCAGGTGGCACGCGGGTCCACCGACGGCAGTGGTGCATCAGGCGCGCGGCGCGGGCCGCCGCACAGGAACTCGGTGAGCGTCGGCCGCGCAGCGGTCGGGTCGCGCAGGCCGGGGTCGATCGGCTGCACGTTGCGGAAGCCGTCGCCACCCCAGCGCGGCGACGCACGCATGCGCGCCAGGCGTTCGCCTTCCGCGCGGGCGCCGAACGCCCCCATGGCTCACATGCCCGGGTCGATCGGGTGGTCGACCTTGCCGCCGCCCTCGGCCCAGTCCTTGAACGCACCCAGGTTGTAGACGTGCGTGTAGCCCATGTCCTTGAGCACCTTGCCGGCCAGCGCCGAGCGGCCACCGGAAGCGCAGTACAGGATCACCGGGCGGTCGCGGCGGAAGGCCTTGTCGTGGAACGGCGAGTCGGGGTCGGCGCGGAACTCGAGCATGCCGCGCGAGACGTGGTGGGCGCCGCTGATGCGGCCCGACTTCTCCACCTCGGGCGCATCGCGCACGTCGAGCATCAGCGCGTTGGCACTGGCGACCAGCGACTTCGCTTCTTCAGGACTGATGCGGGGCACGGCCGCGTGCGCGGCCTCGAGCATCTGTTTCACGCCGAGGGACATGAGGGTTCTCCTTTCAGGACGGGGGTCGTGATGGGGACGGAGGCCGGCACGGCCTCGGGGCCGGGGCGGCCGGCGCATTCGAGGAAGATGCGCGCCTGGCAGGTGCGGCAGATCTCGGGGTCCAGCCGGTCGACGATGGCGCGCAGCGCCGTGGGCTTGCGGTCGAAGACGTGGTCGCTGCCCAGGCGGTCGAGGAAGCCGCTGCGCCGCCACATGTCCAGCACCTGCGGACGCGGGCGGTGGAAGTACAGGTCGCCGCCCAGCGCCAGCCGGCGCACGCGCTCGGCCTCCCACAGGTCGGCCCCGGCGAGGTCGATCGCGCTCATGCTCTTGACCATCACCAGCAGGTGCTTCTGCGGGTTGGGCTGGGCACGCAGGCGGTGCAGGTGGTCGCCGACGTGCGCGACGGCGCCGAAGTACACCGAGCCCTCCATGCGCAGCAGCTTGAGCTGCGGGCACTCCGGCTGCATGCCGGCGGGCGAGTCGTCGATGACCACGAAGGGCCGGTCGCCATGGTGGCCCTGGTCGGCCGAGGCCGGCTTGTCGAAGCCCATGGTGCGCAGCGCCGGGCGGGCGCTGCCGTACAGGTAGACGATGAGCGCGGCGATCATGCCGCCCAGGATGGCCACCTGCAGCGACACCAGCACCGTGGCCAACGCCGTGCCCGCGGCGATGACGGCCTCGGCGCGGTCGAGCTGGATCACGCGCCGCCAGTGGCCGCGGTCGACCAGGCTCCAGGCCACCGGCAGCAGCGTGGCGGCGATGGCGGCCATCGGGATGAACTGCAGCACCGGCCCGCCGACGAGCATCAGCGCCGCGACGATGAGCGCGGAGAACACCCCGGCCAGCGGCGTGCGCGCGCCCACCTGCTCGTTGACCACCGAGCGGTTGAGCGAGCCGCAGGACACGAAGCAGGAGAAGAACGAGCCGACGATGTTGGACGTGCCCTGGGCGACGCACTCACGGTTGGGGTCGAACAGCTCGCCGCGGCGCCCGGCGATGGCCTTGCCCACGGCCATGGTCTGGCCCAGCGACACCACGGCCAGCGCCAGCGCGGCGCCACCCACGTGGCGCAGGTCGGTCAGCGTGATGGACGGCGCCTGCAGCGTGGGCAGGTCGTGCGCCACCTGCCCCACCGTCTCGGCCGCCCAGCCCTGCCGGGTCATCAGCCAGGCCGCCAGCCCGCCGGTCACCAGCCCGATCAGCATGTGCTGCCGGCCCGGCACCCACCGCTGCGCTGCCAGCGTGGCCGCCAGCGTGATCGCGCCCACCGCGGCCTCGACACCGCTGACCGACAGGTCGCGCAGCGCGTGTTCGGCGATCAGCACCGCCGCACCGGTGGTGAAACCCAGCAGCACGGACGGCGAGACGAAGTTGGCCAGAACGCCCAGCCGCACCAGGCCCAGCACCGTCTGCACCACGCCCAGCGCAAAGGTGGCCACCAGGGCCAGCTGCAGGTAGGACGAGGGGTTGGACGCCGCCAGCGGCGCCAGCATGGCCGCCAGCGCCAGCGAGGTGGCGTTGGTGGGCCCGGAGACCATGAGGCGGCTGGCGCCCATCAGCGCCGCGACGATGCAGGGCACGATGCTGGTGTACAGGCCCCAGGTGGGTGGCAGGCCGGCCAGCGCCGCAAAGGCGATGCCCTGCGGCAGCACGATCAGCGCGCCGATGAAGCCCGCCATGCCGTCGTCGCGCAGGCTGCGGCGGTCCACCTCGCCGGCCCAGTCGCCGAGCCAGCGCGACGCCTGCGCGGTGAGGGCGGGGGGTATCGGCATGACCTGCACCATAGCAGGCCCGCGAGGCCAAGGCGTCGGGTTGCAGGGCACGCAACCCCCGTGGCCGCTCCGGTCGTCACTACACTGTCGCCGCCGCGCACCCACTCCTGCACGTCGTCATGTCCACCGACCGCCCGCTGCTCATCGGCATCTCCGCCCGCATCTACTACCCCACCCGGCCGGTGCTGGACATGGGCGGCATCTGGACGCGCACGCTGCACTACCTGGAACAGTCGGTGGCCCACTGGCTGATGTCGCCCAAGGTGTTGGCGGTGATGATCCCGGCCGTGGACCGCGACAGCGTGGTGCAGCGCAGCGACCTCAGCCTGCACGGCTACGCTGAGGCGCTGGACGGCCTGGTGCTGCAGGGCGGCAACGACATCAGCCCGCAGGCCTACGGCGAGGTGCCCATCGCACCGCAGTGGCAGGGCGACGCCGTGCGCGACCGCTACGAGGTGGAACTGCTGCAGCGCTTCATGCAGGCCGGCAAGCCGGTGCTGGGCATCTGCCGCGGCTGCCAGCTGATCAACGTGGCGCTGGGCGGCACGCTGTACCAGGACATCCCCACCCAGCGGCCCGACGCGCTGAAGCACGTGGACGCCGAGCACTACGAGCGGCAGCTCCATGAAGTCGAGCTCGTCGAGGGCACGACGCTGGCCAGCCTCTACCCGGGCCGTCGGCGGGCGATGATCAACTCCATCCACCATCAGGCCGTGAAGGACCTGGGCCGCGAGCTGGTGGTGGAGGCGCGCGCGCCGGACGGCATGGTGGAGGCCATCCGCTGGACCGGCGCGGGCTACGTCTTCGGCATGCAGTGGCACCCGGAGTTCCTGGCCCTGGGCGCGCTGCACGACGAGCAGCTCGACGGCCACCCGATCCTGAACCACTTCCTCGACACCGCGCGCCAGGTGCGTGACGGCCACCCGCGATGAACCACCCCGCCCGCTTCACCCGCTGGCTCGCGGCGCTGGCCGCCACGCTGGCGCTGGCCGCACCCGCCGCCGCCCAGACGCTGCGCATTGCCAGCGCCTTCGACCCGCAGACGCAGGACCCGCACGCGCTGGCCCTGCTGTACCACTCGCGCGTGGCCTACCAGGTCTACGAATCGCTGGTGGGCCGGGATGCCGCCTTCAAGCTGGAACCGGCGCTGGCCACGTCGTGGCAGCAGGTGGAACCCAAACGCTGGCGCTTCCAGCTGCGGCCCGGCGTGCGCTTCCACGACGGCAGCACGATGTCGGCCGACGACGTGGTGTTCTCCATCACGCGCGCGCTGGGCAAGACCTCGCAGCGCGCCTTCCAGCTCAAGGGCGTGACGCAGGCGGTGAAGACCGGCCCACTGACGGTGGACCTGCTGCTGGAGACCCCCGACGCCGTGCTGCCGGAGAAGCTGCAGTACATCAGCATCATGAGCCGCGCCTGGAGCGAGCAGCACGGCGTCACGGCCGCGCAGGACTTCAACGGCAAGCAGGAAACCTTTGCCGTGCGCAACGCCAACGGCACCGGCCCGTTCAAGCTCGCGCGCTACGAGCCCGACGTGGTCACCGTGCTGCAGCGCCACGACGGCTGGTGGGGCCAGGGCGACGCCCGCAACGGCAACCTGGCCGAGGTGCGCTTCATCGTCATCAAGAGCGACGCCACCCGCCTGGCCGCACTGGCCTCCGGCGAGGTGGACCTGGTGCTGGACCCGCCGTTCCAGGACGTCGAACGCCTGAAGCGCCAGCCGAAGATCAAGGTCACCGCGGTGCCCGAACTCGGCCAGCAGTACTTCACCTTCGACCAGGCGCGGCCCGAGCTCGAGTTCAGCGACGTCAAGGTCCGCAACCCCTTCCAGGACCGGCGCGTGCGTCAGGCCGTGTGGCATGCGCTGAACGTGGAGCTCATCGTCGACAAGGTGCTGCGCGGCCAGGCCGAGCCCGTGGGCACGTTCCTGTCGCCGCTGGTGGACGGTGCCGACCCGGCGCTGGGCCGCCGCCTGCCCTTCGACCCGGCACGCGCCAAGGCCCTGCTGGCCGAAGCCGGCTACCCCGACGGCTTCGCGGTGACGCTGGACTGCGTGAACGTCACCTGGCGCCAGGCCGTGTGCCAGGCCGCCGCGGCCATGCTCACGCAGGTGGGCATCCGCACCACGCTGCGCGTGGCCGCGCCCAACCTGTTCTTCCCCAAGCTCAGCCAGGCCGGCGCCAGCTTCATCGAGTTCGGCTGGACGGCCAGCCCCGACGCCTGGAACTCGCTCAACGGCCTGTTCCGCACGTTCGACCGCAGCGGCCTGGGCACCTTCAACGCCGGCCGCTACAGCAACCCGAAGCTCGACGCCGTGATCGACGCCATCCGCGTCGAGCCGGACCTCGCCAAGCGCCGCGCCATGGTGGGCCAGGCGCTGACGATGATCGCCGACGACCTACCCTACGTGCCGCTGTACCGCCGCAAGCTCAACTGGGCGATGGCGGCGAACGTGGACCTGGTGCAGTGGCCCAACGACACGCTGGAACTGCGCTGGGCGCGGATGAAGTGAGGCCGGCCGGGCCGCCTCACTCCCGCGACGGGTAGATGCCCTGCAGCGCCATGAAGCAGCTGACGGTGACGTAGGGCGGCATCTGCGGCACCGGCTGATTGCCGCCGGCGGCACTGGTGGTGGCCGTGGCCATGTCGGTGTCGCCGGGCGCCGCGCCGTACATCGGCAGGCGCGGCCGCGTCGCCGGCACACCGCCGGCCGGGCTGGACGCCGTAGGGGCCGCGGTGCTGGCCCGCGGCGCCACGGTGTGGGTGTGGGCCGGCATCTGCGAAGGCGTCAGCGTGTGCGTCTCCGCGCCGCCGCGTTCACCCAAGGTGCGCGGTGTCAGGCCCGGGCCGTTGCCGTCGTGCACCAGCGCCCGGCCCCGCATGTCCGGCAGCGCGAAGGTGGTCCGGCCGTCACCGCCGTAGGTGGTGCCCAGCAGCGAGAACAGCGCCTGGTTCTGCGCGATCGGCAGCAGCTGCCCGTCCAGCCGTGCCCAGCCACGCGGCGTGAAGTTGAACCCGGCGCACATGATCTGCCCGATGAAGGGCTCGGACTGGGCAGCCGCGGGCAGCGGCGCGGCCAGTGCCGCGAGCATGGCCGTGGCGGCGAGGGTGATGCGCATGGGAATCTCCTTGTGGGCCGGCCAATGGTCGGCGGGCCCCCAGCGTAGGCGCCCCGTTCGACCGGCGCCACCCCCATTCACCCGGGCCCGGGGCGGCCGGACCCCGTCAGGGCATCAGCGGCGTGGCACGCACCACTGCTGCTCGCAGGGCACACCGTCGCGGTTGCCGTCCATCTTCACGCCCGGGCAATGGGCCAGGAAGTACTCGGCTTCGGCACAGGAACGCATCTGCGAACAGTGCGTGCGGCCGTCGCAGCGGAAACCGCTGCTCGCCACCACGGTGGCTGCCGGCACGGCGAGCCGGGACGCTGCAGGCTCCGCCGCGGCCGCCTTCGGCGCCGACGCGGCCCCGTCGCTGGCCCCGCAGGGGCCGTGGCTGCGCCGGAAGTCCCACGGGAACACGGCACCGCGCTCGGCATGCAGGCCGCGCTTGAAGGCCTGCGCCACCTTTTCCTGCGCCACGTAGGGCCCCTGGTTCCATTTGCTGCGCAGGCTCCAGGCATGGCCCTCGGCCACCATGCGCTGGTTGACCACGAGGTCTTCCACCGTCAGCACGCCCAGCGTGCGGCCGTAGCTGTCCTTGCCCTTGGTCTGCAGCGTCGCCGGCTTGCCCATGACGAAGGACGCCAGGTACTCGCGCGAGGCCTCGCCGCCGGCCTGGCAGCCCTCCGGCGCATCGATGCCGTGCAGGCGCACTTCGAGCGGCTTGCCGCCGCCGGCCGGCGCGAAGACCAGGCTGTCGCCGTCGATCACCTTGTCCACGTGGCCGGACAGCGTGGCCGCCGACCCGGCCAGCGGCAGGCCCAGGGCCAGGCAGAAGGCGGCCGCCAGGGCCAGGATCCGGGTGCAGTGCATCGGTGGTGCTCCTTGCTTGCTGGCCGCGATCTTGCCATCGATGCCGCAGCCCACCGGATGCGCCGCGGTCAGGCCGGGCGTCGGGGCGTGCGCCGGCGGCGGCGCGTTGCCGGCGCAGGGTCCAAGGCCGCCTTCTCGGCGTCGGCCAGCAGGCGCGCCAGCCGGTCGGCCAGCTTCTCGGTGCTGAGCTGCTCGCGCAGCCGCTCCACCATCAGCGGCAGGCTGAAGGGGCTGGCGGTCTGCAGCGGCACCACGGCCAGCGGCGTGTGCGCCATGTGTTCGAGCACGGCACGCAGCCGGGTCATCTCCAGCTCCTGCGCCAGCACCTCCTGCTCGGCCTGGCCGAGCAGGCGGTTGCCGCAGTCGTACTGGCGGAAGACCTCCCAGAACAGGCTGCTCGAGGCCTGCAGCTGTTTCAGGCTCTTGGGCGCGCCAGGGTAGCCGCCGAAGACCAGGCCCGCCACACGCGCGATCTCGCGGAAGCGCCGCTGCGCCAGCGCGCCGCTGTTCAGGCTGGCCAGCACGTCGGCCATCAGGTCGCCGGTGGCGAACAGCGTGCCGTCGTGCAGCGCCGACAGGTCTGGCGGCTCGGCGGCCACGATCTCCAGACCGTAGTCGTTGACGCTGAGCGAGAAGGTGTTGGAACGGACCTTCGCCAGCCGCCAGGCCAGCAGCTGCGCCAACCCGATGTGCACGTTGCGCCCGCCGAACGGGTACAGGAACAGGTGGTGGCCCTCGCGGGTGACCAGCGTCTCGGCCACCAGCCGGCCTGGCCGCGGCAGCAGCGACAGCCGCTGCTGCGTGGCCAGCATCGGCCCGGCCGCCTGCAGTTCGGGCTCCGCTGCCTCGCCACGGTCCACCGCGTCCAGCAGCGCCTGCACCGCGTCGGCCATCTCGCTGGACAGCGGCATGCGGCTGCCGGCCCAGGCCGGCACGATGCCCTTGGGCTTGCTGGCCTTGCGCACCAGCGCCGCCATGTCCTGCGTGCGCACGTACTCCAGCACGCGGCCGGCGAAGACGAAGTGGTCGCCGGCGCTCAGGCGGCCGATGAAGCTCTCCTCGATGCTGCCGAGCTTGCCGCCCGAGATCCATTGCACCGTCATCGTCGCGTCGGCCACGATGGTGCCGACCTGCAGTCGGTGCCGGCGCGCGATGCCGCGGTCGGGCACACGCCACAGGCCGGTGTCGGGGTCGCGCCGCACGCGGTGGTACTCGGGGTAGGCGCCCAGGCTGTCGCCGCCGCGTTCGACGAAGGCCAGCGCCCAGTCGAACTCGGCCCGCGTCAGCCCGGCGTAGCACGGGGCGCTGCGCACCTCGTCGTACAGCGCCTCGGCGTCGAAGCCGCCGCCCAACGCCACCGTCACCAGGTGCTGCACCAGCACGTCCAGCGGCTTGTCCGGTGCCTGGCGCGACTCCACCTGCCCGGCCAGCGCCGCGCGGCGGGCGGCAGCGGCCTCCACCAGTTCCAGCGTGTTGGTGGGCACCAGCGTCACGCGGCTGGCGCGGCCCGGCGCGTGGCCGCTGCGGCCGGCACGCTGCAGCAGCCGCGCCACGCCCTTGGCGCTGCCGATCTGCAGCACGCGCTCCACCGGCAGGAAGTCCACGCCGAGGTCCAGCGACGACGTGGCCACCACGGCCTTCAGCCGCCCTTCCTTCAGGCCGCGCTCCACCCAGTCGCGCGTGTCGCGGTCCAGGCTGCCGTGGTGCAGCGCCACCACACCGGCCCAGTCGGGGCGCGCTTCGAGCAGCAGCTGGTACCAGATCTCGGCCTGGCTGCGTGTGTTGGTGAAGATCAGCGTGGTCTCGGCCTTGGCCACCTCGTCGACCACCGGCTGCTGCATCTGCGCGCCCAGATGACCACCCCAGCTGAAGCGCCCGGGCTCGGCCGGCAGCAGGGTGTCGATGACCAGGGCCTTGTCGATGCGCCCGCGCACCAGCTGGCCGCCGGGGCCGCACAGCGTGGCCATCGCCTCGTCCAGGTTGCCCAGCGTGGCCGACAGCCCCCAGACCACCAGGCCGGGGTTCCATCGCCGCAGCCGCGCCAGCGCCAGCTGCACCTGGGTGCCGCGCTTGCTGGCCAGCAGTTCGTGCCATTCGTCGACGATGACGGTGTGCACACCGGCGAGTTCGTCGCGCGCGTGTTCGCGGGTGAGCATCAGGCTCAGCGACTCCGGCGTCGTCACCAGCGCCTGCGGCCAGCGGCGCTCCTGCCGCGCGCGTTCGGCGCTGGGGGTGTCGCCAGTGCGCTGTCCGACCTGCCAGCCGGGCGCCAGATCGGGCAGGGGCAGTGCCAGCGCACGCGTGGTGTCGGCGGCCAGCGCCCGCATCGGCGTCAGCCACAGAACCTGAAGCCCCGGCCCCGGCCGGCCTCGCGCCATCGCCCCCATCCACACGGCGTAGGTCTTGCCGCTGCCTGTGGTGGCGTGCAACAGGCCACTGCGCCCGGCGGCCATGGCCGTCCAGACCTCGCGCTGGAAGGGGAACGGCGTCCAGCCGCGGGCGGTGAACCAGTCTCGTGCATCGCGATGGACGTCGTCGAGTGGTGCCGTGGCTGGCCTCTCGCCAGGGGGTCTCCCCTTGCCTGTCGCTCGCCCTCCGGTCACCTTTCCCCCTGTTCACCACCGTGCCAGCGCACGGGTTTGACGCGATGATGCCGTCATCGGCGGCAGCGCGTGGCCGCCCCATCGGGCCCGGACCAATGCCGCATCCGCTGACCGTGATCGCCTGCATCCTGCTGCTGCTGTCGGCGGTCGCGTTCTGGCCGGCCTACCTGGCCGGTGGCCCACGGCCAGCGCCTACACCCATGCCCATGCAGCACTGGGGTCCGCGTGGTTGCTGCTGCTGGCGGTGCAGCCGATGCTGCTGCGGTCGCGGCGACGGCGAGCCCACCGCGGGCTCGGCCGCGTGGGCGTCGGGCTGGGGGTGGCCTTCGTGGTGTCGAGCGTACTGCTGGCCGGGCACAGCGTACGCCGCATGCCGGCAGACCTTTTCGCGCACGAGGGCCGCTTCGTCTACCTGCCGCTGGCCATGGCGCTGCTGTTCGCCATCGCGCTGGCGCTGGCGGTGCACTGGCGCCACGTGCCGGCGGCACACGGCCGGTTCATGGCCTGCACCACCCTGCCGCTGCTGGACCCGCTGTTCGCTCGGCTGCTGTACACGCACGGACCCGCTTTGCCGACGCCTTGGCTGTACCAGGTGCCGGCCTTCACCACCTTCGGCATCGTGCTGGCGCTGGTGTGGCACCGGTGGCCCGCCGGCCAGCCCGGGCGCGACACGTGGGCAGGCTACGGCTTCGCCGCCGCCGCCACACTGGCCGGCTTCTTCGTCGTGCCGGACCTGACGGCCTGGCAGGCCGTGGTGGCGCACTGGCGAGGGCTCTGACCGCCTGCCGCGCCGACCGCGAGCTTGGGGAGTGCCTCGCCGCCGGTCAACCCGCACACTGCGGCGACCATGGCCGGCGACGACCTCAACCTGACGCAGTGGAGCGCCGTCGTCGCCCTGCTGGTGGTGCTGTTGGTGCCGCTCGCGGTGGCCGGCGCCGCGTGGGCACGGCGCCGCTACGTGCGGGCCATCACCGTCCTGCAGACGGCCCTGGCGCACGGTGATGGCGACGTGCAGTTGCACCGGCCGACGGCGCCGCCGAACCGCACGCCACTGGACATCGACCTGGTGGACGCGGACCAGGTCGCCGCCGCCACCGGTGGCACGCCGGCCGCGGGTGCCCGGCGGCTGCGCCGGCGCGTGCTGGGCGTGCAGTTCGCCGCCGGACTGCTGTACTGGTGGCTGCTGCTGTGCGTGCTGCTGGTGGCCGGCGTCGTCTGGTGGCAGATGAGCGGCGAACCGGCGCTGGGCGACCCTGCGAGTGGCGAGGCGTCCGCCAGCCTGGCCGAGACGCTCGCGACCCAGCTGGTGCTCTGGCCGCTGCTGGTGCTGCCCGCCGTGCTCGGCTGGGCCTTCCAGGCTGGCCTGCCGGAGGACCGGGTGTGGCTCGGCGCCGGCCTGACGGTGGCGGCCTTCGGGCTCGGCCTCGTCGGCAGCGGGGCGGAGCTGGGGGCGGCACTGGTGCTGGCCACCGCCGCGGCCATGCTCGCGGCCCTGCTGGCGGCCTTCCTGCGGCCGGCCGTGCGCGGCGCGGGCCCACCGCTGGTGGCGGCGCTGACGATCGGCCTGGTCGTCTTCGCCTTCGGCGTGGCCTTTGCCGCGGCCTTCGACGACGGCGAGGACAGCGAAACCACCGTCGAGGACTGGTTCTGGGCCGGCCTGTACCTGCTGCTCGTGCTGGGCGGGGCCGGTGCCGCCGCCTGGCGCATGCTGCTGCGGCTGGCCCGGCGCTACGAGGAGCGCCGCTTCAGCGACCAGCAGATGGCGCTGC
The DNA here is from genome assembly GCA_024235855.1 of Burkholderiaceae bacterium. GTDB lineage: Bacteria > Pseudomonadota > Gammaproteobacteria > Burkholderiales > Burkholderiaceae_C > Rubrivivax. Next base: position 33,626 of record JACKLN010000012.1, read on the forward strand.
ACGCCTACTGGGCGCTGGTCACCGGCTGGTGCGGTGCGCTGGTGCTGGCGGTGTCGTTCGACGCCCGCACCCAGCATGCGATGGAATGGATGGCCGCCGTGGTGCTGGTGGCCTGGTTCGGCTGGCGCGCGCTGGAGCGCGTGGCGCTGTGGTGGGCCCGCCGCGGTGCACCGGCACCCTGCGGCGCCCTGCTGATGCTGCGCGTGTTCAAGCCCAGCGCGCGCAGCGAGGCCTTCACCGACCGCTTCCTGGCGCGCTGGCGCTTTGCCGGCCCCACGTGGATGATCGCCGGGCCCGACCTGGCCGGTGGCCACCTGGAACCCGACGAGTTCTTCGCCTTCCTGCGTGGCCGGCTGCGCGAGCATTTCATCGTCGATGCCACCGAGATCGCGCCGCGGCTGCAGGCCCTGGACAGCACGCGTGACCCCGACGGCCGCTGCCGCGTGCACGAGCTCTTCTGCAGCAACGCCACCTGGCGCGAGACCGTGCTGGCGCTGATGGACCGCGCCGGGGCGGTGCTGCTGGACCTGCGCGAGTACCACCCCGGCCGCCTGGGCACCCGCTTCGAGCTCGAGGCCGTGCTGCAGCGCGTGCCGCTGCAGCGGCTGGTGGTGCTGGTGGCCGCCGGGGACGACCCGGCCCTGGTGGAGGCCGAGGTCCGCGACGCCTGGCGCCTGGTGGACCCGCGCGGCCGCAGCGACGCCGCACCACGCCTGACCGTGCTGTCGGTGGACCAGGGCAGCGCGGCCGAGATGCACGGCCTGCTGGCCGCCTGCGCCGCGGCCACCGCTGGCGCCGAGACGATGGGCGATCAGCGCTGAGGCCGCACGCGCCGCGAGCCGCCCGCGCGGCGGTCGGCGCGCACGTCCTGCACCAGCTCGGCGTTGAGGGCACGCGCCCTGGCCGTCAGCGCGGTCAGCAGCCGGTCGAGCTGACGGAGCGCGCGATCGTCCACCGCCTGCAGCACCGCCTGGTTGATGGCCGCCACCTGCGGGAACACCTCGTCGTGCAGCTGCCGCCCAGCCCCAGTCAGCGCCACGCGGGCCTGGCGCGCGTCGCCCGGCAGCGGCACCCGTACGAGCAGGCCCTTGGCCACCAGGGCGCCGATGGCGCGGCTGGTGCGCGGGCGGTCCAACTGCGCTTCGTCGGCCAGCGCTGACGGCGACAGTTCACCACGTGCCGCCACAGCCGCCACTCGCGCCGCGCGATGCCGTAGCGGCCTTCCAGCAGACGGATCACCGGCGCGCCGCTGAGCGCGTGCAGCTGCAACAGGCGGTAGTTCAGCAGGTCGTCCAGCGACCGCGGGTGGCGCAGGCTCAGGGTCATCCCGGGGCAGAGTTGTTTTCTACAACTCTAGGCCAGGGGCGTAGATTGCCGTCACCGCACAACCCCTGACGACGACGGAGACACGCCCATGAACCGCCAGCGCTTCCTGACCACCCTGCTGTCCACCGCAGTGACCGCGGCGGCCGCCACCCTGGCCGCGCCGGCGTTGGCCCAGCAGGGCATCGTGAAGATCGTCGTCGGCTATCCGGCCGGCGCCACCAGCGACGCGCTGGCCCGCGTGGTGGCCGAACACATGGCCGGCACGCTGAAGCAGACCGTGATCGTGGAGAACAAGCCCGGCGCGGGCGGGCGCATCGCCAACGAGCTGGTCAAGGCCGCGCCGGCCGACGGCACCACGCTGCTGATGACGCCAGTGGCCACGATGGGCATCTTCCCGCACAGCTTTGCCGGCCAACTGCGCTACGACCCGTTCAAGGACTTCGCGCCGGTGGCCCACCTCAGCAGCTTCCAGGTCGGCCTGGGCGTGGCCACCAACGTGCCGGCCAAGACGCTGGCCGAGTACGTGGCCTGGGTGAAGAGCGACCCGCAGAAGAACGGCTTCTATGGTTCGGCCGCGCCGGGCAGCATCCCGCACTTCTTCGGTGTGATGTTCGGCCGCGCCGCCGGCCTGCCGATGACGCACGTGCCCTACAAGGGCACGGCGGCGGCGATGCAGGCCATCGCGTCCAACGAGATCTCGGCGATCTCCACCGTCGCAGCCGACATCCGTGCGCTGGTGCAGAGCGACCGTGCCCGCCTGCTGGCCGTGGCCGGCGACCAGCGCGACCCGGCCTTCGGCAACGTGCCCACCTTCAAGGAGCTGGGCTACGACCTGGTGGCCAAGCCCTGGTACGCCGTGTTCGCGCCGGCCGGCACGCCGCCGGACGTGCTGAAGAAGCTGTCGGCGGCCGCGATGGCCGCGGTCGCGGATCCGGCGCTGAACAAGCGCTTGGTGGACATGGGGCTGGAGCCCACCGGCTACGGCCCGGACCAGCTGGCCGGGATCCTGAAGGCCGACTACGAGCGCTGGGGCGAGGTCATCCGCGCCTCGGGCTTCAAGCCCGGCCAGTGACGGCACCGCCGCCAGCACGCGGGACGCCGTGGTGAACGTGCTCTTCATCATGGCCGACCAGCTGCGCTGGGACCACCTGGGCTGCGCCGGCCACCCCTGCCTGAAGACGCCCCACCTGGACGCGCTGGCCGCGCGCGGCGTGCGCTTCGCCAACGCCTTCGTCAACAGCGGCGTCTGCGGGCCGAGCCGGATGTCGTACTACACCGGCCGCTACCCCATCAGCCACGGCGCCACCTGGAACCGGGTGCCGCTGTCGGTGGGCGAGGTCACGCTGGGCGAGATGCTGCGCGGTGCCGGCCACCGCCTGGCGCTGGCCGGCAAGACGCACGTGATGCCCGACCGCCAGGGCCTAGCCCGCCTGCAGCTCGAAGGCGGCAGCGAGCTGGCCACGCTGCTGGAGCGCGGCGGCTTCGAGGAGATCGACCGCTACGACGGCCACCATGCGCCGGGCGACGAGAGCGGCTACCCGGCCTTCCTCCGCGCGCACGGCTACGACAGCGCCGACCCCTGGAGCGACTTCGTCATCTCGGCCGTGGACGCCGAGGGCAGCGTGGTCAGCGGCTGGCACATGCGGCACTGCCACCTGCCGGCGCGCGTGCAGGAGGCGCACTCCGAGACGGCCTACATGACCGACCAGGCCATCGGCTTCGTGCGGCGCATGGGCCATGAGCCCTGGGTGCTGCACCTGAGCTACGTGAAGCCGCACTGGCCCTACATGGCGCCGGCGCCCTACCACGCGATGTACACGGCCGACCAGTGCCTGCCCGTGGTGCGCAGCGCCGTCGAGCGCGAAGCGGAGCACCCCGTGCTGGCCGCCTACCGCCAACAGGAGGAGAGCGTCAGCTTCCAGCGCGACGACTGCATCCGCACCGTGCGCCCGGCCTACCAGGGCCTGATCACCCAGCTCGACGACCACCTGGGCCGGCTCTTCGATGCCCTGGCGGCGCAGGGCGTGCTCGACGACACGCTGGTGATCTTCACCGCCGACCACGGCGACTACCTGGGCGACCACTGGCTGGGCGAGAAGGAGCTGTTCCACGACACCGTCCAGAGGGTGCCGCTGATCGTGGCCGACCCGCGCGCCGCCGCCGATGCCACGCGCGGTACGGTGGACCCGCGCTTCGTGGAGGCGGTGGACATCGTGCCCACCATCCTCGATGCGATGCAGGTGGCGCAGCCGGCGCAGCGCCTGGAAGGCCGCAGCCTGCAGCCGCTGCTGCACGGCGAGCACCCGGCCGACTGGCGCGACATGGCCTACAGCGAGCTGGACTACAGCTACCGCCAGGCCCGGCTGACGCTGGGCCGCCCGGTGGACCGCTGCCGCGCCTTCAGCCTGCGCACCGCGCGCTGGCGCTACGTCTACTGGCTGGACCTGCCGGAGCAGCTCTACGACCTGCAGGCCGACCCCGACGAGTTCCACGACCTGGGCCGCGACCTGGCCACGGCCGACATCCGCGCCCAGCTGCGCGACCGCCTGCTGGCCTTCCTGGCCGCGCGGCGGCACCGCACCACGGTCAGCGACGCCCAGGTGGCCGCCGCCACCGCCGGCCACAAGCGCGCCGGCGTGTTCTACGGGCAGTGGTGAGGCCGCGCCTGCTCAGGCGGTGGCCACGCCGCTGAACGCCGGCCGCTCGGTGCGTGGCACCCAGGGCCAGCGCAGCCCGGACGCGGCGGGTGCCACGCCGACCTCCAGCGTGTAGCCGCGCCCGCGCACGCCCTCGATGTCCAGGCCGTCGACCCGCGCCTCGCGCAGGCGACGGCGCAGCCGCGCCACGTAGACGTCCACGCTGCGTGCCTGCAGCTCGCGGCCGCCGCCGGCGGCCTGCGCCAGCGCGTCGCGCGTGACCACGCGGCCCGGCTGCGTGCCCAGGCAGCGCAGCAGCGCTACCTGCAGCGCGGTCAGCTCGACACGGCGGTCGTCGCGCTGCAGCCGGCGGGCTGCCTCGTCCAGCAACCAGCCGCCCAGCGTCAACGACGCCGGCTCTGGGAGCGCCTGGGCCGCGTCGCGCTGCCGCAGCACGGCCACCAGGTGCGCCCGCAGCCGGCGTGCCGTCAGCGGCCCGGCCAGCCACGCATCGGCGCCGAGCTCGAGCGCGATCACCTCGTCGACCTCGTCGGCCGCGCCGGCGGCCACCAGCACCGGGCAGCCCAGTGCCTGGCGCAGCGCATCGATGTCACGCGGCGCCGGGCCGCCTTCGCACTCGGCCCGCAGCACCACGGCGTCGAAGCGTGCATGGGCGGCCGCCCGCTGCGCCGCCGCCATGTCCGGCAGCCACAGGCAGCGCCAGCCGGCGCGCGCCATGGCGCTGGCCACGTCGGCCTCGCCGGGCAGCACAGGGCCCACAAACAGCAGCAGGCGCCGCACGCCGGGCGGCACGGCGTCGGCGGAGGCAGAGGGCTGGATGGGTGGGATCACGCCACCATGATCGTCGGCGGCGCCGGGCCGGCGCAAGGTCCATTGCGCGGCCGTGGCCAGGGCCAATGCGCGCCACGGCCGTCCTTCGCGCCAGGCTGCGGCTCGTCCCCCGCCTGCCGTCGTTCGTCGCCGCCCCCTCGTTTCCGCGGCCGGGCCGGCGCATGATGTGTTCACCGCCGCCGCAGGAGCAGAACACGTGACCAAGCGGGCCAGCGGCCCCCTGCTGACGACGATGGGCGAGGACGCACAGCAGCTGCGCGGCCGCCGCGCCCAGGTCTACCGCACGGTGATCGACCAGATCCGCGCGGGCGTGCTCGCGCCCGGCGCACGGCTGCCGTCGGCACGCCAGCTCGCCCGCGAATGGCGGGTGGCGCGCGGCGTCATCGACGAGGCCTTCGCCCAGCTGCAGGCAGACGGCCTGGTGGAGCGCCGCGTGGGCGACGGCAGCTACGTGCGCCACGACGTGCCGGTGGCTCAGATCCAGCCGGCGCCGGAGACGGCTCCCGAAGCCAACGAGGCCGCGCGGCGCCGCCTCGAGCAGTTCTCGCCCTACATGGCGCTGGCGCGCGCCTTCGAGCTGCCGCGCCAGCAGTTCCACCCGCCGGTGCTGCACCCGCGGGCCTGGCCGGAAGCGGAGTTCCCGCTCGAGCGCTGGCGGCGGCTGGTCAACGCCGCACTGCAGGAGGAATGGCGCGACCACCTCGGCTACGGCCCCACCGCCGGCCTGCCCACGCTGCGCTCGGCCATCGCGCGCCACGTGGCGCTCACACGCGGGCTGCACTGCACGGGCGAGCAGGTCATCGTGGTCAACGGCCCGCTGCAGGCCATCGAGACCATCGCCCGCGTGCTGCTCAAGCCCGGTGATGCCGTGCTGGTGGAGGATCCCAGCCACCCCAGCCTGCCGCTGCTGCTGGAGATGCTGCATGCGCGCGCCGTGGGCGTGCCGCTGGACGACGAGGGTTTCGACATCGCCACCGGCATGGCGCTGGCGCCCGAGGCCCGCCTGGCCTACCTGCACCCGCTGGCCCAGTTCCCGCTGGGCACGCCCACCTCGCGCGCGCGTGGCGACGCGCTGCTGGCCTGGGCCGCCGAACACCAGCGCTGGATCGTCGAGGGCTGCTTCAACGACGAGCTGGTGCACCGCCCACCGGCGCCACCGGCGCTGATGGCGCGCGATGCCGCCGAACGCGTGATCCTGATGGGCACCTTCGAAGGCGTGATGTTCCCGTCGCTGCGCATCGGCTACCTGGTGGTGCCGCAGCGCCTGGCCGACGTCTTCATCACCGCGCGCGGACCGCTGGGCGACCACACGCCGGTGGCTCAGCAGCTGGCGCTGGAGGCCTTCATCGACGGTGGCCACCTCAGCGCCCACCTGCGAACGCTCCGGGAAACACTGGGCGTACGCCGCGAGGCCTTTCGCCAGGCGGTGCGCCGCTGGCTGCCGGCCGACGTGATCCTGGGTCGCACCGACACCGCCTGGCACGCCTGCCTGCACCTGCCGCCGCACTGGCGCGACGTGGACGTGGTGCAGGCGCTGCGCCGCCGCCGCATCGGCGCCGAGGCGCTCTCCACCCGCTGCTGGCAGGCCACCCACTTCAACGGGCTGGTGGTGGCCTACCCGGCGTGGACCGCTTTGGAGCTGGACGCCGCCGTGCGCGGCATCGCCGAGGTGCTGCAGGCGATGCCGCGGGGCTGAACAGCGTGCCGGGCGCACGGCACCCGGCACGCGCTGCCTTCAGAAGCTGTACTTCGCCGTCACGTAGCCGAAGCGGCCGCGCGCCGAATACACCTCGGCGAAGCCCATCTGCGAGTAGCTGTTGCTGGACGCGTTCTGCACGCTCAGCGGCGGCGCGTTGTCGAGCACGTTCTTCATGCCGGCGGTGAACTCCCAGCCCGCCAGCCCGCTGTACGACACCTGCAGGTCCAGTTCCTCGTGCGCGTGCACCTTGCGGGTGTTGGCCGGCAGCGGGAAGCCGCGGTCGGTGTCCCAGAAGCCACCCACCGTGCGCCAGGCGCCGAAGAAGGCCCAGGCGCCGACGCTGCTGGTCACCGAGAAGCTGTTGCGGAAGCGCGGCGTGGCGTAGGTGCCGTTGAACTCCGTCCAGTCCTCGCCCGCTGAATCCCTGGTCTTGTTGGTGGTGTAGTAGGTCAGCAGGTTGCGGATGCTCAGGTTGCCCAGCACCGTGCCCGGCATGCGCAGCCGGGCGTCCACGTCCACGCCCGCGGTCTCGCGTTCGGCGATGTTCTGCAGGTTGGTGAACACACGCACCCGCGGCCCGTCGTTCTGCCAGAAGCCCTGCTCGATGGCGCTGGCGACGGTGGGCGAAGAGATGTCGTCCTCCTTGGTGATCTTCCACCAGTCGATACTGGCGTTGAAGTGGCGCCCGGCCTCGAAGATCACGCCCAGGTTGAAGGTCTTGCCTTTCTCGGGCTTCAGGTCGGGGTTGGAACCGTTGACCTGGAAGGCGTTGACCAGGCAGGTCTCGCCGCCCTCGCCGTCGTCGGTCACCGGCACGCCCAACAGTCGGCACAGGTCGGGCTCGGTGATCGTGGTCGCACCTTCCTCGGTGGCGCCGAAGAGCTGCTTGAGCACCGGGGCGCGGAAACTCTCGGTGTACGACGCGCGGAACGCCAGCGTCGGCATCGGCGTGTACTTCAGGCCGATCTTCGGGCTCGTCTGGTTGTAGCTGTCGTAGTGGTCGTAGCGCACCGCCACCTGCCCTTCCAGGTTCTTCGCCAACGGCACCTGCAGCTCACCGAACACGGCGCTGAAACTGCGCGAGGCATCGACGGCCGACTGCTGGATGCTGCCCACCACCTGGCCGGCCTGGGTCAGCGCATCGGGCGTGTCGCGCAGCGACTCCTTGGTGTGCGAGAAACCCACCGCGTAGCGCAGCGTGCCGCCGGGCAGCTGCATCAGGTCGCCGCCGACCAGGCCGCTGAACGTGGTCAGCTTGGATTCGCCGGTGCGCACCGGCGTGACCTTCAGCGAATCGACCAGCGCCTGGTCGTTGGTCAGCACCGTGGGGTTGATGGAGCCGTCGCCGGTGGCGGCCAGCCAGAGGTTGGCGTCGAAGTAGTTGCTGTCCTCGTTCTTCACCTTGCTCGCGCCGTGGCTCAGCGCGACCTTCCAGTCCAGGCCCGCGGTGTAGCCCTCGACGCCGACGGCAGCATTGAAGAAGTCCGAGGTGCGGCGCGTGGTGCGCGGTCCGCCCTGCATGAAGCGGCCGGCGATGTAGACGGTGTCGGTGCCATTGCCGTCGCCGTCCAGGATCTCGTACGGGCGCTGCGCCTCGTCGGTGATCGGCACGATGAAGTAGTCGGGCACCGGGTGGGCCTCGAACAGGTCCTTCGACGTCGAGAAGGTGCCTTCGGCGAACAGCCGGATGTCGTCGGTGAGGGCCACGTTGCCGACCAGCAGCGCACTGAGGCGGTCGGCGCCGTTGTACGAGGTGAGGATGCTCTGGTTGAAGTCGTAGCGGCAGATGTTGCCGGCCCCCAGCTGGTCGGCCGGGCAGGCGGTGTAGGGGATGCCCACTGGCGCGCCCGTGTTGGGATCGACCACGTTGCCAAAGGGCGAGAAGCTGCTGCGCCGGTCGCCGGCGCCGACGTCGCGGAAGTCCACCGAGTCGGTCAGCTCGCGGTCCTTGCGGAAGATCGGGTCGCGCTTGAACACGTCCACGCCCACCAGCACGTTGTAGCGGTCCTTCATCAGGTCGCCAAAACCGAAGGCCATGCCCACGCGCTTCTCGGTGCCGTCGCTGCGGCTGCTGGTGCCGTAGTTGGCGGTGAGTTCCAGGCCCTGGTAGTCGGTGCGCGTGATGAAGTTGATGACGCCGGCCACGGCGTCGGCGCCGTAGATGGCCGAGCCGCCGTCCTTCAGGATCTCGATGCGCTCGATGGCGCCGATGGGCAGCGAGTTGACGTCGAAGGCCGCGCCCGCGCCCGAGGAGTCGTACAGCGCATTCACCGGCACGCGGCGGCCGTTGAGCAGCACCAGCACCTCGCTTTCGCTGAGGCCGCGCAGCAGCACGTTGGCCGTACCCGACCCGGCCGGCGAGTTGGACGAGATCTCGCCCTGGTCGAAGATGTCGATCGACGGGATCGAGCGCAGCAGTTCATTGACGTTCGACGCGCCGCTGCGCTCGATGTCCTGGCGGTTGACGATCTCGACCGGTGCCGGCCCTTCGGCGTTGGCGCGCTTGATGGCCGAGCCGGTGATCTCGACGCGCTGTGCCGGTGCGCTCTGCTGCGCCAGCGCCGCGGTGCCGGTGCTGGCCAGCAGGGCGGCCAGGGCGATGCGTGACAGGGGGAATGACATGGTCCGTAGGCTCCGACGGTGAAGAAATGGGGCGGGCCAGTCTTCCGGCGTGACAGGCTGTCACACACGCGGGGCCACCCGAACCGGCGGTTGCGCCCGGGTGCGCATGGCGATGCGACGGCGCCGCAACGTCGCGCGGTGGCGACAACGGCGTGCCGTGTGACCTTTTGGTGACGCGCCGTCGTGCCCGCCGCCGGGCGTTCGGGGCGCGATCAGCGGGCGCCGAGGATCCAGCCTTCCACCGCGTCCACCTGCGTCGGCTGCGCCAGGGCCGGCTGGCCGGCGGCCCACGCAGCCTGTACCAGGCAGAGCACGGCATCGAGCCGGTCGCCGCTGGCGTCGGCCACCAGCGCTTCGCGCAGCGCATGGCCGAGCTTGAGCCGCGGCGCGCCGGCATACGGCGCCGGCACGCGGCCCTGCTCCAGCGCGTCGACGAGGTCGATGCGCGCGATCAGGCGGTCGGGCTCGTCGCTGTTCTTGTACGAGCGTCGCCCCAGCACCGCGTGCGCCAGCGCGCCCGGGTAGCCCTCCAGCGCCTGGCGCTGCGGGTCGGCCGCGTGAAGGCCCGGCAGCGACGCGCCCGCCGCCAGCAGCCGCGACAGGCCTTCGAACCACATGAAACCCACCGGCACGTAGCGCGTCTGCAGCGGGCTGGTGGCGCGCAGGCCGGGGCCGAGCGCGAGGTCGGTGGCGCGGTGCGGCAGGCCCTGGCCCCAGCCGTCCACCAGCGCCCGGAACTCCATGCGCGCGGCGCAGCGCGCGTGCACGGCAGCGCTGACCTCGGCCACCGTGGCACCCAGGGCCTGCGCGTCGACGAAGGCCCGCGGCAGGCCGAACGGGAAGTCGAACGCGCCCAGCCAGGGGCCGGGCTCGGCCAGCACGGCCTCGAAGGCCGGCATCGACACCAGGGCCTCGACGGCGTCGAGCCGCAGCACCCCGGTCGCGAGCCGGCCACGGGCCACGGTGATGGGCTTGCGCCGCGTGGGCGCACTGGTGAAGTCGACGCCGAGCAGGTGGAGGGTCATCGGGCAGGAAACGTGGGATGAACGGCGGGATGCCAGGGTAGCCAGGTGCGGATCAGCGGCGCGCCCTGACGGTCCGCCGCAGGCGGGCTAAGCTCGGCCGCCTATGAACGACATCCTTCAACGCTACACCGAACAACTGCCCGCCCTGCTGATCGCCTGGGGTGGCAACCTCGCCGGCGCGCTGATCACGCTGGTCATCGGCTTCACGATCGCCGGCTGGGCCGGTCGCCTGGTTCGCAAGGCGCTGGGCCGCTCCGACAAGATCGACCCGGTCTTCCACCCGCTGGCCGGCAAGATCGTGCGCCTGGTCATCATGGCCTTCACGGTGATTGCCGTGCTCGGCCGCTTCGGGGTGGAGACCGCGAGCCTGATCGCCGCCGTCGGTGCCGCCGGCCTGGCCATCGGCCTGGCCCTGCAGGGCACGCTGAGCAACGTGGCCGCCGGCGTGATGATCCTGCTGCTGCGGCCGTTCAAGATCGGCGATGCGGTCAACATCGGCGGCAATGTCTATGTGATCGACAGCATCGGCTTCTTCGCCTGCCGCGCCCACCTGCCCGACGGCCCCAAGGCCTTCATCCCGAACGCCGAGATCTGGGGCAAGACGCTGGTCAACCTGTCGGAGACCGACCAGGACCTGCGCCGCATCGACCAGACCTACGGCATCGCCTACGGCGACGACATCGACACCGCCATCGCCATCCTCTCCCGCGTGGTGGCGGCCGACGCCCGCGTGCGCGCCGACCCGGCGCCGTTGATCAAGGTGCAGGCCCTCGCCGACAGCTCGGTGAACATCCTGCTGCGCGTGTGGACCGCGCGCGCCGACTGGTGGGACACCCAGCTGGACCTGCTGAAGGCCGCCAAGCAGCAACTGGAGGCCGGCGGCATCACGATCCCGTTCCCGCAACGGGAGCTGCACGTGATCGGTGCGCCGGCGCTGAAGGCCTGAGCGTCAGCGCACCGCGGCTGCGCGCGTGAAGCGCTGCACCATCAGGTCGGCGGCGATGACCACCGCCGCGCTCAGCGCTACGGCCACCACCAGCATCGCCAGTTCGTCGCCGTAGAGCAGGCCGGGGATCTTGGCGGCGCGGTCGGCCGTGGTGCAGACCACGTCGGCTGCGGCCATGCCGGTGTAGTGCATGGTGCACACGGCCGCGGCCATCACCAGTGCCGATGCCGTGCGAGGGATGCGCTGCCCGGGCCCGAAGGCCAGCCACAGCGCCGCGGTGGCCGCCACCACGGCGATGCCGACGGCCAGCGCCACCAGGCCGGCGTCCCATTGCAGGAAGCCGCCGAAGCGCACCGAGGCCATGCCGATGAAGTGCATCGCCGCCACGCCCAGGCCGGCCAGCGGGCCGGCCACGAGCACGCGGCGGGCAGTGAACGACCCAGCGGCCATGTAGCCCAACGCAAGGGCCGAGACGCCGACGGCGATCAGCAGCGACAGCAGCGTCTCGCCCAGCCGGTAGCCCAGCGCCAGACCGGCGTCCCAGGCCAGCATGCCCAGGAAGTGCATCGACCAGATGCCCACGCCACCCAGCGCCACACCGGCCAGCAGCGCATTGAGGCGGCTGACGCGGCCGCGTCGGTCGCGCATGAAGCGCGCGGCGGTGAGCGCCACGTACGCCCCCAGGGCGGAGACCACGAACGAAGCCACGACGAGCCAGTTCACGTAGGTGGTGGGGAGGATTTCGGGCGTCATGGAGGTCCGTGCACAAGCCAGTGAAGCGCCGCATTGCAACGGCGCGGGCGGCGCGCCGTGCTGGGGGCAGCACAAGTCCCGCGATGACCCGGGGGCTTGCGTGCAAAGGCCTCGCCAAGACCCTCAGAAAGCGGCAGCGCCGAACCCGAAGTCAGCGCTTCGCGCAGTTGTGCCAGGCGACAAGCCTCACGCCGACGCCAGCAGCGCCACCCCACCGGCAATGCAGGCCGCCCCGGCCAGGCGCAGCCAGCGGTCGCCCTCGCCCAGCAGGCGGCCGCCGATGAGCGCGGCGAAGAGCAGCGACACCTCGCGCGCCGGCGACACCAGCGACATCGGCGCCATCGTCAGCGCGTACAGCACCATCACGTAGCCGATGGGCGCGAGCACCGCGCCCACCAGGGCGTAGCGCCACTGCGCGCGGCACACGGCCTGCTGGCCGGTGGCGTCCTGCCGCCAGCGCCCCACCTCACCCGGCAGCAGGAACGGCAGGCGCAGCAGGTTGGTCAGCCAGTCCAGCAGGATGGGCGAGATCAGCATCACCTTGACCGCGTAGCCGTCCAGCACCGAGTAGCCGGCGATGAACAGCCCGGTGAGCCCGCCCCAGCGCAGCCCGGCGCGCAGGCGAGCGTCGGCGGAGGTCCGCAGCAGGCGCGGCCCGCCGGCCAGCACGAAGACGCCGCCGCACACCGCCGCCACGCCCAGCGCGCCCAGCCAGCCCGGCCTTTCGCCCAGCAGCGCCACGGCCACCACCACCGTGATCAGCGGCCCGGTGCCGCGCGCCACCGGGTAGACCACGGTGAGGTCGGCCTCGCGGTAGCCGGTGAGCAGGCAGCGGTAGTAGCCCAGGTGCACCAGCGTGGTGGCGAGCACGAAGCCCCACTGCGCCGCGGTCAGCGCCCAGAGTTCGTGCCAGCACAGCACCAGCGCCAGCGGTGCCCACAGCACGCCCACCATCAGCGCGCCCATGACCATGAAGCTGTCGCCGCCACCGGCCTTCTTGGCGGCGATGTTCCAGGTGGCGTGCAGCAGCGCGGCACACAGCACAAGGGCCAGGGCGGTGGTGGACATCGTGCGATTCTGGGGCGGGCGGCGGGCCGCTACAGTCGCGCGCATGACAAGCAATCCGGTTCTCGTCGAGGTGCTGCGGGGCGGCGCCGTGGAGTCGCGCCACCGCGGCGCGCTGGCCGTGGTGGACGCCACGGGCACCCTGCACACCGCGCTGGGCGACATCGACCGCCCGGTGTTCCCGCGCTCGGCCGTCAAGCTGCTTCAGGCGCTGCCGCTGGTGGCCAGCGGCGCCGCCGACGCGCTGGGCCTGAACGACGCCGAACTGGCGCTGGCCTGCGCGTCCCACGGCGGCGAGCCGGAGCATGCGCAGACCGCTGCCGCCATGCTGGCCAAGGCCGGGCTGGACGTGGCGGCGCTGGAATGCGGCACGCACTGGCCTTACAACGAAGCGGCGCAGCGCGCGCTGGCGCGCGACGGCGCCACGCCCAGCGCGCTGCACAACAACTGCTCCGGCAAGCACAGCGGCTTCGTCTGCCTGGGCTGCGCGATGGACAAGTCGGGCGACGCGCGCGGCTTCCTGCGCGGCTACGTGCAGCCCGACCACCCCGTGATGCGCGAGGTGACCGCGGCGCTGCAGGCCACCACCGGGTTCGACCTCAACCAGACGGCGCGCGGCACCGACGGCTGCTCCATCCCCACCTACGCCATCCCGCTGCGCCACCTGGCGCATGCCTTTGCCAAGGTGGCCAGCGGCCAGGGGCTGTCGCCCGACCACGCCCGTGCCGCGAAACGCCTGCGCCAGGCCATTGCCGCCGCGCCCTTCATGGTGGCCGGCAGCGGCCGGCTGGACACGCGGCTGATGGCGCACTTCGGCGAACGCCTGTGCTGCAAGGTGGGCGCCGAAGGCGTCTACTGCGCCGCCCTGCCCGAGCTGGGCCTGGGCCTGGCGATCAAGATGGACGACGGCAACACCGCCCGCGCCGCCGAGGTGGTGCTGGCCGGGCTGCTGCACACGCTGATGAAGGCCGAAGGCGGCGACGCGGCGCTGCTGCGCAGCGTGTGGGATGCGCCGCTGCGGAACTGGAACGGGATCGAGGTGGGGCGGTTGAGGGTAGCGGCCGGGCCGGGTGGCGGACGCCAGACGGGCTAGCCGCGATCAGGAACCGCAGGACCGCTCGAGCTTGCTTGCGCGCCCTTCGGGTTCGACGCCCGGCAAGCCATACACACGCTGCGCCTTCGCGAACCTGGACCCCGGCGCGACGAGCACGGTTGGGTAGGCGCGGTCAATCGGTGCTTCAGACTGGCAGCTACCGGTCGTCTTCGACGGCCGAGAGGCAGCGGACTCGCAAACCTGACATTGGCTGGCGCTCAACGTCGGCGTCAGCTGTACCTGCCCGACCTCGCGCGCTCGACCCTTGGGCGGGGTGTGGGTCCAGGCTCAGATGCGCCAGAATCTTCTCGATCACCGGCCGCTCCAGGATGGCCGCGACGATCTTCAGTTCCCCGCCGTCGCACTTCGGGCCGTACCGAATGTCGATGTCGAACACGCGCTCGAGCAGCGGCGCCCAGCTGATGTGGCGAGTGATGGCCTGGACCGGCTCGAGTTCGCACGCTGCGGCCACAGCGGCCACAGCAGCTTCGGCGACCGGCCCGTCTTACTCGAGCGCCGCTGCGGGACTACCAGCGAGCGCAACTTGGCGTTCGGGGCCATTGCGCCGTGGAACCTGATGAGGTGCGATCTTGGCCGCGGCACCAGCGCCGCCAGCCGCTGCATGAAGTCCAGCGGACTCATCACCAAATGTGTTGCCCCTTCACACCACGGCGTCTTCACCGTTTGGCCTGCCTGCCACGCAGCGCTGAGCGGCACTCGCTCCTCCGACAGCGATGGCCGCTTGATGTAGCTGCACAGCTGTTCCAGCCAGCTACGTGCTGGGTTGTCTGAAGTGCAACAAGTGCGGCGGCAGGTCCAACGCCATCGGGAAGCGGTTCGGGTGCCTGAAGGCCGCACTCGGCTACGGTGACCAGCATGTGGTCCACGGTCTGCGGAGGACCGTGGTCACGCTGATGGAAGATGCTGGCCGGTCGGAGAACCTTGCGGCCAATATCGAGGACCACGGAAGCCCCGGATAACCTATCGCCTCGACTTGGGTGGCGCGCCCCTGCCGACGAAGGCGCTGGTGAAGGTGAAGAACGCTGTGTGAGTGTGGGGAGGGCCTCCACGTAGCGGCTGTCCCTTTCTAGGCCCCTCGTGCAGACCATGATGCACTCGGTCTGCAGCGATGGGGCCTACTGCGAGAGCCTGCTGAAGGTGGCCTAGGCGGGGTGATACTTGGAGCAGGTCGAGGGGGGTCTTGTCGGACTCTACGTAGGGACTACACGGCCGCCGCCTGAAGTCTCGACTTGGTCTGAACCCGGGATCGGCTCCGGCTATTCGCTACGGCGAGTCCAGCGAGCACTAAGCTAACGAGCGACAGGGTCGCAGGCTCCGGGACGGTCGCCACTGGGGGATCATCGTCTGCCCGCGCCAAGAACCGAATCTCGGTTGCCCGAATCGCCCCTGTGCCTTCAAAAGAATCGGTACCAGGGCGCCCGAGCCAGCCGACGAAGTACGGGTCCAGTCTGATTGATCCCGTAAACACCGACACCACCACGGAGAACATGCCGTCGGCTAGCAAGTCCGGTACACCTCCACCTGTCCCAAAGTAAGGGGTAGAGAAGTAGTTGTATGGCGAGACCGCGTCTAGGTGCTTATAGAGCACAGCCTGGCCTGTGAGTGGGCCCTCTAGAGCGCTGCCGGAGAAGTTGAGCGAGGTCCCGGCATAGGGCGGAGGAGGGGACGCGCCCGCGCTGGTGACATCAAAGTTAAACAGGACTACATCGCCCTCGACGACGATGATCGGAGCCGCTGATGCGAGCCCTGACAGGAACACAGACGTCAACGCCACCCACTTGGCACACCGTGCTCGCATTGCTCTTCCCCCGCTACTCCGCTGGAACGTAGCCTGTTGCGCGTGATCTAGTCAAGCATCTGAACAGGGGGGTAAAGGACTCCCAAGCTCTGAGCCATGGGCTGATCAGGCTTGGCGCGCGGTCGGGTTCGAAGACAGCAGCGAGAGTCCGTGCGCCGGGTGCTGCACGAAGGGCAGAGCCCGCGGCGCTTGCAGCTGAAGGCCAACAGCTTGTCGTGCCTGTACTCGCCGCAGCGCAGCCTCAGGAAGCCATGCGCCAGGAACCACACTCGCGGAAGGCGTGGAAATCGTCCTTGATGTAGCGCGGCAGCTCCGATCCGGTGCTGGCTTGTGTGTAGGCGATGAAGCTAGCCGCGTGCTGCTGAACAGGCGATACAGCGTTGTCTGCTCGGGGCGGTGGCGCTCGTAATGGAGCGGGGTGCCGTCCGCGCCGCAAGGGACTGCCGGCCGGTTGCGTGCACGAAGGGCTCCCGATCGGGCGAGCCCGCACTGTCTCGATCCACGCTCCCTGCCTCAGTCGCCCTGAATGGTGCCCGCCGACGTGTGCCCTTCGCCGCGGGGTCTCCTGTCGGTGATTGCGAGCGTGTGCGACCGGCAACTGCCGGGCCGCGAGATCGGGACAACGGATGTCACCTCAGGGTCGGGAGTGCCAGTACGCCACCGCAGGGAGCGGTGGTTCGAGCGTCTCGATCGGCATCGGGGCTCGCGAGGTCAGCTGCACCTAGATGAGTTGCCATTGAGCGGACGAGATCGGCACCGCGCCGATGACTGCTCCGCACCAGATACCGGGCATCGGGTCCGCAGCCGCGACAGGCAGCAACCGCTGCAAAGGCGCCGTTCGGACGGATCCGGACCTCAGTGGCCAGTCGCGCCATCATGGCTGCGGCTGTAGCGCCATGGCCCGAACGGCCAACTGCGCCCGGGTCCCGGGCTTGCCGCCGTGCGCGACCGCAACCGATGGACGCAAGCCTCACACCTCCCGCCTACTGCCTACCGCCCCCACACCATCACACACCCCACCTCCGGATCATCCCGCCCGCCCAGCACCCGCGCATGCAGCGCCGCCAGCCCTTCCGGCGCCGCATGTGCCACCACACGCACCCACGGCGCCGGTCCGGCCGTCACCCGCGCCAGGTGGGCGCGCCACGCTTCGGCCAGGCGCTGCTCGAAGGCCTCCGGCCCCCACTCGTCCAGGCGCTTCTTCACCTGCACCGGGGCGAAGAACAGCACCGGCCTGGGCCCCGGCAGGTCGCGCGCGCCGGCGAGCTGGTCCACGTGCGTGCCGCCCACCGAACAGCTGTAGGCCAGCGCCGGCAGGTGGGCGTGCACGCGCCGGCGCAACGCGCCGTTGCCGGCAAAGTCCACGTACACCGCCGGCGCGTCGGGTGCCAACGTCTCCAGGTCGTCGTAGGCCAGCACGCGGTGGTAGGCGCCCAGGCGTTCGCAGTAGGCGCTGTTGGCGGGCGACGTGAGGCCCACCACCTCCACGCCGCCGCGCGCGTGCAGCAGCGCCGCGGTGGCGTTGGCCGTCTTGCTGCTGGCCGACGACAGCAGCACGCGGGCGGCGCCGAAGAAGGCCTCGTCGGCCAGGAAGTCGTCGATCAGCCAGCTGGTGGTGAACAGCGGGCGCAGCAGGGCCTGCAGGTCTTCGCTGTCGCGGGTGTACAGCGGGTCCTGGTTGCAGCGCAGCAGCTGGTTGTAGACGGCGGGCAGGCTGGCGCGGTGCGCGCTGCCGTCGGCAAACCCGGCGGCGCGCAGCCGGGTGGGCGCCAGCACCGCGTGGCTGGCGCTGGGCCAGTAGCCGTACAGGCGTTCACCCACCGCCACGCCGGGGTGCAGGCTCTGCACCACGTCACCGAAGCCCCACACGGGGATGTTGCCCCAGTCGGCGTCACCGGTGGGGTAGAAGTCCCAGTAGTGCATGGCTTCGCCGAAGGCGGCGTAGGTGATGTTGTTGGCCGTGTAGGCGCAACGGTCCA
Source organism: Burkholderiaceae bacterium (assembly GCA_024235855.1). Lineage (GTDB taxonomy): Bacteria > Pseudomonadota > Gammaproteobacteria > Burkholderiales > Burkholderiaceae_C > Rubrivivax. Next base: position 51,441 of record JACKLN010000012.1, read on the forward strand.
CGCGCACACGCACCTGGCCGTCGGCCAGCGGAGCGGCCTCGCGCTGCACGCAGCGCGTCTCGGCCAGCGCCTGCCTGCGCACCTGGAAGTGGGTCTCGCTCATCGGGGGTCTCCTGGGGTGGGGCCGTGGTTCAGTCGCCCAGCGCCTGGCCTTCGCGCCGCGGGTCGGCGCCGCCCTGCCAGCCGCCGGGCACGCGCAGGATGGTGGCGACGCCACTGGTCATGGGCGCGCGTACCACACGATGGCCGCGTGCGCGCAACGCGACCTCCAGCGTGTCCAGCGCGGCGCTGTCGGGGTGGTCGCGCTCCAGCACGGTGGCGGGGGTGTTGAAGGCACCGACGCGCGGCATCTCGGTCGCGGCCTGCGCGTCGAGCCGCCCTTCCTTCAGTGCCACCAGGGTCTGGGCGACGAAGGCAATGATGGCCGCGCCGCCGGGGGACCCGGTCACGGCCCGCAATGCACCACGGGTGCCGTCAGATGCTCGGTCGAAGACCAGCGTCGGCGCCATCGAACTGCGCGGGCGCTTGCCACCCTGCAGCCGGTTGGCCACCGGGCCGTCGGCGTCGGCCGGCTGGGCCGAGAAGTCGGTGAGCTGGTTGTTGAGCACGAAGCCACGCACCACGCGCCAGGCGCCCAGGCTGGCCTCCACCGTGGTGGTCATCGCCACCGCGTTGCCCCAGCGGTCGACGATCGAGACGTGCGAGGTGCCGTGTTCGACGCCGGCATGCATGCCGCGCGCCTGCACATCGAAGCGGCCGGCCGGCGCCACGCCCAGGCTGCGGTCGGGCTGGATCAGCGCGGCACGGCTGCGCAGGTAGGCCGGATCCAGCAACGTGGCCGCGCCCTGGCCCGGCAGCGGGACGAAATCGGTATCGGCCACGTAGCGGTTGCGGTCGGCAAAGGCCAGGCGCAGGGCTTCGACCAGGCGGTGCACGGCTTCGGGCCCCGATGAGGCCGGCGGTGCGGCCGCCAGCAGGCCCAGCACCTGGCCCACCGCGATGCCGCCGGAACTCGGCGGCCCCATGCCGCAGACCTCCCACTGCCGGTAGGCGCTGCACACCGGCGCGCGTTCGACGGCGCGGTAGCCGGCCAGGTCGGCGGCCGTCATGCGGCCCGGCGTCAACGGCCCCGGTGCGGCCGGGCCGGCCTGGGCGCGCTGCGCCTCGGCGACGATGTCGTCGGCGATGGGCCCGCGGTAGAAGGCGCCGGCGCCTTCGGCCGCCAGCGTGCGCAGCGTGGCGGCGTAGGCCGGGTTGCGCAGCCCGCTGCCGGCGGCGCGCGGGCTGCCGTCGGGGTGCAGGAACAGCGCGGCGGCATCGGGGTCGCGCAGCAGCTGGGTGCGGTGGGTGGCGATGGCGTCGGCCAGGCGCTGCGGCACCGGGAAGCCGCGTTCGGCCAGGCCGATGGCCGGGCCGAAGGCCTGCGCCCAGGGCAGGCGGCCGTGCTGCGCGTGCAGCGCCTCCAGCGCACGCAGCGCGCCGGGCACGCCCATGCTGCGGCCGCTGGCGCGCACGTCGGGCAGCGGGGTGCGGCGGTCGTCGGCCGAGATCCAGCGCAGGTCATCGGGCAACGCGGCGGCGGGTGCGGTCTCGCGGCCGTCCCAGGTCTGCACACGGCCGGCGGCATCCACGTGCACGATGAAGGCGCCGCCGCCCAGGCCGGAGCTCTGCGGCTCCACCAGGCCCAGCACCAGCTGCACCGCCAGTGCCGCATCCGCGGCCGAGCCGCCGGCGCGCAGCGTGGCCAGGCCCACCTCGCTGGCCAGCGGGTGGGCGGTGACCACCATGTGCTGCGCCGCCTGCACCGGCTGCAGGCCGGCGCGCCAGCCGGAGGCGCGCTCGGGCGCGGCGGGGATGGCCGGCGGCGGCTTCGCCGCGGCCGCAAGTGCCGGTGGGGGCAGCGCCGGTGGATCCGCCGGCTGCGGCAGGCCGGTGCAGGCGCCCAGCAGCAGCGCCGCGGCCAGTGGCGCCACCATCGCACCCGCCCGCCGCCGCAGGCGCATCGGGTTCAGCCCTCGCCGGCCGGCTTGTCCAGCAGCGGGATCGAGCCGCTCGCGCCGCGCAGCAGCCCGGTGCTGCTGTAGATGCCCAGCTTGTGGCGCGTGTCCTGGATGTCCAGGTTGCGCATCGTCAGCTGGCCGATGCGGTCGGCCTGCGTGAAGGGCGCATCCTCCACCTTCTCCATGCTCAGCCGCTCGGGCGCGTAGGTGAGGTTGGGGCTCTCGGTGTCGAGGATGCTGTAGTCGTTGCCCCGGCGCAGTTCCAGCGTCACGGTGCCGGTGATCGCGCGCGCCACCCAGCGCTGGGCCGTCTCGCGCAGCATCAGGCACTGCGGGTCGAACCAGCGGCCCTGGTACAGCAGCCGGCCCAGGCGCATGCCGTTGATGCGGTACTGCTCGATGGTGTCCTCGTTGTGGATGCCGGTGACCAGGCGCTCGTAGGCGGTGTGCAGCAGCGCCATGCCCGGGGCCTCGTAGATGCCGCGGCTCTTGGCCTCGATGATGCGGTTCTCGATCTGGTCGCACATGCCCAGGCCGTGGCGGCCGCCGATGCGGTTGGCCTCCTCGAACAGCGCCACGGCATCACCGAACGTGCGGCCGTTCAGCGCCACCGGCTGGCCTTCCTCGAAGGTGACGCTCACCGTCTCGGCCTTGACCTCGACCTCGGGCTTCCAGAAGGCCACGCCCATGATCGGGTTGACGATGGCGACGCTGGCGTTGAGGTACTCCAGGTCCTTGGCCTCGTGGGTGGCGCCGAGCATGTTGCTGTCGGTGCTGTAGGCCTTCTCCACCGACATCTTGTAGTCGAAGCCGTGGGCGACGAGGTACTCGCTCATCTCCTTGCGGCCGCCCAGCTCGTCGATGAAGCGCTGGTCCAGCCAGGGCTTGTAGATGCGCAGCGACGGGTTGGCCAGCAGCCCGTAGCGGTAGAAGCGCTCGATGTCGTTGCCCTTGTAGGTGCTGCCGTCGCCCCAGATGTTGACCCCGTCCTCGCGCATGGCCACCACCAGCGCGGTGCCGGTGACGGCGCGGCCCAGCGGCGTGGTGTTGTAGTAGGTGGCGCCGCCGGTCTTCACGTGGAAGGCGTTGCACTGGATGGCGGCGATGCCTTCGGCCACCAGCTGCGCGCGGCAGTCCACCAGGCGTGCGATGTCGGCGCCGTACTGCAGCGCCTTCTTCGGGATGGCGTCGTAGTCGCTCTCGTCGGGCTGGCCCAGGTTGGCCGTGTAGGCGCAGGGGATGGCGCCCTTCTGGCGCATCCAGTGCACCGCGGCGGACGTGTCCAGGCCGCCGGAGAAGGCGATGCCGACACGTTCGCCGGCGGGCAGGGTTTGCAGGATGTGGCTCATGGCCCCAATTGTCGCAGCGTCGCGGCGGGCTTGACCTGGCCCTGGGCGCCTGAAAGAGCGGCGGGTCAGAATGTGGCGATGAACGCCACCGTCCCCCCTGCCCTGCCCGGCGAACGCCTGGCCCTGGACGGCCCGGCCGGGCCGCTGACGGTCTACGTGCAGGGTCAGGGGCCGGCGCTGTTGCTGGTGCACAGCGTCAACGCCGCCGCCTCGGCGGCCGAGGTGCGGCCGCTGTTCGAGCGCGCCGCGGCCACGCACACGGTGTTCGCGCCCGACCTGCCGGGCTACGGCCTGTCCGACCGCAGCGACCGGCCCTACACCCCGCGCCTGATGACCGACGCGCTGCACCAGACACTGCGCGCCGTGCGCGCGCGCTGCGGCGGCGCGCCGGTGGACGCGCTGGCGGTCTCGCTGGGCTGCGAGTTCCTGGCCCGCGCCGCGGTGGAGCAGCCGGCCGGCATCGGCCGCCTGGCGCTGGTCAGCCCCACCGGCTTCATGGGCTCACGCGCGTGGCGCGGCGCGCCCGGCAGCACGCGCACCGTGCCCGGCCTGCTGCCGCTGCTGCGCGGCCCGGGCTGGGGCGGCGCGCTGTTCCGCGGGCTGACGAAGCCGGGCGTGATCCGCTACTTCCTGCGCCGCACCTGGGGCGCGCGCGACATCGACGAGGCGCTGTGGGCCTACGACGTGCAGGTGGTGCGCGCGCCGGGCGCGGAGCACGCGCCGCTGCACTTCCTCTCGGGCGGCCTGTTCAGCGCCGACATCCACGACGTCTACGACGCGCTGACGCAACCGGTGTGGGTGGCCCATGGCGACCGCGGCGACTTCACCGACTACCGCGGCCTGGTGGCCTTTGCGCGCAAGCCGAACTGGCGGGTGAGCCCGCTGCACGCCGGGGCGCTGCCGCACTTCGAGCCGGCCAGCGGCTATCTGGAGGCCTTCGACCGCTGGCTGGCTGAAGGGGTCAGCGCGGGCGTCAGCGCACCGCGACGATGAACAGCCGCCGGAACGGGAACAGCGTGCGCCCGTCGGCCAGCGGCGGGTAGGCGGTGCGCACGCGCGCGGCGTAGTCGGCCTCGAAAGCCGCCGCCTCGTCCGGCGGCAGCGCCTGCAGGAAGCGCATCAGCCAGGTGCCCTTGGTGTACTCCTTGACCGGGTCGGGGCCGGTGAGGATCTGCTGGTACTCGGTCTCCCAGACGTCCAGCGCGGCCACCTGCGGCGACAGGTGCTCGACGTACCAGCGCGGCTCCGCCACCGGCGGCGGCATCACCAGCGGCAGCAGCCGATCGCGCCAGGGGCCGTCCAGCGCCGTGGCATGGATCAGCTGGTGCGACGGTGCGCCGAAGTTGCGCGGCATCTGCACCGCCAGCACGCCGCCGGGCCGCAGCCGCTGCAGCAGGGCCGGGAACAGCGCCGCGTGGTCGGGCAGCCAGTGCAGCGCCGCGTTCGAGTAGATCAGGTCGAGTCCCCCGGCCGGCGCCCAGGCGGTGGCGTCGGCCATGTCGGCACGCTGCCAGCGCACGCGCGAACCCGCAGGGGCTTCGCGCGCCAGCATGTCGGCGCTGTCGTCGACCCCGGTCACGTCGGCCCGCGGCCAGCGGGCCGCGATGCGCTGCGTCGCGCTGCCGGTGCCGCAGCCCAGGTCGACCACCCGCGATGGCTGCAAGGCGTCCGGCACGCGGGCCAGCAGGTCCAGCGCCGGCTGCAGACGCGGGGCGGCGAACTTCAGGTACTGGTCGGCGCTCCAGGCCACGCATGCCCCCCGTCTCGGTGGATCGAGGCCCGATTGTGACCATGCGGCGCCCCCGGAGCTTCGCCTATGCTTGCCGGGCCGACCGGCTTCGCGCACCCTGCATGCCCACTTTGCCACCGTCATCTGCCGACGTTGCCGGCGTGGCCGACGCGGCCATGGGCGCACCCGCGCTGCGGCTGTTCGGCCCACCGGTGCTGGAGGCCGGAGGGGCGCGGGTGCCGTTCACCCCCGAGCGCCGCTTCCAGTTGCTGGCGGTGCTGGCGCTGGCCGACGGCCAATGGGTGCCGCGTGATCGGCTGGCCCAGCTGCTGTGGCCGGCGCACGCAGTAGCCGCAGCGCGCAGCAACCTGCGCACCGTGGTGCACCGCGCGCGTCTGCTGCCGGGTGCACAGGCGTTGGACGCCACCGAACACGCCGTGCGCTGGGTGGTCGACCACGACGTGCGGGCGTTCCTGTCCGCCTTGCGCAGCGCGGACGCGGCCACCCGGGCTCGGGTCCTGGCGGCCAGCGACGCGCCACTGCTGCAGGGCCTGGAGGACCCCGACAACCCGGCCTGGTCCGACTGGCTGGCCACGCAGCGCCAGCGCGTGGCCGCCGCCTTTCAGTCCGCCGCCTGGACCTGGCTGGCGCAGGCAGACGATCCGGCGGCGCGTGGCGCGCTGGCCGACCGGCTGCTGGCCCATGACCCGCTGGACGAGACCGCCATGGCCGCCGCCCTGCAGGCCGCGATCGCCCGCGGGCAGGTGGCGGCGGCGCGCCAGCGTTTCCAGGTCTTCGCCCAGCGGCTGGCCGAGGAACTGGGCATCGAGCCGGCACAGCACCTGCGCGCGCTGATGGCCGGCATCGACGCGTCGCAGCCGGCGCCGGGTGCGATGCCGGGCGTCGCGTCGGCGCCGCATCGGGCCGACGGCGCGCAGACCGGCGCCGACTTCATCGGCCGGCAGATGGAGCGCAACGAGGCCCGGGCCCTGCTGGCCCGTGCCGATTGCCGCCTGCTCACGCTGCTGGGCCCCGGCGGCGTCGGCAAGAGCCGCCTGGCCCGCGTGGTGGCGGGTCTGGCGGGCGCCGCGCCAGACCGCTTGCAGGCCGATTTCCCCGGCGGCGTCTGGTGGGTGGACCTGCAGGACCTGACCCAGGCCACGGCCCTGCTGCCGCGCCTGGCCCTGCTACTGGCGCTGCAGACCGTGGACGAGCGCACGGCCCTGGCCCAGGTGGCCGCGGCATTGCCGGCACAACGCTGCCTGCTGGTGCTGGACAACGCCGAACACCTGCTGGGCCCGGCTGGGGACGACACACTGCCTCCGGTGCTGGACGGCCTGCTCGCCGCTCACGCCGGCGTCTGCCTGCTGGTGACGTCGCGCGTGCGTCTCGGGGCCACCGCGCCGCTGCAGACGGCCGAATGGCTGCTGCCGGTGCCTGGCCTGGCCGTGCCCGACGACGACAGCCGCGACCTGGAGGCTGCCGGCGCGTTCGATGCCGTGCAGCTGTTCGCCCACCGCGCGCGCCAGGCGGATCCACGTTTCGACCTGGCGGCGCACATCGACGCCGTGATCGACATCGCGGGCGCCGTCGGTGGCATGCCGCTGGCGCTGGAGCTCGCGGCCAGCTGGGTCCGCCTGATGCCGCCGGCCGCGATCGCCACCGAACTGCGGCGCTCGCTGGACCTGCTGCAACGCCATCCCACGGCTGGTGGCCCCCCGGCACGGCCGGACCACGTGAGCGTGCGGGACGTGCTGGCGCAGTCGGTGGCGCTGCTCTCCCCGCTCGAGCGGCAGGCCCTGGCCGCGGTGTCGGTGTTCCAGGACGGCTTCACGCGCGAGGCAGCGCGGGCCCTGGGCCGCCATGCGGCGTTGCCGCTGCTGTCGGCGCTGGCCGACCGCGGTCTGCTGGACGTCGACGCCGGCGGCCGCTTCCGCCTGCACCCCCTGGTGCAGACCCTGGGGGCCGAACTGCTGGCGGCCGACGCGGCACTGGCCAGCGCGACGCGCCAGGCCCACACCCGCCACTTCGCGGCGTTCATGGCCGCACTCGCGCCGCAGACCCGCGGCGACCTTCACGGGCTGGTGCAGGCCGTGAACGCCGAGTTCGCCAACGTGTGCCGCGCTTGGGACGCGGCCCTGGTCGCCGGCGACGGCGAGGCGCTGGGCCACATCGTGCGGGCGCTGTGGGTGCACTTCGAAGTCACCGGGCGGCTGCAGGAAGGCATACGCCGCCTGCGCCCGGCGCTGCAGCGGCTGGAAACACTGGCCGCGCACGATGCCCGGGCCGGCTGGGCACTGTCACGCCTGCGGCATGGCCTGTCGATGCTGATGCACCGCGGCGGTCACCAGGCCGACGGCCTGGCCGTGGCCGAGGCGGGCATGGCCGCGGGCCTGCAGGCCGGCGACCTGGAGGCCTGGGTGGGCTGCCGGCTCAACAGCGGCAGCTGCCTGATGGCCCTGGGCCGCCTGGACGAGGCCCACGCCCGGTTCGAGCAGGCCCTGGCCCAGGCCCGCGACCACGAGGACACGCACTGCATCGCCTGGGCGCTGGGCAACCTGGCGGTCAGCCACAGCGCACGGGGGGATGCCGAGGCCGCCATCGCCCATGGCGAACAGGCCCTGCGGCTCGACCGGCAACAGGGCAACCAGTACCAGGTGGCCGTGCACCTGGTGAACCTGGGCGCGGCGCAGTTGGAGGCCGGCCGACTGGCGGCGGCCATCGACTGGACCCGGCAGGCCGTGCAGCACACCCACGACCATGGGCTGGTGCTGTTCGAACTGCATGCACGCAGCAACCTCGCCGGCTTCCTGATGCGTGACGGTCGTCTGGACGAGGCACGGGCACTGACCCTGGAATGCCTGCGCGCCGCGCGCACGCAGGGGCTGCTGGTGGTGCAGGCCCTTCAGCTGACCGTGCTGGCGCGCATGGAGGTGCGGGCCGGCCGGCTGGAGGCCGCGCTGCCACCGATCCGCGAGGCGCTGGGACTGGCGCAGGGCCATGGCCTGCAGAGCGAACTGCCGCTGGTGCTGCGCACCTGGGCAGCGCTGTGCGAGGGCCGGGGGCAGGTGGTGCAGGCCGCCCGTGTGCTGCAGTGCGCCATCGGCATGGCCGCGACCTCGCCATCGGACGCCCGGTTCTTCGGGCAACTGCTGGCCGCGCTGCCACTGGACCCGCAGGGCCGCGCCGAGGCCGCCGCGCAGCCGCTGACGCCGGACGACGTGCTGGCCGACATCGAGGGCGCGGTGGCGCGCTGACGGTCGGGCGAGCGTACCGCCGTGCGCGGGCCGTGAAACGCTGGTGAAGCGCCTGCCGCGCACAGTGCACGGCATCGGCAGGCCACCGGCCCGCCACCGACACCGGGAGCCCGCCATGGAGCGTTCGACGACCTACCTGCTCAAGGTCTGGCAGGCCGCGGGCGGCGGCTTCCGCGCCCACCTGCGGGCGGTCGACCAGGAGACGGCCCTGGCCTTCGACGACACCCAGGCGCTGGCTGCGCACCTGGCGGCTGCCGCCCAGCCGGGCCCCGCCCCGCCCCGAAGCAGCGCGATCACCGGCCCGCCCGGGGCGACGACCGGCGAGCGCTGCAGCCGCTGACCGTGGGGCGCCACCGTTCCCGAACCTGCCCCGTGACATCCCCTTCCCCCGAAGACCAACCCGGAGAGACATGATGACGTTCACCCCAACACCCGTTGCATCGCGCCGCCTTCGCTGGCCGGCACGCCTGACCGCGGCCTGTGCGGCATGGCTGAGCCTGGCCGCCGCGGCGCAGGTGACACCGCCCGGCACCATCCAGCAGCGCTCGGTCCAGGCCACGGCCGGCCACTGCTGCTGGGACAACGCGTGGAACACGCAGACCGCCCAGGGCGCCGCCGACAGCTACTACGTCAACAGCTGGGGCCTGTCCTGGGCCAGCATCAACGCCCTGCCGGCACAGTTCGGTCAGCTGTCGGGTCGATTGGCCGGCGGCAGCCAGCTGCCCGGCGGCTTCGTGGCCAGCGGCGCCGCCGTCGTGCAGCGCGACGCCTGGTCCGACCTGTTCACCATCGGATCGACGACCCTGGCCGCGGGCACGCCGGTGCAGCTGCAGCTGACGGTGCTGCTGGACGTGGACATGCTGACCATCGACCCCGACGGCAGCGGCATTGCCGGTGCCACCGGCCGGGCCGCAGCAGCGATCCACTCAGGTGGCTGGGACGCCCCCTGGCTCGCCGGACTCAACCTGGAGACCGGCAGCGGGAAGGCCTACAGCACGCTGGACGGCGAGTACAGCAACAGCAACGTCTACAACACGATGGTGGGTGCGACGCTGCATCTCGTCGGCGACATGTCGCTGAACTTCAACCACAGCAGCTCCTACGACGCCCGCGCCTGGGGCGAGGGTCACACGTTCGCCAGCGCCGTCTACCGGGTCGATGTGCTGACGCCCGGTGTTCAGGTCACCACCGCCAGCGGCTTCGACTATGCGACGCCGGTGCCCGTGCCCGAACCCGGCAGCTGGGCACTGATGCTGGCGGGGCTGTGCGCGGTCGGCCCCTGGGTGCGCCGCCGCCTGCGGTGAGCCGGCGCCGGCCACGATGAAACGACAACGGGGCGGCACCTGCCGCCCCGTGTCACATTGGCCTGCCGCCGATCAGCTGAGCATGTCGGCCCAGATGTTCTTCGCCCAGGCCTCGGCGTAGCGGCCTTCCAGGTCGCTGCGCGCGTCGGACACGCCGCCCGAGCCGCCCACGGTGAAGAAGCTCTTCTTCGTCGTCTCGTACTCGTGCACGCTGGCCACGTGGATCACGTGGGTGTCGTCGACGAAGCTCATGCACACGTTGGTGAGCATCGGGTGCGGGTTGACCGGCAGGCCCTTGAGCTCCGCGACGATGGCCGCGGCCGCGGCCTTGGCGTGCGAGTTGGCCATGTGGCCCGACTTCGGCATGCCCTGGGCCGACTGCACCGAATCACCCAGCACGTGCACGTCCTTGGCCGCGGTGGACTCGAAGTTCAGGAAGTTCACGTGGCACCAGCGGCCGTTGGCGTTGGTGAGGCCCATCTGCGTCACCAGCGCGCCGGCGCGCATCACCGGCAGCACGTTGAGCACATCGGCCTTGACGTCGTCGTTGACCTCGAACTTCAGCGTCCGGTTGCGCGCGTCCACGGCCACCACCTTGTGCTGCGGGCGGTACTCGAGCATCGGGCCGTAGAAGTCGTTCCACGCCGCCTTGAACAGCTTGCCCTTGGACGTGACGTCGGGGTTGGCGTCCAGGATCAGCATCTTCGACCGCGGCTTGGCCTTCTTCAGGTAGGCGGCGATGACGCTGGCGCGCTCGTATGGCCCCGGCGGGCAGCGGTACGGCGCCTCAGGGATGGCGATGGCCACGGTGCCGCCATCGGGCATGGCCTCGATCTGCCGGCGCAGCGCTTCCGTTTCCGGGCCGGCCTTCCAGGCGTGCAGGATCTGGCCGCTGTCGTGCGCCGCCTTCAGGCCTTCGATGCGCTCCCACATGAAGTCGATGCCCGGCGCCACCACCAGCTTGTCGTAGCGCAGGTCGCCGCCGCCGGCCAGCTTCACGGTCTTCTTCTCGGGGTCCACCGCCGTGACCATGTCGTGCACGACCTTGACACCGTGCGTGCCCGACAGGCCGCTGTACGGCGTGGTGATGTCGACCATGTTCTTCATGCCCGCGATCACCAAGTTGGAGATCGGGCAGGACACGAACGCGCGGTTGGGCTCGACCATCGTGACGTCGATCTCGCCGTCGGAGAAGACGCGGATGTACTTCGACACCGTCGAGCCGCCCCAGCCGCCGCCGACGACGACGACCTTCGCCTTCGAGGCCGACGACCCCATCGTGCCGCAGCCGGTCAGGCCCAGCGCGCCGCCGGCCACCATGCCGGCCAGCAGCCGGCGACGTTGCATCGTGTGCTTGTCCATCGTGGTTCTCCTCACTTCTGCGCGGCGAAGTACTTCGCCAGCGTCTCGAGCTGTTCCTGCGAGTAGCCCTTGGTGATCTGGTGCATGATGGTCGCGGGCCGCTGGCCGATGCGGAAGGCCGTCAGCTGCTCCAGGATGTATTTCTCCGGCAGCCCGGCCAGCTTGACCATGGCCTGCCCGGCCACCGCGTGGCCGTCGGTGCCATGGCACTGCGCGCAGGTGGCCGCGAGCGAGCGGGTGCGCAGCCGGTCAGCGTCGGCCTGCGGGTTGGCCCAGGCTGGTGCGGCCTGCAGGCCGGCCAGCACGGCGCCGGCCAGGGCGGCGGTGCGCAACGGGGTGCAACGGGCGGTGCGGTTCAGGGGCATCGTGTCTCCTTGCAGCGGAATGCGGATGTCTTCAGTCTAGGCGCCGTCTGATTCTGCGGCTGAATCAGTGGATGCTGATGGAGTGATATCCCCTACCCCGTAAGGCGTCCGGCGTCAGGCTGGGGTCAGCCGGACACGACTGCGCGGCGCGCGTTGGCGTGGACCGGTGCGGTTCAGGCGGGGGCCGCAGCGGCCGCCTGGGCGGCAATGACCTCGGCACGCACCGCCTCGGTCAGCTCGGCCTTCAGCGCGGCGAAGTCCGGTGTGGTCTTCATCGCGTAGTGCCGCGGGTGCGGCAGCGGCACCGGGTGGTCGAGCTTGATGCGGCCTGGCCGCGCGCTCATCACCACCACGCGGCTGCCCATGAACACCGCCTCGTCGATGTCGTGGGTGACGAAGAGCACGGTGGTGCGCTCGGCCTCCCAGATGCCCAGCAGCAGCTCCTGCATCAGCTCGCGCGTCTGGTGGTCCAGCGCGCCGAAGGGTTCGTCCATCAGCAACATGCGGGGCCGGTTGGCCAGCGCGCGCGCCAGTGCCGTGCGCTGCTGCATGCCGCCGGAGAGCTGCTTGGGATAGTGCTGCTCGAAACCCTTGAGCCCCACCTGGGCGATGTAGGTGCGCGCGGTGGCCACCTGCTCGCTGCGTGGCAGGCCGCGCTCGCGCAGGCCGAAGCACACGTTGTCCAGCACGTTGAGCCAGGGGAACAGCGTGTAGCTCTGGAACACCATGCCGCGGTCGGCGCCGGGGCCGTCGATGCGGCGGCCGTCCAGCGTCACGGCACCGGCGGTCGGGTGGTCCAGCCCGGCGACGATGCGCAGCAAGGTGCTCTTGCCGCAACCGCTGGGGCCGAGGATGGTGATGAACTCGTTCTCGGCCACGTTCAGGTCAGTGGCCTGCAGCGCGAGGGTGGAACCGGTGGACGAGGCAAAGCGGCGCTCCACGCCGCGGATGGACAGCAGGGTCATGCAGGAGGTCTCCCGGTGGGGGTGCCTGTTGCGCAAGGTGCTGCGGCGGTGGCGGTCAGGTCGTCGTACAGGCTGCGCAGGTACAGCCGGCCCAGACCGATGTACCCGGCCTCCACGGCAACCCAGCTTTCGTCGGCCGGCCGGCGGTAGACCCGGCCTGCCACATGCTCCAGGCCTTCGGGCGGCTGGTCGTCGATCTGCAGCTGCAGTGCAGCGCCGTCGCTGATCAGGGCGACCTGCCGACCATCCGGCAGCCTGAAGCAGTGCGTCGACCGCACGGCGGCAGCAGCGTCCGTGGCGTCGTGCCGGGTCGCCAGCAGGGCTGCCCATCGTTCCGTCGCCGGAGGTTCGCGGCCGGCCAGCCGGTCCACCAGGCCGCGCTCCAGCGTGAACAGCGTCCAGGGTGGCAGTTCGGTGTTGGTCACCAGCCCCACCGATTCGCGTCGGGCACGGTCCCAGAACACCAGGGCGTGAAAGCCGTTGAGCGCGCCGATGAAATGGCAGCGTGTGCCGGCGGCGTCGCACCACCAGTGCAGGCCGTCGAGCGCCGACACACGGCCGCCGATCCGCGGGCGCTGGCGGGCCGGCGCTTCCGCCCCGGCCGGCAGGGCCCGACCGAGCGCCCAGGCCTGGCCCCAGCGTGCCAGATCCGCGGCCGAGAACATCAGGTTCGAGCCGCCGACGAAGGCCTCGTCGTCGTAGGCATCGTGGTCTTCCCAGCGGCCGTCGCGCCAGCGGTAGCCGCGGGCACGCGGCACGGGCCAGTCGGCCAGCCGCGCCGGCCGCGCGAAGCTGTGCACCAGCCCGTGCGGCCGGAAGAAGCGCTCACGCACGACGTCGGCATAGGGCTGACCGCTGGCACGTTCCACGATCATGGCGAGGGCGTCGTATCCGAGGTCGGAATACGCGAAGCCGGTGCCAGGCGCAAAGGCGGGTTCCGGCGCATCGCGCCCGGCCAGCTGCAGCAACGCCGTCGTGGTACGCGCCTGACCGGGGCGGAAGTGCCGGTCGAAGCGGGCGTAGTCCGGTGCCAGCCCGGCGCTGTGGGCCAGCAGGTGCGCCACGGTGACACCGTCGTGCGGGTACTCGGGCACCAGTGTTCTCACCGGTGATGTCAGCGCCAGCCGCCCTTCGTGCACCAGCCACCAGACACTGGCGGCGGTGAAGGTCTTGGCCAGCGAACCGCCGTCGCTGGGCGTGTCGGGCGTGAACGGCACGCCGTTGGCGCGGTCGGCCAGCCCCCAGCCCTGCGCATGCAGGACGCGCCCATCGCGCATCATCACCACGGCGCCCGAGAACGGCTGCACCCCCCCGGCCTCGGACAGCAAGGCGTCCACCTGCGGCGCCAGACGGCCGTCGCCTGGCCGGTCATCGCCAGCCGGGCCCACACAGCCCGCCACCAGCGCCGCCGCCAGCATCAGCGCCCGAGCTGCGCCCACGGAAACAGCCGGCGATTGGCCCACTTGAACGCGAAGTCGCTGACCAGGCCGATGAGCCCGATCACGATGATGCCGAAGATGATCTGGTCGGTCGCCAGCAGCGCCTGGCTGTCGGTGATCATGTGGCCGATGCCGGAACTGGCGCCGATCAGTTCGGCCACGATCACGTAGGTCCAGGCCCAGCCCAGCACCATGCGCAGCGTCTCGGCGATCTCCGGCGCCGCGCCGGGGATCAGCACGCGGCGGATCAGGCCAGCGTCCTTGACGCCCAGCGTGTAGGCCGCCTCGACGAGGTCGCGCCGCGTGTTGCCCACCGTCACCGCGATCATCAGCACCAGTTGGAAGAAGCTGCCGATGAAGATCACCGCCAGTTTCTGCGCCTCGCCGATGCCGGCCCACAGGATCAGCAGCGGGATGAAGGCGCTGGCCGGCAGGTAGCGCGCGAAGCTGACGAAGGGCTCGAAGAAGGCCTCGATGGGCTTGTAGGCCCCCATGGCCACCCCCAGCGGCAGCGCGATCAGTGCGGCAATGACAAAACCGCCGAACACGCGCCACACCGTCATGCCGATGTCGTGGGCAAAGCCCATCTCGGTCAGCAGCGTCCAGCCCGAGCGCAGCATCTTGACCGGGTCGGCCAGGAACAGCGGCTCGACGAAACCGCCGAACGTGGCCACCGCCCAGGCGGCCACGAACAGCACGAAGAAGCTCACCCCGAGCGCGATGCGCGTGCCCGGGGCGACGGGCTGCAGCGGTTTCATGCCGGGCGCAGGTTCAACGGATGAACTGCGTGTCGGCCAGCTTGGACAGGTCCGGAATCTGCCGGATGATGCCTGCCTCCAGCAGCAGGTCGGCCGCCTCCTTGCTGAACGCGGCGTGCTCGCCGGCGAAGAATTTCTGGTTGGCGGCCTTGTCCTGCCAGCGCAGGTACTTCTGGCTGCCCTCGAACTTCTCGGCCGTCTGCTTGACGTCGGCGCCCATGATGCCGAAGGCTTTCTGCGGCTCGGCCTGGATCATCGCCAGCGCGTCGAAGTAGCCGTCGGCCAGCGCCTTGGCGGCCTTCGGGTTCTCGGCCAGGAACTTGGGCGTGCAGCCGAAGGTGTCCATCACCATCGGGTAGTCCAGCGTGGTGGCGATGATGGTGCCCGCCTCGGGCTTGGCGCGCACGGCCGACAGGTAGGGTTCGTAGGTCATCGCGGCGTCCAGCCCGGCGGTGCCGGCGATCATCGCGTTGGCGGCGGCCTGCGGCTCCAGGTTGACCACCTTCACGTCCTTCACCGACAGGCCGTTCTTCTTCAGCATCCAGGCCAGCGTGAAGTACGGTGCCGTGCCCGGCGCGCTGGCGGCCACGGTCTTGCCCTTGAGGTCGGCGATCTTGGCAATGCCGGGCTTGACCACCATGCCGTCGGCGCCGTAGCTCTTGTCGAGCTGGAAGATCTGCGTGGTGGGGATGCCGTTGGCCGTCCAGACGATCCAGGTCTCCACCGTGGTGGCGGCGCACTGGATGTCACCGCTGGCCAGCGCCAGGTGGCGGTCCTTTTGCGGGATCTTCTTGATCGTCACATCCAGGCCGTGCTTCTTGAACAGGCCGGCTTCCTTGGCCAGCGTCAGCGGCGCGAAGCCGGTCCAGCCGGACATGCCAATGGACACGGCCGTCTGGGCCTGGGCGGCCACCGCCACGGCGGTGAGCGCGATCACGGTCAGGGCTTTCTTCATCATGGGCAAGACCTCCAGGGGGTGAGCGTCAGGGTTGGGGAACGACAGGGACGAGGACTTCGCAAGATTCAGGCCGGCACCCACAGCGCCGGTACGTCGGGCAGGCCGCGCAGCAGCGGCGACAGCACGCCGTCGCGCACCATGGCCGCGGCAGCCTCGAGGTCGGGCGCCAGGTGGCGGTCCACGTCCACCGACGGGCAGCGCCGGCGCAGCAGCGTGATGGCCTGCTCCAGCGGCAGGCTGCTCGCCAGCGGACGCAGGAAGCCGATGCCCTGCGCCGCGGCCAGCCACTCGATGCCCAGGATGTGGGCCACGTTGGCGATCATCGGCTGCAGCCGCCGCGCGGCGAAGGTGGCCATGCTGACGTGGTCCTCCTGGTTGGCGCTGGTGGGCAGGCTGTCCACGCTGGCCGGGTGGGCCAGGCTCTTGTTCTCGCTGGCCAGCGCCGCGGCGGTGACGTGGGCGATCATGAAGCCGCTGTTCAGGCCGGCGTCGGCGGTCAGGAAGGGCGGCAGGCGCGAGACGCCGGCGTCGATGAGCATCGCGATACGGCGCTCGGAAATCGCGCCGACCTCGGCGATGGCGCAGGCCATCGCATCGGCGGCCAGCGCCACAGGCTCGGCGTGAAAGTTGCCGCCCGAAAGCATCGCCCCGTCCTCAGGAAAGACGAGCGGGTTGTCGGTGACCGCATTGGCCTCGCGCACCAGCACCAGGGCCGCGTGGCGCAACTGGTCCAGCGCCGCGCCCACGACCTGCGGCTGGCAGCGCAGGCAGTAGGGGTCCTGCACGCGATCGTCGTTCTCGGAATGCGACGCGCGGATGGCGCTGCCGGCCAACAGCAGCCGGTAGTGCTGCGCGACGTCGATCTGCCCCGGCTGCCCACGCAGCGCGTGGATGCGCGGGTCGAAGGGTCCGTCGCTGCCGCGCGCGGCGTCCACCGTCAGCGCGCCGATCACGAGCGCACTCTCCAGCACCGGCTCGAAGCTCAGCAGCGCATGCAGCGCCAGCGCGGTGCTGGTCTGCGTGCCGTTGATCAGCGCCAGGCCTTCCTTGGCCGCCAGTTCCAGCGGCGCGATACCGTGTTCCCGCAGCAGCAGCCCCGCCGGCACCCGCGCGCCGTCGACGTTGAACTCGCCCTCGCCCATCAGCGCCAGCGTCATGTGCGACAGCGGCGCCAGGTCACCCGAGGCACCGACCGACCCCTGCGCCGGGATCCACGGCACCAGGCCGGCGTTGTGCACCGCCAGCAGGGCATCGATGACCTCCGGCCGCACGCCGGAGAAGCCCCGGCCCAGACTCGCGGCCTTGAGCGCCAGCATCAGCCGCACCACCG
Source organism: Burkholderiaceae bacterium (assembly GCA_024235855.1). Lineage (GTDB taxonomy): Bacteria > Pseudomonadota > Gammaproteobacteria > Burkholderiales > Burkholderiaceae_C > Rubrivivax. Next base: position 68,257 of record JACKLN010000012.1, read on the forward strand.
GCGGGTCCAGCGGCGCGCCCACGCCCACGCTGTGGCTGCGGATCAGGTTGCGCTGCAACGTGGCCAGGTCCTCGGCGTCGATGCGCGTGCTGGCCAGCTTGCCGAAGCCGGTGTTGACGCCGTAGACGGCCGCGTCACCGGCGGCCGCGCGCTGCACCACGGCAGCACTGGCCTGCACCGCCGGCAGTGCCAGCGGATCCAGCATCAGGCGGTGCCCTCCGGCGTGGATGGCCTGCAGTTCGTCCAGCGTCAGCTGGCCCGGGCGCAGCAGCATGTCAGCGGTCCGCCGGATTGAGCATCGGCAGGTTCAGCCCCTGTGCCTTGGCGCAGGCAATGGCCGCGTCGTAACCGGCATCGGCATGGCGCATCACGCCGGTGCCGGGGTCGTTCCAGAGCACGCGTTCGATGCGCTTCGCCGCCGCATCCGTGCCGTCGCAGACGATGACCACGCCGCTGTGCTGGCTGTAACCCATGCCCACGCCGCCGCCGTGGTGCAGGCTGACCCAGGTGGCGCCGCCGGCGGTGTTGAGCAGGGCGTTGAGCAGCGGCCAGTCGCTGACGGCGTCGCTGCCGTCCTTCATCGATTCGGTCTCACGGTTGGGGCTGGCCACGCTGCCGCTGTCCAGGTGGTCGCGGCCGATCACGATGGGCGCCTTGAGTTCACCACGCCGCACCATTTCGTTGAAGGCCAGGCCGGCGCGGTGGCGTTCGCCCAGGCCGATCCAGCAGATGCGCGCCGGCAGCCCTTGGAAGGCGATGCGCTCGCCGGCCATGTCCAGCCAGCGGTGCAGGTGGGCATCCTCGGGGAACAGCGCCTTCATCTTCGCATCGGTCTTGCGGATGTCTTCCGGGTCGCCGCTCAGCGCCACCCAGCGGAACGGCCCCTTGCCCTGGCAGAACAGCGGTCGCACGTAGGCCGGCACGAAACCGGGGAAGTCGAACGCGTTGGTCACGCCTGCGTCAAGCGCCACCTGGCGGATGTTGTTGCCGTAGTCCACGGTGGGGATGCCCATGGCCTGGAAATCCAGCATCGCCCGCACGTGAACGGCACAGCCGGCCGCCGCGGCGTCGCGCAGGCGCGTGTGCTGCGATTCGTCGGCCTGCGCGGCACGCCACTGCTCGACGCTCCAGCCCGGCGGCAGATAGCCGTGGATCAGGTCGTGGGCGCTGGTCTGGTCGGTCACCAGGTCCGGCCGCACGCCCCGTTTGACGAGCTCCGGCAGCACCTCGGCCGCGTTGCCCAGCAGCGCAATGCTGACGGCCTTGCCCTCGGCGGTGTAGCGGGCGATGCGTGCCAGCGCGTCGTCCAGGTCGGCGGCCTGCTCGTCGACGTAGCGGCTGCGCAGCCGGAAGTCGATGCGGCTCTGCTGGCACTCGATGTTCAGGCTGCTGAAGCCGGCGAAGGTGGCCGCCAGCGGCTGCGCGCCGCCCATGCCGCCGAGGCCGGCGGTGAGGATCCACTTGCCACTGGCCACGCCGCCGTAGTGCTGGCGCGCCGCCTCGGCAAAGGTCTCGTAGGTGCCCTGCACGATGCCCTGGCTGCCGATGTAGATCCAGCTGCCGGCCGTCATCTGGCCGTACATCATCAGGCCCTTGCGGTCCAACTCGTGGAAGTGCTCCCACGTGGCCCATTTGGGCACCAGGTTGGAGTTGGCGATCAGCACCCGCGGCGCATCCTCGTGCGTGCGGAACACGCCCACCGGCTTGCCGCTCTGCACCAGCAGGGATTCGTCGGGCTTCAGCGCCTTCAGCGCGGCCAGGATGGCCTCGAAGCAGTCCCAGTTGCGCGCCGCCTTGCCGATGCCGCCGTAGACCACCAGCGCGTCCGGGTTCTCGGCCACCTCGGGGTCCAGGTTGTTCTGGATCATGCGGTAGGCGGCCTCGATCAGCCAGTTGGCGCAGCTGATGTCGCTGCCGCGCGGGGCCTTCACGAGGCGCGGTTGTGCGGTGCGATGCACGGTGGACAGGTCGGTCATGGGGCACCTCCGGAATCGTCGACCGGCGCAATGTACTTGTCTAGACAAGTGCGCGCAAGTAGGATCTGCGCCATGGCCCGAGCCGGAACGTCCACCGTCGCCACCGCGGCACCCTATCAGCGCGTGAAGCACTGGCTGAAGGACGGCCTGGCCCGGGGCCGATGGGCACCCGGCGTGCTGATGCCGTCGGAATCGGAACTGGTGGCCCGCTTCGGCGTCAGCCGCATGACCGTTGGCCGCGCGCTCAACGAACTGCAGGCCGAGGGCCTGGTGGAACGCCGCCAGGGCCAGGGCACCTTCGCCGCCGAGCGGCACCGCGTGGCCTCGCAGCTGCGCATCCGTGACCTGCACGAGGAGATCGAGTCCGGCGGCCACGCGCACGACGCGCTGGTGGTCATCGCCCGCGAGGAACCCGCCCCGGCCGCCATCGCCGGCCGCCTGGGCCTGGCCGCACAGGCGCGCGCCTTCCACACGCTGATCGTGCACCGGCGCGACGGCCAGCCGCTGCAGTGCGAGGACCGCTGGGTCAACCCCGCCGCCGCACCCGACTACCTGGACGTCGACTTCACACGCACCACCCCCACCCACCACCTGCTGCAGGTGGCGCCGTTCTGGTCGGCCGACTACCGCATCGAGGCCGCCCACCCCACGCCGCTGGAAGCGAAGCTGCTGGGCGTGGGCCTGCGCGAGCCCTGCCTGGTCATCGAGCGCCGCACGCGCGACCGGCAGCGTTGCATCACCGTGGCGCGCCTGGTGCACCCGGGCAGCCGCTACACGCTGGAAGGCGAGTTCAACCCATGATCGTCGACGCTGCCCAGGTGCCGCCGCAGCCGTGGAAGAACGGTGGCGGCGTCACGCGCGAACTGCTGCGCTGGCCCGAGGAAGGCCCCTGGCGTCTGCGGCTGAGCGTGGCCGACATCGCCGCCGACGGGCCGTTCTCCGCCTTCCCCGGCGTCACCCGCTGGTTCGCGGTGCTCGATGGCGCCGGCGTGGTGCTGACCTTCGCCGATGGCGAACGCACGCTGCGCCCGGGCGATGCACCGCTGTGCTTCGACGGCGCCGCGGCACCGGGCTGTCGGCTGATCGCCGGGCCCACGGTGGACCTGAACCTGATGCTGCAGGGGACGGGTGGCGCGCTGCTGCCCGCACGGCAGGGCGACCCCGTGCCGGCCTGGCCACAGGTCGGCTTCTTCGCCGCCTCGAATCGGCGCCTGCACTGGCCCGCCGTCGGCCCGTCACCTGAGGACGGCTTCTGGATCGGAACCACCGCATGACCCGCACACTCTGGCGCGACGCGCGCCTCGCCACCTTGGCGGGCGACGACTGGGGCCTGGTCGAGCACGGGGCGGTGCTGGCCGAGGGTGCACACCTCACCTGGGTCGGCGCCGAAGCCGACCTGCCCGCCGGCCTCGCGGTCGACGCCGAACACGACCTCGGCGGTGCGCTGCTGACCCCGGGCCTGATCGACGCCCACACGCACCTGGTCTACGCCGGCGACCGCACGGCGGAGTTCGACCTGCGGCTGCAGGGCGCCAGCTACGAGCAGATCGCGCGCGCTGGCGGCGGCATCCGCCACACGGTGGCCTGCACCCGTGCCGCCTGCGACGATGAGCTCTTCGCCGGCGCGCTGGCCCGCGCCAAGGCGCTGCGCGCCGGCGGTGTCACCACGCTGGAGGTCAAGAGCGGCTATGGCCTGAGCCTGGATCACGAAGCGCGCTGCCTGCGCGTGGCGCGGCGCCTGGGCCCGGCCACGGGCATGACGGTGCGCACCACCGCGCTGCCGGCTCACGCGCTGCCGCCGGAATTCGACGGCCGGCCCGACGACTACATCGACGCCGTCGTGTCCTGGCTGCCGGCGCTGCACGCCGAAGGCCTGGCCGACGCGGTGGACGCCTTCTGCGACACCATCGGCTTCACGTCGGCACAGACACGGCGCGTCTTCGACGCCGCACAGGCGCTGGGCCTGCCGGTCAAGCTGCACGCCGAGCAGCTCAGCGATCAGGGTGGCGCCGCGCTGGCCGCGTCCTACGGCGCGCTGAGCGCCGACCACCTGGAATGGCTGTCGGCCGACGGCATCGCCGCGATGCAGGCCGCCGGCACCGTGGCCATGCTGCTGCCCGGGGCCTTCTACCACCTGCGGGAAACGAAGCTGCCGCCGGTGGCCGCGCTGCGCGACGCCGGCGTGCCGATGGCCGTGGCCACCGACCACAACCCGGGTTCGTCGCCGGCCCTGTCGCTGCCGTTGATGATGAACATGGCCTGCACACTGTTCCGCCTGACGCCGCTGGAAGCCTGGCAGGGCGTGACGGTGCACGCCGCACGCGCCCTGGGCCTGGCCGACCGCGGCCGCCTGCAGCCGGGACAGCGGGCCGACCTCGCGGTGTGGTCGCTGGACCACCCACGGGAACTCGCGGCACGATTCGGGCACGATCCGTGCACCGCCGTCGTGCTCGGCGGCGTAACCTGCCCCCCATGACCTACACCCTCACCCCCGGCCGCACGCCGCTGCTGATCAGCGTGCCGCACGTCGGCACCCTGATCCCCGACGACCAGCGCCACCGCTACACCGAGCGCGCGCTGCAGGTGGAGGACACCGACTGGTTCCTCGACCGCCTCTACGCCTTCGCGATCGACCTCGGCGCCGGCCTGATCGTGCCGCGCTACAGCCGCTACCTGATCGACCTGAACCGCCCGCCCGAGAACCAGCCGATGTACCCGGGCGCCAACAACACCGAGCTCTGCCCCACCCGGCACTTCACTGGCGAGCCGATCTACCGCGACGGCCAGGCGCCCGACGAGGCCGAGATCGCACGTCGTGTGTCCACCTACTGGCGGCCCTACCGCAGCGCCATCGCCGACGAACTGGCCCGGCTGAAGGCGCAGCATGGCCACGCGGTGCTGTTCGATGCCCACAGCATCAAGAGCGAGTTGCCCTGGCTGTTCGACGGCACGCTGCCGCACATGAACCTGGGCACCGCCGCCGGCAGCGCCTGCGCACCGGCGCTGCGCGACGCGCTGGCGGCCGTGTTCGCCGCCCAGGACACCTACAGCCACGTGGTCGACGGCCGCTTCAAGGGTGGCCACATCACCCGGCACCACGGCAACCCGGCCGGCGGCATCCACGCCGTGCAGCTGGAGATGTGCTGGCGCGCCTACATGGACGAAGCGCCGCCGCGCTGGAACGACGCGCGCGCCGCCGAGGTCACGCCGCTGCTGACGCAACTGGTGACCACGATGCGCGACTGGACGCCGGCATGAGCGCGCCGGGCCGCTCCCAAGCGCTCATACCGCAGCGCGCAGCGCGGAGGGTTGGCCGGTGACGCTGATGTGGGCACCGCGCGCCTGGATCCACAGCGCGTGGGCAGAGCGCGTGCTGTTGCGTGTCGGCCCCGACGGCCGCTGGGCCGACGTCGCCATCGGGGTGCCGGCGCCCGAAGGCGCCGAGGTGCTGCCCGGCCCCGTGCTGCCCGGCCTGGTGAACGCGCACAGCCATGCCTTCCAGCGCGCCTTTGCCGGCCTGGCCGAACGTCGCGACGGCGAACACGACGACTTCTGGAGCTGGCGCGACCGCATGTACCGCGTCGCGCTGGCGATTTCGCCCGAGCAGCTGCGCGCGGTGGCCGCCCTGCTCTACCGCGAGCTGCTGCGCGGCGGCTACACCCAGGTCTGCGAGTTCCACTACCTGCAGCACCAGCCCGGCGGCCAGCCCTATGCCGACCCGGCCGAGCTGGGTTGGGCCCTGGCCGACGCCGCGGCCGAGGCCGGCATCGGCCTGACCCTGCTGCCCGTGCTCTACGAACGCGCCGGCTTCGCGCAGCCCGCGCTGCGCGACGACCAGCGGCGCTTCCGCACCGATGCCGAGGCGGTGCATGCGCTGGCCCGTGCATTCGCAGGCGCGCGGCGGCCGAACGTCAACGCCGGTGTGGCCGTGCACTCGCTGCGCGCCGCCGCCCCCGCATCCATCTACCGGCTGCGTGCACTGGCGGCGGACCTCGACGGCCCCCTCCACATCCACGTGGCCGAGCAGACGGCCGAGGTCGACGACTGCCTGGCCGCCACCGGGCGCCGTCCGATGCAGTGGCTGGCCGACGAAGGCCTGCTCGACGCCCGCTGGCAGCTGGTGCACGCCACGCACGGCGTGCCGGCGGAGATCGACGCCGTGGCCGCCACGGGTGCCGGCGTCGTGATCTGCCCCACCACCGAGGCCAACCTCGGCGACGGCGTGCCCGACCTGCCCGGCTGGCTGGCTGCCGGCGTGCCGATGAGCATCGGCTCCGACAGCCACGTGGGCCGCGACTGGCGCGAGGAACTGCGCTGGCTGGACTACGCGCAGCGCCTGCTGCGTCGGCAGCGCAATGTCAGTGCCACCCCGGCACAGCCGGCCACCGCCGCGCGGCTGTTCGACGCCGCGCTGGCCGGCGGCGCGGCCGCCGCCGGCTTCACCCGCTGGGGCCTGGTGCCTGGCGCGCGTGCCGACCTGCTGCTGCCCGACCCGGCCGATCCCGTCACCGCCGGCCTGCCGCCGGCCCATGGGCTGGATGCCCTGGTGTTCAGCGGCCCGGCGCGCCCGTTCGCGCGCACGATGGTCGCCGGGCGATGGGTGCCCGACGACGACACGGCGCTGCATGCGCGTGGCGCCGAGGCACTCCAGGCCCTGCACACCGTCTGAACCCCACCTGGACATGGACCCTACCGCGCTCTGGCCGGCCTGCGCGCCGGCCCACCTGACCACCGACGACAGCGGCCGCACCCGGCCGGCACCGGGCTGGTGGCGGGCCCTGCTCTGGCGCCCCGAACTCGCACCCGTCGACCAGAGCTGCCATGCCGAGCGCCGCCTGCACGCCGCGCTGGCAGACGACCCCCTGCAACCCGTGGACGCGGCCCGCCTGGCCAGGCTGCGTGACCCCGACGCGCGCGAGAGCTACGGTCACTTCCTGGCCTTCCGCGACGCGGTGCAGCGCGCCGGCACGCTCGAGGGCTGGCTGCTGGGCCTGTTCCGCAGCGGTCGCATCGCGGTCCCGCCGGTGTTCATCGACCTGGCGGTGCAGTCGGTGACCTGGCGGCTGCTGACCGACGATCAGGACGCCATCCACTGGCGCGCTGCCGAACTGCTGTTCCGCCCGCAGCGCGTGACGCGCCACGAAGGCCGCGTGCTGCTGGGCGACCGCGAGACCCTCGACCTGGGCCGCGACACCCAGGGCTTCGGCGAACTCGGCCGCCTGCTGGCCGAGGCACAGGCACCACTGAAGCGGCTGGAGATGACGGTGCTCGCGCCGGACCATGGCGCAGCCTACTTCGCACGGGCGGCGCAGGCGGCGCCGGGCACGAACTTCCTGCTCGACCTGACGCACACGCTGGACCGGGACCTCGGCCACGGCCTGCACTTCACGCTGGTGCACAAGCACAGCGGCCTCGGCGCGCTGGCCGTGGTGCTGACGCGCTGGGTGCAGCAGCTGCTCGGGGTGAAGGTGACGATCGAACCGCTGCAGCGCGTCGACGACCCGCACTGGCGCTGGCATCTCGGCCTGGATGCAGAGTCCACCGCGCTGCTCAACGACCTCTACGAGGGCCGCGAGGTCGAAACTGCCCGCCAGGAGCGCCTGATCAGCCTGTTCCGCCTGCGCTTCCCCGACCCGGCCGAGATGCGGGCCGACGTGGCCGGATCGCCGGTCTGGATGGGGCTGATGGCCGACGCCCAGGGCATCGTCAAGCTCAAGCCGCAGAACCTGCTGCTGAACCTGCCGTTGGCGCGCGACGCCTGACACGGGTCGGGCACGGGTTCACCCTGAGATGAACCCGGGCAGCGGCGGCATACACCGACCGCAGGCTCGCGGATCGTCCGCGGCCGCACGACCTGGCGCCGTCACCCCACGGAGGAACCCCACGATGTCCACCACGCCCACCCGACGACCCCTGTGGCGCAGCACCCTGGCCGTGCTCGGCGCCGGCTCGCTGCTGGCCGCCTGCGCCACCGCGCCGGCCACCGGCCCGATGGGCTTCTTCATCACCAGCGTGGGCAGCGGCAAGGGCGGCGACCTCGGTGGGCTGGCCGGCGCCGACGCCCACTGCCAGGCCCTGGCCCAGGCCGCCGGCGCCGGCGGCCGCACCTGGCGCGCCTACCTCAGCCTGCCGGGCAAGTTCCCGCAGGGGCAGACCCCGGGTGTGCCGTCGGTGCACGCGCGCGACCGCATCGGCAGCGGACCCTGGTACAACGCCAAGGGCGAGCTGATCGCCACCAGCGTGGCCGACCTGCACAACGGCAACAAGATCAGCAAGGCCGCCGCGCTGGACGAGCGCGGCAACGTGGTCAACGGCCGCGGCGATCGGCCCAACGAACACGACATCCTCACCGGCAGCCGCGCCGATGGCACCGCCTTCGCACCGCAGACCGACACCACCTGCAAGGGCTGGACGAGCAGCGGGGAAGGCTCGGCCATCGTCGGTCACCACGACCGTACGGGCCCGCTGCCCGAGGCCTGGGCGCAGAGCTGGAACTTCTCGCACCAGAGCGCGGGCTGCAGCCCGGAGGCGCTGGTGCGCACCGGCGGGTCGGGCCGCTTCTACTGCTTCGCGGCCGACGGGGCGAAGTAGGCGCGAGACCGGTCAGTCGCCGGCGCGCAGCAGCGCTGCCAGCGCGGCGCGGGCCTGCGTGCCGGCCCCACGCGGCAGGCTGCCGGCCAGTGCAGCGGCGGCGCCGGCTTTCAACGCGCCGTCCAGCGCCCGGCTCAGCGCATGGCGCTCCACCGCCATCGCCGCGGCCAGGCGGTCGGCCGGCGCGCGCACGCGGCCCAGCGCCAGCAGGTCCAGCACCGCCGCCTCCACCACCCGGCCCGGCCGTTCCTGGCCGCGCGCCAGGCGCAGCGCGAACTGCTGCTGCGCGCGCTCCAGGTCCACCGCCTCGAACCCCTGCGCCTGGCGATCCAGCAGGCTGGCGACGGCGTCCAGCACCTCGGGCAGGCGCTTGTCGCCGAAGCTGGCCTCGATGACCAGCTCGCCGGCCACGTCCAGCAGGTCGGCGGCACAGGCGGCGTAGTAGACCAGCCCGCGCTGCTCGCGCAGTTCGTGCATCAACGGTGAACTCATGCCCTCGCCGAGGGCCAGCGCCAGCAGTTCGCCAGCGGGGTCGTCGGCCGCCAGCGCCGGCAGCGGGAAACCGAGCACCAGGTGCGCCTGCTGGCCGGCGTCCATGTGGCGCGTCTTCAGGCCGCCACGCCAGGCCGGCGGTTCCGGCGCCACGTGCGGCGTGGCGGGGGTCATGCCGCCGAAGGCCGCGTCCACGCGGGCGAAGAAGGCCTCGGCGTCCAGCGGCCCGGCGGCGGCCACCACGGTGTTGGCAGCGGTGAACTGGCGCGCCGTCCAGGCCACGAGGTCGTCGCGCGTGAAGCGCTCGATGTTGGCTCGGCGGCCGATGGCCGGCTGCGCCAGCGGGTGCAGGCCGTAGCAGGCGGTGTCGAAGAGCCGGTAGGCCGTGGCCATCGGGTCGTCCTCGTCCTCGGCGAACTCCTGCAGCAGCACCTGGCGCTCGCGTTCCAGCTCGTCGGCCGGGAAGGTGGGCGACAGCAGCAGGTCGGCCAGCATGGGCAGGAAGTCCAGCGCATGCGGCGGCAGGCCGCGCATGTGGAAGGCGCTGTGGTCCTTGTCGGTGTGGGCGTTGACCTCGGCGCCGCGGCGCTCGGCGTCCAGGTTGATCTGGTGCGCCGTGCGTGCACGCGTGCCCTTGAACACCATGTGCTCGACCACGTGGCCGATGCCATTGAGCGCGCGCGGCTCGTGCACGCTGCCGCTGCGCACGAAGACGCTGACGCTGGCGGTGACGGCGTTGGGCAGCGGCAGCAGCACGGCCTGCATGCCGGAGGGGAAGCGGTGGATCTGGGGGGCGGGCATCGGGCCGGATTGTGGCCGCTGGCCCGCAGCCCTGCCGGCCCTGTTGACGGTCGCGGCGCCGCGGCCCGCGCCCGCCCGCCGCGGTCAGCGCCGGCCCGGCAACAGCACCAGCACGCCGCCGCCCAGCACGGCCGCGATGCCGGCCCACAGCGGGATGTTCACGCGCTCCTGCTGTTCCACCTTCAGCTCCAGCGGCCCGACCTTGGCGGCCGTTTCCTCCTGCGTGTAGCTGAAGCCGCCGTAGACCAGCGCCAGGGCGCCGGCCACGAGCAGGACGATGCCGACAATGCGGGTGGCGTTCATGGTGGTTCTCCTTGTCGGTTGGCACGTGGCCTATGCCGCGCTGGTGTCCATTGCACCCGGCCAACCGGCGGCGCGGTGTAGGACGGCGCGCCGCGGCGCGGTCGGCCAAGGGCGGCGTGCGCGATCGGAGACACTGGCAGGCGATGCCCCGCTTCATGCTGATCCCCGAGGTCCACCTGCTGCTCGTCGACGGTGGCCGGGTCCTGCTGCTGCAGCGTTTCAATACCGGCTACGCCGACGGCCAGTACAGCGTGGTCGCCGGTCACGCCGACGGCGGCGAGACGCTGCGCGAGGCGATGTGCCGTGAGGCGGCCGAGGAAGCCGGCCTGGTGCTGCGGCCCGACGACCTGGCCCTGGCGCACGTGATCCACCGCCGCAGCGACGGCGAGCGGCTGTCCGTCTTCTTCCGCGCGCGGCGCTGGCAGGGTGAGCCGGTCAACCGCGAACCGCACAAGTGCAGCCACCTGGGCTGGTTCGGTCTGGACGCGCTGCCACAGCCGATGGTGCCCTACGTGCAACACGGGATGGTGCAGGCCCTGGCCGGTGTGCCCTACTCGGAGTTCGGATGGACCCCGGAGGAGCCGGCACCATGATCGAAGGCCACTGCCACTGCGGCGCCGTGCACTGGCGCATCGACTTCACGCCCGAAGGCGCCACCGCCTGCAACTGCACCGTGTGCCGGCGCTATGGGTCGCTGTGGGCCTACGGCCACGACGGCGAGGACGTGCACGGCCAGGGCCCCACCACGGCCTACGTGCGCGGGCCGCACATCGAATTCCACTTCTGCCCCACCTGCGGCAACCTGGCCTGGTGGCGGGGTCGCGAGGCCGGCGCCGACGGCCGACGCCGCATGGCCGTCAACCTGCGGCTGGCCGAACCGGACGCGGTGGCCGCGATCCCGATCGACCCCTTCGACGGCCTGGCCCGCTTCGAGGACCTGCCGCGCGACGGCCGCTGCGTGCGCGACGTCTGGGCCTGAGGTTTCGAGACACAGGGGCCCGATGGCCCGTTCGGGCGATGCGCCCGCGGGCGGCTGGCGCCACAGTGGCGGCTCGCCACCACCCTGAGACTGACCTCGAGTCCGCCATGCCCACGATCACGCCCACCCACCGCCCTGGCCTGCGCGCCGCCCTCGACCGCCATCTGGCCCAGGTTCTCGACCAGCTTTCCCGGGCGCACGCCGTGCCGCTGCTGGCGGTGCTGTTCACCGTCGGGGTCGGCCTGGCCGGCGCCGGGCTGACGGTGCACCTGTCGGCCTGACCACACCGCCATGCCGGCGCCGCCCGCGTTTCGTCGGCGCCAGACCGCGGTTCGTCGCACGGCCCGTGCAGGCCGCGCCGCCGGCCGGCAGCATGCCGCCCCATCATGTCCACGGCACTTGCCCCCGCCCCGACCCGGACCCCGTTGCGCGCGCCGCCGCAGCACCCGGGGCCCCGTGTACCGGCGCGGCGGCCTGTGCCAGACTCCGCGGCATCGCCCACCGAGGCCGTTGCCGCGCCACCGCGTCCGCGTCCCTTGCCCAGCTTCGCGCGCACCAAGATCCTGCCGCCCCGGGCCCAGGCCGGGGCGCTGTTGGCACGCCCGGCGCTGGCCCGGCGCATGGCTGCGGCCCTGCTGCAGCAGCCGCTGGTGCTCGTCAGCGCCGCCGCGGGCTGCGGCAAGACCAGCGCTCTGGTGCAGGCGCTGGACCAGCTGCCCGCCGGCACCGCCGTGGCCTGGGTGGCCTGCGACACCGGCGATTCGCCGCTGCAGCTGTTCGGCTGCCTGGTGGCCGCGCTCGAGCCCTACGACCTGCCCTGGCGCATCGCACCGGACGCGCTGATCGCCGCCGCCGCGGCCAGCCCGGCCGACGACCCGGCGGCGGCAGCGCGCGCGCTGCGCCACCTGACCACCGAGCTGATCAACGCGCTGGACGCCGCCGAGGTGGCGCATGGCGTGATCGCCGTCGACGACCTGCACCGCGTGGAACACCCGCAGGTGCACGCCTTCCTGGACCTGCTGCTGGAGCGCTTCACGCCGCGCTGGACGCTGGCCCTGGCCACGCGGCACGACCCGCCGATCGCCCTGCAGCGCCTGCGCGCCCAGGGCCGTGTGGCCGTCTTCGATGCGACCGACCTGCAGTTCGACGCCGACCAGGCGCGCGCCGTGGCGGCTGCCCAGGGCATCGACGCCGACACCGCCGACGCCCTGTACGCCCGCACCCTGGGCTGGCCCGCCGGCCTGCAGCTGGCGCTGCAGGTGCTGCGCGGCACGCCTGGCGGCCGCCTTGCGGCGCAGGCCTCGCAGATCGACCGCCAGGTCTTCGACTTCCTGGCCACCGAGGTGCTGGACCAGCTGCCGCCCGCCCTGCGCGAGTTCCTGCTCGCCACCGCGGTGCTGCCGGAGCTGACCGCCGGCCGATGTGCCGCGCTCAGCGGCGACCCGCGCGCCGCCGAGCACCTGGAGACACTGGAACGTTCCGGCCTCTTCGTGACCCTGCTCGACGGCCACGAGCCCACGCTGCGCCTGCACGACCTGCTGCGTGACGCGCTGGAACACCGCCTGCAGCGCCAGCCCGGTGACCGCCTGCGCCAGCAACTCTGCCGTGCCGCCGAGAGCGAGCCCGACCCGGTGCGGCGCATGGCCTACTGGCTGCGCGCCGAACGCTGGGCGGAGGCGGCGCGCGAACTGCACCTGCAGAGCTACGCCCTGCTCACCGCCAGCCAGACCGGCACCGTGCTGCGCTGGCTGGAACGCTTCCCGTCCAGCGTCTCGCACGCCCTGCCCGACCTGCACCTGGTGCGCACGCTCGTGGCGTGGATGCACTGGCGCTGGCCCGACATGGTGGCGTCGGCCCATGCCGCCGAGGCCGGCTTTGCCGCCGCCGGCCGGCCGCTGGAGGCGATGGCCGCACGCGCCTATGCCGCGCTGGCCCTGCGCGCCAGCGGCGACGACGTGGCCAGCAACGCCGTGCTGACCGGCCTGACGCAGGACGTGGACGCGCTGCTGGCCGAACGCGAGCCCGAGTTCCGTGCCGGCCGCCGCTGGGACGGCCAGGAGCCCGGCATGCTGGCGGCCATGCTCGGCCGCGAGGCCGCCGTCTGGTGCGCCTTCGACGACGCCCGCTTCGACGCCCTGGCGGTGCACACCGCCGATTCGCTGGCGCTGCTGGACCGCAGTATCGGCCTCGCGCCGCTGTTCCAGATGCTGCCGCTCCCCGGCTACACGGGCCTGCGCGGCATGGCGCCGCTGATCGCCCGCTACGTGCGCATCGGCCAGGCCCGGCTGGGCCCGGACGACGCCCACCTGCAGACGCTGATGCAGGCCATCGACGGCAGCGTGCGCGTCTGGCGTGGCGACATCGACGCCGGCCTGCCCCTGCTGCAGGAAGCCGCCGCCGAGGTGCGTTGGCACGACCACCCGCTGCGCACCACGCTGCACGTGCACCCCTTCCTGTGCGTGGCCCACCTGCTGCGCGGCGACCTGGCCGCGCTGCGCGCCGACGCCGCGGTGCTCGAGCGCACCCTGCGGCGGGCCTCGGTCGACGTCGGCCGCCGGGTGGCCACCGAGATGTTCCACCTCGGCCGCTGGCTGCACGCGGCCGGCCTGGTCGACGAGGCGCTGGCGCTGTGGCGCGAGGTGGCCGACTGGCGCGAACCCGGCATGCGGCCGAACTGGCACCTGCAGCGCAGTGCCGCCCCGGCCTGGATCGCGCTGGCCGAAGGGGACCTGGCCAGCGCGGAGGCCGGGTTCAGCGCGGCCCTGACCCGGCACGGCGACCAGCTCGACATCTTCGGCCAGACCACCGAGCTGCGGCTGCGTGGCGCCATGCTGCGCCTGCAGCTGGGCCAGAGGCCGCAGGCCGCGGCCGAACTGCTGCGCCCGGTGTTCACCCGCCACGCCGACGACGCCGACATCGCCAGCGTCTGGCAGGCCGGCCCGGCGGTGCTCGACGATCTGGTCGCCGCCGACTGGCAGGGCGCGCTGACGCCGGACGAGCGCGGGACGCTGGCCCGCTGGGCGGCCGATGCGCAGGCCTTGCGCGGTGCCTGCGAGACACCCCCCGCCGACGGCGCTGTGCCCGTATCGGACCCTGCCGGCCTGCCAGGCGCGGCGGCGGACGAGACGCTGTCGCCGCGCGAATGGGAGGTGCTGGCCCGGCTGGCCGCCGGCGACAGCAACAAGCTGATCGCCCGCGCGTTCGACCTGTCGCCGCACACCGTCAAGCGCCACGTGGCCAACATCCTGCTGAAGCTGGACCTGCGCTCGCGCGGCCAGGCGGCGGCCTGGTTCCACGCCCACGGCGGATAGGCCACACCCGCCCGGGCCATGGTGCGATGGCCCGTGACGCGGCACCGGATGGCCCGTCCCGCACCCGCCGATGGCCCGTGCGGGCGATGCCGGCGGCGCCCCCGATCGGAACACTGGCGGACATGCCCGGCGCATCCCGTGCCGGGGCCCTTCAGGAGCACCTTCATGTCCGCCATCGCCCCCACCGCCCCGTCCACCGAGACGACCCCTGCCACCAGCGCCACCACCCCGCGCATGGACCTGTACGCCGTCATCCACAAGGCGCTGCGCCTGTTCATGCACGACACGCTGCACCGCGTGGGCCGGCTCGACGCCGACGACGCCACCGAACGCCACGCGGTGCTGGCCCAGGTGCAGGCCCTGCTGGACGCCTGCCGAAGCCACGTGGCCAAGGAAAATGCCTACGTGCACGCGGCCATCGAGGCACGCCGCCCCGGCACCTGCGGCCGCATCGCCGGCGAGCACGACGCCCACCTGGAGGCCATCGCCGCGCTGGAAGCCGAGGCCGCCGCGCTGCGCGCCCTGCCCACGGCTGCGGCCGCCGGCCGGCTGTACCGCCACCTGGCGCGCTTCATCGGCGAGAACCTCGAGCACATGCACGTCGAGGAGACGCTGCACAACGCCGCGCTGTGGGCGGCCTACAGCGACGACGAGCTGATGCAGATCGAGCAGCGCATCGTCGGCTCGATCCCGCCGGCGGAGATGGCCGCGCTGCTGCGCTGGATGATCCCGGCGATGAACCCGGCCGAACGCGCCGGCATGCTCGGCGGCATGCAGCAGGGCATGCCGCCCGACGCCTTCGCCGGCGTGCTGGACATCGCCCGCCGCGTGCTGGACGACATGGCCTGGGCGAAGCTGACGCGTGCGCTGGGCCTGCCGCCGGTGCCCGGCCTGGTGCAGGCCTGAGGGAGCGGCACGATGATCCGCAACCCCTGGATCCGCAGCGCCGTCTGGGCGGTGGGCGGCACGCTGGCCTGCGCGGCCATGCTGCTGGTCACCGGCCTGGTGCTCGGCGAGCGCAAGGCGCAGCGTCGGATCGCGCTGGCGGTGCAGCCGGTGGCGGTGCCGCACGACGACGCGGCGCTGGTGCGTGGCCAGTACCTGTACGCCTCGCGCGGCTGCGCCGACTGCCACGGCAGCGACGGTGGCGGCCGCCGCTTCGTCGACGGCGGTGCCGACCTGCAGCTGGCCGGCCCGGCCATCGCGCCGGGGCGGCCTGGCGCACCCACGGCGACCACGGCCTACACACCGGCCGACTGGGTGCGCACCGTGCGCCACGGCGTCAAGCCCGACGGCCGGCCGGTGCGCACGATGCCCAGCGAGGACTACAACCGCCTCACCGACGCCGACCTGGGCGCGCTGGTGGGCTACGTGCAGTCGCTGCCGCCGGTGGCGCCACGCGGCGCCGTGCTGCAGCTGCCGCTGCCGGCGCGCGTGCTCTACGGCTTCGGCGCCATCCCCGACGCGGTCGAGAAGATCGACCACACGCTGCCGCCGCAGGCGCCGGTGCCCGAGGGCGTGAACGTGGCCCACGGCGGCTACGTGGCCCAGATGTGCAAGGGCTGCCACGGCGCCACGCTGGCCGGTGGCCGCATCCCCGGCGCCCCGCCGGACTGGCCGCCGGCGCCGGCCCTGCGCGGCGACGGCAGCGTGATGGCCGGTGCCTACGCCGATGCCGACGCCTTCGTGCACATGCTGCGCAGCGGCGTGCGCGCCGATGGCAGCCGCATCCAGGTCATGCCCTTCGAGGCCCTGGGACGGTTGAGCGAGCTCGACGCCCGCGCCCTGCACCTGGCCCTGCGCGAGGCGCCAGCGCAGGTGGCCGCGCGCTAGCGGTGCGTCCGGCGGCGCCGGCCGCTGGACGCACCCGGGCCGGCACCGGCACACTGGCGGGCCCACCACCACCAGCCCTTCAAGCCATGGCCTTCGACCCCGGACTGGCCCAGCGCATCCGCGAAGCGCTCGCCCGTCGCCAGGACGTGAGCGAACGCCGCATGTTCGGCGGCATCGCCTTCATGGTCGGCGGGCACATGGCCGTGGGCGTGGTCGGCGACGTGCTGATGGCCCGCGTGGGGCCGCAACGGTACGCAGGCGCGCTGCAGCAGCCGCACGTGCGACCGATGGACTTCACCGGCAAGCCGCTGACCGGCTACGTCTACGTCGACCCGCCGGGGATCGCCGAGGACGACGCGCTGGCCGCGTGGGTGGGCACCTGCGCCGCCTTCGTGGCGACCTTGCCGACCAAGGCGCCCGCAGCGTCCAAGGCACCTCGACGAGCCGCCCGATGAGTTTCCTGCCCCGCGACTTCACCGTGCCCGAGCGGGTCGAAGGCCCTGGCTTCCACCTGCGGTCGATCACGGTGCACGACCTGGCCCGCGACTACGACGCGGTGATGAGCAGCCGCGATCACCTGTGGGCCCGCTTCGGCGCGCTCTGGGGCTGGCCGCCGGCCGACCTGTCGATCACGCAGGACCTGGTGGACCTGGGCTGGCACCAGAAGGAGTTCCAGCTGCGCCGCAGCTTCAACTACGCCGTGATGGCGCCCGACGAATCGCGCCTGCTCGGCTGCGTCTACATCGACCCGCCGGACGAAGCCGGCATCGACGCCGAGGTCTGGTTCTGGGGCCGGCAGGACAGGCTCGCCGATGGGCTGGAGCTGCGGCTGGACGCCTTCGTGCGCCTCTGGCTCGCCGAGGCCTGGCCCTTCGCGCGGGTGTCGCTCAACGGCGGGCCGCATCGGGTGGCACGGGAAGGCCCGGCGCCGTGACCCCGTTCGGCTGGATGCTGCTGTCGACCACCGCGGCCGGCGCGTGCATCGTGCTCGGTGGCCTGGCGGCGGTGAACCTGCGCCGGCGCCCGAACTGGCTGGACAACGAGCTGCGCCACGGCGTCATCGCCTTCGGCGGTGGCGTCCTGCTGGCCGCGGTGGCGCTGGTGCTGCTGCCGCAGGGCGTGGCTGCGGTGCCCGATCCGCTGGCCATGACCGCGTGTTTCGTCGGCGGCGGCGTGGCCGTGTACGCCGCGGAGCGTCGGCTGGGCCTGCGCCGGCGCGAGTCGCCGCAGTTCGCGGCCATGCTGCTGGACTACGTGCCGGAATCGCTGGCCCTGGGCGGCATGTTCGCCGCCGGGGTGTCGGAGGCGCCGCTGCTGGCGCTGCTGATCGGCCTGCAGAACCTGCCCGAGGGCTTCAACGCCTACCGCGAACGCATCGCCGTGCGCGGCACGCGGCCGGGCACGGTCCTGCGCCAGATGGCCGCGCTGACCCTTCTCGGCCCGGCGCTGGCCGCGCTGAGCTGGTGGTTCCTGGCCGACCATGCGGCCGTGCTGGGCGCCGTGATGCTGGCCGCCTCCGGTGGCATCCTGTACCTGATCTTCCAGGACATCGCGCCGATGTCGCGGCTGCAGCGCCACCGCGCGCCGCCGCTGGGTGCGGTGCTGGGTTTCTGCGTCGCGCTGGTCGGGCAGCGCCTGGTGGAGGGCTGAGATGCAACTGGTCTGGCCACGGGCCGAACACCTGCCGTCCTACATGGCGGCGCTCGAAGACGGCTGGTCCGCCGACAACGTGCGCGGTGCCGTGGCGGCGCAGGAGGAACTGGCGCGCATCCAGCAGGACGCCGACGGCTTCATCGCGGCGCAGGTCGACCGCGAGGCCCGCGGCGGGCCGGTCACGCTGCCCGACGGGTCGACGGTGGCGCGCATCCCCGGCTTCCGGCGCTGGCTGTGGGATCACACCGGCTTCTGCGGCGTGATCGGCTTCCGCTGGCAACCCGGTACCGAGGCGCTGCCGCCGCACTGCCTGGGCCACGTGGGCTACGCCGTGGTGCCGGGCCGACGCGGCCGCGGCTACGCCACGCAGGCGCTGGCGCAGACGCTGCCGCTGGCGCGTGCCGAAGGCCTGCGCTGGATCGAGCTGACCACGGACGAGGACAACGTGGCCTCGCAGCATGTCATCGCGGCCAACGGCGGCGTGCTGGTGGAGCGCTTCGTCAAGCCGGCGGCCTTTGGCGGCCACCCCGGGCAGCGCTGGCGCATCGTGCTGACCTGATCAGGACACCGCGCCGGCGCCGTAACGCCCGGTGAGCAGCCGGCCTTCGCCGAAGCGCTGCAGCGCATAGGGCGCCAGCGGCACGTCGGTGGGCAGGCCCAGCGCCGCCTGGGCCAGCAGGCGGCCCACGGCCGGCGACAGCTTGAAGCCGTGGCCGCTGAAGCCGAAGGCCAGCAGCAGGCCGGCCAGCCCCGGCGCCGGGCCGAGCACCGGGTTCCAGTCGGAGGTGACGTCGTAGACGCCGGTCCAGGATGCGGCCAGGCCGGCCTCCTCCCAACCCGGGAAGCGGTCGGCCACCTGTTCGGCGATCTCGATCACCGCATCCATCGGGACGTCACCCTGCTCGATCTGCGGCGTGGCCAGCACCTCGCCGGCGATGCCTTCGCTGGCCAGCATCTGGCGCCCCCCGTAGCTGCGGCAGTACAGCATGCCGGGCGTGGCCAGGTCCTTGTAGACCGGCATCGCGTGCGTGTAGGGCGCAGGGCCCTCGAAGGCGAAGACCCGGTGGCGTTCGGGCTTGACCGGCAGTGCGCAGCCGGTGTCGCGCTCGAGCTCGGGCGTCCAGATGTTGGTGGAGGCGATCACGGTGCCGGCCTCGAAGCGGCCGCGGTCGGTGTCGACGCCGGTGATGCGCACACCGTCGCGCAGCAGGCGCTGCACGCCCACGCCTTCCAGAAAACGCACGCCGCGCCTGCGGGCCGCCCGAGCGAAGCCGCTGGCCACCAGGTAGGCGTCGGCAAAGCCGGCCTCGGGTTCGTAGCCGATCAGCGCCGCGTCGTCGAAGCGCGCCAGCGGCATCAGCACCGAGGCCTGCGCCGCGTCCAGCCGCTGCAGCGGGATGCCCATGGCCTGCTGCTGGTCCAGCGACGCCTGCAGCGCGGCCAGTCTCTCGCCCTCGGGCGCCGCGATGAGGTAGCCGCACTTCACCAGCCCCGCGTCGGCCTCGGCATCGCCCACGTAGGCCGAGAAATGCTCGAAGGCCGCGAACGAGCGACGCGCGAGTTCCACGTTCTCCGGCACCGAGTAGTGCGTGCGCAGGATGCCGCTGCTTTGCGCGCTGGTGCCGTTGCCGATGCCCAGGCGGTCGACCACCAGCACGTCACGCGCACCGAGTTCGGCCAGGTGGAAGGCGATGGAACAGCCGACGACGCCGGCACCGATGACGATCACGTCGGGGTGGGAAGCCATGGGCGGCAGTCTGGCGTCTGCGCCGTGGCACCCGCATCAGCGCTGCCGATGCTGATGCTGTGGATCACCCGCCGTTGCGGCGCGACTCCGGCAGCGCCACCAGCGCGGCCGGCTCCAGCCCCAGCGCCGGCTGCAGTTCGCGCCTGAGCTCGCGCACCGCCACGCGCACGAGGGCCGCCGTCTCCGCCGGCAGCCGGCCCCCTTCGCCGGCGCGGCTGGCCAGCCAGAAATGGCGCTCCAGCAGCGGGTAGGGTTCGCCGTCGCGCCTGAGCGCCGACAGTGGCAGCACCTGCACCGCCTGCGCGTGGTGGCGCGACTGCCACAGGCACAGCGGCGTCGTCAGCCCGAAGCCCAGCCCGGCGGCCACCAGGCTCAGCAGCGGGTCGGTGGCGTCGAACTCGTAGCGCCGGGCCAGGCCGGGGTCGTGCCGGCGCAGGTAGGCGTCCACCTGGGCGCCGATCATCGAGCGCGTGCTGTAGGCCAGGAAGGGCAGGTCCGCGCCCAGGGCCTGCAGGCTGCGCAGCCCGCGCAGCGACCGCCCGGGCGGCAGCACGAGCACGAAGCGCTCGGCCAGCAGCGGCAGCGCGTCGATGCCGGCCTGGCCGGTGGGCTCGGTGGTGGTGATCAGCAGGTCCAGCCGGCGCTCGGCGAAGCGCTGCTGCAGGTCGGGCACGAGGCCGGAAAGCAGCTGCAGCCGCTGCACGCGGTCGAACAGGCCGCGCACCAGCTGCGGGCCGAGCGTGGCGGCGAAGCTGTCCACGCAACCCAGGCGCACCGCGCTGCGCGCGCTGCGGCTGAGGCTGCGCACGCCCTCGTCCATCTCGTGCGCGCGCTGCAGCAGGTCCAGCGCATGCTCGTACAGGCGGTGGCCGCTGGCGGTGACGCGCGCCGGTCGCGTGCCGCGGTCGAGCAGCTCGCTGCCCAGGCGCTGCTCCAGCGCCCGCACGTGCTGCGACACGCCGGCCTGCGACAGGCCGGCGCGGCGCGCCGCGGCCGAGACCGAGCCGGTCTCGACCACCGCGATCCAGCTGGCCAGCTGGTCCCAGGGCGGCGGCGCCGCGACGTCGGTCTTCATGCGTGTCAACGCCGCGTGATGCTCGGCATCAGGGCCGGCGATGACGGGCGACAGGGACAGGGCATGACCTAGATTGTGTGCCAGCCGGCCGCGCTACAGTGGCCGCCTCCACACCCCCGATGCCCCGAGAGAGGAGCCCCCGATGAAACTCACCTGGAAACACGCCGCCGCCGCGGTCGCCTTCACCGCCGCCGCCGTCGCGGCCACCGGCGCGCTGGCGCAGCAGCGCATGTTCTTCGGCATCGCCACCGGCGGCACCGGCGGCACCTACTACCCGCTGGGCGGCATGCTGGCGCAGCTGATCAGCAACAAGGCCACGGTCGACGGCAAGAAGATCAGTGCCACGGCCGAGGCCGCGGGCGCCTCGGTGGCCAACGCCAAGCTGCTGGGCAACAAGGACATCGAGTCGGCCTTCGTCGCCGCCGACATCCTGGACGCGGCCTACAACGGCACCGGCCAGTTCCAGGGCGCGCCGATCAAGAACCTGCGCGCGCTCGGCGCGCTGTACCCGGAGACGGTGCAGCTGATCACGCGTGCCGATGCCGGCATCAACAGCGTCAAGGACCTCAAGGGCAAGAGCATCTCGTCCGGCTCGCCCGGCTCGGGCCAGTACCAGCTGCTGACCGACCTGCTGAAGGTCTACGGCATGAGCCGCGCCGACATCAAGGAGGACCTGTCGTCCTTCACGCAGGCGGTGGACAAGATCAAGGACGGCAACCTGCACGCCACGCTGATCACCGCCGGCGTGCCCACCGCGGCCGTCACCGACTTCGCGCAGAGCCATGCGCTGAAGGTGATCCCGCTGTCGGGCCCGGAGATCGCCGAGCTGCAGAAGCAGCAGCCGTTCTATGCCAACGTCAAGCTGGCGGCCAACACCTACAAGGGCCAGACCGAGGCGGTGGACACGCTGGCCGTGATGGCGGTGTGGACCGCGCACGACGCGGTGCCGGAGAACGTGGCCTACGAGGTCACGAAGGCGCTGTACGAGAACGTGGCCATCATGGGCCAGGTGCACGTGCAGGGGAAGAACATCAGCCTGCAGACGGCCACGTCCGTGGGCAACGCGCCCATCCACCCGGGTGCGCTGAAGTACTTCAAGGAAAAGGGCATCGCCAAGTGAGGCCCTGGCGGCGCGCGGTGGCTGCCGTGGCCACCGCGGCCGCTGCTGCGTTGCCGTCCGTGGCCGCATCGGCCTGCACGCTGGTGCTGGCTGACCACCGCAGCGCACAGGTGCTGCGCGAGGTGCCGCTGGACCCGTCGGCGCCGGGCCTGCGCGTGGCCTTCACGCATTCGGTGCTCGGCACACCGGTCGAAGACCGCTATGTCTTCCGTCGCGTCGCCGGCGGTTGGCAGGCCGTGCTGGTGGAAGAGCGCTGGCTGGGCGAAGGTTACGGCCTGCCCATCGCCGCCGGCCCCGGCGAGCAGCTGGTGCGCGATCACAGCCTGGGCCCCGGCGGCTGGCGGCTGACGCTGCAGCGCCCGGTGCACCCGCTGGTGGTGCTGGCGCTGCCGTCGCAGCGCATGCGCGTGACCGTCGACGGCCAGGCACCGATCCTGCTGGGCACCCTGGGCCCGCCGGCGCCCACGTCGGTGGCGATGCATGTCGACGGCTGCCCCGCAGCGGGCGGATCGTGAAGGAGTCTCCGTGAGCGTTCCCCAGGCCGAGATCGATCGCCTGATCGAGCAGTTCGACCCCGAGTCCAGCTTCCGCCGGCTGGCCGGTGTCTCCGCCGGCATCGTCACCGTGATCGCGGTGGCGCTGTCGGGCTGGCACTACTACACCGCCGGCTTCGGCCTGCACAACGAGATCGCGCACCGCGCCATCCACCTGTGCGTGGTGCTGGGCCTGTGCTTCCTGGTCTTCCCGCGGCCCAAGCGCATGGGCGGGCCCTGGGAGTGGATCGTCTCGATCGGCCTGGTGGTGTTCTACCTGCTGCTGGGCGTGGGCCTGCTGCGCGAGCTCAACGACCCGGTCTCCACGGGTGCACAGGCGGCCTTCCTGGCCGTGCTGGCGGCCCTGGCCGGCCTGTCGCTGCCGCTGAAGGCCTACGACGGCAGCCACCGGCACATCCCGCTGCGCGACTGGATCTTCGCCGTCGCGGCGGCCAGCTTCTCGCTCTACCTGCTGCTGTTCTTCGACGACATCTTCATCACGCGCGCCGGCCAGCATTCGCCGGCCGACCTGATGGTGGGCGTGATCGCGATCGTCATGGTCATCGAGGCCACGCGGCGCACGATGGGCATCTTCCTGCCGCTGCTGGCCATCGCCACCGTGCTGTACGGCATCTTCGGGCCCTACCTGCCCGGCGACCTGGCGCACCGCGGCTACAGCGTGCCGCGCGTCGTGGCCCACCTGTACAAGGGCACGGAAGGCATCTACGGCATCCCGGTGGGCGTGGTGGCCACCTTCGTCTTCCACTTCGTGCTCTTCGGCATCATGGCCCAGCTCACGGGGCTGGGGCAGCTGTTCGTCAACCTGGCCACCATCGCCGCCGGGCGCTTCGCCGGCGGGCCGGCCAAGGTGAGCGTGGTGTCCTCGGGCCTGTTCGGCATGATCAGCGGCTCGCCGATCGCCAACACCGTGACCACCGGCGTGATGACGATCCCGCTGATGAAGCGCGTGGGCTTCGCGCCGCGCTTCGCCGGCGCGGTGGAAGCCTCGGCCTCCTGTGGCGGCCAGATCACGCCGCCCATCATGGGCGCGGCCGCCTTCATCATGGCCGAGACGCTGGGCATCCCCTACAACCACCTGATCCTGGTGGCCATCGTGCCGGCGGCGCTGCACTACCTGGCCATCCTGGTCATGGTGCACCTGGAAGCCCGGCGGCTGAAGCTGGCGGGCATGGACCCGTCGGAGATCCCGTCGCTGCCCAAGGTGCTCAAGGCCAGCTGGCACCTTTTCATCCCGCTGGTGGTGATGGTGACGCTGCTGCTGATGCAGTACACGCCGTTCCTGGCCGCGTTCTGGGGCATCACGCTCACCGTGGCCTGCTCGTGGATCCCGAAGCTGCTGGGGCCCTGGGGCCGCGGCATGGCCGGCATGGCGGTGGGCCCGCGGGCGCTGGTGCAGGGCTTCGAGATGGGCGCGAAGTCGGCGCTGGGCATCGGCGCGGCCTGTGCGTGCGTGGGCTTCGTGCTCGGCATCACCACGTTGACCGGCATGGGCTTCAAGTTCAGCGCCTGGGTGCTGGACATGTCCGGCGTGCTGGCGCAGATGGTGGTGGCGCTGGACCCGCTGGGCTGGCTGCAGGCCAACCAGGTGACGGTGCTGTTCGGCCTGCTGTTCACCGCCGTGGCCTGCATCATCATGGGCGCCGGCGTGCCCACCACGCCCACCTACATCATCCTGGCGGCCATCGTGGCGCCAGCGATGGAACAGCTGGGCGTGCCGCAGCTGGCCACGCACTTCTTCGTCTTCTACTTCGGCGTGCTGGCCGACGTGACGCCGCCGGTGGCGCTGGCCGCCTTCGCCGCCGCCGGCATCGCGCGCAGCGAGCCCATGCGCACCGGCATGACGGCGTTCCGGCTGTCGATGGGCAAGGCGCTGGTGCCCTTTGCCTTCGTCTACACGCCGGCGCTGCTGTTCATCGACTTCACCTGGAGCGCCTTCCTGCTCGGCCTGGTGTCGGTGACGGTGGCGGTGCTCGGCCTGGCCGCGGCCTACACCGGCTTCCTGGCGCGGCCGATCGGGCGCCCGGCCTTCGTGGTCTTCAACGTGCTGTGCCTGTCGCTGGTGTTCGCCAACCCGATGCTCAACGCGGTGGCGATCCCGGTGGTGCTGGCGCTGCTGGCCTGGCACGCACGGCCGCTGCCGGCGCCAGCGGGTGCCGCAGCAGCCTGAACACGCTACGCTGGCGGGCATGACGCTCGCCCATCTGCTCGTCCGCCAGGCCACGGTGCGGCCGGATTCGGCCGCGGTCTTCCACGGCACCCGGCTCTGGGCCACGCATGGCCAGTGGGCCGGGCGCTGCGCCGGTCTCGCGCAACGCCTGCTTGCCGCCGGTCTGCAGCCGGGTGACCGCCTCGTGCTGTTCCTGCGCAACCACCCGCGCACGCTGGAACTGATGTGGGGGGCCTGGTGGGCCGGCCTGGTGGTGGTGCCGGTCAACGCCAAGCTGCACCCGGCAGAGGTGGCGTGGATCGTCGACAACGCCCAGGCGCGCTGGGCCTTCACCAGCGCCGACGTGGCGCCGGATCCGATCGCGGGCCGCTGGCCTCAGCGGCAGATCGAGTGAATCGGCGCGGCGACGCTCGATCGGGCCTTGCTGCGCGCCCTCGATGCCGCGTCGCTGGCCGACTGGCGCAGTCGCGAGCGACCGCCAGGTGGACGCGACGCCGAGTGTGCCGCGTGGTGCACCAGTGCCGACGACCTGGCCTGGCTCTTCTACGCAGTCGGGTGGTGTCCGCACCACCGGCCGGCGCCGCGCCCTAAGGGGAGCGCGTGATGCTCACCCGACGCGACGGCGCAACCGCTGTGATGACCCAGCGGATGCGCGGGACGGCCTCGCCGACCGTCGACGCCTTCCGGATCCCATCGGGCCGGACGATCACCTGGTAATGCGTGATGCCTCCGCTTCAGCACGACCCTCAGAACAGACAGCGACGGCCGCCCACCATGGCCTACGCGGCACCGACATGCGCGGCGCGCATGCACCGCGCTACGGCCGCGTGCCGCACCTGATGGCCGGTGCGCGCCACGTGGTGCCGGCCAGCGGTGGTGTCGACCCGGCGGAACTGTTCGAACTCGGCCGGGCGCTGGGCCCGCTGAGCATCGCCGCCCGCCACCCGCCGCGTCACCTGCCATCGTCGAAAGCGCGCTGGTCACCAGCGCCGAGGGCTGGGATGTCTGGCGCTGGGCCGAGCACACCGGCGATGACCGCGCCGTTTGGCGCAAGCCGGCGCGGGAGACTCCTGGCGCGAGCTTCAAGACCATCGTCTACGGCGGTGCGCCGATGTACGCGGCCGACATCCAGCGCGCGCTGCGCGTGATGGGCCCGCGCTTCGTGCAGATCTACGGCCAGGGCGAGACGCCGATGACGGCCACGGCCCTGTCGCGCGCCACGCTGATGGACACGCCCCACCCACGCCATGCCGAGCGCATCGCCTCGGTGGGTGTGGCGCAGACGCCGGTGCAGGTGCGGGTGGCCGACGCCGACGGGCAGCCGCTGCCGCCAGGCACGCCCGGCGAGGTGCTGGTGCGTGGCGACACGGTGATGGCCGGCTACTGGCGCCACCCCGAGGCCACGGCGCAGGCGCTGCGCGAAGGCTGGCTGTGGACCGGCGACATCGGCACGATGGATGCCGACGGCTTCCTGACCCTGCTGGACCGCAGCAAGGACCTGCTGATCAGCGGCGGCTCCAACATCTACCCGCGCGAGGTGGAGGAGGTGCTGCTGACCTTCGACGGCGTGGCCGAGGCCGCGGTGGTGGGCGCACCGGACGCCGAGTGGGGCGAGGTGGTGGTGGCCTTCGTCGTGGCCCGCCCGGGCGCCACGGTCACCCACGACGCCCTGGACGCCCACTGCCTGGCGCACATCGCGCGCTTCAAGCGCCCCAAGCGTTATGTCTTCGTCGACGCGCTGCCGAAGAACGCCTACGGCAAGGTGCTGAAGACGGCGTTGCGGCAACGGCTCGGCTGAGCGCCGTGCGTCACGGTGCCGAGGCCGCGCGCCCTTCGGCCCGCGCCAGCAACGCGGCGAACTCGGCGGCACCGAGGTCGAAGGGCGCACAGGTCGCAGCCAGCCCGCGCGCCTGCCCGGCCAGCGCTGCGGCCAGCGTGGCCTGACCCGCGTCGCGTGCCGCCGCCGCGGCCACCGCCAGCGCGTGTAGCCGCAGGCCCGGCCGCTGCAGCGCCGCCGGCAGATCGGCCAGCGCACGGGCGTCGGCCAGCGCCTGTTCGGGCGGCGCCTGGCGCGCCAGTTCGAGTTGCATCAGCATGCGGTTGAACGGCGACGCCACCGCGGCCGCCACCGCCTTCAGTTCGCGGATCAGCGCAGCATCGGTGCGCCTCTGCAGCCGGCACCAGCGCAGGCGCAGCGCCAGGCGCCGGCCGCGGAAACGGTCAGCCACGCCGCGGTCCTCACGCGCCAGCACCTCGGCCGCGTCGTCCAGGCGGCCGGCGGCCAGGTGCATCTGCGCCAGGTGGTTGTCCAACAGCAGGCACTCGGTGCGGCGCTGCTCGCCGTCGGGCCAGCCCTCGATCACGCTGCGGGCGTCGTCCAGCAGCGCCTGCGCAGCTGCGGTCTCGCCGAGTTCGGCCAGCACCGCGCCCAGGTTCACGTCGATCTTGATGCCGGCGCCGGCGCGCCCCACGTGCCGGTCGCGCAGCGTGCGGCCCAGTTCCAGCCGGGCGCGCGCCTGCGGGTACTCGCCGCGCCAGTAGTGGAGCAGTCCGACGTTGCTCAGCGCCGGCAGGGCGTTGACCAGGTCGTTGATCGCCAGCGCCTCGTCGATGGCCAGGTTGCCCTCGGCGATGGCCTCGGCCAGCGCATCGCTGAAGGCGTGCACGCTGCTGCGCGCCACGCGGAACGACACCCGGTCGGCGGCGGGCGCGGTGCCGGTCATCCACGGCAGGCAGCCGTCCAGCAGTGCCATCGCGTCGGCAGCACGGTCGTTCATCGCCCAGTGCCAGGCCAGGGTGCGCGAGAACTGCCAGGCCAGCGCCTCGTCGCCGAGCACCCGTGCACGGTCCACGGCGGCGCGCACGGCCGCCACGTCGGGCGCCTGCGCCACGTCGATCTGGGCACCGGCACGCAGGTTCAGCGCCTGCAGGCGCTGGCGCTCGTCGGCGGCCAGCGCCTCGAGCCGGGCCACCACGGCCAGCCGCTGGGTGGCGAAGCCGCCGAGTTCGTAGACCGTGGCGCGCACCGCCAGCGCGTCGAACAGCGCCGCCTGGCCATCCGGGGTGCCGGCCAGCGGTTCGAGCAGCGCAATGGCACGGTCCAGCAGCGCCGCCTGCTGGGCCGGCAGCGCGGCGTCGCGCGCGGCGTCGGCCGCCAGCCGGAAGGCCCTTGCCACCGGCAGCGGCTCGCCGGCCGCCGCCCAGTGGGTGGCGATGGTGGCCACCTGCGACGGGTGGTCGCCGTGCCGACGCGCGAGGTGCTCGGCCACCAGGCGGTGCATGAACGTCGCCATCCCGGCGGGGACGGTGTCCAGCACCACGCTGGCGACCACGTCGTGCACGAAGTGCCGGCCGTAGAACACCTGGCGCAGTTCCAGCTCACGCAGCGGCTCGGTCAGCGCCAGCGGCGCACAGGCCAGGGCCTCGGCCGCGAGGTCCACGCTGTAGGCACCACCGGCCACCGCCGCCAGCTGGGCCAGGTGGCGCGCCGGTGGCGAGAGCAGGGCCACGCGGCGCTCGATCACCGCACGCTGGCTGTCCGGCAGCGGCAGGGCGTCCGCGCCTGTGGACTCGGGCGCATCCCTGAGCAGCAGCTTCACGGTCTCCAGCAGGAAGGCCGGGTTGCCGCCGGCATGCCGCCACAGGGCCTCGGCCTGGGGTTGCAGCGCGGTCAGTGCCGGCAGGCCGCCCGCGTCCAGGCTGGTCAGCAGTGCGGCAGTGTCGTAGGCGTCCAGGGGCGCCAGGTCCACGCGCTGGCCCACTGGCGCCGCGCCGAGGTCCCGCAGCACGGCACCCATGGCCTCGCCACCTTCGTCCGGCCGGCAGGCCAGCACCCAGCGCGGGCGCGCGCCGCTTGCGAGGTCCGCCGCGGGCTCGGCCGCGGCCAGCACGCGCAGGGCATCGAGGCTGGCCGCGTCGGCATAGTGCAGGTCGTCGAGCGCGAAGGTGTGCACGCCGGCCCCGGCGGCACGCGCAAGCAGGCGCGCCACGGCCAGCATCGCCTGCGTGCGCTCGTAGTCGGTGCGCACCGGCGGTGGCGCCAGCGCCAGCGCGGCGGCCAGCTGGGGCAGCAGCCGCGCGGCCTGACGGGCATCGCCGGTGTCACTGGTGTCGGGCCCGCCGAACAGCGCCGGTTCGCGCGCCTGCAGCGCCAGCACCAGCCGGCTGAGCGACGCATAGGGCAGCACGTCGTCACCCGGGCGCGCGGCCACGCGCACCAACCCTGGCGGGCCGGCCACCGGGTCGGGCAACACGGCCAGCGTGTCGGCCAGCAGGCGGGTCTTGCCCAGCCCGGCGCTGCCACAGACGCAGACCACGCGACCGGCGTGCCAGGCCTCGGCCATCGCCTGCTGCGCGGCAACGCGGCCGATCAGGCGCGGCGGCCGCAGCACGGTGGCCGGCAGGCCCACGGCCGGCCGGCCGGCCAGCAGGGTGGCCGGCCGCTGAGCATCCTGCACCGCCTGCGCGCTCCGTGCCGCCGCCAGCAGGCTCTGCCCCAGCTGCTGCGTGGCCGGTGACGGGGCCACGCCGTACAGCGTGCGCAGCATGTCGCGGCAGCGGTCCCAGGCGGCCAGGGCCGCGGCGTGGTCGCCGCGCAGGCTGTAGACCTCCATCAGCACGCGGAAGGCCTCTTCGCTTTCGCGGTCGACCTGCAGCAGCGATTCGGCAGCCCCCAGGGCCGCATCCAGGTCACCAGCCTGCGCGGCGTCGCGCACGCGGGCCAGCCAGTCGCGCTTGCGGCCGGCGCGGTCAGCGTCGCGGCGCGCGTCCAGCCAGCGGGCCAGGTCGTCGCAGTCGTCGAAGGCCAGGGTGCCCAGCAGTGGCGCCTCGGGCGGCGCCGGCGGCAGCACCTGCACGCTGCCGGCCAGCGTCAGCAGCGGCCCGTCGTCGTGCACCAGCGGGCCGTGCGCCTGGCGCAGCCTGAGCAGCCGCTGGCGCAGGTTGGCGCGGGCCCGGGTCTCGTCGGCCTCGGGCCACAGCAGCCCGGCCAGGCGTGCCCGGGGTGTGGGCCCCTCGCACCACAGGTAGGCCAGCAGCGCCGCATGCTTGCGCTCCAGCGGCGCCGGCCCGGCTGCAGCAGTGTGGCAGGTGGGCGCGCCATGCAGTTGCAGGGCGAGCGAGGGCGGTGGGGCGTCCGGCACGGGGGCGGGCATGGCGCTGCGATGATGGCATCGACCCACGGCCCATCGCGCCTGGGCCACCCGCATGCGTGGGGTGACTGTCCACCCGGTGACGGGGCCGGTGACGCCCCGGTGACGCTCACCTGCCGACGATGCGGCCATGATCGCACCCGCCCCCACCCCGACCCGCGTGCCGCCGTCCGCGTTGCCCACGCCGTCTCAGCTGCTGCGCTACGAGTCCGCCGGCCCGCTGGGCGGCACCTTCACCTGCACGCAGTGCCAGGCTCAGGCCTGGCAGCCCGACCTGCTGGTGCACGCGGCCGACTGCCCCTACCACCCCACCGCCGGGCGAAACCGGGCCCCGTGGAGGTCGGCATGACGGCCGCCTTCCCTGCACCGCAGGCCGCCTCTGTGCCGCGCTGGTCCACACCCCCTGCTGGCCACACGCACGGCCTGCTGCCGGCAGCCTCATCGCCGGTGGCCACGCCTGCCGACACGGCCCGCTGGCGCGTGCACCTGCTCGGCGGCTTCGTGCTCGAGGACGCTGCCGGCCCGACCCACCCGACCCACCCGACACACCGGACCCGCCTCACCCGCCTGCGCAGCCGCGCCAGCATGGCGCTGCTCGCGCGGCTGGCCATGGCCCCGGGCCGCGCCCATGCGCGGGACGAACTCGCCGCGCTGCTCTGGCCGGACGCACCGGCGCAACGCAGCCGCAGCCGTCTGCGGCAGACGCTGTCGCTGCTGCGCGCCGTGCTCGAACCGCCCGGTGGGCCGCAGGTGCTGCAGGCCGACCACTGGGTGATCCGCGTGCGGCCGGGCACGCTGTGGTGCGACGTGCCGGCCTTCGAGGCCGCGGCAGCGCAGCACGACGACCCCGCGGCACTGGCCCTCTACCGCGGAGAGCTGCTGCCCGGGCTGGCGGAGGAATGGCTGGAGGACGAACGGCGGCACCTGGCCGCCCTGGCCGAACGTGTCCATGAGCGGCATCGCCGCTCGGCGCCGGCGGCACCTGACCGGCCGCCGGCGCCGGGTGAACGGCCGGGTGCACGGTCGACACGGCCGGCACGCTGCGACGAGACCGTGCCGGTGACGGCGCGCCTGCCCGCGCCGGCAGACGCCAGCTTTGGGCGAGGCGACGAGGCGGCTGCGCTGAGGCGTCTGCTGGCCGCGCGGCGCCTGGTCACCGTCGTCGGCCCCGGGGGCATCGGCAAGACACGCCTCGTGCTTGACGCACTGTCTTCATCGGCGCACGGGCTCGGGCCAGCCCGCTTTGTCGACATCGGCGGCCTGAGGACGCTGCACCACGTGCTGCGCCGGCTGCGGGCGACCCTGCGCACGCCCGCCGGCCCGCGGGCCCTGGACGCGCTGACCACCACGCTGGATGCCACGCCGGGCACCCTGGTGCTCGACGGTGCCGAGGCCCTGGACGGGCCGGCCCGGGCCTGGCTGGCAGCGGCCCTGGCGCGCATGCCGGCGCTGCGCTGCGTGATCACCTCGCGCCTGCCGATGGGCTGGGCCGACGAGGCGCTGCACCCCGTGCTGCCGCTGCCGCTGCCGGTCGTCGACGATGCGACCGACCTGGCGGCCCTGGCCGCGCAGCCGGCGGTGGCCCTGTTCATCGACCGCGCACGCGCAGTGCGCCCGGAGTTCCACCTGCACCGCGGCAACGCGGGCGCGGTGGTGGCCCTGCTGCACCGGCTCGACGGCTGGCCGCTGGCGATCGAGCTCGCGGCGGCGCGCATGCACCTGACGAACCCGGCGATGCTGCTCTCGCGCTTCGCCGAGCCGCCGCTCGCCGCCCCGGGTCAAGGGGGCACCGGTGACGTGCTGGGCGACCTGACGCGCCGGGGCCCGCGCAGCGCCGGGCGCCAGGCCAACCTGCTGGCCGTGCTGGACGCCGGTCTGCTCATGCTGCCCCCCGCGTCGCGGCACCTGCTGCAGCGGCTGGCCTGCCCGGCCGGCGGCCCGCCGGAAGCAGCGCAGCAGGCGGTGCTGCGGGCCGCATCGGCGACGGCGCTGGCGCCGCTGGTGGACGGCGGCTGGCTGAGCCCCTGCCGTCACGACGCGGGCGGCTGCCGGCTGGGCCACCTGGTGCGCCGCTGGGTGTGGCTGCGTTGGGGTGCAGCCGATCGCGGCGGCGCCGAAACCGCTGCCGGCGTACCGATCAGCGACTGTAGGTGTGCGGCTGAAGCGCTGTGCCCTGCATCGGATTGAAGAAGGCGTCGTTGCTGCCCACGTACTGCTCGCCGGGCAGCTGGTAGACCCGCTGGTAGCGCTGCGGCAGGTACTGCACGCCACCGTCGGTGGTGGTCCAGGCACTGCGCTCGTGGGTGGCGTCCACCGCCTTGGCCTGGCCCGCGTCCTTCCAGCCCTGGCGTCGCTTCCAGCTCTCGTGGCTGCTCTCCAGCACGCTGCTGCCGCCGGTGCCGGCCGTGCGCTGGGCGCTGGCCCGTGCCGCCTGTGCGGCCATGAAGGCCTGGCGCTCGCGCTGCAGCGCCGCGGCCTGCAGGTCGGCCATCTGGCGCTGGTGCTGCTGCAGGCGTTGCAGGTACTCCGGCTGCAGGCGCACCGAGTCGGCGATGCGCCGCGTCAGCGCCAGGTCCGGTTCCTGCCCCACGGCCAGGCTGCTGCCGGTGCCGACCGCGGTGCCCACCAGCATCTGCGCCGGGCTGCCGTCCATCGACACCGACGGCATCACCTCGAAGACCAGGCCGGTGGACAGGTGCTCGTGCACCGTCTGCCCGCCGGTGCCCGCATAGCGCAGGCGCACCGCCCAGGCCTCGCCCCAGCGCCGATGGCCGGGCTGCGCCGGCTGGGCCGTCAGTTGACGCATCAGCGCGTCGGTGTCGGCACGGTCGATCGCGAACGACACGACCTCGGCGCCGGGCCGCAGGGCCTGCACATAGGCCTGCATGAAGCTGCGCCCGTCGGTCAGCGGGCGCGGCTGGCAGCCCGTGTGCTGCATCTGCTGCTGCGCCAGCTGCGGCATCGTGGCCCACTGGGGGTGCCACTGCCAGATGCCACCGGGGATGAACTCGAAGCGCTGGCGGCCGTCGGGCGCGCTGGCCACGAAGTGCATCTTGTTCTGGTCGGCCCAGCAGCGCGACCAGCGGTCCCAGCGCACCGAGCCTTCGACCCGCCAGCCTGCGGGTGCCGACAGCGTCAGCGCCGGCATCGGCTGCTCGAAGCCGAACGCGTCGACGATGGTGTGGGCCTGGAAACCGGTGGGGCGTGCCGGCGCCGCAGCGGCCGCTGCTGGGCGTCCGCCATCGTGGCCGGCGGGCGCGGCAGCGCCGGCAGCGCTGGCGCTGGCGTCACGGTAGTCGCTGAAGTCGAACCGCCCCTGGCCGATGGCCACGATGCCGGCTGCGCCGCGGCCATAGGCGTCGGACGACAGCGTGGCGATGTCCTGGCCCGCCACGCGCAACGTCAGCTGCCGGCCCTGTTCCTGCAGCTCCAGCGTCGTGGCCCGGGCCGGCCCCGATGCCGGCAGGGTGCGCGACATCACGGTGCGGAAGCCCTGCGCGTCGCGGCGGATCCAGTCCACCTCGCCCGCGGGCCCGGCCACCAGCAGCCAGTAGCTGCGCTGCGCCGGGTCGAAGCCGTAGATGAGGCCGGCGCGGGCCTCGGCCACAGCGCTGCCCAGCGCCACGGTGACGCCCAGGCGCCGCCGCCCCTCGCTGCCGGCGGCGACGGGGCCGTAGACGTAGCGAATGGCCCCGGGCTCCTGGCGGTTCTCCAGCCGGTAGCGGCCGGCCCCCGGCGTGGCCGTCCAGGCGCCGTCGGTGCCGCTGGACAGCAACGGCGCCAGCGGGCCCATGTCGGCCTGGGCTCCGCTCGATGCCATGGCCACGCACCAGGCACCCCACCACACCCATCCCTTCACGCTGAATCTCATCTGTGGCCCTCCGACAAGGCGGACCGCATTGCAGCGCGCCGGCGTTCCGCGATCGTTCCGCGGCGCACGGCGGGGGTTCAGGGCAGGGACAGCGTGCGCAGGGTCGGGAGCGTGTCGGCCTCATGCAGCGGCTTGTCGTGCCGCACCCGCAGCATGCGCGGGAAGCGCACCGCGATGCCGCTCTTGTGGCGCGGACTGGGGCCGATGCCCTCGAAGCCGAGTTCGAAGACGAGCGTGGGCCGCACGCTGCGCACGGGGCCGAACTTCTCCAGCGTCGTCGCGCGGATGACCTTGTCCACGGCGGCGAACTCGGCGTCGGTCAGGCCCGAATAGGCCTTGGCGAAGGGCACCAGCTGCAGCGCCTGCGGGTCGTCGCGCGGCGCCGGCTCGCGGCGGGCGATGGCATCCACCACCGCCTGCGCCTCGGCCGCGTCGTGCGGCGGCCGGTTCCACACGGCGAAGGTGTAGTCGGTGTAGACGCTGGCGCGGCGGCCGTGGCCGGCCTGGGCGTAGACCAGCACGGCGTCGGCCGTCAGCGGGTCGACCTTCCACTTCCACCAGGCCGACGTCGCGCCGTCGGCCTTGGTGCGGCCCTGGCCGTAGACCGCATCGCGGTGCTTGAGCATCAGGCCTTCCACGCCGCGGGTCCGGCTCTCGGCACGGGCAGCGGTCAGTGCCGGCCAGTCAGACCCGGGCACGCGTGGCGAGACGTCGCGCGCCGACAGCAAGGCTCCCAACCGTGCGCGCCGCTGGTGCTGCGGCTCCGTGCGGCGATCCTCGCCGTCGCTTTCCAGCAGGTCGTAGGCCAGGAAGCGCACCGGCGCTTTGGCCAGCAGCGTCTTCGGCAGCGTCTTGCGCGTGATGCGTTGCTGCAGCAGGTTGAACGGTGCCGGCTTCGGCGCGCCGTCCAGCCAGACCAGGACTTCGCCGTCGAGCACCGTGCCGTCGGGCAGCGCCTGCGCCCAGGCCTCGATCTCCGGGAATCGGCCGGCCATCAGTTCCTCGCCGCGCGACCAGATCCAGCACTGCCCGGCGCGCCGGACCACCTGGGCGCGGATGCCGTCGTACTTCCATTCGGCGATCCATTCGCCGGCGTCGCCCAGGCTCTGCGGCTCGGCCTGCAGCGGGTGCGCCAGGAAGAAGGGATAGGGCTGGCCGGCCTCGGCCTGCGGCGTGGCCTGCGGGTCCAGCAGCGCGCGGTAGCGCTCGGCGGTGGGCTGGCGCTTGGCATCGGTCCAGCCCATCAGCCGCTGCGCCACCTGCTTGGCGTCCAGCCCGGCCACCGCGGCCAGCGCGCGAGTGACCAGCAGCTTGCTCACGCCGACGCGGAAGCCACCGCCAATGAGCTTGACGAGCAGGAAGCGCCCGGTGGGGTCCAGCACCGACCAGGCCTGCCGCAACCGCGCCGCCTGCTCGGCCGGCGGCAGGCCGCGCAGCGGCAGCAGGCGCTGTTCCACCCATTCGGCCAGGCCGGCGTCGTCGACGGCGCCCGATGGCGGCGGCAGCACATGGGCAATGGTCTCGGCCAGATCGCCCACCGCCTGGTAGCAGGCCTCGAACAGCCAGTCGTCGATGCCGGCCATGGCGCAGGCCGTCTCGCGCATCAGCGCCGTGGGCACCACCTGGCGCGGCTTGCCGCCGGCGAGAAAGTACACCGCCCAGGCGGCATCGTCCGCCGGCGCCGCGGCAAAGTAGGCCTGCAGCGCAGCGAGCTTGTCGTTGGTGGCGGTGCTGGCGTCGAGCGACTGGTACAGCTGGGCGAATCGCCGCATGCGGCGATGCTAGGCCATCGCTTCGAGGGCGCTTGGAGGCTGTCGGGCTTTGGGAGCGCCCCGCGTTCGGCCGCCAAGGGCCCTGATGCAAGGCGCCGGCGCGCCGCCGGACTGGCCGTCCGGCCAGCGCCGGCAACGCCGCAGCAGGGCTTCGAGTGGGGTGTGGTGCGGCCGAACCCTTCGGGCCGGGGCGATTCAGGGTGCCATCCGTCGTTGCCGACTCGTTGTGGGACCCATCCCACGGCCTCGTCGACGCCTCGTCTGGCACCCTGACTCGCCCCGGCGCGGGGCCCTCCCAAAGCCCGACAGCCTCCTAGGCATCGTCCTCCGGCAGCGGCACCACGGTCACCGGCAGCGTGCTGTGGGCCACCACGTCGTCCACCACATCGCTCGCGCCACCCATCACGATCAGCCCGCAGCCGTAGTTCTCCGCCAGTTCCACGATCATCGGCGCCGGCTCGCCGCCGGCCACCTCCAGTTCGTAGTCGACGCCGTGCTTCTGCAGCAGCGCCTCGGCCGGCGCCAGCAGGTCGGCGCCGGCGGCGCCCTTGACCTCGCGGATCACGTCGGGGTCGTGCGCCGTGACCACCTCGTACAGCGTGGCCGGCGGCTGCACGTTGACCAGCACCACGCTGGCCTGCAGGCCGGCCGTGCGCAGGTCGAGCACGTGGCGCAACGCCGCCATCGCAGCGGGCGAACCGTCGGCGGGAACCAGAATCTTCATGTCGAACCTCCTGCAGCCATCATCCCGCGCAGGATCGGCGCGGACTTGATGTCGGTCAACCCACCGGTCGCCGTGGCGCCACGCGCCACCGGCATCATGCACGCATGAGCATCCGCCACCTCGACTCCCTGTTCGACCCGGCCTCGGTGGCCGTCATCGGCGCCAGCCTGCGCGAGGCCAGCGTGGGCGGCACCGTCTGGCGCAACCTCCGTGCCGGCGGCTTTGCCGGCCCGGTGTGGCCGGTCAACCCCAAGCACGCGACGCTGGGCGAGGTGCCCTGCTTCGCAAGCGTCGATGACCTGCCACAGGCACCGGAACTGGCGGTGATCTGCACCCCGCCGGCCACCGTGCCGAGCCTGATCGCCGCACTCGGCGCGCGCGGCACCAAGGCCGCCGTGGTGCTGACCGCCGGCTTCGACGCCGCGCAGAAACAGGCCATGCTGGACGCCGCGCGCACCCACCTGCTGCGCATCCTGGGGCCGAACTGCCTGGGCCTGCTGGCGCCGCACATCGGGCTGAACGCCAGCTTCGCGCACGTGAACGCCGAACCGGGGCAACTGGCCTTCGTGTCGCAGTCGGGCGCGCTGGTCACGGCGCTGCTGGACTGGGCGCGGGCGCGCGGCGTGGGCTTCTCGCACTTCGTGTCGCTGGGCGAGAGCGCCGACGTGGACTTCGGCGACATGCTCGACTGGCTGGCCGGTGATGCGAAGACGCGCGCCATCCTGCTTTACGTGGAAAGCATCCGCGAGGCGCGTAAGTTCATGTCGGCCGCGCGCGCCGCGGCACGCAACAAGCCGGTGATCCTGGTCAAGGCCGGGCGCTCGGCGCAGGGCCAGGCGGCGGCCTCGTCGCACACCGGCGCGCTGGCGGGGTCGGACGCGGTGTTCGACGCCGCGGTGCAGCGCTCCGGCCTGCTGCGCGTGGACACGCTGCAGGACCTGTTCGACGCCGCGCTGACACTGGACCGCCTGGCCGGCGGGGCTTCGGGCATAGCCCCCGACCGCCTGACCATCGTCACCAACGGCGGTGGCGCCGGCGTCATGGCGGCCGACGCGGCGGCGCAGGCCGGGCTGACGCTGGCGCCGCTGGGCGACGCGGTGCGCGCGCAACTCGACGTCGCGCTGCCGGCGAACTGGTCGCACGCCAACCCGGTGGACCTGATCGGCGACGCGCCCGAGGCGCGTTACCTGGCCGCCTTCGACGCCCTGCTGGCCGACCCCGCCGCCGGCATGCTGCTGTTCACGCATGCGCCCACCGCCATCGTGCCCAGCGCGCGCATTGCCGAGGCGCTGGTGCCGAAGCTGCAACCGCAGGCCACGCGCGTGGTCAGCGCCTGGCTGGGCGGCGACGCGGTGGCGCAGGCGCGCGCGCAGTTCCAGGCCGCGGGCCTGGCCTGCTACGACACGCCGGAGCAAGCGGTGCAGGCGGTGGCCACGCTGGCCACGTGGAAGCGCCACCAGGCGGCGCTGCTGGAGACACCGACGGCCGATGCCGCCGAGGCGCCCTTCGACATCGCCACCGCGCAGGCGGTGATCGACAGCGCGCTGGCCGAGGGCCGCGAGATGCTGACCGAGCCCGAGGCCAAGGCCGTGCTCTCCGCCGTGGGCATCCCGGTGGCCGCCACGCGGCGCGTGGGGCTGGACGCCGACGAGGCCGTGGCCGCGGCCCGGGCCATTGGCTGGCCGGTGGCGCTGAAGATCCTGTCGACCGACATCTCGCACAAGAGCGACGTCGGCGGCGTGGTGCTGGACCTCGCCGACGAAGCCGCACTGCGCGGCGCCATCGACGCGATGCTGGCGCGTGTGCGCGCGCGCCGGCCCGACGCCGCGCTGCAGGGCTTCAGCGTGCAGGCGATGGTGAAACGTTCGCAGGCGCTGGAGCTGATCGTCGGCGCCAGCCTGGACCCGCTGTTCGGCCCGGTGATCCTGTTCGGCCAGGGCGGCACCGCGGTGGAAGTGGTGGCCGACCGCGCGCTGGCGCTGCCGCCGCTGAACCGCCCCCTGGCCCGTGCGCTGGTGGAGCGCACGCGCATCGCGAAACTGATGCGCGGCTGGCGCGACGTGCCGCCGGTGGACCAGGATGCCGTGCAGGACACGCTGGTGCACGTGTCGCGCCTGTTGGCGGCGCTGCCGGCGGTGGTGGAACTGGACATCAATCCGCTGCTGGCCGACGCACGCGGCGTGGTGGCGCTGGACGCCCGCGTGCGCGTGATGCCGGGTGCGCCGGCCGGCGAAGCCCGCTTCGCGATCCGGCCCTACCCCGCTGAACTGGTGGAGCACTGGGACTGGCAGGGCCAGCCACTCACCGTGCGCCCGATCCGCCCCGAGGACGAGGCCCGCCACCGCGCCTTCCTGGAGCGGCTGGACCCGGAGGACATCCGCCTGCGCATCTTCTACAGCCGCCGCAGCATCGAGCACAGCGAACTGGCGCGGCTGACGCAGATCGACTACGAACGCGAGATGGCCTTCATCGCGCTGGACGCCGGCGGCGACACGCTGGCCGTGGTGCGCGGCGTGACCGACCCGGACAACGTCGGCGCCGAGTTCGGCATCGTCGTGCGCAGCGACCTCAAGGGCGGCGGCCTGGGCGAGCGCCTGCTGCGCAAGCTGATCGACTACCACCGCAGCCGCGGCACGCAGGTGCTCACCGCCGAGGTGCTGGCGGAGAACGCGCGCATGCTGGCGCTGGCGCGCGATCTCGGCTTCACGGTGGAGCCCGGTGCCGAGTCTGGCGTGAAGCGGGTGCGGCTGGCGCTGTGACGCCCGAGCGCCGGGGCGCCCGTCAGTAGAAGCCGACGCGCTGTGCGTAGCGCTCGGCGCGTTCGGCGTCGTAGGCCGCGGCATCGAAGCCCTCGCCCTGGATCGCGCGGTGCACCTGGCCACCGGTGGGCATGGTCCGTGGATCGACATGACGTGCCGGGTCCCACAGCTGGGATCGGATGAAGGCCTTGGAACACTGCGTGTAGGCCTCCTCCACGTCGACCAGGATGCCCAGCCGCGGCGCCTTGCCTTCCACGCTGCACGGAGCGAGCAGCGCG
Source organism: Burkholderiaceae bacterium (assembly GCA_024235855.1). GTDB lineage: Bacteria > Pseudomonadota > Gammaproteobacteria > Burkholderiales > Burkholderiaceae_C > Rubrivivax. The sequence continues at coordinate 107,413 of JACKLN010000012.1, forward strand.
GCATCGGTGGTGATCGTCGCGCGGCCGTTGACGCGGAAGGTGTCGCTGACGCCGGGCACCACGAACAGCAGGCCGATGCGCGGGTTGGCCAGCAGGTTGCGCAGCGTATCGGCCAGCCGGTTGCCCGGGCGCTCCGGCAGCAGCAGCGTGCGCACGTCGAGGATGCGCACGAAGCCGGGCGGGTCGCCACGCGGACTCAGGTCGCAGCGGCCGTCGGCGTCGCTGGTGGCCAGGCCCACGAAGGGCGAACGCTCGACGAACTGGCGCGTCATCGGGTTCAGGCGGTCGCTGATCTTGGCGCAGGTCAGCGGCGCGGGTTCGCCGATCAGCGCGCGCAGTTCGGCCTCGGTGGCGACGACGTGCGGCGTCAGGCGGTGCGGGGTGGTGGTGGGCATGGGCGGGTCAGCCGGGCTGGCTGCGGTCGAAGGCGGCGTCGATGGGCAGCTGCAGCCCGTTGGCCAGGTGGTTGGTCTTGGCCGCCAGCGCCACGATGGCCAGCAGCTCGGCGTGCATCGGATCGGTCATGCCCTTGGCCCGCGCCGCCGCCGTGTGCGAGTGCACGCAGTAGCTGCAGCTGTTGGCGATGGACACCGCGATGTAGACCATCTCCTTGGTCAGCGGGTCCAGCAGCGTGGGCTGTGCCATCAGCGCCTTGACCTCGGCCCAGGTGCGCTCCAGCAGCGGCGGGTCGAAGGCCAGCGCGCGCCAGAGGTGGTTGATGAAGTCGGTCTTGCGGGTGGCGCGGATGTCGTCGAACACGGCGCGCACGCGCGGGTCGGCTTCGGGGTCGGCGGGCAGGGGCACGGTGGACATGGGTGTCGTCCTCAAGGGGGCGTGGGTGAAGTCGTGATCTCGTCAGGGCTGCCGGCGGCGGGCATCTGCCGGAAGACCAGCACGTCCTCCGGCGCCCACACGTGCCCGGACCAGCAGCGGTAGCCGCGCAGCCAGGGCACGCCGTCGATCCGTCGCAGGTAGAAGCCCCAGGGCAGGTCCGGTGCGTCCGGCGGAGGCTCGCTGGCCACGGTGACGGCGCCGGGCGGGGCACGGTGGCGGGCGGACGGTGCGCCCGCGGGCGCTTCGGGCTGGTTCAGCCACTGCAGGCGCAGCCAGGGCGCGAGCGCCAGCGGGCAGGGCTGCAGGCCCTGACGTGCCGCGCTGCGAGCGATGGTCTCGAACGTGGCGCCCTCGGCGTGCACGAGCGCGCCGACGTGTACGGCCGCCACCGCGAACGGCCGGGACTGGGCGGGCACCTCGAAGCGCGTGTCGCCGAACAACTGCTCGGCCAGCGGGTTCAGCCGCACGCCGGCCTGCGCCAGCATGGCGCGCAGTGCCGCCGGTGTCTCGCGACCGACGTGCACGACCGGCGGCAGCGCACCGGCGGCCGCCACCGCGTTCAACGGGACGCCTGCCTCGGCGGCACCCACGGGTCGCGCATCGGGGCCTGCACCGCGGGCTCGGGTACCACCGGTCCGCTGATGACGCCCATCACGCCCGTCCGGTCCGGTGGCGCCGGTGCGGCCGTTCCGGCGGCCCGCAGCGGCGCGCGGCGCACCGGCTGCGCCGCCAGCGCCTCGGCGATGAAGGCCGCCACGTCGGCACGTTGCACCGGCCGCGTGCCGTCGTCCAGGAAGCTCATGTGCCCGCCGATGTAGTTGCGCACCATGACCCGCGGCGAGCCCAGTCGCGCGAGGTCGTTCTCGGTGACGTGAAACGGCGTGGCGAGATCGTGCAGGCCGTTGACGGCCAGCACGCGCAGTGCCGGGTCGGCCTGCAGCGCCACGGCGAGGTCGGGCACGGTGTCGGGCAGGTCGCGGCCGTCGTGCGAGAAGTCCCAATACTGGATCGCCTGGCCCAGCAGCACGTAGGTGGAGGTGTTGCGGTAGCCCAGCGTGTCGTGGAGGTGGCTCTGGATGGCGGCCTGGAACGACGACGTAAGCCAGGTGCTGGACGGGTCGCCCTCGGCCGCCAGCGCGCTGCCGTTGGGCGCCACCATGCGGGCGTCGTAGCGGCCGAGCAGCTGCCCGCTGACGAGGCGCTCGCGGTAGCGCGTGGGGCCCACGTTGAACTGGCTGCGCCACTGCGTCGCGGCCAGGCCGGTCCAGCCCGCCAGCACGTCAGTCAGCGACAGGTCGGCCGGGCCGCCGGCGAGGAAGGCGTCCAGTGCCGGCGCCCAGGTGCTGGCGACGTACTGGCGTGCGCCGTCCACCCAGGCGTCGAGTTCGTCGGCTGCGGGCACCGGCTGCGTGCGCCCATGCCACGCCCCGGTGGCCGCGTAGCTGGGCAGATAGCCGGCACACGAGATCGGCGGCGTGCTGACGACGCCGCAGTTGCTGTTGTAGTCCAGCGCCGGCGACTGCAGCACCAGCCCGGCAGGCCACAGGCCGGCTTCCTGCAGCCGGCGCGCCAGCACCGCCGTGCGCGGGCCGCCGTAGCTTTCGCCGTAGAGGAAGAACGGCGAGGTGGTGCGGCCATGCCGCGCCAGCCAGCGGCGCACGATGTCGCGGAACAGCGCCGCGTCGGCGTCCACGCCCCAGAAGTCGCGGTTCACGTAGGGCGCGATGGCCTGCGATCGGCTGGTGCCCACCGCGTCCACGTAGACCAGGTCGGTCACGTCGAGCAGGGTCTCGGCGTTGTCCACCAGCGGGAACGGCCGGCTGGCGGTGGTGGCCGGCACGCCGGTGGCCAGACGCTGGGGGCCGAAGCTGCCCAGGTGCAGCCAGACGCTGGCCGAGCCGGGGCCGCCGTTGTAGAAGAAGGTGACCGGGCGCGCGGCCCGTTCTGCCGCGTCGATGCCGTCCAGTTCATACGCGACGTAGAAGACCTTGGCCTGCGCCGAATCGGCCACCGGGTCGCGCGCGATCAGGTGGCCGGCGGTGGCGGTGTAGGCCAGCGTGCGGCCGCCCAGGGCCAGCTGATGCGACGTGACCGCGACGGCTTCCTCGGCGCCGGCCAGCTGCGCGTTCGGCAGCGACGAATAGACGGTGGCGTCGACCAGGCCGCCCACCGGCAGCGGGGTGTCGGCAGTGCCGTCGCTGCCCCCGCCGCCGCCGCAGGCCGACAGCAGAGCCGTCAGCGCCAATGCGGTGGAGGCGATCCAGCGGTGCATGCGCGGCAGTGTAGGCCGGTGCACGCGCCTCAGGAACCCCGCATGCGCACCCTCACACCCTCGGTCAGCGCGGCGGGCGGATAGACGATCACCGCTGCGCCGGCGTCCACACCGCCGCGCAACCAGGCGTGGGTCTCGTTGCGCGCCGCCAGGTCCACCGGCTGCAGGCGGGCCCGCCCGGCGTCCACCAGGAACACCGCGTGACCGCCTTCGGGCCGCGGGAAGACCGCGCTCACCGGCACCCGCAGCGCATCGTCCACCTGCCGGGTGACGATGCGCACGGTGACGCGGTAGCCGTCGCCCAGCGTCTGCCAGTCGCCGGGCGGGCTGGTGAGGTCGATGTGCACGCGCACGCGCTGTTCCTCCACGCCCAGCGCCGAGACCTTGGTGAAGCCGGCCGGCTCCACCAGCCGCACGCGGCCCTGCAGCGTGCCCGGCCCGCCGCCCCAGTCCTCGATGCGCACCGGGCGGCCGGCGCCGGCCTGCAGGGCGTCGGTGGTCAGCAGTTCGGCCACCACCTCCAGCTGCGCCAGGTCTCCCAGTTCCAGCAGCGGCGTGCCCAGGGCCACCGTGCCTTCGCTGGCCTGCAGCACGCGCAGCACGCGGCCGGCCACCGGCGCGCGCACGTCGAAGCCCCTGGCCGGGCCGGGATCGGCCCCGGTCGCCACGGCGGCCAGCGCGGCGCGCGCCACCTCCAGCTCGTGCCGGGCCACCACGCGGCCCTGCTGCGCCGCGTCCAGTGCCTTCTGCGCGGCGTCCACCGCCAGCGCGTCGTTCTCGGCCTGGATGGGCGAGACGAAGCCCTGGCGCGCCAGTTCCGCGCTGCGCTGCTGCGCGCTGCGCGCCTGCACCAGGGCCACGCGGGCGGCTTCGGCCTGGCTGCCAGCGCGCTGCATGTTGGCCTGTGCGGCGGCCACGCGCGCGGTGAGCTCGCGCTGCGTGCGGGCATCGAGCATCGGCGCCAGCGTGGGGCTGAGCGTGGCCAGCACACTGCCCGCGGCCACGGTGTCGCCGGCCTCCAGCGTGATGCGCGCCAGGCGGCCGGTGAGCGGCGCGGAGACGGTGAAGCGCTGGCGCAGCGTGGTACGCCCTTCCTCGGTGATCACGGTCTCGAAGGGCCCGCGGTCGGCCACGCCGGTCTCCACCTCCAGCGGCCGCGGCGCGAAGGCCCAGGCCAGCAGCGCCACACCGGCGGTCACGGCGAGGCCACCCAGGATCCAGGTCTTGGTCTTCATCTCACTCTCTCGTCTTCAGGGCGCCCACCATGTCCAGGTGGTCGATGCGGCGGCGCACGACCAGCGCGCTGGCCACGCCGGCGGCCACCACCGCCAGCGCGGCGATGGCGAAGGTGCGCGGGCGGATCACCACCGGAAAGAAGAACTGGTCGCTCTTGAGGGCACCGACCAGGCCGTGCACCATGGCCCAGCCGGCCAGCATGCCCAGCGGCAGCGCCACCGCGATCAGCAGCGCCAGCTCGCCCAGCAGCAGGCCCGACACCTCCGCCCGAGTGAAGCCCAGCACGCGCAGGCTGGCCAGTTCCCAGGCGCGCTCGGCCAGCGCGATGCGCGCGTTGTTGTAGACCACGCCCACGGCGATGACGACGGCGAACAGCGTCAGCACCGTACTCATGATGCGGATGTTGCGCGCGCTGAGTTCCTGCATGTTGCGCAACATCGTGGACTTGCTGAAGGCGCCGGCGACGCGTGGCAGGTCGCGTGAAGCGGCCAGCAGCGCAGGTTCGCTGCCGCGTTCGAGCGCCAGCACCCAGCCGGTGGAGAGGTCGCCGTCGCCCAGCGCGCGGTTCAGCGCGTCGCGGTTCATGTATGCGTTCAGGCCCATCATCTCGCGCACCGTGGCGTCCACCGGCAGCTCCAGCACGCGGGGCCGGCCCTCCAGCACCTCCACGCGCACGCGGTCGCCCACGCGCAGGCCCAGCTTGTCGGCCAGGCGGTCGGTGAGCACCAGGCCGTCGCCGGCGGGGTCGGTGAGGCGGCCGTCGGCGTCGACGATGCGGTAGAGCTGCGGGTGCGTGGCGTAGCCGCGCAGCTGCGAACGCTCACGCCGGTGGCCGTGCACCAGCACCACGTCGACGAAGCGCGAGGCCTCGGCCTGCGTGACGCCGGGCAGGCGCACGAGTTCCAGCGCCGCGCGCTCGTGCAGCGGCTCGAAGGTCCACACCGCCACGTCGTTGCGCATGGCCAGCGTGAACTGGGTGTCGACGATGACCTCGATGGCGTCGCGGAAGAAGTTGCCCATCACGACGATGGCCACCGACGCGGCGATGCCGGCCACCGCCAGCGTGCTGCGCCAGGGCCGGCGCTCGAGCTGGCGCAGGATCATGCGCGCCACGGTACCGATGCGCCGGATGCCCAGGCGCTCCAGCAGCGTGCGCCGGTAGCGCCCGGGCGCCGGCGGGCGCATGGCCTCGGCCGGCGCCAGGCGCACGGTGGCGGCGATGGCGCTCCAGGTGCCCACCAGCGCCGTGGCCGCCGTGAGGCCGATGGCGGTGCCGGCCAGCGCGGGCGACAGCACGTGCTCGAACGCCGGGAAGCGGAAGAAGTCGCCGTACAGGCCCAGCAACATCAGGCCCAGCCACTTGCCCAGCGCCAGGCCCAGCAGCAGGCCGATGGCCACCACCGCGGCCACCAGCTTCAGGTAGTGGGCCGCGATGGCGCGGTTGGCGTAGCCCAGGGCCTTGAGCGCCGCGATCTGCTCGCGCTGCGTGCTCACCAGGCGCGAGACCACCACGTTGAGCAGGAAGGCCGCCACCGCCAGGAAGATGGCCGGCAGCAGGCTGCCGAGCACGCGCTGTTCGGCGATCTCGTTGTCCAGCATGGCGTGCGAGACCTGCGCATCGCGGCCGTGGGCCAGGCGGCCGCCGTAGCGCGCCAGCTCGCGGGTGAGGCCGTCGATGACGGCCGCCTCGCTGGCCCCCGGTGCCAGCTTCACCGCGATGCGGTTGAAGGCGCCGGTCATGTCCCAGGCCGCGTCCAGCGCCTCGCCGTCGACCCAGAAGACACCGAAGCCACGCAGGTCGGGCATGCCCCAGAGCCCGGCGAACACGTATTCCGGCGACAGCGCCACGCCAGCCACCACCAGGTCGCGCTGCTTGCCGTTGATCAGCGCCCGCAGGCGGCTGCCGCGCTGCAGGCCGTGGGCGCGCACGAAGCTCTCCGACACCCAGGCCGGCAAGGCGCCGTCGGGCTGCGCGACGCCGGGCCCACCCGCCGGCGCCGGGGCGATGCCGCCACCGGCCTCGCGCAGCACCACGCGGTTCATGCGCAGCGGCTCGTCGCGGGGCACGCCGATGAGCTGGCCGATGATGGGATCGTCGACGCCATCACGCGTCACGCGCACGGCGAACTCGGTGGTGGTCTGCACGTCGGCCACGCCGGGCACCGCACGCAGGCGCGCGGCCAGCGCGTCCGGCGCGCGCTTGACGGCGCCGAAAACGTCGGCAAAGCGGCCGCTGGCATAGAAGCGGTCGCGCGCCAGTTCCAGCGAGTCGATGGCCGACAGCGTGGTGACGAAGCCGGCGATGCCGCTGGCCACCACCAGCGCGATGGTCAGCGCCTGGCTCCACAGCGCACGCAGGTCGCGCAGCAGCTTGCGGTCCAGCGCGCGCATGGCCGTCCCTGCCCTACCAGGCCAGCTCGGCCGGCGAGACCTTGGCCGTGTTGCGCTGCTCGCGCACCAGGCGGCCGTCGCCCAGCTGCAGCACGCGGTCGGCCATGCCGGCAATGGCGGCGTTGTGCGTGATCACGATGGTGGTGGTGCCGATCTCGCGGTTGACACGCTCGATGACCTCCAGCACCAGACGGCCGGTGTGCACGTCCAGCGCGCCGGTGGGCTCGTCGCACAGCAGCAGGTCGGGCCGCTTGACGACGGCGCGCGCGATGGCCACGCGCTGCTGCTCGCCGCCGCTGAGCTGGGCCGGAAAGTGGTCGGCCCGTGGCGCCAGGCCCACCATGGCCACCGCCTCGTCGACGTCCATCGGGTCCTGCGCGATGTCGGTCACCAGGGCCACGTTCTCGCGCACCGTCAGGCTGGGGATCAGGTTGTAGAATTGGAACACGAAGCCCACGTGCTCGCGGCGGTAGGCGGTGAGTGCCGCCTCGCCGGCGCCGTCGAGCCGGTGGTCGCGGAACTGCAGCGTGCCGCTGGTGGGCACGTCCAGCCCGCCCAGGATGTTCAGCAGCGTGCTCTTGCCGCTGCCCGAGGCGCCGAGCAGCACGATGAACTCGCCGGCGGCCACGTCCAGCGACACTTCGGCCAGCGCCACCACCTCGACCTCGCCGGTGCGGTAGACCTTGCGCAACTGATGGGCCTGCAGCACCGGGCTGCGGGATTCGGGTTTCACCTTGGGGATTCTGGGCGCGTGGGTCCGACCGCGCTTGAGATCGGTCAAACTCGTCACGTGGCCCGCCGCCGGGCTGGTCCACAATGGCCGCTGGAAGGAGCCACTCATGCGTCGACACCGCCTGATCCCCGCCCGTGCCCTGCTGACCCTGGCCACGCTGTGCGCGTGCGGCCTCGGCGCCGTGCAGGCGGCGTCGGGCGACCAGCCGGTCAGGCCGTTGCCCCAGGCGTCCGCGCCGGCGAAGACCGAGATCCAGGAGCGCAAGACCTCGCTGCCGGCCAAGGGCCTGTTCGTGGGCGACCAGCTCAGCGCGGCGGCCAAGGACAAGCTCACGGAACTGATCCTCAACGCGCTGGGCCTGCACGTGCAGGTGGCGCTGGTGGTGCCCACCGGGCCGTGGCAGATCGACGGCAGCGGCAAGGACGAGCGCGACCTGACGCCGGCGCGGCTGAATGCGGTGAAGAACTTCCTGCGCGAACGTGGCGTGGATCCGTCGAGGATCTACGTGGAGAGCCGCATCGACCAGTCGCTGACCGAACCGCGGCTGGACCTGCAGCTGCTGGGCAAGCCGGCGAACGACTGACGTTCAGGCGCCGGCCAGCGGTGCAGGCGCCGGATCCGACGCAGCGGGTTCCTCGTCGCCGAACTCGGTTCGGAAGCTGCCCGCTTCCAGACCCTGCTGCTGCAGCCAGCGCACCATCACGGCCTCGTAGCCGTGGGTCACGATCACGCGCGACGCACCGGTGGCGCCGATGGCGCGCTGCAGCCCGGGCCAGTCGGCGTGGTCGCTGAGCACGAAACCCCGGTCCACGCCCTGGCGGCGGCGTGCGCCGCGCAGCTGCATCCAGCCGCTGGCGAAGGCATCGCCGAACGCGCCCAGGCGGCGCGCCCAGGCGCTGCCGTGCACCGCCGGCGGCGCGACGACGAGCGCCCGCTTCAGGTCGGCTGCGTCGAGGGGCGTGGTCACCGGCAGCGCCACGCCGGCGGCCCGGTACGCGGCATTGACGCTGTCCACCGCCCCGTGCACGACGATGGGGCCGATGGTCGCGTCCACGCCTGCCAGCAGGCGCTGCGCCTTGCCGAAGCTGTAGGCCATCAGCAGGCTGGGCCGGCCGGCGGCGGCGTTGGCGCCCCACCAGGCGTTCACCTCGGCCAGCACCTCGGCCTGCGGCCGCCAGCGGTAGATGGGCAGGCCGAAGGTGCTCTCGGTGACGAAGACATCGCAGCGCACGGGCTCGAAAGGCGCGCAGGTGGGGTTGGCGTCACCGGCGCCGCTGACGAAGTAGTCGCCGCTGAGCACCCAGACCTGGCCGCGGTGTTCGAGCCGTACCTGGGCCGAACCCAGCACGTGGCCCGCCGGGTGCAGACTGACCCGCACACCGCCCACGTTCACCGCCTCGCCGTAGGCCAGCGGCTGCACGGTGATGTCGCCCAGGCGCGCGCGCAGCACGCCCACGCTGTCGGCCTGCGCCAGGTAGGCGCCGTGACCGCGTCGCGCGTGGTCGGCGTGGGCGTGGGTGATCACGGCGCGCGGCACCGGGCGCCAGGGGTCGATGTGGAAGTCGCCCGCGGGGCAGTACAGGCCCTCGGGGCGTTCGACCACCAGGTCAGTCACGGCCTGGATCTGCGCGCGGCAGCAGGAATGTCGCCTCGACGTCCAGCGTCTGCCGTCGCCCCAGGTCGCGCCGGTGTGCATGCAGCCAGCGCTCCGCCGCAGCGCGCCCGAGCGCATGCAGCTGTTCCAGGAACACGAGGCTGGTGTTGAGCTTGCTCGACGCCTGCAGCGGCGCCAGGCCCTCGTCGTCGGCCACCATGTGCAGACGCAGCGCCTTGTAGTGACCGGTGTCCACGCGCTGCTCGGCCAGCAGGCGCTGCACGAAATGGATGGCGCGCATTTCCGCCACCAGGCCGGCGTTGAAGGTGATCTCGTTGACGCGGTCGGCGATCTCGGCCGCGGTGTCGGGCGTGCCGGGGCGCCACAGCGGGTTGATCTTCACCAGCAGCAGGTCGGCGGTGCGGGTGCCGTAGATCAGTGGCCACAAGGCCGGGTTGCCGGTGTAGCCGCCGTCCCAGTAGGGCTCGCCGTCGATCACCACCGCCTTGAACAGCTGCGGCAGGCAGGCCGAGGCGAGCAGCGCGTCGATCGACAGCGCCTCGCCGCCGAACACGCGCGGCTGGCCGCTGTGCACGGCGGTGGCCGTGATGAAGAGCTTCAACGGCCCCTGGCATAGCGCGGCCTCGTCCACGTGCCGGCGGACGACCTCGCCCAGCGCGTTGGGGCCGAACGGGTTGAACTGGTACGGGCTGATGCCGCGCGCCATGAACTGCCACCAGGCGTAGAACGGGTTGGCGTCGAGGTTGAAGGCCGACAGCGGCAACGACACGGGCCACGCGGGCGCCGACCCGGTCTGGCCGAAGCAGCCGGGTGCACCCGCCACGTCGCGCCAGAAGGCGCGCAGCGCCGATCGCGCGCCTTCGCGGCCGCCGTTCGCCCAGCCGGTGGCCAGCACGCCGGCGTTGAGCGCCCCGGCGCTGGTGCCGCTGACGCCGTCGATGGCCAGCGACGTGTCTTCGAGCAGGCGGTCCAGCACGCCCCAGGTGAAGGCGCCATGCGAACCACCGCCCTGCAGGGCGAGGTCGACAGGCACGGACTTGGCACGGGAACTCATGCCTCAGTATCGCCCGCTCAATATCGCCCGGTCACCCCCGCCACGCGCAGGTAGGCATGGGCCAGCCAGGCCACCAGGCCGCGGCGCAGCCACAACCGCCACGGTGCCAGGGGCTGCGGCCGCGTGATCTCCTCCGACACCGCAAACGCCTGGTCCAGCCGCGCGGCCAGCTCGGCGGCGAAGTCGGCGTCGCGCACCAGCACGTTGGCCTCCAGGTTCAGCAGCAGCGACAGCGGGTCGATGTTGCTGCTGCCCACCGTGGCCCAGCTGTCGTCCACCACCGCCACCTTGGCGTGCAGGAAGGCGGGCATGTACTCGAAGATGCGCACGCCGCGGCTGCGCAGCTCGTCGTAGAGCACGCGCGCGGCCAGCGCGGCGATGGGGTAGTCGATCTTGCCCTGCAGCAGCAGCCGCACCTGCACGCCGCGGCGCGCCGCGTCGCGCAGCGTGCGGCGGAAGCGCCGGCCCGGGTAGAAGTAGGGCACGGCGATGTCGATGCGCGTCCTGGCCTGGCGCATGGCCTCGATGTAGCGCCGCTCGATGGCGCGGCGCTGGCCGACGTTGTCGCGCACCACGAAGGCGGCGCGCATCGGCCGCGTGTCCCGCGGCTGACGCGGTTCGCGCGGGGCGGCGCCCAGCGTGCGCAGCAGCCGGCGGGTGCGGTCCAGCGGCGTCGGGCTGACGAGCAGCCGCTCGGCCTCGCGGCGCCAGCCGTGGCCCAGGTGGGCCCGCGCCCACATCGCGCGCGCGGCATGGCGCACGGCCGGGGCCAGCGGGCCAGCCACTTCGACGGCGAAGTCCAGCCGCGGCGTGTCGCCCCAGCCGTGGTTGAGGTCGTTGCGGTCGTCGATGACGTTGATGCCGCCGACGAAGGCCACCGCATCGTCGACGACACAGAGCTTCTGGTGCAGGCGGCGCAGCTGCTGCGGCTGGAACCACTGCCACCAGCGGTCGATGGGGCGGAAGACCTCCAGCCGCACCTCGCTGTCGGCCAGCCAGGCGCGCACGGTGGGCAACGTGGCCTTGCTGCCGAAGCCGTCGATCACCAGGTGCACGGCCACCCCGCGGCGGGCGGCGGCGATCAACGCATCGGCCACCGCACGGCCGGCGCCGTCGTCGTGGAAGATGTAGGTGGCGAACCAGACCTCGTGCTGCGCCTGCGCCAGGGCCTCGGCCATCGCGGGGAAGAGCTGGTCGCCGCCCTCGAGCAGGCGCACGCGGTTGCCGCCCTCCCAGCGCACGCGCGGGGCGCGCGCCCACCAGGGTTCGTCGCCGCGCTCGGGCGCCGGGGCCACTACACCGGCTCCAGCTCCGCCACCAGCGGCAGGTGGTCCGACATGCGCGCCCAGCCGCTGCCGCGCGGCACCATCGTCAGCCGGCAGGCCATGCCGCGCACGTAGAAGCGGTCGAGCGCGAACACCGGCACGCGCGACGGGAAGGTCAGCCGCTGCGAGGCGCGTTCGTCGGCCGGCCGGGCGCGCTGCAGGCCGATGTCGCGCATCGGACCGTCGAGCTTCTCGCCCCAGTCGTTGAAGTCACCGGCGACGATGAGCAAGTCGTTGGCCGGCACGTGCCGCTCGATGAAGGCGGCCAGGCGCTGCACCTGGCGCACCCGGCTGGCGTGGATGAGCCCGAAGTGCGCCACCACCGCATGCACCGCCACGCCGTTCCAGGCCACCGGCACGTGCAGCAGGCCGCGCTGCTCGAAGCGATGGTCGCTGACGTCGTGGTGGCCGATGTCGCCGATGGGCCAGCGCGACAGCAGCGCGTTGCCGTGTTCGCCATGCCGCGTGACGGCATTGGTGCGGTAGGCCACGTCGTAGCCCTCGGGCGCCAGGAACTCGGCCTGGCCCTGGTTGGGCCAGCCCAGGTGCGTGCGGTCGAACTGGCGTGCGTGGCGCTCGTGGAACAGGCGCACCTCCTGCAGAAACACCAGGTCTGCGTCCAGCGCCTCCACGGCCAGGCCGAGGTTGTGGATCTCCAGCCGCCGGCGCGGGCCGATGCCGCGCACGCCCTTGTGGATGTTGTAGGTGGCCACGCGCAGCGTGTCGATCGACATCAGGCTCGATGCCGGCGGCAGCAGGGTGCTGTTGTAGGGGTTGAGCTGGTTCACAAGCGCTCAGTCGCACTCGGCGGCGAAACGGGGCAGTTGCAGGATGGCCTCGGCGTTGCTGGGCGAGAAGCAGCGGTCGGCCGCGGCCCGCCAGGGCAGCCAGACCTGCGCCGTGTGCTCGCGCGGGTTCAGGCGCACCGGCGTGCCCGCGGGCACGGTGAGGCCGAAGACGTGTTCGGTGTTGTGCGTGACGCCCGGTGCGTAGCGGTGGCGCCAGACGGGGTAGATCTCGTAGACGTTCTCCAGCCGCCAGTCGCGCAGCGCGCCGCCGGTGATGCCGGTCTCCTCGGCCACCTCGCGACGGGCGGTGAGGTCCAGCGGTTCGTCCTCGGCATCGAGCGAACCCGTCACGCTCTGCCAGAAGCCGGGCTTGTCGGCGCGCTCGATCAGCAGCACGTCCAGCGCCGGCGTGTGCACCACGACCAGCACCGAGCGCGGGATCTTGAAGGGGCGGCTCACCGCGGGATCGCCGGTCGCTCAGGCACGCGCGCGGCGGCGGCGCACCGCATCGGCCAGGCCGCGCAGCAGCGGCTCGGTGTCGTGCCAGCCGAGGCAGGCGTCGGTGATGGACACGCCGGCACGCAGCGGATGACCGGGCTGCTGGTCCTGCCGGCCCTCGTGCAGGTGGCTCTCCACCATCACGCCGACGATGCGGCGCTCTCCGCCGGCGATCTGCGCGCCGAGGTCGGCGGCGACATCGATCTGCCGCCGGTGGTCCTTGCGGCTGTTGGCATGCGAGCAGTCCACCAGCACCTGCTCGCGCAGGCCGGCGGCGCGCAGCACGGCGCAGGCGGCCTCGATGCTGGCGGCGTCGAAGTTCGGCGCCTTGCCGCCGCGCAGGATCACGTGGCCGTCGGGGTTGCCGCGGGTCTCGAAGATGGCGGCGACGCCCATCTTGGTCATGCCCATGAAGGCGTGCGGCGCGGCGGCGGCGCGCACCGCGTCCACCGCCACCTGCACGCCGCCGTCGGTGCCGTTCTTGAAGCCCACCGGGCAGCTCAGGCCGCTGGCCAGCTGGCGGTGGCTCTGGCTCTCGGTGGTGCGTGCGCCGATGGCGCCCCAGGCGATGAGGTCGGAGATGTACTGCGGGCTCAGCAGGTCCAGGAACTCGGTGCCTGCGGGCAGGCCCAGCGCGCTGATCTCCAGCAGCAGTTCGCGGGCGCGGCGCAGGCCCTCGTTCATGCGGAAGCTGCCATCGAGCCGCGGGTCGTTGATGTAGCCCTTCCAGCCCACGGTGGTGCGCGGCTTCTCGAAGTACACGCGCATCACCACCAGCAGGTCGTCGGCCAGTTCGTCGGCCAGCGGCTTGAGCCGGCGCGCATAGGCCACCGCGGCGTCGTGGTCGTGGATGGAACAGGGGCCGACCACGGCCACCAGCCGGTCGTCACTGCCGTGCAGCACGCGGCCGATGGCGGCTCGCGTGACCTGCACCAGGGCTTCGACGTCGGGCGGCGCCGGCAGGTCCTCCAGCAGCACGGCCGGCGTGAGCAGCGGACGCACCGAGGCGATGCGCACGTCGTCCACGCGCGTGGTGTCGTGGGTGCCGGATTCTTCGATCGAGGGTTGGGACATGGGTCTACAGGCCGCTGATCACGGCGTCGAGGGCATCGACGATACGGTGGGACTCGGGGCGCAGGGTGCCCACGCGGTCCTTGAGCAGCCGGGCTGCGATCGGACCCGCCTCCTGCGGCAGCAACAGGACCGGTTCACCCTGGACCTCGAACCGCGGGCTCATGCGGGAAGGCAAGGCCGCGCGCCCCGGCAGCGGCCGGGCCAGCGGGACGACGAGCCGTGTGACCAGCACGTCTAGCAGGTCCGACTGCACCACGACGAGGTAAGGCACCTCGCCACGCTGGCGCGGGCTGGGATTGAGGTAGACGTCCCACTGCGCCAACGCCGGTCACCAGGTGCGGAACTCTTCGTTCCAGATACCGAAACGCTCGAAGCGGGCGTTCTGCTCGTCCACCCAGTCCTTGTACTTCTCGTAGAACGCTTGCGCCTGCGGGTTCAGCGGCGCCTCGGCCGCCGGCTCGGCCACCTGCGCGGCACGCGCCACGAGCCGGTCGTAGTGCTCCGCCGACATCAGCACGCTGTGCCGGCGGCCCGACTTCTCGATCACGACCGGGCGCTTCTGCGCCTCGTCGAGCACCTGGCCGAAGCGGTTCTTCGCGTCGGTCGACGTGATGTTCATCGCGAGCCTCCGGAGGCGGCTGAAATGGCCATTCTAGCCATTTCAGCCGCCTTGGCCGACCCAGCCGGTCAGGCCGCTGCCGGGTTGCGCAGCCGGATGTGCAGCTCGCGCAGCTGCTTCTCGTCCACCGGGCCGGGGGCGCCGGTGAGCAGGCACTGGGCGCGCTGCGTCTTCGGGAAGGCGATCACGTCGCGGATGCTCTCGGCCTTGGTCATCAGCGTGACCAGACGGTCCAGGCCGAAGGCCAGGCCGCCGTGCGGCGGCGCGCCGTACTGCAGCGCGTCGAGCAGGAAGCCGAACTTGACCTGCGCATCCTCGGGCGTGATCTTGAGCGCATCGAAGACCTTCTTCTGAACCTCGGCGCGGTGAATACGCACCGAGCCACCGCCGAGCTCCCAGCCGTTGAGCACCATGTCGTAGGCCTTGGCCACGCAGGCACCGGGGTCGGTGTCCATCAGGTCCTCGTGGCCATCCTTCGGCGCGGTGAACGGGTGGTGCACCGCCACCCAGCGGTCGGCCTCCTCGTCGTGCTCGAACATCGGGAAGTCGACCACCCACAGCGGCGCCCAGACGTCCTCGAACAGGCCGTGCGTGCGACCGAACTCGCTGTGGCCGATCTTCACGCGCAGCGCGCCCAGCGCGTCGTTGACCACCTTGGCCTTGTCGGCACCGAAGAAGATCAGGTCGCCGTTGCGCGCGCCGGTGCGCGCCAGCGTCTGCTCGAGCGCGGCGTCGTGCAGGTTCTTGACCACCGGGCTCTGCAGGCCGTCGCGGCCCTTGCCCATGTCGTTGACCTTGATCCAGGCCAGGCCCTTGGCGCCGTAGATCTTCACGAACTCGGTGTAGGCGTCGATCTCGCCACGGCTCATCTCGGCGCCGCCGGGCACGCGCAACGCGGCCACGCGGCCACCCTTGGCGGTGGCCGGCCCGCTGAACACCTTGAAGTCGACCGTCTTCATCACGTCGGTCAGCTCGGTGAACTGCAGCTTCACGCGCAGGTCCGGCTTGTCCGAGCCGTAGCGGTGCATGGCCTCGGCGTAGGTGAGCTGCTGGTAGACCGGCAGCTCCACGCCCAGCGCACGGCGGAAGACCTGGCGCACCATGCCTTCGGTGATGGCGCGGATCTCCTCCTCGCCGAGGAACGAGGTCTCGATGTCGATCTGCGTGAACTCGGGCTGGCGGTCGGCGCGCAGGTCCTCGTCGCGGAAGCACTTGGTGATCTGGTAGTAGCGGTCGAAACCGGCCACCATCAGCAGCTGCTTGAACAGCTGCGGGCTCTGCGGCAGCGCGAAGAACTGGCCGTCGTGCACGCGGCTGGGCACCAGGTAGTCGCGCGCGCCCTCGGGCGTGCTCTTGGTGAGCATCGGCGTCTCGACGTCGATGAAGCCCTGCTCGTCGAGGTACTTGCGCACCTCCATCGCCACCTTGTAGCGCAGCATCAGGTTCTTCTGCATCGCCGGGCGGCGCAGGTCCAGCACGCGGTGCGTCAGGCGCGTGGTCTCCGACAGGTGCTCGTCGTCGAGCATGAACGGCGGCGTGACGCTCGGGTTCAGCACCTCGAGCTCGTGGCACAGCACCTCGACCTTGCCGCTGGTGAGGTTGGTGTTCTCGGTGCCGGCCGGGCGCGCACGCACCTTGCCGACGATCTTCAGGCAGAACTCGTTGCGCACGTCCTCCGCCGCGGCGAACATCTCGGCGCGGTCGGGGTCGCAGACGATCTGGACCAGGCCTTCGCGGTCGCGCAGGTCGATGAAGATCACGCCGCCGTGGTCACGGCGGCGGTGGGCCCAGCCCATCAGGGTCACGGTCTGGCCCATCAGCGTCTCGCTGACCAGGCCGCAGTAAGTGGTACGCATGGAATCGCTCCAGGAATCCGGTGTCAGGGGGAGGGTGTCGTCGCGGGGCGGGCCGGCACGTGCACGCCCATGGCGTGCGCGCCCGACCCGGTCAGTTTCGGGCCGGTGCCGGGGCCCCGGGCGCCACGACGCCCATCGAGATCACGTACTTCAGTGCCTCGTCGACGCTCATCTTCAGTGCCACCACGTCGGCGCGCGGCATCATCAGGAAGAAGCCCGACGTCGGGTTCGGCGTGGTCGGCACGTAGACGCTCACGTAGTCGCCCGGCAGGTGCTGCACCACCTCGCCACCAGGTCTGCCGGTGACGAAGGCGATGGTCCAGGCGCCCGGGCGCGGGTACTGCACCAGCACGGCCTCTCGGAAGGCCTGGCCGCTGCTGGAGAACAGCGTGTCCGAGACCTGCTTGACCGAACTGTAGATCGACTTGACGATGGGCACGCGGTGCATCACCGCGTGCCAGCGGTGCACCGCCCATTCGCCGATGACGTTGGCCGCGAACACGCCGGTCAGGAACAGCGCCAGCAGCACCACGAGCACGCCCAGGCCGGGCACCTTGATCAGTGCGGCCACCACCGACTTGGCCGAATCCGGCAGCACGTTGAGCGCCAGGTTCAGCACCCAGGCGAACAGCCCGTCCATCGCCCCGAGCAGCCACGACAACACCGCCACCGTGATGGCCAGCGGCAGCCACACGAGCAGCCCGGCGACGAGGTATTTCTTCACCTGCGTTTCAACTCGTCGACGGCGACGGCGATGAGGCCGCCGCGGGCGCAGGGGCAGGCGCGGGACTGCTGGCGGGGGCGGCCGCAGCGTCGGCCGGCTTAACCGCTGGGGCATCACCACCGGCGGGCTTGTCAGCAGGCTTGTCGGCGGTCTTGCCGCCCTTGTTGCCGTCGCGGAAGTCGGTCACGTACCAGCCCGAGCCCTTGAGCTGGAAGCCGGCGGCGGTGACCTGCTTGGCGAAGGTGGACTGCCCGCAGGCCGGGCAGACGGTGAGCACGGGGTCGGAGAGCTTCTGCAGCACGTCCTTCGCGTGGCCACAGGCGCTGCAGCGGTAGGCGTAGATCGGCATCGGAGGCCCTGGAGTTCAAAAACCCTCCATTCTAGCCGGGCAGGCGACGGTGCGCCGTCGTTCGGCAAGGCCGCAACGGCGGCCTCAGGCGCCGGCGGTGTGGAAGACCAGGAAGCGCGTGATCACCGCACCCAGCACGAAACCGGCCATCGCCCACAGCAGCCCCTGCAGCAGCCGCCGCGTGGCCCGCTGCTCGGCCAGCAGCGCCAGCTGCACCGGGTCGGCGCCGCGCGGCGCCCCGTGCGCCTTGAGCGCGTCGTGCACCAGGCGCGGCAGTTCCGGCAGCAGCTGCGCGTAGCGCGGCGCCTCCTTCTCCAGCCGCGCGAGCAGGCCGCGCCAGCCCACCTGCTCGTTCATCCAGCGCTCCAGGAAGGGCTTGGCGGTGGTCCAGAGGTCGAGATCGGGGTCGAGCTGGCGGCCCAGGCCTTCGATGTTGAGCAGCGTCTTCTGCAGCAGCACCAGCTGCGGCTGGATCTCGACGTTGAAGCGGCGCGAGGCCTGGAACAGCCGCATCAGCACCTGGCCGAGCGAGATGTCCTTCAGCGGGCGGTCGAAGTGCGGCTCGCAGACGGCGCGGATGGCCCCCTCCAGCGCGTCCACGCGCGTGTCGGCCGGCACCCAGCCGCTTTCCACGTGCAGTTCCGCCACGCGCTTGTAGTCACGGCGAAAAAAGGCGATGAAGTTGTGCGCGAGGTAGTTCTTGTCGACCTCGGTCAGCGTGCCGATGATGCCGAAGTCCAGCGCGATGTAGCGACCGAAACTGCGCGGGTCCAGGCTGACCTGGATGTTGCCCGGGTGCATGTCGGCATGGAAGAAGCCGTCGCGGAAGACCTGCGTGAAGAAGATCGTGACGCCGTCGCGCGCCAGCTTCTTGATGTCCACCCCGGCCTCGCGCAGGCGCGCCATCTGGTTGATGGGCACGCCGTGCATGCGCTCCATCACGATCACGGTGGAGGTGCACAGGTCCCACACCATCTCCGGAATCAGCACCAGGTCCAGCCCGGTCATGTTGCGCCGCAGCTGGGCCGCGTTGGCCGCCTCGCGCACGAGGTCGAGCTCGTCGTGCAGGTAGATGTCGAACTCGGCGACCACCTCGCGCGGCTTCAGGCGGCGGCCGTCGGCGAACAGGCGCTCGATCCACACCGCCAGCGTGCGCAGCAGCCGCAGGTCGTCGTCGATCACGCGCAGCATGCCCGGGCGCAGCACCTTCACCGCCACCTCGCGGCCGCCCTTCAGGCGCGCGAAGTGCACTTGCGCGATGGACGCGCTGGCCACCGGCTCGGCGTCGAACTGCTCGAAGATCTGCTCGATCGGACGCCCGAAGGCCTTCTCGACCAGGGCGCGCGACTGCGCCGCCGGGAATGGCGGCACGCGGTCCTGCAGCCGGGCGAGTTCGTCGGACACGTCCGGCGGCAGCAGGTCGCGCCGGGTGGAGAGCACCTGGCCGAACTTGACGAAGATGGGGCCCAGCCGCTCCAGCGCCATGCGCAGCCGCACGCCGCGGGGGGCGTCGAGCCGGCGGCCCAAGGTCATCAGCCGAACCAGCGCGCGCACCCAGCGCTGTCGGAAGCCCGACAGCGCCAGTTCGTCGAGCCCGAATCGCAGCGCCGTGAAGGCGATGACGATCAGCCGCGCGAGGTGGCGCATGGTACGGCGGCGCCGTTCAGGCCCGCGGCGTGCCGAAGCGGCTGGCCGCCTGCACCGCGGCCTGGGCGGCCGCCTGCATACCCCGCGCCAAACCGCTGCCCAGGCGGAACAGCTGGTGCGCCGCCGCCGGCGGCATCACGCGGGCCAGGTCGGCCTCGACGTCCCAGCGCAGGTTCTGCAGCAGCCAGTTCACATCGGCGGCCAGTTGCGCGTCGCCGTCGATGTCGACCGCCGGCGTCTCGCCCGTCAGCGCGCGGGCCGCCAGCAGGGCCGGGTTCGAGGCATCGAAGCGCACGGCCAGATCGGCCGGCAGACCGTCGCCCATCGCGTCCCAGTCCAGCAGGCCGGCCGGGGTGATGGCAAAGGCCAGGCGCGGCAGCGGCGGCAGCAGCGTGGGCCAGCCCTGCGGCTGCAGCAGCACCCGGCGCCCGGCGTGGGCGCGCAGACGCTCGGTGGCCGCGGGTTCGGCCGCGAGGACGTGGTTGAGCACCAGCGTCGTGCGGGCCATGGCCGCGGGGGCGAGCAGGTCGTGCAGGGCTTGCAGCATGCGTGAATTGTAGGCAGGGTGCCCCCCCTAGGCTCGCGGGCCCAGGCCGCAGGCATGTCACTTGCAACGGCCACAATCACCTGTTTCCGAGTCACGGCGCCCTGGCCGTCCCGATGTTCGAAGAGCGTTCCACCCGCCGCCAGTTCTTCAGCGCCCCGCAGTCGGTCACCTCGCTGGTGGCCGCCTTCCTGGAGCCCGGGCTGATCGTCGCGGTGTTCCTCGGCGTCTCGGAATGGTTCGACGAGCCCATCCTGCGGCCCGACCTCACGCTGTGCCTGCTGATCTTCGCGCTCACCTTCCCGGGCCGGAACCGCTTCTTCGAGCGGCCGCTGAATGCGGCGGTGGACATCAGCACTTCCTGGTTCAGCCTGCTGCTGATCCTGCTGCTGTGCGGCTACGCCACCCGCAGCCTGCACTTCTTCGACCCGAACGTGCTGCTGTGGTGGGCGGTGCTGACGCCGGCCCTGCTGTGGTGCGCCGTGTTCGCCGGGCGCACCCTGCTGCGCTGGGACGCGGCGCGGCCGGAGAATCGGCGCCGCGTGGTGATCATCGGTGCCGGCCCGCTGGGCGTGCGTGTCTCGCAGGCGCTGGTGGCCCGCGGCACCACCTGGCTGGAGATGCTGGGCTACTTCGACGACCGCTGCGGCGAACGGGTGCACGCCGACGCGGCCCCCAAGCGCCTGGGCACCCTGGCCGAAGCGGCACCGTACATCCGCGCGCAGGGCGTGCACGAGGTCTTCATCACCCTGCCCCTGGGTTCGCAGCCTCGCATCGTCGAGCTGCTGGAGCAGGTGCAGGGCACGACGGCCTCCGTCTTCTTCGTGCCCGACGTGTTCGGCATCAGCATCATCCAGGGCCGCCTGCAGGACATGAACGGCGTGCCGGTGGTCGGCATCTGCGAGACGCCCTTCACCGGCACCAACATGCTGGTCAAGCGCATCAGCGACGTGGTGCTGGCCAGCGTCATCCTGGTGCTGATCTCGCCGCTGCTGCTGCTGATCGCGCTGGGCGTGAAGCTCAGCTCACCCGGCCCGGTGATCTTCAGGCAGCGGCGCAACGGCCTGGACGGCGAGGAGATCATCGTCTGGAAATTCCGCTCGATGACCACGCAGGACAACGGCGCGGTCGTCAAGCAGGCCACGCGCGACGACCCGCGCATCACGCCGTTCGGTGCCTTCATCCGCCGCACCTCGCTGGACGAGCTGCCGCAGTTCTTCAACGTGCTGCAAGGCCACATGAGCATCGTCGGCCCGCGCCCGCACGCGGTGGCCCACAACGAGGAATACCGGCGCCTGATCAAGGCCTACATGGTGCGGCACAAGGTCAAGCCCGGCATCACCGGCTGGGCCCAGGTCAATGGCCACCGCGGCGAGACCGACACGCTGGAGAAGATGCAGGCACGCGTGGAATACGATCTGGCCTACCTGCGCAACTGGTCGCTGGGGCTGGACCTGCAGATCATCGCGCGCACCGTGAAGCTGGTGTTCTTCGACCGGAAGGCCTACTGATGACCCGCCTAGCCCCCCTGTGCCTGCTGCTGTTCACCGGTGCCGCCGTGGCACAGACCAGCCCCTGGTACATCGGCGCGTCACAGACCTTCACGCAGGAAAGCAACCTCTACCGCCTGGCCGACGGCGCCGCCACGCCCGACGGCGTGAGCAAGGCCGACCTCATCAGCAGCACCGCGCTGCTGGCCGGGTTGGACCAACCGCTGGGCCGCCAGCGGGTCTACGGCAGCGCCACGCTGCGCAGCAGCAAGTTCCGCGACAACAAGGACCTGGACAACGAGGGCTACGCCTTGCGCGCGGGCCTGGACTGGGAAACGGTGAACCGGCTCTCCGGCACGCTGGAAGCCAGCGCCGAGCGCAGCCTGGCGCGCTTCAACACCGACACCGAGCTCGGCGTGCAGACCCGCCGCAACATCGAGGACCAGACGCGTCTGCTGGCCGAGGCGCGCGTGGGTGTCGTCACCGCCTACACCGCCGAGGTCTCGCTGGAACACCGCGAACGGCGCTTCTCCGCGCCGGAATACGACCGGCGGGAGAACCGGCAGACCACGGGCGCGGCCAGCCTGCGCTGGCGGCCGCGCGGCGGCACGATGCTGGGCATCGGCCTGCGCCACACGGCCGGCAGCTACCCGCGGTTCCGCACCAACGACGACGGCGGCTTCGAGCCCGACCGCTACACCCGCAACGGCCTGGACCTGCTGGGCAGCTGGGAATCCGGCGGCGCCACGCGGCTCGACGCGCGGATCACGCTGGGCCAGACGCGCTACGACCAGAACGACGCCCGCGACATCTCCGGCGGCACCGGCTACGTCGCCTGGACATGGCGGCCCGGTGGCCGCCTGTCGCTGAACGCCCGGCTGGCGCGCGACATCGGCCAGGACGCCTACTTCAGTGGCAACCCCTTCGTCAACGGCGTGGTCGACACCGGCCGCACCACGACCACGGCACGCCTGACGGCCGACTACGCCGCCAGCGCCAAGGTCGGCCTGCGTGCCAGCGTGCTGCAGGCCCGGCGCGACCTGGTGCAGACGCTGCCGCCCAGCGCCCTGTTCCCCGGCAACCTGCGCGGCCGCGACAACACCACCGAGCTCAGCCTCGGCGCCACCTGGGCGCCGACCCGCAGCCTGGTCTTCGGCTGCGACCTCGGCCATGAGCGGCGCAGCGCCAGCGGCGACCTGTCGCTGCCCTACAGTGCCGACCGCGTTGGCTGCTACGGCCAGATCTTCCTGCGCTGACCCCCCATGCCCACTGTCCTGCTCACCGGCGCCACCGGCTACATCGCCTCGCACACTTGGCTGGCCCTGCAGTCGGCCGGCTTCGACGTGGTCGGCGTCGACGACTTCTCCAACAGCTCGCCCGAGGTGCTGAACCGGCTGCAGCGGCTCGGCGGCCGGGCCCCGGTGTTCGAGCGCCTGGACGTGACCGACGCCGCGGCCATGGAAGCCCTGCTGCAGCGCCACCGCATCGATGCCGCGGTGCACTTCGCCGCCTTCAAGGCGGTGGGCGAGTCGGTGGCGCAGCCGCTGGCCTACTACCGCAACAACGTCGGCGGCCTGGTCAACGTCTGCAGCGCGTTGCAACGGCACGGCATCCGGCGTTTCGTCTTCAGCTCCAGCGCCACGGTGTACGGTGACCCGGAGCGCCTGCCGATCACCGAGGACGCGCGGCTGACCGCCACCAACCCCTACGGCCAGACCAAGCTGATCGGCGAGACGCTGCTGCGCGACCTCGGTGTGTCCGACCCGGCCTGGCAGACCGCCATCCTGCGCTATTTCAATCCGGTGGGCGCGCACGAGAGCGGCCTGATCGGCGAGGACCCGCGCGGCACGCCCAACAACCTGATGCCCTACGTGGCCCAGGTGGCGGTGGGCCGACGCGAGTTCCTGCAGGTCTTCGGCGACGACTACCCCACGCCCGATGGCACCGGCGTGCGCGACTACATCCACGTGGTCGACCTCGCCGAAGGCCATGTCGCGGCCCTGCGTCGTCTGCTCGACCAGCCCGGCTCGCTGACCGTGAACCTCGGCACGGGGCGCGGCTACAGCGTGCTCGAGGTCGTGCGCGCCTATGCCGCGGCCAGCGGGCGTGACGTACCCTACCGGGTGGCGCCGCGTCGGCCCGGCGACGTGGCCGCCTGCTACGCCGACCCGGCGCTGGCGGCCGAGTTGCTGGGCTGGCGCGCGCAGCACGACCTGGACCGCATGTGCGCCGACAGCTGGCGCTGGCAGTCGCAGAACCCGAACGGATTCGAGACCGCATGAACAAGACCCTTTCCCTGCAGCCGGTGATCATGGCCGGCGGCTCCGGCACGCGGCTGTGGCCGCTGTCACGCAGCGGCTACCCCAAGCAGTTCCTGGTGCTGGCCGGCAACACCAGCCTGCTGCAGCAGGCTGCGCAGCGGCTGGCCGGGCTGGCTGCGGCCGACATCGTGGTGACCTCCCCGCTGGTGGTCGGCAACGAGGAGCACCGCTTCATGGTGCTCGACCAGTTGCGCGAGGTGCACGCGACGCCGGCGGCCGTGCTGCTGGAGCCCATGGGCCGCAACACCGCACCGGCCGTGACCCTGGCTGCGCTGCAGGCGCTCGAAGGCGGTGCCGATCCGGTGCTGGTGGTCACGCCGTCGGACCAGACCGTGGCCGACGATGCCGCGTTCACCCGTGCGCTGCAGGCCGCCGCGCGGCGCGCCGCGAGCGGCGAGATCGTGATCCTGGGCATCCGCCCCGACCGTCCCGAGACCGGCTACGGCTACATCCGTGCCGATGGCAGCGCGGTGGCGCAGTTCGTCGAGAAGCCCGACACGCCCACCGCCGAGCGCTACCTGGCCGACGGCGGCTACTACTGGAACGCCGGCATCTTCGTGCTCCGCGCCTCGGTGTGGCTGGCCGCGCTGGAGCGCTTCCGCCCCGACATCGCCGAGGCCACGCGTGCGGCCTGGGCCGGGCGCGCCACCGACGCGCAGTTCGTTCGGCCGGACAAGGCGCTGTTCGGCGCCGTGCCGTCGGAATCGGTGGACTACGCGGTGATGGAACGCTGCCCCGGCAGCGGCCAGCCGCTGGGCATGGAGGTGCTGGACGCCGGCTGGAACGACCTGGGCGCCTGGGAGGCCGTGTGGCAGGCCGCGCCCAAGGACGGTGCCGGCAACGCCGCCATCGGCGATGCGCTGATCGAGGACAGCCGCAACACCCTGGTGCACGCCAGCAGCCGCCTGGTGGGCGCCGTCGGCGTCAGCGACGTCGTCATCGTCGAGACCCCCGATGCCGTGCTGGTGGCCGACCGCAGCCGCAGCCAGGACGTCAAGAAGATCGTGGCACGCCTGGGCGCCGAGCAGCGGGGCGAGCACGCGCTGCACCGCAAGGTGCACCGGCCCTGGGGCTGGTACGACAGCATCGACATGGGCGAGCGCTTCCAGGTCAAGCGCATCCTCGTCAAGCCCGGTGCATCGTTGAGCCTGCAGAAGCACCACCACCGGGCCGAGCACTGGATCGTCGTCAGCGGCACGGCCGAGGTCACCAACGGCGACCAGGTCATCCTGCTCGCGGAGAACCAGAGCACCTACATCCCGCTGGGCCAGGTGCACCGCCTGGCCAACCCGGGCAGGGTGCCGCTGGAGATCATCGAGGTGCAGTCCGGCAGCTACCTGGGCGAGGACGACATCGTGCGCTTCGAGGACACGTACGGGCGGGCTTGAAGGGTCCGAGCGCGGTGCGCCCGCCGTCCACCTCGGGACCTGTTGCGGTTATTGCGGACTGACGGCAGCCGCCAGAGCCCGTATACATCGGGGGTTGTCCAACATCCCAACCGGAGACCCTCGATGCCCCACACACCCCGCCGACGCCTGATCGCCGCCCTGGCTGCCGCCGCCACCGGTGCCTTCGTGCCGATGGCCGCCCAGGCCGACCAGTTCGTCAACATCCTCACCGGCGGCACCAGCGGCGTGTACTACCCGCTGGGCGTGGCGCTGGGCAAGATCTACGCCGAGAAGATTCCCGGCGTGCGCACCCAGGTGCAGAGTACCAAGGCGTCGGTGGAGAACCTGAACCTGCTGCAGAGCGGCCGCGGCGAGATCGCGCTGGCGCTGGGCGACTCGGTCAAGTCGGCCTGGGAAGGCGACGCCGAGGTCGGCTTCCCGAAGAAGCTCGACAAGCTGCGCGGCGTGGCGGCGGTGTACCCCAACGTGATCCAGATCGTCGCGTCGCAGAGCAGCGGCATCAAGACCTTCGCGGATCTCAAGGGCAAGAGCCTGTCGGTGGGTGCGCCGAAGTCGGGCACCGAGGTCAATGCACGCCGCATCTTCGAGACCATGGGCATGTCCTACAAGGACCTCGGCAAGACCGAGTACCTGCCCTTCGGCGAATCGGTGGAGCTGATCAAGAATCGCCAGCTCGACGCCACGCTGCAGTCCGCCGGCCTGGGTGTGGCCAGCATCCGTGACCTGGCCACCTCCATCCCGATCACGATGGTGGCGGTGCCTGGCGACGTGGCCACCAAGCTCGGCGCGCCGTTCGTGGCCACCACCATCCCGGCCAACACCTACAACGGCCAGACGGCCGACGTGCCCACGCTGGCGGTGGTGAACTTCCTCGTCACGCACAGCGCCGTGTCCGACGAGACGGTCTACCAGATGACCAAGCAGCTGTTCGAGAACCTGGACACCATGGTCGCGGCGCACAAGGCCGCCAGCGCCATCAAGCTGGAGACGGCCATCAACGGCATGCCGCTGCCGCTGCACCCCGGTGCCGAGCGCTTCTACAAGGAAAAGGGCCTGATCAAGTAATCGGGTCCGGATCCTTTCCATCGTGAGCGCCCCCCGCCCCGCCGCCGTCGCGCCAGACGGCGGCGATGCCCTGCTGCAGCAGCACGAACCCCTGGCCGGCGCCTTCCCGCCCGGCCTGCAGGGGCGGCTGCTGTTCTGGCTGGCCCTGGCCTTCTCGGCCTTCCAGATCGCCACCGCCGCGCACATCATCGACCTGCCCAGCCAGCTGGTGCGGGCGGTGCACGTGAGCTTCCTGCTCGCGCTGGTGTTCCCGCTGCTGACCGCGCAGGCCAATCTGCCGTGGCGCGTGCTGGCCTGGGCGATGGCGGTGGCGGCCGCCGGTGTCGCGGTCTACCAGTGGGTGGAGTACGAGCCCCTGCTGCTGCGTGCAGGTGACCCCAACGACGTGGACATCGCGGTGGGCGTCGTGTTGCTGGTGCTGCTGTTCGTGGCCACGTGGCGGGCGATGGGCGCGGCCCTGCCCATCATCGCCGGCGCCTTCCTGGCCTACTGCCTGTTCGGCCAGCATCTGCCTTCGCCGCTGAACCACCGCGGCTACGACTTCAGCCAGGTCATCGACCACATGACCTACGGCACCGAGGGCGTCTACGGCATCCCGACCTACGTCTCGTCGAGCTACATCTTCCTGTTCATCCTCTTCGGCGCCTTCCTGGAGAAAGCCGGGATGATCGGCCTGTTCACCGACATCGCGATGGGCCTGTTCGGCCACAAGCGCGGCGGCCCGGCCAAGGTGGCCGTGGTGTCCTCGGGCCTGATGGGCACCATCAGCGGCTCGGGCGTGGCCAACGTGGTCACCACCGGGCAGTTCACCATCCCGCTGATGATGCGCTTCGGCTACCGGCCGGCATTCGCCGGCGGCGTGGAGGCCACGGCGTCGATGGGCGGGCAGATCATGCCGCCGGTGATGGGCGCGGTGGCCTTCATCATGGCCGAGACGCTGGACGTGCCCTACAGCGCCGTGGTGCAGGCGGCCGTCGTGCCGGCGGTGCTGTACTTCCTGTCGGCCTTCTGGATGGTGCATCTGGAAGCCGGCCGCGCCGGTCTGGTGGGGCTGCCGAAGGACGAGCTGCCTTCGCCGCTGGCCGCGCTGAAGGCCAAGTGGTACCTGATCCTGCCGCTGGTGGTGCTGGTGGTGCTGCTGTTCTCCGGCTACACGCCGCTGTTCGCCGGCACCGTGGGCCTGGCGCTGACGGTGATGCTGATCCTCGGCGGCGCCGTGGCACAGGGCTTCAGGGGCACGCCGCTGCGCGTGCTGTTCTGGGTGGGGTTGGGGCTGGTGGCGGCCAGCTTCCAGCAGTTCGGCATGGCGGCGCTGAGCAGCGGCATCGTCGCGCTGATCGCCTGGTGCGCCTTCACGCAGGGCGGCCGCAAGACCCTGCTGCTGTGCCGCGACAGCCTGGCCGAAGGCGCCAAGACGGCACTGCCGGTGGGCATTGCCTGCGCCATCGTCGGCATCGTCATCGGCACGATGACGCTCACCGGCGCGGCCAACACCTTCGGCCAGTTCGTGGTGGCGGTGGGCAAGGACAGCCTGTTCCTGTCGCTGCTGCTGACGATGCTGACCTGCCTGATCCTGGGCATGGGCATCCCCACCATCCCCAACTACATCATCACCAGCAGCATCGCCGGCCCGGCCCTGCTGGAACTGGGCGTGCCGCTGCTGGTCAGCCACATGTTCGTCTTCTACTTCGGCATCCTGGCGGACCTGACGCCGCCGGTGGCGCTGGCCTGCTTCGCCGCGGCGCCCATCGCGAAGGAACGCGGCCTGCGCATCTCCATGCAGGCCATCAAGGTGGCGGCGGCAGGCTTCGTGATCCCGTTCATGGCGGTCTACACGCCGGCGCTGATGCTGCAGCCCGGCGGGGCGCTGGCCGCCGAATGGGGCATGCCGGCGGCGGTGGCCTACATCGTCTTCAAGTGCCTGCTGGCCATCGGCCTGTGGGGCACGGCGGTGATCGGCTTCGGGCGGGCGCCGATGCATGCGCTGGAGCGCGTGGTGGCGGCAGCGGCTGCGGTGACGCTGATCGCCGCACTGCCCATCACCGACGAGATCGGCTTCGCGCTGGCCGCCGGCGTCATCGGCGTGCACCTGTGGCGCACGCGCGGGCGCCCAGGGCACGCGCCGGCATGACCCTGTGCCTGGCCACCGCCGCGGTGGCCCTGCCGTTGGCGGTGCAGGCGTTCACGCTGGCGTGGACGCATTCGGTGGAGAAGACCGAGTGGCGCGAACGCTGGCAGGTGCAGGGCAACGCCCTGGTGCTGTCCGAAGGCCGCGTGCGCGGCTCCGGCGCCGGCATGGACCCGCCCGAGGGTTCCGTGCTGCAGGACGGCTGGTGGGTCTACCGGCGCACGCTGCAGGTGCCGGTGCTGCGGCTGGCGGTCAGCGGCGCCACGGGCCGCGGCTGGCAGCTGTGCACCGACGACGGCGGCTGCCGTGACCTGGAGGCTTGGCTGGCGCGCGACGGCATACCGCCGCCGGCCATCGAGATCCGCCCCGACGGCGTCTGCGATCGCTTGCCGCGCTGAGTTTGCCCGTCAGGCCTGCCCGGCACGGCCGATGCCGTGGTACTCGATGCCCAGCGTCTTCATCAGCTGCGGCTCCCAGATGTTGCGGCCGTCGAAGACCACCGGCTGCTTCAGCGCGGTCTTGATGCGGTCGAAGTCCGGCGTGCGGAACTCCTTCCACTCCGTGACGACCAGCAATGCGTCGGCCCCGTCGAGCGTGGCGTCGGCGCTGTCGGCGTAGGTGATGCCCGACAGGCCTTCCATCACCCGTTTCGCCTCGGTCATCGCCACCGGGTCGTAGGCACTCAGCGTGGCGCCGCGCGCCAGCAGCGCGTCCACGATCACGCGGCTGGGCGCCTCGCGCATGTCGTCGGTGTTGGGCTTGAACGCCAGGCCCCAGACGGCGAAGCGACGGCCTGTGAGATCGTCGCCGAAGCGCTTCACCACCTTGTCCACCAGCACCATCTTCTGGCGGTCGTTGGCCGCCTCCACCGCCTGCAGCACCTGCAGGTCCATCGCGTTCTCGTGGCCGATATGGATCAACGCCTTCACGTCCTTCGGGAAGCAGCTGCCGCCATAGCCGGTGCCGGCGTACAGGAAGTGCGTGCCGATGCGCGGGTCGCTGCCGATGCCCTTGCGCACCTGCTCGATGTCCGCGCCCACGCGCTCGGCCAGCAGCGCCAGCTCGTTCATGAAGCTGATGCGCGTGGCCAGCATGGCGTTGGCCGCGTACTTGGTGAACTCGGCGCTGCGCACGTCCATCACCATCAGCCGGTCGTGGTTGCGCATGAAGGGCTGGTAGAGCGCGCGCATCAGCAGGATGGCACGCTCGTCGTCGGCGCCGACGACGATGCGGTCCGGGCGCATGCAGTCCTCCACCGCGGCGCCCTCCTTCAGGAACTCCGGGTTGGAGACCACCGCGAAGCCGGTGTCCTGCAGCCCGCGCTTGAGCAGTTCCTCGGCCACCGCGGCCTTCACGCGGTCGGCCGTGCCCACCGGCACCGTGCTCTTGTCGACGATGACCTTGTAGTCGGTCATGTGGCGGCCGATGCTGCGTGCGGCGGCCAGCACGTACTGCATGTCGGCCGAGCCGTCCTCGTCCGGCGGCGTGCCCACGCCGATGAACTGCAGCGTGCCATGGGCCACGGCGGCTTCAACGTCGGTGGTGAACTGCAGGCGGCCGGCAGCGCGGTTGCGCTGCACGATCGCGTCCAGCCCGGGCTCGTGGATGGGGATGCCCCCGTCGTTGAGGATCTGGATCTTGCGCGCGTCCACGTCCAGACAGACGACATGGTTGCCCATTTCCGAGAGGCAGGCGCCGGTGACCAGGCCGACGTAGCCGGTGCCGATGACGGTGACTTTCATGGGAAGGGATTATCCGGCCCCGCGCGGGGTCACCCGAACCGCTGGGCGCCCGGCACGTTGGGCGGTCCCGTGCGACTTGCACGGTCCGGACCGATTGCCCGTGGTCGCGCCTCCCCGGGTCCGGACCCGACGTCGGCCGAGTCACCGTGCAGAAGCGCTCGCCAGGCGGGAAAATCCGCCCGATGCACCCCTTCCCTGCCCCGCCTTCCCTTCCGCGCCAGCTCGCCCTGGCTGTCGCCTGCGGCCTGGCCATGATCCTGGCCGCCTGCAACGCCCCGCCACGCAGCGACACTGTCGACGTGCGGTCCGGCCCGGCGCGTCACAGCGAGGCCTCCAGCGCCGCGCCCGCGCGATGCGTGCCCGAAGGAGGCAGCTGTGCCGAACCCGGCGCCAGGTGCTGTGCCGGGTCCACGTGTGCCAGCATCGGCCGGCCCGTCTGCATCCTCGACTACTGAACCCGATGAGCACGACACCCCACCCCGTGTCCGGCGCGGCATGATCCTCGTCACCGGCGGCGCCGGATTCATCGGCAGCAACTTCGTGCTCGACTGGCTGGCGCGGCACGACGAGCCGGTGCTGAACCTCGATGCCCTGACCTATGCCGCGTCGCCCGCCAACCTGGCGGCGTTGCAGGGCGACGCCCGGCACGTCTTCGTGCACGGCGACATCCGCGACCGCGCCCTGCTCGACCCGCTGCTGGCCACGCACCGCCCGCGCGCGGTGCTGCACCTGGCCGCGGAAAGCCACGTGGACCGCAGCATTGCCGGGCCGGCGGCATTCATCGGCAGCAACGTGCTGGGCACGGGCACGCTGCTGGAGGCGGTGACGGCCTACTGGCGCGGCCTGCCGCCGGCCGCTCGGGCGGCCTTCCGCTTCCTGCAGGTGAGCACCGACGAGGTCTATGGCGACCTGCCGCCCGACGCACCGCCCGCCACGGAGACGCAGCCCTACGCGCCCAACAGCCCCTACAGCGCCAGCAAGGCCGCGGCGGACCATCTCGTGCGCGCCTGGCACCACACCTACGGCCTGCCGGTGCTGACCACGCACAGCAGCAACAACCTGGGCCCGTACCAGTTTGCCGAGAAGCTGGTGCCGCGCGTGCTGGCCTGCGCCTGGGCCGGTGAACGCCTGCCACTCTATGGCGACGGCCTGCAGCAGCGCGACTGGCTCGATGTGGACGACCACTGTGCGGCCCTGCGCCTGGTGCTGCAAGCCGGCGTGCCGGGCCGCCGCTACAACGTGGGCAGCGGCACCAGCCGCAGCAACCTGGCGCTGGTGCAGGCCCTGTGCGCCGAACTCGACCGCCTGCGCCCGGACCCGGCGGGCCCGCATGCCCGCCTGATCCACCACGTGGCCGACCGGCCCGGGCACGACCGCCGCTACGCGCTGGACACCACCCGCATCCGGCAGGAACTCGGCTGGATGCCACAACGCAGCTTCGAGGCATCCGTGGCCCGCACGGTACGCTGGTACCTTGATCACCCCGAGCGCCTGGCCTCGGCCGTCAGTGCAGGCCCTCCATGACCCGCATCCTGCTGATCGGTGGTCAGGGGCAGGTGGGCTGGGCCTTGCAGCGGGCGCTGGCACCGCTGGGCGACGTGACCGCGCCACCGCGCCTGGGCGCGCCCGGGCTGGCGCTGGACCTGCTGCAGCCGGCCACGCTGGACGAGGCGATGCAACGCCTGCAGCCGGACGTGATCGTCAATGCCAGCGCTTGGAACGCCGTGGATGCGGCAGAAAGCGACCCCGCGCCGGCCTTTGCGCTGAACGCCGATGCGCCCGCCCGGCTGGCGCAGGCCGCCGCTGAGCGCAACGCCTTGCTGGTGCACTTCAGCACCGACCAGGTGCTGCCCGGCCTGGGCGACCAGCCGCAGGACGAAGACACGCCGCCGGCACCGCTGAACGCCTACGGCCGCAGCAAGCTGGCCGGCGAACGGGCCATCCAGGCCAGCGGCTGCCGCCACCTGATCCTGCGCACGACCTGGGTGCACAGCCCCCGGCGCACGAACTTCCTGCGCGCCATGCTGGCGCGGGCCGCCGTGGCCGACCGGCTGCAGGTGGTGGACGACGAAGTGGGGTGCCCGACTGCGGCGGACGGTCTGGCCGACGCCACGGCCCACGCGGTCAGGGCCGTGCGGGCGCAGCCTCGGCTGGGCGGTCTCTACCACTGCGTGGACGCCGGCGCCGTGAGCCGCTTCGACTACGTGCGGCACCTGCTGACCGAAGCCCGGCAACTGGGCATGCCGCTGCGAACAAGACCCGACGACGTGGTGCCGGTCAGCAGCGCCTACTTCGCCGCGCCGG
The DNA here is from genome assembly GCA_024235855.1 of Burkholderiaceae bacterium. Taxonomy (GTDB): domain Bacteria; phylum Pseudomonadota; class Gammaproteobacteria; order Burkholderiales; family Burkholderiaceae_C; genus Rubrivivax. Next base: position 139,431 of record JACKLN010000012.1, read on the forward strand.
CCGCCCGCCCGCTGAACGCCCGGCTGGACGCGCGGCGATTCGAAGCCACCTTCGGGCTGCGGATGTCGCCCTGGCAGGACGGCGTCCGCCGCACCCTGCAGGCCCTGGCCAGGTCATGAAGCTCGTGCCCACGGCCCTGCCCGGCGTCGTCGTGGTGGAACCCACGGTGCATGCAGACGACCGTGGCTGGTTCATGGAGAGCTTCAACGCGACACGTTTCGACGCGGCGCTGCAGGCCATCGGGCTGCTGCCCGCGGGCGCGTTCGTGCAGGACAACCATTCGTGCAGCCGAGCCGGCGTACTGCGCGGGCTGCACCACCAGCTGCCGCCGCACGCCCAGGGCAAGCTGGTGCGGGTGCTGCAGGGCCGGGCCTTCGACGTGGCGGTGGACCTGCGCCGCAGCAGCCCCCGTTTCGGACACTGGGTGGGCGTGGAACTCAGCGCCGGGAACCGGCGGCAGCTGTGGATCCCGCCCGGGTTCGGGCACGGCGTGCTGGCGCTCGAGGACGGCACCGAGGTGCACTACAAGAACACCGCGGCCTACGCGCCACGGCACGAGCGGGCCATCCGGTTCGACGACCCGCAGCTCGGGATCGCCTGGCCTTTGAACGGCCGGCAGCCCACGCTGTCGGCGCGCGACGCTGCGGCCCCTGGGCTCGACGCGGCAGACGTGTTCGACTGACCGGCGGTCAGCCGCCAGCCGTCAGCGGAAGGTCTCTGGGCGGCAGGGTGACGTGGCCGCATCGAACCGCTGCCGGCACAAGCGAAAACCCAGGTCGTCCCAGTGCACGCGCAGCGGATGCCCAGCGGCGGCGGCGTGATCGATCACGACCTTCGAGGTGTACAGCTTGGCCGGGTTCACGTGGGTGAGACCGTCGGGCGCCGGGTCGTCCGGGTGGTGCGTCCAGCCCCGGTGGTCGAACAGCACCACCCGCTGGCCATCGTCGGGCACCATGGCCATGTAGAAGCGACCCTCGCTGGCATCGCCTTCGCGAAAGTGGTACTCGAGCGTGACCCACTCGCCCAGCGGCACCGGCACGGTGGTGTTCAGCTGCGACCAGACCGTGGTGTCCCACTTCTGCGTCGCGACATTCAGGGTCTCGGCGCGCACGCCGAAGAACAGCCGTGAGCCCGCCTGCGCCACGGGCTTGGTCACATCGACGGTGATGCGGAACGGGTAGGCCTGGCCCGTCCAGCCGGCATCGTTCCACCACTCGGACAGGGTCAGCCAGCGGAAGGCGCGGTCCAGCGACCGCAGCTGCTCGAAGCCGTCGGCCAGCTTCATGCGCATGCGCAGCCGCACCTCGCGGGCCCGCACGGTTTCCACCGCATAGGCGTTCAGCTGCACGCGCCCCTTGACGGCATTGCCGTCGGCGTCGCGCACGTTGGCGGCCTGCAGCAGGAATTCCAGCACGTGGTTGGCAGGGTTCGACGGCTCCACCGTAACGCGAGCCAGGCGCTCGCTGGCGTCGCCCCCCTGGTACTGCACGGACAGCCGGCCGGGGTCGACGTCGAACGGGGTGCCCGTGGCATCGGCCAGCGAACCCACCAGCGGCGACAGGCCGCTGAGCACGGCCATCTGTCCATCGCCGGTGGGCTCGACGGAGGCCCCGGTCTCCAGACCCCAGGCCGGGTCGTTCGTCGCAAGCGTGGCCGGCAGCTCGGCGGTGGGCGGCTCGGTCAGGGGTGGTTCGGCGCCTGGTTCCGGATCAGTGGCAGGTGCGGGTGCTGTGGGTGACGGGGTCTCGACCTCCGGCGTGGATGCCCCTGCGTCGTCGGCGGCAGGTGGCGTGGCCGGCACGGCTTCCGCGCCAGACTCACCGGGCTCGTCGTTGGCCAGTTGCGCCGCGGCGGCAGGATCGAGGTCCGTCGTGTCCAGCGCCACGGCACCCGGCGTGACCGCAGCGCTGGGCGCTGGCGCGGCCGGGTCTACGCCCCCACCGCCGCCACAGGCCACCAGCCATGCCGTCAGACAGCCCAGCGCCACCCGGTGGGCGCGTTGCAGGGCAGCTGGCATGATCGATCGTCCGTCGGCAGGCATCCGGTTCCTATCGGCGACCATGCGGCCAACCTGAGCGGCTTTACGGTGAACGCTGCACCGCGGCGTCAGGACCCGAAACTCGCGGGCGCGCACGGGGAGCTCTCCTCGGGCTGCCGGTCACGGCACAGCCTGAAGGCCAGGTCGTCCCAGTAGACCGAGAGCGTCCCGCCGGCGTTGCGCACGTGGTCGATCACCTGCTTGGAGGTGTAGAGCTTCAGCGGGTTGACATGCGTGAGGCCGTCCGGCGCCGGATCGTCGGGGTGGTGCGTCCAGCTGCGCACGTCGAACAGCACGGTGCGCGCGCCGCCATCCGGGGTCATGGCCATGTAGAAGCGACCCGTGCTCGCGTTGCCTTCCAGGTAGGCGTACTCCAGCGTCACCCAGCGGCCGGTGGGCACCTGCACGCTGCGGTTGGTGATTTGCCAGACGGTGCGTTTCCAGTTCTGCGTCACCGGGTCCAGCGTCTGCGCAGAGGCCCTGAAGTTCAACGGCGAACCTTTGCGGCTGCTGACCTTCACGATGTCGATCGACACGCGGAACGGATAGGCCTGCCCGGTCCAGCCCGCGTCGTTCCACCATTCCGACAGCGTGAGCCAGTCGAACGTGGCGCGCATCTGGCGCAGGAGATCAATGTCGCTGGCCAGGAACATGCGCGAGCTGAAGCGCAGTTCCCTCGCCGTGGTGGGCTCGACGTTGTAGGCATTCAACTGCACACGGCCCTTGACGGGCAGGCCGCTGCTGTCGCTGACGTTCGCTTCGCGCAACCGAAACTGCAGCACCCGATTGCCCGGATCGGAGGGATCGGCGACCACCTCGGCGATGCGCTGATCGGCATTGCCGCCCTGGTACTGCACCGACAAGGCACCTGGGTAGCTCGAAGCCGTGTCGTTGGCGACGTCCCCGCCTTGCAGCACCGCGGACTGACCATCGGCCGACGGCGCCAGATACTCACCCGCATCGAACTGCATCAGCCAGGGCGGCGAGGGCTCCACCGCCAGGACGGTGCGGCGGGCGGTATCCGTGCTGGCTGGCAGCGCTGCGGACCGTTCGGGATCGCCACCACCACAGGCGGTGAGCAGTGACAACAGAAGCGGGGTCAAGGCATGCAGGCGCACCCGGGCAAAGTTCGCCAGCGGGCTTTCGGGGGTCGATCGGCACATGGAACGCGGGACACACAAGTAAGGAAGTGCCCACGTTTTCGGACTGCACTGGCCGCGCGTGAGCGGCGTTACCGGCCGAAACGTAACCGCCGGGTCACCGTCCGAGGGCCGCTGCCCGAATCGCCTGATGGTCCTGCCGAGGATCGATCGCCCCGGCGACGGCCAGGCACCCGCCTTGCCGATGGCGGCGCGACGGCGTCAGCGCAGACCGATGGCTTGCTCGCAGGGCGACGGAGGTGCGGCCGGCACCGCGCAAGCGAGGATGTCAAGGTCCGCCCACTGCACGGCCAGCCGCGGTGCGGTGCGGCGCACGGCCTCCAGCAAGGCCTGCGAGGTGTAGAGCTTCAGCGGGTTGAAGTGGCGCAGGCCGTCCACCACCGTCGTCAGCGGGTGCCGCGTGGCGTCGTGCACATCGAGCAAGACACGGCGCTGACCGCCGTCGGGTGTCACGGCCAGCACGAACCGGCCCTGCGCCGCATCGCCGTCGCGGTACCAGGTCTCGACCGTCATCCATTGGCGCACCGGCAGCGACCAGTCGCCTGCCGCCGCGGCCCACACCATCTCCGACCAGCGCGCACCGCCGGCGCGCTTGGCCGTGGCGCGGGCGTGCAGGTACAGACCGGCCCGCCCACCGACGCCCCGGTTCGCCAGGTCCACCGTGATGCGGAAGGCATGCGGCTCGCCCGTCCAGCCGGCGTTGTTCCACCACTCCGACAGGGTCAGCCAGTCGAAGGCTTGCGGCAGCGCCGCCAGGGCCTCGAAACCGTCGTCCAGCCGCATGCGCACCGACTGGTAGACCTCGGCCACGCCGTCGTTGCCGTACACGTTCATCTGCACGCGGGCCTTGCGTGCCGGCCGCGGCGCCCGCGCCAGGTCACGCTCTGGGCCGAGGCTGACGTTGGGCTCCACCACCTCGAACTCCAGCACGTACCGTCCGGGCTGCTGCGGGTCAGGCACAACACGGGCTCGGCGCTGGTGGACGTCACCGCCCTCGAACTGCAGCGTCGGCGGCCCCAGCCGCAGGCGTGTGCCCGGGTCGACGGTGTCCGCCCAGGGGCGCCCGTTGCGCACCAGGCGGGCAGCCTGCGTTGGCGGGTCTTCCACCACGGTCAGGTCGGCATTGATGGGCACCTGGAGCCGCAGGGCCTGCGCCATCGCCGCCGAGCTCCACGGCCCGCACAAGGCTGCCGTGAGTGCATGCAGCACCAGACGAAGGCGCGCAGTGCTCACGAGGCCGTCTTGCCTTTGGCCCCGGACGCCGCCACTGCACGTGCGTAGGCCGCGTCCAGCTGCGGCAGCACCACGGCATCGCTGAAGTCCTGCTGCACGCGCGCACGCGCCGCCTGACCCGCGGCATGGCGCCACGTGACGTCGGTGGCCATGCGGGCCAGCGCAGCTGCCAATGCCGTGACGTCGCCGGCCGTCACCAGCAGCCCGTCGGTGCCGTCGCGCACCAGGCCAGGAATGCCACCCACGCGGGTGGAGATCACCGGCAGGCCATGCGCCATGGCCTCCAGCAGGCTCATCGGCAGGCCCTCGTTGTGCGACGGCAGCACGTAGAACTGTGCTGCCGCCAGCGCCCGGGTCTTTGCGTCGCCACTGACCCAGCCCAGGAACTCGACCTGGCCGTCCACGCCCAATTCAAGGGCGCGCGCACGTGCGGCGTCGACATCGCCGTTGCCGCCAATGCGCAGGCGCAGGCCTGGCGCCAGCCGCAGCGCCTGGGCCAGGGCCGGCAGCAGGTCGAACACACCCTTGCGCTGACCCACGACGCCCAGGAACAGCCCCACCACCTCGCCCGCGCCAGACGCTGCCGTTCGGGCCATGGCCTTCGGCACGCGCACGTAGTTGGGCAGCACGTGCACGCGCGCACGCGGTGCGATGCCCTTCACGAAATCCGCCCACTCCGTCGACAGCACCAGCACCTCGGCACAGGCCTCAAATTCACGCGCCACGCGGCGTTGCAACCACGGTGACAGCGCTGCGTGGAACTGCCGGAACTCCGACCCGTGCAGGTGCGCCAGCACCGGCACGCCGAAAAGCCGTGCGGTGGCGTTAAAGACCGACTTTCGCCAGAAACTGCCCCGCATGGCCATGTGGCTGTGCACCAGGCGCACGCGCCGCCGCAGCAGCAGGCCCAGCAGCGTCAGCCAGGCGCGCAGCGCCAGCGACAGACGACGGGCCAGGCTGCCTTCGTCGTGCGTGACCAGCCAGCGCACGTGGTGGCGAGCGAACACCCCGTCGTCGCGGTAGCCCTCCACCACCGCACGCATGCCGCCACGCCCGGCGGTGCACAGCATCACGACCAGCGGCGCTGGCGCCGTCACTGGCGGCCCTTGATCGTGTCCTGCACCACCGCACGCAGCCGGTCCACCAGCGGGCCACTGGCCACCGGCGAGAAGGCTTCGCCGCCAGGCAAGGCGTTGCGCCGGTCCAGCAGGTCCAGCAGACCGGCCTCGTCCCAGGCCACGTGCACGCCCGGCCGCCCTTGCAACCAGCGCGCGGTGGCCATCTGGTGTTCGTTGCGGTGCTCGCCCAGCGAGGCCTGCCGCGGCATGATGATGATGGGTTTGCGCAGTTCCAGCGCGGTCAGCACGGTGCCCATGCCGGCGTGGGCGACGATGAGGCTGGCGTCGCGCATCAGCGCGAGCGCCCGCGCAGGCGGCAGGAAGTCGGCATGCGGGATGTGCGTGGGCCGTTCGCGCGCCGGCCCCACCTGCGCAAAGGCCCGTACATCCGGATGACTTGCCGCCCATCGGTCGACCGCAGACACCATGCGGTCGAATGCCAGCTGCGTGCCGACGGTGACGAAGATCATGTGCCACCTTCAGCACCATCATCATCGCCGCGTCGAATGGCAATGAACGACTTGGGAAGCAGCAAAACACGCTCGACAAGCACTTTCCCGTCCGGAAACAGAGTTTCGAACATGGCCCGGTTGAGCAAACGGGCGCTCTCGACAACCTGCATGGCTCGGTCGACAGAGTCAGACCGGCCCCAA
>JACKLN010000013.1 GCA_024235855.1 Burkholderiaceae bacterium
CCTGATCGGCCAGGCACTGGCCCGTACTTGGGCCGGGCCTGGCACGATGCACATGCTGGTGCGGCGTCCGGTGCCCGCGCCCTCCCCCGCGTGTCTTGTGCAGGTCGTGGACTTCGGCCAACTGCCGGCGCTGCCGGCGGCGCAGTCGGCCTACTGCTGCCTGGGCACGACGATCAAGGTGGCGGGCTCGCAGGCGGCGTTCCGTGCCGTCGACCACGACGCCGTGCTCGCCTTCGCGCGCGCCGCCCAGGCGGCCGGCGTGACGCGCTTTGCCCTGGTGTCGGCACTGGGCGCGGATGCACGCTCGAAGAACTTCTACAGCCGCGTCAAGGGCGAGACCGAGGCCGCGCTGGCGAGCGTCGGCTTCGCGTCCCTGGTGATCGCCCGCCCATCCCTGCTGCTGGGTGACCGCAGCGCACTCGGCCAGCCCGAGCGCCACGGCGAACGGATCGGGCAGGCCTTGTCGCGTGCGATCGGCGGGCTGATCCCGTCGGCCTGGCGGCCGATCGCCGCCGACGTCGTCGCACGCGCCCTGTTGCGCAGTCTCGCGTCACCCGCCGCCGGTGTGACGGTGCTGGATTCAGCAGCGCTGCAGCGCCTGGGCCGTTGAACGACCCGAAGGCACTGCCGCGCCAGCGGATCGCCGTCAGAAGCTGAACACGACCGTGGCCGAGCAGGTGCTGGTGCCGGCGGCGCAGACCTGGTAGCCGTAGCTGCCACTGCCGAGCGGCCCGTCGTCGGTGCTGCCGTCGTTGGCGGTGGTCTGCACCACGACGCCGTCCCGCCGCACATCGACCTGGGCACTGCTGCCGCCCGCCCAGCTCAGGCGCGCGTAGGTCCTGCCCTTCTTGCGCACGCTGGTCACGCCGTTCAGGGTGGGCGCCGTCACCGCCACGGGAGTCTGCAGCAGTTCGTGCGCCGCCTTCGCCTGGATGATGCCGAAGCCGTAGGCGTTGTCGCGGCCGGCCGCGCCCTTGTCGATGGCGGTCAGTTGCAGCGCCTCGCGGATGTCGGCGGCGCTGCGCGTCGGGTTCAGGCTCCACACCAGCGCCGCCACCCCGGCCACGTGCGGCGTGGCCATCGAGGTGCCGTCATAGGCCTCGTAGCCGTTGCCCACACCGGCGGTGTTGTCCAGGGTGGCGATATTGCCCAGCCGGCCCAGCGCCGCGGCGCCATCGGCATCGCTGATGCTGATCGCCGGGATCGTGCTGCTGCCGTTGAGCGTGCCGGCAAAGCCGCCGGCTTCGTTGTTGTAGATGGCTGCGCCGACACCGCCGCCGGACACCACGTTGGCCACCTTGTCGGCGAAGCTGATGGTGCCCCGCCGGCAGAGCACCATACGGCCGGTCCAGGCGCCAGCGGCAGTGCACTCGCCGCCATCGACCAGCGCACCGTTCACGCTGGTGCGCGCCGAGCCGTCGATGTCGGTGCCGATCCAGGACGCGCCACCGGCACTCAGCGTCGACGCCTTGAACGGCGTCGTCGACACCACACCGACCCCGGGCGCGGCCAGTTCCACGTCGCTGTTCTGCTGCGAGAAATCGGCCACCACGCCAGCGGCGTCCACCGCCGCCACCGACACCACGCCGGCATAGCCCGCCGGGTAGCTGGTGCGCGTGTTGCCGTCGTTGCCGGCCGCCGCGATCGGCAGCACGCCGTTGGCGTAGGCGTTGTCGAAGGCGTTGCGTTCGGTGCGGCTGGACGTGCTGCCGCCCAGGCTCATGTTGATCACCAGCCGGTTGCTGCCGGCGGCCGCCACGCAGCGGTTCAGCGCCGTGACCAGCGACGACGAGTAGGCCCAGCCGCAGTCGGCCCCGCTGAACACCTTCTCGATGTGCAGGTGCAGGTTGCCGTTGCCCACCACCCCCAGCACGCCCAGGCTGTTGTTGCTGGCGGCGATGGTGCCGGCCACGTGCGAACCGTGGCCGCAGGTGTCCTCGGCCCAGTTGCCGCTGCCGCTGTCGTTGGTGCCGGTGACGTTGGTGTCGGGCAGATCCTCGTGCGCGCGCTGGTAGCCCGAGTCGATGATGCACACCGTGGTGTTGCTGCCGCTGGCGGCGTTGCCCGTGAACACCGGGTCGTTGGCCTGCACCATCGGGATGCCGTAGGGCACGCTCTGCGCCAGCGGATAGCGGCGGGCGTCCACTTCCACGTATTCCACCAGCGGATGGCGGCGCAAGGCCTCCACCGCGGCGGCCGGCAGCTGGGCCGCCAGCGCACGCTGGGGCCGAAGTTCGAGCGCCACGCGCCCGCCGGCGGCCTGCACCGCCGACGCTGCGCCTTGCAGGTCACGGAATTTGACGATGTAGCGGCCGTCGGCCGCCGTGGCGGAAGCGGCCGTCACCAGCGCCACGCCTGCGATGGCGCACGCGCGCGCCAGGAATCCTGTCGAAGTCATCCACCCTCCACCAAAAACGGGCCGCGATGGCGGCCCTTCTGTTCTTGTGCAGTCCAGCCCGCGCTCAAGCGTGCTTGGCGATCAGTTCCTTGGCTCGCGCCAGCAGCTTCTTGCCGTCGTAGCCACGCCCGTCCATGTCCTTGACCCAGAGGTCGTCAATCGGCGAGGACAGCTTGATGAACTGCTCGCGCACATCGGCCGGCACCTTGTAGATGGTGTTGCCGCGGTCCTCGGCCGCCTTGCGGCCCAGCGGGTCGTTGCCCTGCTGCGTCTTGCCCAGCCAGGCCGACGTGGCGAGGCCCGAATTGGCGTCGATGACCTTCTTCAGGTCGGGCGCCAGGCCGTCGTACTTCGCCTTGTTCATGGCCATCACGAAGGTGGTGGTGTAGAGCGCCGGGCCGGAGTTGTCGAACTCGGTGTGGAACTTGGTGAGCTCGTGCACCTTGACCGCCGGCACCACCTCCCAGGGGATGACGCAGGCGTCGATGGTGCCCTTGCTCAGCGCGTCCGGGATGCCCGGCAGCGGCATGCCCACCGGCGTGGCGCCCACACTGGCCAGCATCTTGGTGACCTGGCGCGTGGGCCCGCGCACCTTCATGCCGCGCAGGTCCGCCGGCGACTTGATGAGCTTCTTCGCGCTGTGGAACATGCCCGGGCCGTGCACGTGCAGCGCCAGCACCTGGGTCTCCTTGAACTCGTCGGGGCACTCGGTCTGGAAGTACTCCCAGTAGGCCTTGGACGTGGCCTCGGCGTGGTTCATCATGAACGGCAGTTCGAAGACCTCGATGCGCGGGAAGCGCCCCGCCGTGGTGCCGGGCAAGGTCCAGACGATGTCCACGACGCCGTCGCGCGCCTGGTCGTACAGCTGCGCCGGCGTGCCGCCGAGTTGCATCGCCGGGTAGCCCTCGAACTTGATGCGGCCGCCGGACTCCTTCTCCACCTTCTCCATCCACGGCTTGTGCATCAGCAGCCAGACGTTGGACAGCGGCGCCATGAAGGTGTGGAACTTCAGCGTCACGGTCTGCTGGGCCAGTGCGGCCAGCGGCGTACCGAGGCTGGCAGCGGCAGCAGCGCCGGTGACGAAGGTGCGGCGTTTCATCGGGAATCCTCCTGTGTCGAATGCCCGGCAAGGTACCGGCCGGCGGGCGCGCTGGCGACGCGGTTTTCCCTATCGGGGTTGATCCGGGATGGTCAGCCCACGAAGCCCACCAGCCACAGGGACAATGGCGGCACGAAGAACAGCAGCAGCGTGCGCAGCACGTCGCTGGCCAGGAAGGGGATCACGCCGCGGTAGCTCTCGGCGATGGGCACACCCGGCGCCATGCCGTTGACCACGTAGACGTTCAGCCCCACCGGCGGCGTCAGCAGGCCGAAGCCCACCGTCATCAGCACCATGATGCCGAACCAGATGGCCACGCTCTCTTGCGGCATGCCGAAGTCCAGCGCCATCACCATCGGAAAGAAGATCGGGATGGTCAGCAGGATCACCGACAGCTCGTCCATCACCGCGCCGCTGACCACATAGAACAGCAGGATGGCGCCCACCACGGCCCAGGGCGACAGGCCCCAGCCGGCCACCATCTCCGCCAGCTGGTTGGGCACCTGGGTCAGCGCCAGCGCGCCGTTCATCAGGTCGGCGCCGAGGAAGATCAGGAAGATCATCGCAGAGGCGCTGGCCGTGGCGTAGAAGCACTGCCCCAGCTTGGCGAACGTCAGCTCGCGCCGCGCCAGTGCGGCGACGAAGGTGGCCGCCGCGCCGACCGCGGCGCCCTCGGTGGGCGTGAACCAGCCGCCGTAGATGCCACCGAACACGAGCAGGAAGATCAGCGCGATCGGCCCCACGCCCCAGAGCGCGCGCGCGGTGAGGCGGGGCATCTCACCCTCGTCGTGCTCCGGCGCGTGGCCCGGCACCCAGCGCACGTACAGCGCGATCGCCACCATGTAGCCCAGCATGGCGATCAGGCCCGGGATCATGGCCGCGGCGAACAGCTTGGCGATGTTCTGCTCGGTGAGGATGGCGTAGATCACCAGCGGCACCGACGGCGGGATCAGGATGCCCAGCGTGCCGCCCGCGGCCAGCGTGCCGGTGGACAGGCGACCGGAGTAGCCGTGCCGCTTCATCTCCGGCAGCGCCACCTGGGTGATCGTGGCCGCAGTGGCGATCGACGAGCCGCAGATGGCCCCAAAAGCCGCGCTGGCCACCACCGCCGCCATCGCCAGCCCGCCGCGGGCGCGCGCCATCAGCGCCGCCGCCACCTCGAACAGCGCCCGCGACAGCCCGCCCTGGGTGGCGAAGTTGCCCATCAGGATGAACAGCGGGATCACGCTGAGGTCGTAGCTGGCAAAGCGCGCGAAGGCCTGGGTGTTCAGGAAGGCCGCCAGCGGCCCCCAGCCCGCCTGCTCGACGTAGCCCACGGCACCGGCGATGAACATGGCGATCGCGATCGGCACGCGCACCGCCATCAGCGCCAGCATCAGCGCGAACAGCAGGCCGGCCTGCATCAGCGGCGTCATGCCCCGGCCTCCCTGCTGCCGAAGCCCCGCACCGCCTGCACCGCGGCGATGACGCCGGTCAGCGCCAGCGCCGGCACGATAGCGGCGTACACCGGCCACTCCGGAAAGCCCAGCATCATGGTCTCGGCCTTCGTCTCCCAGGCGGACAGGCCACCCACCGCACTGCGCCAGGTCAGTAGCGCCATCGCCGCGGCCAGCAGCGCGGCGCCTACACGGTCCAGCGTCTCGCGCGTGGCGGGTGCGGTGCGCTGGGTGAAGAAGTCCACGATGATGTTGGCGCGCCGCAGCTGGCCCAGCGGCAGGAACAGCGCGATCGCCGCACCGGCGGCCACGCCGGTGAGCTCGAAGTCGCCGATGATCGTCCAGCCCGTGGTGTTGCGGCCGATCAGGCTGGCGCAGGTCATCAGCGTGACGGTGGTCAGCAGCAGGCCGGCCAGCAGCGCGCAGGCCTTGGCCAGGAACTCCAGCGCGCGCATCAGTACTGGGTCTCCGGCAGGTGCACGACCAGACCTTCGAGCGATTCGGTCAGCATGATCTCGCAGCTCAGGCGGCTTTCCGGCCGGCGCTCTGCGGCGGTCATCTCCAGCATCGACGCCTCGTCGTCCGACACCGGCGGCAGCCGCTCCGCCCAGGCCGGATCCACGTAGACGTGGCAGGTGGCGCAGCTCAGGCAACCGCCGCAGTCGGCGGCGATGCCGTCGATGCCGGCCTTGGTGGCGGCGCGCATCAGGCTCTGGCCAGGGCCGGCGTCCAGCACGTGGCGCGTGCCGTCGGCGGCGATCAGGGTGATCTGCATGGAATGGGTCTAGAAGCGGCTGAAGTACTCGCGGCGATCGAACTCGGCAGGGTCCTCGGCGGCGTCGCAGCGCGCCTGCTCCTGGCGCTTGACGGCGACGAAGGTCTCGACGAAGGCGCGGCCCATCGCGTCGCACAGCGTGGTGTCGGCCTGCAGCGCGTCCAGCGCGTCGCCCAGCCGGATGGGCAGCGGCGCGCCGCCCTCGGCATAGGGCGACTCGGTGGGTGGCGGCGGCTCCAGGCCGCGCGCCAGCCCATCGAGCCCGGCGTGGATCTGCGCCGCCATGTAGGCATAGGGGTTGGCCGCGGGCTCGCCGATGCGATTCTCGATCCGGGTGGCGACGTCACCGGGCCCGCCGACGAGCCGCAGCATGGCGCCGCGGTTGTCGCGCCCCCAGGCCACCTGCATCGGCGCCAGCGCGTTCGGCCGGAAGCGGCCGAAGCCGTTGGTGGTGCTGGTACCGAACACCGTGGCACCGGGGGCGTGTGCCAGCAACCCGGCCAGCCAGTGGCGGCCCGTGGCCGACAGCGGCGCGTCGGCGTCGGCGAAGGCGTTGCGCCCCTCGGCATCGACCAGCGAATGGTGCAGGTGCCAGCCGCTGGCCATGACCTGGGGAAACGGCGGCCGGCAGACGAAGCTGGCGTGGTAGCCGGCGCGCCGCAGCGCCTGCTGCACGCCGTTGCGGAAGCGCAGCATGCCATCGGCGGCGTCGAGCGCATCCATCGCGTCGAACACCGCCTCCACCTGGCTGGGGCCGAGCTCGATCTCCAGCGAGCGCAGCGGCAGACCCAGGCCCAGGGCGGTGTCACGCACGATGTCGAACACCGGCGCCACGCGGTCGGCATGCGCCTCGCTCAGTAACTGCCAGCCCGGGTGGATCAGCTCGACCGCCGGCGGCTCGGGCGGCCAGGTGCTGGTGGCCGGGTCCAGACGCTCGTCCACGATGCGGTAGACGTGGAACTCGACCTCCAGACCGCAGCGCAGACGCCAGCCGGCGTCGGCCAGCCGCGCCACCGCGCGCTGCAGCACGCGCCGAGGGTCCTGCAGCACCGGCGTGCCGTCGGCGAACCAGGGCTGGCCCAGCACCCAGGCCGTGCCCGGCGCCCAGGGCAGCAGCGTGAAGCTGGCCGGGTCGGGCAGCAGCCACAGGTTGGCCGCACCGCCGAAGCCATCGGGTGCCCCGCCGGGCTCGAAGACCTTGAACGCGGTGCGGTCCGACGTGTCTTTCAGCAGCAGCGTGCCCACGAGGCCGACACCGTCCATCAGCGCGGCATCCAGCGCGTGCGGCATCAGCGTCTTGCCGCGGAGCCATCCGTGCAGGTCACCCCAGGCCACCCGCACCTGGCGCACGTCGGCCTCGCGCACACGGGCGCGCAAGGCGTCGCACGCCGCGGCACGCGCGGCATCGTGCAGGCCGCAGCGTTGTGCCAGCGACGTCACGCGGGCGTGGCTTTCTCGGCCAGCCAGGGCGTGCCCGCCGCGCGGGCGGCCACACGCGCGCGCCACCAGGCCTCCCAGCCCTGCGCCGGCGCGATGCCGTCGATCGTGTCCGGGCCGGCCGGGCCGGCGCCTTCCGGCAGGCGTGGCATCGGCGGCGTGCCGCCGGCAGCCACGGTGTCGATGGCCTTCAGCAGCTCACGGCGGTTGGCCATGATGACCTTGTCGCTGGTGCCCAGGTGCTCGCGCGTGCGGTCCTGGATGGCGCCCATGCTCTCCACGGCCCACTGGTCGTGGCGGTTGATGTCGTCCTCGCCCATGCCCAGGAAGGTGGTGCTGCGCTGCTCGGCCGGATCGAAGCACCAGGCATCGTGGCGGCCGTGCTTGGGGACGTAGTCCGGCAGCGTCATGTGCGCCAGGCGCTGGCTGCGCATGGTGTCGCGGTCCACCGGCGCGTCGAAGCTGGTGAAGAAGCTGTACCAATAGGTGTGCGTGTCGTCCACCGGCACGTGCATCTGCGTGATCGTCATCGTCTCCGACAGCGGGATCACGAAGGTGTACGGGAAGGCGGCGTGGGTGATGCGCACGTGCGTGAGACGCTCGTTCATCGCCCGCAGCGTGGTGATGCGCCGCAGCCCCGGCGCCGGCTCCTCGTGGCGGATCTCGGGGCTGCCGAACTCGCGCATCACGCGGGTCATCGGCCAGCGCTCGCCATCCACGTCGCCGCTGCTGGCGTTGCGGAACTGACGGCCGTAGGCGTCGTCCAGCCCGGCATCCTGCTCGAAGCGGTGCAGGTAGCTGGTGTGGCTGGGGTCGATGCCCACCTCGAAGGCCTGCAGCCAGTTGCACTGCCACAGGCCCTTGAACGCGAAGACGTGGCTGTCGGGCGCGGTGAAGCAGTGGAAGTCCGGCAGCGGCGGCGGCGTGCTGCCCTCCGGGCCCAGCCAGGCGAACAGCACGCCGGCACGCAGCTGCACCGGGTAGCTGCGCTGGCGCACGCGGGTGCACAGGGTACTGCCCATCGGCTCGGCCGGCGTCTGCAGGCAGCGGCCGTCGGCGGCGAACTTCCAGCCGTGGAACGGGCAGCGGATGCCATCACCCTCGTGGCGGGCGAAGGCGAGGTCGGCACCCCGGTGCGGGCAGTCGCGGTCCAGCAGCGCCCACTCGCCGGCGGCATCCCGGAACAGCACGAAGTCCTGGCCCAGCAGCCGCACGGCCTTCAGCGGACGCTCGGCCATGCGCGGGTCCAGCGCCGGGTCGAACTCGTCGAGCAGCGCTGCCGGCTGCCAGTAGTGGCGCATCAGCGCGCCGCAGGGCGTGCCGGGACCGATGCGGGTGATGCGCTCGTTCTGTTCGGCGTTCATGCGGGCACTCTACAAGTCGGCCTGGGCGGTGGCTATCAGGGCCGCCACGCGGTCGGCATCGCCCAGGTCCTGCGCCAGCAGCAGCACGAGCTTGACCAGCATCTTCTCGCTGTGCGCCTCGCCGGCGGCGTCGATGGCCTCGGCCAAGCGGTCGTAGGTGGCTTCCAGGCCGGGCAGGGTCAGCATGGGGCGGGTCCTCCGAGCAGGGTGGCAATGGCGGTGTCGAGGGTGGCGGCATCCACGGTCTGCCAGCGCGCAGCGACGTGCTGATCCGGGCGCAGCAGCCAGGCGTGGCCGTCGGCCATGCCCAGGCGCTCGAGCGCCGGCAGGGCCAGCGCCGCGCAGCGCAGGCCGCGGGCCTGCCATCGCTGCAGCACGTCGTCCAGGTCGGCACGGGGGGCCGTGGTCATCAGCACCACGGCACCGTCGGCGACGCGGTCCAGCAGGTGGTCGCCTTCCCCCAGCTTCAGGTTGGGCAGCGGGTCACCGGCCGGGCCCGCACCGCTGTTCAGCGGCGAGTCTCGGTAGTCGTGCGGGCGCGACGTGCGCCAGTGGTACAGCGGCCGCACGAAGGCCTGCGTCAGGCTCAGCGACAGCACGGCGTCGCGCAGCAGGCGATAACCGCGCGTGGGCGGAGTCATGAAGCGCGTGCTCTTGCCGGCCTCGTCGACGATCTCGCGTGCGGCGGCCACGCGCTCGTGGCTGTAGCTGGCCAGCAGTGCCGGCCCGGCCAGGCCGCGCACCACCAGCCCCAGTTTCCACGCCAGGTTCTGAGCGTCCTGGAAGCCAGTGTTGGCACCGCGCACGCCGAAGATGGGCAGCAGGTGCGCCGCGTCGCCGACGAAGCAGACGCGGTGGTGCACATAGTCGGGCAGGGTCAGCGCGCGGGCCGAATAGACCGAGCTCCAGTCCATCTCCCACGGCACGCCGGCGTGGCCGATCATCGCCAGCTGGGCGTCGATGCGCGCCTTCAGCGCTTCGGGCCGCAGTGCGTCGGCCGGGTCCTCGCCCGGCGGCAGCTGGTAGTCGATGCGCCAGATGCCCTGCGGCTCACGGTGCATCAGCACGGTGTTGCCGCGGTTCCAGTCCGGGTCGAAGAAGGCCAGGCGCTCGGTGGGCAGCGGCAGGTCGACGCGGATGTCGGCAATGACGAAGCGCCCCTCGTAGGCCGCACCTTCCAGCTTCAGGGCGCAGAGCTGGCGCAAGGTGGAGCGTGCGCCGTCGGCGGCCACAACCCAGGCGGCTGGCTGGCGATAGGGACCCGCCGGCGTGTCGACCTCGATCTCGGCGCCCCCGGCATCGTTGCGGTGCAGCGCCACCAGCTTGTGCCCCCAGCACAGCTCGACCCGCGGCTCGGCGGCGATGCGCGCGATCAGCAGTTCCTCCAGCACCTGCTGCTGCAGGTTGGTCATCGGCGCGAAGCGGTCGTCCTCGGGGAACGGCGCTTCCATGCGGAACACGCGTTGCCCTCGGTAGAAGGAGTTGCCGAAACGCCAGGCGAGGCCCTGCGCGGCCACGGCGTCGGCCACGCCGGCCTGCTGCAGGATCTCCATCGAGCGCCGCGTGAAGACGATGGCGCGGCTGCCCTCGCTGACCTGCAGGTCGGCCATCAGCAGCCGGCAGCGCACGCCCTGCTGCGCCAACAAGAGCGCCGTGGTCAGGCCGATGGGGCCGCCGCCCACGATGAGCACCGGCGCGTCGGTAGGCACCGCCGGAGACGGCGCGCGCACGCGGTAATCAAAATATATCGACCGGCGGGGACTGGCGTCGGGGTGATGCATGTCAGAGCAATTTAGCGCTGGACACGTCCGGTCTCGACCCGGAGCGGAAGTTCATGTTCGAGCGCTCGTGGTCCTCGCGCTCCACCGCCGCTGCAGCAGGGCGACGGCGTCGCCCGCGTTCTCCGGCCCACGCTCGCGGGGCGCTGCCATGGTTGATCCGCGGCCGAGGCTTCAACGCCGCCAGGGGTGAGTCAACGTCCAGGCAACCGCGAATGGGTCCTGCGCCCGCAGGCGCCACCGCCACCCTGCGACACCCGCTCGCTGCCCCTCGGTCCAGACGCCACGACGCTGAAGAGGGCCGGGGGTTCGGGTGGGCGGGCGCAGGCCCCATTCGCGGTCCCCTCGTCGGTGACAGACCGACGCCGGCGTTGAAGCCTCGTCGGTGGCTCACCACGGGCAGTGCCCCGCGAGCGTGGGCCGGAGAACGCCTGCCCGGACCCCCGGCCACGCTGAACGGCGGCACTGATCCCTGCGCAAGTGTCCGCATCGAGTCGGAACCGGACTTTGATGTGCCGCCGTTCACCCTCGGGCCTCCCGCCACAAGCCCAGCTTCTCCTGCGCCACGCGGTCGGAGTACGAGAACAGCGCCCAGTCGTCCTGCGCATGCAGGGTGTACGGCATCCAGCCCGGCACCACGGCGATGTCGCGCGGGCCCATCGCGAACACCTGGTCCGCCACGCGCAGTTCACCGCGGCCCTCCACGGTGGTGAACACCATGCTGTCGCTGCTCCGATAGGGCAGCGTCGCGAAGCCGGCAGGCAGCAGGCGCACCATGGTGGCCATCGTGGGCATGGCCCAGCCACCGTCCACCGGGTTCACGTAGCGCATCAGGTGGCCGGTGTACGCATCCGGCGCGCCGGCCCGGGTCAGCGCGTGCAACGCCTCGCGGGTGCGTGCCCAGGGGTAGTTGAAGACCGGCGAATTGAGGTTCCTCGCCACATACCCCACCGGCAGCAGGCCGCTGCCGTAGCGCGCCAGCGCGTCGCCCACCGGGCGCGCCACCGGTGCCTCGGCCTGGTCGTGGTCCTCGCGGAAGGTGCTGCCGAAGAAGGTGCACAGCGGGATGTCCAGGCCGTCCAGCCAGACCATCGGTCCGTCACCGTCGTGGCCGTGGTGGTGCCAGGTCCAGCTGGGCGTGATGACGAAGTCGCCCGGCTGCATGATCGTCTTCTCGCCGTCCACCGCCGTGTAGGCGCCCGAGCCTTCGACGATGAAGCGCAGCGCGCTCTGCGTGTGGCGGTGGGCCGGCGCCACCTCGCCGGGCATGATCAGCTGCAGGCCGGCATACAGCGTGTTCGTGATCTGGGACGTACCGCGCAGCGCCGGGTTCTCCAGGATCATCACGCGCCGCTCGGCCTCGGCGGCCGAGATCTGCCGCGCCGACTCCATCACGTGAGGCCGCAGGTCATCGTAGTGCCACACATGGGGCACAAGCTGATGCACCGGCAGCTTGGGCACCAGGGCCTTCAGCCGCGTCCACAACGGGGCCAGGTGCTGGGTGTCGGCGCGGGCGTAGAAGGCCTCGCGCCGGGCGGCGACGTCGTCGTCACCAGGCATCGCGTCAGGTTCGGCCTTGGCATGCACGGCAGGCTCCGGGAGTTCATCAGTATGCTGACGATCAGTGTAGGAATAGACTGCCGGCCACCGAACCGGGTTAACCCCCGCATGCCCGCCGCCCCCCCTGCCCTGCCGCCCCTGGACTCCCTGCCCGGCTACCAGATCCGCCGGCTGCAGCAGATCGCCGTGGGCCTGTTCATGGACGAGACCGCGGCGCACGACCTGACGCCGGTGCAGTTCGCCGCCCTGGCCAGCGTGGTCCGCCAGCCGGGCATGGACCAGCGCACGCTGGCCGGCGGCATCGGCCTGGACACGTCCACCACCGCCGGCGTGGTCGACCGGCTCGAGAAGCGCGGCCTGGTCCGTCGAGAGGCCGCACCGGACGACCGCCGCGTGCGCCGGCTGGTGGCCACCGATGCCGGCCGTGCCCTGCTGACGGCCGTGTGGCCCGGCATGCAGCGTGCGCAGCAGCGCATCCTGGCGCCGCTGTCGGCCGCCGAACGGCGGCAGTTCATGGCCCTGCTGGGCCGGCTGGTGGCGGCCAACAACGAGGCCAGCCGGGCGCCGAGTCGGCCCAGTACGCATGGCTGAGGCCGCGCCCGGTAGGCGCACCGGCTCGCCGGTGGAGGTGTTTCTGGCCTTCCTGAAACTGGGCCTGACCTCCTTCGGTGGCCCGGTCGCGCACCTGGGCTACTTCCGCACCGAGTTCGTCGAGCGCCGCCGCTGGCTGAGCGACGCCGACTACGCCGACCTGGTGGCGCTTTGCCAGTTCCTGCCCGGCCCGGCCAGCAGCCAGGTCGGCATGGCGCTGGGCCTGCGGCGCGCGGGCTGGTGGGGCCTGGTGGCGGCCTTCGTCGGCTTCACGCTGCCGTCGGCGCTGCTGCTGATCGCCTTTGCCTACGGCGTGGCGCAGTGGCCCGCGCTGGCCGGGTCCGGCGCCGTGCATGGCTTGAAGGTGGTGGCGGTGGCGGTCGTGGCGCAGGCCGTCTGGGGCATGGCGCGCACGCTCTGCCCCGACCGCCCGCGCGCCGGCATCGCCTTCGGTGCCGCGCTGCTGGTCGTGGCGCTGCCGACCGCCCACGCCCAGCTGGGCGCCATCGTCGCCGGGGGTCTGCTGGGCCGCTGGGTCTTGACCCTGCCGCCGATGCCGCCGCAGGACCACGCGGCGGCCGGCGTGTCGCGCCGCACCGGTGCCACCCTGCTGCTGTTGTGCGCGGCCCTGCTGCTGGCCTTGCCGCTGGCCGCGGCGGCCTGGCCGGAACCCTGGCTGCAGGCGGCGGCGGTGTTCTACCAGGCCGGGGCGCTGGTGTTCGGCGGCGGGCACGTGGTGTTACCGCTGCTGCAGGCCGGCGTGGTACCGCCGGGCTGGGTGGACAACGCCGGCTTCCTGGCCGGCTACGGTGCAGCGCAAGCCGTGCCCGGACCGCTGTTCACGTTCGCCGCCTACCTGGGCGCGGTGATGCCCGCGCCCTCGGGCGGAGGGGCCGGCGGCTGGGTCGGTGGGCTGGCCATGCTCGCGGCCATCTTCCTGCCGGCCTTCCTGCTCGTTGCGGGCGCACTGCCCTTCTGGGAGGCGCTGCGCCGCCGCGCCGGCATGCAGCGCACGATGGCCGGCCTGAACGCGGCCGTGGTCGGCGTGCTGGCCGCGGCGCTTTACGACCCGGTGTGGACCAGTGCCATCGGCTCGCGCGCCGATTTCGCGCTGGCCCTGGCCGCCTTTGGGCTGCTGGTGGTCGGCAAGGTCTCGCCGTTGTGGGTGGTGGCACTGGCGGCGCTGGCCGGTGCCCTGCTCGGCGGCTGACCGGCGACTACACCTGCGCCAGCGACCGCAGCGCCGCCACCTGGTCCAGCAGCGGCTGCGGCACCGGCACACGTCCCTCCAGCATCGCGCGGATCAACGCCGCGTTCTCGTCGACGGCGCAACCGGCGCCGCTGTCGGCCTCGTCGCCCGGCGCCTGGTCGAACATCACCTCGGCCACGCCATCCCGGAACCCCAGCAGCCGCGGCCGCCGACGCGGCGCCGCGTAGGCCTCGCCCTCGGTGCCGCGCATCAGCAGCGCGGTGGCGCCGGCCTGTTCCAGCAGCGCCTGCATGCTGTCCAGGTACGGCGGGTGCGTCACCGCCACCACGCGCACGCTGCGGCCCGGACACGGGTCCAGCAGCTTGGCCAGCGCATGGCCGCTGTTGCGCACGCCCAGGCGCGGGCGCAGCGCCAGCAGCGCGTCCAGTCCCGGGTTCAGCACCGCCAAGGGCAGCACCGCCAGACGGCGTGCGACCAAGTCGGCGGCAGCGGCCTCGGTGTCCGCCGCGGCATGCAAGTCCAGCGCCGCCAGCAGCTCGAACGGGCTGGTGCGGCTGTCGAAGTCGTGCCGGCCGTGGATCAGCACCGGCACGCCGTCTCGCGCCAGCAGCAGCGCCACCAGCGGCATCAGGTTGGGCTGCTTGCGCGCGCCGTTGTAGGTGGGCAGCAGCACGCAGCGCGGGCCGCCGTCAGGCACCGCCACGACAGCCGTGCGCGCCTGCATGGCCGCCATGAAGGCGGCCATCTCGTCCGGGCTTTCGCCCTTGATGCGGTAGGCCAGCAGCAGCGCGCCGAGTTCCATTTCCGGCACGGCGCCGTCGAGCATGGCGCCGAACAGCACCTGCGCGCGTTCGGGGTCGAGGTCGCGCGCGCCGCGGGCGCCGCGGCCGACTTCCTTGATCAGGGCCGGGAACTGCATGGCGGCATTGTGGGGCCGTGCCGCACACCCTGCCCCGCTGCCAGCGGCGCTCAGGCCCCGGATGCCACAGGCATTCGCACCGGCCGCGCGGCCTGGCCGGCTGGCTGGCCCGCTGGATCGACGACCGCGTGTCCGGCACCGCGCGCTGAACCGGTCGCGGTCCCGCTCGAACACCTTCGACGAAGGCAGCTTCAGCGCGGTACCGCGCGGCCTGGGCGTGGCCCGACGTAACGGGCCTGGACCCACATCCGGCGCCCGTGGGCCCGCTGTTCCAGGGCCTGGGCCATGGTGCCAGCCGCACGCGGCAGGTGTGCCAGCATCAGCGCAGCCTGGCGCGGTGCCTTCAGCGCACGGCGCAGCGCCACCAGGCCGAAGTCCAGCGTGGGGTGCATCGGGCTCCCATCCGCTTCCGGCGCCAGCCACGAGGCAGCCTCCGACCCGAGCGCGGTGGCCGCCTGCACCAGGGCCGCCGCCCGCGGGTCACCGCGCACGAAGAGATGGTGGTGGATCCCAGGCAGGGCATCGCCCCGCGCCCGGTGAGCCGCGGCCACCGACGCCAGCGAACCCGTGGCTTCCACCTCGTCGAACATCGCCTCCACAGCCTCGAACTCGCCGCCACTGAGGCGGGCGAAGCCATAGGTCAGGCTGGCCAGCAGGCAGGCGGCCAGGCTGCCCTGCACCGACGCCACCATGCGGCTGGACAAACCCATCAGGTTCGTCATCACGTCGGCGCACAGCACCAGGGCCAGCCGCAAGGCGTCGTGCCCGGGCTCGGGGACACGCCAGGCCTGGGCCACCTGGAGGTGGAGCGGAGTGTCCGCCGGTGCCTTCGCCAACCAGCAGGCCACGAAAACCCGCAGGTGCCGGCCAAGCGCGGCGGCCAGGTCGTCACCCTGCAGGTGCACGCCGCCGATCAGGTGGGGCATGGCGACACCCCACAGCGCGACGGCCCGCGACGCCGGGTCGGCGTCCTGCAGCTGGTCGGCCATGGTGTGCCACACCGCGGGCAACAACGGCGCCGGGCCGCTGAAGGCCGCCTCGGGCCGCACCCCCCACAGCACGGCGGCGGCTTCCTCCAGGCTCACCTGCCGGGCCCACGGCACCAGCGACCGTCCACGCACGACGATGTCGCCATCCACCACGCCGGTCAGTTGGGTGTCCAGCAATGGCAGCCCGTCGAACAGCGTGCCCTGCAGTTCCGGTGTGGCGCGCGGC
The DNA here is from genome assembly GCA_024235855.1 of Burkholderiaceae bacterium. Taxonomy (GTDB): domain Bacteria; phylum Pseudomonadota; class Gammaproteobacteria; order Burkholderiales; family Burkholderiaceae_C; genus Rubrivivax. The sequence continues at coordinate 15,783 of JACKLN010000013.1, forward strand.
CGATCGCGACGTCCCTGGCGCAGGCGGTCGACCTCCCAGGCCGGGTAGCGGCTCTGCCGGGTCTGCGCCGGATCGGCCACAGCGGTCAGCAGCCCGCGGCTGACATAGGCGTACAGCGTGGCCTTGCGCACACCCAGCCGCGCCGCCGCCTGGTCGGCACTGAGCAGTTCACCGCTGTATCGAGGCGTGGACAGGGTCATGGCATGCCCGACTTGATTACATTGATCAACATTGACGATAGCTCAGGCGACCGGCTGCAATGCCTGCGACGTGCAGCCCCCGCACTCGATGCCCGTGCTGTTGCCGACTCGACCTTGCCCACCCGTGCTGCCATGCCAAGCCTGTCGCCATCCCGCCGTCGCCCCTCCGGGTGCTACTTCCTGGCCGTGTCGGCAGCCGTCTGGCATGCGCTCGTCGCCGCGCAGAGCCCAGCCCCGGCACCGCCGGCCCAGCGGGTGGAGATCCGCGCCGACCCCGGCAGCGAGCGACGGGCCGACGTCGCCGGGCGGCAGGTGGTCGGGCGCGCCGATTTGCTGCGCCACGGCGACACGCAACTGGCCGACGCCCTGCAACGGGTGCCGGGCATCACGGTCGAGCGCCGCGGACAGGCCGTCGAACTGAAGCTCTCCGGCCTGGGAGACGGGCGGACGCTGGTGCTGCTCAACGGGGAACCGCTGCCGCGCGGCGTGCCGCTGGACAGCATCGCGCTCGACAGCCTGGAGCGCGTGGAGATCATCAACGGTGCCTCGGTGGAGACGGCCCAGGCCATTGCAGGCACGATCAACCTGGTCACCCGCAAGCCGACCGCGCTGGCCACGCGCGACTTCCGGCTGAGCCTGGCCAGCGAGTGGGGCCTGCCGCAGGCGTCGGCCACGCTGAACCTGGGCGACGCGGTGGGGGCTGCCACCTGGGGTCTGGGCCTGACGCTCAGCAGCGACCGGCGGCGCTGGCCCGCCACCGACGTGCTGGCGCGGCGTGACGTGGGCACCGGCAGCGAAACGCAGCGCACGCGCACCGACAAGCGTGAGTACGACCACAGCGACGCCATCAGCCTCAACCCGCGCCTGTCGTGGAAGCGTGGCGACGAGACGGGCGGCCAGTGGCAGCTCAGCACCGACCACAGCCTGCGCCTTGCCCAGGCCAACGGCGGCGTGGCCGACCGGCGCACCCCGTTGCTCGGGCCACCGCCAGCCCAGCAGACCAGTGACATGGCACTGAACTACCAGCGCCTGTTCTGGCGCGGGCGCGTCCGGGCCCAGCACCAGGCCACCGACAGCGCGAAGACCGAGGCCCGGGTGAACATCACCTACGCCCGCCGCGACCAGCAGGCACGCGCCCTGGGCTATGACTTCGATCAGCGCCTGGTGCAGGACACGGCCGTGGACGGGCTGGCGGTGGACGAATCGCTGGTGCTGAACCTGAACCACCAGCGACCGCTGGGCGAGACGCACCGCCTGAGCCTGGGCGCCGAGTGGGAGCAGGCACGCCGCAAGGAGGACCGCGTGCAGACCGAACAGGACCTGCCCGGCGGCCTGCCGCCGGACAACCTGGACGAGCGCTTCGACGCGCGCGTTCAACGCCATGCGTTCTACCTGCAGGACGAGTGGGCACCGGACGACCGCACCGCGATGCAGCTCGGCGTGCGCATGGAGCGCCTGGAGACCGACAGCCGCGGCAACGTGTTCGACACCGTCCGGCAGACGCACAGCCTGGTGGGCCCGGTGCTGCGGGCCTCGTGGCGGCCTGGCAGCGGGCGAGGCACGGTGAAGCTCGGCCTGTCGCGCGGATTCAAGTTGCCGGCGCCGCGCGACGTGATGCCGCGCCGCTACGTGCCGATCGCGGTCTCCCCCACGTCACCCGCGCAGTCGGGCAACCCCGACCTGCAGCCGGAACGCGCCTGGAGCCTGGACGCCAGCTGGCAGGACAAGGTGGCTGCGTTCGGTGGCGACATGGTGCTGTCGGCATCGCTGCGGCGCATCGACGACGTGATGCTCGACCGCCTGATTGCCCAGCCTGCGGTGCTGAACGCGCCCTGGCTGCTGCAGCGGGTCAACGCCGGCCGCGCCTGGTCCACCGGCCTGACACTGGAACTGCGCGGGCAGCTCGAACACACCGCGCTGGCGGGCGCACCGCTGCGCTGGACCGCGAGCGGCTCACTGGCACGCTCACGGCTGTCGGACGTCACGGGCCCGGACCCGGCCTTGCCCGGTCAGGCACCATGGCAGCTGAAGATCGGTCTGACGCAGGCCCTTCCACGAGGCTGGACGGCCCAGCTCGGGCTCGAGGCCCGCGGCGCGTCGAAGGCCGACCTGCCCACCGACAGGCGCATCGAGAACCTCTCGCGCCATGGCCTGGATGCCAGCCTCGGCTGGCAGCCCAGGCGCGGACAGACGTGGCGCCTCTCGGTCGCCCAGCTGGCCGCGTCGGACGACGTGACCTTGCGGACGGTGGGTGTCACCGAGGCCGGCGGGGCCGCCGTCTACACCGCCCGCGAAGCCTGGCACCGCGACACGGTGTGGCGCTTCGGCCTGGACAGCTCGTTCTGACGCCCGGGCACGCCGCAGGTCACGGCGGCAGCACCTGCCCCGCCAGCACCGCGATCGACCGTTTCAGCGCCACCCAGTCGGCATCGTCGTGCAGATCCAGCCCGCCGAAGAGGCGGATCCGCCGGCTGCGCAGCAGCAGGTGCTGCACGCCGGCCACCAGCAGCAGCGTCACGTGGCGCAGATGCGGCCGGGCCGCCATCTCCCGCCCGCCCAGCACGGCGAAAGCCTGCTCGCCCCACTGCTCGCGCTCCTCTTCCAGGATCGCCGTGAGTGCGTTGCGCTCCACGATCTCGGCGGCCATGACCTCCAGCGTCAGTGGCCGTGCACGCAGGGCGTCGATGAAGTGCTCGAAGAACGTGGCCCAGCGTTGGGCGGCCGGCCGGTCCAGCAGGCCCGGCCGCGCCGCCAGCAGCTCGTCCACGCTCGGCCAGAACCGCCCGCTGCGGCCCCAGGCGCGCAGCAGACCCGGCAGGCCGTCGAAGTAGCGGTAGATCAGCACCTTGTCGACGCCGGCCTCGCGCGCCACGGCATTGACGCCAATGGCGCCGAAACCGTCCCGCGCCAGCACCGTGCCCACGGCCGCGAGCAGGCGCTCCTCGGTGGCGACACGGTCGCGGGTGACTGGCGCGGCCACGTGTCAGGCCTTGAGCACGTGCGCGTCTACGCCGCGCCGCGGTGCCGGGCCGACCGGCGGTGCATAGCCCACCCGGGCCCACATCTGGATCGTCTGCCCGTCGCGCACGTCCAGCGCCTGGCGCAGGGCACGGTACGGCCGGGCCACCGCCGGGTACTCCTGCAGCGCCTGCTGCAGCGGCTGCATCGCCAGGCCGTGCGCCGTGGCGGCCAGCTGCACCCGTGCATAGGCGCGGCCGGCGGCCACCTGCGCTTCGCGGCTGTTGTCCGGGGTGACCATCCACAGGAAGCCCGGCGTGGTGGCGATCTTGGCGTTGAAGTCGTCGATCTGGCTGCGGGTGGCGAAGTCGTCGGGGCCGGGCGCCACGCTGCGGTCGAAGAGGCCAAGGCGCGTCATCCAGACCACCATCGGGTCCATCAGCGTCAGGCCGTCGCGGTGCGCCGCGACCTCCTTTGCGCCCACGCGCAGCACCTTGAAGGTCTCGAGCATCGCCGCCGGCGTGGTCAGTTCGGCCTTCCAGGCATCCGCGGCGATGCGGCGGTGCACGGCCAGCGCGTTGGCGCCGCCGGTGCCGGCATAGGCCAGCGGCACGCCCTGCGCCGCCGCCGCATCGGCCATCGCCTGCCAGGCCTCGGCCGGCACCGGCCGCGCGGGGTCGTAGGCCTCGCGGTTGGTGTGGCGCTGCGGGATCTGCGCAAACAGCGGGTCGCGGGCCACGCCGGCGTCGGGCACCAGGCGGATGCGGGCCACCGGCCGCTCGTCCACCCCGTCCGGCCCGAAGGCGCCGTCGGGAAAGAGCTGGATGCGCGCGCGCAGGCCGCGTTCTCGCGCGGCGATGTCCAGCAACTCGATGAAGGTGCCCTGGCTCATCATGATCTGGCGCGAGAACGGGTCGGTCACGGGCAGCAGCCGCGTGCGGTCGCAGAAGAGCGTGATCGACTCCGGCTCGCGCAGGTCCACCAGCCAGGACTGCAAGTTGTGCGAATGCGGCGCCAGGATGGCCCAGCCCAGCACCCAGCGGCGGGGGTCGGCTCCCGCGGCCAGTTCACCCGGGCCACGCCAGGCGGCGATGGCCTCGTCGGGCACGGTCTCGGCACAGCCGGTGGCTGCCGCGCCGATGCCGCCTGCCCCCAGCGTGCGAAGAAAGGTCCGTCGCTGCATCGCGCATCTCCTGATGTCACCACAAGGTGACATGACGATACGCCGCAACCCTGTGGCCTGTCAACGCACGCTGCGCCGGATGCGCACCGCACGGACTTGATGCGCATCAAGCGTTACCGTGCCGCCCGTCCCGACGCCGAGGGTTGCCGTTACGCTGGATGCCGTACCCGCACAGATCCACCCGAAGAGGCCCAGCATGCAGATCCACTTCCATGGCGCCACCGACTGCGTCACCGGCTCGCGCCATCTCGTCGACATCGGCGGCGCGCGCATCGGCCTGGACTGCGGGCTGTTCCAGGGCTTCAAGGTGCTGCGTGAGCGCAACTGGGCCGCGCCGCCGGCCGACCTGCTGGCCGCCGACGCCCTCGTGCTCAGCCACGCCCACCTGGACCACAGCGGCTGGCTGCCGGTGCTCGTCAAGCACGGGTGGAAGGGGCCGGTCTACGCATCGCCGGCCACCATCGACCTGGCCCAGGTGCTGCTGCTGGACGCGGCCCACCTCAACGAGGAGGATGCGCGCCGCGCCAACCGTTACGGCTACAGCAAGCACGCCAAGGCGCTGCCGTTGTACACGCGCAAGGAGGCACACCGCGCGCTGGCGCTGCTGAAGCCGCTGCGTCCCGGGCAGGCGCAGCGCGTGGGCGGCGCCACGGTGACGCTCTCCCCGGTGGGCCACCTGCTGGGCGCCTGCGCCGTGCGCGTGGAAGGCGGCGGCGAATCGCTGCTGTTCTCGGGCGACGTCGGCCGAAGCGATGACTTGCTGATGCCACCGCCCGCGGCAGCCCCAGGTGCCGACGTGCTGCTGGTCGAATCGACCTACGGCAACCGCCGTCACCCGAAGACCGACGTCGAGGCGGAACTCGGCGCCATCGTGCGCGACACCATTGGCCGCGGCGGCAGCGTGCTGCTGCCTTCGTTCGCGGTGGGCCGCGCGCAGGCGCTGCTGCTGGCGCTGCAGCGGCTCAAGGCCGCAGGCGAGATCCCGCACAAGCTGCCGGTGTTCCTGGACAGCCCGATGGCCATCGCCGCCACCGAGCTCTACCGGCGCCACGCGCGGCTGCTGCGCATCCCCGCGCGCGAGGCGCGCACGCTGATGGACACGGTGCACGCGGTGGAGACGGCACAGCAGTCGATGCGGCTGACGCGCATGCGCTACCCGGCGGTCATCATCAGCGCCAGCGGCATGGCCACCGGCGGGCGCGTGCTCCACCACCTCAAGCACCTGGCGCCGGACCCGCGCAACCACCTGGTGTTCGCCGGCTTCCAGGTCGGCGGCAGCCGCGGCGCCCGCATCGTGGCCGGCGAGCCGGAGGTGAAGATCCACGGCGAATACGTGCCGGTGCGGGCCCAGGTCAGCCAGCTCGAGGGCTTCAGCGGCCATGCCGACGCCGACGGCCTGCTGGCCTGGCTACGCACGATGCCAGCCACACCGAAGCAGACCTACGTGGTGCACGGCGAGCCCGATGCCGCCGACACCTTGCGCCACCGCATCCAGGACGAGCTGCGCTGGCGCGTGCGCGTGCCGCAGCACGGCGAGACGGTCCACGCGTGATGCCACCGGACCTGCCACCGGACGTGCTGGGCGGCTCGGTGGCGCTGGGCGCGGGGCTGCTGATCGGCCTGGAGCGTGAGCGCCGCAAGGGCCGCGGCGCCGGGCGGCAGGCGGCCGGCATCCGCAGCTTCACCCTGGCGGCGCTGGCAGGCGCGCTGGCGCAGGGCCTGCAGCAGCCGGCCCTGGTGGCGCTGGCCGGCGCCGTGATCGTGGTGCTGTCGGCCCTGGCCTACTGGCGCAGCCCGCGCAACGACCCCGGCCTGACCACCGAACTGGCCCTGTTCGTCACCTTCCTGATCGGCGTGCTGGCCATGCGCCAGCCGGCCTGGGGTGCGGGGGCGGCCGCCATCGTGGCCGGCCTGCTGGCCGCGCGCGAGCGTCTGCACCGCTTCGCGACCCGCGCGATGAGCGAAGGCGAACTGCACGACGCGCTGCTGCTGGCGGCACTGGTGCTGGTGGTGCTGCCGCTGACCCCCGCCGAGCCCATCGCGGGGCTGGGCGGGCTGGTGCCGCGCACGCTGGTGCTGCTGGCGGTGCTGATCCTGGCCTTGCAGGGTGCCGGCCATGTGGCCGGACGCTGGCTGGGCCCGCGGGCCGGGCCGCTGCTGGCCGGACTGCTGTCGGGCTTCGTCTCGAGCACGGCCACGGTGGCCTCGATGGGCACGCGCGTGCGTGCCGAGCCGGCCAGGCGCGCGGCCTGGGAGGGCGGTGCCATGATGTCCACCGCCGCCACCTGGGTGCAGGTGGTGGTGATGCTGCTGGCGGTGGCGCCGACGCTGGCCCTTCGTGTGGCGCCGGCCGCGGCGGCCGGCGCGGGAGTGGCGGCCCTCACGGGCCTTTGGCGTGGTCGGCAATCGCCACCTGACGCCCCGTCGCCCGCCGGTCCGCGACCCCGCGTCCCCGCGCCTGACCGGGCAGGACCGTTGCGCGTGCGCGCCGCGCTGATCGTGGCCTTGCTGCTCGTGGGTGTGGCCCTGCTGGTGCGTGGCGCGCAGGCGCTGATGGGTGACACCGGTGTGCTGGCCGGCGCGGCACTGGGTGCCCTGGCCGACGCCCATGCGGCGGTCGCGTCGCTGGGCACGCTCCAGACCTCGGGCCGCATCGACAGCGCACTGGCCCTTGGCGGTGTGCTGATGGCCGTGGCCACCAACAGCGTGACGCGGGTGGTCGCCGCCGCGGTGGCCGGCGGTGCGGCCTATGCGCGCCGCGTGGGTCTGTCGCTGCTGGCCTCGGGTGCAGCGGCCGGCGCGGTCATGGCGCTGCTGCCAGGGGTCGCGCCATGAGTCTCGACCTATTTCTGCGGGTGCTGGCCCTGTGCGTCGCCCTGGCGGGCGTGGAGACCCTGCACGGCATCGCCCGTACCGTGCTGCTGGCACCGCGCATCGGCAAGGCGCGCGCCGTGCAGCTCAGCGTGGTGTCCGGCACGCTGCTCGCCTTCGGCGTGTGCGCCCTGCTCGTGCCCGGGATCGGGCTTCAGGGGGCCCGTCAGCACCTCATCCTGGGGCTGGCGCTCGCCGCCTTCATGGCCACCTTCGACATGGCCTTCGGCCGCCTGGTGCTGCGCCTGAAGTGGAGCCGTATCCTGCAGGACTTCAATCCGGCCAGCGGCAACTACCTGTCCCTGGGCCTGGTGGCGCTGGTCGGCCTGCCGTGGCTGGTCTGGGCGATGACCCACCACACCGCGTGACGGGACCGGCGCATCGCCACCCTGCAGACGCGCAGCGTCTGCCGAGGCGGTCGAGCGCGAGGGTCTGGTCTGAGCGACGCCTGACCAGGCACGCGGGTGCCGCGGGGTGGGCTGCGGTCTAATACGCCCATCGCCCTTCGAAGCCCCTGCGGCACACCGACCATGCTCTCCGGCAAGCGCGTCCTCGTCACGCAGTCCACGGACTTCATGGGCCCTGCGCTGTGCGAGGTCCTGGCCGAACAGGGCGCCGAGGTCGTGCGCAGCGAGCGTGCCCTGTCCGAGCCCGGCGATGCCGAGGCGGTCGTGCGGGACGCCGGCGGCATCGACGTGCTCGTGGCCAACCTGGCGTTGAAGGCACCTTCCACACCGGTCGATGCCGTGGACGACGCCGAGTGGCGCGAGGTGTTCGCGGCCCTGGTCGACCCGCTGCCGCGGCTGGTGCGCGCCGCCGTGCCTGGCATGCGCCAGCGTGGCGGGGGCAGGATCCTCGTCATCGGCAGCGCGTCGGCATTGCGCGGCATGAAGCGGGCGTCGACCTACAGCGCCGCGCGGGGCGCGCAGCTGGCCTACGTGCAGGCGACGGGCGTGGAACTGGCGCCGCTGAAGATCCAGGTCAACGCCATCGCGCAGAACTTCGTCGACAACCCCACCTACTTCCCGCCCGCGGTGCAGGCCAACCCACGCTTCCAGGAACGGCTGGCCCGCGAGGTGCCGCTGGGCCGGCTGGTCACGGCACACGAGGACGCGACGTTCGCCGCCTACCTGTGCAGCGATGCCGCCGGCTGCTTCGTCGGCCAGGTCTTCCCCGTCTGTGGGGGGTGGGCCGTACGGTGAGCGCGCGGTCCCGTATGCTCCGCTCGCCACGACCTTGGCGCCCACCCGATGTCGACATGCCGCGGACGACACCTTCCCTTACCGGTCTCCTGCTGACCCTGGCCGCCGCAGCCGCGCTCGGTGCCTGCACGTCGCGCCAGCTCTACGCCGCCGGCCAGCAATGGCAGGCCAACGAGTGCCGCAAGCTGCCACAGCCCGAACAGCCGCGCTGCCGGGCCAGCAACGCCCTGAGCTTCGAGGACTACCAGCGCGAAGCCGCAGCGGCGCGCGCCGCGCAGTGAAGGCCTGGCCCGCCGTGCCGGATTGCCCGGGCTGACGCGCGGACGGAGACCCCCGGATGTCCTCTGGCGGCAACTGGAAGGAGCTGTTCAATGCCGCCGTGGCGGGCGACCTGGACCTGGTGCGCTACCACGTGCAGCACGGCGTGGACATCGACTACGCGCACCCCGAGTTCCTGTCCACGCCGCTGGTGGCCTGCATCCTGGCCGGGCAGGAAGCGGCAGCGCACCTGCTGCTGGACAGCGGCGCGCAGGTCGACCTGGCGTCGGAATTCGACGGCATGAACCCGCTGCAGGCCGCGCGCCATGCCGGCCTGGCGGGCCTGGAGGCACGGTTGCAGGCGATGGGGGCCACGGCGCCGTGCCAGCCGGCACCGGTGGCGGCGCGGCGCCCGCCCTGGTGGCGTCGACTTTGGACGCCGGGGTGTTCGGCCTGACGATGGCTGCGCCAGGCCCTGCCCCTGACGATGAACGGACCGGGAGGCCACCCATGCGTTCCACCGCGCTCGCCGCGCTGCTGAGTGCCACCCTGCTGCTGCCGACAGTGGCATCAGCGGCGCCGCCCTCCTACGCCGAGTCAGGCCAGGCCACACGCGCGGTGGCCGAGCCCTACTTCGACGCCTACATCGCCCGGCACTGGGACCGCCTAGCGCCCTTGCTCGCCGAGAAAGGGAGCTTCGAGGACCCCACGGCGGCCCTGGTCTTCGGGACGGTGAAGCAGCAGGGCAAGGCTGCCACGCTGAAGAACTTTCGCGAAGGCTACGAAGCCATCCGGCACATGGCGTTCCATCCGTCACGCGTGTTCTATGCCGGCGAACATGCCATCTTCGAAGGCACGCTGGACTGGACGCTGGCGTTGGACGGCGGCCGGCAGGCGGTGACCACCGGCATGCCTTTCGTCACCGTGCTGCGCGTCGTCGATGGCCTGGTGGTGGAGCACCGGGACTATGCCGACTACACGCCATTCCTGGCGGCCGTGAAGGCGGCCCGCGCGCCAACGGCGCCGTCGCGTTAGTGCGGTGGCCAGCTGATCTTGGTCTGATCGTCAGAGCACGTGCCAGCCGACCCGCGCATGGCAAGGTCTGCTGACAGTCGACGTCGCGCGTGGCTGCTACCGACGCACCCTCGTCGTCCCGGCACCAGTCCGCATTGACGGCATGGCTGCGGTCACTGCCGCTTCGTGCGAGGGTCTCTTCGGACTGCTCGCGGCAAGTTGCTGTCGCTGGTGAGGGGCAGCCTCCGGGTAGGCATTCAGTGGCCATTTCCCCATTCCGCCAAGCCATCGACCGTTAGAATTTGTCCGACACACCTCAACAGTCGGGGTGAGATCGGACCCTCTACGGCCACCGCGTGAGAGGTGCGTCGGTGACAGCCACGGCATCCAAGCCGCACGGGGTGAGGACAGGCCGGAAGCTGAGATCCGCCCCCCAATTTCCTCGTGCAGATGAGCACAGTTTGGTGGTGGGTCGTGCTGGCCACAGGGCCGCAGGTTAGGACCGCGCCGTCCAAATCTTCCCGCCCTGACGCCTCGAATGTCTCAAAACATTCCCGGCGATAGGCCCGCTCGCGAGTCGAGAATCGGGAAGACGTCGAGCGGTGATCTTGGCACCACAGCGACTTTTCGAAAGCAAACTCTCAGCCAACGTGAACACCCGTCCACTCAGCCGCCACGTTGCCGTTCGCTTGCAACAGCGCTCGATTCCACTCCTCGTCGCTGACCCGCTTGACCCCTACGAGCGCACCGTAGATGCCAAGCGGCGACTTTGCAGCGCTGTGACAATCGGACTTGCATTGTCCGTGCTCGGTTCATTGGCGCCAAGCATGGCCAAGTGAGGGGCACTTGAGTCAAGACACATCGCCAGCGAGCACGCGTCCACTGCCATTCCGCCTTTGGCCGTCGGCAAGGGCACTTACGGGGTTCGCGCTGCTGGCATGGCTGATTTCACTAGGGCTCAACGGCTTCGTGGATGTCAACCAGCGTGCCTACAGCGGTGCTCACGTGCTCGCCATCGGTTGGCTCGGCCCTCTCATGGTCAACTTCGCCTGGTATGCCAACCTGTTCTTCCTGATCAGTGTCGCTCTGCTTCTAGGCAAGCGTTCGGCGGTCTGGTCGTCCCTTCTTGCAGCAGCGGTTCCCCTGCAAACGATCACGTTCGTGAAGGTTCCTCTCAATGAGGCCGGCGGTGCCATTGGTGTCTTTGGCCTCGGATGGGGCTTCGTGGTTTGGTACTCAGCAATGTTGCTGCTAGTCGCTGCCGCCGGGACCCGTCAGATCGAATTGCATGCCGATCGCCGGGCGCCGAGCGCGGAAATGCGCCAGTGGGGCTTGGCCCTGTGCCTCGGGTTCATCTTGTTTGCCGGCGCACTCGCACTTCACGATCGACTGAGAGCCAACACCGCTGACGGTGAGCGACTTCGCCAAGTTGCCTTCAAGCGAGGTGCCGTTTGCAACATCGAGCAGCCGCGCGCGGGGGAGTCGACTGCGCTCGGGGACGGGCCGCTGGAAGTCCGGACCCTCGATGGCAGCAGCAGGTTGGCCTATCCGTTCAACGATGTGCGCGATCTGCTGAATTGGGGTATTCCGACCGTAAGGGCGGCCGGTCGCGACTACTCGTTCGCGTTCGCGGGTGATGAACTTGTCTTGACGTCGGTCCCCGCGGTGGGGCCACCGGCTGCAACTCTCGTCGTCGATCCAGGGACGCCGCAGAACAAGTACGCGATCACCGTTTCACTGGAAACGGGTCAACCCGGCGACGAGCCGTTTCGGTTCACGTGGACGAAGGATCGTGGCTATGGAAACGGATACTGTCCGGACTACGCCACCTTCCCTCGCCCAGGCGAGCAGCCGAGGGAGATGCTCGAACAGGCACTAGCCCTGGGCCCGCAGGCATCTCGTGCGGCGGTGTTCAACACCAGGCACGAGCAGGAAATGAAGAGGCGGAATGACGAGTCGAAGGGCCCGGTCATGGCAACTTTTCTGGGCGAGTCCGGCGTACCCAGGAGCGAGCCATCGTTGGATGTGCCGGGCCAGTCGGGACGACTTCAAGAACTCGCGCTGGCATTGGCCCGCGCTGAAGCCATGCGCTTAGAGAGGACACGCCGCATGAATGTCGGATGTCCCGAAGGGACGGGGTGGCTTTCCAGTTGGCAAAAGGTGCCGTATGCCGGCTCGCTGGACATCGATGCTGGCGTGCCGTTCATGGTGGATGAGCGAGCGTTCTATCTGAAGCGAAGTTTGCAGGTGAAGGCAGTGTGTGTCGGTGAATCCGTCTTCACGTACCATGAGGTCGCAGGCGACAGGGAAGGCAATCGGAGGTTGGCTATCGACAAGCGGGCCCTAGCGGACTTCCGGTACCTTGGTGCAGTCACGATCGTCCTTCCGAAACCAGTACTCACGCCGGGAGCCGACTTTCGACTGACGGCAATCGAAGAGCACGACGAAGGCATGTCAGCGCTGCTGGAACTCGAGAAGACAGGCCAAGTCATCGCATTCAGGGCCCCACTCAATTTCAAACGCTAGGGCAAGCGTGGCCTTACGGCCGAATTGCGTCACCGGCCGGCGATGTGCAGGATCTGAGGGTCCGTGCCCAGCTTGTAGGTTTGCACTTGACCGGCAGGTGCAACTCATGGACGGCCAGCGAGTCACCAAGCCCAAGGACACCCGGCGTCGGCCCACTGATGCTTTCAAGCAAACGCTCATTGATCGCAGCCTGGTACCCCGAACCTTGGTGGCCGCGATGGCCCACGATACCGGGATCAATGCGGAGCAGGACGCTACCGGGCGGCCGCTGGGGCTACCGGCTAAAGACTTGCGCTCAAGGACCCCTAGATTGTCACCTCGGTCGGGCGCGGGCTGCGCGCTGCGCCTCAATCGCCCTGCGTGCTGCCCGCAGCGTGTGCCCTCCGCTGCGGGGCTTCCTTCGGGTGACTGCTGGGCATCCTACCGGCAGCTTCAGGGTGGCGAGATCAGGTCAGTGAGTGTCGGCTGAGGGTCGACAACCGCCATTCGTTCCAGCTGAACCGAAAACAGCGATCAGGCTGAAGCAGTCCCCGGATCGGCAGGCCCAGACTTTGGCAACCGCGCCGCCACCCGCTGGGGCAACGACTCCGCAGGTGCGGCGGCGTTCTCCCGTCCCAAGGCTCAGGTGAACTCCCGCTCCCGCAGCCACTTCGTCGCCACCCACTTCTCGCCTGCCACCACCGGCCCGCCGCCGTGCAGCGTGCGCGTGCTGGCGTGCGCCCGGTCGTAGCTGAAGAAAACGGCGTTGCCCTTGATGGCGGCCACTTCCAGCGCCACGTCGGGGAAGGTGGTGGCACCGCCGCGTTCGGGCGTGTTCAGGTACATCACCAGCGTGCCCACGCGCTGGCCGCCGCGGGCGAGCACCGCCGCCGTGCCCGAGTGCTTGGGGTCGAAGTAGTCGTGGTGTGGCCGGTATTCCGCCCCCGGCCGATAGTGCAGCACCTGCAGGCCCTCGCCCCAGGCCACGGGCCAGTTCAGCAGCGTGGCGATGCGCTGTTCGATGCGCTGGATCAGCGGCGACTCGCCGCGGCCGAAGAACATGCCGTCGCTGGTGCGCGCGGCGTTCACTTCACTGCCGCCGGTGGTGTTAACCACGGTCTCCGACCGCGCCAGGCGCGGGCGTGACTCCTCGATCAACGCATCGCACTCGGCATCGCTGAGCAGGCCGCCGAACAGCACCACACGCGGCAGCTTCATGGCCAGCAGCACGCGCACCGGATGGCCGGCGACGTCGATCACCGTCACGCCGTCGCCGATGGCCGGCTCCGGCACCGGGCCGCTGGGTGGCAGCAGCACCGGCTGGCCGGTTTCCTGCTGGATCTGCTGCAGCGCCTGCAGCGCCGCGGCGTCGGCCCAGCCGCTGCTGCGCATGGCCGACAGCACGTCCTCGGCACGACAGCCGGCGGCCAGCTGGGCCCGCAGCCACTGGCGCAGGTCGTCGGTGATGTGCTGGGCGTGGGCGGTGGCGCTCATTGTCTCGCTCCGGGCGTGCTGCAGGACAAGGCAGGGTCAGGCGGTGCCCTGCCGGCGGAACACCAGGCGGTCGGGGCTCGACACGGCAGGCACATAAGCGTAACCCTCGGCGTCGAAGGACTGCAGCTGCTCTGGCTGCTGCAGACGGTGGGTGATGGCGTGCCGTGCCATCAGGCCACGCGCCCGCTTGGCGAAGAAGCTCACCACCTTCCAGCCATCGGCCTTGCCTTCCTCGAACACGCACTCCACCACCCGGGCCTTCAACGCCTTGCGGTCGGCTGCCCGGAAGTACTCCTGCGACGCCAGGTTGACCACCACGGGCTGCTTCTGGCCGCGTTGGCGGCGATTCAGGTAATCGGCGATGGCGTCGCCCCAGTAGCCGTAGAGGTCCTTGGCACCGGGCGTGGCCAGCCTCGTGCCCATCTCCAACCGGTAGGGCTGCAGGCGGTCGAGGGGACGCAGCGCACCGTACAGCCCGGACAGGATGACCACGTGGTCCTGGGCCCAGGCCAGGTCGTCGACGCGGAGCGTCTTCGCGTCCAGCCCGCCGTAGACGTCGCCGTCGAAAGCCAGCGCGGCGGGCTTGCTGTTGCGCGTGCTGAAGGTCCGCCGCCAGGCGCCGTAGCGGGCCACGTTCAGCTGCGCCAGCGGGTCGGACAGCGACATCAGCGACGCCACCTCGGCGGGTGACTTGGCCTTCAGCACGTCGATCAGCGCGGCGGCCTCGTCGACGAAGGCCGGCCGCGTGGCCAGGGCCTCGACGGCCGGCGGCGTGGGGGTCTCGTAATCCAGGCTCTTGGCAGGGGACAGCAGGAACAGCATCGGCGGTCGGCGGGTGGTCGGTCGGGGATGATCAGGGGTCGTCGTGCAACCGCGGTGTCACGTCCACGGCGTCCGTGTGGCCCAGCGCCGCGCGCCAGGTCCGGTAGGGGATGTGGTGGGTCAAGCGGTGCAGCGCGCTGTCGATCAGCGACGGGTGCAGCACGTGTCCGACGCCGGCCGCCACGTCCAGCGTCGCGTCGCCGTGCAGCACACCCAGGTGCTGCAGGGCCTGGCGGGCGTGGGCGGCCGGGATGATCTCGTCGGCGGCACCATGGAAGAAGTGCAGCGTGGTCTGTCTCGGTGCCACGTCGGGCAGGCGTGCATAGCGCCCGGCAAAGGCCAGCACGCGGCCAGCCAGGCCGTCGGCCCGGCTAGCCAGTTCCAGCGCAAGGATGGCCCCCTGCGAAAAACCGCCGATGGCGGTCGGCTGCGGGCCCACACCCAGACGCTGCTGGGTGAACTGCACCCAGTCCTGCAGCGGGCCAAGCGCGTCCTCGACCCGCGCGATGCGTCGTTCATCGTCGAGATCCCGGGCGGAGAACCACTGTCGGCCCGCCCCACCGCCATCCACCGGATGCGGTGCATCCGGCGCCAGGATGGCCGCCTTTGGAAACTGCGCACGCAGCGCCTCGGCCAGCGGGCGCATCAACGCACCGCGGCCGCCGTAGCCATGCAGCAGGATCAGCAACTGCGGCGGCGGGGCCGCATCGTCATCGGGCAACCATTCCAGGGCCAGGCGCATCCGACAATTGTCGCAGCGCGCATCGCGTCACCCACGCCTGATGGGAAGAGGTCTCGGCGGGCGGTCGTGCCTTGACCACGACCGTTGTTACAACTCGGCGTGATGTTCCGTCGAGGACAGACCGCCCGTCCCATACCCCACCGGGCTAGGACTCGACGTCGGTCGTGAACCACGCCACGTGGCGGACGGTCATCACCGCCTTGACGCGCCGGCCATCCTGTGCGGTGTGTCGGTTCGTCGCACTACATCTGAAGCAACTGCTCGCAGCTTGCGACCACATCTCACTGCATTCGCAGTGAGTCCCCGTCAGCATCGCGTCCCTAAGGTCCGGGATGGACCGTGGAGGACGAGGACATGCAGTTGCAACTGCCGCTTTGGCGGCCGCAAGCGGCCAGGGACGCCGCACATGCGGTGCGCGCCGGCCTGCTGCCGCGGCGTGCGCCTGGCGGCTGGCACAGCCGCGACGCCGCCGTCATGGGCACGGCCATCCACGTCGAACTCTGGGCCGACCGGCGCGCCGACGCCGAGGCTGCCATCGACGCCGTGATGGCCGAGATGCACCGCATCGACGCCACCTACAGCCCGCACAAGCCCGACTCCGAACTCAGCCGCATCAACCGCGACGCCGGCCGCACCGCCGTGCCGGTGAGCGAGGAGACCTACGCCCTGCTGGCGCGGGCGCAGGCCTTCGCCGAACTCAGCGGCGGCGCCTTCGACATCAGCTATGCGGCCGTGGGCCGGCTCTACGACTACCGCCGCGGCATCGCGCCCGACGACGCCACGCTGGCGGCCGCGCGGTCGCTGGTGGGCTGGCGCGGCATCGAACTCGACCCCGCCTCGCGCAGCGTGCGCTTCGCCCGCGACGGCATGTGCATCGACCTCGGCGGCTTCGCCAAGGGCCATGCGGTGGACGGTGCCGCAGCGCGGCTGAAGGCGCTGGGCATCGGCCACGCCTACGTCAGCGCCGGCGGCGACAGCCGCGTCATCGGCGACCGCCGCGGCCGCCCCTGGAGCGTGGCCGTGCGCGACCCCCGGCGCGCCGACGGCGTGGCCGCCCTGCTGCCACTGGAAGACTGCGCCGTCTCCACCTCGGGTGACTACGAGCGCTTCTTCGAGCGTGCCGGCGTGCGCCACCACCACCTGATCGACCCCGCCACCGGGCGCAGCCCGCAGGCGGTGCACAGCGTGACCGTGATCGCCGACGACGGCCTCACCGCCGAGGCCCTGAGCAAGACGCTGTTCGTACTCGGCCTGGAGCGCGGCATGGCCGCACTGGCGCAGGTGCCCGGTGCCGACGCCGTGGTCATCGACGCCCAGGGCCGGCTGCACTTCAGCCCCGGCCTGCAGGCCCGCTGATTCACTCCATCCAGGCAGGAGGACGACCCATGACACCGCAGACAGACGCCACACGAACACCTTCGGCGGCCCGCCCGAGAGTCCATGCCGGCCGGGGCCTGCGCCCGCGCGCCGCCGGCGTGGGGCTGGCCGCCGTGATCGTCAGTGCCCTCGCGCTCGTGGCCTGCCAGGGCAGCACCGAGGGTGAAGGCAGCGCCACCGCGCAGGGCGACGTGCCCCTGGTCTACGCCAAGCGCGTCAACACCGTGAACCTGGCCGCGCTGCACGGCACGCCCTTCGTGGCCGGTGGCGACCTGATGCTGCGCGAGAAGTCCAGCCCCAGCGCGCCGGAGCACAACCTCACCGCCCACATCACGCAGGGCAACGGCGACGCGTCCGACCCCGAGGTCTCGTACGACGGGAAGAAGGTCGCCTTCGCGTTGCGCTGCCCCACCAGCAACACGGCCACCATCGACGGCCAGCCCGCCTGCACGGGCCGCTGGAACATCTGGGAATACGACATGTCGGGCGGCAGCCTGACCGGCGGCACGCTGCGCCGCATCACCGCCAGCACCGCCCACGACGACGTCGACCCCGCCTACCTGCCCGCCGGCCGCGGCTTCGTGTTCGCGTCGAACCGGCAGGTCAAGTCGTCGCTCAACCAGGCCCTGGGCCGCGCCTACCACGCGCTGGACGAGTACGAGCGCGAGCGCGTGCTGAACCTGCACACGATGGCCGCCGACGGCAGCAACATCCAGCAGATCACCTTCAACCAGAGCCACGACCGCAACCCCGTCGTGCGCGCCAACGGCGACATCATGTTCTCGCGCTGGGAGCACGTGGCCGACCGCAACCGCTTCGCGATCTTCCGCACCAAGCCCGACGGCACCGACCTCTTCGTGCTCTACGGTGCCCAGAGCCCGGGCAACAGCTTCCTGCACCCGCGCGAGATGGACCCGAGCGGCCCCTACGCCGGCTACGTGGCCTCGTCGCTGGTGCCGCTGAGCCGCGAGCAGGAAGGCGGCGCGCTGATGTTCATCGACGCGGCCAACTACTCCGAGCAGAACACGCCGGCCAACCGCACCGTGCCGGCCCAGGGCGGCCAGCGCCAGGCGACGGCCGAGACGCTGGACAACGACCGCGGCCTGTCGCTCAACGGCCGAGCCACCAGCCCCTACCCGCTGTGGGACGGCACGAACCGCGTGCTGGTCTCGTGGCGGCCCTGCGAGGTGCTGCGCGGCACCGACCTCGTGCCCTGCGCCACGCTGACCCCCGACGAACTCGCCCGCCTTTCGGACGACAACCGCAGCGACGCCGAGGTGGCCGCCGACGAACTCAGCGCCGACGTGCCGGCTTCCTATGCCGTCTACATGTTCGACCCGGTGCCGCAGACCTGGCTGATCGTGGCCGCGCCGCCGCCGGGCTTCATGCTCGTGGACCCGGTGCCGCTGCAGCCGCGCACCGAGCCGGCCGCCCCCGAGCCCACCAACGTGGACCCGGCACTGGCCGCACAGGACCTGGCCTTGATCGAGGTGCGCAGCGTCTACGACACCGACGGCCTGCGCCGCATGGGCGAGCCCATGCTCACCGCGGCCGACCTCGCCCCTGGCTGCAGCGCCGGCATCGCCACCACGGCACCGGAGGAACCGGGCGACACGCGGGCCTTCGTGGCCGACCTGCGCCGCATCAAGGACCCGGCCGACCCGGCCTACCACTGCGCGCCCGTGCGCTTCATCCGCGCCGTGCGTGCCGTCTCGCCGCCGGCCGGCGGCATGGGCACGCGCCAGGCCATCGGCGAGACCAACTTCGAGCCGCAGCAGATCCTGGGCTACAGCGTGGTCGAGCCCGACGGCAGCTTCAAGCTGCAGGTGCCGGCCGACGTGCCGCTGGGACTGCAGGTCGTGGACGCCGAGGGCCGCGCCTTCCAGACCCACACCAACTGGATCCAGGTGCGTCCGGGCGAGCGCCGCACCTGCGACGGCTGCCACAGCCCGCGCCGCGGCGCGGCGCTGAACTCCGGCGCGGTGGCCAACGCCCTGCCCGCGGCGCTGAAGACCACGCTGTCGGCCCAGCACGTGCAGGGCGAGACCATGGCCAGCCTGCGCACACGGCTGGACGCCACGCTGCTGACCCTGCAGACCGACCCGGTGTTCAGCGACGTCTGGGCCGACACCGCGCAAAGCGGCGTGCAGGCCCGGGCCGCGCTCTCGCTGCGCTACACCGGCAACCCGGATGCGGCCGACGACCTCGTCACCGCGGTGCCGGCCAACGGCGTCATCAACTACCCCGACCACATCCAGCCGTTGTGGACCCGTGCCCGGGGCCCGGAAGGCACGCTCACCTGCACCAACTGCCACGCCGACCCGGCGAAGCTGGACTTGCGCGGCACGATTGGTGGCGGCGGCCGGCTGACCAGCTACGAGGAACTGCTGATCGGCGACCCGCAGATCGACCCCGTCACCGGCCAGCCGGTGGTGGTGGTGCGCCAGGGCGTACCGGAACTGCAGCGCCTGGCGCCGCTGGTGGAGACCAGCTCCGGCGCGGCCAACACCGCCGGCCTGGCGCGCAAGAGCCGGCTCACCGAGATCCTGTGGGGCCAGACCCTGCTGGCCGGCGGCGGCGCACGCACGGCGCACCCCAACCCGCCGGACACGGCGCCCGACCACGCCGCCCTGCTCAATCGCGCCGAGAAACGCCTGCTGGCCGAGTGGATGGACCTGGGCGGCCAGTACTACAACGACCTCTTCGCCCCCGGCGGCGGCGTGCGCAGCGTGGCCACGCTCAGCGAAGCCGTGTTCAACACCGAGGTGATGCCGGTGCTGCGCCAGAGCTGCATGGGCGCCTGCCACCAGGCCGGCGGCAGCGACGGGGGCAACGACTTCCGGTCCAACCGCCTGGTGCTCACCGGCGACCCGGAAGGCGACTTCAACGTCGTGCTCACCATGGTCAACGACACCTGCAACCCGGCGGCCAACCGCCTGCTGCAGCGCCCGTCCACCGTGCCGCACCCGGCCGGTGCCGTCACCCAGACCACCCCGGTGCTGGCCCCGGACAGCCTGGGCTACGCCACGCTCGTCAACTGGATCGCGCGAGGTTGTCCGTCTTCATGAGTCTTCACCGTCGCGCCTTCTCCCCGGCCGCCCCGCTGGTGGCCACCCTCGTCCTGACGATGGTGGCCGCCTGCGGTGGCGGCAATCCGCTGGGCAACCCCGACGAGGTGGCCAACCCACCGGCCAGCGGCACCCGCAAGCTCAGCTTCGCGTACTTCCAGCGCTGCGTGCAGCCCATCCTGGAAGCGCAGTTGCCGATCACGCTCAACGGCGTGACCACCGTCAACAGCTGCGCCAGCAGCGGCTGCCACGACGACACCAACGGCACCGGCGGCGCGCTGCGCCTGCGCAGCGGCGCGGCGCTGGTGGACCTGACGCTCACGCCCGAGCAGATCCGCGCCACCGAGATGTACCGCAACTTCTACTCGTCGCAGGGCGAGGTGGTGTTCGGCGACACGCTGGCCAGCCGGCTGATCGCCAAGCCGCTGGTGCGCAACGTGCTGCATGGCGGTGGCCTGGTCTTCGACAGCGAGGACGACCCCAACGTGCGCATCCTGCGCTACTGGATCGAACACCCCATGCCGGCCGGCCAGGACGAATTCAGTGCCGCCGGCGATGCCCTGTTCACGCCGCCGGATGCGGCCACCGGCGCGTGCAACGTCGAATGAAGACCCTTCCCTCGCTGCTGGCCGCGTTGGCCCTGCTGGCACCCCTGCTGGTCGCCCAGCCTGCCCGGGCCGCCGATGACGCGCCGGAGACGGAGCGCGTGCAGGTGGCCACGCCCTACATCGAGCTGCGCACCGGCCCCGGGCGCGGCTACCCGGTGTTCCACGTGGCCGAGCGCCGCCAATGGGTGGTGATCGAGCTGCGCCGCACCGACTGGTACCGCGTGCGCGTGGAAGGCGCGCGCAGCGCGGCCGGCGAGGCCGTGGTCGGCTGGGTACCGCGCGAACAGCTCGCCACCACGCTGACCGAAGCCGGCACCGGCAAGAGCTTCCGCGACCTCGTCGTCGACGACTACCTCAGCCGCCGCATGGAGATGGGCGCCAGCTGGGGCCGCTTCGAGAAGGAGCCCACGCTCAAGGTCTGGGGTGCCTGGCGCCTGTCGGACACGCTGGCCGCCGAGGTCAGCTTCGGCCAGGTGCAGGGCCTGTACGCCGGCAGCTCCTGGTGGAGCATGGGCCTGACCAGCGAGCCCTGGTCCCACCAGCGGCTGTCGCCGCACTTCGGCATCGGCGTGGGCCGCTTCCGCAACGCGCCCAACCTCAGCCTCGTCAACGCCGAGGCCACCGACGCCAACCAGGCGCAGATGCAGCTGGGCCTGCGCTGGTACTTCACGCGCCGTTTCGTCGGCCGGCTGGACTACACGCGCACCACCGCCTTCATCGCCGACGAGCGCAACACCGAGTACCGCGCCTTCACCGCCGGCCTGTCCTTCTTCTTCTGACCGCCACCCCATGCGCCGCACCCTCACCGCCCTGCTGCTCAGTACCACTGCCCTCACCGCCTTGCCGGTGCTGGCACAGACACGCCCGGCCGACGAACCGCCCATCGTGCCCGAGGTGGAACGGCGCGAACTGCGGCTGCCGCGCTTCCCGTCGCGCGACTTCGAGGTCGGCGCCTTCGTGGGCACCTACGCCACCGAGAACTTCGGCGCCAGCGCCGTCTACGGCCTGCGCCTGGGCTACCACCTGACCGAGGACTGGTTCTTCGAGGGCACGTTCGGCAGTACCCAGGTCAGCGACGCCTCGTTCCGCCAGATCCTGCCCGGCGGCATCTTCACCAGCGAGAAGGAGCGGCTGAGCTACTACAGCGTCTCCGCCGGCTACAACCTGCTGCCCGGCGAGGTGTTCCTGGGCTCGCGGCAGGCGCGCGCCACCGCCATCTACCTCGTCGGCGGCGTCGGCAGCACCGACTTCGCCGGCCAGAAGCGGCAGACCTTCCACGTCGGTTTCGGCTGGCGCATCCTGCTCGGCGACCGCGGTGCGCTGCGCGTGGACCTTCGGGACCACATCTTCTCGCTGGACCTGCTGGGGCAGAACCAGAGCACGCAGAACCTCGAGGCCAGCGTCGGCTTCGGCTTCCATTTCTGAAGGGGCCGACGATGAAGACCCTGTTCGCCGCCGTGCTGCTGGCCGCTGCCGCGTCCGTGCACGCCACGCCCGCCCCCGACTTCACGCTCAAGACTCTGGACGGCCCCGCCCTGCGCCTGGCCGAGCAGCGCGGCCAGGTCGTGCTGGTCAACTTCTGGGCCAGCTGGTGCGCGCCTTGCAAGGTGGAGATGCCGCACCTCAACCGCCTGGCCGACAAGTACCGCGACACCGGCGTGGTACTGCTGGCCGTCAACGTCGACGACGACCCGAAGAAGGCGGCGGCCGAGGCCAGGAAGCTCGGCATCAACTTCCCGGTGCTGCTGGACACGGCCAAGACCGCCAGCAAGGCCTACCAGCTGCAAGCCATGCCCACCACCGTTCTCGTCGACCGCGACGGCAAGGTGCGCCACGTGCATCAGGGCTACCGCGCCGGCTACGAGCAGACTTACGACGAGCAGCTGCGCGCGCTGGTGAAGGAATGAGAGCTGCCACCGTCCTGACGCTGCTGGCTGCGGCCGCCCTGTGCGGCGGCTGCGCCGCCCCCGAGCCCTGGGTCAAGCCCTACGAGCGCGGCCGCCTGGCCGAGCCGGAGATGCTGTGGACGCGCCAGGCGCTGATCGACAAGCACCGCGAGCACGTGCACGTGGTGCGCGAGGCGGCGCGCGGCGCCACCGGTGTGCAGGGAGGTGGCTGTGGCTGCAACTAGCCTGTGGCGCCGTGCGCTGGCCTGGCTCGGTGGCCTGCTGGCCGTGGCACCGGCCGCCGCGGTCGACGTGCCCGCCGACCGCGCCGAGGCCATGTTCCACGTCTACGACGGTGGCGGCATGACCGCCAGCGGCCCGGCCTTCCTGGTGCGCAAGAAGCTGGCCGACCGCGTGTCGGCCTCGGCGTCCTATTACGTGGACGCGGTCAGCAATGCGTCCATCGACGTCGTCACCACCGCCAGCCCGTTCAAGGAGACGCGCAACGAGGTCGGCCTGGGGCTGGACTGGGCGGTGCGCGACGCGCTGGTCACCGCGTCCTTCAGCCGCAGCGACGAGCCCGACTACACCGCCAGCACCGTGGGCCTGGACGTGGCGCAGGACATCTTCGGCGGCATGACCACGGTGAACCTGGGGTTCAGCCGCGGCAGCGACACCGTGCTCAGCGTCACCGACCGCGAGTTCTCGGACTTCGCGCGCCACTGGCAGTACCGCGTGGGCGTCACGCAGATCCTCACGCCGCGCTGGCTGATGAGCGCCAACCTCGAGGCCGTGGCCGACGAGGGCTTCCTCGGCAGCCCCTACCGCGCCGCGCGCATCTTCGGCGCCGCGGTGCCGGAGCGCCTGCCGCGCACGCGCTCCGGGCGCGCCGTGAAGCTGCGCGCGCTGGGCGCCGTGGGCGATACCGGTTCCATGCGCGGCGAACTGCGCTACTACTGGGACACCTGGGGCCTGAAGGCCACCACGGTGGAGCTCGGCGGCGCCAAGCGGCTGGGCGGCGACCTGGACCGCTGGACCGGCGGCTGGCTGGTCGATGCCGCCGTGCGCCTGCACAGCCAGAACTCGGCGCTCTTCTATGCCGACAACGCCGAGACCGAGACCACCTACCTCACGCGCAACCGCCAGCTCAGCGCCTTCCGCAGCACCGGCATCTTCCTGCGCGGCCAGCGCCCGCTGAAGCTGGACTGGGGCGGCGCCGACTGGCAGTTCGCCGCCGCCTACGAGTTCAAGCGCTTCAGCTTCAGCGATTTCACCGACCTCCGCACCGGGGGCGCCTATGCCCACAACGCCCATGTCCTGCAGATCCTGCTTTCGGCGAACTACTGACGCACTCGCCGCCGCGCTGATGCTGGCCGCGCTGCCGGCGCTGGCGCAGCAGCCGACCCCGCCGACCACGCCCGTTGCACCCGTCACGGCGCCGGCCACCACCGCACCGGCCACGGCCACGGCACCTGCAGCGCCGGCTCCGGCAGCCACGCTCGATGCCCGCCTGCAGGCGCTGAAGGCCGACGTCATCGCGCTCAACCGCGACCTGCTGGTGCTGGAGGAGGAACTGCTGTTCCCCGCCAGCACGCAACTGGCCGTGTTCGTGTCGATGGACGTCGGCCGGCTGTTCGAACTGGAATCGGTGCAGCTGAAGATCGGCGACGAGGTCGTGGCCTCGCACCTCTACACCCCGCTGGAGGTGCAGGCGCTGCACCGCGGCGGCATGCAGCGGCTGCACCTGGGCAACCTCAAGAGCGGCGAGCACGAGCTGGTCGCGGTCTTCACCGGCCGCGGCCCGGCGCATGGCGACGACCGGCGCGACTACAAGCGCGGCACCACGCTGACCTTCGAGAAAGGCACCGGCGCCAAGGCCATCGAGCTGCGCATCACCGATGCGCAGGCCAAGCTGCAGCCCGAGTTCGAGGTCAAGGTCTGGCCGTGAAGCACTGGGCGGTCCTGATCGGGATGGCGGCCACGGCCCTGTCGGCGGCGGCCGTGGAGCCGGTGCGCGCGCAGCCATCGAAGCCCGGCCCGGTCCAGGCGCCCTTCTGGGGCGACGCGCTGTTCCACGTCTACCAGGGCAAGACCTTCTCGGCGCTGACCACGCTGATGGCCTCGCAGCAGTTCGGCCGCGTGGCGCCGCATGCCGACGAGGCCGAGGCCACGCGCGGCGGCCTGCTGCTGGCCTACGGCCTGCACCGCGAGGCCGAGGCCGTGTTCACCGCGCTGGCCGAACGCGGCACCACGGCGGCGCTGCGCGACAAGGCCTGGTTCCACCTGGCGAAGATCCGCTGGCAGCGCGGCCTGCCGGCCGAGGCCGATGCGGCCCTGGCCCGCGTGGCCGGCCCGCTGGACGCGGAGCTCGAAACCGACCGTCAGCTGCTGGCCGCCCAGGTGCGGCTCGCGCTGGGGGACCCGGCCGGCGCCGCCGCGCGCCTGCAGGCCCTGGCCGAGGACGCCGAGGGCACGCCCTATGCCCGCTACAACCTGGGCGTGGCGCTGCTCGAAGGCCAGCGCCGCGCCGACGGCCGCGCCTGGCTCGACCGCCTGGGCCAGATGCCGGTGACCACCCGGCCACCCGAGGAGCGCCGCGCGCTGCGCGACAAGGCCAACCTGACCCTGGGCTTCGACGCCCTGCGCCATGGCGAACCGGCCCCCGCGCGGCAGGCGCTCGAACGTGTGCGCCTGAACGGCCCCTTCGCCAACCCCGCGCTGCTGGCCTTCGGCTGGGCGGCGCTGGAGGACAAGGCGCCGCGCCAGGCCCTGGTGCCCTGGCAGGAACTGCTCCAGCGCAACCCCAGCGATCCAGCGGTGCTGGAAGCCCGCCTGGCCGTGCCGCACGCACTGGTGGAACTGAAGGCCGACGCCGCCGCCGTGCAGGGCTACACCGAGGCCCTGGCCGCCTACGCCGCCGAGGCCCAGGCGCTGACCGACACCATCGCCGCGCTGCAGGGCGGTGCCCTGGTGGACACGCTGATCGCCGGCAACCCCGGCGCCGATCTGGGCTGGGGCTGGACCGCCGAGACCCTGCCGGCCGACCTGCCCCATCGCGCCCAGCTGGCGCCGGTGCTGGCCACCCACGCCTGGCAGTCGGCGCTGAAGGACCAGCGCGACCTGCGCTTCTTCCTGCAGCACCTGGGCCGCTGGCAGCGCGACCTGCTGAGCTTCGACACCATGCTGGCCACGCGTGAGCAGCGCTTCGCCGCCATGCTGCCCGCCACCCGCGACACGCGGCTGGCCGACACCCAGGCGCGCCTGGCCGCCGAGCAGCGCACGCTGGCCGGTGCGCTGGCCACCGCCGACGCCCGCGCCCTGGCCGACGACCGCGAGCGCGCCCTGATCGAGCGTCTGGATCGCGCCCAGCGCACGCTGGCCAGCCTGCCGGACGACGACGCCAGCCGGACACTGCGCGACCGCCTGCAACGCGTGGCGGGCGCGCTGGAGTGGCAGCTGTCCGTGGCCGTGCCCGAGCGCCGCTGGGCCGCGCGCAAGGCGCTGCGCGAGATCGAGACCGAACTGGCCAACAGCGCCGAGCGCATGGCCACGCTGCAGGCCGCGCAACGCGACGAACCGCAGCGCTTCGCCGGCTTCGCCGGGCGCATCGCCGCCCTGCGCACGCGCATCGCCACCCTGTTGCCGCAGGTGGCGGCGCTGCAGGCCGAGCAGCAGACCGAGCTGCAGGCCGTGGCCATCCGCCACCTGCAGGACCAGCAGGCGCGGCTGGCCGAATACACCACCCAGGCGCGCTTCGCGCTGGCCCGGTTGCAGGACCCGGCCACGCTGGCACAGCGCGGCGACGCGTCGGAGGCACCCGATGCGCCGCGTTGAGATCCGCACGCTCTCGGTGCTGGCCGCCGCAGCGCTGCTGGCCGGCTGCGCATCGCGCGGCCCCGAGGTGCCCGACGACGAACCCACGCTGGCCAGCCTGAAGGCCCGCGACGCCGCCATCGACACCCGCGCACGCGCCGCCGCGCCCCCGGCCCAGGCCGTGGCCCAGGCGCTGGCCGCCTACCAGGCCTTCCTGGCCAGCCCGGCATTGCCGCCGCGCGCGCCCGAACGCGTGGAGGCCGAGCGCCGCATCGCGGACCTGGAGATGGACCGCGCCGAGACACTCAGCGCCGACACCGGCAGTGCGCCCGACTTCCGTGCCGCCATCGCCGGCTACACCGCCTTCCTGAAGGACCATCCGGCCGCCCCGGACCGCGACCGCGTGCTCTACCAGCTGGCCCGCGCGCAGGACCAGGGCGGCGACCCGGCCGCGGCCCTGGCCACGCTGGACCGCCTGGTGCGCGAGCACCCGGCCACCGCCGCGCGCGCCGAAGCCGAGTTCCGACGTGGCGAGCTGCTGTTCACGGCCAGCCGCTGGGCCGATGCCGAGGCGGCCTACGCGGTGGTGCTGCAGGCGCCTGACGAGACCCCGTTCCACGAGCGGGCGCTCTACATGCAGGGCTGGTCGCGCTTCAAGCTCGGCCGGCTGGACGACGCGCTGGCCGCCTTCTTCGCCGTGCTCGACCGCCGGCTCGGCGGCGAGCCCGGCAGCCGCCCGGCGCTCACCCGCGCCGACCGCGAACTGCTGGAGGACAGCTTCCGCGTCATCGGCCTGTCGCTGCAGTCGCTGGACGGCGCACGAAGCATCCCGCCGCTGATCACCACCCCGGGACGCGAAGGCTACGAACCCCTTGTCTACCGCGAGCTGGCCGAGCTCTACCTGAAGCAGGAACGCGTGAAGGACGCCGCCGACACGCTGGCCGCCTTCGCCGAACGGCGCCCGCTGCACGCCCAGGCGCCGCAGATGCTGTCGCGCGTGATCGAGATCCACGAGAAGGCCGGCTTCACCACGCTGGCGCTGCAGGCCAAGCGCGACTTCGTCACCCGCTACGGCGCCGACAGCGCCTTCCGCCAGGCGAACCCCGACGGCTGGGCCGCGGCGCAACCGCTGGTGCAGGCCCACCTGGCCGAACTGGCCCGCCACCACCATGCCCTGGCGCAGAAGACCGGCGACCCGGCCGAGGTGGAGCAGGCGATCCGCTGGTACCGCGCCGGCCTGACCGCCTTCCCGGACGCCGCCGAGAGCACCGAGAACCGCTTCCTGCTGGCCGAACTGCTGTTCGAGCGCCAGCGCTGGGCCGAAGCCGGCGCCGAGTACGCGCAGGTGGCCTACGGTGACCGCACCTCCGCCACGCGCGGTGCCGAAGCCGGGTATGCCGTGCTGCTGGCGCACGCGAAGCAGCAGCCGCCGGCCGGCGATGCAACCGAAGCAGACTGGCAGCGCCGCGGCGTCGTGCTCGCCCTGCAGTTCGTCGACGCCTACCCCGCCGATGCGCGCGCCACGGCGGTGCTGAACGACGCGGCGCTCAAGCGCCTGGCCTTCGGCGACACCCCCGGCGCCGACGCGCTGGCACAGCGCGTGCTGGCCGCGGCCGACGCCACGCCGGCGCAGCGCCGCAGCGCCTGGAGCGTGCGCGCCGACACCGCCTTCGACGCCGGCCGCTGGGCCGATGCCGAGGCCGCCTACCGTGAACTGCAGGCGATGGCCCCGGGCGAGACCGCCGTCACCGAGCGCCTGGCCGCGGCCATCTACAAGCAGGGCGAGGCCGAACGCGCCGCCGGCCGGCCGCAGGCGGCCCTGGGGCACTTCGACCGCGTGGCGGCGCTGGCACCGCAGAGCGCCGCGCGCGCCACGGCCGAGATCGACGCCGCGGCCACCCGCGTCGCGCTGGGCGACTGGGCCGGCGCCGCGGCGGCGCTGGAAGACTTCCGCCGCCGCAACCCGCAGCACCCGATGACCGCGGAGATCCCGGCCCGGCTGGCCGCCGCGTACCTGGAACTGCAGCGCTGGGGCGACGCCGCCGTGGAACTCGAGCGTGTGGCACCGACGCTGACCGACCCCGAGGCGGCACGCGACGCCCGCTGGCAGGTGGCCGCCCTGCAGCGCAAGGCCGGCAACCGGGCGGCCGAACAGCAGGCGCTGGAGCGCTACGTGGCGCAGCACCCGGCACCGCTGCCGTTGGCCATCGACGCGCGTCAGCGCCTCATCGACCTGGCCGATGGCGACGCCAGGCGCGTCGCGACCCTGCAGCAGGCCCTGATCGACGCCGAGCGCAACGGTGGCGATGCCCGCACCGCGCGCACGCAGACCCTGGCCGCGATGGCCACGCTGGCCCTGGCCGAGCCCAAGCTGGCCGCCTACCGGGCCGTGGCGCTGAAGGAACCGCTGCAGCGCAGCCTGAAGCTCAAGCAGGCGCGGCTGGGCGTGGCACAGGCCGCGCTGCAGCAGGTGGCCGACTACGGCGTGCAGGAGGCGGTGACGTCAGCCACCTTCCACAGTGCCGAACTCTTCCGCGAGTTCGGCCGCGCGCTGATGCAGTCCGAGCGCCCGAAGAAGCTGAGGAAGAAGGCCGAGCGCGAGCAGTACGACGTGCTGCTGGAGGAGCAGGCCTTCCCGTTCGAGGAGAAGGCCATCGCGCTGTACGAGACCAACGCCAGGCGCGCCGCCGAACTGCCCACCGACCCCTGGGTGCGGCGCAGCCTGGTGGCGCTGGGTGAACTGGTGCCGGCGCGCTGGGCGGCGGCGGCACAGGCCGCCTCGAACACGGCGACCAGCCCCGCGACGACGGGAACCAAGCCATGAGACCACGCCCCACCCTGCCCGCCATGCTGCTGCTGGCCGGCGGTGCCGCCATCGCCGCGACACCGGCACCGACCACACAGCCGACACCGCCGGACACAACCCCGGCTGAAGAACGCGTGGACCGCGCCGACATCGATCGCACGACCATCACCGGGCACAAGGAACTGCCCAAGGTGCTCTACATCGTGCCCTGGAAGAAGCCGCTGCCCGGCAACGTCACCTCGCGTGCGCGCACCAGCGTGCTCGACGAGGCGCTGGCGCCGGTGGACCGCGACGTCTTCCGCCGCCAGCTGCGCTACCGCGCCCAGATCGAATCCCCCCTCACCCCCGCCCCGCAGGAGAAAACGCCATGAGCGCCTTCGACATCGTCGTGAAGTTCATCCAGGACTCCGGCATGTTCATCTACATCAGCATGACGATCATGGCCATCGGCCTGTCGATCGCCATCGAGCGCTGGATCGTGCTCAGCCGCACGCGCAGCGAGAACCGCCGGCTGTGGGACCAGATGCAGCCCATGCTGGCGCACGGCAAGTTCAAGGACGTGGCGCAGGTGGCGTCCTCGTCCGACGCGGCGGTGGGCAAGATCGTGCACAACGGCCTGGCGCGCATGCAGAGTGCACGCCGCCGCGAGGACATCGACGCGGCGATGGAGGAAGGCATGATGGAGATCGTGCCGCGCCTGGAGAAGCGCACGCACTACATCGCCACCTTCGCCAACGTGATCACGCTGGTGGGCCTGCTGGGCACCATCATCGGGCTGATCAAGGGCTTCACCGCAGTGGCCGCCGTGGACCCGGCGCGCAAGGCCGAGATGCTGTCGGCCTCGATCTCGATCGCGATGAACAACACCGCGTTCGCGCTGATGGTGGCCATCCCCTTCCTGCTGATCCACGCCTTCCTGCAGGCGCGCACAGGCGAGATCGTCGATTCGCTGGAGGCGGCCAAGATCAGCTTCCTGAACACGGTGCAGCGCATCGCCGCTGAAACGTCGCCGGCGGCACGCTGAGGCTGCCATGAAACGCCGCCGCCTGAAGAAGCACCCGGCGGAGCTGGAGGTCACGGCCTTCATCAACCTGATCGTCGTGCTCGTGCCCTTCCTGCTGTCCACCGCGGTGTTCAGCAAGCTCTCGGTGATGGAGCTGAGCCTGCCCGCGGCCGCCGCGCCGGGGCTGGAGCAGCTCAAGGCCGAGGACCTGCAGCTCGAGCTGGTGCTGCGTGCCGACGCCATCGAGGTCGGCGACCGCATCGGCGGGCTCATCCAGCGCATTCCGGCGACCGCGGACAAGGCGCCCGACCGCCCTGCGCTGCTGGCCCTGATGCAGGGCATCAAGAGCAAGTTCCCGGAGGAGGTGCAGGCCAGCATCCTGGCCGAGGCCGACACGCCCTACGAGCACATCGTGCAGGTGATGGACGTCTCGCGTGAGGCGCAGTTCCCGGAGGTGGCGGTGGGTGATGCACCGGTGAGGAAGCAGAAATGAACGCCGCACGGCCGTTCCGAAGGCGTTCGCGCCCCCTTGGGGGGCTGGCCCGCAGGGCCTGGGGGGTCCGATGAGTTCGCTGGCCAAACGCGCCGAGCGCAAGGAGCGCAACAAGCAGTCGCTGGACATGAACCTGGTGGCGCTGATCGACATCTTCACCATCCTGCTGTTCTTCCTGCTGTCCAGCGCCACCGAACTGGAAACCCTGGTGATCCCGCGCGCCGTGGCGTTGCCGGAGTCCACCGCGGACGTGACGCCCAAACCGACGGTGGTGGTGCTCGTCAACGCACAGGAGATCGTGGTCGACGGCCAGACCGTGGCGCGCACGCCGGACGTCATGGCCAACGACGCCGACCTGATCGAGCCGCTGCAGGCGCAGCTGGTGGCGCTCAAGGCCAAGCCCGAGGCTGGCAGCACCGTGACCATCATGGGTGACAAGGACATCCCTTACCGCCTGCTGCGCAAGGTGATGAGCACCTGCGCGCAGGCCGAGTTCACCGACGTGGCTTTCGCCGTGCGCACGCGGCTGGAGCAGAAGTCATGAGCGCCGCCCGGCCGTTCCAAGGGCACTGGCTCCCCCTCGGGGGGACGGCGCGCAGCGCCTGGAGGGCAGCATGACCGCCGCAGTGATGCCGCTCTCGTTCCGCGACGGCACCTTGCCCTGGGCCGGCGGCACGTCGGACGACCGGCGGTTCCGGCGCATCCAGCAGTGGGTCATCGGCATCGCGCTGGTGGTCTGCGCCATCGTGCCCTGGCTGCCGGTGCACGTGCCGCCGCCACCACCACCGGCCGAGCCGGTGCGCACGGCCAAGCTGCTGCTGCCACCGCCAGTGGCCACACCACTGGCGAAGCCGGTGCCACCACAGCCTGCACCGAAGGCCGAGGCACCCAAGCCCGCGCCGACGCGCGTGGCCGAGAAGCCCCATCCCGCACCGGCGTCGGTGGCCGAGGCACGAAACCCCGTGAAGGGCAAGCCACCCGGCGAGGACCTGCAGACGGCCCGCCAGCGTGCGCAGGGCGTGGGCCTGCTGGCGATGAAGGACCAGCTGCAGCAAGTGGCCGGCGCGCCGGTGGCGGTGCAGCTGCAGGCCGACATCAAGCCTGGGCCGGGCATCGGCAGCGGCAGCGGGCCCGGCGTGGGTGCCGGCACCGAGGCCGGCATCCCCACGCGTTCGATGATCACCGCCGCGGCAGCCCGCGGCAGCGGTGGCCTGGCCGTGGCCAGTGGCGGCGTCAGCCGCGACAGCGGCGGCGGTGGCCTGGCGGGCCGGTCCACCACGCTGGTCGAAGGCCGCATCGGCGGTGGTGGCGGTGGTGGCCCTGGCGGTGGCGCCGGCGGCGGCCGCGCGGCCAGCGGTGACGGCACGGGCAGCGGCACCGCCGCGGCCGGTGGCAGCGTCAAGCGCAGCGGCAGCGGCAAGGCGTCGCGCTCGATCGAGGAGATCCGCCTGGTGTTCGAGCGCCACAAGGGCGCGATCTACGCGCTCTACAACCGCGCGCTGCGCGAGGACCCCAGCCTGCAGGGCAAGGTGGTGCTGGAGCTGCGCATCGCGCCCGACGGCGCCGTCACCGGCATCCGCATGGTCTCCAGCGAACTGAAGTCCGACACGCTGGAGAGCAAGCTGCTGGCCCGTGTGCGCCAGTTCGACTTCGGTGCCAAGGATGTGGAGGTGATGGTGGTGAACTGGCCGGTGGACTTCCTGCCGTCGTGAAGGCCGGCAGGCTCAGCGCACGTTGAGCACGAGGTCGCCGGCAGGCAGCCACAGTTCGAAGTGGCGCTGACGGATGGACTTGCTGGCCGCATAGCGTTCGCTGAGATCCTCCAGCTGGATCTGGGGCGCGCGCACCAGGCGGCCCAGCAACGCCATCAGTTCGCGAGCGTCTGTTTTGCACTCCCTGGCGTCGAAGCAGCGCAGCGCGCCCTGCCGCACGGCCACCTTGACGAGTTCGATGCCGGGCACGATCAACGGCTGCCCACCCAGGCGGGCGCGTGCCAGCGCGTCGGCCAGCTTCTGCACCGCCGCCCGCTGGCTCGGGTCGGTGATCTGGATGTATAGCCGGGCGCCACCCGAGGCCGTCTTGTCCGTCGGGGCGGCCTGCACCGGCGCCGTGGCGGCAGCCGCCACGTTGTTCAGCCGCCCGGCCTCGCTGCCCACCTGGGCCGCGGCCTCCTGGAGCCGCTGGCTGACGTTGGGCTCGTTGGTCCTCGCCTGCTTCGCGACCTGCAGCAGTTCGAGCTGCAGCATCTGCAGTTCGTGGCGGGCGCGATCCAGGTCCTCGGTGAGGCGGACCCCGCGCGCCCGCTCGGCCTCGAGGTCGGCGCGCAGGTCGGTGTTGCTGTCGCGTGTGGCCTGCAACAGGGCCAGATCCTGCTGCAGCCGTTCGCTGTCCTTCTGCGCGGCAATCTTGGCCTGCCGCTCCTGTTCCGCGTCGAGCCGCGAGACCACCAGCAGCGTCGCCGCCACGACCACGATGGCGCCGGTCAAGGCGAACCACTGGCGCTGCCGGCGCTTGCGCCGCTCGACGTCGCGCACGCGCTCGCGTTCCTCGTCGCGCGCCGCGGCGCTGGCCGCCAGCAGCTTCTGCACGCGCGCCCAGCCGCCGCCGTAGCGTTTCGCCCAGGCCGGGTTGCGCCGCTTCATCCAGCGCTCGCGCTCGTCGGTGGTGGTGGCGCCGAGCACGTTTGTCGGGTCGCGTTCGAAGCTGTCGGCCTGCACCAGCAGCGAACGCCACACCAGGCCGTTGCGGAACTCGCGCGCCAGCCAGCCCTGCTGCTCGTCGGCCAGCGCGCGCCAGCAGCGGATCAGCGCCTCGTGGCCCACGTCCACCAGCGTGTCGGGGCGGAGGGGCCAGGCCAGCGGCGGGGTCAGGAAGTTGACGCCGTCGGCACGAAACGCATTGACCACCTCGGTCAGCTGCGGCAGCGTGCAGCCGGTGATGTCGGCCAGTTCGTCCAGCCGCATCGGCCGGCGGATGGCATGGCCATCGGGGTTGGGTTCGGTCAGCGCGCGGAACAGGTCCTCGACCACGCGCGATGGCCCGCCGGCCGGTGCTTCCGGCAGCGCCTCGACGACACGGGCCGCAACCTCGTCGGCATGAGCCGACAGCAGCCCGGCGCAGCCCAGTTCGGCCGGAAAGTGCGACAGTTCCAGGCGCCAGGGCTGGCCGCCGGCGGCCGATGCCGCGCCGTGCTCCTCGTACAGCCGCATCAGCGTGTGCTGCATCAGCGGCAGCTGGTCCTGGCTGGCGCCGGCGTCGGCGATCAGGCGCTCGGCCAGCGGCCGCATCACCTCGCCGCCGTACAGCCGTGCCGGCTCGCGCACGGCGCGCAGCAAGTCGGCGTGCTCCATCGGCGGCAGCAGGTACTGGCAGGCGTTGACGGTTTCGGCCAGACGCCCGAACCGCGCGCAGGCGCCCAGGTACTCCGAGCGCATCGTGGTCACCAGGTAGAGCCCGTCTGGTGGCGTAGCTTGCCAAGCCATCAGCAGCTCCGCCAGCAGCTGTGCCTCGGCCGGGCCGTCGCGCCGCGCGTGCTGGAACAGCTCCTCGAACTGGTCGATCAGCAGGCAGCCCGGCCCGCTGTCGCCGCAGGCGCGGTCCCGCCACAGCGCGGCCAGCGCCGACGGTGCCTCGCGGCCCTGGTTGAGTGCGCGCCGCCACGGCAGCACCGCATCAGTATCGTCGGCGGACTGGCCAGCCAGCCGCGCCAGCGCACGCGCCAGGTTCCACAGCGGCGAGCGACGCGGCAGCGCGATGGCCGTGCGCCAGCCCGGCCCCATGCTGCCCTGCTCCAGTTGCGCGAACAGGCCGGCGCGCACGATGGAACTCTTGCCGCAGCCGGAATCGCCGTGCACGAAGACCAGGCGGCGTTCGACGAGCTGCTCGAGCAGTTCGTCGACCATGCGTTCACGGCCGAAGTAGATCGGCCACTCCTGCGGATCGAAGGGGCGCAGGCCGGGATAGGGCCGCGGCGGCAGCGTCAGCTGCAGGCCGCCGCTGTCGTCGTCGCCGGTGTCGGGCAGCCCGCTCATTCGCTGGCCGCCGCCGCAGCGCCCTGCGCGGCCAGCCAGTGCTGCACGGCCGGCGTCCACGGCGGCTGGGTGCCATCCAGCCAGTCGGTCTGCAGGTTGCGCGCGGTGGCCCGGCGCACCGGCGTGGCCACTGGCGGGCCCACCGTGTCGAGCACGCAGCAGGGCAGCAGGCGGTGGCTGCGCGCGCGGGCGGACTGCCGGTCGTAGCGGCCGATGGCCAGCAAGTCGGCGTCCAGCGCACGGCCGTCCTCGGTGCCCAGCAGCAGCAGCGCGTCGCAGTCGGCCAGGGTCTCCACGCGAGCACGGCGCAGCTGCATCAGCTTGCGCGGGTCGTCCTCCACGGGGTCGGGATCGCCCGGCACGACGGAATAGCCATCCGACAGCAGCGCGTTGGCCGCGTCCTCCCAGGCCTTGCGGTGGTCCACGCGCCCGTGCAGGTAGATCGACTGGCCCTGCGGCCCCTGCAGGCGCTGCGCGTCCTCCTGCGCCTTGCGGCGTTCGCCGAGCTGCGTGCGCATCGCATCCAGGTGGTGGCCCAGGCGGCCGACCACCGACAGCAGCGCCCGCCGGAAATCGCTGCCGAAGCTCTGCCCCAGGTCGGCCCAGCCCAGCGGGCGGTCTGCGCCGAGGCTGTCGTCATGGAACGGGAAGCCGACCAACGGCACCCCTTGCGGGTCGCACAGGGGCGTGGGCCAAGGCTCTGGCGTGGGCCAGATGCGCACCACGGCCACGCGGCCGTCTGTGGGCAGGCCCAGGGCTTCCTGCGCAGCAACCCAGGCGTCGCGCTCACGGCGGCACCATTCGGACGCCACGTAGTCTGGCGACATCAGCACCAGCAGCAACGCGCTGGCGGCGATCTGCTGGGTCAACTGCGGCGTCAGCCCTTCCATCGGGTCCACGCCCTGCCCTGGCCGCAGCTTGGCGTCGAGGAACAGGCTCAGCGACTGGCGGAAGCGCGGGTCGACGCGCAGCTCCTTTTCCAGCTCAGTGGCGAACGCCGTGGACCAGGGGCGCAGCAGGCCCTCGCCTTCGGCATCGCTGCCGTGGCTGTAGCTGACGAAGAGGTCGTGCGCGAAGGGCTCGCCGACGTAGGACATCCGGGCTCCTGCCGCGATGCGGCCATCGCCGACTGTCCCACCCGGGTCGGCCAGCGTCAACCGCGATGCGGCCGGTGAGGCCCCCGCATCCCGAGTTCGAGGCCCGGGCGGTCAGACGCCCAGGTAGCCCGCGAGCTCCGGCGCCGCGGCCAGTTGCTCCGACGCCCCTGCCATCACCACCTCGCCCTTTTGCAGCACCACGGCGCGGTCGGTGTTGGCCAGCACCTTGCGATAGTCGCGGTCGACGATCAGGCAGGAGATGCCACTGCGGCGGATCGTCTGCA
The DNA here is from genome assembly GCA_024235855.1 of Burkholderiaceae bacterium. Lineage (GTDB taxonomy): Bacteria > Pseudomonadota > Gammaproteobacteria > Burkholderiales > Burkholderiaceae_C > Rubrivivax. Next base: position 51,498 of record JACKLN010000013.1, read on the forward strand.
GCACGCGCCAGATCTCCACCACGATCAGAGGCGCCAGGCCCTCGGTGGCCTCGTCCAGGATGATCAGCTGCGGCTGCGTCATCAATGCGCGGCCGATGGACAGCATCTGCTGCTCGCCGCCGGAGAGCTGGCTGCCCAGGTTGCCGATGCGCTCCTGCAGCCGCGGAAAGGTCTCAAGCACGCGTTCCAGCGTCCAGCCGCTCGCATCAGTCGGTGGCTGTGCGGCCATGACGAGGTTCTCGCGCACGCTCAGGTTCGGGAACACGCCACGACCCTCGGGCACGTAGGCCACGCCGAGGCGCGCCACCTGATGCGGCCGCGCACCGCTGCAGTCCTGCCCGGCCACCGTGATCTTCCCCTGGCGCTGGCGCACGTGGCCCAGCAGCGTCCGGATCAGCGTGCTCTTGCCCATGCCGTTGCGGCCCAGCAGGCCGACGGTCTGGCCACGCGGGATGCTCAGGTCCACGCCGTGCAGCACGTGGCTGGACCCGTACCACGCGTGGATGCCGCTGGCCTGCAGGATCGGGGTGGTGCCGTTCGCGTCCATCAATGCCCCCCCAGGTAGGCCGCCTGCACCTGCGGGTCGTTGCGCACGGCGTCGGGCGTGCCCGACGCGATGACCGCGCCGTTGACCATCACGGTGATGCGGTCGGCCACGCGGAAGACGGCGTCCATGTCGTGCTCCACCAGCAGGATGGCGTGGCCGGGTTTCAGGGCGTCCAGCAGCGCGAGCATGCGGTCGGTCTCCTCGGCCCCCATGCCGGCCAGCGGTTCGTCCAGCAGCAGCACCTGCGGGTCCGTGGCCAGGCACATCGCGATCTCCAGCTGCCGCTTGCCGCCGTGGCTCAGCAGGCCGGCGGGGCGCTGCGCCTCGGCACCCAGGCCCACACGGGCCAGCGCCGCGTCGGCCGCGGCGGTGGCATCGGGGCAACGGGCCGCCGGCTCCCACAGCCGCCAGGGCCGCGGCCAGCGCGCCTGCGCGGCCAGACGGGCGTTCTCGTGCACGGTGAAGGTGGGGTAGATGGTCGTACGCTGGTAGCTGCGCCCCAGGCCGGCCTGCGCGCGCCGGGGCTGTGACCAGGACGTCACGTCCTGCCCCAGCAGTTCGACACGGCCGTCCGACGGCTCGATCTCGCCCGAGAGCAGGTTGATCAGCGTGGACTTGCCGGCGCCGTTGGTGCCGATGACGGCGTGCACCTGCCCGCGCTGCAGGTCCAGCGACACGGTGTCGACCGCCGTCAGCCCGCCCCAGCGGCGGGTGAGGCCCAGGCCCCTCAGCAGCACCTCGCTCATGCGGGCCTCCGGCGCCACAGTTCACCCAGCCCGATCAGCCCCTTGGGCAGCAGCGCCACGCTGACGATGATGGTCAGGCCCAGCCCCAGGTGCCAGTGCTTGGCGAAGCTGCCGAAGATGGCCTCGGATTTGAAGAACTCCTGCAGCAGCGTGTAGGCGAAGGCGCCGAGCACCGCGCCGCGCAGGTGGCCCAGGCCACCGAGGATGATCATGATCAGCAGCGAGCCCGACAGGTGCCAGCTCAGCAGTTCCGGGTTCACGAAGCCGTCCTTGGCCGCGAACAGGAATCCGGCGTAGCCGGCGATGGCGCCGGACAGCGTGAAGGCCGCCAGCTTGTACGGGTAGGTGGCAAAGCCGGTGGCGCGCATGCGCTGCTCGTTGGCCTTGATGCCGGCCAGCGCACGGCCGAAGCGCGAGCGCAGCACCAGGGCCAGGAAGGCGTAGACGGCCACCAGGCTGCCGAGCGTCAGTGCATAGAACACACCAGGCTTCTCCAGGTCGACGATCGGTGCGTCCTCGGGGCCCAGCAGGGGCTTGAAGTACAGGTAGATCCCGTCGGTGCCACCGCCCAGTGGTGTGTCGTGGATGACGAAGTACGCCATCTGCGCGAAGGCCAGCGTCACCATGATGAAGTACACGCCCTGTGTGCGCAGCGACAGCGCACCCATGCCCAGCGCGTACAGCGCCGCCGCGCCCACCGCGGCCGGCACGATCCACCACAGCGCCGCGGGGCCGGATTCCGGCGACAGCAGCACGGTGGCGTAGGCGCCGATGCCGAACAGCGCAGCATGCCCGAAGCACACCAGCCCGGTGGCGCCCACCAGCAGTTCCAGGCTCAGCGCCGCGATGGCGTAGATCATGATCTTGATGACGAGGTCGGTGCCATAGGCGCCGCCGACGAACGGGTAGGCGGCCAGCAGGGCGAACGCGACCAGGGGTACGGCAAGCTGCTTCACGGTCGGCCCCTCATCCGGCCTTGAACAAACCGGCCGGCCGCACCAGCAGGATGGCGGCCATCAGCACGTAGACCAGCACACCGGCCGCCTCGGGCCACAGCACCTTGCCGAAGGTGTCGACCACGCCGATCAGCAGCGCCGCCACCAGCGCGCCGCGGATGGAGCCGATGCCGCCGATGACCACCACCACGAAGCAGATGATGAGCACCGAGTTCCCCATGCCCGGGTACACGCTGCTCACCGGCGAGGCGATCATGCCCGCCAGCACCGCCAGCGCCACGCCCGCGGCGAACACGATGCGGTAGAGGAACTGGATGTCGATGCCCAGGCTCTGCACCATCTCGCGGTTGACAGAGCCGGCACGGATCTTCATGCCCAGCCGCGTGCGCGTGAACACCAGGTACATGCCGAAGGCCAGCGTCAGGCAGACGCCGGAGATGAACAACCGGTAGACCGGGTAGGTCATCACGTCGCCCAGCGGGATGCTGCCAGCCAGGATCTCCGGCGCCTGCACGCCGTGCACGTCGTCGCCCACGAGCAGGCTGCGTACCTCCTCGAAGACCAGGATCAGGCCGTAGGTCATCAGCACCTGCTGCAGGTGTTCACGGTCGTAGAGGTAGCTGAAGAACACCCACTCCAGCACGTAGCCCAGCACCACCGCCAGCACCAGGCCCACGCCCAGGGTGACGAAGAAGTTGCCACCCAGCAGCGGCGACAAGGCATAGGCCATGTAGGCCCCGACCATGTAGAAGCTGCCGTGCGCCAGGTTGATGACGCCCATGATCCCGAAGATCAGCGTCAGCCCGGACGCCACCAGGAACAGCAGCAGCCCGTACTGCAGCGCGTTCAGGCACTGGATGAGGAAGGTGGCGGCGTCCATGGGTCAGGTGGCGGTGGTGCGGGGCCGATGGCTCACATGCGGCAGCCGCGCGCCGGGTCGGCCAGCGCCTTCACGGCGATGCCGGTGACGACGTTGTACTCGCCCTTGACCTCGCGGATGTAGAAGTCCTGCACCGGGTTGTGTGCCTTGCTCAGCGTGAAGGTGCCGCGCGGGCTGTCGATCTTCGCCCCGGCGATGGCCTTGTACAGGTCGTCCTTGCGGCTGATGTCGCCCTTGACGGCGTTGACCCCGGCAATGAGCATCTGCGCGGCGTCGAATCCCTGCATGGCGTACACGTCGGGGTTGGCCTTGTAGGCCACGGCAAACTTGTTGCGGAAGGCCTCGTTGCGCGGGTTCCTGATCTCGTCGCCGTAGTGCAGCGCCGTGATCAGCCCCTGCGCCGCTTCGCCCTGCGCAGCCAGCGTGCCGTCGGTCAGGAAGCCCGAGCCCATCAGCGGCACGGTGTTCTTCAGCCCCGCGGCAGCCCAGTCCTTGACGAACTTGACCGCGCCACCGCCGGCGAAGAAGGCGTAGACCACGTCGGGCTTCTCCGAGGCGATCTGCGTCAGCAGGGCCTGGAACTCGACGTTCGGGAACGGCAGGTTCAGGTCCTTGGTGACCTTGCCGCCGCCTTTCTCGAAGGCTTCGCGGAAGCCCTTGACGGTGTCCGCACCCGCACCGTAGTTCCAGGTGATGGTCATCGCGGTCTTGTAGCCCTTCTTCGCGGCCACCACACCCGTGGCGTAGCCGGGCTGCCAGTTGCTGAAGGACGAACGGAAGATGTTCTTCGCGCACAGCGGGCCGGTGATGGCGTCGGCCCCGGCGTTGGGGATGATCAGCAGGGTGCCGCTTTCCTTGGCCGCACGCGCCATGCCCACGGCCACGCCGGAGTGCACGGTGCCCACGAGCACGTCGACGTTGTCTCGCTTGATGAGCTTGTTGACGTTGTCGGTGGCCTTGCTGGGGTCGCTCTCGTCGTCGACGGTGAAGTACTGCACCTCGCGCCCGGCGAGCTTGCCGCCCTGCTCGTCGATGGCGAGCTTGAAGCCCTTGGTGATCATGTCGCCCAGCGCGGCGTAGGTGCCGGTGGACGGCAGCATCAGGCCGACCTTGATGGGCTCGGCGGCGCCGGCGGCCAGGTGGGTGGCCAGCGCCACGGCGCCGAGGGTGAAGGTGATCGTCTTCTTCATGGCATGTCTCCGTCGGATCGGGGTGGCAATTACTTGAGTTCTAAAGTATTTACGGCGCAGCTGCAATCGGCATCGACAGCAGGTCGCGCACGGCGGCGATCACCGCGTCGGGCTGGTCGCGGTGCGGCGAATGCCGGCAGTCCGGCAGTTCCAGCAGCCGGGTGCCGGGCACGCGCGCGGCGATGCCGCGGATCTGCGCCAGCGTGCCGTACTCGTCATCCAGCCCCTGCACCGCCAGCAGCGGGCAGCGGATGGCGCCGAGTTGATCCTCGATGGACCAGCCGCGGAACGCCGGATCCAGCCAGATGTCGTTCCAGCGGCGGAACGCGCGGTCGACGTCGGCATGGTGTTTCGCGAGTCGCTGGCGCAGATCCGTGGTCTCGAAGGCCACGCGCGCCTGTTCGATGCTGGCCACGGAGAGGTCCTCGACCAGGATGTGCGGCGCCAGCACCACGGCGCCGGCAATGCGGCCCGGCAACCGCGCCGCGTACAGCAGCGCGATCGAGCCGCCGTCGCTGTGGCCGAACAGCCAGGGGCGGTCGTCCGTGGTGTCGATGTCCAGCGCCCCGAACAGCGCCGGCAGCACCGCATGCGCCTGTTCGTGCATGAAGGCCGGTGTCCAGGCCGGCTCCGGCACCAGGGTGCCGCTGCGGCCATAGCCGGGCCGCGAATAGACCAGCCCCCGCGCGCCCACGGCATCGCACAGCCGCGCCGGGAAGTCGCGCCACATCGACACCGACCCCAGCCCCTCGTGCAGGAACACGATCAGCGGTGCCGCACGCTCGGCGCGCGGCCGGCCGACCCAGGCGTGCTCGATGGGCACGCGCTGGCCCTGCCAGGCGATGTCGACGAATGCGTGGGTCATGCGCCTGCCGCGCGTTCCTGGTCGCGCAGCTTGAAGCGCTGGATCTTGCCGGTGGCCGTCTTCGGCAGCTCGGCCACGAAGGCGATCTGGCGCGGGTACTTGTAGGGCGCCAGCCGCTCCTTGACGAAGGCCTTGAGGTCGGCCTCGTTGGCCTCGGCGCCGGGCTTGAGCACGACGAAGGCCTTGGTCTTGGTCAGGCCCTCGGCATCCTCGACGCCGATCACCGCCGCCTCCAGCACCGCCGGGTGCTGCACCAGCGTGGCCTCGACCTCGAAGGGGCTGACCCAGATGCCGCTGACCTTGAGCATGTCGTCGCTGCGGCCGCTGTAGGTATAGGTGCCGTCGGCGTTGCGCACGTACTTGTCGCCGCTCTTGGTCCAGCCGCCCTGGAAGGTATCGCGCGTCTTCTCGCGGTTGCCCCAGTACATCATGGCCGCCGACGGGCCCTGGATGTAAAGGTCGCCGGGTTCGCCGTCGGGCGGCGGACCACCGTCCTCGCCGCGCAGCTCGATGGTGTAGCCCGGCACCGGCCAGCCGCTGGTGCCGTAGCACACGTCGCCCGGCCGGTTGGAGATGAAGATGTGCAGCATCTCGGTGCTGCCGATGCCGTCGACGATGTCGACGCCGAAGTGCGCCTTGAAACGCTCGCCGATCTCCCCCGGCAGCGCCTCGCCGGCCGACGAGGCCATGCGCAGCGCCACGTCGCCACGCGCCGGCAGCGCGGGCGAGGCCAGCATGCCGGCATAGCCGGTGGGGGCACCATAGAACACCGTCGGCCTGACACCGCCGACCTCGCCGCGCCAGCGCCTGAACACGGCATCGGGCGTTGGCCGCTCGGCCATCAGGATGGTCGTCGCGCCCACGCTCAGCGGGAAGGTCAGCGCGTTGCCCAGGCCATAGGCGAAGAACAGCTTGGCCGCCGAGAAGCAGACATCGTCCTCGCGCAGCTGCAGCACGCCCTTGCCGTAGAGCTCGGCCGTCCAGTACGGGTTGGCGTGCGAGTGCACCGCGCCCTTGGGCCGGCCGGTGGAGCCGGAGGAGTACAGCCAGAACGCCGGGTCGTCGCCGTGCGTGGCGGCAGGCTTCTTCAGCGGCGCCTGGGCGGCCACGAAGGCCTCGAAGTCGATTTCCGACGGGTGCAGCGGCGCCACCGGGTGCGAGACGATGACGCGCTGCACCTCGTGGTCGGACTTGACCATGGCGGCCGTCAGCGTGGGCAGCAGTGCGCCGGAGACCAGCGCCGCCTGCGCACGCGAGTGCTCCAGCATGTAGGCGTAGTCGTCGGCCGTCAGCAGCGTGTTCACCGCCACCGGCACCACGCCGGCGTAGATGGCGCCCAGGAAGGCCACGGGCCAGTGCGCGTTGTCCTGCATCAGCAGCAGCACGCGTTCCTCGCGCTTGACACCGGCGGCGCGCAGCCCGGCGGCGACGGCGCGCACGCGCTGGTCCAGGTCGCCGTAGCTCAGCGCACCGTGGTCGTCGACGAAGGCGGTGCGGCCGGCGCGGCCGGCGTTGGCCTGCAGCAGGTGGTGGGCGAAGTTGAAGCGTTCGCCGGGCGGGGTGACGTCGGCCGGGATGTTCATGGGGTGTCTCCTGTGTGCCGGGGCGGTCGCCGCTCAGCGGGTGAACTCGATGCGGCCTTCCGGCAGCAGGTACAGCACCAGCGCGCGACCGCCGGACACCGTGGGCCGGTGGGCGCTGCCAGGGGGGCAGACCAGCCAGCCAGCCGGGCGGCCGTCGAAACGCGCGTCGGGGTCGACGGGCATGATCAGGTCGATCTCGCCGTTCGGGTGCACGTGGTGGGGGCCGGCGATGTCGTGCATGTCGACCACGTCCACCGAAAAGCCGGCCAGGTCGTCCGCCGGCTTGAAGATGCGGCCGTAGCGGATGCCGCCGCCTTCGCGGTCGCACAGCCAGCCGGCGGCCACGCCGGCCTCGCAGGAGGCGCGCAGGGCGCGGTAGGTCTCGCTCTGCGGGCCGTGTTCGGCGTTGAGCCAGGCGTCGAGCCCGGCATCGGGCGCGCGACCGGCCAGATGCGCCGCGATCCGGGCCGTCAGGCCGGCGATCTGGACGCGGAACTCGGCGGGTGTGCTCACTGGAAGTACCTTTGGGCTGCGCCCTCCGGAACTCGCCCTTGGGGCGGCCCGGCGGACTCATGGCGGGATCCTCTGCGGCTTGCGCTGCGGCAAACCGCTGCGCTTGCCCTGCACCCGAAAGATGCAGTATCGTGCCTGCAGCACTTTAGGGACCATCGACCCACCATGTCAAGCACTATATTGCCTGTCCCCGGGTATGCCCTAGGCGATGCCTCGGGAGAGATGGCCGCAGGCGAGGCCAAGAACCCCTTCCTGGTGGCGCTGGGCGAGCGGGTGCGCGCCCTGCGCGCGCGCCGCGGCATGACACGCAAGGCGCTGTCGGCGGCGGCCGACGTGTCCGAGCGCCACCTGGCCAACCTGGAATACGGCGTCGGCAACGCCTCCATCCTGATCCTGCTGCAGGTGGCCGCGGCACTGCAGTGCTCGCTGGCCGAACTGATCGGCGACGTCACCACCTCCAGCCCCGAGTGGCTGCTGCTGCGCGAGCTGCTGGAAAAACGCGACGAGGACACGCTGCGCCGCGTGCGCATCGCCGTTGGCGACCTGCTCGGCATGGGCAACCAGGGCAACCCGGGACCGGCCACCAAGCGCACCCGCATCGCCCTGATCGGCCTGCGCGGCGCCGGCAAGTCCACGCTGGGCCAGATGCTGGCCGACGACCTGGGCTACCCGTTCGTGGAACTCAGCCGCGAGATCGAGCAGTTCGCCGGCTGCTCGGTGGGCGAGATCCAGGGCCTCTACGGCCAGAGCGCCTACCGCCGCTACGAGCGCCGCGCACTGGAAGAGGCGATCCAGATCTACCCGGAGGCCGTGATCGCCACGCCCGGCGGCATCGTCTCCGACGCGGCCACCTTCAACCAGCTGCTGACCCACTGCACCACCATCTGGCTGCAGGCCCAGGCCGAGGACCACCTGCAGCGCGTGGCCGCGCAGGGTGACATGCGCCCGATGGCGGCCAGCAAGGAGGCACTCGAGGACCTGAAGGGCATCCTCGCCGGCCGCGCCGCCTTCTATTCGAAGGCGGAGTACCGGCTGGACACGAGCGCGCAGCCGCTGGCCGAAACCTTCGAGCGGCTGAGGGCCATCGCCCGCGAGATCATGGCGCATGCATGAAAGTGCATTTTTTGCTTGACACGATCAAGAGGTGAGCACTATCATGCGTCACACCTGATCCCGATCAACGCACCAGCGTGCATGCCAGGAGACTGCGATGAGCCAGCCGTCCCGTGTCGACTACCAGACCACCCCCAGCCAGTACAAGCACTGGAAGCTGAAGTTCGAAGGCCCGGTGGCGACGCTGATCGCCGACTTCGACGAGAACGCCGGCCTGCGCCCGGGCTACAAGCTCAAGCTCAACAGCTACGACCTGGGCGTGGACATCGAGCTCAACGATGCCGTCAACCGCATCCGCTTCGAGCATCCCGAGGTGCGCACGGTGGTCGTCACCAGCGGCAAGGAGAAGGTGTTCTGCTCCGGCGCCAACATCTTCATGCTGGGCGTCAGCAGCCACGCCTGGAAGGTGAACTTCTGCAAGTTCACCAACGAGACGCGCAACGGCATCGAGGACAGCAGCACGCACAGCGGCCTGAAGTTCCTGGCCGCGGTCAACGGCGCCTGCGCCGGTGGCGGCTATGAACTGGCCCTGGCCTGCGACGAGATCCTGCTCATCGACGACCGCAGCAGCGCTGTCAGCCTGCCGGAGGTGCCGCTGCTGGGCGTGCTGCCGGGCACCGGTGGCCTGACCCGCGTGACCGACAAGCGCAAGGTGCGCCACGACCTGGCCGACATCTTCTGCACCACCACCGAAGGCGTGCGCGGCCAGAAGGCCAAGGACTGGCGCCTGGTGGACGACATCGCCAAGCCGGCGCAGTTTGCCGCCCGCGTGCAGGAGCGCGCACTGGAACTGGCCCAGGGCAGCGCCCGGCCGGGCCCCGACGCTGGCGCCAAGGGTGTCGCCCTGCCCCCGCTGAGCAAGACCGTGGAGCCCGACGCGCTGCGCTACAGCCATGTCACGGTCGAGATCGACCGCGCCAAGCGCACCGCCACCTGGACGGTGAAGGCACCGAAGGGCACCGTGGCCGCCGACGTGGCCGGCATCGAGGCCGCCGGCAGCGCCTGGCAGCCGCTGGTGATCGCCCGCGAACTGGACGACGCCATCCTCGAGATGCGCACCAACGAGCTCGAGATCGGCACCTGGCTGATCCGCACCGAAGGCGACGCCGCCGCGGTGCTGGCGATGGATGCCGCGCTGGAAGCCAACGCCGGCCACTGGTTCGTGCGCGAGACGCGCGGCCTGCTGCGGCGCACGCTCAGCCGCCTGGACGTGTCCAGCCGCAGCCTGTTCGCGCTGATCGACGAAGGCAGCTGCTTCGCCGGCACCTACCTGGAACTGGCGCTGGCCTGCGACCGCAGCTACCAACTGGCCCTGCCCGATGACGCCGCCAAGGCGCCGAAGATCACCGTCGGCGCGCTGAACTGGGGCACCTACCCGATGGCCACAGGCCAGAGCCGCCTGCAGCGCCGCTTCTACGAGGAAGAAGCGCCGCTGGCCGCCGTCAAGGCGCAGCAGGGCCAGCCGCTGGACGCCGATGCCGCCTTCGCACTGGGCCTGGTCACCAGCAACCCGGACGACATCGACTGGGCCGACGAGACCCGCATCGCCATCGAGGAACGCGTGGCGATGAGCCCCGACGCCCTGACCGGCATGGAGGCCAACCTGCGCTTCAACGGCCCGGAGAACATGGTCACGCGCGTCTTCGGCCGCCTGACCGCCTGGCAGAACTGGATCTTCCAGCGCCCCAACGCCGTCGGCGAGAAGGGTGCGCTGAAGGTCTACGGCAGCGGCCAGAAGAGCCTGTTCGACTGGCACCGCGTCTGACACTTCCCTGATCTCGTTGTGCGGCGCGGTTTCCGGGTGGCGCGCCGCAACCGAACCTCTTCCTCCCCCGACTGGTTTGCTTGGAGACGGTGATGTCCACGATCAACTACAGCGAGAAGATCCCCAACAACGTCAACCTCAGCGAGGACCGCACGCTGCAGCGCGCGCTGGAGCACTGGCAGCCCAGCTACCTGAACTGGTGGCAGGACATGGGCCCCGACGGCAGCCACGGCTTCGACGTCTACCTGCGCACCGCCGTCAGCGTGGACCCACAGGGCTGGGCGCAGTTCGGCCACGTGAAGATGCCCGACTACCGATGGGGCATCTTCCTGAACCCGGCCGAGCAGGACCGCAAGATCCACTTCGGCGACCACCTGGGCGAAGCCGCCTGGCAGGAGGTGCCGGGCGAGCACCGCGCCAACCTGCGCCGCATCATCGTCACGCAAGGCGACACCGAGCCGGCAAGCGTGGAGCAGCAGCGCCACCTGGGCCTGACGGCGCCCAGCCAGTACGACCTGCGCAACCTGTTCCAGGTGAACGTCGAGGAAGGCCGCCACCTCTGGGCCATGGTCTACCTGCTGCACAAGTGCTTTCGGCCGCGACGGCCGCGAGGAAGGCGAGGCCCTGCTGGAGCGCCGCAGCGGTGACGAGGACAACCCGCGCATCCTCGGCGCCTTCAACGAGAAGACGCCCGACTGGCTGAGCTTCTTCATGTTCACCTACTTCACCGACCGCGACGGCAAGTTCCAGCTCTGCGCGCTGGCCGAGAGCGCCTTCGACCCGCTGGCCCGCACGACCAAGTTCATGCTGACCGAGGAGGCCCACCACATGTTCGTGGGCGAGTCGGGCGTGAGCCGCGTCATCCAGCGCACCTGCCAGGCGATGAACGAGCTCAAGACCGACGATCCGGCCAAGCTGCGCGCCGCCGGCGTGATCGACCTGCCGACCATCCAGCGCTACCTGAACTTCCACTTCAGCGTCACGATCGACCTCTTCGGCGCCGACCAGAGCAGCAACGCCGCCATCTTCTACAGCTCGGGCCTGAAGGGCCGCTTCGAGGAAGGCAAGCGCAGCGACGACCACGTGCTCAAGGGCCACAGCTACAAGGTGCTGGACGTGCAGAACGGCATGCTGGTGGAGAAGGAAGTGCCGATGCTCAATGCCCTGAACGAGGTGCTGCGCGACGACTACATCAAGGACAGCGTGGGCGGCGTGGAGCGCTGGAACAAGGTCATCGAGAAGGCCGGAATCCCGTTCCGCCTGAAGGTGCCGCACAAGGCCTTCCACCGCCAGATCGGCACGCTCGCCGGCGTCAAGGTGTCGCCGGATGGCCGCCACGTGAGCGACCACGAGTGGAACGCCAAGGTCGAGGAGTGGCTGCCGACGGACGTCGACCGCGCCTACGTGGCCAGCCTGATGGGCCGGGTGGTGGAGCCGGGCAAGTTCGCCAACTGGATCGCGCCGCCGGTGATGGGCATCAACCGCCAGCCGGTGGACTTCGAGTACGTGCGCTTCAACTGACGGCACCACCTGCCCGCGGTACAACCGAGGGGGCTGCGGCCCCCTTTTGCTTGACGAGGCGAGAGGGTGAGAGGCCATCCCGCATGCCCGCTCATCCTCGCCAGATGGGCCGACTCGTCGTTGCAAATGCTCGCCATGGCCCTGCCATGGCTGTGCTTTGCGCCTAGATTCGGTCCGCCTGGCGCGTCTGCTCAGGCACGCCGGATGGCCTCTCACCCTCAGAGGAGACAACCATGGACCTGGCCGATTCGAAGCTGCTCAAGCAGCATGTCATCGACCCCGAGATCTGCATCCGCTGCAACACCTGCGAAGCCACCTGTCCGGTGGGCGCGATCACGCACGACTCGCGCAACTACGTGGTCGACGCCGAGAAGTGCAACTTCTGCATGGCCTGCGTGCCGCCCTGCCCCACCGGCAGCATCGACAACTGGCGGGTCGTGCCGAAGGCCCGCGCCTACAGCCTGGACGAACAGCTGGGCTGGGACGAACTGCCGGCCGAGCTGAGCGCCGATCAGCTCTCGGACGCCGGCGCCGATGCCGCCGATGTGGCCGACGCCCAGGCCGAGGCGGCACCGGCGCCGTCCACCGCCGAGCCCGAGGCCTTCCGCGCTGCCGCCTATGGCGCCACGGTGCCGCCGTGGTCCGCTGCCCACCCCTACGTGAACCTGTACGGCCCGAAGGCGGCGAAGAAGTCCGTCACCGCCACCGTGGTAGGCAACGTGCGCGTCACCGAGGTCGGCAAGGAGTACGACACCCACCACGTGGTGCTGGACTTCGGCGCCATGCCGTTCCCGGTGCTCGAGGGCCAGTCCATCGGCGTGCTGCCGCCGGGCGTGGACGCCAATGGCAAGCCGCACCATGCGCGCCAGTACAGCATCGCCAGCCCGCGCAACGGCGAGCGCCCGGGCTACAACAACGTCAGCCTGACCATCAAGCGCGTGCTGGAGGACCACCAGGGCAACCCGGTGCGTGGCGTGGCCAGCAACTTCATGTGCGACCTGAAGGTGGGCGACACGGTGGAGGTCATCGGCCCCTTCGGCCAGAGCTTCCTGATGCCCAACCACCCGAAGAGCCACGTCGTGATGATCTGCACCGGCACCGGCAGCGCACCGATGCGGGCGATGACCGAATGGCGCCGGCGGCTGCGCCAGTCGGGCAAGTTCGAGGGCGGCAAGCTGATGCTCTTCTTCGGCGCCCGCACCAAGGCCGAGCTGCCCTACTTCGGCCCGCTGCAGAACCTGCCCAAGGACTTCATCGACATCAACTTCGCCTTCTCGCGCGAGGGCGGCAAGCCCAAGCGCTACGTGCAGGACGCCATGCGCGAGCGCGCCGCCGACCTGGTGCCGCTGCTGAAGGACCCCAACGCCTACTTCTACGTCTGCGGCCTGAAGGCGATGGAGGAAGGCGTGGTGCTGGCGCTGCGCGATGTGGCCGCCGAGGCCGGGCTGGACTGGGACAATGTGGGCGCCGCCCTGAAAGCCGAGGGGCGGCTGCACCTGGAGACGTATTGATGACCCTGAGTTCCGAGACGCGTGTGCTGGTGGTGGGCGCCGGCATCATGGGCGCCGGCATTGCCCAGGTGGCGGCGCAGGCCGGTCACCGCGTGGCCCTGTTCGACCTTCGCGAGGGGGCCGCTGCAGCGGCGCGCGACAAACTCGGCCAGACGCTCGATGGGCTGGCCGCCAAGGGAAAGCTGACGCCGGCGGCGGTGCAGGCCACGCTGGGTCGCATCGAAGCGATCGGCGCGCTGGACGACGCCAAGGGCTGCGGCCTGGTGGTCGAGGCCATCGTCGAGAACCTGGACGCCAAGCGCGCGCTGTTCCAGCAGCTCGAGGGCCTGCTGGGCACTGAGGCCATCCTGGCCACCAACACCTCGTCGATCAGCGTCACCGCCATCGCCAACGGCCTGCAGCGGCCAGAGCGCCTGGTCGGCATGCACTTCTTCAATCCGGTGCCGCTGATGAAGCTGGTGGAGGTGGTCAGCGGTCTGCGCACCGACGCCGCCGTGGCCGCGGCCATCTTCGAGCTGTCGAAGGCCTGGGGCAAGGTGCCGGTGCACGCCAAGAGCACGCCTGGCTTCATCGTCAACCGCATCGCCCGCCCCTACTACGCCGAGACCCTGGCCCTGCTGCAGGAACAGGCCGCTGCGCCCGAGGTGCTGGACGCCTGCCTGCGCGCCGCCGGCTTCCGCATGGGGCCGTGCGAGCTGATGGACCTGATCGGCCACGACACGAACTTCGCGGTCACCAACTCCGTCTATGCCGCCAACTTCTTCGACAAGCGCTACGTGCCGTCGCTCGTGCAGCAGGAGATGGTCGATGGCGGCCTGATGGGCCGCAAGAGCGGGCGTGGCTTCTACGTCTACCCCGCTGGCGCACCGGCGCTCGCGCCGGTGGACCTGCCGCCGCTGCCGACCGGCGTACAGCCTGTGGTGCACGGACTCGGACCGCTGGCCGACACCCTGGCCGCACGGCTGCCGATGCCGCACACGCGCCAGCCCGACAGCGGCTGGATCGGCCTGGAAGTGGGCGGCGCACAGCTGCGCCTGACCGACGGCCAGACCGCGGGCGAGATCGCCGCGGGCGAGGGCCTGGCCGACGTGGCGGTGTTCGACCGCCTGCCCGGCACGGCCTGGTCCGGCGCGTTGGCGCTGGCCATCGCCGATGAGGCCAGCGACGCCTGGCGCGCCGAGGCGCCGGCGTGGCTGGCCCTGCTGGGCGTGGAGCCGCGCACCGTGGCCGACACCCCGGGCCTGGTGGTGGCGCGCACGCTGGCCATGCTGGTCAACGAGGCCGCCGACGCCGTGCACCAGGGCGTCTGCAGCCCGGACGGTGCCGACGCCGCGATGAAGCTCGGCGTCAACTACCCCGCCGGCCCGTTCGAATGGCTGGCCGGCTGGAGCGCCCGCGGCGTGCTGGGCATCCTGGCCGCGCTGGACGACACCTACCGCGGCGAGCGCTACCGTGCCAGCCCGTGGCTGCTGCGCCGTGCGCAGCGCGACACCCTCACCGGAGCCTGACCATGAACGACGCCTTCATCTGCGACGCCGTGCGCACCCCCTTCGGCCGCTACGGCGGCGCGCTGTCTTCGGTGCGTACCGACGACCTGGGGGCCATCCCCATCAAGGCGCTGATGGCCCGCCACGCCGGCGTGGACTGGGCAGCCCTGGACGACGTGCTCTACGGCTGCGCCAACCAGGCCGGCGAGGACAACCGTAACGTCGCGCGCATGGCGGCGCTGCTGGCCGGCCTGCCGGTGGGCGTGCCCGGCGGCACCATCAACCGCCTGTGCGGCTCGGGCCTGGACGCGCTGGGCAGCGCGGCACGTGCCATCAAGGTCGGTGAGGCGAAACTGATGATCGCCGGCGGCGTGGAGAGCATGAGCCGCGCGCCCTTCGTGATGCCCAAGGCCGAGACGGCCTTCAGCCGCAGCAACGCGGTGTACGACACCACCATCGGCTGGCGCTTCGTCAACAAGCTGATGAAGGAGATGTACGGCGTCGATTCGATGCCCGAGACGGCCGAGAACGTCGCCACCGACTATGGAATCGAGCGCGAGGCCCAGGACCGCATGGCCCTGGCCAGCCAGAAGAAGGCGGTGGCGGCGCAGCAGGCCGGCTTCTTCGACGCCGAGATCGTGCCGGTGACCATTCCGCAGAAGAAGGGTGACCCGGTGACCGTGGCGAAGGACGAGCACCCGCGCGACACCAGCCTGGAAGCACTGGCCAAGCTCAAGGGCGTGGTCAGGCCCGACGGCACCGTGACCGCCGGCAACGCCAGCGGCGTCAACGACGGGTCCTGCGCCCTCCTGCTGGCCGACGAGAAGACCGCCGCACGCCACGGCCTGACGCCGCGCGCCCGCGTGGTGGGCATGGCCACCGCCGGCGTGCCGCCGCGCATCATGGGCATCGGCCCGGCACCGGCCACGCGCAAGGTGCTGGAACTCACCGGCCTGAGCCTGGCGCAGATGGACGTCATCGAGCTCAACGAGGCCTTCGCCGCGCAAGGCCTGGCGGTGCTGCGTGACCTGGGCCTGGCCGACGACGACGCCCGCGTCAACCCCAACGGCGGCGCCATCGCGCTGGGTCACCCGCTGGGCGCCAGCGGCGCGCGCCTGGCCACCACGGCGGTGAACCAGCTGCACCGGATCCAGGGCCGCTACGCACTGTGCACCATGTGCATCGGCGTGGGCCAGGGCATCGCGGTGGTGCTGGAGCGCGTGTAGACGGCACCCGCAGCACGGGTATCGGCACCAGCCGGCGCCGCTCGGCCAAGTCAGTGGCGCAGCGGGGCGTTCAGGCGATCCAGCTTGGCGGCGTAGAGCGCCTGGATCGTCGGCGACGGTCCGGTCTCCCGGGCGCGTTCGAGGTGTCGCCGGGCGGTCGCCGTCTGGCCCAGTTGCTCGGCCGCACGCGCCGCCCAGGCGTGCACCTCGTGCTGGTCCGGGTCCCGGTCCAGTTCGCGCTGGAACGCGGCGTAGGCCGCCTGCCAGTTGCCCGCCGCAGCGGCCTCGCGCCCCCGATCGAACCACGCGAACGGCACCTGGGGCTCGAGGGCACGCAGCCGCTCACGCCAGGCCGCCGCTTCGTCGTCCCGTCCCGTGGCCGTCAGCACCGCGGCCAGGTTGGCCAGCACGCGGGTGTTGCCGGGCTCGGTGGCCGCCGCGTGGGCCAGCACGCGCTGGGCCAGGTCGGCACGGCCGCGGTGTTCCAGCAGCAGCGCCAGGGTGTTCCAGGCGGGCACGAACCCGGGGGCCGTGCCCAGGGCGCTGCGCACCCAGGCGTGCGCCTCGTCGATGCGGCCGGCCGCCAACGCCTCGGCAGCGCGGTTGTTCAGGAACATGCCCAGCACGGTGGCTTCGCTGATCGGCGTCGTCCGGTGGCCGGCGACGTCTTCCGCCGGCAGGAAGTCCACCACCAGACGTTGCGCCCAACGCGCACCGGTGCCGAAGAGCAAGGCGTCGCCGATCACCACGTTGACATGGCCGCTGTAGGCCAGCAGGCGGCCGCTGCGGCTCCAGGCGGACCCGCCGTCGACCTGCTGGTAAGTGACGGTCACGCCCATCGCCTTCGCCAGCGCGCCGGTCATCAGCGTCAGCGAGAGGCAGTTGCCGGCGCGTGCGTCGAAGGCCTCGGCCGCCGTGCGCGTGAAGCTCGCGTCGTACTCGAGCCGCATCGCCGGCAGGCGGCTCAGCGCCAGGGCCATCGCCCGGCTGGGGCCGTGCACGCGGATCAGCGGCTGCATCTCCCGGTCGAGGAAGCTGCGCATCGCCGGGCTGGGCGCGATGGCCTGGGCCGGGTCGGTGTCGATGTCCACCTGCGCGAAGAGCGGCGCGGCGATCAGGTCGGGCGACGGTGGCGGCAACGGCACGCTGCCGCAGCCCACGAGCCCGGCGCAGGCCACGGCGGCAAGGGAGGCAGCTCGAAGACGCAGCATGGTCGGGCAGGCAGGGGTGGTGTGACAGGTGCCGCCATCACACTACCGCGATGACGGACGGTCGCGCAATGGGGGCCACGCCAACAGGCTCACCTCCGTCCGGTGGGCGCCGGGTCCCGTCGGCCCCCGGCGATCGGCCGCCTCAGGCGCCGAACCAGCCCTGGTCCTTGGCCTGGTCGAGCTTCGGCTTCATGTAGGCCCACAGCGCTGGGCATCCGGCCTCGATCGGGGGGCCGATGCGCTCGACCACCCGCTGGTGGCTGATGCCGTTCTCGCGCCAGCTCTGGCCTTCGTTGGCCAGGTTCAGCAGGGCCGGCATGGCCCGGTCCAGCGCATGGGCGAAGCGGGCCTCGGGGGTTTCGGCCGCCTCGAACTCCTGCCATAACGCTCGCAGTGCGTCGCCGCGCCCGGCGGGCAGGCGGCCGAAGATGCGTTCGATGGCGGCTTCCTCGGCCGCCTTTCGCTCGGCCCAGCCCTCGGTGGCGTAGACGATGGTGTCACCGGTGTCGATCTCGCCCAGGTCGTGCACGAGCAGCATGCCGACCACCCGCGCCGCATCGACGTCCGGTGCCAGCTGGGGCGCCAGTGCCAAGGCCAGCAGCGCGATCTGCCAGCTGTGCTCGGCGGCGTTCTCGTAACGGTCCAGGCACGGGGGCTTGGACTTGCGTTCCACGCCCTTGAGCGCATCGATCTCGAGCGCGAAATCGACCCAGGCCTGCATCGTGTCGCTCATGAAGCGCTGCCGGCGACCGGCGCGAAGCGCAGCACCTGTACGCCACCCACATCCACGGTGCCGAAGAACATCGCATGCGGACGCACCCAGAG
The DNA here is from genome assembly GCA_024235855.1 of Burkholderiaceae bacterium. Classification (GTDB taxonomy): domain Bacteria; phylum Pseudomonadota; class Gammaproteobacteria; order Burkholderiales; family Burkholderiaceae_C; genus Rubrivivax. The sequence continues at coordinate 69,437 of JACKLN010000013.1, forward strand.
GCCGCTGGCGCCGTACAGCGGGCGATAGACCACCAGCGGCTCCAGCGTTTCCGAGTGGCGCGCGACGCCGATCACCTCGTACTCGCCGCCCTTGTAGTGCCGAAAGCGCCCCGTGGGGGTATCGGGCAGCGGGGGCAGGTCATCGCTGGCGGGCACTCAGCGCTTCTCCACGCGGCGCATCGCGGCGCGTCCACATCGGGATCGATGGCACAGGTTCGGCATGGCCGGGTTGTACCGCAGGCCGCCACCCGCCTGTTCCGGGCGGCCTCCGGTGGTCCTGACCACCGCGGCGACAATGCGGACTTTGCGCGAGATCATGGTCCCTGTACAGCCCTTCGCCCTTCGCGGCGACCACATCACGCTCGACGCGCTGCTCAAGGCCTGCGGCCTGGCCGGCAGCGGCGGCGAAGCCAAGGCGCGCGTGGCGGCCGGGGACGTCACCGTCAACGGCGAGACCGAACGGCGCCGCGGGCGCAAGCTGCGCGCCGGTGACGTGGTCGAGATCGACGGCCAGCGGATCCAGCTGCAGGCCGGCTGAGCGCCCGCCGCAGCCCGCGCCTGCACGAAGGCCGCGGGCGCACCACAATCGGGTCCGCGCCCGGCACCAGCCGGCCGCCCACGACCCTGGCTGCCCATGACCCCCGATCCCCGACGATTCCGCGATCGCATCGCCCGCTGGCCCGACAGCCGCCTGGCCGGCATCCGACGCGGCATCGAACGCGAAGGGCTGCGTGCACGGCCCGACGGCACGCTGTCACTGACGCCGCACCCGGCCGCGCTGGGTGCGGCGCTGACGCACCCGCACATCACCACCGATTTCAGCGAATCGCAGTTGGAGCTGATCACCGGGGTGCATGCAGGCATCGACAGCTGCCTGGCCGAACTGACGCAGGTGCACCAGTACGTGGTGCGCAGTCTGGGCGACGAGTTGCTGTGGGCCACCAGCATGCCGTGCACGCTGCCGGCCGACGAGACGATTCCAGTGGCCCGCTTCGGCACCAGCAACGTCGGCCGGGCCAAGAGCGTCTACCGCATCGGCCTGGGTCACCGCTACGGCAAGCGCATGCAGACGATCTCCGGCGTGCACTACAACTGGTCGATGCCGGGGCTGAGCAACGAGGACCACTTCGCGCTCATCCGCAACTTCCGCCGCCGCGCCTTCCTGCTGCTGACGCTGTTCGGCGCGTCACCGGCGGTGTCGGCCAGCTTCGTCGCCGGGCGGCCCCACGCACTGCAGCCGCTGGCGCCACAGACGCTGGGCCTGCCGCATGCCACCACGCTGCGCATGGGGCGCCTGGGCTACCAGAGCGATGCCCAGGGCGCGCTGGCCGTCAGCTACAACAGCCTGGAGCGCTATGCCGATTCGCTGCACACGGCGCTGACGCTGCCGCACCCGCCCTACGAGGCCATGGGCGTGCGCAGCCCGGGCGGCGAGTACGCCCAGCTGGCCACCAGCCTGCTGCAGATCGAGAACGAGTTCTACGGCACGATCCGGCCCAAGCGCTCCATCCGCCCTGGCGAGCGGCCGCTGCACGCGCTGCGCGAGCGGGGCGTCGAGTATGTCGAGGTGCGCTGCCTCGACCTGGATCCCTACGCCCCCATCGGCGTGGCAGCGCCCACCCTGGCATTCATCGACGTCTTCCTGCTGCACTGCCTGCTGGCCGACAGCCCGCCGGACCACCCGCTGGAGATCGCGGCGATGGCGCGCAACCAGGAACGCACGGCGATGCAAGGGCGTGAGCCGGGCCTGATGCTGGAGTGCTGCGAGGGCGGCGTGATCGGCCTTCAGGAATGGGCCCTGGCCCTGGTGGCCGAATGCGAGCCGATCGCGCAGGCGCTGGATGCCGCCATCGGCGGCACCCAGCACGGCGCCGCCGTGCGGCAGGCGCGGGAGGCGCTCGAGTCGCCGTCGCAGCTGCCGTCGGCGCGCATGCTGGCGGACATGGCGCGCGACCACGAGCATGCCTTCAACCCCTTCGCCCGCGCACGGTCGTCGGCCGCCTGCGCCGAACTGGCCGCCCTGCCCTGGCCGGCCGAGGCGCAGGCGCGTTTCGAGGCTCTGGCCGAGGCCTCGCTGCGCGACCAGGCGGCGCTGGAAGCTCGCGACAGCGTGGACTTCGAAACCTACCGGCAGGACTACATCAGCGCCGAGCGGCTCACGCCTGCTGCGGCCTGAGCACCTGCGCGTGTCGCCGCGGGCGGCCGCTGCGGTGCGCTCAGCGGCGGGTGTAGCGGCCGTCGAACACCGTCTTCCAGGTGTCGCTGTCGGCCAACGATTCCCAGTGCTGACGCACGGCGCCGTCGGCCAGCGGACGCCAGCTGACCCGGTGCCGCGTGCTGCGCCCATCGGCGCCCGTGGTCGTGCCCTCCAGCACCATCTGCCCGTCACGCCAGCCCCCTTGCAGCAGCAGGACGAGGCCCTGCGTGTCCACCCAGGTCTGGTGCCAGATGCCACGGCCGGCATCGTAGGCGCTCAGGCTCTCGCCCTCGTACGGGCGCCCGGTGGTGGCGTAGCGCTCGCGCAGCGCACAGCCGCCGTGTTCGCGCGTGATCGTATTGCGGGCCACGGCGGTGCCGTCGGGCTTGTGCACGTCCCAGACGCCGACCCAGAAGTCGAACTGGCGATGCGCCGGGGTGTCGCAGGGTGCGGCCAGGGCGGGCGCGGCCGCCAGGGCCAGCGCGGCCAGCAGCAGTTTCATCGGGTTGCCTCCATGGTTGTCGGACCTGGGCGATGCTGCCTGTGTGACATGGCGTCACGCAGCGGGCCCGCCAGGGGCCGTCACCGCACCGCCTTCGGGTCGAAATGCGGGTTCTGGATCAGGCCCAGGCGGTTGCCGAAGGGATCGCGCACGTCGGCCACCAGGATGCCCTCGCCGACGTCCTTCGGCGGCTCCAGTTCGGTGGCGCCCAGTTCGAGCATTCGCGCATGCGCGGCATGGATGTCGGCCACGCCCCACAGCGGCTGCGGGCCGTCGACCGACGGCGTGGCGCCCGGCAGCAGGCCGAGCTCGAAGCCGCCGACGTTGAAACCGACGTAGAACGGCTGGTCGAAGTACGGCGCCGTGCCGGTGGCCGTGGTGTACCAGGCCTTGGCGGCGTCGAGCTGGTCGGGGGCGACCGGGTAGATGGCGGTTCTCAGGCCCAGGATCATGGCGTGCTCCTCGTGGTGGTGTGTGTGGGGGTGGCTGGACTATCTGAAATTCCGGCTGCGGGCGTCCAGCCCCTGCAGCAGCGCAGTGTGGTCGACGAGCTGACGCGCCACGAGGTGGCGCACCGCGCCCTCGCGCTGCCAGACGCCGTAGACGGTGAGCAGCGTGGCCGCCAGCAGCGGCCGGCGCTGCTTTTCCACCAGGTCGGGCCACACGATGACGTTGACGGCGCCGGTCTCGTCCTCCAGCGTCACGAAGACCACGCCCTTGGCGGTTTCCGGGCGCTGGCGGTGGGTGACCAGACCACTGGCGCGCGCCAGCCGGCCGGCCGGGAAATCGGCCAGCACCGCCGCCGGCAGCACCTTGAAGGCCGCGAGCTGCCGGCGCAGCAGCGCCACCGGGTGCGTGCCCAGCGTGAGGCCGGTGGCGCGGTAGTCGGCCAGGGTCTCGGCCACCTCACCGGGCGCGGCGAGTTCGGCCGCCACCTCGTGCGTGCGCGTGGCCGCCAGCATCGTGGTGGCGCGCGTGTCCACGCCGGCCACGGCCCAGGCCGCGGCATGGCGGTGGCCGGCCAGGCCCTGCAGCGCGTTGGCGCCGGCCAGCAGCTGCAACGCGTGCGCATCGAGCTTGGCGCGGCGGGCCAGGTCCTCCACGCTGGCGAAGTCACCCTCGCGGCGGGCGGCCACGATGCGTTCGGCCGCGTCCTCGGGCAGCCCGCTCACGCGGCTCAGCCCCAGCCGCACCGGGCGCAGCCCTGCACCCTCGCCTTCCAGGGTCGAATCCCAGACGCTGTGGCGGATGTCCACCGGCCGTACCTCGACCCCATGCTCGCGCGCGTCGCGCACCAGCTGCGCCGGCGCGTAGAAGCCCATCGGCTGGCTGTTGAGCAGCGCGGCCAGAAAGGCGTCCGGGTGGTGGCGCTTGAGCCAAGCGCTGACGTAGACCAGCAGCGCGAAGCTGGCGGCATGGCTTTCCGGGAAACCGTATTCGCCGAAGCCCTCGATCTGCTTGAAGATCCGCTCGGCGAATTCGCGCGGGTAGCCCTTGGCCACCATGCGGCCCACCAGGCGTTCGTGGAAGGGGCCGAGGCCGCCCTTGCGCTTCCAGGCCGCCATCGCGCGGCGCAGTTGATCGGCCTCGCCGGGCGTGAAGTCGGCCGCCAGGATGGCCAGCTGCATCACCTGTTCCTGGAAGATGGGCACACCCAGCGTGCGCTCCAGCGCCTGCTTGACCTCGTCGCTCGGGTAGTCCACCGGCTCCTCGCCGTTGCGGCGCTTGAGGTAGGGGTGGACCATGCCGCCCTGGATCGGCCCCGGGCGCACGATGGCGACCTCGATCACCAGGTCGTAGAAGTTCTTCGGCTTGAGCCGCGGCAGCATGCTCATCTGCGCCCGGCTTTCCACCTGGAAGGTGCCGATGCTGTCACCCTGCTGCAGCATGGCGTAGGTGGCGTCGTCGCCGTCGGGGATGTCCTGCATCGTGAAGGACAGGCCCGTCACCCCGCCCGGCCCCGGCGGCGGCGGCATCCGGCCAAGCTTGTCGCCCACCATCTGCAGGGCGCGGCGGATGGCGCTGAGCATGCCCAGGGCCAGCAGGTCCACCTTCAGCAGGCCCAGGGCGTCGAGGTCGTCCTTGTCCCACTGGATCACGCTGCGGCCGTCCATCGCGGCGTTCTCCACCGGCACCAGGCGCGCGAGCTGGTCGCGTGCGATGACGAAGCCGCCCGGGTGCTGGCTGAGGTGGCGCGGGAAACCGATCAGCGTGCTGGTGAGCTCCACCCACAGCTTCGAGATCGGTGCCTCGGGGTCGAAGCCGTTCTCGCGCAGGCGATCAGGGTCGATGCGGCGGCCGTCGAACCAGTGCTGGCTCTTGCTCACAGCGTCGATGCGTTCCAGGTCGATGCCCAGCGCCCGCCCCACGTCGCGCAGCGCGCTGCGCGGGCGGTAGCTGATGACCACGCCGGTCAGCGCCGCACGGTGGCGGCCGTACTTGCGGTAGACGTACTGGATGACCTCCTCGCGCCGCTGGTGCTCGAAGTCGATGTCGATGTCCGGGGGCTCGTTGCGTTCGGCGCTGATGAAGCGCTCGAACAGCAGCGTCATGCGCGCCGGGTCGACTTCCGTCACGCCCAGGCAGTAGCAGACGGCCGAGTTGGCCGCGCTGCCGCGCCCCTGGCACAGGATGCCCTGGCCACGCGCCCAGTGCACCAGGTCGGCCACGGTGAGGAAGTAGGGCTCGTACTGCAGCTGCGCGATCAGTGCGAGTTCGTGTTCGATGACGGTGCGCACCGAAGCCGGCATCCCCTGCGGAAAGCGGCGCTGCGCGCCCTGCTCCGTCAGCGCGCGCAGCCAGCTGGTGGGCGTGTGGCCATCGGGCACGATCTCGCGCGGGTACTCGTAGCGCAGTTCGTCCAGCGAGAAGGCGCAGCGCCCGGCCAGCGCCAGCGTGGCCTCCAGCCATTCCGGCCGGTACAGCGCCGCCAGCCGGGCGCGCGGGCGCAGGTGGGCCTCGGCGTTGGGTTCCAGCGCGAAGCCGCAGTCGGCCACCGGGCGTTTCAGCCGCGTGGCGGTGAGCATGTCCTGCAGCGGCTTGCGCGAGCGCGCGTGCATCAGCACGCTGCCCACCGCCACCACCGGCAGCCCGGTGAGCGCGGCCACGCGCGGCACGATCTCCAGCAGCACCGCGTCGTGCGCGCGGTGCAGCAGCGGCAGCGCGATGGCGGCCCGGTCACCGAACCAGGTGCGCAGCCACACGGCCTGGGCGAACAGGGTCTCGAACGGCTGTTCGGCGCCCAGCACCGCCGGCGCCAGCAGCAGGGCCAGGCAGTCCGGCAGGCCGGCCAGCGTGGGCGTGTTGGGCACCTTGCCTTCCACGTCGCCCATCAGCGCGCGGTACTGGCCCTTGGGCGCCCGCCGGCGCGCCACCGTGATCCACTGCGCCAGGTTGCCGTAGCCGCGGCGGGACAGGGCCAGCAGCACCAGGTGGGGCCCTGCGGGTTCGGCTTCGCTGCGCTGCAGCGCCATCTCGGCACCGACGATCAGCGGCAGGCCCAGGCGCTTGGCCTCGGCGTGCGCGCGCACCACGCCCGAGAGCGAACACTCATCGGTCACCGCCAGCCCGGCATACCCCAGCGCGTGCGCCCGCCCCACCAGTTCCTCGGGGTGCGAGGCACCGCGGCCGAAGCTGTAGTTGCTACGGCAGTGCAGTTCGGCGTAGCCGGGGAGCATGGGGATGGGCAGGGCAATACTGTTCTTTTATACAGCATTTGACCGTGCCACGATCAACCCATCGGCGTCATCCCTCCCGCACCGCGGCGGCCGACGCCGGCAGGCCGAACACGCGGTCGAAGGCCCAGGTGAAGCCCACCGCGTAGACGAAGAAGAACAGCAGCAGCCCCAGGTTGGCCAGGAAGGCCTGCCAGGCCGTGGTGTCCAGCCACCACGCCATCACCGGCACGAGCAGCAGCGTCAGCCCGCCCTCGAAGCCGGCCCCGTGCGCCAGCCGGCGCTGCCAGCTGCGCCCCCGCACCGGCTGGCGCGCCTCCCAGCGTTCGAACAGCGCGTTGAACACGTAGTTCCAGCTCAGCGCGATGGTGGACAGCACCACCGCCAGCGCCAGCGACGAGCCCATGGGCTCGTCGAACAGCCAGCCCAGCACCGGGCCGACGAAGAGGATGGCGAACAACTCGTAGAGCACCGCCTGGAGCACGCGGCGCTGTTTCGGTTTCATGCCCGGCACGATACCGCGGCGCCGCGGTGCACTGGCATGATGCCGGCACCCGATGCAGCTTGCCGCCTTCGCCACTGCCAGCCTGGTGCTGGCCCTCACGCCCGGCCCGGGCGTGCTGTTCATCGTCGCCCGCACGCTGGCCGCGGGCCGGCGGGCTGGGCTGGCGGCCGTGGCCGGCGTGGCGGCGGGCAATCAGGGCCAACGCCGTGGCGGCATCGCTGGGGCTGGCGGCGCTGTTCGCGCTCTGGCCGCCGGCCTACGACCTCGTGCGCTGGGCCGGCGGCGGCGTGCTGCTGTGGATGGCGGTGCAGAGCTGGCGGCGCGCTGGCCTCGAGGCCACCGCCGTGCCGGCGCCCGCCGACGCCCGCCAGGATGCCCACCAGGCCTTCTGGGTGGCCCTGCTGAACCCGAAGACCACGCTGTTCTTGCCGCCCTGCTGCCGCCCTTCCTGGACCCGGCGGCACCAGCCGCACCGCAGAGCCTGGCCCTGGGCGCGCTGTTCGTGGCCATCGCGGCGGCCACCGACAGTGGCTATGCGCTGGCCGCCGGGGCGCTGGCCCCGCGGCTGGCCCGGTGGCCGGCGGCGGGTGCCCGGGTGGCGGCCGTCGTCTACGGGCTGCTGGGGCTGTACGCTCTGGCCGGATGACGATGCGCCGACGTTCACTGCTTGCCATGTCGCTGACGCTCCCAGTGGCCGCCCGGGCGGCCTCCGACACCCCACCGCCCTTGCCGCAGGTCGCCACCGGCCGCATCGAGCGCCTGGCGATCGACACCGGATCGCTGCCGCCGCGCCCGGTGGACGTCTGGCTGCCGGCCGACTACGACCCGGCCCGGCGCTACCAGGTGCTCTACGCCCACGACGGGCAGATGCTGTTCGACGCGTCCACCACCTGGAACCGGCAGGCCTGGCAGCTGCATGAGGCGGTGGCCGGCGCGGTGCGCGCCGGCCGCATGGCCGACACGATCATCGTCGGCGTCTGGAACGGCGGCCCGCGGCGCTACGCCGAGTACTACCCGCGCAAGATGCTCGACCGCCTGCCCGACGCGCTGCGCGCCGAGTACCTGGCCCGCGCGATGGATGGCCGCAGCGACGCCGACGCCTACCTGCGCTTTCTGGTCGAGACGCTCAAGCCGGAGATCGACCACCGCTACAGCACGCACCGCGATGCCGCCCGCACGGCGGTGATGGGCTCCAGCATGGGCGGGCTGATCTCGCTGTACGCGCTGGCGGAGCACCCGCAGGTCTTCGGCGCGGCCGCCGCGCTGTCCACGCACTGGGTGGGCCTGCCCACGGCCTGGGGGCCGGATCGGCTGCGCAACGCGGCGGCGCCGCTGGCGGCCTTCGGCTACCTGCAGGCCGCGTTGCCGGCGCCTGGTCGGCACCGGGTCTACATGGACCGCGGCACGACCGACCTGGAGGCCTTCTATGCCCCGCACCAGGCCTTCGTCGACGAGCTGATGCACGACCTGGGCTGGCGCGCGCCGGACTTCGTCTCGCGCGTGGTCGAGGGCACGGGCCACAACGAGCGCGACTGGGCGGCGCGCGCCGGCGAGGTGGTGGCCTTCCTGCTCGGGCCGCGCTGAATCGGCCGCAGGGAGCCGCGGCGGCGCTTCAGGCGTCGCGCACCAGAAACACCTGCGCCACCGCCTGGCCTTGCACGATCAGCGGGCCGGCCCATTGCGGCACTTCGCCGCCGGCCAGCGTGGTGGTCAGGCGCGGTGTGCCCAGCGGTGGGTCGGGCTCGGTGTCCACCTCCTCGAACTCCGCCAGGTTGGTCATCTGGTTGTCCGCGTTGACCCACAGGCGCAGGCCCACCAGGCGCGCCAGCAGGGTCTCCTCGCCGGCGATGGCCTGCGACTGTTCGGCCAGGCTCAGTCGGCCCGGCAGTTCGACGTGGTAGCGGCCCATGGGGTCTCCGGTGGTGGTCACTTCAGCAGCCCGGCGCCACGCAGCGCCTGCTCGACGGTGGCGATGCGCTCGGGCGTGCGGGGCCGCAGCGCCGCCACCAGCGCGGTGCGCGTGGCCTGGGGCGTGGCCGCCGGCGGCAGGCCCAGCGTGGCCAGGGCCTGGTTGCCCTGCGCCATGCCGGCGGCGTCGGTGATGCCCAGGATGGCCTGCCGGATCTGCTGGTTGCGGTCCAGCACCGCGGCGGTGGGCACGCTCAGCGCACGCACCTTCTGCATCGTGGTGGCGGTATCGGCCTCGGCCCGCTGCGTGACCTCGGCCACGGCGGCCAGGATGGTGCCGGCGGTGTAGTAGGCCTCCAGGTCCTGCAGGGCGGCCACGCCGTCGTAGGTGTCCAGCGCGCCCGTCTGCCCCTGGCGGATGCGCAGCAGCACCTGGGCCCGCGCCGCACGCATGGCCGCCACCATGGCCGGCACCGTCTTCTCGTAGAAGTAGCTGCGGTCGACGATGCCGAAGGCGCCGACGACGCCGGCGGCGAACAGCGCGTAGTTCGTCTTGGCCTTGACGCTGTCGACGAAGGCGCCGGCGGTGCTGGCGCCCAGCGTGGTGCCGGCCACCGCAGCGTCGGCATCGGCGCGGTCGGCGGCGAGGTCGCGCACGAACTCATGGAAGCGCAGGTCGATCACGGCCAGCGCGCGGTTCTGGATGCGGTTGCGCTCCACCGGGTCGGCCGTCTGCGCCAGCGTGGCCAGTTCGTCGGCGCCGAGGTCGATCTGCGCCACCACGGCCTCGGCCGACTGGTAGCGCACCGGTGTCCCACGCAGCGTGGAACAGCCGCCGAGGACGAACACCGCCACGAGGCCGGCGGCCAGCACGCGCATGAGGGACATCGCGATCTCCTGGTGTGGGCCGAGCATAGGCCGACGTGGCGGCCATGGACACTGCCGTCCTGGGGAGGCGCTACGGGATCAGGCCGTTGCGGCCCGGGGCGGATCAACCGAACCGACCCTGCAGGAACCAGCCCCCCGGCTCGGCCAGCCGCGTGCGGTAGATCCACACCAGCGCACCGCCGTCGTCGCGGGCGATGAAGTAGTCGCGGGCGGCCAGGTCGGCATCCCACCAGCCGGCCTCGATGCGTTCCGGGCCGCTGAGGATCTGCAGCGGCCGGCCGTCCAGCAGCGGCAGCGCGCTGCGCTCGTGCAGCGGCTGCGACGCCGGCAGCAGCCAGGCCGGGCGGTGCAGCGGCAGTGCGCCGCCGGCGGGCGCAGGGGTGCTGCCCACCCCCTGCACCGGCGCGGCCTGCAGGCGCTGCGCGTGTTCCGGCCGGTGGTCGGCCAACGGCTGCAGGCGCAGCACACCCTCGTCGCCCAGGCGCGCGCGCAGGCGCTCCAGCAGCCGCACCAGCCCTTCGCGCTGGCCTTGGCGGCTGGGGAAGAGTTCGCCGCTGGGCGCCTCGGCCTGCACCCAGCGCCGGCAGTGCAGCGCGAGTTCCAGCGTCGGCGCCGGCAGCGGGCAGCGGGCCAGGCGTTCGCGCAGCAGCAGCTGCAGCTGCGCGGCGTCGGCGCCGGGTTCGGCCAGCTCCACCGTCAGCGTGGTGTGTGCGGGAACGCCTTCGTCGGCATCGTGACGGCGTGAACGCTCGTGGCGCATGCGCAGCGTGAAGGCGGCGATGCGCGCGCGCCGCGCCTGCGCCCAGGCGATCAGCCGTGCCAGCAGCACGCCGGCGCCGTGCAGCACCTGGTCGGTGGTGTCGGCGCGGGCGTAGAGCTCGAGGTGGCTGTCGAACACCGCTGGCGGCTGCAGCGGCTGGCGCGGGTCGGGCGCGTCGCCGCGGGCGCGGTCCAGCTCGTGCAGCAGCGATTCGCCGAACCGCCGCGCCAGCCCGGCACGCGGCAGCGCGCGCAGGTCGGCCAGCGTGTGCAGGCCCATGCCCTGCAGCGCTTCCCAGTGTTCACGGCCGGGGCCGAGCAGCCACACCGGCGCGGTGTCCAGCAGGCGGCGCAGTGCGTCGAGGTCGGTGGCGTGCGCGCCGTGGGCCAGGTCGCCGTGCGCGGCCGTGCCCCAGCGCGCCAGCAGGGCGGCCCCGGCCGCCGTGGGCGCGGTGGCCGTCTGCAACCGGTGGCCCAGTGGTGCGAGCGCGTCGTGCAGACGGGTGCGCAGCCGCGCCGCGCCGCCGTGGTAGCGCAGCACGCTGCCCAGTTCCAGCAGCACGGTGGCCGGGCCGTCGTCCAGCACCACCATCGGCGTGAAGACCAGCGCCACGTGCGCCACCGCCTGCAGCGCCGCCGCATCACGTGCCGGCTCGGCCTGGGCCAGGCGCAGCGCCGGTGCCAGCGCCAGCGCGGTGGCGCGCTTGAGGCCGGTGCGCACGCCGGCCTCGGCCGCCGCGCCATTGACGGCAACGATGCGGTGCTGCACCACCAGCGCCAGCGGCGTGTGGCGCTCGGCCTCGCTCAGCGTGGCGGCAAAGGCCTCCAGCGACAGCTGCGGCAGGTGCAGGGCCAGCCAGTGCATGACCGGGGGGCCTTCATGCGGACAGCGGCCGCGCCGGAACGGCCGATGGGGCGACCAGCGCCACGGAGGCCAGCGCACCGGGCTGCGCCGCAGGCCGCGGCACGACCGCGTCGCGCACCCGCTCGCGGGCTGCACTGCCCAGCACCGGCGGCAGGGCCAGCAGCAGCGGCGCCCCCGGCGGCGGGCCGCGGCGCTTGAGGATGTGCACGCGCAGGCCGTCGGGACAGCTGGACGGGCCGGGTGCCAGCAGCAGGCGCAGCGGCGCCGCGCTGGGCCGGCTGCGCGCCTCGGCCTCGCGGAACAGGAACACCGGCCCTGGGTGCGCCTGCGCCGCCAGTTGCAGCCGGCGCAGCGCATCGGCCGGCAGCCGCGGCGGCAACCAGGCCAGCGCCGCGCCCAGGTGGCCGCTGGCCAGTGCCTGTTCCAGTGCCCACAGCGTGTCGGCGGCGGGCAGCGGCAGGCGGGCCCGCGGCGCCCCCTGCCCCGAACGACCCGTGCGCCCCGTGCGCCGCGGCTGGCCGCGGCCCTGCACGACGAAGAACTGCATCGCATCGAGCCCCAGCGCCGCCAGCGTCCACGGGCAGGGCCGCGCCGGCGGGTCGAACAGCATCACGCTGCGCGGCAGGTCGGAACCGGCACCGTGTTCCCCCTGGCCGCGCTGCAGCGCCGCCAGGACCGGTGCCAGCAGGCGCCATTCGCCCACGCCGGGCTGCGGCAGCAGCAGTTCGGTCAGCAGCCCGCCCGGCCAGCCGCCGCCGGGCAGCTCGGCATCCAGCGCCGCGAAGCCGGTGGCCAGCCCCGGCGCACGGCTGCGGCCGAAGCCGGCCGCCCACCACAGCGCGGGGTGGATGGCCTCGGGCGGCGGGCCGCCTCGGGCAGGCCGGGTGGGATGAACAGGGGAAACTGCCACCAGAATACTGTACGTTCATACAGTTTTTCAGGCAAGCCCTGCACCGCAGCCCGGCAGGGTCATGCACCGTCCAACCGGCCCCGCAACGGCCAGGGCCGGAGGCAGGCAGTGCCCGCATCCGGCCCTTGTCCCCGTGGCAGCGGCGGTCGGCCGCCGCGCCCGGCGCCCAGGTCAGTCGTCGAGTTCGATGCGGGTGGCGTTGACGGTCACGCCGTCGGCGGCCAGCACGCCGTGCACCTCCACCTTGCGGCCGGGCACCAGGTCGGCGGCGGTGCCGTCCTCGTACTGCACGTCGCCGGCGAAGCTGACCGTCACGCCGCGCACCACCAGGGTCTGCGCCGTGGCGTCGACGCTGTCGATGCGGCCCTTGATCTCGACGTCGCCGTCATCGTCGTCGTCACGGCCACCCCGGCGGCCGTCCTTGATCTCGACCTTGCTGGCCACGAGCACCCCGTCGACGATGGCACCCTCGACCTCGACGCGGACGCCCAGGCCCAGCCCCGCCGTGCCGTCGTCGAAACGCGCCTGGCTGGCGTCCACCGGCAGGCCCTCGACGCTGAAGGCCGTCGGCGAGGTGAAGGCGGTGATGCTGCCCTCGACCTCGGCATGGTCGTGGCGGCTGTCGTCCGGGCGGATCTCGCCGCTGCGCACCTGGGTGGCCACCCACAGGCCGCCCACCTGCACGCGCTGGAGCTTCACGCGCACCAGGCTGCCGGCCTGCAGCCCGGCCGGCAGGCCCTGGCCGGCGACGTCGATCACCGCGCCGCCGATGGTCAGCGTGGCGGCCGCCGCGTCGTAGGCGGCCACCACGCCGCGCAGGCGGAAGGGATCGTCGCCACTGTCGTGGCGCTCGATGCGGGTGGCGGTGTAGGTGCCGGTGGCCACGTCCAGCAGGCCGTAGACCTTGACGATGTCGCCGGCCTGCACGGCCGCCAGGCCGCCGGCCAGGCGGTCGTCGAAGAAGGTCGTCGGAGACACCGTCACCGTCTGCCCCAGCACCACCAGGCTGTCGGCGCCCACGGCCTCCACCGGCCCGCGCATCAGGCTGTGGGTGACGATGGACTGCGCCGCCACGCCGTCGTCCGAACCGCGGCCGCGCACCTCCACGACCATGCCGAGCTTGAGCGCGCTGCGGTCGCGCGAGACCCCGTCGTCGTCGGAGACACGGGCGAGGTCGTCGTCGTAGTGCACGCCGTTGACGATGATCGAACCGAAGCCGGTGATCGGGCCCACGGCGTAGGCCGAAGCCGCGGCCTGCGGCCCGGTACTGCCGCCACCGCCACCGCAGGCGGTGAGGGCCAGCACGCCGGCGGCCAGCAGGGTGGTGCCGGTCCACCAGGTGCGACGGGCGATTCGGGGGGATTTCAGGGGTGTCATCGGGCGGCTCCTTGGATGCCGGGTCGGCCAGACGCCGACTCGGGGGTTCTGTCTAATTGGGATTTTCTTCCCAATGTCTGCAGTCTACACGACCGCGCCGAACCTGCCTGCGCAAGGTGTACCGAACCGTGACAAGCCGTCGGGTCGGACCCGCGTCCGGTCGTGCGCGGCACACCAGCGCCACGCCGAGGTCGCACCAGGGCTCCGCGCCCACCCGCCCTTGCCGGACTGCCGGCCGGCCGCCGACACTCTGGCCGACGCCCGCCCGGGCCAGGCCGGGCCACGGCACCCACACCACGCCCGAGGAGGAAGCCCCATGTTCATCGTCACCAACCGCGAAGTCGACGAGACCCAGACCAGCCCCGACAAGGCCTTCGGCTCACGCCCCAACCCGCTGGGCCCCAACGAGCTGCGCATGGCCTGGGCCGAGCGCCGCGGCAGGCGCTGGCACGTGCAGGTGCTGCCCGACCAGATCACCGACGCCATGGCCGCCGAGGTCGGCCTGCCGCTGCCCAGCGCCACCGGCGAGGTCATCTACGCCAGCCGCTACCTGTCGCGCAAGATCCAGCGCATGGTCAACCCGGCGGCGCAGGGCGCCAAGGGTGCGGGGCGCAACGTGCTGTTCTTCGTGCACGGCTTCAACAACGACGTGCCCGCGGTGCTCGACCGCGCCGAGCAGCTGGCGCAGACCTATGGCGTGGAGGTCGTGCCCTTCTCGTGGCCGGCCAACGGCGGCGGCGTCAAGGGTGTGGCCAGCTACAAGAGCGACAAGCGCGACGCCATGGCCTCCGTCGGCGCGCTCGACCGCGCCGTGGCAAAACTCAGCGAGCTGCTGCAGGCATTGCACAAGGACCACGTCGCGCACATCGAGGCCGAGGCCAGCCGGCGATTCGGCAACGACGCCGAGAAGTGGGACCGCTTCTTCTCGGCCCAGGCGCAGAAGTGGTGCCCGTTCACCGTGAACATGATGCTGCACAGCATGGGCAACTACGTCTTCAAGCACCTGTTGCAGTCCACCTCCTACCGCGGCGACGCTCTGGTGTTCGACAACGTGGTCATGGTGGCGGCCGACACCAACAATGCCGGCCACGCCGAATGGGTGGACCGCATCCAATGCCGCGGCCGCATCTTCGTCACCATCAACGAGCGCGACAGTGCGCTGGCCGCCTCACGCCTGAAGCTCGGCGAGCAGCAGCTGGCGCGCCTGGGCCACTGCCCCTACAGCCTGGACGCCCGCAAGGCGGTGTACGTGGACTTCACCGACCAGCCGCACGTGAGCGACTCGCACGCGTACTTCGAGGGCCGGCCGCTGCGCAACGCCAAGGTCAAGGCCTTCTTCCACAAGGCGCTCAACGGCGAGTTCGCCGACGCCGGGCTGCCGTTCGACAGCGGGCGCAACATGTACAAGCTGGGGTAGGCAGCGGGTGCCCGGCCGCGCCTAGGCGGCCAGCAACGCCGCCACCCGCGCCTGCAGCGCCGCCGGCGTGACCCCCGCCGCCGGCAGCGCCGGCCCGGCCACCAGCCCCACCGGCGAGAACAGCCCGCGGCGGAAGGGCCGGCGCATCGCCGCGCCGCCTTCGACGCGCGAGAAGAACGAGCCCCAGAGGTTCTGCAGCGCCAGCGGCACGACGGGCACCGGGTGGGTCTGCAGGATCTTCATGATGCCGCCCTTGAACGGGCCCAGCGTACCGTCCCGCGTGATGCCGCCTTCCGGGAAGATGGCCAGCAGCTCGCCCTCGTCCAGCACGCGGCGGGCGGCGTCGAAGGCTGCCTCGTAGGCCTGCGGATCTTCATCGCGCGGTGCGATCGGGATCGCCTTGACCCAGCGGAACAACGTGCCCAGCACCGGCGTGGCGAAGATGCGGTGGTCCATCACGAAGCGGATCGGGCGCGGGCTGGCGGCCATCATCAGCACCGCGTCGACGTAGCTCACGTGGTTGCAGACCAGGATCGCCGCGCCTTCGGCCGGGATGTGCCCGCCATCCTGCACGCGGAAGCGGTAGACCAGCCGCGTCAGCACGAAGGCCAGGAAGCGCAGCAGGTATTCAGGCACGAGCAGGAAGATGTACACGGCCACCAGCGCGTTGAGCAGCGCCACCACGCCGAAGACCTGCGGGATGCTCAGCCCCGCGGCCAGCAGGCTGCCGGCGATCAGCGCGCTGGCGATGATGAACAAGGCATTGAGGATGTTGTTCGCGGCGATGATGCGGCTGCGGTGCGTGGGCGGGCAGCGCAACTGGATCAGCGCGTACATCGGCACGCTGAACAGGCCGGCGCACAGCGACATCAGCGCCAGGTCGACCATCACGCGCCAGTGCGCCGGCACGGCGACGAACTGGGCCAGCGTCTGCACCGGCACCGCCGGCAATGCCCGCGAGGCGAAGTACAGGTCGAGCGCGAACACGCTCATGCCGATCGCGCCCAGCGGCACGAGGCCGATCTCCACCTGATGGCGCGACAGCCGCTCGCACCACAGCGAGCCGGCCCCGATGCCCAGCGAGAACACCACCAGCAGCAGCGAGGCCACCTGGGCGTCGCCATGCAGCACGTCGCGCGCGAAGGCCGGGAACTGCGAGAGGAACACCGCGCCGAAGAACCACATCCACGAGATGCCCAGCAGCGAGCGGAACACCGCCACCTGCCCGTAGGCCAAGCGCAGGTTGCGCCAGGTTTCGGTGAACGGGTTCCAGTTCACGCGCAGGCCCGGGTCGGTGGCCGGCGTGGGCGGCACGGCCCAGGACAGCGCCCAGCCGGCCACCGCCAGCGCCACGCAGGCCATGGCCGTCCACGCGCCGCCGCTGCCGGGCATCGCGATCAGCAGCCCGCCGGCCAGGTTGCCCAGCAGGATGGCGACGAAGGTGCCCATCTCCACCAGGCCGTTGCCGCCGGTGAGCTCCTGCGGCTGCAGGTGCTGCGGCAGGTAGGCGTACTTCACCGGACCGAAGAGCGTGGAGTGCAGGCCCATCAGGAACACGCAGGCCAGCAGCAGCGCCGCGTTCCCGGCCACGAAGCCGCCCGCGGCCAGGCCCATGATGCCGATCTCGGCGGCCTTGATCCAGCGCATCAGCCGCGCCTTGTCCAGCTTGTCGGCCAGCTGGCCGCTGGTGGCGGAGAACAGCAGGAAGGGCAGGATGAACAGCGCGCCGATCACCAGCCCGGCCTGCGACGGCGGCAGCCACTGCAGCTGCAACTGGTAGGTGACGAGCACGGTGAAGGCGAACTTGAACAGGTTGTCGTTGGCGGCGCCGAGGAACTGCACGCCGAAGAACGGCAGGAAGCGGCGTTGGCGCAGCAGCGCGTACTGGCTGGATTCGGTGGAGGGGCTCATCGGGGCAGTCTCAGCAGGTCGAGGGCGCGCGCTTCGAACACGGCGGTCGGCAGGCGGGCGGTGCCGTCGCGCAGCCGGCGCTGGAGCACCAGGTCGAAAAGCAGCGGATTGTGGTGGCGCAGCCGGTCGAGCACCGGCGCGTCGTCGTCGGCCAGCAGGCCGGCGCGCTGCAGTGCCGGCAGCGAGAACAAGGGCACGACGCCGGGCAGCGGATGGTCCGAGCCGTGCAGCAGCCGGCCGTGCCAGGCCTCCCGCCGCAGCAGGGTGCGCCAGACCTCGGCGCCGCGGTTGCGCTGGAAGACGGCGGAGATGTCGCCGAAGAGCCGGTCGTGGCCTTCGTCCATCAGCCGCGCGAAGAGCTCGAAGGCCGGGCGCTGCGGCGCCGACCGGCGGTCGGTATCGGGCATGCGGCCCAGCGAGGCGCAGTGCGCCACGATCACCGGCGTGCCCCGGGCCAACGGGTGGCGCACCGCGAGCGGGTTGCCCAGGCCCTGGCGGCCGGCGCCGGGCACGGCGTGTTCGGCACCGCAGTGCACGATCAGCGGCCGGCCGGCGCGCGCCAGCCGGTCGTACAGCGGGCGGCAGCGCGCGTCGGCGAGGTCGATGTTCATCGCGCTGGGCAGCCACTTCAGCGCCACCGCGCCGGCGGCCAGGGCGGCGTCCAGCCGCTCGGCAGCGTCGGCGCGGTACGGGTGCACCGAGGCCACCCAGTCGAAGTGCGCCGGGTGGCGCGCCGCCACCGTGGCCGCCCAGCGGTCGGGCACGTGGAAGGTGGTCCAGGCGTGGCGCATGCGCCCGTCGTCGTCGTGCGCCTCGTCGAAGGCGAACAGCCACCAGCGCGCGCCGGCCGGGAACTCGGCGGCCAGCGCCACTAGGCGGTCGACGTAGGCGGTGTCGATCGACGGCGCATCGGCCGCCACGCAGGCGCCGTTGAGGATGGCGCGCCGTCGCAGATGTTCCACCGGATGCCAGGCCTGGGTGAGGTGCGGGTGGATGCGGCAGCCGCTGCCGGCGTCGCCGGTGCCCAGCAGGTGGGCGTGCGTGTCCACCAGCCGCGTCGGGTCCAGGCCGTCCAGCGCAGCGGCCACGAGTTCGTCGGCGGCCAGGTCGGCCGGCAACGGCCCGCGGCACGCATTGCGCCAGGCCCGTGCGCCCAGGCTGGTGAACAGCCCCGCACCGAGCGCCGCACCGCCGCAGCAGGCCAGCCAGTGGCGGCGCTTCATCGCGCGATCTCCTGCACCGGCCCGGCCAGGTCACGGCGTTGCAGCCAGCCGAAGACCGAGTCGACGGTGACGGTGGCGATGCGGCCGGTGAAGCGCTGCGCCGGCGGGTGGTCGTCGAAGCTGATGTGCACCAGGCTCACGCTGGCGCCCAGGCGCTCGAGGCTGCCCAACTGAATCACCGTGGGCGTGTAGCCCTGCAGCTTCAGCCAGGCCTGGGCGCGGTCGCGCCGGGCGGCCCGCGGTTCGGCAGCCAGCGCCAGGGTCTCGATGGCCCACTGGTTCGACTGCTGGAAGCGCGTGGCCCATGGGTAGGCCACCATGCTGTAGCGCGGCTCGTGCAGGGTGGCGATGTGTTGGTCGTCCATGAGCAGGGGCCGCAACTTCGCCTGCAGCGCGGGCGTGGGCACCACCCAGCCGGCGCGGTAGTGGTGCAGGTCGTCCATGAAGAACGGGGCCAGTCCCTGGCGGTAGAGCTCGCCACGTGCGCTGCCGCAGGCGTTTAGCTTGTGCAGCACCCGCCAGTGGCCGGCGTCGTCGCGGTAGGCCCACCCGGCGTGCGACCAGCGCAGCCCGTGGCGCGACAGGTCCTGCCCGGCGCGCGCGAGCAGCACCACCTGCGCGCCGCTGGCGTCCAGCGCCTGCGCGGTGGCCAGTGCCAGGTCCAGCGCACGCTGCACCGCCGCGGTGGTGGGCCGCCGGGTCTCGCAGCCCTGCCCTGCTTGGGCGCCCGCACAGGTCAGCGCCAGCGCCAGCCCCAGCGCGCGCATGACGCGGCTCACCATGTCAGCCGCTCGTCGTGCAGCAGCGCACGACCGAGTTGATTGGGGATGAAGCACAGTGCCTCGCCCGCGGCCGAGAGCACCCAGCCCGCGGCCACCGTGCTGACGACCACCGTGCCGCCAACGACCGCCGACGCACCCGCCGACAGGTGCAGGCCGAAGCGCGCGCCGTCGGAGGCCCGTTCCAGCACCCAGACGCTGGCGTCCGAAGCGCCCTGCACGGCGATCACGGTGAAGGCGGCCCCGGACACCAGCAGGCCGGCCGGCACGGCCACCGACAAGGCCACCGGTAAGGTCGACAGCGTGCTCAGCTCCGAGCCGCCGTGGGCGCGGGCCGCGGGCGCCTGGGCCAGGGCCAGCGCCAGCAGCAGCACGGCCAGCGGTCGCGATGCGGCGCGGTTCATTGCATGTCATCCACATCACAGCTCAGCGCCAGCCGCGCCTCCTGCGCGTCGCGCAGCGTCTTGGCCAGCGTGAAGGCACTGGAGACCATGAACAGCCAGCTCACGGCCAGGAAGGCCTTGTAGGTGGGGCTGAGGTCCATGCGCCACAGGCCCCAGGCGGTGAGCGCCATCGCGGCGGCGAAGCCGCCCCAGACCAGCGCGCCCCATTGCGGCGTGTCTTGACGGTGGCCTTCGTTGTCGCGCACGAACTTGGCCAGCGTGAAGGCGCTGGTCAGCGTGAACAGGTAGCCCATGACCATGAAGGCGCGGTCCAGGTCGGCCCCCGGCAGCCAGGCCAGGCCGGTGGCGCACAAGGTCAGCGCGACGCCGAAGCTGATCCAGACCTGGGCACGCCAGGCGCGGGTGTCGATGCGGACGGGGTGGGCAGGGGAACGGTGCATGAGGCGGGCCTCGGTGTTGAACATGGCCTCATGCTGCGCGATCGGCAAAGAGGTATCCATCGCTCCCAGGAGCGTGGATTCAGGTCGGACGTCTGGTATCGTCAAGCGATACTTTTCGAGCCCAACGATGAGTGGCACCCACACCCTGGTGACGGCCCTGAAGGCCGAACTGCGCCGCGCCGGCATCACCTACGCCCGGCTGGCGCGCGAGCTGGGTCTGGCCGAGTCCAGCGTCAAGCGCATCTTCTCGCGCGGCGATCTGTCGCTGGCGCGCATCGACCAGGTGCTGGCGCTGCTGAAGATGGATTTCGGCGACCTGGCGCGTCAGGTGGCCAACCTGCAGCCCGAGCGCCACGAGCTCACGCTGGAACAGGAACGCGCGGTGGTGGCCGACCCACGGCTGCTGCTGGTGGCGATCTGCGCGCTCAGCCAATGGCGCTTCGAAGAGATCGTGGCCACCTACACGCTGCACAAGGCCGAGGTGGTGGCGGCCCTGGTGGCGCTGGACCGGCTGGGCATCCTGGAGCTGCGCGCGAACAACCGCTACCGGCTGAAGATCGACAAGACCTTCCGCTGGCGGCCGCACGGGCCGGTGATGCAGTACTTCCGCGAGCATGCCGTCGGCGACTACTTCAGCGGCGGCTTCGACGGCGACGGCGAGATGCTGGTGCTGGTGCACGGCCAGATCCAGCCGGCGCAGGCCCAGGCCTTCAACGAACGGCTGCAGCGCCTGGCGCAGGACTTCGCACACCAGCACCTGGCCGACCGCGCACTGCCAGCGGAACAGCGGCAGGCCTACACCATCGTGATCGGCATGCGCTCGTGGCTGTTCGCGCTCTTCCGCGACCGGCTTCGCCAGCCGGAGGGCTGATCGTCAGCGCACGAAGGTGTGCCGCCACGGATTCAGCGCGCGAGGGCCCGCGTCAGCGCCGAAACACAGAGGTCGACCGCCGTGTTCGCCTCGTCGATCACGCGGCCCATCGGTGCGAAGCCGTGGATCTGCCGCTCGAAGCACACGTACTGCGTCGGCACGCCGGCGGCGGACAGCACGTCGGCGTACTGCCGTCCTTCGTCGCGCAGCGGGTCGAAGCCGGCGGTGAGCACCAGGGCCGGCGGCAGACCGTCGTGACGCGCCGCCAGCAGCGGGCTGGCACGCCAGTCGTCGCGCGGCGCGTCCGCCATGTAGTGGCCGGTGAACCAGCCGATCAGATCGGCGGTCAGCAGCAGGCCCTCGCCGTTGGCGGCGTGGGACGGCGCGATGCAGCGCATGTCGGTGGCCGGGTAGATCAGCAGCTGGAACGCCGGCATCGCCCCGCCGGCGTCGCGCTGCGCCAGGCAGACCACGGCGGCCAGATTGCCGCCGGCACTGTCGCCGCCGACCGCGATGCGCACCGGGTCCACGCCCAGCGCGGCGGCCTCGCGCTGCGCGAAGCGGAAGGCGGCGACGGCATCATCCACCGCGGCCGGGAAGCGGTGCTCCGGGCTGAGCCGGTAGTCCACCGCCAGCACGGCGCAGCCGGCGCCGGCGGCCAGGCTGCGGCACAGCACGTCATGCGTGTCCAGGTCACCGATCACCCAGCCACCGCCGTGGTAGTACACCAGCAGCGGCGGCGGCGTGGTGGACGGCTGCAGCGGCATGACCAGGCGCATCGGGATGCCGTCGCCCGTGAGGTCGCGCACGCTGGCCACCGGCGGCGGCTCGGGCTGCGAGTAACCCCGGCGGTCGCGGTAAGCGGCGCGGCCCTCGGCCGGCGACTGCGTGTGCATCGGCGGCACGCCGTTGGCGATCATCAGGTCGAGCAGCGCGCGGGCCTGCGGGTCGAGCATCGGGGCGTCTCCGTTGTGTTCGCGTCGCCGCAGTGTAGCGCCGCAACTCCTTGCCAAAGGCAAGCTTCATGCGGCATGCTGCGGTCATGCCGGAATCCACCGTCGCGCCGCCCGAGCGCATTGCCACGCTGCGCGCGTTCAACCGCTTCTGGACACGGCGCCTGGGCGTGCTGCGGCCCCAGCTGCTGGGCAGCCGCTTCACGCTGCCGGAATCGCGCGTGCTGTGGGAGCTGGCGCATGGGGGCGAGCAGAGTGCCAGCGCGCTGGCCCGCACGCTGGCGCTCGACGCCGGCTACCTGAGCCGCCTGCTGGCGCGGCTGCGCGAGCAGGCGCTGGTGAAGGCCCGCCGTGCGCCGCACGACGGGCGGCAGACGATGCTGTCGCTCAGTGCCGCTGGCCGGCGGGCCTTCGCGCCGCTGGACCGCGCGTCGCAACGTCAGATGGCCGAACTGCTGGCGCCGCTGGACGATGAGGCACAGCAGGCCGTGGCGGATGCCGTCGACACGCTGATGCGGCAGCTGGCCTCGATGGACGACACGCCGGTGACGCTGCGGCCGCACCGGCCGGGCGACATCGGCTGGATCGTGATGCGCCATGGCGCGCTGTACGCGCAGGAGTACGGCTGGGACAGCGGCTTCGAGGCCCTGGTGGCGCGCATCGGCGCTGACTTCATCGAGCGCTTCGACCCTGCACGCGAAGCCTGCTGGATCGCCGAGCGCGCCGGGCGGCCGCTGGGCTGTGTGTGTCTGGTGCAGGGCCGCGATGAAACCACTCGGGCCGTGCTGCCCAGCGTGGCGCAGTTGCGGCTGCTGCTGGTGGAGCCGGCCGCGCGTGGCGCCGGCATCGGCACGCGGCTGACGTCCGCGTGCGAGGACTTTGCCCGCCAGGCCGGTTACGCGCGCATCCGTCTGTGGACCAACGCCAACCTGCTGGCCGCACGCGCCATCTACCGTCGCGCCGGCTATGCGCTGGTGGCGAGCGAACCACACCACAGCTTCGGCCACGACCTGGTCGGCGAAACCTGGGAGCTCGATCTGTGAACGCAACGCCGTGCCCCTGCGGCAGTGGTCACGCCTATGCCGCCTGCTGCGGCCGCTGGCACGCCGGACCGAATCACCTTCAGGCGCCCGATGCCGAAGTCCTGATGCGCAGCCGCTACTGCGCCTACGTGCGCGACGACCTGGCCTACCTGCGCGCCACCTGGGCGCCGGAGACCTGCCCGGCCGACCTGGCACCCAACCCGCCGGGGCTGAAATGGCTGGGGCTGGAGGTCCGGCAGCATGCGCAGCAGGATGCCGACCATGCCACGGTGCGCTTCGTCGCCCGCAGCAAGCTCGGCGGCCGCGCCCACCGGCTGCAGGAGACGAGCCGTTTCGAGCGGCGAAACGGGCGCTGGCTGTACGTCGGCGGCGACCTGAACTGACGGCGTCTTCCGGCGGCGGGGCATCGGGGGGGACCGGCGTCATTGGCGTGGCTCCAGGGCCGGCGCGCGGGCCGTGCGGCCTCAGCGTCGCCTGTCCTTCGACCGGGGCCGCCACACCGCCAACACCACGTTGACGACGCAGATGACGACCAGCAGCCAGAGCGTGATGCGCTCGGACCGCAGCAGCGACGCGATCAGGTCCGCGTTGGCGGTCTGCACGGCAGCGGCCATTTCGGCCTGCCTCGTGCTGGCGCCGACGACCAGCAGCGTGGCTTCGAACACGCTCAGCCCGAGCAGCGCCTTGAGCCAGACCCACCCGGCGTTCGCGTAGGCCTGGGTGGCCGCCATCGCGACCAGGCCACTCACGACGACGAGTCCCATCGACGGGATCAAGACGTACTGCGCGATGGCCGCAAAGACCTGCCGCGCCGCGAGGAACTCGGCGGCCGACGCGCGATCGGCCGTCTGGTTGATGAGCAGGCAGGCCAGCAGCGCGCCGCCGAAGCCGATGGCCCCGACCTCGTGCATCACCTTGATGCCGACCCGAAACCAGCGCCGGCGGTTCATGCGTTCGCCCGGCCGCCGCACCGAGGCGCTAGATCCACCGCTTGCGCCGGAAGATCACCAGCAGCGCGGTCGCCAGCGTGGCCATGACGCCCAGCAGGATGAAGTAGCCGTAGCGCGTTTTCAGCTCCGGCATCTGCTCGAAGTTCATGCCGTAGATGCCGGCCAGGAAGCTCAGCGGCACGAAGATCGCGGTGACGATGGTCAGCACCTTCATGATGTTGTTCAGCCGGTGCGAGGCCAGCGAGATCGTGCCGTCGATCAGGTCCGTCGCCACCTCGTAGTACAGCGTGGCCAGGCTGGCGGCGCGCTCCTGGTGCTCGTAGACGTCGTTGATCTCGTGCCGGCGCGCAGCCGTGATCTGCGGCGGGCGCTCGTCGTCGTCCAGCAGGTCCTCGAAGATCTGCACGTGGTAGCGCAGCACGCGGCGGAAGCGGCGCAGGTCGGTGCGGGTGCGCGTCAGCTCGGCCAGCATCTCGTCGCGCGGGTGCTCGACGATCTGTTCCTCCAGGTCCTCCAGCCAGGGCTCCAGCACCAGCAGGCGACGGGTGTAGTGGTCGATGGAGATGCGCGCCAGGCGCAGCGCCGCCGCATCGGGCCCGTGCACCAGCGCGGCCGGGTCGGCCTGCAGTTCCTGCCACAGGCGGTCGATGCTGGTCGACGGCGCCGAATGGCGGGTCACGAGGAAGTCCGTGCCGATGAAGATCGCGATCTGGATGGTCGCGAAGTCGAAGCGCTCCTGCGTCGGCCCGATGCCCTTGAGCAGCAGGAAGGCGTGGTCGGCGAAGCCCTCGAGCTTGGGCGGGTGGCGCGGGTGCTGCGCATCGGACACCGCCAGCGGGTGCAGGCCGAAACGGCCGGTCAGCAGGTGCCGCTCTGGCTCGGGCTCGACGTCCGCCAGGTCCAGCCACAGCCGGGTGCCCGGCGCGGCACGCCAGGCGTCGATCAGGGACTCGTCGCCGACCTCGATGCGGCCGCTGTCCGGGTGGCACCACAGCGCACGGATCATCCAGGCTCCCGTCAGCCGAAGCGCACGGCGTGCACCATCGGCAGGTTCAGCGACACGGTCTGCCAGTGGTCGCCGCCATCGTCGCTGGCCCACAGGCCGCCGGTGGTGCTGCCCATCATCAGGCGTTGCCCGTCGTCCGACACGTCCAGCGCGTGGCGGTACACCAGGTCGTAGGCGTGGCGCTGCGGCAGGCCCTCGCGCAGCGTCTGCCAGCTGCGGCCGCCGTCGCGCGTGCGGTTGACCACCAGGGCGCCGTCCACCGGCACGCGGCACTGGTCGGCGATGGCGGGCACGAACCAGGCGGTGTCCGGATCCCGCGGGTGCACGGCCACCGGAAAGCCGAAGCTCGACACCGGCGCCTGCAGCGAATGCCACGACCCGCCGTTGTCGGTGCTGCGCCAGATGCCGCCATGGTGCTGGCACCACAGCACGTCGGGCGCGGCGGCGCAACGCACGACGCAGTGCGCATCCTGGATGTTCGGGTCCTCGGCGCGCTCGGGCGGCATGAAATCGGCGCGCATGCCCTGGGCCCGGCTGGCCCAGGTCTCGCCCCCGTCGGTGCTGCGCCAGGCTCCGCCGCAGCTGACGGCCACCAGCAGTTCACCGGCCTCGCTGGGGTGCGGGCAGACCGAATGGATCCCCGGAAACTCGTAGCCGCCGCCCATCCACTCCAGGCGCTCGGGCCGGTCCCACAGACCGCGCACCAGCTGCCAGCTGGTGCCGTCGTCGTCGCTGCGGAACAGGCCGCCGGGCAGCGTGCCGGCCCAGGCGGTGCCGCCGGCCCGCGCCAGCGTCCAGATCAGCACCAGCTTCCAGGCCGGGCCGGTGGCGTCGGCCGGCTGCGCCGGGTAGGTGGGCGTGGCCACCTCGGCCCAGGTGGCGCCAGCGTCGTCGGAGCGGTGCACCTTGCAGCCGAAGTGGCCCAGGTTCAACGCCGCCAGCATGCGCCCACGGCCGTCCGGCGGCAGCACGGCGCTCACCGGCTCGCCCAGGAACTGGTGGCCCTGGACCTGCCAGCCGCCCCCATGATGACGCAGTTCGATCAGGCCCTTGCGGGTGGCCACCCAGGCACGGTCTGCGGACATTCTCAGCCTCCGGAAAGCGCCTGCATCACGTAGATGCGGCTGTCGGGTTGAAGCACATCGGTCTGCGCGACGGCATCGGCGCAGCGCCGCCCGTCGACGAAGATCGCCACGTTGGGCCGCACGTGGCCCTGGTCGTCGAGCACGTAGCCGCGCAGCCGCGGATTGGCCGCGAAGGCCGCCTCCAGCGCCTGGCGCAGCGTGGCGGCCTCGCACGCCACCTCCGGCGTGACGGTGAACCTGCGCAGCTGCGGCGTGAAGCGGACCTCGACCATGTCCGCCGATGATGGCCGCCCGGCATTGGCTTGACAATGCGCGGTTCGCCTGCCGTCGCCCCCATGCCCCAAGGTCTGATCGCCGCCGCCCTCGCCTACATCCTGTGGGGGCTGTTCCCGCTGTACATCAAGCAGGTGGCCCACGTCAGCGCGGCCGAGGTGGTGGCGCACCGGTCGGCCTGGTCACTGGTGTTCGTGTTCGCGCTGCTGGCCTGGTGGCGGCGCACGGCCTGGCTGAAGGCGGCGCTGACCGATCGCCACGTGCTCAAGGTCTTCGCCCTCTCCGCCTTTCTGCTGGCGATGAACTGGGGCCTCTACGTCTGGGCGGTCAGCGCCGGGCGCATCCTGGACGCCAGCCTGGGCTACTTCATCAACCCGCTGGTCAACGTGCTGCTGGGCGTGCTGGTGCTGCACGAACGCCCGCGGCCGCGCCAGTGGGCCGCGGTGGCCATCGCCGCCGCCGGGGTGCTGTGGCTGATCGTGGGTGCGGGCGAGTGGCCCTGGGTGGCGCTGGTGCTGGCGGGCACCTTCGGCCTCTACGGGCTGATGCGCAAGACCGCCCCGCTGGGCGCGGCCGAGGGCCTGGCGCTGGAAACGCTGATGCAGGGCCCGCTGGCGCTGGGCCTGATCGCCTGGTGGACCTGGCAGGGCAGCGGCGGTCTGGCGGGGCACGACACGCCCACCCTGGCCTGGCTGCTGCTGGCCGGGCCGTTCACCGCGATCCCGCTGCTGCTGTTCGCCGCCGGGGCCCGCCAGCTGAAACTGGCCACGCTGGGCCTGCTGCAGTACCTGGGGCCGACGCTGCAGTTCCTGATCGGCGTCTTCGTCTATGGCGAGCCCTTCAGCGCCGAACGCGCCACCGGCTTCGTCCTGATCTGGCTGGCACTGGCGCTGTACAGCGCCGAGTCCATCCGCGCCTGGCGGCAGCAGCAGGGCTGATGTACCGTCACGGGTATTGAAGGAGTTCCCTCATGACCGCTTTGCTGGCCCGACTCTGCGGCGCCGCCGTGCTGGCGCTGTCCCTCTCCACCGCCCAGGCCGCCGATGTCTTCACCGACGCGATGCAGCAGGCCTATGCGCCCTACCGCGCCGCCCTGTTCCGCACCAACAGTGGCGACCAGGCCGCGTCGGCCCAGGCCGTGGCCCAGGCGCGCCAGGCCTGGACCGCGGTGCGCGAGCGCTTTGCCGGCGCCGCGCCGGCCCCCTACGACCGGGACCCCGGCTTCGCCGCCACGCTGGCCGAGGTGGACGCGGTGTACGTGCGCGCCGTCCGGCAGGTGGCCGGCGGGGGGCTGGCCGAGGCACACGACACGCTGGAGGCCATCCGCGACCTGCTGGCCGACCTGCGCCGGCGCAACAACGTCGTCGTGTTCAGCGACGCGATGAACGCCTACCACGCCCAGATGGAACTGGTGCTGCAGCGTGCACCGGCCTGGCTGTCCCGCCCCGGTGATCTGCCCGACCTGACCGCCGCCACTGGCGCGCTGGCTTACCTGGCGCGCCGGCTGGCCGACGAGGCTCCGCCAGCCACGCGTGAGGACCCGGCGTTCCAGTCCGGCCTGCAGGCCGTGCAGGCGTCGGTGCATGCGCTGCTGACGGCGGTGACGGCCGGCGACGCGGCGGCGGCACGGGTCGCACTGGGTCAGCTGAAGAAGCCGTACAGCCAGCTGTTCCTCAAGTTCGGCTGAGCGCGCGGCCGATCATTGGCCGTCTCGATGGAGGATATTGGTTCAATCAATTCCACAAATGCTGCGGCGCACCTAAAGTAACGGTCATTCGAGTTTTCCCTGATCCCTCAACCTCACCAGGAGCTAGCGAATGTCCATCATCAACACCACCGTCCAGCCGTTCAAGACCCAGGCCTTCCACAACGGCAAGTTCGTCGAAGTCAGCGACGAGAGCCTGAAGGGCCAATGGTCGGTGCTGGTCTTCATGCCCGCCGCCTTCACCTTCAACTGCCCGACGGAAGTCGAGGACGCGGCCGACAGCTACGCCGAGTTCCAGAAGCTGGGCGCCGAGGTCTACATCGTCACCACCGACACGCACTTCTCGCACAAGGTGTGGCACGAGACCTCGCCGGCCGTCGGCAAGGCGAAGTTCCCGCTGGTGGGCGACCCGACCCACACGCTGACCCGCATGTTCGGCGTGCACATCGAAGAAGAAGGCCTGGCCCTGCGCGGCACCTTCGTCGTGAACCCCGAAGGCGTGATCAAGACCGCCGAAGTGCACGACAACAGCATCGCCCGCGACATGAAGGAAACCCTGCGCAAGCTCAAGGCCGCGCAGTACGTCGCCAAGAACCCCGGCCAGGTCTGCCCGGCCAAGTGGAACGACGGTGCCAAGACGCTCACCCCGTCGCTGGACCTCGTGGGCAAGATCTAAGCCCTCACCCTGCGAGGAGGGCGCCGCCCTCCTGCCCCCTCGACTGAACCGCCAGGTCCAGTCGCCAGCGCACCCCGCCATCGGGCGCTGGCGACCGGGCCGGGCCCTGCTCGCCCCTCAACTTCCAGGAGAACGCCATGCTCGACGACGCCATCAAGGGCCAGCTCGCCGCCTACCTCGAACGCATCACCCAGCCGATCGAACTGGTCGCCACGCTGGACGACCGCGAAGAGGCGCAGCAGATGCGCGAGCTGCTGTCCGAAATCGCCGCGCTGTCGGACAAGGTCACCGCGCGCTTCGACGGCAACGCCGCACGCCGCCCGTCGTTCCGCATCAGCCGCGTCGGCGCGGACATGGGTGTGGAGTTCGCCGCGATTCCGATGGGCCACGAGTTCACCTCGCTGGTGCTGGCGCTGCTGCAGGCCGGCGGCCACCCGCCGAAGGTGGAGCAGGCCGTGATCGAGCAGATCCAGGCCCTGGAAGGCGAGTTCGTCTTCGAGACCTGGATGAGCCTGACCTGCCACAACTGCCCGGACGTGGTGCAGGCGCTGAACCTGATGGCGGTGCTGAACCCGCGCGTGCGCCACGTGGCCATCGATGGCGGCCTGTTCCAGGACGAGGTGGAGCAGCGCCAGATCATGGCCGTGCCCGCCATCTTCCTCAACGGCCAGCCCTTCGGCTCCGGCCGCATGGAGCTGCCGGAGATCCTGGCCAAGGTGGACACCGGCGCCGCCGCCCGCGAGGCCAAGGCACTAGACGCCAAGGACGCCTTCGACGTGCTGGTCGTCGGCGGCGGTCCGGCCGGCGCCGCGGCAGCGGTGTATGCCGCGCGCAAGGGCATCCGCACCGGCCTCCTGGCCGAGCGCCTGGGCGGGCAGACCATGGACACCATGGGCATCGAGAACTACCCCTCGGTGCTGGAGACGCAGGGGCCGAAGTTCGCCGCTGCGCTTGAAGCCCAGGTGCGCTCGGT
The DNA here is from genome assembly GCA_024235855.1 of Burkholderiaceae bacterium. Classification (GTDB taxonomy): domain Bacteria; phylum Pseudomonadota; class Gammaproteobacteria; order Burkholderiales; family Burkholderiaceae_C; genus Rubrivivax. Next base: position 98,731 of record JACKLN010000013.1, read on the forward strand.
GGACGTGGACGTGATGCCGCACCAGCGCGTGGCTGCGGTGGAGCCCGGCAACACGATCGCGGTGAAGCTGGAGAACGGCGCCACGCTGCGTGCGAAGAGCCTGATCGTGGCCACCGGCGCGCGCTGGCGCAAGGTGAACGTGCCCGGCGAGGCCGAGTACGCCAACAAGGGCGTGGCCTACTGCCCGCACTGCGACGGCCCGTTGTTCAAGGGCAAGGACGTGGCGGTGATCGGCGGCGGCAACTCCGGCGTCGAGGCGGCCATCGACCTGGCCGGCGTGGTGCATCACGTGACCCTGATCGAATTCGCCGACCAGCTCAAGGCGGACGCCGTGCTGGTCAAGAAGCTGCAGAGCCTGCCCAACGTGACCATCCACGTGAACGCGCAGACCACCGAGATCACCGGCGACGGACAAAAGGTGGATGGCCTGATCTACACCGACCGGGCCAGCGGCGAGAGCCACCGCGTGGCGCTGGCCGGTGTGTTCGTGCAGATCGGCCTGGTGCCCAACACCGAGTTCCTGAAGGGCACGGTGGAGCTGAGCCGCTACGGCGAGATCATGATCGACGAGCGCTGCGCCACCAGCGTGCCGGGCATCTTTGCCGCCGGCGACGCGACGACGGTGCCGTACAAGCAGATCGTGATCGCCGCTGGTGAAGGGGCGAAGGCCGCGCTCAGCGCCTTCGACCACCTGATCCGGCACTGACCCGACGCGTTCACCGGCAGGCCTGCGGGCCCGCCGGCGTGATCTCCCGAACAAGCCCCCGCCGTGCTCAGCGCGTCGGGGGCTTCTTGCCGTAAAGCCGCTGCCACTCCTCCGGCGGCAGCGCCACCTCGCTGACCTCCGGCCCGCGCGGCTCGATGCTGCGCCGGCGCTCGGCGCCCTTGGGATTGGCACCGTCGCGGCGGCGGCGGTCCTCGCCGGACCGACGTTCTGCGGTGGCGATGGCAGGACGAGGAGGCTGCTTGCTCATGCTGCAGTGCATTGTGGCGAAGCGAGCTGACGCGCGTCTTTGCAGGCAGGATCACCCGACAACGCCGCCGGGACTGCGGGCACCGGCTCGCCATCGGCGACGCCAGTGCCGCTGTTTTCAGCGCAGGTCGCCCGCCAGGCTGGCCAGCGTCTCCGGTGCGATGACCACGTGCGCCGGGTAGTTGGTGTGGTCGCAGCCCAGCTTCACCACCGCGCCGGCGCGGATGGCCTGCTTCATCGGCACGTTGAACTCGAAGCGCACGAAGTGCACCGACGAGGTCTTCTCGTCGTTCTCGCGGTCCAGGTCCTCGTCGGCGATGGCGTAGACGCGGCCATGGCCCTCGACCTCGACGAACATGCGGTCCTCGACGCCGATCAGCCGCGCCAGCTCGCGCTTGCGCTCGTGCGGGTCGGGGTACTCGATGAGCATCGTGGCCTTCCAGTTGCTGCCGTCGGGCACCAGCGGTGCGTAGGCCTCGATCTCCGACTGGATGCCCTCCTCGTCGAAGATCTTCTCGATGTGCAGCATCTCCTGGATCTGCCGGCGGATGGTCTGCTCGTCCTCGAACTGCAGCGTCATGTGCTCGCCCAGCGCCACGCTGCGCCGCTTGCGGTGCGCGATGGCCTCGGGCTTGCTGGTCTTGCGGATCTTCGAATAGGCCTCCAGCGTCAGGAGGCTGTCGCGGGTGATGGTCATGCGAGGTGTCCTTGAGGAAGGCTCACAGGCCGTAGGCCCGGGCCACGAGGGTCAACGGATGGGCCAGCGCCTTGGCCGGCGTGCCGGCCTGGGCCATGCCCTGGGCGATGTGGTGGCCGGCCAGCGCGCAGTCGCTGCTGATCACGTCCGGCTCGTCCTTGGCCATGGCGCGGAAGACCGGCTTGCCGATCTTCATCGCCACCGGGTGGGTGGGCGTCTTCACGCCGTAGGTGCCGGCGTGGCCGGAGCAGCGCTCCACGGTGTTGAGCTGCACCTGCACCGTCTGGCCGATGAGCTTGAACATGTCCTCGGTCTTGCGGCCGATGTTCTGCACCCGGCCGTGGCAGGGGATGTGGTAGCTGACCTTGCCCAGCGCGGTCTTGAAGTCGGTCTTGAGCAGGCCGTCCTTGTGGCGCGCCACCAGGTACTCGAAGGGGTCGAACATCGCCGCCTTCACCGCCTGCGTCTCGGCGCAGTCGGGGAACATCAGCGGCAGCTCCTGCTTGAACATCAGCGTGCAGCTGGGCACGGCGCTGAGGATGGCGTAGCCCTCCTTCGCGTACTTCGCCAGCACCGGCATGTTGGCCGCCTTGTGCTCGGCCACCGCGTCCAGGTCGCCCAGCTCGAGCTTGGGCATGCCGCAGCAGCTCTCCTTGTCGACGATGACGTAGGGGATGTCGTTGTGCGCCAGGATCTTCAGCAGGTCGTGGCCGATGCCGGGCTCGTTGTAGTTGACGTAGCAGGTGGAGAAGATGGCCACCTTGCCCGGCGTGCGCTCGCCGTTGGTGACCACGTTGGACGGCGACTTCTGCGCGCCCCAGCGGAAACGCTGCGTGGCCAGCTCGGGCATCCAGGCGTCCGGGTGCACGCCCAGGTGCTTGTCCATCTGCTTGCGGGCGAACGTGGTCTTGTTGATGGCGTTGACCACCTGCACGACGATGGGGATGCCGGCGAAGCTGCCGTGCGTGTCGGTGCTGGCCAGGAACTTCTCGCCGGCCTTCACCTCGCCGCGTTTGAACTTCTGCGCCTTGGCGCGCAGCATCAGGTGCGGGAAGTCCAGGTTCCACGCATGCGGCGGCGTGTACGGGCACTTGGTCATGTAGCACAGGTCGCACAGGTAGCACTGGTCGACGACCTTCCAGTAGTCCTGCTTCTTGACGCCGTGCACCTCGCCGTCGTCGGTCTCGTCGACGAGGTCGAACAGGTTGGGGAAGCTCTGGCAAAGGCTCACGCATCGGCGGCAGCCGTGGCAGATGTCGAAGACGCGCTCCATCTCCGTCATCAGGGAGGCTTCGTCCCAGAAGTCGGCGCTCTTCCAGTCCAGCGGGTGCCGGGTCGGGGCTTCGAGGTTGCCTTCACGCATGCTTGTTCGCCTTGTGCTGTGCTTGCCTGTGACCGGAAACGAACAAGGGGCACGAAGCCCCTTGCACGTCATTGCGGACCGTGGTCAGTCGACCAGCGCGTCCAGCGCCTTCTGGTAGCGGTTGGCGTGCGAACGCTCGGCCTTGGCCAGCGTCTCGAACCAGTCGGCGATCTCGTCGAAACCTTCGTCGCGCGCCGTCTTGGCCATGCCCGGGTACATGTCGGTGTACTCGTGCGTCTCGCCGGCCACGGCGGCCATCAGGTTCTGGCGGCTGTTGCCGATGGGCAGGCCGGTGGCCGGGTCGCCGGAACCGTTCTCCAGGAACTCCAGGTGGCCGTGGGCGTGGCCGGTCTCGCCTTCAGCGGTCGAACGGAACAGCGCCGCGACGTCGTTCTGGCCTTCCACGTCGGCCTTGTTCGCGAAGTAAAGGTAACGGCGGTTGGCCTGGGACTCGCCCGCGAAGGCGTCCTTCAGGTTCTGCTCGGTCTTCGAACCCTTGAGTTGCATGTGATGCTCCTTGAGTCATTCGTTCAACCGGTGCGGTGCTGCACCGATCACCACGGACCTTACCAACCCGGCGGCCCAAGCTCCAATGCAATGCATCAATGCGGGCGATAGATCAGACCAATCTCCTCGATCAGATCAATTGATGAAAAGGATTCTCAATCCGTGCTGGGGTTAACCCTGGAAGTCGACCCGCCGTTGCCTGGCTCAACGCAGGTCGAGCAGCCGCAGCGCCAGATCGTGCAGCCGCCCGGCCGGGTCGACCAGGTTGTGCAGCACGCTGAAATGGTTGCTGCGCGCCAAGGTCTCGCACACCGGCACGCTGGTCGGCCCCCAGACATCCCGGATCAGACTGTTCTGGCGCAGGAACTCGTCGCTCTCGTCGCCGCCGACGACGGCATACAGCCGGCCCTTGGGCCGCGGGAAGAAGGCGGGGCTGAGCCGGGCCACCGAGGCGCGGGTGAGCTGCAGGTCGGGCTGCAGGATCGAGGTGTGGCGCAGCGGCTCGAGGTCGAACAGGCCGGAGATGGCCATCGCCCGTGTGCACAGGCTGGCTGGCAGGTCGGGCGCCAGCTGGGGCCAGCGGCAACTGAGCATCATGGCCGCCGCGTGCCCGCCGGCCGAGTGGCCGACCACCGCGATGCGCCGCGGGTCGCCGCCGTGTTCGCCGATGTGCCGCCAGACCCAGGCCAGCGCGCGCGCCATCTGCAGCGTGATGTGCTCCACCGACACGGCCGGTGCCAGGGCGTAGTCGGGCACCACCACCAGTGCGCCAGCGGCGTTGAAGGCGGGCGCCACGAAGCTGTGGTCCGCCTTCGACAGCGACCGCCAGTAGCCGCCGTGGATGAACACCAGCACCGGTGCCGGGCCGTCCACCGGCACGGAAGGTGGAAACAGGTCCAACGTCTCGCCCTCGCCATCCCCGTAGCGCAGGTCCAGCGTCGTGCCCTGCGCCTGGCGGGCCAACGCGGAGGCCGCCCGCCAGCGCTCGAAATAGCTGGCGAAGTCGGGCACACGGGCCCGGTTGTCATACTGGGCGTCGAGCCAGGCGCTGTCCGGCGCGGCTGACGGGGATACTGAGGGCATCGGCGCTCCATTTGTCGTGTGGCGCCTTCATGCTACACTCACGGGCTCTGTGGGGGGGTAGCTCAGCTGGGAGAGCGTCGCGTTCGCAATGCGAAGGTCGGGAGTTCGATCCTCCTCCTCTCCACCACAGGTTTTCAAGGGGTCGCGCCGAAGGGTTGCGACCCCTTGTCGTTTCAGGGCCCGGCCGATGCCACCAGGGCCTCCGGAGATCCATCTGTAGCGGGCCTGCTGATGGCAGGCGAATACCTGCCTGCAACCGCTAGAAACACGAAGGGCTTGCGCCAGAAGCACAAAGGGCTTGCGATCACTCGCAAGCCCTTCATTTGATGTGCGTTTTGGTGGGCGGTGCAGGGTTCGAACCTGCGACCCCTGCCGTGTGAAGGCAGTGCTCTACCACTGAGCTAACCGCCCGGAATCTGGCGCCTTTCGGCGAACCGGAGCTCCGGTAAGCCCAAGATTATGCCACGGTTTCCGCGTCCTGCCTTGGCTCGATGCGACGCCACAGCGTCTTGTCGCCGGTGGCCTTGTCCAGATCGGCCAGCACGGCCTCGTGGGCCTGGCACTCGGCATCGCTGGCACGCAGCACTGGCAGCTCGAACTGCGTCAGGTCGACGACAGCCACCGCCAGCGTGCCCGGTGTGTCGTCGCCGGCGTCGATGACCAGCGAGTCCTGACCGCGCGTCATGCGGATGTAGACCTCGGCCAGCAGCCCGGCATCCAGCAGCGCGCCGTGCAGCGAGCGCGAGCTGTTGTCCACCTCCAGCCGCTTGCACAGCGCGTCCAGGCTGGCGCGCTGGCCGGGGTAGAGCTCGCGCGCCATCTGCAGGGAATCGACCACGCCGGCGCAGCGGCTGGCCAGCGGCGGATGGACCAGGCGGGCCAGTTCCGCGTCCAGGAACCCCAGGTCGAAGCTGGCGTTGTGGATCACGAGTTGTGCGTCGGCCACGTAGTCCAGCAGTTCCTGGACGATGTCGGCGAATTTCGGCTTGTCGGCCAGGAACTCGTCGGTCAGGCCGTGCACCCGCAACGCGTCAGGGTGGCTGCTGCGCTCGGGGTTCAAGTACCAGTGGCGGTTGTCACCGGTCAGGCGCCGGTCCACCATCTCGATGAGGCCGATCTCGACCAGACGGTCGCCGTTGTCGGCAGACAGGCCCGTGGTTTCCGTGTCGAGGAAGATCTGTCGCATCGCGCTATTGTGTCGCGGGCACGCTGCCGCGCCGCCCGCTCCACCACCACAGCGCGGCGCCGGCCGCGATCATCGGCAGGCACAGCCACTGGCCCATGCTCATGCCCAGCGCCAGCAGGCCCAGGAAGCTGTCGGGCTCGCGGAACCATTCCGCGATGAAGCGGAACACGCCGTAGCCCATCAGGAAGGCACCAGACACCTGCCCCGTGGCGCGCGGCTTCGCGCCGTACCACCACAGCAGCGCAAACAGCAGCAGGCCCTCGAGCGCGAACTGGTAGAGCTGCGACGGGTGCCGCGCGATGCCGTCGTTCGCCTGCGGGAAGACCATGGCCCAGGGCAGCGACGGGTCGGCGGCGCGGCCCCAGAGCTCGCCGTTGATGAAGTTGCCGATGCGCCCGCTGGCCAGGCCGGTTGGCACGCAGGGCGCCACCAGGTCGGCCACCTGCAGGAAGGGCCGGTCGAGCTTGCGCGCGAACAGGGCCAGCGCCACGATGACGCCCAGCAACCCGCCATGGAAGGACATGCCGCCCTTCCAGACCATCAGGATCTCCAGCGGGTGGCTCAGGTAGTGGCCCGGCTTGTAGAACAGCGCGTAACCCAGGCGCCCGCCGACGATGACACCGACCACACCCCAGAACAGCAGGTCCTCCACGTCGCGCCGCGTCCAGCCAGCCTGCGCGAACCAGGGTTTCTGCGCCCGCCTGACGGCCAGGAAGAGGAACAGGCCGAAGGCCACCAGGTAGGTCAGGCCGTACCAGTGGATCTGGACCGGGCCGAGCGCGATGGCCACGGGGTCGAACTGCGGATGCACAAGCATCAGGCGGGCTTTCTGGGGCGCGACGCGGGTCGCGGCATGGACAGGGATTGCGAGGTGACGGCTGCGGATTGTCGCCGCTGGGGCGTGGCGGCCGGCGCCATGCTCATGGTGTCCGACACCGCCGCCACGTGGTCGACGAATCTGCGCACCGCCGGCTGCGCCGGCTCGCGCCACACGAGGCTGGTCTCGCACGACAGCACCGCGCCCGCGGGTGCCCGGTACACCACCCCTGGCCGTTGCAGTTGCGTCAGCGACGCCGGCACCCAGGCGATGCCCATACCGGCCGAGACCAGGTTGACGATGGTCTGCATCTGGATCGCCTCCTGGCCGATCACGGGCGTGGCGCCACGCGCCCGGTAGTGCCCGAGGATGGCGTCGTACAGCGACGGCGCGATGCGCCGCGGAAAGATCACCAGCGGCTCGGCCGACAGCGCCGCCCACGACGGCCGCGCCTGGCGCGCCAGCGCATGCGTCTCGGGCAGTGCCAGCATCAGCGGCTCGCGCAGCACACGGCGGGCGGCCAGGCCCGGCGGGGCGGCGCCTTCGGCGTGCAGCACGAAGCCGGCGTCGATCTGGTCGGCGGCGAAGGCATCGAGCTGCACGTCCAGCGTGGCCTCCCGCAGTGCCAGCTGCACGCCGGGCCGGGCCTCGCGGAAGCTGCGCAGCCAGCCCGGCAGCGGGCCGTAGGCGATGCTGGAGACGAAGGCCAGGCGCAGCCTGCCGGCCTGCCCTGCCGCGGCGGCCTGCGCCTGGGCGGGCAGCGCGTCGGCGGCGGCGACGAGCCGGCGCAACTCGGGCAGCAGCGCCGCCCCGGCGGGGCTGAGCGACACGCGACGCTGGCTGCGCTCGAGCAGTGGAGCGCCCATCCGCAGCTCGAGCTGCTGGATGGCCTGCGTCAACGCCGGCTGGCTGATGTGCAGGCGCTCGGCGGCGCGGCCAAAGTGAAGTTCCTCGGCCACGGCGATGAACTGGCGCAGGGGGCGGAGTTCGATCATCCGTTCAACTTATCAATGGGCTTATGTCAATCGATTGGACCACAGGCCCGGCCGCGGACCATACTGCCGGCCCGACGCCCGCAACGCGAACGCTAGACAGGAGACCCGCCATGGCCGGATTCAACCGCCGCTCGAAGAACATCACCGAAGGCGTCGCCCGCGCGCCCAACCGGTCCATGTACTACGGCATGGGCTACACCGAGAACGACTTCGGCAAGCCGATGATCGGCGTGGCCAACGGCCACAGCACCATCACGCCCTGCAACTCCGGCCTGCAGAAGCTGGCCGATGCGGCCGTGGATGGCCTCAAGGCCGCCGGTGCCAACCCGCAAGTCTTCGGCGTGCCGACCATCAGCGACGGCATGTCCATGGGCACCGAGGGCATGAAGTACAGCCTGGTGAGCCGCGAGGTCATCGCCGACTGCGTGGAGACCTGCGTCGGCGGCCAGTGGATGGACGGCGTGCTCGTCATCGGCGGCTGCGACAAGAACATGCCCGGCGGCATGATGGGCATGCTGCGCGCCAACGTGCCGGCCATCTACGTCTACGGCGGCACCATCCTGCCGGGCCACTACAAGGGCCAGGACCTCAACATCGTCAGCGTCTTCGAGGCCGTGGGCCAGTTCAGCGCCGGCAAGATGAGCGAGGAGGACTTCTGCCAGATCGAGCGCCGCGCCATCCCGGGCAGCGGCAGCTGCGGCGGCATGTACACCGCCAACACCATGAGCTCGGCCTTCGAGGCCCTGGGCATGAGCCTGCCCTTCAGCTCGACGATGGCCAACGTGGAGGACCCCATCGTCGGCTACACGCAGGAAGCCGCACGCGTGCTGGTGGAGGCGGTGAAGGCCGACCTGAAGCCACGCGACATCGTCACCAAGCAGGCCATCGAGAACGCCGTGGCCGTGATCATGGCCACCGGCGGCAGCACGAACGCGGTGCTGCACTTCCTGGCCATCGCCCACGCCGCCGAGGTGGACTGGACCATCGACGACTTCGAGCGTGTGCGCCGGAAGGTGCCGGTGATCTGCGACCTCAAGCCCAGCGGCAAGTACCTGGCCATCGACCTGCACCGCGCCGGCGGCATCCCGGCGGTGATGAAGGTGCTGCTGGACGCCGGCCTGCTGCACGGCGACTGCATGACGATCACCGGCAAGACCGTGGCGGAGAACCTCAAGGACGTGCCCGCGCTGCGCGCCGACCAGGACGTCATCCGCCCGGTCACGAACCCGATGTACGCCCAGGGCCACCTGGCGATCCTGAAGGGCAACCTGGCCACCGAGGGCTGCGTGGCCAAGATCACCGGGCTGAAGAACCCGGTCATCACCGGCCCGGCGCGCGTGTTCGACGACGAGCAGAGCGCGCTGGCCGCCATCATGGCCGGCAAGATCAGCGCCGGCGACGTGATGGTGCTGCGCTATCTGGGCCCCAAGGGCGGCCCGGGCATGCCGGAGATGCTGGCGCCCACCGGCGCGCTGATCGGCCAGGGCCTGGGCGAGAGCGTGGGCCTGATCACCGACGGCCGCTTCAGCGGCGGCACCTGGGGCATGGTCGTGGGCCACGTGGCGCCCGAGGCCTACGAAGGCGGCCTGATCGCGCTGGTGCAGGAAGGCGATTCGATCACCATCGACGCGCACCAGCTGCTGCTGCAGCTGAACGTGGCCGACGAGGAGATCGCCCGCCGGCGGTCCGCCTGGCAGCGCCCGGCCCCGCGCTACACGCGGGGCGTGCTGGGCAAGTTCGCGCGCAACGCCGCCAGCGCCAGCGTGGGCGCGGTGCTCGACCGCTACGAACCGACGGACTTCTGACCGGCACCGGGGGCGGGGAATGCCGGCCCGCCGGCGTGGCGCGCTTCAGAGCTCCGGGTCGCGGCGGGTGGCCACGGGTTCGTCCTCGAAACGGGACGGTGGCGCCGGTGCGGGTGACGGCGCCGCTGCTGGGCGTGGCGCTGCCGGCCGCGCAGACGCAGCCGAGGCCGCCGGCGCCCGACGCGTGCGTTTGTCGCGCTGGATGCCCAGGCCGAGCGCTTCCATGTCACGTTGACGGCGCTCGGCCTTGCGCTTGTCCATCTTGGCGATGGCACGGCGCTGGGTGAGGCCCGTGCTGTCGGCGTAGGCCCACCACGCCACGGCCAGACCGAATGGCGCAAGCACCACCCACCACGACCACTGGGCCACCGGGCCGATCTCGGCAAACTTCAGGGCCAGCAGGGCGAGCCCGAGCAGCAGGAATGCCATGCGTGTCCTCCTGCTGCACACTCTACGCGATGCGGGCCGGCGCGGGGCGGGCTCGATCGACGGAAACGAAGGGGAAGCACACCGATGATCGTGACCACCACACCGCAGATCGAGGGCCGCCGCATCAGCCGCTACTGCGGCGTCGTCGCCGGCGAGGCCATCCTGGGCGCGAACCTGTTCAAGGACCTCTTCGCCGGCATCCGCGATCTGGTCGGCGGTCGCTCGGCCACCTACGAGAAGGAACTGCAACGGGCGCGCGACATCGCGCTGACCGAACTGCAGGAGCGTGCCCAGGCCCTGGGCGCCAACGCCGTGGTCGGCGTGGACCTGGACTACGAGGTGCTCGGCCAGGGCAACGGCATGCTGATGGTGTCGGCCAGCGGCACGGCGGTGGTGCTGGAGTAGGCCCGGCGCGCACCGCCAAGCCGTCACTCAAGCCGGCGGCAGATGCCGCGCCCGATGCTCGCGGGGCGAACAGCCGAAGCGCGCGCGGAAAGCACGGCTCAGGTGTGCGGCGTCGTTGAACCCCAGGGCGAAGCCGAGGGCACTCACGCTGCGCTGTCGCAGCGCGGGATCGCACAGGTCCCGGGCCAGCCGGTCGAGCCGTTGCCCCCAGATCCACTCGCTGACGCTGCAGGGCTCGCCGGCGAAGACCCGGTGCACGCTGCTGGGGGACAGGCGCAGCGCCGCAGCGATGCGCTGGACATCGAGCCCGGGCTCGCCCAGGTGGTCGCGCACGAAGGCCTTGATCTGCGCCCGGTGCAAGGCCGTGAGCGACGACACCGGTGCCGGCTGCGCCTGCGGCAGCGTGCGCAGGCCCGCCACCAGGATCTGCGTGACGCTGTGGGCCACGGCGGCGGCCGAGGCCGGCTCGAGGGTGTCGATGTCCTGCGCCAGCGTCCGGATCATCTCGATCATCAGGTGCCCGGCACCACGCCGGCCCGACACCGCCTGCGCCGTCAGGCGCTCGGTGCCGCCCAGTTCGGCACGCAACGCAGGCCCCGGCAGCCGCAGCACGATCTGCTGGAAGTCGGCACCGAAGACCAGGTCGTAGGGACGCGTGCTGTCGTAGAGCGCGAAGTCCCCCGGGGCCAGCCCGGCCCGGCGCCCGTCCTGGTGCACCTCGCCCCGGCCCTGGGTCTGGATACTGACGAGGAAGAAGTCCTCGCTGGCGCGAGCGATCTGGCCCCGCGTGCGCCGCACGTGCTGCGCACTGGCGGTCACCTGGGAGAGCTGCAGCGTCGACAGGTGACCCAGGCGGATCTCGCCGTCGATGCCGTGGTGGCCACCGAGCGGCTCGCATTCCAGCTGCACGTAGGCGTCGCACACGGCGTCGATCCAGTAGGCCGTGCGGTCGGCCTCGGGCACGCTGGCGGTGGTGAGCAGTTGCTGCGCCATGCGTCGCAGCATACGGGTCCCGGCTAATGCACACCAGTGCCAGCCTGGTCGGCTGGGCCCGTGGATCAAGCCCGGCGCGACCCTCAGTCAAGCCACGCCGGCCACCGCGCGCCAGCATCGGGCCTCGTTCAACGGAGAACCCCATGCCCCCCACCCATCCCCGATTCCGCGCGGCTGCCGTGCAGGCCGCCCCCGCCTTCCTGGACCTGGACGCCGGCATCGACAAGGCCATCGGCCTGATCGCCGAAGCGGCCGGCCAGGGCGCGCAGCTGATCGCCTTCCCGGAAACCTGGCTGCCGGGCTACCCGTGGCACATCTGGCTGGATTCGCCGGCCTGGGGCATGCAGTTCGTGCAGCGCTACCACGACAACAGCCTGGTCTATGGCAGCCCGGCGGCACAGCGCCTGGCCGACGCCGCGCGGCAGCACCGCATCATGGTGGTCATGGGCCACAGCGAGAAGGCCGGCGGCAGCCTCTACATGGGCCAGTGGATCATCGGCGCCGACGGCCAGACCATTGCGCAGCGCCGCAAGCTCAAGCCTACGCACGTGGAGCGCACGGTCTTCGGCGAAGGCGATGGCAGCGACCTGGCGGTGTGCGACACGCCGCTGGGCCGCGTCGGTGCGCTGTGCTGCTGGGAGCACCTGCAGCCCTTGTCCAAGTACGCGATGTACGCGCAGGACGAGCAGGTCCACATCGCCGCCTGGCCCAGCTTCTCGCTCTACCGGGGCGGCGCCTACGCGCTCGGGCCCGAGGTGAACAACGCCGCGAGCCGCGTCTACGCCGTCGAGGGCGGCTGCTTCGTGATCGCACCCTGCGCCACGGTCAGTGCCGAGATGGTGGAGCAGCTGTGCGGCGACGACGCCACCAAGCGCCAGTTGCTTCTGGCCGGCGGTGGCTTCAGCGCCATCTACGCACCCGACGGCCAGCTGATGCACGAGCCGCTACCCGAGAACACCGAGGGCATCGTCTACGCCGACATCGACATGGGCATGATCGCGCTGGCCAAGGCCGCCGCCGACCCGGCCGGCCACTATGCCCGGCCGGACGTGACCCGGCTGTGGCTGAACAAGGCGCGCGGCGACCGCGTGGTGTCGCCTGCGGCCGCCGCCGCGCTGGACGACGCCGGCGAGGTTCAACCATGAGTGCGATCTACTCCGACCACCACCGCTCGCTGCAGGACGAGTTCGACAGCCGGCGCATGGCCGACCTGATGGAAGGCGGCATCGTGCACGGCGCCCTCGAGCCGCACGAGAAGGCCTTCATCGAAGGGCTGGACATGTTCTTCCTGGCCACGGTGGACCACCTGGGCCGGCCGACCGTGTCCTACAAGGGTGGGCTGCCGGGCTTCTGCCGCGCGCTGGACGACCGCACGCTTCTGTTTCCGTCCTACGACGGCAACGGCATGTTCTTCTCGATGGGCAACCTCGCGGCCACGGCCGAGGTCGGCTTCCTGTTCATCGACTTCGACACACCCAACCGCCTGCGCGTGCAGGGCAAGGCCCGGATCGAGCGCGACCCCGGGTTGATGGCCGGCTACCCCGAGGCCCAGTTCCTGGTCCGCACCGACATCGAACGCATCTGGCTCAACTGTCCGCGCTACGTGCACCGACGGGTGAAGGTGGAGGGCTCGAAGTACGTGCCGCAGGCGCACTGCGAAACACCGGTGCCGGCCTGGAAGCGGATCGACCTCGTGCAGGACGCCCTGCCAGCCAAGGACCAGGGCAAGGCAACGGCCCTGGGCGGGCTGATCACGATGGACGACTACGCGGCCAAGGTGGCACAGGGCGACGCCTGACACCACGCCACGCCGGGTGTGTGGCACCCGGGTGGTTCGGCCTCGGCCTATCACGCTCTGCGCATCGCCCCCTGCAGCCGGCGCGACAGACCATCACGTCTGCGGGTGCGGCATGACCCTGGTACGCCATCGGCCACCGTTTCCGTCGGATCGTCTGGGCAAGCGGGTCGAGGATGGCCGCATTCCGGTGTTCACCCACATCGCTTTGCGATGTGAGTGAACCCCGTCCCCGCCGATCTGCGGCGCATTGCGGCGCACCGCGCTCGCGCGCGGCGTGGATCAGTTGGTCTGGGCCAACTGATCCAGGATCGCCGGGTTCTCAAGCGTGGACGTGTCCTGAGTGATCGCCTCGCCCTTGGCCAGCGAGCGCAGCAGGCGGCGCATGATCTTGCCGCTGCGGGTCTTGGGCAGGTTGTCGCCGAAGCGGATGTCCTTGGGCTTGGCGATCGGGCCGATCTCCTTGCCCACCCAGTCGCGCAGCTGCTTGGCGATCGCCTTGGCCTCGTCGCCCGTGGGGCGCGGGCGCTTGAGCACGACGAAAGCGCAGATGGCCTCGCCGGTGGTCTCGTCGGGGCGGCCCACAACGGCAGCCTCGGCCACCAGGTCGGTGCAGCTGACCAGGGCCGATTCGATCTCCATCGTGCCCATGCGGTGGCCCGACACGTTGAGCACGTCGTCGATGCGGCCGGTGATCGTGAAGTAGCCGGTCTTCTCGTCGCGGATGGCACCGTCACCGGCCAGGTAGTAGCCCTTGAGCTCCGGCGGGTAGTAGCTCTTCTTGAAGCGCTCCGGATCGCCGTAGATCGTGCGGATCATGCTCGGCCAGGGCTTCTTGACGACCAGGATGCCGCCCTGCCCGTTGGGCACGTCGTTGCCGGTCTCGTCGACGATGGCTGCGGTGATGCCCGGGAACGGCAGCGTGCACGACCCCGGCACCAGCGTCGTGGCGCCCGGCAGCGGCGTGATCATGTGGCCGCCGGTCTCGGTCTGCCAGAAGGTGTCGACGATGGGGCAGCGGCCACCGCCCACGTGCTTGTGGTACCACTCCCAGGCCGCCGGGTTGATGGGCTCGCCCACCGAGCCCAGGATGCGCAGGCTGCTCAGGTCGAAGCTCTTCGGGTGCACGGCGTCGTTGGCCTCGGCGGCCTTGATCAGGCTGCGGATGGCGGTGGGCGCGGTGTAGAAGATGGTGACCTTGTGCCGCTCGATCATCTTCCAGAAGCGGCCGGCGTCAGGATACGTGGGCACACCCTCGAAGACGATCTCGGTGCCGCCCAGGGCCAGCGGGCCGTAGGTGATGTAGGTGTGGCCGGTGACCCAGCCGATGTCGGCGGTGCACCAGAACACGTCGTCGGGCTTGAGGTCGAAGGTCCACTTGGTGGTCAGCGCCGCATGCAGCAGGTAGCCGCCGGTGCTGTGCTGCACGCCCTTGGGCTTGCCGGTGGAGCCGCTGGTGTAGAGCAGGAACAGGGGGTGCTCGGCACCCACCCACTCCGGCTCGCACTGCTCGGGGGCGGCGGCCGACAGCTCGTGCAGCCAGAGGTCGCGGCCGTCCTTCCAGGCGATGTTGCCGCCGGTGCGCTTGTAGACGATGACGTCCTTGATGCTGCCGGTGCCGGGCATGGCCAGCGCCTCGTCGACGATGGACTTCAGCGGCAGGTGCTTGCCGCCGCGGGCCTGCTCGTCGGCGGTGATCACCATCACCGCGCCGGCGTCCTCGATGCGGTCGCGCAGGCTCTGCGCGGAAAAGCCGCCGAAGACCACCGAGTGCGTGGCCCCGATGCGCGCGCAGGCCTGCATCGCCACCACGCCCTCGATGCTCATGGGCATGTAGATGACGACGCGGTCGCCCTTCTTCACGCCACGCGCCTTCAGCGCGTTGGCCAGCTTGCCCACGCGGGCCAGCAGTTCGCTGTAGGTGACCTTGGTGACGGCACCGTCGTCGGCCTCGAAGACGATGGCGGTCTTGTCGCCCAGGCCGCGCTCGACGTTGCGGTCCAGGCAGTTGTAGGACACGTTGAGCGTGCCGTCGGCGAACCACTTGAAGAACGGCGCATCGCTCTGGTCCAGCACCTGCGTGAACGGCGTCTTCCAGGTGACCAGCTCGCGGGCCAGGCGGGCCCAGTAGCCTTCGTAGTCGGCCTCGGCCTCGGCGACGAGCTTGTCGTAGGCGGCCCTGCCGGACACATGGGCCTGGCCGGCCAGGGCCGCGGGCGGTTCGTAGAGCTTGGTCTCGGCGGTGTCGGACATCGTGTCTCCTGCTCAGGTTCGCTGCCGCGGTCGGTGCCCCGCGGCGGCGAACCCGCACGAGACCCCGAACTGGGCCGATGGGCGGGACTGTCGGTCCACGGCCTGACGAAGCCCTTACTCCCCCTGAACCGGGGCCTGGCCAGCGCCCCCCCGCGGGCCGTCCAGACCCTGCCCAAGCCCTGATCCGACACCGGCCATCCCGCCGTTGGCAGAATCCCCGGCTGCCCGAATCCGGCCTGCGCCGACCATGCCCAACCCACCGCCGACCGCCTCCGACCTGCCCCCGCCCACCCGCCTGCAGGCGTGGCTGAGCCAACCCTGGGTGCAGCACAGCGTGCTCGCGCTGATCATCGTCAACGCCGTCATCCTCGGGCTCGAGACCTCGGCGGCAGCCATGCAGGCCTGGGGCCCGGTGCTGCTGGCGCTGGACAAGGCCATCCTCGGCGTCTTCGTGGTCGAGATCGCGCTGCGGCTCGTCGCCCACCGTGGTGCCTTCTTCCGCGACCCGTGGAGCCTGTTCGACCTCGCCGTGGTGGCCATCGCGCTGGTGCCGGCCAGCGGCCCGTTCGCCGTGCTGCGGGCGCTGCGCGTGCTGCGGGTACTGCGCATCCTCACCATCGTGCCGTCGATGCGGCGCGTGGTCGGCGGGCTGCTGGCGGCCATCCCGGGCCTGTCGTCCATCGCCGCAGTGCTCGGGCTGCTGTTCTACGTCTTCGCGGTCATCGCCACCAAGCTCTTCGGCGCCGACTTCCCGGACTGGTTCGGCACCCTGGGCCGTTCGCTGTACACGCTGTTCCAGGTGATGACGCTGGAGAGCTGGTCGATGGGCATCGTGCGGCCGGTCATGGAGCTCTACCCCTACGCCTGGACCTTCTTCGTGCCCTTCATCCTGATGGCCACGTTCACGATGCTGAACCTGTTCATCGGCGTTATCGTCAGCGCCATGCAGAGCTTTGCCGAGGCCGACAAGACCGAGACCCTCGCCGCCGTGGACGACGCCCGCCAGCACATCGAGGCCGACCTGCACAGCGAAGTGCGGGCGCTGCGCAGCGAGATCGCCGCGCTGCGCGCGCAGTTGCCGCTGGCCGGCGCACCGCGCGACGGCGCCGCCTGATGCTCACCAACGCCCTGCTCTTCATCGGCGGCCTCGTGGCCCTGGTGGCTGGCGCCGAACTGCTGGTGCGCGGGGCTTCGCGGCTCGCCCTGTCCTTCGGCATCTCGCCGCTGGTGGTGGGCCTGACCATCGTCGCCTTCGGCACCAGTGCGCCGGAGATGACGGTCTCGGTGGGCGCGGTGCTCAACGGCCAGACGGGCCTGGCCCTGGGCAATGCCGTCGGCAGCAACGTCTTCAACGTGCTGTTCATCCTCGGGCTGGCCGCGCTGATCGCGCCGCTGGCCGTGCACCTGCAGGTCATCCGCCAGGAGGTGCCGATCATGATCGGCGCAGCATTGCTGGTCATGGTGGTGGCCCTGGACGGCAACATCGGCACCTTCGATGCGGCGCTGCTGTTCGGCCTGCTGCTGGCCTACACGGTGTTTCTGGTGCGCCAGTCGCGGGCCCAGGGCGTGGAGGCCGGCGACTATGCGGCCCACGATGCGGAGCGTGCCGGCGGTGGTTCCCGCCTGCTCAACGTGGCGCTGCTGCTGGCCGGCCTGGCGCTGCTGGCCGGGGGGTCGGAGGCCATGGTGCGCGCCGCGGTCAGCTTCGCGCGCGCCTTCGGCGTCAGCGAGGTGATGATCGGCCTGACCATCGTCGCCATCGGCACCTCGCTACCCGAGGTCGCGGCCTCGGTGGCCGCGGCGCTGAAGGGCGAGCGCGACATCGCGGTGGGCAACGTCGTCGGCAGCTGCGTGTTCAACCTGCTGGGGGTCATCGGCCTGGGTGGGCTGGCCGCGGCCTTTGCCGGTGCCGGCGGGCTGCCGGTGCCGGCGTCGGTGATGCACTTCGACCTCTGGGTCATGCTGGCCGCGCTGGTGGCCTGCCTGCCTATCTTCCTCACCGGGCGCGAGGTGGCGCGCTGGGAAGGCGGGCTGTTCCTGGCCTACTACGCCGCCTACATGGCCTACCAGGTGCTGCAGGCGCGCCAGTCGCCCGACCTGCTGCAGGCCTTCAACGGCGCGATGCTGGGCTTCGTGCTGCCGCTGACGGTGGTCACCGTCGTCGTCACGACGCTGCGGGGGCAGGCGCGGCGCTGAGGCGGGCCGCCTTGGCCGCCTGGTCCAGGGCCCGCCGCAGCGCGCTGGCGCGGGCCAGCGCCGCTTCCATCGCATCGATCGGCATCGCGCCGGTGGCGCCGGCGTCCAGCAGGGCCGCCTTGAAGGCCTGGTATGAGACCTCGGCCCGTTCGACAGCCGTGGCGATCCGGTCGGCCACGGCCCCGTCGCTGGCGCCGCAGGCCGCGAGCAGTGCATGGGCCTGGCCGACGAACGCCGCCGCCGCTGCGCGCGGCGCCTCGGGCAGCGCCGCATCTGCGCCGGCACCCGCCTGCGCCGCCAGCACCGCCTGCTCGGCCGCGGTCTCGTGGTAGCGCAGCACGCGCAGCCAGCGCGCCAGGTCGCGCGCGGCAGCCGGGGGCAGCGCGGCGCGGGACAGGCGCTCGATGAAGCGCTCCACCACTGCATCGAGCTGCTGCACGGTGTCGCGCTCGCGCGCCACGGCCGACCCAGGCGCACCCGCCAGCGCTGACGCCGCCGTCCGCCGGGCCAGGCCACCGACACGGGCGATCTCCTGCGCCAGCGCCTGCAGCGCCAGCTCGGGCACCGGCAGCACGTTTTCGTCCAGGAACCGTGGGCGTGACTCGTCCTCCTCGGCGCTGCGGAAGCGCCGCTGCAGCCAGTGCGTCAGCGGCGTGGCCAGGGGCCACATCAGCAGCACCCCGAAGACATTGAACGCCGTGTGGAACAGGGCCAGCCGCGCCGCGGGATCCGGCGGCAACCCCAACCAGGCCCGCAGCACGGCGATCGCGTCGACCATCCACGGCAGCATCGCCAGCGCCACCGCCGCCGTGACCACGTTGAAGGCCACGTGCGCCAGCGCCGCGCGGCGCGCATTCGGCGTCGCGCCCACGGTGGCCATCAGCGCCGTCACCGTGGTGCCCACGTTGGCGCCGATGATCACCGCCGCAGCCGACTGCGCGCTCAGCAGCCCGCCCTGGGCCGCCGTCAGCGTGATCGCCATCGCCGCGCTGGAGGACTGCGTCAGCACCGTCATCAGCAGTCCCGCGCCCACCTGCAGCAGCACCGCGCCCACACCGTCGCCGGCCGGCAGCAGAGTGTCGCCCGACAGCGCGCCGAAGGCCTGCTGCAGCAGCGCGATGCCCAGGAACAGCAGCCCGAACCCGGCCACTGCATCACCCACGGGCGCCCGCCGCGTGCCCGCGCCGGTCATGCGCAGCAGCACGCCGACGCCGATCAGCGGCAGCGCCAGCGCATCGATCTTGAAGCGCAGCCCCACCAGGGCGACGATCCAGCCGGTCATCGTGGTGCCCACGTTGGCACCGAACAGCACCCACAGCGACGGCCCCAGCGCCAGCAGCCCGGCATTGACGAAGCCGATGGTGGCCACCGTGACCGCGGTGGACGACTGCACCATCGCGGTCACCAGCACGCCGGAGCCCAGGCCGTGCCAGCGCGTGCGCGTGGCCGCGGCCAGGATGCGCTCCAGCGCCGCACCGGCGGCCAGCTTCAGGCCGTCGGACATCATGGTCATGCCCAGCAGGAACAGGCCCAGCCCGCCCAGCGCGGTGGCCGCCCCGGTCAGCGTCAGGTCCACAGCCACCCCGCCATCGCCGTGATCAACCCGATGGCCAGCCCATTGAGCCACAAGCCCTGGCGCAGCATCTGCGCCGCCGGCACCTGGTCGGTGGCGTAGACCAGCGCGTTGGGCGGCGTGGCCACGGGCAGCATGAAGGCACAGGACGCCGCCAGCGCCACCGCCGCGGCCGTGCCGGCGGCCGGCAGGCCGAGTTCCGCCGCCAGCGGCAGCAGCACCGGCAGCAGCAGGGCCGCGCTGGCGGTGTTGCTGACGATTTCAGTCAGGAAGACGACGAAGGCGATCACCGCCGCCAGCAGCAGCCACGCCGGCCAGCCCGCCACGGCGTCGAACAGCAGCGCGGCCAGGTGGGCACTCGCGCCGCTGGCCTGCATCAGCGCCGACAGCGACAACCCGCCGCCGAACAGCAGCAGCACGCCCCAGGGCGCGCTGCGCTCCAGCGCGCGCCAGTCCAGCGCACCGCTGGCCACCAGCGCCACCAGGGCCGCCAGCGCCACCAGGGCATCGGTGTCGGCGTTCAGGCCGAGCGCCCCGGCCAGCGGCGCACCAAGCAGCCATCCGGCCACGGTGAGCAGGAACACGGCCACGGTGGCCCGCCGCCCGGGTGTCCAGACCCAAGTCACGCGATCCTCCGGCGGCGCCGGCGACACGGCCAACCGGCCGCGCAGCTGCGGCTTCAACCGCCAGGCCAGCAGCGCCAGCATCAGCGGCCAGGCCAGCAGTGCCGCTGGCAGACCGTAGGCCAGCCACTGCGCGAAGCCGATGCCGGCCTGCGCCGCGGCGATGGCGTTCGGCGGGCTGCCCACCAGCGTGGCCATGCCGCCGATGCTGGCGCTGTAGGCGACCGCCAGCAGCACGAAGACGCGCTCGCGCTCGCCGATCGTCCCACCGCCACCGTCACGGCCCTGATCGGCCAGCAGGCCCAGCGCCAGCGGCAGCACCATCGCCGTGGTGGCGGTGTTGCTCATCCACATCGACAGCAGCGCGGTCAGCCCGGCCAGCAGCAGCACGCTGCCCAGACGGCGGCCGCCGGCCAGGCGCTTCACGCGGGCGGCCAGGGCCACGTCCAGACCCTGCTGCTGCAGCGCGGCGGCGAGGGCGAAGCCGCCCAGGAACAGGAAGATCACCGGGTTGGCGAACGGCGCCAGCGCCTGCGCGGGAGTAGCCAGTCCGCCGGCGATGGCCGCCACCGGCACCACCAGCGCCGTCACCGGCAGCGGCAGCGCGCGCGTCAGCCACAGCCCGGCCACGCCGGCCAGCAGGGCCATGGCGCCGCGCAGGCCATCGGGCGCCAGGGCTGCGGCGGCCCCGGCCGCCACCGCGCTGGCCAGGGCCCCGGCCAGGCGGCGGGCGTTGGAAATCTGATCTGCCGGATCACTCATCCGGTCATCCGACGATCGGGGTCATCACAGGCTGGCATCATGCCTGCTTATGCGCGACTGGATCCGGGCCAAGCTCCCCACCGAAGAGACGCTCAAAGCCCACCCCGGCCTGCGCTGGATGGGGCCGCTGCTGCGCCGCCCCTGGTTGTGGCACCTGAACCGCCGCCGCGTGGCCATGGGCGCCGGCATCGGCGTGTTCTTCGGCTTCCTGATCCCGGTGCTGCAGATCGCCGGCGCGGCGGTGTTCGCGCTGATCCTGCGGGCCAACCTGCCGGTGGCGGCCTTCTCCACGCTGGTGTCCAACCCGCTGACCTACGCGCCCATCGGCGTGGCCGCCTACCAGACCGGCAGCTGGATCCTCGGCCAGGAAGCCCAGCCGGAGGCCGCTGAAACGCTGGCCACCGCGGCCAGCACCGACTCCGTCGACGGCCCCGGCCACGGCTGGCTGGACAAGGCCAAGGCCATCGGCAAGCCGCTGTTCTTGGGCCTGCTGGTGTTCGCGGTGGTCGGCGGCGTCGCCGCCTGGGCGCTGGTGCACCTGGCCTGGACGATCGGCGTCTGGCTCAAGCGCCGGCGGCGCCGGCGGCGCGCCCCCGCCTGATCGCCCTGCGGCACCGCGGGTCGCGCCGGCGGCCCCGATACTCGGGGCATGGATTTCGTCAACGTGCCGCTGCTGGCCGCCGCCGCGCTGGTCTTCACCAGCGTGCTGGCAGGGCTGTTCTCGGCACGCATCGGGTTCTCTTTCCTGCTCGTGTTCCTGCTCGCGGGCATCGTCGCCGGCGAGGACGGCCCTGGCGGCCTGCGCTTCGACAACTACGTGCTGGTGTTCTGGGTCGGCAACGTGGCGCTGGCGGTGATCCTGCTCGACGGTGGCCTGCGCACCACCTTCGCCACCTTCCGCACCGGCCTGAAGCCGGCGGCGGTGCTGGCCACGCTGGGGGTGGTGATCAGCGCCGTGCTCACCGGGCTGGCGGCAATGCTGCTGCTGGGCCTGGACTGGGCCACCGCGCTGCTGCTGGGGGCGATCGTCGGCTCCACCGACGCCGCGGCGGTGTTCTCGCTGCTCACGCGCTCGGGCGTCACGCTCAACGAACGCGTGGCCGCGACGCTGGAGATCGAATCCGGCGTCAACGACCCGATGGCCATCTACCTCACGGTGGCCTGCATCGGCCTGATCACCGCGCTGGCCCAGGGGCAGGCGCCGGGCGCCGAGGTGCTGACGACCTTCGTGGCGCAGTTCGGCTGGGGTGCGCTGATGGGCCTGGCCGGCGGCTGGCTGATGGCGGCGCTGCTGCGCCGCATCGCCGCACGGGATGCCGGTGGCGGCATCCTGGCGCTGCTGCTGGTGGCCGGCGGCCTGAGCGTGTTCGCCGCCACCGGCACGCTGGACGGCTCGGGCTTCCTGGCGGCCTACCTGTTCGGCATGATCGTGGCCAACCGTGCGGCCGACGAGACGGCGCCGACGCTGGCCGCAATGGACGGCTACGCCTGGCTGGCGCAGGCCGGCATGTTCCTGCTGCTGGGCCTGCTGGTCACACCGACCGACCTGCTGCCGGCGCTCGGGCCCAGCCTGGCATTGGCCGCGGTGCTGATCTTCGTCGCCCGGCCGGCGGCGGTGTGGCTCTGCCTGTGGCCGTTCCGCTTCACGCGCGCCGAGACGGCCTTCATCGCCTGGGTCGGCCTGCGTGGCGCCGTGCCCATCGTGCTGGCGCTGTTCCCGCTGCTGGCCGGCGTGCCGCAGGCGCAGCTGCTGTTCAACACCGCCTTCGTCGTGGTGCTGGTGTCGCTGCTGCTGCAGGGTTCGACCATCGGCTGGGTTGCGCGTCGGCTGGGCGTGGCCCTGCCCGACCGCGACGACACGGCCCGTGCACGCCTGGCCTTCGGCGACTTTGCGCTCGACCCACGGCTGCCGGTGGGCGCCATCTGCCAGTTCTACGGCCTGACCGCACCCGAACCTGCCGACGCACGCCTGGACGACTGGATGGCCACCGCCATCGGCCGCCCGCCGGTGGTCGGCGACCGCGTGGCCCTGGGCACGGCCACGCTGTTCGTGCGCGAACTGGACCGGAGCCGCATCACCGGCATCGGCCTGGCCTTGGCGCCCGAGGCCTGATCAGCCGCCGTCCCCGGCCAATGCCAGCAGCAGCGCGTTGACCAGCACGCCGGCCAGCAGGCCGACGCTGACCCAGCTCAGCACCCGCAGCACGCGCCCCTGCGGCCGCATCACCAGGCCCACCAGCACGCCGCCGGCCATGGTCATCGCCGTCACCGCGGTGCCCACGTGCACCGGCGCCACGGCCGCCAGCAGCGGACCACCGGGGTGGAACAGGTCGTCCACCGCCAGGATGGTGACGTTGAACAGGTTGCTGCCCAGCAGGTTGCCGATGGCCAGGTCCAGCGCGCCCAGGCGCAGCGCGCCCAGCGTGACCGCCATTTCCGGCAGCGTGGTGGCCACGGCCATGAACACGGTGCCGACGAAGCTGCGCGACCAGCCGGCGGCCTCGGCCACGCGGTCGGCCGCGTAGGGCAAGGCACTGCCGGCGGCGAGCACCACGGCGGCGGCGATGGCAAAGCGCTGCCATTCCCGGCGGATCTCGCGCTGGCGCTCGGGGTCGTCGGCTGCACCCGCCGCGGCGTCCGCGTCCGCGTCCGTCGCCGCGCCCTGCGCCTGCACGCTGCGCAGCGCCAGCAGGTAGCCACCTAGCAGCAGCGGGCTGGCCAGGCCCAGGTTCATCACCGTCGGCGCACTGGGCCCGGCCAGCATCGCCAGCGCCGCGAGACCCAGCAGCACCACGCCGAAGGCCGCCGACAGCACATGGGTGGCCGCGGCGGCGCGGTACATCGGCTGGTCGCGCTGCAAGGCATCCACCACCACCAGGAAGCCGAGGTTGACCACGCAGGCGCCCAGCGCGTTGCCCACCGCCAGGTTGGGTGCACCGACCACCGCCACCGCGCTGATGCCCGAGGCCAGCTCCGGCAGCGAGGTCACCGTGCCCAGCAGTGCCAGCCCCACCCAGCCGCGGCCCCAGCCGTGGATGGCCGCCAGGCGGTCGGCGCTGTGGCTCAGCGTCCAGCCGGCACGCGCGATCAACAGCGCGCACAGGCCGAACTGCAGCAGCGCACCGGTCATGACCGGGCTCCGACCGCGCGCGCCAGCAGCTTGCGCGCCTCCTCGGCCCAGAGCACCATGCTGGCCAGGCCCACCAGCGGCAGCAGCGCCGACGGCGCCAGCGGCACGGTGTGGAACAGATCGTTCATGAACGGCGCGTAGACCACCAGGGCCTGCAGCGCGATCGAGAGCGTCAGCCCGCCGAGCAGCCAGGGGTTCTGCAGCAGGCCCAGCCGAAGTGCCGAGCGCGTGGCCGACTGGCAGCTCAGCACGTTGAACCACTGGCACATGGCCAGCACCGTGAAGGTCTCGGTGCGCACCACCTCCAGCGGCAGGCCCTGGCCCTGGCGCCAGGCGAACCAGCCCAGGGTCACGGCGGCGATCATCGGCGTCATCAGCGCCACGCGGCGCAGCATGCCGGCATCCAGCAGGCGGTCATCCCGGTCCACCGGGCGCCGCTTCATCTCGTCGCCGTCGGGCGGGTCCATCACCAGGTTCACCGTCACCGTGCCCTCGGTGACGATGTTGATCCACAGGATCTGCACCGCCACCAGCGGCAGCGGCAGGCCCACGATCAGCGCCCCCAGCAGCACCACCACCTCCGCCAGCGAGGTGGCGAACAGGTACAGGATGACCTTCTTCAGGTTGGCATAGACCACCCTGCCCTGCTCCACCGCACCGACGATGGTGCCGAAGTCGTCGTCGGTGATCACGATCTTGGCCGCGCTCTTGGCCACCTCCGTGCCGGTGATGCCCATGGCCACGCCGACGTCGGCGCGCGCCAGCGCCGGCGCGTCGTTGACGCCGTCGCCGGTCATCGCCACCACCTCGCCGCCGGCCTGCAGCGCCTCGACGATGCGCAGCTTCTGCGCGGGCTGCACGCGGGCGAAGACGGCCACCCGCGGCAGCGCGTCGCGCAGTTCCGCCTCTCCCAGGCGCTCGAGCTCGCTGCCGTCCAGCGCCGTGTCGCCTTCGCGCGCGATGCCCAGTTCGCGCGCGATGGCCAGGCCGGTGAGCTTGTGGTCGCCGGTGACCATGATCACGCGCATGCCGGCGCCATGGCACTCGGCCACGGCATCGCGCACCTCGTCGCGCGGTGGGTCGATCTGGCCCACCAGGCCCAGCAGACGCGCGCGCCCCGCCAGCGCGTCGAAACCGGCCGCAGGGTCCAGCGGGTCGTCGTCGACCTCGGCTACCGCGAGCACGCGCAGCGCGCGCTGCGCCATCGCCTCGGCGGCGGCCTTCGCAGCCTGCACGGCCGCGGCCCCATCGCGCGGCAGGGTCAACCGCAGCACGGCTTCCGGTGCACCCTTGATCCAGACCCGGTGCGTCGCCGAGGCCGGAGCGTCGGTCAACCGGTGGCGGGTGGCCATGAGCTTGCTGTCGGCGTCGAACGGCAGTTCCGCCTCGCGCGGGGCGGCCGCGGCCAGCGCCGCGAGATCCAGCCCGGCCTTGGCGGCCAGCACGCGCAGCGCGCCCTCGGTGGGGTCGCCGAGCACGGTCCAGTCGGTGCGCTCGCCATCGGGCGGCAGCAGTTCGGCGTCGTTGCACAGTGCGGCCGCGCGCAGCAGCGCGTGCAGCGCCGGGTCGTCGGCCGCCGCGCCGTGCAGGGCCCCGGAAGGCGCATAGCCGATGCCATCCACCGTCACCTCGCGTCCGGGCCCACACTGGCCCGGCAGCCACAGCGCGACGGCCGTCATCTGGTTGCGCGTCAGCGTGCCGGTCTTGTCGCTGCAGATCACGGTGGTGGAACCCAGCGTCTCCACCGCCGACAGGCGACGGATGATGGCGCCGCGCGCGGCCATGCGCTGCATGCCCACGGCCAGCGCGATCGTCATCGCCACCGGCAGGCCCTCGGGCACCATCGACACCATCTGGCTGATCGCGACCATCAGCACGTCGGCCAGCGGCAGCCCACGCCACAGGCCAAGGGCCATCACCCCGGCAAAGAGCACCAGTGCCGCGCCGACCAGCCAGCGGCCGAACTGCGCGATGCGCTGCTCCAGCGGGGTCGGCGGTTCCTGGGCGCGGGTGGTCAGCCCGGCGATCTGCCCGACCTCGGTGTGCACGCCGGTGGCCACGACCACCGCCTCGGCGCGCCCGGCGGCCACGTGCGTGCCGGCATAGACCATGCCGTGGCGGTCGGCCAGGCCGGTGGCCTCGGGCTGGGCCGCCACGGCCTTGGTCACGGGCACGGACTCGCCGGTCAGCGCCGCTTCGGCGGTCTGCAGCTGCGCCACGGTCAGCAGCCGCGCGTCGGCACCCACGGCGTCACCGGCGGCCAGCAGCAGGACGTCGCCGGGCACCAGGTCGCGCGCCGGCAGGTCCAGCTCGCGCCCGTCGCGGCGCACACGGGCGTGCAGTTCGGCCAGCCGCCGCAGCGCGCCCATGGACTTCTCGGCGCGCCCTTCCTGCACCGTGCCGATCAGGGCGTTGACCAACACCACGGCCAGGATCACCGCAGCATCCCCCACGTGGCCCAGCATCACCGCCAAGCCGGCGGCCACGAACAGGATGACGATCAGCGGGCTGGCGAACTGCCGCAGCAGCGTGCGCCACCAGGGCTTGGGCGGTGCTTCGGGCAGGGCGTTCGGCCCGCGGTCCGCCAGGCGGCGTCGAGCCTCCGTGGCGGCGAGCCCCGTCGCGGCATCCGTCTGCAGGCTTTCCAGGGTTTCGGTCGCGGACAGCGCGTGCCAGGGGCGGGACATGGCCTGATGTTCCGGTCAGACTGGCCCGATTGGCTTGACCTTGCTCAAGTGGCCGCCCGCGGAGCGACCCGCCATCCCGTCACAGCCGCCCCAGGCCCGCACGCCGAGCCGCCTCGGGCGGCAGTGCCGACAGCTCACGCCGCATCGCGTTCAAGGAGTGACCGGCCGGCAGAGCCGGCGGCCGCAGGGCATCGGCCGCGGCCAGCGCGGCGCCGGCACCCGCGTCTCCGCGGGCCTGCAGCACCACGGCCAGGTCCAGCTGCGCCGTCCAGCGCGCCAACGGTGGCGGGTCCGGTGCGCGCGCCAGGTGGTCCACGCGCGCCTGGGCCAGCGTCACGGCCGCATCCAGCCGCCCGCGCGCACGCTGGAGCTGCCCTTCCAACTGGTCGACCTGGCTGTGCAGCGCATCGGCCGTGCGCAGCACGGGGTCGACCCGTGCCACGCCGAGGGCGCGGGCGGCACGCGCATCGTCGCCCGCGACCAGCGCAGCGCGCATCAAGGCCATCGCCGCCTGCACCCGCGCCGGGCCGCTGACCACATCGCTGCCCTGCAGCGTGTCCAGCAGGGCGTCGAATTCCGGCGCAGGCAGAGGCTCTCCGGCCAGCACCTGCGCCGACAGCCGGCGCGCCGCCACCGGCACGCGCTGCGCGGCGTGCACGACGCCGGCCGCGGCGAGTTCAGCCTCGTTGCGTCGCAGCGCCTCGGCCGCATCGGCGTCGCGCCCCAGGTCCGACAGCAGGCTCGCGAGCATCAGGCGCAGGCCGGCGGTCATGTCGTTGCCACGGCCCAGCAGTGCGTCCATGTCGGCCATCAGCGCCTGCGCCCTGGCCTCCACGCCGTCGTAGTGCGCCCGCATCGCCTGCACCGCCAGCAGATTGCGGCGCAGCACCAGCACGAAGCGGGCGTAGGTCGGACCGGTCGTCGCCCAGCGCGGTTCGGTGGCGCGCAGCACGGCCTCGGCATCGCCCAGCCGCTCCTGGGCGACGCGCAGACCGTGCACGTAGTTGGCGAAGAACAGGTGCTCGAACTCGTCCGGGCGGTACAGCCGGTCGACGAGCCGCTGCGCCTCGGCCAGCGTGGCTTCGGCGTCCGCCAGCCGGCCCACGCGCGACTGCCCGATGCCCAGCAGGTACAGCAGGTTGGCCTGCTCGAAGGATTCGGCGCCATGCAGCGCGGCCCAGCGCGCACGCAGCGGCTCGGCGATGGCCAGCACCTTGTCCGGCGAGCCCTGCGACACGTAGATGCGGGCCAACCGCATGCGCGACTCCAGGCTGCGAGGATCGTCGGGGCCCCAAGCGCCGTCGGCCACCGCGATCAGCCGCTCGGCCAACGGGATCGCGATGTCGTAGCGGTTGAGGTCGCGGTAGGTGTCCACCAGCACCTCGAGCAGCCGGGCGTGGGTGCCGGGGTCGTCGCCGAAACGCTGCTCGACCTCGGTGCGGCTGCGGTCCAGAAGCTGCAGCACGGTCGGCGGGCGGCCGCCGTGCCGATCCGGGTTCCCCGCGGCCAGCAGTTCGCCCAGGTAGCGCGTGACGCGATCGGATTGCCGAGCGGCGTCCTGTGCCCGACCGGCCTGCCACAGCGCCACGGCCAGGCCGCCGACCAGGCTGGCCACCACCAGCGCGCCGGCGCCGGCGAACACCGCGTTGCGGCGCAGCCAGAGCCGGCCGCGGTGGCGCCAGTCGTCCCGGCGCACGCTCACCGGCCGGTGCGCCAGCCAGGCCTCGAGGTCGTCGATCAGCGCCTCCACGCTGGCGTAGCGTTCGGCCGGGCGCTTGCGCATCGCCTTGGCCGCCACCGCCTCGAGGTCGCCACGGGCGCGCTCGACGTCGGGCGGCACGCCGGGTCCGTCGTCGGGCACCACCTGCGGGTCCACGCGCGTGGGCCGCACCGGTTCGGTGTGCAGCAGTGCGTGTTCGATGGCCACGCGGTCGTCGCCGGGCCGCGCGTAGGGCAACGCGCCGCTGAGCAGTTCGTAGAGCATCACGCCCAGCGCGTGCACGTCCACCGCGGTGCCCATCGGCCCGCCGAGCACCTGCTCCGGGGCGGCGTAGCCGACGGTCACGCGGCGCCCCACCTGCCGGGTGAGCGCCTGGTCGGCCTGTCCGGCATCGTCGAGCAGCGTGGCCACGCCGAAATCCAGCAGCTTGGGCTCCCCTTCGGGGGTGACGATCACGTTGGCCGGCTTCAGGTCGCGGTGCAGCACCAGCTGCGCATGCGCGTAGGCCACGGCCCGCGCCACGGCCAGCAGCAGGCGCACCCGTGCGGCCACCGGGAGCGCGGCCGCGCGCACATGCCGGGACAGCGTGCGGCCCGGCACGTGCTCGATCACGAGGAAGGGCCAGCCCTGGTCGACACCCGCATCCAGCAGGCGGGCGATGCCGGGGTGGGTCAGACGGGCCAGCAGCGCACGTTCGCGCTCGAACCGGGCGACCAGCCCGGAGCCGGCGACGTCACCCCGCAGCAGCTTGATGGCGGCCTGCGCCGCGTACAGCCCGTCGTCGCGCTCGGCCAGCCACACCTCGCCCATGCCACCCGCGCCCAGGCGGTGCAGCAGGCGCCAGGCACCGATGCGGTCGCCCGTTGCGGCGGCCGGCGGCCCGGGATCGTCGGCAGCTTCCTGCCCGGGCCCCGTGCCGAAGAGCGTGTCGCCCTGGGCCGGCCGCGACGGCGGGAAAGGCGCCTGCGTGGCGGGACCCAGCGTGTCGTCGACCTCGTCGGCCAGATCGCCGATGGCGTCGAGCTGCGACTGCAGGGCGTCGGCCAGCGCGGGATCTTCGCGCCGCCAGCGGGCCAGAAGTTCGCGCCGGGCGGGGCTGCTCAGCGACAGTGCCTCGCGCAGGGCCTCGGCCAGGCGCTGGCGCCAGGCCGGGTCGGGTTGGGTGTCGCCGATCACGGCGCGGAGGCGTTTGCCGTCGACGCCCGACGCGTTTGGGTCAGGAGGTCGCCGAGGAGGGCCCCGACGGGCCGGTTCCGTCCCGCGCCTCGGCCACCGGCACGTCCGCGGGCACCGGCGCCTTCGACGGCACCCGGCCATGCAGCGCCGCCTGCGACAGCAGGTTGGCCGACACCGGCGCAGTGACGAACAGGAACAGCGTGATCAGCAGCTCGTGCAAGCCGACCTCGCCGCGCGTCCAGCTCAGCACCATGCTGGCCACCAGCACGCCGCCCACGCCCAGCGTGGTGGCCTTGGTCGGCGCGTGCAGGCGCATGTAGAAGTCGGGGAATCGCAGCAGACCCACGGCGCCGACGAGCGCGAACACGCCGCCGACCACCAGCAGCACGGCCACGATGATCTGGATCCACAGGGGCAGTTCGGTCATCGCGCTCACTCCATCACGTCGCCGCGGCTGAGGTAGCGCCCCAGCCCGACGGTGGACACGAAACCCAGCATCGCGATGATCAGCGCCGCCTCGAACAGCAGCGGCGTGCCCCAGCGCATGCCCAGCAGGATCACCAGCGCCACGGCGTTGACGGCCATGGTGTCCAGCGCCAGCACGCGGTCCACGGTCTCCGGGCCACGCAGCAGCCGCCAGGCGCACAGGCCCAGTGCCAGGGCCACGCAGACGGTGGCGAAATCCAGGGCGAGCTGCAGGATCATTCGAAGATCTCCTTCAGCGGCGCTTCGTAGCGCGTCTTGATGTCGGCAGCGATGGCGTCCACGCCGGGGCTGCCGTCCAGCGCATGCACCAGGATGCGGTGGGCCGCTTCGTCGACCACGCAGGACACGGTGCCCGGCGTGGTGGTGATGATGGTGGCCAGCAGCGTGACCGCGCGTGGGTCGCGGATGTCCAGGTCCACCGGCACCCACGCCGGCTCCGGCCGCGCCCAGGGCAGCAGCACCAGCTTGGCCACGGTGACGTTGGCCACGACGATGTCGCGCAGCACCACGAAGAACAGGCGCACGGCCGTGCCCCAGGCCTTGGGCGGCACCGGTGTGCCGGTGAAGCCGTGCAGCAGCCGTGGCAGCACCAGGCCCAGCACCGCGGCCGTGATCAGCTGCGGCACCGCCGCGCTCTGCTGCAGCAACAGCCAGGTGCCGGCGATCAGGCCCGACTGCACCGGGTGCGCGAACCAGCCGGGCTTCATGGCCGCACCTCCGGTGTCGTCTGCGGCACGCGGTAGGGCCGCACGGTGTTCGGCGCCGCATCACCCAGCACGGCCTGCGCGTAGGCGGCGCGGTCGAGGATCTGCGCGGCGGCCGCCGCCGTGTAGCGCTGCACCGGCGCGGCGAAGACCGACAGCGCCACGCTCATCGCCAGCAGCGCCAGCGTGGGCGCCAGCAGGCCGGGCGCGGCGCCGGCCGAGCCGCCGGGCACCTCCGGCCGCACCGACCAGAACAGCACACTGCCGGCGCGCGCCAGGCCCACCAGCGTCAGGAAGCCCACGGCCAGCACCACCGTCCACACCGTGCCCGCCATCGGGTGCGCCAGCGACGACTCCAGCAGCATCAGCTTGCCGATGAAGCCCGGCAGTGGCGGCAGCCCGGCGGTGGAGGCCGCGGCCAGCAGCAGCATCAGGCCCAGCAGCGCCGGCTGCGCCACCGGGCTGCAGGGCTCCAGGCGGTCGGCCATCGGGCCGCGCTGCGCCGCCACCAGTTCACCGAGCAGGAACAGCCCGGCGATCACCAGCGTGGAGTTCAGCAGGTAGTACAGGCCCGCCGACCAGGCGGCCGGGTCGTGCAGCGCCACCGCCACCAGGATGGTGCCCACCGAGGCCACCGTCAACCAGGCCGTCAGCCGCGGCAGCGTGTGTGCCGCCAGCGCACCCAGCACGCCGACCACGCTGGTGGCCAGCGCCAGCGGCAGCAGCACGGCGGGCAGGTGTTCAGGCCCGAAGACCACGCCGTGCACGCGCAGGATGGCGTAGACGCCGACCTTGGTCATGATGGCGAAGAGGGCGGCCACCGGCGCGCTGGCCGCGGCGTAGGTGGCCGGCAGCCACATGGCCAGCGGCACCATTGCTGCCTTGAAGCCGAAGACCACCAGCAGGATCAGCCCGCCGGCCTTGAGCACCGTGCCCTCGCCGCCGCCCGCGGCGATGATCTGTGGCACGCGCACCGCCAGATCGGCGAAGTTCAGCGTGCCGGCAAAGGCGTACAGCAGCGCCACGCCGATCAGGAAGAAGGCCGACGCAGTGAGGTTGAGCACCACGTACTGCAGGCCGATGCGCAGCCGCTCGCGGCCCAGGCCGTGCGTCATCAGCACGTAGCTGGCGATCAGCAGCACCTCGAAGAACACGAAGAGGTTGAAGATGTCGCCGGTGGCAAAGGCGCCGGCCAGGCCCATCAGCTGGAACTGAAACAGCGCATGGAAATGCCGGCCGTGGCTGTCCCAGCCGCCTCGGGCGTACCACAGCACCGGCAGCGCCACCGCGCTGGTGAGCATCAGCATCAGCGCCGACAGGCGGTCGATGACGAGCACGATGCCGAAGGGCGCCGGCCAGTCGCCCAGGCGGTAGACCGTGAGCGTGCCGGTGGCCGCCTGCTCCACCAGTTGGAAGGCGAAGACGGCGCCCAGCGCCACCGAGGCCAGCGCGATGCGGCGCGCCCATGGGCGGCGCGCATCGCTGTCGCCGATCAGCAGCAGCACGATGGCCGTGAGCGCCGGCAGCAGCACCGGCAGGATGGGCAGGTGATCGGCCAGGTGGAACGAGAACAGGCCCGTCATCGGCGCGGCTCCTGTCCGTCGACGTGGTCGCTGCCGTTGTCGTGGCGGCTGCGCAGCGCCAGTTCGATCACGAAGCCGGTGGTGGCGAAGCCGATCACGATGGCCGTGAGCACCAGGGCCTGCGGCAGCGGGTCGGCTACGTCGGGCCCGCGGTCGACGATGGGCGCGGCGCTGGTCCACAGCCGGCCCATCGCGAAGATGAAGACGTTGACGGCATAACCCAGCAGCGACAGCCCCAGCACCACCGGGAAGCTGCGCCCGCGCAGCAGCAGCCAGATCCCGGCGGCGGTGACGATGCCGATGCCGGTGGCGAGCAGGAACTCCATCGAGATCATCATGCGTGGGCGCCTTCCTTGCTCGCGGCCCCCAGCACCGACAGCGTCAGCAGCGTGGCACCGACGACGGTGATGTACACGCCCAGGTCGAACAGCGCCGCGGTGGCCAGCGGCAGTTCACCCAGCACCGGCACGATCGGGTGGCCGAAGGCGCTGCTGAGGAACGGGTGGCCGAAGACGAAGGAGCCGATGCCGGTGAGCAGCGCGATGCCCAGCCCCGTGCCCACCCACTTGACGTAGCGGCGCCCGCCGGCGGCGTGCAGCAGCGCGTCGGCCTGCGCCTGGCCCAGCGCCAGGTACTGCAGCACCAGCGCCACCGCCGTCACCAGGCCGGCGATGAAGCCGCCGCCCGGCAGGTTGTGGCCGCGCCAGAAGATGTAGACCGACACCACCAGCGCCAGCGGCAGCACGACCTTGGCCGCCTGGCGCAGCATCAGCGGCACGGCCGGGAAGGTCCAGGCGCGGCCGTCGGGGTCGGTGATGGGACGGCGCACGCGGAAGCGGTCCATCAGCGCCAGCACGCCCACGCCGGCGATGCCCAGCACCGTGATCTCGCCGAAGGTGTCGTAGCCCCGGAAGTCGACCAGGATCACGTTGACGGCGTTGGTGCCACCGCCCTGCGGCAGCGAGTTGGCCAGGAAATACCAGGCGATGGAATCGTGGTCGCGCGTCATCACCACCCAGGCCAGCCACGCGATGCCGGCGCCGCCGCCCAGGGCCAGCACGGCGTCGCGCAGCTTGCGGCCGGTGCTGGATTCGCGTGGCGTGGTCTGCGGTAGCAGGGCCAGGCCCATCAGCAGCAGCACGGTGGAGACCACCTCCACCGACAGCTGGGTGAGCGCAAGGTCGGGTGCCGAGAAGCCCAGGAAGGTGAGCGCCGTGACCAGGCCCACCACGCCGGTGAGCACCACGGCGCGGAAGCGCAGGTGGTGGCCCAGCACCAGGGCCACGCAGACGATGGCCAGCAGTACCCACAGCACCAGCGCCAGCGGCGTGGCCGGCAGCAGCGCGCGTTCGCCGGTGCCCGGCACCGGGCCGCCGAAGAAGGGCCAGGCGCCCAGCACCAGGGCCAGCGCCACCATCCAGCCCGCGTAGCGCTGCAGCGACCCGTTCTCCAGCCGGACGGTGAAGCGGCCGGCGGCGCCGAACAGGCCATCGGTCAGCGCCGTGAAGATGCCCTTGCCGCTGACCGCGCCGGGCTCGTGCCGGTGCAGCTTGCGGCCGGCGGCCAGCGTGAAGTACAGCGCCGCACCGCCGGCCACGGCGATGCCGCTCATGGCCAGCGGCAGGTTGACGCCGTGCCACAGCGCCAGCGAGAAGGCAGGCGCCGGCGTGCCCAGCACGGCCGACGCGGCCAGGTTCACCATCGGCCCGGCGATCGTCATCGGCATCAGGCCCACGGCAATGCAGACGATCACCAGCAGCAGCACCGGCGCCTTCATGCCCCAGGGCGGCTCGTGCGGGTGGGCCACCGGCAGGTCGCGCGGCGGGCCGTTGAAGAAGACATCGTGCACCAGGCGCAGCGAATAGGCCATCGATGCCAGGCCGCCCAGCGTGGCCAGCACCGGCACCGCCCAGCCGAAGCCGCCCCACATGCGTTCACCGGCCTTCAGCGCCTCGTCCAGCATCATCTCCTTGCTGATGAAGCCGTTGAACGGCGGCAGCCCGGCCATCGCCGCCGCGGCGATGGTGGCCAGCGTGCCGACGATGGGCAGCATGGCCATCAGGCCGCCGAGCTTGCGCATGTCACGCGTGCCGGTCTCGTGGTCGACGATGCCGGCACTCATGAACAGCGCCGCCTTGAAGGCCGCGTGGTTGAGGATGTGGAACACCGCCACCACCATCGACATCGGCGTGGCCAGCCCGATCAGGAAGGTCACCAGCCCCAGGTGGCTGACGGTGGAATAGGCCAGCAGGCCCTTGAGGTCGTGCTTGAAGATCGCCACGCTCGCGGCGAACACCATGGTCAGCAGGCCGATGGTGGCGACGATCCCCTCGAACAACCCGCTGCCACCGAGCACCGGGTACAGCCGCATCATCAGGAACAGGCCGGCCTTGACCATGGTGGCCGAGTGCAGGTAGGCCGACACCGGCGTGGGCGCGGCCATGGCCTCGGGCAGCCAGAAGTGGAACGGCAGCTGCGCGCTTTTGGTGAAGCAGCCGATCAGCACCAGCACCAGCACCAGCGGGTAGCGCGGGTCGGCCTGGATCTGCGGGCCCATCGTCAGCAGTTCGCTGATGCTGTAGGTGCCGGCGATCTGGCCCAGCAGCACCATGCCGGCCAGCATCACCAGGCCGCCGCCGCCGGTGACGGCCAGCGCCATGCGCGCGCCGGCGCGGGCGTCGGCGCCCTTCTTCGGGTGCGAGCCCCAGTAGCCCACCAGCAGGAAGGACGAGATGCTGGTCAGTTCCCAGAACACCACCAGCAGCAGCACGTTGTCCGACAGCGCGATGCCCAGCATCGCGGCCATGAACAGCATCAGCTGGCTGAAGAACTTGCCCGCCGGGTCGTCCTTGTGCAGGTAGAAGGCGGCGTAGGTGACGATGAGCACGCCGATGCCGCTGATCAGCATCGCGAACATCAGGCCCAGGCCGTCGAGCCGGAAGTCGGCGTCCAGGCCGATGGCCGGCACCCACTCGGCCTGGGTGCGGATCACCTCGCCGGCGAACACCGCCGGCGCCTGCGACAGCAGCAGGCCCAGGGCGCCCAGCGCCACCGCGCCGGCGATCAGCGCCGCCCCGGCACGGCGCCCGGGCGTGTTCGCGCGACCGCACCACAGGGTCAGCGTGGTGCCCAGCACGAGCGGCAGCAGGACGATGGCGGCGAGCAGGCTCATCCGGGGGCGGTGGTTGGCGTGAAAGTCAGCGCGGGAGTGTATGCAACAAGCGGACACGGACCTTTCAAGCCCGGCGCGGGCCCGGTGCTTGACGGACATTCGCTTGACGCAGGGCCGCGCTGCCGCTAGCCCGGCGCGTCAGCTGCGCGACGGCGCCGATCGCTAAACTCGAAGGTTCCGCTCAAGCCGTCGTCCCGCCATGACCACCACGATCCGCTACGCCGACCTCGTCGACACCGTCGCCGGTGCGCTGCAGTACATCAGCTATTACCACCCGGCCGACTACATCGCCCACCTGGCGCGTGCCTATGAGCGTGAGCAAAGCCCGGCGGCGAAGGACGCCATCGCGCAGATCCTGACCAACAGCCGCATGAGCGCCGAGGGCCGGCGGCCCATCTGCCAGGACACCGGCATCGTCAACGTGTTTCTGAAGGTGGGTATGGACGTGCGCTTCGACGGCCTGCCCGGCAGCCTGGAGGACGCCATCAACGACGGCGTGCGCCAGGGCTACCTGAACCCGGACAACGTGCTGCGCGCCTCGGTGCTGGACGACCCGATCTTCGCGAGGAAGAACACGAAGGACAACACGCCGGCCGTGATCCACATGAGCCTGGTGCCGGGCGACAAGCTGGACATCACGGTGGCGGCCAAGGGCGGCGGCAGCGAGAACAAGAGCAAGTTCGTGATGATGAACCCCAGCGACAACCTGGTCGACTGGGTGCTCAAGACCGTGCCCACCATGGGCGCCGGCTGGTGCCCGCCGGGCATGCTGGGCATCGGCGTGGGCGGCACGGCCGAGAAGGCCATGCTGCTGGCCAAGGAGTCCCTGATGGACCCCATCGACATGTACGAACTGCTGCAGCGCGGCCCGCAGAACAAGCTCGAGGAACTGCGCATCGAGCTCTACGAGAAGGTCAACGCGCTGGGCATCGGCGCCCAGGGCCTGGGCGGCCTGACCACGGTGCTGGACGTCAAGATCGCCACCTTCCCCACCCACGCCGCCAGCAAGCCGGTGGCGATGATCCCGAACTGCGCCGCCACCCGCCACGCCCACGTCACGATGGACGGCAGCGGCCCCGCGCTGCTGGACCCGCCCAGCCTGGACCTGTGGCCCGACGTGCACTGGGCGCCGGACTACAACAAGAGCACCAAGGTCGACCTCGACACGCTGACGCCCGAGATGGTGGCCAGCTGGAAGCCGGGCCAGACCCTGCTGCTCAGCGGCAAGATGCTCACCGGCCGCGATGCCGCGCACAAGCGCATCCAGGACATGCTGGCCAAGGGCGAGCCGCTGCCGGTGGACTTCACCAACCGCGTCATCTACTACGTCGGCCCGGTGGACCCGGTGCGCGACGAGGTCGTCGGCCCGGCCGGCCCGACCACCGCCACGCGCATGGACAAGTTCACCGAGATGATGCTGGCGCAGACCGGCCTGATCGCGATGGTGGGCAAGGCCGAGCGCGGCCCGGTGGCCATCGAGGCGATCCAGAAGCACAAGAGCGCCTACCTGATGGCCGTGGGCGGCGCCGCCTACCTGGTGGCCAAGGCCATCAAGGCCTCGCGCGTCGCCGGCTTCGGCGACCTGGGCATGGAAGCCATCTACGAGTTCACGGTGCAGGACATGCCGGTGACGGTGGCGGTGGACGCCAGCGGGACCAGCGTGCACAAGACCGGTCCTGCGGAGTGGCAGGCGAAGATCGGCAAGATTCCGGTGGTCACCGCCTGAGCGGGCAAGGCGGCGGTCGAGCCCACCGCGCTCGCCGGTTCATCTGAGTCTGCGCCCGCAGGCCGGCGAGTGCCGCAGACGCTCAGACCACCAGCCGCAACCAGATCTCGTTGCGACGCATGAACCAGGGCACCCAGGGCGGGTCGTAGCGGGCGTAGACCGGGCTGCCGGCGGTGACCAGCCCCGCCGCCTGCACACCCTGCTGCAGCCGGGCCAGGTGGGCGTCGTAGTTCTCGTCGGTCCAGCGGCCGCTGTAGCGGATGACCGCGTAGCGCTCGCCGGGCAGCTCGCGCAGGCGCACCCGCGGGTCCACCGGCTCGGGCAGGCTGTCCAGGTCGTAGGCGCGCGGCATGACGAAGCGCACGGCGTGGCCCGAACCCTCGGGCGCCTGCGTCACCGGCGCGGTCATCGCGATCTTCACCGGCTCGGCCGCCTGGGTCACCGGGGCCGTCATCGCGATCTTCCGCGCGCCCCGGTTGTTGCCGAAGATGTAGTCGGCCAGCAGCCGGAAGCCCTGGTTGCCGGCTTCTTCCGCCGGCCCGGCCACCACCACCTCGGCCACGACCGTGGGCGCGTACTGGCGCACCTCGAATGTGTCGTGGCGCTGCAGTACCTCGTACGCGGGTTCTTCGATCGCATGGGCCACGGCGTGCAGGGCAAGGAGGGTGATGGCGGCCAGTGCAGCGTACAGGGTCTTCATGGTTCGAGCCTCAGCCGGCGAAGGCAGACGGTGCCGGCAAGACGGCGTTCAGCAAAGACTAGCGTGGCTGTGTCCCGGGCGCTGCCGCCCGACTGAACAACCCCCATGGCGGCTGGGCGCGACTGACCGGCGACCGAGCCCTCCCGCAGCATCGACGGTTGCGTCTAGGATGGCGCCGTGGGCAACCCGCCGTGGCACCGACCGAAGGACACACCGTGCGCAGACGACAAAGCGCCGGGGCGCATCCATGCATGAGATGAGCCTGGCCGGCGGCATCCTGAAGCTGGTGGACGACGCCGCCGCGCGCGACCCGTTCACGCGCGTCAAGTGCCTGGTCCTGGACTGCGGTGCGCTGGCCGGTGTGGAGGTGCACGCGCTGCGCTTCGCGCTGGAGGCCATCGCCCCCGGCACGCGGTTGGACGGCGCTGAGATCGTCGTTCACGAACCGCCGGGTCAGGCCTTCTGCATGGGCTGCGGCCAGCGGGTCGAGATCATGTCGCGGGTCGACCCCTGCCCCGCCTGCGGCAGTTTCAAGCTCCAGCCCACAGGTGGGCTGGAGCTCACCGTGCGCGAGCTGATCGTGCACGACGATGAGGAGGTTTGACCATGTGTGTCGTCTGCGGCTGCTCGACCACCGACACGAAGGCGCCCGAGGCTTCGTCCCACGGTGACCTGCACTATGGCCTGGGCGCCGCGCGCGTGTCGGTGCCCGGCATGAGCGCCGAGCGCGCCATCAGGCTCGAGGCCGACGTGCTGGGGGCCAACAACACCGTCGCCGCACACAACCGCGCGCATTTCGCGGCCCATGGCGTGACGGCCTACAACCTGGTCTCCAGCCCCGGCTCGGGCAAGACCACGCTGCTGTGCGCGACGATCGAGGCGCTCAAGCAGCGCGCCGACGCCCCGGCGCTGGCGGTGATCGAAGGCGACCAGCAGACCACGCACGACGCCGACCGCATCCGCGCCACCGGCGCGCCGGCCGTCCAGGTCAACACCGGCAAGGGCTGCCACCTCGACGCCGAGATGGTGGCCGCCGCCTTCGCGCGCCTGCCGCTGCACGACGCCCCGGGCGGCGGCCTGCTCTTCATCGAGAACGTGGGCAATCTGGTCTGCCCCGCGATGTGGGACCTGGGCGAACGCGCCAAGGTGGCCATCCTCTCCGTCACCGAGGGCGAGGACAAGCCGCTGAAGTACCCCGACATGTTCGCTGCCGCCACGCTGATGGTGCTCAACAAGGTGGACCTGCTGCCGCACCTGGACTTCGACGTGGCACGCTGCATCGCCTACGCGCAGCGCGTGAACCCGGGCATCGAGGTGCTGCTGGTCTCGGCACGCAGCGGCCAGGGCATGGACGCCTGGATCGACTGGCTGCTGGAGGACCGGGCCGCGGCAACGGCGCACGACCACGACCAAGCGCATGGGTATGGGCATGGGCATGGGCATCCGCACGGTCATGGCCACCCCCACGACCACGTCCACGGATGACCACCACCCTACCCCGCCCTGCGCCGGCGCGCGTGCTCGCCGCCGGCGCCTGGCTGAAGAACGCGGCCTGCCGGGTCGATGGCCGCACGGTGCGCTGGTCGCCGCTGCACGGCGACCTGGGCACGCCAGAGGCCTGCCGGGCCCTGCAGGCCTCGCTGCGCGCCCTGGCCGCCGAAGGCCCGCTGGACGCCATCGCGCACGACCTGCACCCGGACTTCGAGAGCACCCGCCTGGCCCAGGCCCTGGCCGCCGAACTCGGCGTGCCTGCCCTGCCGGTGCAGCACCACCACGCGCACCTGGCCGTGGTGCAGGCCGAGGTGGTTCCCGACGAACCGCTGATCGGCCTGGCGCTGGACGGCGTGGGCCTGGGCACCGACGGCACCGCCTGGGGTGGAGAACTGCTGTGGGTGCACGGCGCACGGTGGCAGCGGCTCGGGCACCTGGGCACGCTGGCGCTGCCGGGCGGCGATCTGGCCGCACGTGAACCCTGGCGCATGGCCGCGGCCCTGTTGCACGCGCTGGGTCGTGGCGACGAGATCGTGCCGCGCCTGGCCCCGCGCGTGGGCGAGCCACTGGCGCACGGCGTGCAGGCGATGCTGGCGCGCGGCCTGAACTGCCCGGCCACCACCGGCGCCGGGCGCTGGTTCGACGCCGCCGCCGGCCTGCTGGGCTTCAGCGACCGGCAAGCGCAGGAGGCCGAGGCCGCCATCGCGCTGGAACGCGCCGCCACCGAATGGCTGGCCGATCATGCCGACCCCGCGCTGCCCGACACCGGCCTGGACCTGAGGGCGCTGGGCCACGTGCTGGCCGACGTGCGCCACCCGGCCGAAGGGGCCGCTATCTTCCACCTGACCTTGGCGCGCACGCTGGCCAGCGCCACGGTGGCTGCCGCGCGCACGCATGGCGTGGGCCTGGTCGCGCTGGGCGGCGGCTGCTTCTTCAACCGGCTGCTGACACAGCGGCTCACGGACGCGCTGCGGGCAGCGGGGCTGGCGGTGCACCTGCCGCAGGCCGACCGAGGCGATGCCGGCCTGGCCCTGGGCCAGGCCTGGGTGGCCGCCCACGCCATGGCCGCCGGCCACGACACCGAACCGATGGAGACCACCGCATGTGCCTAGCCTTGCCCGCGCGCATCGTCGCGCTCGACGGCGACGACGCCACCGTGGACCTGGGCGGCGTGCGCAAGGCCGTCAGCGTCGCCCTCACGCCAGGCGTGACCGTCGGCGACTACGTGATCGTGCACGTGGGCCACGCCATCGGCGTGGTCGATCCGGATGAAGCGGAGCGCACGCTGGCCCTGTTCGCCGAACTGGCCGCGATGGAGGACAAGCCGGCATGAAATACGTCGACGAGTTCCGTGACGGCGACCTGGCCCGCGGCCTGGCCGCGCGCATCGCCGCCGAGGTTCGGCCCGACCGCCGCTATGCCTTCATGGAGTTCTGCGGCGGCCACACGCACGCGATCTCGCGCTACGGCATCGCCGAGCTGCTGCCGCCGGCCATCCGCATGATCCACGGCCCCGGCTGCCCGGTGTGCGTGCTGCCCATCGGGCGCATCGACCAGGCCATCAGCATGGCCCTGGAGCGCAACGCCATCGTCTGCACCTACGGCGACACGATGCGGGTGCCGGCCTCCCGCCAGCTGAGCCTGATGAAGGCCAAGGCGGGCGGCGGCGACATCCGGATGGTGTATTCCGCCGCCGACGCGCTGAAGATCGCGCGCGCAAACCCGCAGCGCGAGGTGGTCTTCTTCGCCATCGGCTTCGAGACCACCACGCCACCCACGGCGCTGGTGATCCTGCAGGCCGAGAAGGAAGAGCTCGCCAACTTCAGCGTGCTGTGCTGCCACGTGCTGACGCCCAGCGCCATCACGCACATCCTGGAGTCCGAGGAGGTGCGCAAGTTCGGCACCGTGCCCATCGACGGCTTCGTCGGCCCGGCGCACGTGAGCATCGTCATCGGCAGCGGCCCCTACGAGCACTTTGCCGACGAATACCGCAAGCCGGTGGTGATTGCCGGTTTCGAGCCGCTGGACGTGATGCAGGCCATCCTGATGCTGGTGCGACAGGTCAACGACGGCCGCGCCGAGGTGGAGAACCAGTTCGCCCGTGCCGTCACGCGCGAGGGCAATCGCGCGGCACAGGCGGCTGTGCAGCAGGTGTTCGAGCTGCGCGAACGCTTCGAGTGGCGCGGCCTGGGCGAGGTGCCGTACTCGGCGCTGAAGATCCGCAGCGCGTTCGCCGCCTTCGACGCCGAGCGCCGTTTCGGCCTGCACTACACGCCGGTGCCCGACCACAAGGCCTGCGAATGCGGCGCCATCCTGCGCGGCGTGAAGCACCCGCGCGACTGCAAGCTCTTCGGCAACGTCTGCACGCCGGAGAACCCGGTGGGCTCGTGCATGGTGTCCAGCGAAGGCGCCTGCGCGGCGCACTACGCGTACGGGCGGTTCCGGGACGTGGCCATCGTCGCGGAGGCCACGTGATCAAGAAGGACTACGTCCGCCCGCTGGATCTCAGGCACGGCCGCATCGACATGAACCACGGCGCCGGCGGCCGCGCGTCGGCGCAGCTGATCGACGAGGTGTTCGCCCGCGCCTTCGACAACCCGCTGCTGCGCCAGGGCAACGACGGCGCAGTGATGGCGCCGCCGCCGGAGCTGCTGGAAGGCGGCCGGCTGGTGATGGCCTGCGACGGCCACGTGGTCTCGCCGCTGTTCTTCGCCGGCGGCGACCTGGGCTGCCTGGCGGTTCACGGCACGGTCAACGACGTGGCGATGATGGGCGCGCGCCCGCTGTGGCTGTCGGCCAGCTTCATCCTCGAGGAAGGCTTCCCGCTCGCCGACCTGAAGCGCCTGGTGGATTCGATGGCTGCCGCCGCGCGCGAGGCCGGCGTGGCCATCGTCACCGGCGACACCAAGGTCGTCGAGCAGGGCAAGGGCGACGGCTGCTTCGTGGCCACCACCGGCGTCGGCGTGGTGCCGCGCGGCGTGGACATCGGCGGCGCGAACGCGCGCCCGGGCGACGTGCTGCTGCTCTCGGGCGCCATCGGCGAGCACGGCG
This sequence comes from Burkholderiaceae bacterium, assembly GCA_024235855.1. Lineage (GTDB taxonomy): Bacteria > Pseudomonadota > Gammaproteobacteria > Burkholderiales > Burkholderiaceae_C > Rubrivivax. Next base: position 140,812 of record JACKLN010000013.1, read on the forward strand.
TGGCCGTACTGTCCACGCGCGAATCGCTGGCGTTCGACGCGCCGGTGGCGTCGGACACCGCCGCACTGCACGGCCTGGTGGCGGCGATGCTTGCCGCCGCGCCGCCGGGCACCGTGCGCGTGATGCGCGATCCCACGCGCGGCGGCCTGGGCACCACGCTCAACGAGATCGCGCGGCAATCGGGCGTGGGCATCGTGCTGGACGAGGCGTCGATCCCGGTGCAGCCGGCCGTGGAGGCCGCCTGCGAACTGCTGGGCCTGGACGTGCTGTACCTGGCCAACGAAGGCAAGCTGGTCGCCGTGGTGGCGCCGGAAGCTGCCGACGCGGTGCTGGCGGCCATGCGCGTGCATCCCCTGGGTGGCCAGGCCGTGAAGATCGGCACCGTGCAGGCCGACGAACACCGTTTCGTGCAGATGCACACCCGCTTCGGCGGCAAGCGCATCGTCGACTGGCTCAGTGGCGAGCCGCTGCCGCGGATCTGCTGAAGAGCGGCCCCCGGAGCCGGCGACAACCCTGCTGTGACGGCGCCTCGCGCCGCAGGTCAGCCGGCCGGCACCGGATTGAGCACGAAGTCGAACTCGACGAGGTAGCTGCCGTCGGGCTGTGGCCGCCAGTCGGCGATCAGCGAA
>JACKLN010000014.1 GCA_024235855.1 Burkholderiaceae bacterium
TCGGACACCGAGATCGCCGCCGTGATCACCTACACGAAGAATTCGTGGAGCAACCAGACCGGCAAGCTCGTGCAGCCTGCCGAGATCGTGGCTGCCCGCAAGTAATCCAGCATCCGCCCAGGAGAATCGCATGAGTGCAGTCCTCGACCACCACGGCGGTCACGCGCACGACGACCACGCGCACGACCATCACCCGACCGGCTGGCGCCGCTGGGTCTTCGCGACGAACCACAAGGACATCGGCACGATGTACCTGTTGTTCTCGTTCACGATGCTGATGATCGGCGGCGTGCTGGCGCTGGGCATCCGCGCCGAGCTGTTCCAGCCCGGCCTGCAGTACGTGAACCCGCAGCTGTTCAACCAGCTGACCACGATGCACGGCCTGATCATGGTGTTCGGCGCCATCATGCCGGCGTTCGTTGGCTTCGCGAACTGGATGATCCCGCTGCAGATCGGTGCCGCGGACATGGCCTTCGCGCGCATGAACAACCTCAGCTTCTGGCTGATGATCCCGGCGGCGCTGATGCTGGTGGGTTCGTTCTTCATGCCCGGCGGTGCGCCGGCGGCCGGCTGGACGCTCTACGCGCCGCTGACGCTGCAGATGGGTCCGTCGATGGACGCAGGCATCTTCGCGATGCACATCCTCGGCGCCAGCTCCATCATGGGCTCGATCAACATCATCGTCACCATCCTGAACATGCGCGCGCCCGGCATGACGCTGATGAAGATGCCGCTGTTCTGCTGGACCTGGCTGATCACGGCCTACCTGCTGATCGCGGTGATGCCGGTGCTGGCCGGCGCGATCACGATGACGCTGACCGACCGCCACTTCGGCACCAGCTTCTTCAACCCGGCCGGTGGCGGTGACCCGGTGATGTACCAGCACATCTTCTGGTTCTTCGGTCACCCCGAGGTCTACATCATGATCCTGCCGGCGTTCGGCATCGTCAGCGCCATCATCCCGGCCTTCTCGCGCAAGAAGCTGTTCGGCTATGCGTCGATGGTCTACGCCACGGCGTCGATCGCGATCCTGTCCTTCATCGTCTGGGCGCACCACATGTACACGACCGGCATGCCGGTCACGGGCCAGCTGTTCTTCATGTACGCGACGATGCTGATCGCGGTGCCCACGGGCGTGAAGATCTTCAACTGGCTGGCCACGATGTGGAAGGGCGAGATGACTTTCGAGGTGCCGATGCTGTGGGCGGTCGGCTTCCTGTTCGTGTTCTCGATGGGCGGTTTCACCGGCCTGATCCTGGCCATGGCGCCGATCGACATCCAGTTGCAGGACACCTACTACGTGGTGGCGCACTTCCACTACGTGCTGGTGGCCGGCTCGCTGTTCGCGCTGTTCGCCGGCGTGTACTACTGGGGCCCGAAGTGGACCGGCGTGATGTTCTCCGAGACGCGCGGCAAGATCCACTTCTGGGGCTCGCTGATCTTCTTCAACGTCACCTTCTTCCCGATGCACTTCCTCGGCCTGGCCGGCATGCCGCGCCGCTACGCCGACTACCCGATGCAGTTCGCCGACTTCAACGCGATCGCCTCGGTGGGTGCCTTCGGATTCGGTCTGATGCAGGTCTACTTCTTCGTCTTCGTCGTGCTGCCGATGATGCAGGGCAAGGGCGAGAAGGCGCCGCAGCGCCCCTGGAACGACCCGGACGGCCGTGGCGCCGAGGGCCTGGAGTGGGAAGTGCCGTCGCCGGCGCCCTGGCACACCTTCGAAACCCCGCCGAAGCTCGACGCGACCGCAACCAAGGTCGTCGGCTGAGGTGGACACGATGGACGAACGCCAGCGCAAGGCCAATGTCCGCCTGGGGTTGATCCTGGCCTCGGTGGCGCTGGTCTTCGCGCTGGGCTTCGTGGCCAAGATCGCCTTCCTGGGGCCGAACTGAGCCGACCATGTCCGAGCGCGAGCCCACCTCCACGGTCGCCGCCGTCGGCACCGACAACCGCCGCATGCTGGGCAAGCTGGCGGTGATCGTGGTGCTGATGTTCGGCTTCGGCTACGCGCTGGTGCCGATGTACCGCGCCATCTGCGATGCGCTGGGCATCAACGTGCTGTCGGTGTCGGAACAGCGCATCTCGCAGGGCTGGCTGGGCGGCAGCAAGGCGGGGCGCAACACGCAGGTCGACAGCACGCGCACGATCACCGTGGAGTTCGACGCGAACGCGCGTGGCCCGTGGGACTTCAAGCCGGCGGTGTCGTCGCTGCAGGTGCACCCGGGTGAACTGGCGACCGTGATGTACACCTTCCGCAACGTGCAGAACCGGACGATGGCCGCCCAGGCCATTCCCAGCTATGCGCCACGGCAGGCCGCGCCGCACTTCACCAAGCTGGAGTGCTTCTGCTTCAACGAGTACGTGCTGCAGCCGGGCGAGGCCAAGGAATGGCCCGTGGTCTTCGTCATCGACCCCAAGCTGCCGAAGGACGTCACCACCATCACGCTGTCCTACACCTTCTTCGAGGTCGGCGGCAAGGTGCCGGCCGCGCCCGAGGGCGGTCTGGCCCGCGCACCGGCGGACGGAGCGCGCCTGTGACGCAGGACCTTAAACAGGCGGCACAGCGCCCTCTGTCCTTCGGGCAGACGGTCAAGGCGGTGGCCTGGTCCTTCATCGGCCTGCGCAAGGGCGCGGGCTACCAGCAGGACATCCAGAAACTCAACCCGGTGCACGTGATCGTCGCCGGCATCATCGGCGCGGTGTTGTTCGTGCTGACCCTGGTGCTCATCGTGCGCTGGGTGATCAGCAGCGGCGTGGCCGGCTGACACCTTTCAAAGACAATCGGATTTCGCTTCGAGGAGAGAACGTTCCATGGCGGCCACGACCCCTGCGGGCAGCACCCCGTACTACTTCGTCCCCGGTCCATCGCGCCACCCGGCGATGGTGGCGCTGGGCATGTTCTTCGTCATCCTCGGTGCCGGCCAATGGGTCAATGGCGCCGGCTGGGGTGCGTATTCGCTGCTGCTGGGCGTGGTGATCTGGCTCAGCGTGCTGTTCCAGTGGTTCCGCGACGCCATCGCCGAGAGCGAGGGCGGGCTGTACTCCGACCGCATCGACGTCAGCTTCCGCTGGAGCATGAGCTGGTTCATCTTCTCGGAGGTGATGTTCTTCGCCGCCTTCTTCGGCGCGCTGTACTGGGCCCGCGTGCACGCGCTGCCCATGCTCGGCAACCTGGATCACCAGATCCTGTGGCCCGACTTCAAGGCGATCTGGCCCAGCGCGGGTGGCGGGGCCACTGCGTCGCCGGCCGGCACCGTCGAGCCGTTTCAGACCATGGGCCCGTGGCCGCTGCCGACGATCAACACCGCGCTGCTGCTGACCTCCGGCCTGACGCTGACGATCGCGCACCACGCGCTGATCGCCAACCAGCGTGCGAAGACGATCTTCTGGATGTGGATCACCGTGATCCTGGGCGCCACCTTCGTCGGCGTGCAGGCCTACGAGTACATGCACGCCTACCGTGACCTGAACCTCAAGCTCAGCTCCGGCATCTTCGGCAGCACCTTCTTCATGCTCACCGGCTTCCACGGTTTCCACGTGCTGGTCGGCATGCTGATGCTGCTCTTCATCACGCTGCGCCTGATGAAGGGCCACTTCACGCCGCAACGTCATTTCGGCTTCGAAGGGGCCGCCTGGTACTGGCACTTCGTGGACGTGGTCTGGCTGGGCCTGTACTTCCTCGTGTACTGGCTCTGAGGCCCAGTGCCCGGAACGAGCGCCGCCGCGGGCGGCGCTTTGTTTTTCCGACTCAGGGGCCGATGGGCACGCCGCCTGGTTTCACCCACCCCATGTACCAAGACAGCAGCACGAACAGGAACAGGGCGATGGACAGCGCCACGCGAAGCGCCAGCGCCCGCGCCATCGGCCGGTTGGTGTCGTCGGGCGAGCGGCCCTTGCGCAGCATCAGCAGGCCGGCACCGGCCAGGGCGCCGAGCACGGCCACCAGCATCACGACGATGATCGTTTTCATCGGGCCGGATTATCCGCCGGGGGGGCGATGAGCCGCTGGCGCCGGGCCTTGCTGCTGGTGGCCACGGTGGGCGGCGTTGTGCTGACCGCCCGCCTGGGCGTCTGGCAACTCGATCGGGCCGCGCAGAAGGAGGCGCTGCAAGCCGCCATCATGGTCCGCGGCAACGAAGCGCCGTTGCAGGGTGCCGCCGCGTTGGCCACCACCCCATCGGCCGCCGAAACGCAGGAGCATCGGCGGGCCACGGTGGCGGGCACATGGCTGCCGGCGCTGACCGTGCACCTCGACAACCGCCAGATGGACGGCCGGCCCGGCTTCTTCGTGCTGACGCCGCTGGCGCTGGACGATGGCACGGCGTTGATGGTGCAGCGCGGCTGGCGCCCCCGCGACTTCGAGGACCGAGCACGCCTGGCGCCCCTGCACACGCCGGAGGGCCGGGTGACCCTGGAGGGGCGCTTGGCCCGTGGCGTGGCGCGGTTGTATGCCTTCGACGGCGCGGACGCCGGCCCGATCCGGCAGAATCTCGACCTGTCGTCCTTCGCCATCGAGAGCGGCTTGCGGCTGCGTCCGCTGCTGCTGCTGCAGAGTTCGCCGGCCGACGACGGCTTGCGTCGCGATTGGCCCTTGCCCGCGGTCGACGTGCACAAGCACTACGGCTACGCCTTCCAGTGGTTCGCGCTCTGCGCGCTGATCCTTGCCCTGCATGTCTGGTTCCGAGTCCTCCGCCCCCGCTGGGCAAGCCGCACCTGAAGCCCTGAGCTTCACCGTGCATTCGATGCCGCAGCCGTCGCTGGCGGACCGCCGTTCGCGCGTGCTCGGCGGCCGTCTGCGGCTGCTGCTCGTGCTGCTGGCCTGCGCGGCCCCGGTCGTCGCCTCGTACTTCACCTACTACGTGATCCGGCCGGAAGGCCGCACCAACTACGGCACCCTGATCCAGCCGTCCCGCGGGTGGCCGGCGGACCTGACCCTGCAGGCCCTCGATGGCTCGGCGGTTGCGCCGGCGGCGCTGCGTGGCCAGTGGCTGCTGGTCACCGTGGGTGACGCTGCCTGCAACCCCGCCTGCGAGCAGCATCTGTACATGCAGCGCCAGTTGCGCGAGATGCTGGGGCGCGAGCGCGACCGCGTCGACCGCGTCTGGCTGATCACCGACGGCGGAACCCCGGCCGCGGCGCTGCGAGAAGCCGTCGAAGCCACGGGCTCCGTCTGGATGCTGCGCGTGGACCGGGCTGCGGTGGCGCGCTGGCTGATGCCCGCGGACGGGCACGCCCTGGGCGACCACCTCTACGTCGTCGACCCGATGGGCGAATGGATGATGCGCATGCCCGCCGACCCGTCGCCGCAGAAGGTCAAGCGCGACCTCGACCGGCTGTTGCGCGCCTCGTCGTCCTGGGACCGGGCCGGTCGGGAGTGACGCCATGGACGCCAGCGTGCCCGTCGTCGACCTTGCCCCCGCGGTGCAACTCCTTGCGCTCGCGCTGCTGCTGGCGTTGCTCCCGCTGTCGTGGTGGTGGCTGCGTCAGCGCCGCAGCCACCCGCGCGCCCGTATCGCCGCACTGACGGCGCTGACGCTGTTCCTGACCTTCGACCTCATCGTCTTCGGTGCCTTCACACGGCTGACCGATTCCGGCCTCGGCTGCCCGGATTGGCCCGGGTGCTACGGCAGTGCCAGCCCGCTCGGTGCCCACGAGGAGATCCACGCCGCGCAGACGGCCATGCCCACCGGCCCGGTCACGTTCTCGAAGGCCTGGATCGAGATGATCCACCGCTACCTGGCGATGACCGTCGGCGCATTGATCCTGGTGTTGGCGGCGTTCTCGTGGACGGCCCGGCGCGACCTCCCTCATTCCCCGTGGTGGGCGACGGCGACGCTGGCCTGGGTGGTCGTGCAAGGTCTCTTCGGCAAGTACACGGTCACGCTCAAGCTCTACCCGGCCATCGTCACGCTGCACCTGATCGGCGGCCTCGTGCTGCTGGCGCTGCTGGTTCACCAACACGCACGCTTCCGTGCATCGCCGCTGCCGGCCGACGGGCTGCTGCGTCGCGGACTGCTGGCCGGCCTGGGGATCGTCGGGGTGCAGGTGGCATTGGGCGGCTGGGTCAGCACCAACTATGCGGTGCTCGCCTGCAGCGGCTTTCCCACCTGCAACGGGCAATGGTGGCCGCAGGCGGACTTCGAGGCCGGCTTCACGCTGCTGCGCCACCTGGGCCACGACGGCGCCGGCGGGCTGATCGAGTTCCCGGCCCTGGTGGCCATCCACTTCGTGCACCGCCTGTTCGCGCTGGTCGTCACGGCGGTGCTGGCCTGGCTGGTCTGGCGTCTGGCCCGCGCCGGCGCCCGCAACGAAGCCCGCGTGCTCGGGGCCTTGCTGGCGCTTCAGATCGCCAGCGGGCTGTCCAACGTCGTGCTCGGCTGGCCACTGCTGGCGGCCCTGGGCCATACCGCCGGCGCGGCAGCCCTGGTCGGGTGGCTGGTGCACCTGCACGCGCGGGTCAGCCTGGGAACGTCGGAGGCCCCACATGGGGCCGCGCTGCGCCCCGCGGTGGCCTGACCGCCAGGAAAATCTCGAGGCCATGTCCACCACCGCCGTCACCACACCGCCCGCCGGCTCGCGCTGGAGCCAGTACGTGGCCCTGACCAAGCCGCGGGTGATCCAACTCATCGTCTTCTGCGCGCTGATCGGCATGCTGCTGGCCGAGCCCGGCTGGCCCGATTGGACGGCCGTCGGTCTGGCCTGTGCAGGCATCTGGCTGGTGGCCAGCGCGGCGGCGGCGTTCAACTGCCTGGTCGAGCAGCAGATCGACCGCCGCATGGCGCGCACCGCCTGGCGGCCCACGGCCAAGGGCGAACTGAGCACCATGCAGGCGCTGCTGTTTTCCACGCTGCTGTGCGCCGCGGGCTGCGCCTTGCTGGTCTGGGGCGTCAATGCATTGACGATGTGGCTGACCCTGGCCACCTTCGTGGGCTACGCCATCGTCTACACGGTGGTGCTCAAGCCGCTGACGCCGCAGAACATCGTCATCGGTGGTGCGTCGGGTGCCATGCCGCCGGTGTTGGGTTGGGCCGCCATCCGCGGCGACACCGGGCCCGAGGCGTGGATCCTGTTCCTGATCATCTTCCTCTGGACGCCGCCGCACTTCTGGGCGCTGGCGCTGTACCGCGCCGAGGACTACCGCCGTGCGGGCCTCCCGATGCTGCCGGTGACGCACGGCCCCGAGTTCACGCGGCTGCAGGTGCTGCTTTACACCCTGGTGCTGTTCGCCGCCACGCTGCTGCCCTTCATCCAGGGCATGAGCGGCGGGATCTACCTGGCCGCTGCCATCGTGCTCGGCGGCATGTTCATTGCCTACGGCTGGCAGCTCTGGCGCGACTACAGCGACGCGCTGGCGCGCCGCACCTTCCGATTCTCGATCTGGCACCTGTCGCTGCTGTTCGCGGCGCTGCTGCTCGACCATTACCTGATGCCATGGCTGTCCTGAAGATCCGTCGCGCTCTGTTGTGCGGTGCTGTCGCGTTGACGCTGGCCGGCTGCGACCAGATTGGCGGCGGCGGGGCACCGGCGTTCAAGTCGGTGGACATCACCGGCGCCGACTACGCCCGCGAACTGAACCTGCCCGATGCCGATGGTCAGGCGCGCTCGTTGGCGGACTTCCGCGGCAAGGTGGTGGTGGTCTTCTTCGGCTTCACGCAGTGCCCGGACGTCTGCCCGACGACGTTGGCGGAACTGGCGGCGGCCAAGCAACTGCTGGGGCCCGCCGGGGCCGACGTGCAGGGCATCTTCGTGTCGGTGGATCCGGCACGCGACACGCCGGCGGTGCTGAAATCCTATGTCGGCAGCTTCGGCACCGACATCGTCGCGCTGCATGGCAACGAGGACCAGATCAAGGCGGCGGCCAAGGCCTTCAAGGTCTACTACGCCAAGGTGCCCGGCAAGACCGAGACCACCTACACCATCGACCACACCGCAGCCAGCTACGTCTACGACCGCCAGGGCCGAGTGCGCCTGTTCACGCGCTACGGCACCGGGCCCGAGGCGCTGGCGCACGACCTGAAGATCCTGCTCGACGAGAAGCCGGCAAGCTGAGCCTGGACGCAAAACCGTCCCTGCGGACGGTTTTGCGCCTGGCGCAGCGGCTCGGCGTGCAAGCCCTGCCGTCGGAGAGCCCCGACGTGAACTCGCCCCTGTCGCCCGTCGTCAGGCGGCCTCGACGGTCTCCAGCGCCTTGCGCATCTTCTTCATCGCCGCCACCTCGATCTGGCGGATGCGCTCGGCGCTGACGCCGTACTCGGCGGCCAACTCGTGCAGCGTCATGCCGCCGCTGCCGTCGTCGTTGACCTTCAGCCAGCGCTCCTCGACGATGCGGCGGCTGCGCGCGTCGAGCACCTCCAGCGCCTGGCCGATGCCGTCACCGGCCAGCCAGTCGCGGTGACGGGCCTCCAGGGCCCGGGTCGGCTCGCCGCGGTCGTCGGCCAGGTAGGCGATGGGCGTGTAGGCCTCGTCACCGTCGTCGGCGGGCGGGTCGAGCGCGACGTCGCCGCCGGACAGGCGGGTCTCCATCTCGACCACCTCTTCGGGCTTGACGTTCAATTCGCCTGCCATGCGCGCCACCTCGGCCGGCGTCAGCGTGCTGCGGTAGCTGTCTGCATCGGCCGCATCGCCCTGGCCTTGCTTGAGCGCCTGCTTCATCGAGCGCAGGTTGAAGAACAGCTTGCGCTGCGCCTTGGTGGTGGCCACCTTGACCATGCGCCAGTTGCGCAGGATGTACTCGTGGATCTCGGCCTTGATCCAGTGCATCGCGTAGCTGACCAGGCGCACGCCCTGTTCGGGGTCGAAGCGCTTGACCGCCTTCATCAGGCCCACGTTGCCTTCCTGGATCAGGTCGCCCTGCGGCAGGCCATAACCCAGATACTGGCGCGAGATCGACACCACCAGCCGCAGGTGCGACAGCACCAGACGCCCGGCAGCCTCGATGTCGCCATGCTCGCGCAGGCGGCGCGCCAGCGAGCCTTCCTCCTGCGGCGTCAGCATCGGCAGTCGGTTGACCGCGCTGATATACGCGTCCAGGTTGCCGAGCGACGGCACCAGCGACCAGGGGTCACGAACCGAGAGGGCGGTGGAGGTGTTCATGGGTTGTCGGATCCAGGTCAGCAACCGGAGTTCCAAGATATTAGCACTCATGAGTGGAGAGTGCTGATGATCACCATGAAATGTGTGCGATCACTCACTCCAGACCGTGTCGCCCTGTTCGAGCAGGGCGTCGACATGCTGGAGCAGCTCGCCCAGGTTGAGCGGCTTGGGCAGGTAGGCCTCGGCACCGGCGTCGAGCGCGCGTGCGACGCGCTCCGGCGTGGCATCGGCCGACAGCACGATGACCGGGATGCCGGCCGTGCCGTCGTCGGCCTTCAGGTGGGTCAGCAGGTCCAGCCCGTCGATGTCGGGCAGGTGCATGTCCAGCAGCAGCAGGTCAGGGCGCTCGATGCGCACCGCGGCCAGCGCGTCCAGGCCCATGGTCGAGACCGACAGGGCGATCTGCGGCCGCTGCGCCAGCATGCCGCGCATCAGCACCACGTTGGTCTCGTTGTCCTCGACGTAGTGCACGCGGCGCTGCCGGTACCGGCCGTCGCTGGCCGGCGACGCCTGGCGGGGCGTCTCGTCCGGGCCGGTGGCGGCGCGCGGCAGGCGGAGCTCGAACACCGATCCGCGGCCCACCTGGCCGCTGGCGGTCAGGCTGCCGCCCATGCATTCGGCCAGCCGGCGGCTGATCACCAGCCCGATGCCCGTGCCTTCGACGCCCGATGATTCCCGGCCCAGCCGGTCGAAGGGGTGGAACAGGCGCTCGAGCTGTTCCGCCGACAGGCCGATGCCGGTGTCGCTGACGCGGAACACCACCTGCTCGGGCGAGGTGCCCGGGTCGACTTCCACCTGCACGGCGATCCGGCCGCCGTCGACGTTGTACTTGACGGCGTTGGACAGCAGATTGGTCAGGATCTGCTTGACCCGCGTTTCGTCGCCCAGCACCGGTGGCACGTCTGGGGCGATGGCGGCCGGCGCCACCTGCAGCCCGCGACGGTCGGCCGACGCGGCGATCATCGACAGCGTGGCCTCCAGCAGCGCCCGCGGGTCGAGGGCCACCGGGGTCAGGCGCAGGGCACCGGACTCGATCATCGACAGGTCCAGCGTGTCGTTGATCATGTTCAGCAGGTGCCAGCCGGCATCCTGCACTTGGTCGATCCAGCGGCGCTGGTGGGCCGCCAGCGGCGCGCTGCTGTCGCGCGAGAGCAGTTGCGAGAAGCCCAGCATCGCATTCAGCGGCGTCCGCAGTTCATGGCTCATGCGGCCGACGAACTCGCTCTTGGCCTGGCTGGAGGCCTCGGCAGCGCGCCGGGCGCGCTCGCTGGCCTCCAGTTGCAGGTGCTCGCCGATGTCCTCGACGACGCCGACCAGCCGCTGCAACTGGCCGTCGGGGCCGCGCAGTGGCGACAGATCCAGCCGCACCGTGCGTTCGCTGCCGTCGGCGGCCACCAGCCGGACCTGCATGCGGGCTGGCGGTTGCTCGCCCGTGCGTACCTGGTGCAGGCAGGCCTCCACCTCGGCCCGATCCTCGGCATGGACCCAGTCGGGCAGGGTCGGTGGGGGCTCGGGCAAGGCCACCCGGCCCAGCATCGCCAGCAGGCCGGGATTGGCCTCGCGCAGGCGACCGTTGGCGTCGGCATAGATGACGCCGATGGGCACGTGGTCGACGATGTTGCGCAGCCGGGCCTGGCTTTCCTGCAGCGCCAGGCTCGCCGCGCGAAGGTCTGCCGTGCGTTCAGTGACTGCCAGTTCGATGCGCCGCTGCCGACCCGACACGGTCAGCAGCAGCGCCCCGAGCAGGCCGGCGGCGATGAGACCGGTGGTCGCGAACAGGGTGGTGCCGGCCTCGCTGACCCCAGGCAGCTGCGAAGGCTCTGCCGACACCTGCCACTGCAAGACCCTCGGACCGATGACCAGGTTGCGCAGGTAGCGCAGTGTCGCCCGCGGCTGCGCCTCACAACCCGGGGCCCCGGCCAGGCGCGCACGCTCTGCGCCAGGGTCGAGATCGACCAGGCACCACGCCAGATGCATCGGCACCTGCCGCCGCATGTCGGCGACGAGCGTTTCCAGCCGCAGCGTGACGAACACGACCCCGGTGAAGGCGGCGCGGCGTTCGGCATCGGTCCGCGGGTCGCCCTGGTACAGCGCCCGGTAGATCACGATGCCGGTTTCGTCGCCCGTGGCCTGTGTCAGCCGGAAACCGGCCGTGGCCGCTGGTTGGCCCGTGGCGGCCGCACGCTGGATGGCTGCGCGAGCGGCCCGGATGGTCATCGCATCCACCCCCAGCGCGGGGCGGTTCGTCGCCAGCGGCTCGATCAACCGGATCGCCACCACGCCGTACGGGGAGGGCGGCAAGGTCTGGGCGTCCTCGCGCGCAAAGACCCGGTAGTCGGTCACCGGTCCTTCGGCACGTGCGCGCGCCTCGAAATCGGCCACATCGGCTGGATCGACACGGGCGCTGTAGCCGATGGCGGCGATGAAAGGCTGGTCGCGCAGCCAGGGTGCCGTGGCCCGCTGCATCTCGACGGGATCGATGTGCTGCTGGCTGTCGAACAGGCCGTGCATGGCCTGCAGGGCATCCAGCGGGCGCCGCAGCTGCGCGTCGAGCGCATCGGCCAGGCTCCAGGCGTCGCGTTCGAAGGCCGTGCGCACGCGTTCACCGTGGGCGTGGGCGGCCCAGCCGATGGCCCCGGCCAGCATGGCCGTGGTCAGCAGCATCGGCACCACGAGCGTCAGGCGCCTTGGCGCCCATTCTTCCCGCGGCCGCCCCACCAGCGCCAGCACCACGGGTGCGGCCAGCAACACGCCCAGCACGTCACCGAGCCACCACGTCCACCACGACACCCAGACACCCTGCAGCGGCATCTGACCGGCGGCGACCAGGGCCGCATGTGCCACGCTGGCACTCACGAGGCAGGCGACCGGGCCGCCCAGCAGGTAGAAGCGGACCACGTCGGCAAACTCGGCCAGCACCAGCGGCTGCGACACCCAGCGCCGCACGAGCGCGCGGCCGAAGGCCGCCTGGGCGGCGGCACCGGCGCCGATGGCCACACCGGCGGCGAGCTCGGTCGCGCCAGGCTGCCCGTGCCAGACCATCAGCCCGACGTTGACAGCTGCCGCACCCAGTGCGGCGCCCAGCAACGCGGGCCAACCGTAGACCAGCGCCACGGCCAGAGCGATGCCGGCGGAGGGGTAGACCGCCACCGCGTGCCCCGGGTGCACGGCCAGCTGCACCGCTGCTGCACCGACGATGCCGTAGACCAGCGCGGTCAGCAGGACCACGGTGAGGGGAGCGGCCGGGCGTCTCACCAAGTCAGCCTAGCACGGGCCGCCTAGCGGCGACAGCCCTTGTCATGCGACCTCGTGACCGGCGCCGGCCTGCCAGAGTTCCGTCCAGGCCTCGGCGTCCAGCCGCAGGCCCAGTGCTGCCAGCGCCTGTTGCAGCCCCGCCTCGCGCATGGTGCCTACCACCGGGTGCGGGCGCGTGGGGTGGCGCAGCAGCCAGGCGTAGGCCACGGTGGCCGGCGCCACGCCCAGCTGCGCGCCGAGGGTGCCCAGCACCCAGCGCACACGCTGCGCGGCGGGCGACTCGTCGCCTGCCAGCAGCCGCCCGCCGGCCAGCGGCGACCACACCATCGGGCGGCGACCGCGGCGCTGCAGGGCATCCAGCGTGCCGTCGTGCAGCGGCTCGCGCCTCAGCGGATGCAGCTCGATCTGGTTCGTGGCCAGCGGGGTGGCCGCGTCCAGCAGTTCGAAAGCCTGCGGCCCGAAGTTGCTGACCCCGAAGGCCAGGATCTTGCCCTCGCGCTGCAGCGCGGCCACGGCGTCGGCCACCTCGGCCGCGTCGAGCAGCGGGTCGGGCCGGTGCAGGAGCAGCAGGTCCAGCCGGTCGGTGCGCAAGGCCCGCAGCGAATGCTCGACGCTGGCACGGATGTGCGCTGCACTGCTGTCGTAGTGCTTGATGCGCGCGGCGCCCCGCGCGTGGCCTGGCAGGCGGATGCCACACTTGCTGACCAGTTGCAGCCGTTCGCGCAGCGCCGGCCGCAAGGCCAGCGCCTCGCCGAACAGCGCCTCGACGGTGTAGCCGCCGTAGATGTCCGCGTGGTCGAAGCTGGTGACGCCCAGGTCGGCCCAGCGTTCGATCCACCGCAGCCGCTCGGCCGCCGACCACCCCTGCTCGTGCAGCCGCCAGGTGCCAGCGACGAGCGGGCTCAGGTTCGGCACGGGCTCAGACGTTGAACAGGAAGTTCATCACGTCGCCATCCTTGACGACGTACTCCTTGCCTTCGGCGCGCATCTTGCCGGCATCCTTGGCGCCCTGCTCGCCTCCGTGGGCGACGAAGTCGTCGAAGGCGATGGTCTGGGCGCGGATGAAGCCGCGCTCGAAGTCGGTGTGGATCACGCCGGCGGCCTGCGGTGCGGTGTCGCCGATGTGGATGGTCCAGGCGCGTACCTCCTTCACCCCCGCGGTGAAATAGGTCTGCAGGCCCAGCAGCGTGAAGGCGGCGCGGATCAGGCGGTTCAGGCCCGGCTCGTCCTGGCCCATCTCGGCCAGGAACAGCGCGCGGTCCTCGTCGTCCATGTCGGCCAGCTCGGCCTCGGTCTTGGCACAGATGGCCACCACCGGCGCGTTCTGCTTCGCGGCATAGTCCTTCAGGCGGTCGAGGAAGGGGTTGTTCTCGAAGCCGTCCTCGGCCACGTTGCCGACGAACATCGCCGGCTTGGCGGTGATCAGGCACAGCGGCTTGAGCACCACCAGCTCTTCCTTGCTGAAGTCGATGCTGCGCACCGGGCGCGCCTCGTTGAGTGCCGCCTCGCACTTCTTCAGCACGTCCACCAGGCGCGCGGCGTCCTTGTCCTGGCCCGCCTTGGCCACCTTGGTGTAGCGCACCAGCGACTTCTCCACCGTGGCCAGGTCGGCCAGGCAGAGCTCGGTCTGGATGACCTCGATGTCGGCGATCGGGTCGACCTTGCCGGCCACGTGGATGACGTTCTCGTCCTCGAAGCAGCGCACCACGTTGACGATGGCGTCGGTCTCGCGGATGTGGCTGAGGAACTGGTTGCCCAGGCCCTCGCCCTGGCTGGCGCCGGCCACCAGGCCGGCGATGTCGACGAACTCCACGATCGCCGGCACGATGCGCTCGGGCTGCACGATCTTCGCCAGTTGCGCGAGCCGCGGGTCGGGCAGTTCCACCACGCCGACGTTGGGCTCGATGGTGCAGAACGGGTAGTTCTCGGCCGCGATGCCGGCTTTCGTCAGCGCGTTGAAGAGGGTGGACTTGCCGACGTTGGGCAGTCCGACGATGCCGCACTTGAGGCTCATCGGGGGCTTTCGCAGGGTTCGGGGGAACCCGCGATTTTAGGTGGCCCGGCGCAGGGCGCCGCCGCTACCTTTCGATGCGCGCCCAGGCCGAATGGTTGTGGATGGATTCGAAGTTCTCCACGTCCACCACGTAGCGCCCGATGCGGGCGTCCTGGTTCAGCGCCAGCGCCACGTCGCGCACCAGGTCCTCGACGAACTTGGGGTTCTCGTAGGCGCGCTCGGTGACCCACTTCTCGTCGGCGCGCTTGAGCATCGGCCAGATCTCGCAGCTGGCGGCATCCTCGGCGAAGCGCACGAGTTCGTGCCATTCCATCGGCTGCAGCAGCTCCACGCGCACCGTGACCAGCGAGCGCTGGTTGTGGGCGCCGTAGTCGGAGATCTCCTTGCTGCAGGGGCACAGGCTCTTCACCGGCACCGCCACCTCGGCCCAGACGGTGGTGACGCCGGCGCGGGTCTCGCTGATCCAGCGGCCCTGGTAGTCCAGCAGGCTGCTCAGCCCGGACACCGGCGCGCGCTTGCGCAGAAAGAACTCGAACGCGGCCTCGATGCGGCCCTCGCTGGCGTGCAGCCGGTCCAGCATCTCGGCGTGACGACGGCGCAGGCTGGCGGCGTCCAGCGCCTCGCCGGATTCGGCCAGTGCGTCCAGCCAGGCCACGAAGCGCGACATGTGCGTGCCCTTCTGCTCGGCGGGCAGGGCCACGTCCATCGCCCAGCGGGCCGAGGTGCTCTGCACGGCGCCGGCCACGCGAAGCTGCAGCGGGTAGCGCACGTCCTTCACGCCCACGCGCTGGATCGGCAGGTGCCGTTCGTCGCGCGCGCTCTGCGTGTCGGGGATCTGAAGGGCGTCGGTCAGGTTGTTCATGGTCAGGACGCCATGGTCGCACCGAATGCACAACCCCGGCGTCGCCACGGCGTCATCACGCCGTTCGAAAAATTCAATGGTTGGCGGCCGGCCGCACCAGCGCCGGCCGGCTGCCGAACCGCTCGCGGATGCCGTGCTCAATGCCGGCCGCGTCCAGACCGTACATCGCCAGCAGCTTGGCCGGGTCGCCGTGGTCGGTGAAGAGGTCGGGCAGGCCCAGTTGCAGCAGCGGCACCGTCACGCCCGCGGCGGCCAGGCATTCGGCCACGGCGCTGCCGGCACCACCCATCACGCAGCCTTCCTCCACCGTCACCAAAGCCTCGTGGCTGCGCGCCAGTTCCAGCACCAGTTCGGCATCCAGCGGCTTGACGAAGCGCATGTCGGCCACCGTGGCGTCCAGCGTCTCGGCCGCCTTGAGCGCCGGGTGCAGCAGGGTGCCGAAGGCCAGCACCGCGATGCGGCTGCCCTTGCGGCGCACCAGGCCCTTGCCCCAGGGCCACTCGGCAAAGCCGGTGCCGGGCTCGACGCCGACGCCGGCGCCGCGCGGGTAGCGCACCGTCACCGGGTGGCTCTGGCGGAACGCGGTGGTCAGCGCCTGGCGGCACTCGGCCTCGTCGGACGGTACCAGCACGCTCATGTTCGGGATGCAGCGCGTGTAGGCGATGTCGTAGGCACCGGCGTGCGTGGGGCCGTCGGCACCGACGATGCCGGCGCGGTCGAGCGCGAACACCACCGGCAGGTTCTGCAGCGCCACGTCGTGGATCAGTTGGTCGTAGCCGCGCTGCAGGAAGGTGGAGTAGATGGCCACCACCGGCTTCAGGCCTTCGCAGGCCAGGCCGGCGGCGAAGGTGACGGCGTGCTGCTCGGCGATGCCCACGTCGTGGTAGCGGCGCGGGAAGCGCTTGTGGAACTCGACCATGCCCGAGCCCTCGCGCATGGCCGGCGTGATGCCGACCAGGCGCTCGTCGGCCTCGGCCATGTCGCACAGCCAACTGCCGAACACCTGCGTGAAGGTGGGCTTGGCCGGCTTGACCGCCTTCGGGAAGCCCTCGGCCGGGTTGAACTTGCCGCTGGCGGCGTGGTACTTGACCGGGTCGGCCTCGGCCAGCCTGTAGCCGTAGCCCTTCTTCGTGACCACGTGCAGGAACTGCGGCCCCTTCTTGGCGCGCAGGTTCTCCAGCGTCGGGATCAGCGAGTCGAGGTCGTGGCCGTCGATGGGGCCGACATAGTTGAAGCCGAACTCCTCGAAGATCGTGCCCGGCACGACCATGCCCTTGGCGTGCTCCTCGAAGCGGCGCGCCAGCTCGAACAGCGGCGGCGCGTTCTTCAGCACCGCCTTGGCGCCTTCGCGCGCGGCGGCGTAGAACTGGCCGCTCATCAGCCGGGCCAGGTACTTGTTCAGCGCGCCCACCGGCGGGCTGATCGACATGTCGTTGTCGTTCAGGATCACCAGCAGGTCGGCGTTGACGCCGGCGTGGCTGACGCCAGCGTTGTTCAGCGCCTCGAAGGCCATGCCGGCGCTCATGGCGCCGTCGCCGATGATGGCCACGGCCTTGCGGTCCTCGCCCTTGAGCTGCGCCGCCAGCGCCATGCCCAGCGCGGCGCTGATGCTGGTGGAGCTGTGCGCGGTGCCGAAGGCGTCGTACTCGCTCTCGTCCCGCTTGGGAAAGCCGGCCACGCCGCCGAGCTGGCGCAGCGTGTGCATGCGCTCGCGGCGGCCGGTCAGGATCTTGTGCGGGTAGGTCTGGTGGCCCACGTCCCAGACCAGGCGGTCCCAGGGCGTGTTGAACACGTAGTGCAGGGCCACGGTGAGCTCCACCGTGCCCAGGTTGCTGCCCAGGTGGCCGCCGGTCTGCGACACCGTCTGCAGCACGAACTCGCGCAACTGCGTGGCCACGGCCGACAGGTCACCGCGGCCCATGCGGCGCAGGTCGGCCGGGGTGTGGATGCGTTCGAGCAGGGGGAAGACAGCCATTTCAACTTTCCCGGTCGACGACCTTGTCGGCCAGCATCGCCAGCTTGTGGGCCGCGGTCAAGCCGCTGGCGGCCAGTGCCGCCTGGGCCTGGGCGTGCAGCTCAGCGGCGCGTTCGCGGGCGCGGTCGAGGCCGAGCACGCTGACATAGGTGGGCTTGTTGGCGTCCAGATCCTTGCCCGCGGTCTTGCCCAGGGTCTCGGACGCCTGGGTCACGTCGAGGATGTCGTCCACCACCTGGAACGCCAGGCCGATGGCCGCGCCGTAGTCGGACAGGGCCTGCCAGGCGCGTGCATCGGTGTGGCCGCAGGCCGCGCCCATGAGCACGCTGGCCTGCAGCAGGGCGCCGGTCTTGCGCCGGTGCATGTCCTGCAGCCGCTGTTCGTCTAACGCCTGGCCGGTGGCGGCGAGGTCGATGGCCTGGCCACCGGCCATGCCGGAATGACCGGCCGACCGCGCCAGCAGGCCGACCAGCCGGGCCTGCAGCGCCAACGGGACGATGCGCTCGTCGGGCGTCAGCACCTCGAAGGCCAGGGCCTGCATGGCATCGCCGGCCAGCATGGCCTGGGCCTCGCCGAACTGCACGTGCACCGTGGGCTTTCCCCGGCGCAGGACGTCGTTGTCCATGCAGGGCATGTCGTCGTGCACCAGCGAATAGGCGTGGATCAGCTCCACCGCCACCGCCGCGCGCATGGCCGCCTCGCGGTGGCCACGGGTGGCGTCGCAGGCCGCCAGCACCAGCAGCGGGCGCAGGCGCTTGCCGCCGTCCAGCACGCCATAGCGCATCGCCTCGCCCAGGCCGGCCGGGGCGTCGGCCGGCACCCAGGCCGACAGGGCGCCCTCCACCTCGTCGAGCGCCTGCCGGCACCAGGCGTCGAACGCGGCACCGGTCATGCGTCGCCCTCGGCCTGCCAGGGCTTGAGCTGCCCGTCCTCGAGCACCTTGACCTGCTGCTCCACGGCATCGAGCCGGCTGCGGCAGAACTGCAGCAGGTCCGCGCCGCGCTTGTAGCTGTCCAACAGGCGGTCCAGCGGCAGCTGCCCGGTCTCCATGGCCTGCACCAGACGGTCGAGTTCGGCCAGCGCGTCCTCGTAGGACGCCGGCGCCGGACTCGGCGGCGATGCAGTGCTGGCGGTGCTCCTGGCCATTTCTCGACGTGAAATCAACCTGCCATTCTAGTCGGACACCTGCGGGCGAATGTGCCCAGGCGTGACCTCTGGAGGCAGGTCTCCAGAAGGGCTTGCCCTGCGCGCCCACGGGGTGGACCCCCCCCTGGCTACAATTCGCGCCCCTGCGAAGCGGTCGGGTCGCCAATGCCGGTCTCTCGCAGGTTCCGTTGTCGGGTCGGGCCGTCCAGGGCTGTTCCTGCGGCCGGGTCCGGCGTCATGACTTCTTGGGCATGGAGGATCCGTTCGGATCATGTCGGACCTGAGCATCAGTCTCGATTCCCTGCACCACAGCCGCACCCAGCTGTCGGTGTCCTCGTACTTCGACGAGGCGTTGTTCCGCGAGGAACAGCGACTGATCTTCGAGTCCGTGCCGAAGTACGTGGGCCATGCGCTCACGGTGCCCGAGGTCGGTGACTACCACGTACTGCAGCACGAGGGCGACGGCCGCGCGCTGATCCGCAACCCGCAGGGCATCCAGCTGGTGTCCAACGTCTGCCGCCACCGGCAGGCCGTGATGCTCCGGGGCCGCGGCAACACCGGTGGCCAGGTGGTCTGCCCGCTGCATCGCTGGACCTACGGCCTGGATGGCGTGCTCAAGGGCGCGCCGCACTTCGCCGAGGACCCCTGCCTGAACCTGCGCAACTACCCGCTGCAGCAGTGGAACGGCCTGCTCTTCGAGGGTGGACGGCGCGACGTGCACACGGATCTCGCCGCGTTGGGCCCGGCGGCGGAACTGAACTTCGACGGCTACGTCTTCGACCGCGCCATCGTGCACACCTGCGACTACAACTGGAAGACCTTCATCGAGGTCTACCTCGAGGACTACCACGTCGGCCCCTTCCACCCCGGGCTGGGCAACCTGGTGACCTGCGACGACCTGCGCTGGGAGTTCGGCGAGCAGTACTCGGTGCAGACCGTGGGCCTGAAGGCCACGCTGGACCGCCCCGGTTCCGGCACCTACCGCCGCTTCCACGACGCGCTCAAGCGCTGGCAGGGCGATGCCCGCCCGGCCCAGGGCGCGATCTGGCTGACGCTGTACCCCACGGTGATGGTGGAGTGGTACCCCGGCGTGCTGACGGTGTCCACGCTCTACCCGGTGTCGCCGCAGAAGACGGTCAACGTCGTCGAGTTCTTCTACCCGGAGGAGGTGGCCCTGTTCGAGCGCGAACTGGTCGACGCGCAGCAGGCGGCCTACATGGAGACCTGCGACGAGGACGACGAGATCGCCGAGCGCATGGACGCCGGCCGCCGCGCGCTGATGCAGCGCGGCGACGACGAGGTCGGCCCCTACCAGAGCCCGATGGAGGACGGCATGCAGCACTTCCACGAGTGGTACCGGCGCATGATGGGCAGCGCGCTGCGTTGAACGGCGCTTGACCACTTCAGGGCGGTTCTCGCCCGCAGCGGCGCCGTGGCTGATGCTCGGCGCCGCTTTCCTCTTCGCGCTGATGGGCGTGTGCGTCAAGCTTGCGTCGCTGCGCTACGGCGCCGGCGAGATCGTCATGTACCGCAGCCTCGTCGGCGTGCTCTTCATCTCGCTGTGGGTGCGCGGCCGTGGCGGCAGCCTGCGCACGCGCGTGCCAGGCATGCATGCCTGGCGCGCGACCGTCGGCGTGATCTCCCTGGCGCTGTGGTTCTACGCCATCGGCAGCGGCCTGCCGCTGGCCACGGCGATGACGCTGAACTACATGTCCTCGGTGTGGATGGCGCTGTTCCTGATCGGCGGCGCGGTGATCATGGGCGGCACGCGCGTGGACGGCCGGCTGATCGCCACCGTGCTGGCCGGTTTCGTCGGCGTGGCGCTGGTGCTGCGGCCGACGATGGCACAGGACCAGCTCTGGCACGGCCTGACCGGGCTGGGCTCGGGCATGATCGCCGCGCTGGCCTACCTGCAGGTCTCGGCCCTGGGCCGCGTCGGCGAGCCCGACTACCGCATCGTCTTCTACTTCTCCGCCGGAGGCGTGCTGGTCGGAGCGGCGCTGGCCCAGCTGGAAGGGGGCTTCACCGGGCACGACCTGCGCGGTGCCGCCCTCCTGCTGGCGGTCGGCGCACTGGCCACGGTGGCCCAGCTGATGATGACGCGGGCCTACGCCATCGGCACGCCGCTGATCAACGCCTCGCTGCACTACACCGGCATCGGCTTCGCCTTCCTTTTCGGCGTGCTGTGGTTCGACGAGGCGGTGTCGGCCATGGCGCTGGCCGGCATCGTGCTGATCGTCGGTGCCGGTGTGGCCGCCTCGCTGCTGCGCGCGCGACTGGCTGCCCAGCCGGCGCCCGAATGACAATGCGCCCATGGACACGCACCGCACCCTGATCGACGTCGACGCGCTGGCCGCCCGGCTGGCGGCCGGCACGCCCACCGTCGTGCTCGACTGCCGCTTCGACCTCGCCGATCCCTCCGCCGGCGAAGCCGCGTACGAAGCCAGACACCTGCCCGGCGCCCGCTACGTGCACCTGGACCGCGACCTGTCCGGCCCCAAGACCGGCCGCAACGGCCGCCACCCGCTGCCCGAACGCGCCGCGCTGGCGGCCTGGGCCGGCCGCATGGGCATCGCACCCGGTGTGCAGGTGGTGGCCTACGACGACCAGGGCGGGCCGTACGCCGCCCGCTGCTGGTGGCTGCTGCGCTGGCTGGGCCACGATGCGGTGGCGGTGCTGGACGGCGGCTTCTCCGCATGGCGCGCCGCGGGTCGGGCCTTCGAGGACGACGAGCCGGCGCCGCTGACCGGCACCTCACCCTACCCGGCGGCGGCCAGGCCGGCCATGCCCACGGTGGATGCCGACGCGCTGCAGAACGCGCTCGGCCGGGTGCGGCTGGTCGACGCCCGCAACGGCGCACGCTTCCGTGGCGAAACCGAGCCGCTGGATCCGGTGGCCGGCCACATCCCTGGCGCCACGCTGCGCTTCTTCCAGGACAACCTGGTGCCGGGCGGCCGCTTCAAGCCTGCGGAGCAACTGCGTGCCGAGTTCGACGCCTGGGCCACGCCGGCCGACCGGGTGGTGCACCAGTGCGGTTCCGGCGTCACCGCCTGCCACAACCTGCTGGCGATGACGCATGCCGGGCTGGCGGGCTCGGCCCTGTACCCAGGCTCGTGGAGCGAGTGGTGCGCCGACCCGGCGCGCCCGGTGGCAACCGGCTGAACCGTGCCACCGCCATCGGTTGACCGATGTCAAGGCGGTGAATGGCCCGCGGTGCACACTGGCAGGCACATCCTCAAGGAGCCTGCCATGTACAAGCGCATCCTCGTCCCCACCGACGGTTCCGAGATCACCGGCAAGGCGGTGCAGACCGCCATCGAACTTGCCGCGATGGGCAAGGCCCAGTTGTTCGCCATCGGCGTCAAGGAGCCGTTCCCGTACAGCGCCATCTCCGAGATGCAGCCGGTGCCGCCGCAGGAGTTCTACGACGCGCAGGAGCGCATCGCCAGCGGCCACGTGAAGGCCGTCGTGGAAGCGGCCAAGGCCGCCGGCGTGGCCTGCACCGCGCACACGGTGGAAGCGCTGCACCCCTGGGAGGCCATCATCGAGCACGCCAAGGCGCAGTCCTGCGACCTGATCGTGATGGCCTCGCACGGCCGCCGCGGCGTGGCCGCGCTGCTGCTGGGCAGCGAGACGCAGAAGGTGCTGACCCACAGCACGCTGCCGGTGCTGGTGGTGCGCTGAGCCTGCCCCGGGTGCAGGCGCAGCGGCGGCCTGCCGGTCAGGCCACGCCGTGCTGCGCGAACCAGGCGCGGCAGCGCGCCCAGCCGTCCTCCGCGGCGTCCTGGCGGTAGCTGGGGCGGTAGTCGGCATGGAAGGCGTGCGGCGCGTCGGGGTAGACGTGGAAGGTCGATGCCTTGGCGGCCATGCTGCCCGTGGCCAGCGCGTTCTGCATCTGCGCCACGGTGGCCATCGGGATGCCGCCGTCCTGGCCGCCATACAGGCCCAGCACCGGGGCCTTGAGTTCGCCCACCAGGTCGACCGGGTGCCTGGGCTGCAGCGGGTTGCTCTGGCCCACCAGGCGCCCATACCAGGCCACACCGGCCTTCAGCGCCGGGTTGTGCGCCGCGTACAGCCAGGTGATGCGGCCGCCCCAGCAGAAGCCGGTGATGCCGAGCTTGCCGGTGTCCGCGCCCTGGCCCTTGGCCCAGGCCACCGTGGCGTCCAGGTCGGCCATCACCTGCGCATCGGGGGCCTTGGAGACGACCTCGGCGATCAGCTTGGCGATCTCGCCATAGGCCGCCGGGTCACCCTGGCGCACGAACAACTCCGGGGCGACGGCAAAGTAGCCGGCCTTCGCGAAGCGGCGCGCCACGTCGGCGATGTGCTCGTGCACGCCGAAGATCTCGCTGACCACCAGCACCACCGGCGCGCCGGACTTGCCGGCCGGCGCCGCCCGATAGGCCGGGATCTTTTCGCCGCCCACCGGAATCATGACCTCGCCCACCTCCAGCCCCTGGCTGTCGGTCTTGATCGTCTGCGCCGTCACCGGCAGCACGGCGGCGGCAAAGCCGCTGCCCACCGAGGTGCGCACGAAGTCGCGGCGCGAGAAGGCACGCGTGGGCAGCAGGCTGTCGATGTCGGCGGTGTCGGCAACGGGCATGGGGTCCTCCGGGGCTGAAAGCGACGATTAGAAGCGCCACCCGATGCCCGCACCGGCATCGCGGGCACAATCCGGGCCCATGCCGACCGCGACGCCCCTGCCGCCTTCGCTCGCCGAACCGCTCGCGGCCATCGACATGGGCTCCAACAGCTTCCGGCTGGAGATCGGCCGGCTGCAGCACGGCCGCTACCGGCGCATCGACTACCTCAAGGACATGGTGCGCCTGGGTGGTGGCCTGGACGCCCAGGGCATGCTCACCGAGGAAGCCATCGAGCGCGGGCTAGGGTGCCTGCGCCGCTTCGCCGACCGCCTGCAGGGTTTCGACAGCGCTCGCGTGCGTGCCGTGGCCACGCAGACGCTGCGCGAGGCGCGCAATCGCAATGCCTTCCTCGAACGCGCGCAGGCGGCGCTGGGGCATCCCATCGAGGTCATCTCCGGCCGTGAGGAGGCGCGCCTCATCTACGCCGGTGTGGCCCACCTGCAGCCGTCGGACGAGCCGCGGCTGGTGGTCGACATCGGTGGCCGCTCCACCGAGATGATCCTCGGCCGGGGCCGACTGCCCGGCACGGCGGAATCGTTCCAGGTCGGCTGCGTCAGCCTGTCCATGCGTTACTTCCCCGACGGCGTGATCACCGCCGACGGCTTCCGCGCTGCCCAGGTGGCGGCCGGTGCCGAACTGGAGGAAGGGCTGCAGCCCTTCGCGCCGCGCCACTGGCGCTCGGTGCTGGGGGCGTCGGGCACCGCCGGGGCGGTGGCGCAGATCCTGGCCGCGGCCGGTGTCACCGACGGGCGCATCACCGCCGACGGCCTGCGCTGGTGCATCGCGCGCTGCATCGAACTGGGCCACGTCGACCGCCTGCAGTTCCCCGGCCTGAAGGCCGAGCGCCGTGCCGTGCTGCCGGGCGGGCTGGCCATCCTCTACACGCTGCTGGCTAACTTCCGCATCCCGGAGATGGTGGCGGCCAAGGGCGCGCTGCGCCAGGGCGTCATCGTCGACCTGCACGAGCGCATCGCCGCGCTGCACCACACGCGGCCCGACGACATGCGCGACCGCTCGGTGGAGGAGCTCCAGCAGCGGTTCAGCGTCGACCGTGAACAGGCCGCGCGCGTGCGCAGCGTGGCGCTGGCGTTGCTGGACCAGGCCCTGCCCGAGGTCGACACCGACACCCGGCGAGAACTGGGCTGGGCCTGCGACCTGCACGAGATGGGCCTGATGGTCTCGCACCACGACCACCACCGCCACAGCGCCTACCTGGTGGACCACGTCGATGCCCCGGGCTTCTCGCAGAGCCAGCAGCGGCGGCTGGGCCAGATGGTGCTTGGGCAGCGGGGCGGGCTGCGCAAGCTCGGCAGCGTGCTCGACAGCCCGGTCTTCGCCGCGCAGGTGCTGTGCCTGCGGCTGGCGGTGATCAAGTGCCACGCGCGCGGCCCGGTGGACCCGCAGGCGCTGAGCCTGCGCCTGCAGGGGCGCGATGCGCACCTGGGCTACGCCGCGGCCTGGTCCGAGACCCACCCGCGCACGCTCTACCTGCTGGACGAGGAGGCCGCGGCCTGGGCCCGCAGCGGCGCGATGCGGCTCATGCACGGCTGACACCGGCGCCGCGCGCCCGGACCGGGCGTTACAGCAGGTCCACGCCCAGCGCCGCGTGCAGCACCACCTGCGCCTGCCCCTCGCGCTCGCGGTGGCGCAGCCACAGGATCGCGCCCTTGCGCAGCGCCCAGGGCGTGGTGGCGCCGGTCAGCAGATAGGCCGCCGTCAGCCCCAGCGTGGGCTGGTGGCCCACCACCAGCACCGGTTCGCGGGCCTCGGGCCAGCGCGCCGCGGCCAGCAGGCCTTCGACGGTGCCGTCCGGGGCCAGCGCCGGCACGGTCTTCGTGCGCCGATCCAGCGCCGCGGCCGTCTGCTGCGTGCGCCGCGCAGGGCTCACCAGCACGCGCGTGCCTGCCGGCAGCTGGCGGTTGAGCCACTCGCCCATGCGCTGCGCGTGCCGCTCGCCCTTGGGCGTGAGGGCACGGTCGAGGTCGTCGCTGAGCTCCCGCAGGTCGAAGGCTTCGGCGTGGCGCCAGAGGATCAGGTCCATCGCGCGGAACCTCAGCGGTAGCGGTCCATCAGCGCCCGCTGCGCGCTCGGCCCGTCGGTGCCCACGCGGTGGTAGCGGCCGGTGCCGTCCAGCGCCCAGGCGTCGCAGGCGTCGTGCAGGTAGGGCACCAGGCATTCGTCGATCACGCGCTGGCGCAGGCCGGGGTCGCGCACCGGCCAGGCCACCTCGATGCGGCCGAACATGTTGCGGCTCATCCAGTCGGCGCTCGAGAGGTAGAGCGATTCGTCGTCGACCCCCGGTCCCCAGCGGAAGTACATCACCCGCGAGTGTTCGAGGAAGCGGCCGATCACCGAGCGCACGCGGATGTGGTCGCTGACGCCCGGCACGCCGGGCGGCAGCATGCAGGCGCCGCGCACGATGAGGTCGACCGATGCGCCGGCCTGCCCGGCGCGCAGCAGCGCGTGGATCAGCCCCGGATCGGTCAGCGCGTTGAGCTTGGCGACGATGCGTGCCGGCCGGCCGGCGCGGGCGGCATCGGCCACCTGGTCGACGACACCCACCATGCGCTTGTGCAGCTGGAACGGCGCCGACAGCAGCTGCGCCTGGCGGCGCAGCCGGGTCTGGCTGGCGATCTGGTGGAACACGGCGTCGGCGTCGGCGGTGAGCGCTGCGTCGGCCGTCAGGTAGCCCACGTCGGTGTACAGGCGTGCCGTCTTCGGGTTGTAGTTGCCGGTGGACAGGTGGGCGTAGCGGCGCAGACGCGCACCCTCGCGCCGCGTCACCAGCAGCAGCTTGGCGTGCGTCTTCAGGCCGACGACGCCGTAGACCACCTGCGCGCCCACGGCCTCCAGCCGCTCGGCCCAGTTGATGTTGGCCTCTTCGTCGAAGCGCGCCTTGAGCTCGACGACGGCCGTGACCTCCTTGCCGCGGCGTGCCGCTTCGAGCAGCAGGTCCATCAGCACGCTCTGCGCGCCGGTGCGGTAGATGGTCTGCTTGATGGCCAGCACGTCGGGGTCGTAGACCGCCTCGCGCAGGAACTGCACGACCGGCTCGAAGCTCTCGAACGGGTGGTGCAGCAGCAGGTCGCCGCGCTTCAGGCGCGCAAACACCGAGGTGCCGCGCGGCAGGCGCTTCTCGGGCCAGGCCGGTTCGTAGGGTGCAAAGCGCAGGTGGTCGGCGTCGGCCTGGTCGATCAGCTGGTTCAGCCGCACCAGGTTCACCGGCCCGTTGACGCGGTACAGCGCCGAGGCCGGCAGCGCGAACTGCGCGAGCAGGAAGTCCGACAGTTCCGCCGGGCAGGTGGCCACCACCTCCAGCCGGATCGCCTGCCCGTAGTGGCGCGTGGTCAGCCCGCTGCGCATGGCCTGGCGCAGGTTGGTGACCTCGTTGTCGCGCACCTCGAGGTCGGAATCGCGCGTGACGCGGAACTGCGAGAAGGCCTCCACCGTGCGGCCGGGGAACAGTTCCTCCAGGTGCGCGCGGATGACGCTGGTCAGCAGCACGAAGGCCTGCTTGCCGCCGCTGACCTCGTCGGGCATGCGGATCACGCGCGGCAGCACGCGCGGCACCTTGACGATGGCGATGCCGCTCTCGCGGCCGAAGGCGTCCTTGCCGGTGACGCGGGCGATGAAGTTCAGCGCCTTGTTGGCCACCTGCGGGAACGGGTGCGACGGGTCCAGCGCCACCGGCACCAGCAGCGGCCGCACCTGCTGCTCGAAGAAACGCTGCACCCACTCGCGCTGCGCCGGGTTGCGCTCGGCGTGGTTGATGATCTCGATGCCCTCGCGCTGCAGCGCCGGCATCACCACCTCGTTGAAGAGGCGGTACTGCTCGTCGATCAGCTCGTGGGCGGCGGCGGCCACGTGCTCGAAGTCGCCGCGGGTGCCGCTGGCGCGCGCGGCCTCCAGCACGTCGGCCACGCGGACTTCGAAGAACTCGTCGAGGTTGGACGATACGATGGTGATGTAGCGCAGCCGCTCGAGCAGCGGCAGGTCCTCGCGCTGCGCCTGCGCCAGCACGCGGCGGTTGAACTCCAGGATCGACCGCTCGCGGTTGAGCAGGGCCACCGGGGCCGGGACGGGTTCGGACATCGCCACAGTGTACGAACGCGCAAAGACAACTTCATGACACCGGAGCCCAGATGACCCTCCCCGCGACAGGCCGCACGCTCGTCACCCCCCGTACCCATGACCTGGGCGGCGGCTTCACCGTGCGCCGCGCGCTGCCCGCGGCGGCGGCGCGCAGCGTCGGGCCCTTCGTCTTCTTCGACCACTTCGGCCCCGTGCAGGCCGGCCCGCAGGACAACCACGACGTGCGGCCCCACCCGCACATCGGCCTGGCCACCGTGACCTACCTGTACGAAGGGGCGATGCAGCACCGCGACTCCACCGGCGCCGTGCAGCGCATCGAGCCCGGTGCGATCAACTGGATGACGGCGGGTCGCGGCATCGTGCACTCCGAACGCACGCCGGAGGACCTGCGCACCGTGCCGCGCCGCAGCCACGGCCTGCAGCTGTGGGTGGCACTGCCCGAGGCCATGGAGGCGACCGATCCCGGCTTCGCCCACACCCCGGCCAGCGCGATCCCGACGCTGGAGGTGGGGGGCGCAAGGCTGCGGGTCCTCGTTGGCGAGGTGTTCGGTGTGGCCTCGCCGGTGGTGGCCGCCTCGCCGACGCTGTTCGTCGACATCACGATGGCCGCCGGAGACGCCTTCCCGGCGCCACCCGCGACCGAGCGGGCGCTCTATGGCGTCGATGGCCCGTTCACGCTCGATGGCCAGCCCGTGCCGGCCCAGACCCTGGTGGTGCTTGCCCCGGGCGAGGAGCCCCTGGTGGCCGCGGACGGCGACGTGCGACTGGCCCTGGTCGGCGGCGAGCCGCTGGGGCCGCGCTTCATGTGGTGGAACTTCGTGTCCAGCCACAAGGCGCGCATCGATCAGGCGGCCGACGACTGGGCCGCCGGCCGCTTCCCCGCCGTGCCCGGCGAGACCGAGTTCATCCCGCTGCCGTCACGCTGACACGGCCGGGCTGTCACCGGCGCTCAGTTCGGTGGCAAAGCGGCCGATATCCCGTCAGGCCCCGGACCCGTGGCAAGCTCGTGCCACCGCCCGCCGTGGCCAAACCGGGCCCGCCCGGTGCCTGTGCATGAGCTCGCCCGCCTCTGCCCCACCGCCATCCACCGCGCCGTCGATCGACGCGGCCATCGCGCTCGCGCGGCTGTCGGCCATCTACCGGCTGGCGCCGCAGCCGCAGGTGGGGGCGGCGGTGTTCGCCGGCGTGGTCGCCCTGGCCATGTGGGGCCGCATCGAAGCGGCCTGGGTGGTGGGCTGGTTGCTGGCCCGGCTGGCCATCGGCGTCGCGCGGGGCGTCGACACCCCGCTCTTCGAGCGGGACCCCGCCCGCGCGCAGCGCCTGGCCTTCTGGCAGACCCGTTTCGGCACCTTGCTGGTCGTCGACAACCTGTGCTGGAGCGTGATCCCGCTGGTCTTCGTGCCCGCCGTGCGCGACACCATGCTGGGCGCGCTGCTGTTCGCCGGCTACGTCGCCATCACGGCCATGGGGGTGTTCCTGCTCGTCAGCAACTTCCGCATCGCCGTGCTCAACATCGTGTCGATGCTGCTGCCGGTGACCGTGCACGCCGTCTGGGCAGGGGGCGAGCATGCCTGGGTCGTGGCCGTCAGCCTGATGATCTACGGCGTCGTCCTGGTGCAGGAGAGCTGGCGCAGCTGCCGCGACTGGACCGAGATGACGCGCCTGCAGCTGGAAGCCGCGTCGGTGGCCGAGGCGCGCGAGCAGGCGCGCCAGGTGGCGGTGGAGGCCAGCCAGGCCAAGAGCCGCTTCCTGGCCAACATGAGCCACGAGATCCGCACGCCGATGAACGGCATCCTCGGCATGTCGGAGCTGCTGCGGGCCAGCCCGCTGAACCCCGACCAGGCCCGCCAGGTGCAGGCCATCGCCACGGCAGCGCGTGCGCTGCACGAACTGCTGGGCGACATCCTCGACCTGTCCAAGATCGAGGAGGGCAAGGTCACGCTCGAACGCGTGGACCACTGCCCGGCGCAGCTGCTGGCGGGCGTGGCGGCGACCTACCGGGAACTCGGTCAGGCGCAGGGCACCGTGGTGGTGACCGAGATCGCGTTGGACGCGCTGCCGCCGGTCAGCGGCGACCCGACCCGCCTGCGCCAGGTCGTGACCAACCTGCTGGGCAATGCGCTGAAGTTCACGCCGGCGGGCACGGTGACCCTGCGCGCCGGGCTCGCCGCGCCGCCGGAAGGCGACACCCGACCCTGGCTGCGCGTGGAGGTGCAGGACACCGGCATCGGCATGACGGCCGAGCACCTCGGCGCCCTGTTCCAGCGCTTCTCGCAGGCGGACAGTTCCACCACACGCCGCTTCGGTGGCAGCGGCCTGGGCCTGGCGATCTGCAAGCACCTGGTGGAGCTGATGGGTGGGCACATCGGTGCCGACAGCACGCCGGGGCAGGGCAGCCGGTTCTGGTTCCAGGTGCCGCTGTGGCCGGCCATCGGCACCGGCCCTGCGGCGCTGGCTGCGACACCGGCGGCACCCCGCCCGGCGCAGGTGCTGGTGGTGGAGGACAACGCGGTGAACCGCCTGGTCGTGCAGGCGATGCTCGAACGGCTGGGCATGACCGTGACGCTGGCCCCCGACGGTGGGCAGGCCCTGGGGATCCTGGCCACACAGGCCATCGAGCTCGTGCTGATGGACTGTCAGATGCCGGTGATGGACGGCTACGAGGCCACGCGCCGGATCCGTGCCGCCGGCCATGGCCGGGCCCAGGTGCCCGTCGTCGCGCTCACGGCCCACGCACTGGCCGAGGACCGCCAGCGCTGCGAAGCCGCGGGCATGAACGACTACCTGTCCAAGCCGGTCACCGGCGAGGCGCTGGCCGAGGTGCTGGTCCGGTACCTGGGTGCCCGCGACACATGACCGTTCGTCGCCCCGTCAGCGCCGCAGCATCAGCACGTTGCCCACCACCGTCAGCCCGGCGCCGGCCAGCGTCAGCGGCCCGGGGCTGAAACCCTCGAAGGCGGTGGACACCGCCAGCGCCACCACCGGCGTCATCACGCCGATGGTCGAGGCCCTGCCGGGCCCCAGCCGGTGCTGCAGCGTCAGGAAGGCGCCGAAGGCCACCACCGTGCCGGCCACCGCCAGGTAGGCCAGCGACAGCCACCACGACGGCGCCGTCGGCCAGGCGGCGGGCGGCGGCACCGTGACCAGGGCCACGACCGCCGCGGTGCCTGCCCCCCAGGCCAGACCCCAGGCCAGCGTGGGCCAGAACGGCAGGCCATGATGACCGTTGCGGCTGGCGGACAACGCGCCGACGGCCGACAGCGCCACCGCGCCGATGGTGAAGGCCAGGCCGGTACCGGCCGTGGGGCTGCGATCCACCGTGGCCAGCTCCGGCGCGAAGATCAGCGCCACGCCCACCACCCCCAGCACGCCGCCGGCCAGGAAGCGTGCCGTGAGCGGCGTGCGCCACAGCGCCCAGGCGCCCAGCCCGGCCAGCAGCGGCGAGGTGGCATAACCCACCGCCACCAGGCCCGACGGCACGTGGCGCTCGGCGTGGTAGACGCACAGGTAGGCCAGGCCGTACATGAACACGCCCTGCAGTGCCACCCGCCGCTGATGGCCCGCAGGCAGGCGCAGCGCATCGCCGCGCCACAGCGCAACGCCGAAAACGGTGAGCGCCGCCAGGCCGAAACGTGCGGCCACGCCGTACTCCGGCGGCCACACGGCCAGCTGGTAGAGGATGGCGTGCCAGGTCGTGCCCCAGACCAGCACGGCCACGGCGAACAGCTGCCACGACGGCAGGCGGGTGGACACGGGCGCGGCCCCCGAGGGGTTCAGACGGCGAACGACGCGCGCACGGTCTTCCCGGCGCGCAGCGTGCAGCCCGCGCCATCGAGCACGATGGCATTCATGCCGAAGGTCACCGCGCCGTTGACCCGTGCGTCACCGCGGAACCCGGCCAGCGTGCGCCCGGGTTCGCCCTGCATCTCACCGGTGGTCGGATCCACGTTCGGGATCTGGCAGCGGCTGCAGGGCTTGACCAGCTTCAGCCGCACCGGGCCGTCGTCGGTGTCGATCTCGAGCAGGTCCAGGTGGTCCTCGTCCCAGGGCTGCAGGCCCGAGAGCACCAGGTTGGGCCGGAAGCGGGCCATCGTCACCGGCGCGGCACCGGCCTCGGCCAGCCGGCGGTTGAGGTCGCCCAGCGAATCCAGCGAGGCCACCAGCAGCGGAAAGCCGTCGGCAAACTCCACCGGCGCCTCGGCCTCGCCGGTCCAGGCGCGGTCGGCCAGGCGGGTCTCGTCGGGGTCGAAGCGCACCACGCGTGCCGGCGTGCTCAGGTAGTCGCTGAACCACTGCGCGGCCAGGTTCCCCATGTCCCAGGCCTTGACGATGTCGTCCCACACGCGCACGCGGGTGGGCGTCTCCACCGCGTCCAGCGCCAGGTGCAGGCCCAGCATGCCCGGGGCCTTGAGCAGCAGGTCCGACAGGCGCAGCGTGGGTTTCACCAGCGCCAGCTTCGGGTGCTCGCGCTGGGTCAGCATCTCGCCCTGCGGGTCCACCACCATCCAGGCGCGGTCGAGGTCGAAGCCGGTCTCCACCAGCAGCGCCTCGCGCGGCGCCAGCGCGCCGCAGCTCTTGACCGGGTGCAGGCCCAGGGCGGCCAGGGTGCAGGTGATGTCGCTCACGAAGGTTCCGTCGGGGTACTCGCCAGGGCGGGGACCGGGATTGTGCCGGCTTCCTACAATCGCGCGATGAACGCTCCGGTCGTCTGCGTGCGAGGGTCCGGCGCCGTGGCGCTGTCCGCGGCGCTGGCGCTCGCGCGCCGGGGCTGCACCGTTCGCCTGCAGGCCCGCATGCCGGCGGCCAGTGCCGACGTGCGCACCTATGCGCTGGGTGCCGCCTCGGTGGCGCTGCTGCAGACGCTCAAGGTCTGGGACGCCTTGCCCGCCGACGCCCGCACCCGCGTGCTGGACATGCGCATCGCCGGCGACCAGCCCGGTCACACGCTGCACTTCTCGGCCTGGAGCGGCGCGCTCGACGCGCTGGCCTGGATCGTCGATGCCGCCGAGCTCGAATCGGCGCTGCGTTCGGCCGTGCGCTTCGCGCCGCACGTGGACCTGATCGACCCCGACATCAATGCGCCCCGCGCCGACCTGCTGGTGCTCGCCGAAGGCCGCGACTCTGCCCTGCGCGAGCGGCTGGGCGTGCGCATGCCGCGCCAGCCCTATGGCCAGCGTGGCGTGGCCGCGCGCCTGGTGGCCGACGCGCCGCACGGCGGTCTGGCGCGCCAGTGGTTCCGCAGCCCCGACGTGCTGGCGCTGCTGCCCTTCGACCGCCCGCAGCCGGGATCGAGCTACGGGCTGGTCTGGTCGGTGCCCGACGCGCGCGCCGACGAGCTGCTGGCGCTGGACGCCGCCGCCTTCGAGGCGGCATTGATGGACGCCACCGGCGGTGCCGCCGGTGCGCTGAAGCTGGCCGGCGAACGTGCCGCGTGGCCGCTGCTGCTGGCGCAGGCCGAGCCGGTGTGCGGCCCCGGCTGGGTGCTGCTGGGCGATGCGGCGCACCTGGTACACCCGCTGGCCGGCCAGGGCCTGAACCTGGGCTTCGCCGACGTGCAGGCACTGGACGCCGTGCTGGCCGAACGCCAGGCGCACGAACCCTGGCGACCGCTGGGCGACCTGCGCCTGCTGCAGCGCTACGCCCGCCGCCGCGCCGGCCCCACCGCCGCGATGGGCCGCGTCACCGATGGCCTGCTGCACCTGTTCGCCAGCGACCAGCCGGTGCTGCGGGAACTCCGCAACCGCGGCCTGACTCTGGTGGATCACCTGCCGCCGCTCAAGCGCTGGCTGGTGGCCGCCGCCCGTTGACCCTTCACAGGAACCCTGCCCATGACCGCCCCGACCCTCCTCGCCCTGGCCGCCGGCCTGCTGCTGTCCGGTGCCGTGCTGGCGCAGGAGGCGCAGATCCGCAAGAACCTGGCCGAGCGCCTGCCCAACTTCCCGAAGATCGACGAGGTCAGCAAGACGCCGATCCCCGGCCTCTACGAGATCCGCATCGGCACCGAGGTGCTCTACACCGACGAGCAGGGCAACCACGTCATCCAGGGCCAGATCATCGACACCCGCACGCGCGCCAACCTCACCGAGGAGCGCATCGAGAAACTCACCGCCATCGACTTCTCCGCGCTGCCGCTGAAGGACGCGATGGTAGTCAAGCAGGGCACCGGCGCGCGCAAGCTGGCCGTCTTCGCCGACCCGAACTGCGGCTACTGCAAGCGCTTCGAGCGCGACCTGCTGAAGGTCAAGGACGTCACCGTCTACACCTTCCTCTACCCCATCCTGGGGCCGGACTCCAACGTCAAGTCGCGCGACATCTGGTGCGCCAAGGACCCGATGCAGACCTGGCGCGACTGGATGATCGACGGCAAGACGCCGCCCAAGGCCATGGGCAACTGCGACACCGCCGCGCTGGACCGCAACATCGCCTTCGGCCAGAAGTACCGCGTGCAGGGCACGCCGGCGCTGGTGTTCGAGAACGGCGTGCGCAAGCCCGGGGCGCTGCCGGTGGCGCAGGTGGAGATCCTGCTGGCCGAGGCGGCCAAGAAGTGACCGTGGCGCGTCGGCCGAACCCGGCGGCCTGGGCGCTGGGCGGTGCGGGGCTGATCCCGTTCGTCGCCGGCGCCGCCGGCATGCTCTGGCCAGCGGCGCTGCCCTGGCCCGTGCCCGGCGGCGCGGCGGCGGCGCTGGGCGCCTACGGGGCCGTCATCGTCTCGTTCCTGGGCGGCATCCACTGGGGTCTGGCCATGGCCGGGTCTGGCGAGCCGTCCGCGCTGCGCCTGGCCTGGGGCGTGGTGCCGCCGCTGATCGCCTGGCCGGCGCTGCTGCTGACACCGGCCTGGGGCCTGGCCGTGCTGGCGGCGGCCCTGGTGCTGTGCTTCATGGTGGACCGCCGCAGCTACCCGGCGCTGGGCCTGGCGGGGTGGTTGCCGCTGCGTGGGCTGCTGACGGCCGTGGCCGCGCTCAGCTGCATGGCCGGCGCGGCCCTGGCCTGATGGCCAGCGCCAGATCGGCCCCGCACTACCGCGTCGCGTTCGACGACCGTGCGCAGCACCTGCTGCGCGTGTCGCTCACGCTGCCGGCGCCCGCGGCGCAGCAGGGGCTGTCGCTGCCCGTGTGGCTGCCCGGCAGCTACCTGCTGCGTGAGTTCGCACGCCACCTGCAGGACCTGCGCGGCACGCAGGGCGGCCAGCCGGTGCGCATCGAGCAGGTGGACAAGACGCGCTGGGTGGCCCATTGCAGCGGCACCGCGGCGCTGGAACTGAGCTGGCGTGCGCACGCGCTGGACCCCTCGGTGCGCGGCGCCTGGCTCGACGGCGAGCGCGGCTTCTTCAACGGCAGCAGCCTGTTCCTGGCCGCCGAGGGCCGCACCGACGGCCCGCAGCGCCTGAGCCTGGGGCGACTCCCGGCGGGCTGGGACGTGGCCACCGCGATGCGCCGCACCGCGCCCACGGGCCAGCAGTACGAGGCCGGCGACTACGCCGAACTGATCGACCACCCGTTCGAGCTCGGCCGCTTCTGGTGCGGCCAGTTCGACGTCGCCGGCGTGCCGCACGAGCTCGTCGTCACCGGCGCCTGGCCCGGCTTCGACGGGGCACGCCTGCTGGCCGACGCCACCCGCATCTGCCGCAGCCAGGTGCGGCTGTGGCACGGCCGCGGCAAGCCGCCGTTCCCCCGCTATGTGTTCCTGCTGCGCGCCGGGGACGACGGCTACGGCGGGCTGGAGCATCGCGCCAGCACCGCGCTGCTGGCATCGCGGGCCGACCTGCCACGTGTTGGCACTGTCGCCGGCACCACGGCCGACGACGCCGGCTACCTGCGTCTGCTGGGCCTGATCAGCCACGAGTACTTCCACGCCTGGAACGTCAAGCGCCTGACCCCGGTGGAACTGGCGGCGCCCGACCTCGGTCGCGAGGCCTACACGCGGCTGCTGTGGTGGTTCGAGGGCGTCACCTCCTACTACGACGACCTCGCCCTCGTGCGCGCCGGCCTCGTCACGCCGGCGGCCTACCTGCGTCTGCTGGCGTCGCACGTGCAGACGGTGGCGGCCACACCAGGCCGCCGCGTGCAGAGCGTGGCCCAGGCCAGTTTCGACGCCTGGACCCGCTACTACCGGCCGGACGCCTACACGCCGAATGGCACCGTGAGCTACTACGCCAAGGGCGCGCTGGTGGCGGCCTGCCTGGACCTGACGCTGCGGCGCGAGGGACGAGGCACGCTGGACGACGTGCTGCGCCACCTGTGGCGGCTGCGCCGGCCGATCGCCGAGGGCGACATCGCCCAGGCCCTGGCCGCCGTGGGCGGCCGGGCCTTCCGGCTGGAACTGGAGGACTGGGTGCACGGCGTCGGCGAACTGCCCTTGCCGGAGCTGCTGCGCCACGTGGGCGTGGCCGCGCGTGCCGAGGTGCCCGGCCTGGCGGGCCGCTGGGGCCTGCGCGTGCAGGAGGGCCCGCTGACCGGCGTGCGTGTGCGTCATGTGCTGCGCGGCGGCGCGGCCGAAGCCGCTGGTTTGCACCCGGGCGACGAGCTGCTCGCCGTCGACGGCTGGCGCTTGCGCCGGCTGGACGACGCTGCGGCCTGGCTGACGCCCGGTGCGCCGGCCACGGTGCTGCTGGCGCGGGATCAGCGCGTGCTGAATTGCCGCGTGTCCGCTGGCGATCCGCTGGTGCCAACCTGGCGCCTCACGCTGGCCGACGATGCCGATGCCGACGCGCTTGCGCGCCGGCAGGCCTGGCTGGGCGCCTGAACCATGTCGGACGGGGCGGCGCCGCGCCGTCCGACGCCGCGCTGGCGCCGCCGCCTCGCTGCGGCCACGGTGACCCTGCTGGTGGCGCTCGTGCACGCGCTGCTGGCCCAGCGCATCGTCGAGACTTGGCCGCAGCCGGCCGATGCCGGCCCGGCGCGGCTGGCCGTGACCTTCGTGCGCACCCTGCAGCCGCAGGCGCCGGTGCCGGTGCTGGTGGCGCCGGCACCGCCGCCCAGGGTGGCGCCCCGGCCGGTCGCGGTCGACCGGGCCGACGATCCGGCGGCGGCCGAGGCGACCGATGCGCCAGCCTCCGCGCCACCGCAGCCGCAGGCCGTGGCCGATGCGACGCCGGCCGCGCCCGAGGTCGCCCCGGCCGCGTCTGTGCCGGATGCGCCACCGGCGG
Source organism: Burkholderiaceae bacterium (assembly GCA_024235855.1). Classification (GTDB taxonomy): domain Bacteria; phylum Pseudomonadota; class Gammaproteobacteria; order Burkholderiales; family Burkholderiaceae_C; genus Rubrivivax. The sequence goes on from JACKLN010000014.1 coordinate 36,229, forward strand.
TGCCGCCCGCGGACGCGCCGCCAGCGCTCCAGGTGGACGGCGAGGCCGTCGCTGCCGGCCCGCAGGCCGATCAGGTGGCTGAGGTGGCAGCTGCCCCCGCGCCGGCGGGCTCGGCCGTCGCCTTCAGCTGGCCACCTTCCACCCGCATGCGCTATGTGCTGACGGGGAACTACCGCGGCCCCATCGACGGCCACGCCCAGGTGCTGTGGCTGCGCGAGGGCCCGCGCTACCAGGTGCACCTGGACGTGCACATCGGTCCGCCCTTTGCCGCCCTCATCGAGCGGCAGATGAGCAGCGATGGTCGGCTCGGCCCCGAGGGCCTGGTGCCGCGGCGCTACGACGAGCGCACGCACATCGCGTTCCGCCCGCCGCGTGCGCTGACCCTGCACTTCGACGCCGACGGCGTGCAGCTGGCCAATGGCCGCCGCGTGCCGCGCCCGGCGGGCGTGCAGGACGCGGTGAGCCAGTTCGTGCAGCTGACCTGGCGCTTCACGCTCGACCCCGCGCTGCTGAGCACCGGCCGCGTGATCGAACTGCCACTGGCGCTGCCGCGCCGGGTGGAGACCTGGGTCTACGACGTCGGCGGGCTGGAGACGCTGAGCACGCCGCTGGGTGCGGTGGAGGCCGTCCACGTGAAGCCGCGCCGCGAACCGCGCCCCGGTGGCGACCTCGTGGCCGAGATGTGGTTCGCGCCCACGCTGCAGTACCTGCCGGTGCGCATCGTGATCCGCCAGGATGCCGAGACCTGGATCGACCTCGTCGTCGAGCAGCTGCCCGAGCAGGCGCAGGACGCACCGGTCGTACCATCGACGACCACGCCATCCCCAGACCCACTCCCCGACACGAGCCCCCGGAGACCCTGATGTCCGACGAGACCTTCATCCTCACCGCCCTGCACGGCGACGGCGACCGCAAGACCGCGCTGATCACGCTCAACCGGCCCAAGCAGCTCAACGCCCTCAACGACGGCCTGATGGACCAGCTGGGCGAGGCGCTGCTGCGCTTCGACGCCGACCCGGCCGTGGGCTGCATCGTGATCACCGGCAGCGAGAAGGCCTTTGCCGCCGGCGCCGACATCGGCGTGCTGGCGCAACACGACTTCATCTCCGCCTACACCAGCGACCTGATCACGCGCAACTGGGAGCACATCCGCCGCGTGCGCAAGCCGGTGATCGGCGCGGTGGCCGGCTTCGCGCTGGGCGGCGGCTGCGAACTGGCGATGATGTGCGACGTGGTGCTGGCCGCCGACACCGCCAAGTTCGGCCAGCCGGAGATCAAGCTCGGCATCATCCCCGGCGCCGGCGGCACGCAGCGCCTGCCGCGCGCCATCGGCAAGGCCAAGGCCATGGACCTGGTGCTCTCGGGCCGCATGATGGGTGCCGAGGAGGCGGAGCGCGCCGGCCTGGTGTCGCGCATCGTGCCGGCCGACAAGCTGCTGGACGAGGCGCTGGCGCTGGGCGAACTGGTCTGCGCACTGGGCACGGCCAGCGTGATCGCCGCCAAGGAGTGCGTCAACCGCGCCTACGAGAGCACGCTCAGCGAGGGGCTGATGACGGAGCGCCGGCTGTTCCATGCCCTGTTTGGCACGCCCGACCAGAAGGAAGGCATGGACGCCTTCATGGCCAAGCGCAAGCCAAGCTTCCGTTGAGCGGCCGACGTCGGCCGTGATGTCCGTCACGCGCCCGACGAGCCCGGTCGTCGAGTGGTTGATTGTCGTCAATCCTTGTCGATAGCCCAGGCTGACCTTCTGCCCCCAAAGGCGGGCGAAACCATGCATTGGGAGATTTCGACATGCTGCTCAAGGCGGTGGTGGGACAACTGTCCCCGCTCGTCCGGGTGCTGCGCAACCTGCGCCTGCGCGACAAGCTGCTGCTGATGGCGGTGGCGGTGCTGCTGCCCCTGGTGTGGGTGGCCACCACGCTGCTGCGCGCGGAGCTGGCGGACCTGCGCTACACCCAGGGCGAACGCGAAGGCGCGGCGGTGGTCATGCAGTTGCACGCGGTGGCCAAGGCGGTGCAGGTTCACCGCGGGCTGACGGCGCGTCTGATGAACGGCGATGCTGGCACGGCTGCCCCCCGGCAGGCGGCGTCGGCTCGGGTGGTGGAGGCGCTGGACGGGGTCGACCGCACGCTGGCCGACCAATCGGTGATGAGCCTGGCGGACGTCTGGCCGGCGCAGCGCGATGCCATCCGCAGCCTGCTGGCTGATCACCCTGCCGGCGCCGCAAGTGAAGTCTTCGCGCGCCACAGCGCCGCGGTCGACGGCCTGCAGGGGCTGCTGCTGCTGAGCGGTGAGCGTTCGGGGCTGCTGTTCGACCCCGAGCCGGCCACCTTCTTCCTGATGGACCTGCTGGTGGAACGCGTTCTCCCCTGGACCGAAGGCCTCGGCGTGGCCCGGGGACAGGGTGCGGGCATCCTGGCCGCCGGCGGTGCCGACCCGACGGCCCGCCAACGCATGCTGGACGTGGCCGGCCGCATCGAGCGCCAGCGCGCCGATGTCGAGCGCCGCGTGCAGGCCCTGGTGCGGGCCGGCCAGCCCGAGCCGGCGAACTTTGCCGCCGCACAGGCCGCCTCGCGCAGCCTGGTCCAGGCCATCGAGCAGCAGTTCGGTCCGGCTGGCGAGTCGATCACGCCGGAGGCCTTCTTTGCGCAGGGCACCGAGGCGATCGAGAAGGTGCACGCCTTCAGCGCCGAAGCCGCCGCCACCTTCGACGGGCTGCTGCAGGCCCGCGCACGGGCCTTGCAATCGGCGATGGCCTGGCAGGTCGGCCTGTCGGCGCTGGGCCTGATGGCGCTGACCTGGCTCTGTGCGGCCTTTGCCGTCAGCACGCTGGGCACGCTGCGCCACCTGGCGCGCGGCATCGGCCGCGTCGCCGACGGCGACCTGTCGCACCGCATCGATGTCCTGGGCCAGGACGAGTTCGCCGAGATCGGCCGCGACATCGAACGCATGGTCAACCGCCTGTCTGCGATGGTCTCGGAGATCCGCAGCAGTGCGGTGCGCGTGTCGGGCACCGGCCAGCAGCTCTCCGGTGGCAGCCAGGCGCTGGCCCAGCGCACCGAGGAGCAGGCGGTCAGCCTGCGCCAGTTCGTGGTCACCGTCGGCCAGCTGAGCCAGAAGGTGGCCGACAACGCCGGCCAGGCCCAGGCGCTGGACCAGCTGACCAGCGGCGTGCGCGAGCGTGCGGAGGCCGGTGGCACCGCGATGCAGTCGACCGTCGAGGCGCTCACGGCGCTGGAGTCCAGTTCGCGCCGCGTCAGCGAGATCGTCGGTGTCATCGACGGCATTGCCTTCCAGACCAACATCCTGGCCCTCAATGCGGCGGTGGAGGCGGCACGCGCCGGCGAGGCCGGGCGCGGCTTCGCTGTGGTGGCCACCGAGGTGCGCCAGCTGGCCCAGCGCAGTGCCGCGGCGGCCAAGGAGATCCGCACGCTGATCGACGCCTCGCAGCAGGAGGTGCACGGCACAGTGGGCATGATCCAGGGCACGGCCGACGCGCTGCGGGTCGTGATCGAGGGCGTGCGCGACGTGTCGCACCAGTTGCGCGAGATCGCCGCCAGCAGCGCCGCGCAGAGCCAGGACCTGCAGGAGATGGCTGGCAACGTGGGCAGCCTTGACGAGATCACGCGCGAGAACGCTCGCCTGGTGGAGCATTCCCAGCAGTCGTCGCAGGACCTGGTGGAGCGTGCCGATGCGCTGTCCGGCGCTGTGCGCAGCATCCGCCTGCGCCAGGGCACGGCGGACGAGGCCATCGGACTCGTCGAGCGCGCACGGGATCTGGTCCGCAGCCGCGGGCTCGACGGCGCGCGCGAGGCCCTCTACAGCGCCGAGCAGGGATTCGTCGACCGCGACCTCTACGTCTTCGTCATCGACACCGAGGGCCGCTACGTGGTGCACGGGGCCAAGCCCGGCTTCGAGGGCCACCGCGTGCACGAGGTGCCCGGCATCGACGGCGACCGCTTCGTGCGCGACTGCTTCGCGCCGGGCGAGGGCCGCTGGGTGGAGTACGACATCCTGCACGCCGAATCGGGCCAGGTGCTGCCCAAGCAGTCCTGGGTCTGGCCGCTGGACGAACGTCGTGTGATCGGCTGCGGCATCTACCGGCAGGTGGCGGCGATGGTCTGACGCGGGTACCCGTCGGCCGGGGGCGCCGGCGGGGCGCCGGGGTCAAGTTCATGGCTGGACGGCCGAAATGCCGTCTGGATTCCATGTCTTCACGCGGCGCCTTTCGAAGCGCCAGGGCCCCACCATGCGCTTCACCACCCGTGTCTTCCTCTGCACCGCCGTGCCGGCCGCGTTCTTCGTCGCCGCGCTGGGCATCGGCCTGTGGGCGCTCCAGCGCACACAGGCCGAGTTCGAACACTACATCGCACGTGACCAGGCACTGGCCGCGAGCCTGACCGAGATGTACGCGCAGGGGCTCCAGATGGGGCAGGCCGTGCGCAACGTCGTCATCGATCCGGCGGACGACAAGGCCCGTCACAACTTCGGCGTGGCCGAGGCCGCGTTCGCCGAAGCCCTGGAGGCGACGCTGCCGCTGGCCATCGGCACACCGCTGGCAGCGCGCGTGGAAGGGCTGCGCGCCCTGCGTGAAACGCAGGCCCGGCGTCAGGCCGAGGTGCTGGCCCAGGTGAAGGTCGATGCTGCCGGTGCACCCGCGCTGCTGCGTGAACAGGAGACGCCGGCCTGGCGCGCGCTGCGCGGCGAGTTGCTGGCGCTGGTCAAGGACGCGCGCGCCCAGGCCGAAGCGACCCACCAGCAGGCCGTGAACGCCGCGCGCACGGCGCGCACGACGGTGGGGGTCCTGCTGGTGGCCGCGCTCGCCGTGGCCGCGGCGTTGTTCACCGTGCTGCGGCGCACGCTGGCGGCCGAACTCGGCGCCGAGCCGGCGCAGGCGCGCGCCGACCTGCAGCGCATCGCCGACGGCGACCTGTCGGCCGACGATGGTGCGTCGACCGCCGCGCGTGGTCTGGGCGCCGAACTGCAGCGCACGCGTGCCCGGCTGCGCGAGCTCGTGGGTCACGTGCGGCGCAGCACCGAGCAGATCGACCTGGCCACGGCGGAGATCGCCGCGGGCAACCAGGACCTGTCGCGCCGGACCGAGCAGTCGGCCTCGCGCGTGCAGGAGACCGCCAGTTCGATGGAGGAGCTCACCGTCACGGTGCGCCAGTCGTCGGCGTCGGCCCAGGAAGCCGACACGCTCGCGCGCCAGGCGGCCGACATCGCGCGCCGTGGCGGCGATGCCGTGGCCCAGGTGGTGGCCACGATGGAGGCGATCAACCAGAGCAGCCGGCAGATCACCGAGATCGTCGGTGTCATCGACGGCATCGCCTTCCAGACCAACATCCTGGCGCTCAACGCGGCGGTCGAAGCGGCCCGCGCCGGCGAACAGGGGCGCGGCTTCGCGGTCGTGGCCGGCGAGGTGCGCACGCTGGCCCAGCGCAGCGCCACCGCGGCACGGGAGATCAAGGCGCTGATCGGTGCCAGCGTCGACAAGGTCGAGGCAGGGGCGCAGAGTGCCACCGAAGCCGGCGAGACCATGCAGCAGGTCGTGGCCTCGGTGAGCCGCGTGTCGAGCGCAATCGGCGAGATCAGTGCGGCCGCCGGCGAACAGGCCGGTGGCATCGGGCTCGTCGGCCAGGCCGTGACCGAACTGGACCGCAGCACCCAGCAGAACGCGGCGCTGGTCGAGCAGTCGGCGGCTGCTGCGGCCAGCCTGCGCGAACAGGCCCGTCAGCTGACGTCGCTGGTGTCGACGTTTCGGCTCGGCGCCACCGTCTGAGCCGGCGATCCCGTTCAGCCGGCGATCAGGGCGTCAGCCAGGTGCTGGCCTCGCCCGCCAGACGCGCGCGGCGATGGCCGTTCTCGTGCAGTTCCAGCCAGTCCATCTCGTCGATCTGCGCCGTGACCACCGCGAAGTGCTCGCGTGAGCCACGCTCGGGCTGAAAGCGCTCCACCGGCGTGCCCGGGGGCAACGCGGCCAGGTAGTCCTGGGCCGACGGCGAGAGCTTCACGCGCGCCCAGCGCGAACTCACGTCCAGGCCGCTGGTCTGCACCGACAGGGTCACGCTCAGGCGCAGCTGCCAGCCCGGCTTCGACCACCAACCCACCAGCGTCGCCCGCGGATGCGCGTGCATCTGCGCCACCTTGGCACTGCGCGCGTCGGTGTAGAAGATCAGCCGGCGCGCCGCCTCGTCCACGTCGCGGATGACGATGCTGCGGGCGTCGGCGCGGTCGCGGTCCACCGTGGCCAGCGTCATCACGCGCCAGGGGTGCGTGCGGTCCTGGGCCGCATGGCCCAGTTCGAGCCAGCAGGCCCGCTCGATCATGTGCAGTGATTCGAGGCGGGCGGTGGCCACGGCAGGAGGCACGTGCTCAGTCCGCTTCGCGGCGCAGCGCCGGGAAGAGGATCACGTCGCGGATGCTGGGGCTGTCGGTGAGCAGCATCACCAGGCGGTCGATGCCGATGCCGCAGCCGCCGGCCGGCGGCATGCCGTACTCGAGCGCGCGGATGAAGTCGGCGTCGTAGTACATGGCCTCGTCGTCGCCGGCGTCCTTGTTGGCCACCTGCGCCTGGAAGCGCGCCGCCTGGTCCTCGGCGTCGTTCAGCTCCGAGAAGCCGTTGGCGATCTCGCGCCCGGTCATGAAGAGCTCGAAGCGCTCGGTCACCGTGGGGTCGGCGTCGGAGGCGCGCGCCAGCGGCGAGACCTCCACCGGGTAGTCGACGATGTACGTGGGCTGCCAGAGCTTGTCCTCCACCGCCGCCTCGAAGAGGCCGAACTGCAGTTCGGCCAGCGTCCAGTGCGCCGGCGGCTCCTCGCCCAGGGCCTTGAGCTTTGCGTGCAGCACGGTGGCGTCGGTGGACTCGGCGTCGCTGAGCCCCGCATGCACCACCAGCGACTCGCGCACCGACAGCCGGGCGAAGGGCTGTTCCAGGTTCACCTCGCGCCCGCCGTAGCCGAGCACCGCCGAACCGGTGGCCTGGCGCGCCGCGTGGCGCAGCACCTGCTCGGTGAAGTCCATGATCTCGCGGTGCGTCCAGTACGCCGCGTAGAACTCCATCATCGTGAACTCGGGGTTGTGGCGGACGCTGATGCCCTCGTTGCGGAAGTTCCGGTTGATCTCGAACACGCGCTCGAAGCCGCCCACCAGCAGCCGCTTGAGGTAGAGCTCCGGCGCGATGCGCAGGAACATTTCCTGGTCCAGCGCGTTGTGGTGGGTGGTGAAGGGCCGCGCGTTGGCGCCACCCGGGATCGGGTGCAGCATCGGCGTCTCCACTTCCAGGAAGCCGTGCTCGACCATGAAGCCGCGGATCGAGCTCACGGCCTTGCTGCGCGCGACGAAGCGCGCACGCGCGGCCTCGTCGGTCATCAGGTCCACGTAGCGCTGGCGGTACTTCTGTTCCTGGTCGGTCATGCCGTGGAACTTGTCCGGCAGCGGGCGCAGGCTCTTGGTGAGCAGGCGCACCGAGGTGGCCTTGACCGACAGTTCGCCGGTCTTGGTGCGGAACAGCGTGCCCTCGCAGCCCAGGATGTCGCCCAGGTCCCAGTGCTTGAACGCGGCCAGCACGTCGGCGCCGACGGCGTCCTGCGTCACGTAGAGCTGGATGCGGCCCGAGGCATCCTGCAAGGTGGCAAAGCAGGCCTTGCCCATCACGCGCTTGAGCATCATGCGGCCGGCCACCGCCACCTTGACGGCCTGCGGCTCGAGCTCCTCGTTGGGCACCTGGCCGTGGCGGTGGTGCAGGTCGGCCGCGTGGTGCGTGGGCCTGAAGTCGTTGGGGAAGGCCACGCCCTGCGCGCGGATGGCGGCCAGTTTCTGCCGGCGCTCGGCGATGAGCTGGTTGTCGTCTAGGGTGGTCATGGGGATTCCGGTTGAAGCGGAATTCTACGGAGTGGCGCCACGCGACCGTCGTTAGCATGCAATGGCCGACCGGTTGAAGCGATGCCTCCCGAGATCTCCCTCATCACCGCCACGCGCAACGCGATGGCCGACCTGCCCACCCTGGCCGCCGGCGTGCTCGATCCGTCGCACGACATGCTGGAGTGGATCGTTGTGGACGCCGCCTCCGACGACGGCACCGTGGCCTTCCTGCAGGGCCTGGCGGATCCGCGGCTGCGCTGGCTGTCCGAGCCCGATGCAGGCATCTACGACGCCTGGAACAAGGGCGTGGACCGGGCCCGCGGGCGGTGGCTGATCTTCCTGGGCGCCGATGACCAGGTGCCGTCGGCGTGGCTGCGGGCCTGTGCCGCCGCCCCCGATGCCGACCTGCTCTATGGCGACGTGGAGATGCGCGACCCGCAGGGCCGGCGGCTCGGCCGCATGCAGGCGCGGCCCTGGGGCGAGGTACATCGGCAGCTGACGGCGCGGCTGCTGCTGGCACACCCCGGGCTGGCACACCACCGCCGCCTGTTCGCGCAGCGCCGCTTCGACACCGGCTTCCGCATCGCCGGCGACTTCCAGTTCCTGGCCGCGGCCGGGTTGCGCCAGGGCCTGCGCCTGCCCGAGGTGCAGGCGGTCGTGCGGCTGGGCGGCATCAGCAATCGGCCCGATTTCATCGAGCGGGCCTATCGCGAGAACCGGCGCGTGCTCGACGAGCACGGCCAGCGCATGCCGCTGGCCGACCGCGTGAGCTGGGCGGCCAAGCGGCTGCTCGGGTCCCTGGCGCCGGGCGCGTTTGCCGGCCTGCAGCGGCTCAGCTGGCGCCTGCGGCGCCATCCCTGAGTTCGGCGTACAGCGCCAGGTGCTGGCGCGCGACCTCGGGCGCCGAAAACGTGGCCACCGCCTTGGCGCGGCACTGCGCCCGCAGGGCCGGCTGGCGTGCCGGGTCCAACGCCCAGGCGATGCCGCGGGCCAGGTCGTCGGTGTCGCCGGGCCGGGCCAGGTGGCCGGTGCGGCCCGGGTCGACGAGGTCGGGCAGGCCGCCGACGTCGAAGGCGACCACCGGCGTGCCGCAGGCCAGGGCCTCCACCCCGGTGTTGGGCAGGTTGTCCTGGCGCGACGGCAGCACGAATGCGTCGGCCGCGGCATAGCACAGGCGCAGCGAGGCGTCGTCCTGCAGCCGACCCAGCCAGTGCACCGGGTGGCTCAGGACCGGCGGCTGCCGCGGCGGCCCCTGGCCGAAGACCGCCAGTTCTAGCCGGGGGTGCGTGCCCGCCGCGCGCAGCCGGCCCAGCGCCTCGGCCAGCAGGTCGAAACCCTTGCGCGGGTCGCTGCCGCCACCGCTGGCGCCGAACAGCAGCAGCGGCACGTCGGGCGGCAGGCCCAGCAGCCGGCGCGCCGGTGCGGCGTCGACCGGTGCCCAGCGTTCGATGTCGATCGCGTTGGGGATCACGCGGCAGGGCCAGCCGCCCATCAGCGCGCTGGCGGCGGCACGGCCGGCCATCCAGCGGCTGGGCGCGACCAGCTGCAGCGGCCGGCGCCAGTGGCGGCGCTTGCGCGCCCAGACCCAGCGGTCGACGTCCCAACCCGGCTCGCCGGCCGGCCGGTTGGCCCGCGTGTAGCCCGGCTGCCAGCGTTCGCCGTCGGGGTAGTGCTCGGCGCCGCAGAAGGGCCAAAGGTCGTGCAGCGTCCACACGGCCGGGGCCGCAAGGCGGCCGATCTCCCCCACCGACGCCACCTCGCCGCCGATCCAGTGCAGGTGCAGCAGGTCGGCCCCTTGGCGCCGCGCCCGCGCCGGCAGCCCCGAGGGCAGCGCCGCCAGCGTGGGCAGCGCGGGGCGGTCACCGCCCAGCACGCGCGACAGCGTGTGGCCGGCCAGGATGCGGACTTCGGTCTTCAGCCGCGCGCCCAGCGTGTCCGGGCCCTGCACGGCCCAGTCGTCCGACTGGCGCCGGTGCACCCACATCCGCGAGTCGGCCCCGGCCTCGCGCAGCGCGCGGTGCAGCCGCCAGGCGGCCCGCGCCGCACCGCCGTCAAGGTCGCTGTAGCTCAGGTGCGCGACCTGCAGCGTCATGCCAGCCACCGGAAGATCCACGGGCCGAAGCGTGTCGACAGCGGCCGGGGCAGGGCACTGATACGCGAATGCCAGGCGCGCGCGCGGGCCTCCACCGCGCGCGCCCTCGGCAGCGCAGTGGCCGGGTCGAAGGCCTCGGGCAGCCGCCAGGTGCGCCCATGGGCCAGCCGCGGGCCACCCTGCAGGCCCAGCGCCTCGCACACCGCGTCCCAGGCGTGGCGCAGCGGGAAGGTCTGCGGCAGGTGGCAGGCGATCACGGGCCAGAAGCAGTTGGCGATCAACATCGCGCCGCCGGGCCGCAGGTGCGGCAGCACCTCGGCGAGCATGCCCACCGGGTCGGGCACGTGCTCGAAGACGTCGGTGGCCAGCATCACGTCGTACGGCCCATGCAGCGCCGGCACGTAGGCCACCTGCGGATGGCCGGCCAGGCGCTGCGCCAGGGCCGGGTGCGGGTGCGGCTCGACCACGTCGACCCGCGCCCCGGGGCAGGCGTCGGCCACGGCGCGGGCCAGCGTGCCGCCGCCGCCGCCTACGTCGGCCACGCGGCGCGGTGCCTGGCGCGCCGCCCAGTCGGCGAACAGCCGCCGGTGCGCCAGGCTCTCGGCATCCTGCTCGATGAACAAGGTGTTCAGCAGCCAGACCGGGTCGCGGTAGAAGGCGGTGATGCGCGCATCCGTCACCTGCGGGTCGCAGCCGTGGGCGCGCCAGGCCTCGTCCATCAGCGCCCACAGCGCCTCCAGCGTGGGCAGGCCACCGTCGCGATCGATCACGCCACGCAGCCAGTCGGCGTGCGCCGACGGGGTGGCGGCGAGTTCGGCGTCGCCCAGCCAGCGGCGCAGCGGGTCGGCCGGCGGGCTCATCGCCGCCAGCCTGCCCGGCGCAGCAGCTGCCCGGCCGCGCGGCGCGGCGCCATCCACAGCCGGCGGGGCCAGCGGTGGTCGGCGCCGCCGAAGTGATGGTCGAAGGTGAAGCGGTCGGCCGCGGTGTCCACGGCCATGCCGGCCGGGTGCCTGATCGGGCCCAGCGCCACGGCCGGCGGCGCGAAGCCGGCGGCGGCCGCCCGCGTGTGCGTGGCCTCGTCGCCGATGCCGATGTTGCTGACCAGGTTGGCGTTGGGCGTCACCGTCAGGCCGCCGCCGTGCCAGACGCAGGCGGTCCAGGGGTAGGCCCAGGAGCTGCTCAGGCGCCCATCGTGCACGCGGTCGAAGATGTCGGCCCAGTAGGCGCGCTCCACGGGGTCGGGGCAGAACGCCGGCCAGGCCGTCGAGTCGCGCCAGCCGGGCCAGAAGGCCAGCGTCTTGTCGAAGTGCCGCCACGCGCGGGCCCAGCTCGCCCAGCCCCAGCAGTGCGGGTAGCGCGAGTAGTAGTAGGCCGCGTCGCCGCGCCACTGCCCGCGCTGGAAGTTGTCGCCGGTGACCACCCACACGCGTTCGTCGCCGGCGTGCCGCTGCAGCATCGCCGCGCAGAAGGCGAAGAAGTCCGGGTGCGGCACGCAGTCGTCCTCGAGCACGATGCCGGCCTGCTCGCGCGCGAAGAACCAGTCCAGAGCGCCGCTGATGCCGTCGCGGCAGCCCTGGTTGTGCGCGGCGAAGCGACGCTCCACCGTGCAGGGCCAGTCCACCTGCTCGTCGATCAGGGCGCGCGTGCGGGCCACGGCCGCCTCGTCGCCGGGGCGCGGGCCGTCGCAGGCCACGTACAGACGCCTTGGCGCGGCGGCACGCACGGCGTCCAGCAGCCGGCGCGTCGTCTCGGGGCGGCGCCACAGCAGCAGCAGCACCGGGGTGTCGGCGCTCATCGGTTGTCGGGCCTGCAGCCAGGGCACATGGGTCAGAGGTCCAGCACGTTGCCTGGCCGGTACAGCAGCGAGGTCTCGGTGAGGGTGTCGACGATGGGGGCCAGGCCGCGCAGCGGCAGCCGGCGGAACCCGCGCTCGCGCAGCCAATCCAGCCCTGGCGCGTACTGCGGCCGGTCGGTGTTGTCGACCACCATCACGCCACCGTCGGACAGCACGCCGACCGCCTGCTGCATGCAGTTGACCCGGTCGCGGCCGTCGACGACGACGATGTCCCAGCGCGTGGCCGCGCCGGCCGCCTGAACGGCGGCGCGGCAGTAGTCGCCCCCATCGACCAGCGGCACGTGGCGCAGCGCCACGTGGGCCGGCAGCCGCGCCTGCATCCGCGCGTGCCAGGCCGCGTCGTGCTCCACCGCGGCCAGCACGCGCACGCGTTCGGCCCACCACAGCGTGGAGTGGCCGCAGCCGTACTCGAAGACCCGCAGTTCGGGCCGCACGCGCGCGGCCAGCAGGTCGATCGCCGGGTAGCACAGCCAGGGCAGGGGGCTGCCCTGCGCGTCGACGGCGGCGCGCTCGCGCACGCTGCGCCGCCAGCCGTACTGCGCCAGCGCGCCGCGCGACAGGCGCAGCAGGTCGCCGACGCCGGCCGCGTCCAAGGCCCACATGGCCACCGATCGCCAGTGCGGCATGGTTCAGCGGCTCCGCATGCGCAAGCCGGTCACCGCGCGCACCTGCAGCGCCAGCGAATCGCGGGCCCACAGCGCGTTGACGCCGACGGCGGCGACGAACTGCGCGCCCACCGCCACCCAGGCCGCCGCCATGGCGCCGTGGCGCGGCACCAGCCACAGGTTGGCGAGCAGCGACAGGCTCCCGGCCACGAGATTGCCGTACAGCCGCAGGGCGAAGCGCCCCTCGTTGACCAGCCACAAGGTGTGGGAGATGCCCAGGCCGATGAAGACATTGGTGAACACGTGCACCGCCAGCAGCGGTGCCGCCGCCGCGAACGGCGGCCCGTACAGCCACCCCACCAGCGGGCCGGCCAGCGCCGCGGTGGCGACGCTGACCACCACCCCGGCGACGAAGAATAGCCGAAAGGCCCGCACCAGGGCCTCGCGGTAGGCGGCCGGGTCCTCGGCGCGCAGGCGCGCGATGGATGGCGCCAGGCTCACCTGCAGCGCCGTCGGGAGCACGGCCCAGGCCATCGACAGCGGCAGCATCGCGGCGTAGACGCCGGCGGCCTCCGCGCCCGCCCACTGGCGGATGACGAGCTGGTCGATGCGGCTGTGCGCCATCGCGGCCAGCGCGCTGACGATGAAGGGCCAGCACTCGCGCAGCAGCATGCGCGCCGTGGCGGCCTGGGTGCGCCAGGGGGCCGTGCAGCGGTGGCGCCGGTAGGCCAGGGCCAGGGCCGCGGCCGTGAGCAGCGACTCGGCCACCACCGCGGCCACGAAGGCCGCCAGCGGGGCGTCGGCCAGGATCAGCGCCACGCGCAGCGCGGCCGTGGTTGCCATCGCCGCGCCGCGGGCTAGCGACGAGTGCCGGTTCTGGCCCTGGCTCTGGAACCACAGGTCCACCGCGTCGGCTGCCTGCAGCACCAGCGTCGCACCGGCGATCGCGGTCAGTGTCACGCGCGCATCGCCGGGGCCGTGCCAGGCGGCGATCGTCGCGACGGCCGCGATCCAGCACACGAGGCCGGTGCCGCCGCGCAGCGCCGCTGCGGTGCCCAGCAGCTCGGGTGCGCGCTCGGGCTGGCGGGCGATGTCGCGCACCACGATGCCGTCCAGCCCCACCGCCGCCACCGCCTGGAAGACGGCCACGAAGGCGAGCACCGCGGCCATCTCGCCGTAGGCTGCCGGGCCCAGGTGACGCGCGATCCAGGCGCCCACCGCCACGCCGAGCAGCATGCGCAGCAGCTTCTCGGCGCCGATCCAGGCGGCGTTGCCGGCCACGCCGCGCGAGGTGTCGGACAGGCGCGGAAGCGACGCGTTCTTCTTTAGACTGCGCAAGACCATGACACACGCCGTCAACCGCTGTTCCCTGCCCGCGTGGCGCGGCCCCTGCCGATGCGGGTGAGCCTGATCACGCCCTGCCGCAACGAGGCGCCGTACATCGAGGGCTTCCTCGATTCGGCCCTGTCGCAGGCGCTGCCGGCGGGCTGGGCGATGGAGCTGATCGTGGCCGACGGCACCAGCGACGATGGTACCCGAGAGCGTCTGCAGGCCCGGGCTGCGGCCGACGCCCGGCTGCAGGTGGTCGACAACCCGGCCGGCCACACCGCGGGCGGGCTGAACCGCGCACTGCGCGCCGCCACGGGCGACGTGGTCGTGCGCCTGGACGTGCACACCACCTACGCCGAGGACTACGTGCAGCGCTGCGTCGAGGCCCTGGACGCCAGCGGCGCCACCTGTGTCGGCGGGCCCTGGCGGCCCTGGGTGGGCGAGGGTCGCGCGACCGCCATCGCGCTGGCCTGGGCCAGCCCCTTCGGCTCCGGCGGCGCCCCGTCGCGCCGCGTCGAGCACCGCGGGCCGGTCGACACCGTCTACCTCGGGGCCTGGCGGCGCGCCGAGCTGCTGCGCCTGGGCGGATTCGACGAGGCCCTGCTGCGCACCGAGGACGACGATCTGAGCCTGCGCATCGTGCGCGGCGGCGGCGTGGTCTGGCAGGAGCCGGCGATCCGCTCGTGGTACCGGCCGCGCGGCACCTTCACGGCGCTGGCGGCGCAGATGTACCAGTACGGCTACTGGAAGGTGCCGCTGATCCGCAAGCACCGGCTGCCGGCGTCGCCGCGGCACCTGGTGCCGGGGCTGTTCGTGCTCGGGCTGGTGGCGCTGGCCCTCGGCGGGCTGTGGGACACACGCCTGGCCGTGGCGGCCGTGGCGCTGCTGGCCCTGCACGCGGGCGTGGCGCTGGCGGCGGCGGGCACGCTGGTGCGCCCCTGGCAGTCCCCGGCGCGCTGGGTCGGCATCGCCTGGGCCACAGTCTGCATGCACGGCGCCTACGGGGCCGGCTTCCTGCATGGCGTGATCGACGCGGTGGTCCGGCGCGGGCGCGCCGGGCGTGCGGCGACGCGGCTGACGCGATGACACCCTCGGACCCGGGCATCGAAGTGGCTGCGGTGGCGGAGCGTTATGCCCGCCGCACCGTGCACGACCCGCGCTACAGCCTGCTGCGGCCCGAGGTGCGGCACGAGGCCTTCGGCCGCCAGTCGGCATGGCTGGGCTGGCTGGACAGCTCGGCCCTGTTGCACGAGGCTGGTGGTATCGATCGCCTGCGCCTTGTCGAGGTCGGCTGCGGTGACGGCAGCAACCTGCTGGAGTGGCTGCGCGTGGGCTGCGCGCCCGAGCGGCTCACCGGCCTGGAACTGCTGCCCGATGGGGTGGCCGAGGCGCGCCGCCGGCTGCCGGTGGCGCTGCAGGTGATCGAAGGCGATGCCAGCGTCGCCCCGCTGCCTGCCGGCAGCCAGGACCTGGTGATCGCCAGCACCGTGTTCAGCTCGCTGCTCGACGACGTGTTCCAGCAGCGACTGGCCGACGCGATGTGGTCCTGGCTGCGCCCGGGCGGCGCGGTGCTCTGGTACGACTTCACCTGGGACAATCCGCGCAACCCAGACGTGCGCGGCGTGCCGCGCCGCCGCGTGCAGGCCCTGTTCCCGCAGGGCCAGACACGCTGGCGGCGCGTGACGCTGGCGCCGCCGCTGGCGCGTGCCGTGGGCCGGGTCCAACCCGGGCTGGTCGGCCTGTTCAATCTGTTACCGCCGCTGCGCACGCACCTGGCGGGCTGGATCGAGAAACCCCGATGAGCGACGCCGGCCGGCCCTTCCTGCCCTTCGCGCTGCCCGAGATCGGCGAAGAGGAGATCGCCGAGGTCGTCGACTCGCTGAAGAGCGGCTGGGTCACCACCGGCCCCAAGGCGCGGCGCTTCGAGCAGGACTTCGTGGCCTTCCTCGGCGATCTGTCGCTGCACGCGGTGGCGGTGAACTCCGCCACCGCCGGCCTGCACCTGGCGCTCGAGGCCGTAGGCATCGGCGCCGGCGACGAGGTGATCACCACCACCCACACCTTCACCGCCACCGCCGAGGTGGTGCGCTACCTTGGTGCCGACGTGACGCTGGTCGATATCGACCCCGCGACGCTGAACATCGACCCGGCGGCCGTGGAGGCCGCCATCACCCCACGTACCAAGGCCGTGATCCCGGTGCACTACGCCGGCCTGGCGGCCGACATGGCGGCCATCGGCGACATCGCACGCCGCCACGGTCTGGCCGTGGTGGAGGATGCGGCGCACGCGCTGCCCACGATCCACGGCGGACGCCTCGTCGGCACGCTGGACAGCGCAGCCACGGTGTTCAGCTTCTATGCCAACAAGACCATCACCACCGGCGAAGGCGGCATGCTCGTCACGCGCGACGCGGCGCTGGCCAGGCGCGCCCAGGTGATGCGCCTGCACGGCATGAGCCGTGACGCCTTCGACCGCTTCCGGGCCGACAGGCCGAGCTGGTACTACGAGATCGTCGCCCCCGGCTTCAAGTACAACCTGACCGACATCGCCGCCGCGCTGGGCCTGCATCAGCTGAAGAAGGCGCGCGCGTTCCAGGCCCGCCGCGCCGCCATCGCCGATGCCTACGACGCTGCCTTCGCCGGGCTGCCGGTGATCACGCCGCCACGGCCGGCAGAAGCTGACCTGCACGCCTGGCACCTCTACGTGCTGCGCCTGGCCGACGACGCGCCCATCGGCCGCGATGCGCTGATCGAACGCCTGTTCGCCGCCGGCATCGGCTGCAGCGTTCACTACATTCCGCTGCACCTGCAGCCGTACTGGCGCGACCGCTACGCCCTCACGCCGGCAATGTTCCCGCACAGCCAGCACGCCTACGAGCGCATGCTCAGCCTTCCGATCTACACCCGCATGACCGACGGCGACGTGGCGCGCGTGGTCGACGCCGTGTCGGCGTCGCTGCGGTGAAGGACAACGTGGCCAAGCGCCTGTTCGACTTCACCGTGGCCGCTGCCGGCCTGCTGCTGCTGTGGCCGCTGCTGCTGGCGATCGCGCTGTGGGTGCGCCTGGATTCTCCCGGCCCGGCGCTGTACCGGCAGGTGCGCGTGGGACGGCACGGCGTGCCGTTCCGCATCCGCAAGTTCCGCACGATGTTCCTGGATGCCGGCGGCCCGCCGCTGACCGTGGGCGCCGACCCGCGCATCACGCGCGCCGGCCGCATGCTGCGCCGGACCCGGCTGGACGAGCTGCCGCAGCTGCTGGACGTGCTGGAGGGCACGATGAGCCTGGTCGGACCGCGTCCCGAAGTGCCGCGCTACATGGACGCCGCGCCGCCGGTGCTGAAGGCGCGCGTGCTGTCCGTGCGCCCCGGCATCACCGATCCGGTGGCCGTGGCCCACCTGGACGAATCGGCCCTGCTGGCCCAGGCCGACGATCCCGAACGCGTCTACCGAGAGACCCTGCTGCCGGCCAAGCTGCAGGCCGCCGCCACCTACGCCGAGCAGGCCACGCTGCGCAGCGACCTGAAGGTGATCTGGCGCACGCTGCGCGCGCTGTGGGGGGGCGGCAAGCCATGAGCGAGGCCCTGCCCACCGCCTGGCACCGGCTGGACGCGCTGCTGGCGCGCCTGCGGCCGCACCGGCGCGCGCTGGCGCTGGCGGTGGACGCGCTCGTCGTGGTGGTGGCGTGGCAGGCGACCTACCTGTTCCGCCTGGGCTTCGAGCGCTGGTTCGCCGTGCGTGCGGATTACGACCCCTGGGTGCTGGCAGGCGTGGTGCTGGCCTACGGCGCTGCCTTCGTGGCGCTTCGCGTCCCGCAGGGGCTGTGGCGGTTCGTCGGCTTCGGCGAGGTGCAGCGGTTGGCGCTGGCCTGTCTGCTGGCCGGCGTGGTGGCCGGCACCGTGGTGCGCGCCCTCGGCCTGGTGCAGATCCCGCGCGCCGTGCTGGCCCTGCACCCGGTGGTATCGCTGATGGGCCTGGTGCTGGTGCGCATGGGTTACCGCATGCTCTACGAGCACCTGCGCGGGCGCATCACCGGCAGCGAGCGCGAGATTCGCCGTGCCATCGTGCTCGGCGCCGGTGGCGCGGCACGGCGGCTGCTGGCGGGCATCCACCGCCAGGGCTGGGTGGTGCTGGGCCTGCTGGACGACGACCCGGCCAAGCAGGGCGCCAGCATCGCCGGCGTGCCGGTGCTGGGCACGTTGGAGGCGGTGCGCGACGCCGGCGTGCGCGGCGCGGCCACCCACGTGATCGTGGCGCTGCCCACCGCCACGCCGGCGCAGCGCAGGCGGGCGCTGGCGCTCGCCGCCGACAGCGGCCTGCCGGTGGTCACGGTGCCGGGCGAGGACGAACTGCGCACCGGCCGTGGCCGTCTGGAACGCTTGCGCGAGATCGAGCCCGACGACCTGCTGGGCCGGGCGCCGGTGGTGCTGGACGAGGCCGGCGTCGGCGCCCTGGTGCGCGGCCGCACGGTGCTGGTCACCGGCGCCGGCGGCAGCATCGGCAGCGAACTCTGCCGTCAGGTGGCGGCGCTGGAGCCGGCGCGCCTGGTGCTGGTGGAGCTGTCGGAGTACAACCTCTACGCCATCGACGAGGAAGTGGCCGCGCGCTGGCCGGCGCTGCAGCGCGTGTCGCTGGTCGGTGACGTGAAGGACGCGCGCCGGATGCGGGCGCTGATGCTGGCCTGGCGTCCGGCCGTGGTCTTCCATGCCGCGGCCTACAAGCACGTGCCGCTGATGGAGCACCACAACGCGCTGGCGGCGTTGCGCAACAACACGCTGGGCACGCAGGTCACGGCCCAGGCGGCGGCCGAGGCGGGCGCCGAGGCCTTCGTGCTGATCAGCACCGACAAGGCCGTCAACCCCACCAACGTGATGGGGGCAACCAAGCGCGCGGCAGAGATGGTGGTCAGCGCGCTGGCCGCGCAACACCCGGCCACGCGCTTCGTGGCGGTACGCTTCGGCAACGTCCTGGGCAGCAGCGGCAGCGTGATCCCGAAGTTCAAGGAGCAGATCGCACGCGGCGGCCCGGTGACGGTGACGCACCCGGAGATCATCCGCTACTTCATGACCATCCCCGAGGCGGCGCGCCTGGTGTTGCAGGCTGCGGCCATTGGCGGCAGCGGCCAGGTGATGGTGCTCGACATGGGCGAGCCGGTGAAGATCGCCGACCTGGCGCGCCAGCTGATCCGGTTGGCCGGCCACACACCGGAGGAGATCCGCATCGAGTACACCGGCCTGCGCCCCGGCGAGAAGCTGTACGAGGAACTGCTGGCCGACGCCGACGACACGTTGGCCACCGCCGTGCCGCGGCTGCGCGTGGCGCGGCTGGCCGCACGCGCAGTGGACGATCCTGCGATGCGGGCCCTGGGCCAGCTGCTGGCGCTGGCCGACGCCGCCCAGGACGCCGAAGATGCCGCCGTCCGTGCCAGCCTGCACGCCGCCGTGCCGGAGTACAGGCCGGCCGGCGATGCACCGCGCTAGCATGCCCGCGCCTCCAGAGATCCGACAGGACCGCCCGTGACCGCTCCCTGCCTGCACCTGATCGCCGGTGCCCGACCGAACTTCATGAAGATCGCGCCCATCGTGCGCGCGTTGCAGGCCGACGGCCGGCTGCGCTGGAAGCTGGTGCACACCGGCCAGCACTACGACCGCAACATGAGCGACGTGTTCTTCGAGGAACTGGGCATCCCGGCGCCCGACGTGCACTTCAACTGCGGTGGCGGCTCGCACGCGGTGCAGACCGCGCGCATCATGGAAGCCTTCGAGCAGCACATCGGCGCCGACCGGCCCGATGCCGTGGTGGTGGTGGGCGACGTGAACTCCACGCTGGCCTGCACCATCGTCGCCAAGAAGGCCGGCATCCCGGTGGCGCACGTGGAGGCCGGCCTGCGCAGCGGCGACATGGCGATGCCCGAGGAGATCAACCGCATCGTCACCGACAGCCTGAGCGACTGGTTCTTCGTCACCGAACCCAGCGGTGTCGACAACCTGCGGCGCGAGGGCCAGGCCGAGGCCAAGATCCACCACGTGGGCCACGTGATGGTGGACAACGTGATGTACCAGGCCGATCTGCTGGGCCGCAGCGACACGGCGGGCTTTCCCACCGATGCCGTCAAGCGCGAGCTTCAGGCGCACGGCGGGCGGTACGGCGTCGTCACGCTGCACCGGCCGTCCAACGTCGACGACCCGGCGAACCTGGCCGCCATTGCCGGTGCACTGAAGACCATCGCCGCCGACGTGCCGCTGGTGTTCCCGGTGCACCCGCGCACGCGTGGCACGCTGCAGAAGGCCGGGCTGGACCTGGGGCCTCGCATCCGGCTGATGGACCCGCAGCCGTACATGAGCTTCCTGCACCTGTGGAAGGACGCGGCCGTGGTGCTCACCGACAGCGGCGGCCTGCAGGAGGAGACCACGGCGCTGGGTGTACCCTGCCTGACGCTGCGCGAGAACACCGAGCGCCCGATCACCATCGACGAAGGCACCAACCACCTGGTGGGCACCGACCCGGCGGCCATCATCGATGCGGCGCGGAAGGTGCTGGGCGCGGGTGCGCCGCCGGCGCGCCGGCCGGCGCTGTGGGACGGGCAGGCCGCCGGGCGCATCGTGGCGGTGATGGCGCGTGACCTGGGCGCCTGACCCGCGGCGCAGGCGAGGCCGGCGTTGACGCCGCCGGTCTGCATCAACGGCAAGTTCGCGCTGCAGCGCATCACCGGCGTGCAGCGGGTGGCGCACGAGATCGTGCGTGCGCTCGATGCCTTGCCGGCCGCCGACGGCTGGACGTTGCTGTGCCCACCCGGCGCGGTGCTGCCACGCTTCGAACGCATCCGCGTGCGCACCGTCGGCCCAGCAGGCTGGCCGCTGCACGCCTGGGAGCAGGTCGTGCTGCCCTGGGCAGCGCGCCGGGGCCTGCTCGTCAACCTGGCCGGCGGCGCGCCGGCGCTGGCGAGGTGGCAGATCGCGGTGATCCACGATGCCGCGGTGTTCGACCACCCAGAGGCCTACACGCCGGCGTTCGTGCGCTGGTACAGCGCGCTGTTTCGGCATCTGGTTCGCCGCGGCGACACGCTGATGACCGTCTCCGCGTTCTCGCAGCAGCGGCTGGCCGCGGCGCTGGGCGTGCCGCCGGTGCGTTTTGGCCGCCTGCCGCTGGGCGCCGACCACATGCGACACACGGCGCCCGACCTTCGCATGCTCGAGGCCCACGGGCTGCTGCGCACGCCCTACGTGCTCGCCGTCGGCAGTGCCAACCCGACGAAGAACCTGGCCGCGCTGGTGCGCGCCTGGGCGCGCCTGCCGGCCGGTGCGCAGCGCCTGGTCATCGCCGGCGGCCGTCATGGCGCGGTGTTCGCGGACACGCCCGGCGCCGATCCTGCGGGCGTGCTGCGCCTGGGGGCGGTGGACGATGCGGCACTGGTGGCGCTGTACCGGCACGCGCAGGTGCTGGTCTTTCCCTCGGTCTACGAAGGTTTCGGCTTGCCGCCGCTGGAGGCCATGGCCGTTGGTTGCCCGGTGCTGGCAGCACGGGCCGCGTCGCTGCCCGAGGTCTGCGGTGACGCGGTGGCGTATCTCTCCGGGCTCGACGACATGGCCATCGCGGCCGACCTGCAGCGCCTGCTGGCCGATGCCGGCCTGCGCGATCGCCTGCGCGCCGCCGGCCCGGCACAGGCCGCGCGCTGGACCTGGGCGGCTGCGGCCGAGGCCCTGGTGGCCCAGGTGTCGGCGGTGCGCGCGGCACAGGCCAGAATCGGCCCCGCGTGAGAGTCCTGCAGCTTTCCAAGTTCTATCCCCCCGACCATGGTGGCATCGAGGCGGTTGCGCGCGACCTCAGCGCCGGCCTGGTGCGCGCCGGCGTGCAGGTGGAGGTGCTGTGCGCCAGCAAGCGCCGGCAGCGCGTCGACGAGGTCGACGCGCTGGGCGTGCGCGTGGTGCGCGCCGGCTCGTACGGCCTGTGGCTGTCCACCTCGATGGCGCCCGGCCTGGTGCGGGAGCTGATGCGCCGCCGTGCCGAGCCGGACATCGTGCACGTGCACATGCCCGACCCGCTGGCGGCGCTGGCGGTGTGGACGGCCCGGCCGCGTGGGCGCGTGGTGCTGCACTGGCACAGCGACGTGGTGCGCCAGCGGTTCGCGCGCCATGTCTACGCACCGTTGGAGCGCTGGCTGCTCGACCGTGCCGATGCCGTCATCGCCACCAGCCCGCCTTATGCCCAAAGCTCGCCGGCGCTGCGCCGGGTGGCGCACAAGGTGGCGGTGATCCCGATCGGCGCGCCGCCGCCGGTGTCGCCGTCGGCTCGCCGGCTCGAGCGCATCCGCCAGCGCCACGCCGGGCGGCGCATTGTCTTCGCGCTCGGGCGCATGACCTACTACAAGGGCTGGGACGTGCTGGTGGCCGCGGCCCGCCACCTGCCCGAGGACGTGGTGGTGGTGGTCGGTGGCGGTGGCCCTGAACTGCCGCAGTACCGCGCGCTGGCCGAGCGCGCCGGCCTGGCCGAGCGGGTGCGATTCGTGGGGCCGCTGTCGGCCGACAGCGTGGAGGCCTACTTCCGCCTGGCCGACGTGTTCTGCATGGCCTCGACGGTGCGCGCCGAGGCCTACGGCGTGGCGGTGCTGGAGGCCATGGCGCGCGGCCTGCCGGTGGTGGCCACCGACATTCCGGGCTCGGGCCTGGGCTGGCTGCACCAGGACGGTGTCACGGGGCTGCGCGTGCCGCCGGGGGATGCCGATGCGCTCGCCCGGGCCATCGGCAGCTTGCTGGATGCGCCCGAGCTGCGCACCCGCTTCGGCCAGGCCGGGCGCGCACGCTGGGCCGCACACTTCACGGCTGAGACAATGGCGGACCAGACCCTGGCCCTGTACCGCCGGCTGCTTGCGCAGCCGGCGGGAACGGCCGCACTCTCCCCGAGCCCAGATTGAAGATCCTCCTCGAAATGCGCCCGGCCCTCGACGGGCACGCCGGCATCCCCCAGGAGGCCCGCCTCCTGTTCCGCGGCCTGTCGACGCTGGAAGGCCTGGCCGTCGAAGGCCTGCTGCAGAGCAGCAACCGCGTCATCGCGCGCGGCCTGCCGCATCCGGACAGCGCCGCCTACCAGCGGCTGAGCCTGGACAAGCGCATCCACCGGCTGTCGCGCGTGGTGCTGTCGCTGCGCGCCAGCGAGAAGCAGCGCGTGGGCGAGTTCGTGGCCGACCACCTGCGGGTGGCGGCGGCGCCGTTCGGGCTGGCACTGCGCTCCATGCTGCGCTGGCCGGTGAAGATGGGCGTGTTCGAGGGCGAGCGCTTCCAGGACTTCGTCTGGCGCGACCTGTTCGCGCGCACGCTGCCGGTGGAGGACCTGCCCACAGTGGCCGGCGCGCGCATGCGCGTGCTGCGCAAGCCCTGGAACCTCGCGCATGCGACGGCGTTGGCGACACGTCGGCTGGGCGGGCCACATTACCCGCGGCTGGACACGCGCCACTTCGACGTCATGATTGCCGAGACGCCCTACCCGGGCCGGGTGTCGGCCGGCACCCAGATGGTGGTGCGCTATCACGACGCGATTCCGATCCTGATGCCGCACACGATCACCGACAAGTCGTTCCACCAAGCGTCGCACTACCACGCGCTGCGGCGCAACGTGAAGGACGGCGCCTGGTTCGCCTGCGTGTCCGACGCCACGCGGCGCGACCTGCTGAGCATCTTCCCCGAGGTCGAGCCGCGCAGCCTGGTCATCCACAACATGGTCTCGCACCATTACCACGAGGAGTCGGCCGGGCCCGGGCGCTTGTTCGAGATCGTGCGCACGCGCCGGCACGAGAAGATCAAGGGTGCCGAGCCCGATGCCTTCCGCTGGATGAGCCCGGACCACCACTACCTGCTGATGGTCTCGACATTGGAGCCGCGGAAGAACCACACCACGCTGCTGGCGGCATGGGAGCAGCTGCGCCAGGACCGCTTCCCCGACCTGAAGCTGGTGGTCGTGGGCAGCCTGGGCTGGGACCACAAGGGCATCGTCAAGCGCTTCCGGCCCTGGCTGGACAACGGCGACGTGCAACTGCTCGAGGAGGTGCCGGCCTCCGAACTGCGCCTGCTGTACCACCACGCCGCGGCCACCGTCTGCCCCAGCCTGGGCGAAGGCTTCGACTTCTCCGGCGTCGAGGCGATGCGCTGCGGTGGCGCCGTGGTGGCCTCGGACATTCCGGTGCACCGGGAGATCTTCGGCGACGCGGCCGAGTACTTCCACACCTACGCACCGGCGGACCTGGCGCGGGCGGTGACGTCCGTGATCGACCCCGAACAGGTGAACCGTCGGGCCGAGCTCATCGACCGCGGCCGCGATGTCTCGAGCGCCTACCTGCCGGAGCGCGTGCTGCCGCAGTGGCGATCGTTCCTGCAGGGGTTGCCGGCCCGGCGTTGAGCCTGGCGCTCAGCGCTGCACTCGCACGCAGCGGCCCGCGGCCAGCACCGCATTGACACGCGCGGCCACGCGGGCGTGGCCGTCGGCATTCAGATGGTCGCCGTCGGTGCTGCGCAGTTCGGGCGCCAGGGCGCCGTCGGGCCCGGCCAGGGCGTCGAACAGCGGCACGTGGCAGCCGCCGAAGGCGGCAACCGCCAGGCGGTCGGTCTCCGCCAGGATCTCCCGCTGGCCGGCATCGAAGGCGCCACGGGGCTGGGTGCCGAGCATCAGCGTCGGCACGCCGGCTTCGCCGGCGATGCCGGCGATCTGCTGCCAATGCGCCACGGCCTGTGCCGCGGGCACCCGCGCCGCGGCATCGTTGCTCGGCAGCGAGAGCACCAGCATCACCGGCGCACGGGCCATCGCGGCCTCGATGTTGACGGCCGCCACGGGGCCTGGAGCGCCCGGCGGCACCGGGGTGCCCAGGGGCAGCACCTGTGTCGTGCGCAGTCCGACGCGGGCCAGGGCCTCGACGACGACGCCCGACGGGCGCCAGTGCGCCGCGAGCAGGCCGACCCAGCCCTGGCCCGGCGGTGCACCGACCCCGGCGGCCGAGGACGAGCCGATGACGACCCAGGTGCCGGGCGCGGCCAGGGGCTCGCGGCGCGGATCGGTGTCCGCCGTGCCGCCACCGCCACAACCGGCAAAGGTCACGGACACCAGGAGAGCGAGGACCCAGAGGCGCAGCGTCGGCATGGGGGCGGAGTATCGCCTGCACTACGATCAGGTTTCCGCCCATTCCGAACGTCGACGCTGGCGTCGCCCGCCTTGCCTTTTCGCACCTTGTTCCGCCGCCTGGGCTGGCCCGCCAGGCGCGCCCCGCAGTCTCACCTCGTGGCGCCCGATGCGCCCGGCTTCATCGACGTCCAGGACCTGATCCAGCGCCTGGACGACGCCACGCTGATGCGCAGTGCCGATGCCTACTTCGCGCGCATCACGCCAGCCAGCGAGCAGTGCCGCAAGCCCTGGGGCAACCCGGCCGATGCGGTGCACCAGACCCGCCACCTGGGGCTGGTGCTGGAGGCGGCCGACCTGTTCCGAGGCTGCGACGTGCTGGACTTCGGCTGTGCCACCGGCTGGCTGACGATGGGCCTGGCGCAGATGGGCTGCAACGCTGTGGGCGTGGACATCGCGCCCAATGCGCTCAAGCTGGCCGAGCAGCTCAAGGCTGCAAGGCCGGTGGCACAGGGCGGCGGGAGCCTCGACTTCCGCGCCTACGACGGCCACCGCCTGCCGCTGGCCGACGGCAGTCTGGACCGCATCGTCTGCTTCGACGCCTTCCACCACGTGCGCGATCAGGCGGCCACGATCCGCGAGTTCGCGCGCGTGCTTCGCCCCGGCGGGCGCGCGGCCTTCATCGAGCCCGGCCCGGATCATTCGAAGACGCCGCAGTCGCAGGCCGAGATGGCACGCTTTGCGGTGATTGAGAACGACGTCGACATGGCGCAGATCGCAAGGCACGCGGTGGACACCGGCTTCGAGCCGCCCCGCATGCTGGTGCAGTTCCAGCAGCCGTTCACGGTGGACGTGAACGACTTCATCGGCTGGGCCGACCGCGGGCTGCCGCTCGCCTGGTCGGCCCGTGCCGTGCAGACGCTGGAGCGGCAGCTGACCCAGGGCCAGTGCTTCTTCATCGTGCGCCAGGGGCAGGACAGCAGCGGCCCCGACAGCCGGCGGCCCGAGGGACTTTCCGCCGAGATCGTGGTGCACCGGGCTGCGCGGGTGGCGGCCGCCCGGGGCCGTGGCATCGAACTGGACGTGGAGGTGCGCAACACCGGCACCGCGCGCTGGTGCACGGCCGCCGGCGGCGGCCAGGTGAACCTGGGCGTGCACGTGCTGGACGCGAACGGACGGGTCGTGGACGACAACTTCGCCCGCCTTCGCATCCCGGCATCCGCCGGTGCCGGCGTGGCGCCGGGCGAGGCTGTGCGCATCCGGGGCACGATCGCGGTGCCAAGCCTGGCGGACTTCACGCTGCGGCTGGACATGGTGGCCGAACTGGTGGCGTGGTTCGGCCGCCGCGAGGGCTCGAAGACGGCGACGCTGCGCGGCAGCGACATCACCGACGCGTAGCGCACACGGTCGTCGCAGGCGGCTAACGTCGCCCGCCGACGAGCCGCGCCATGCGCCGCAGCAGCGCCGCCAGGCGTTCGCGGCGGCCGGGCGGCGGTGCGGTGATCGGCTGCGGTGGTGGCGGTGGTGGCGCCGGCTGGCCGCGGCGCGCACGATCCAGCAACGATTGGGTCAGAGGATCCTGCGGCGACAACGCCAGCGCCTGCGCCAGCACCGCTTCCGCATCGGTCCAGCGTCGCTGGGCCAGGCGCACCGTGCCCTGCACGCGCAGCGCCAGCATGCTGGCCGGCTTCAGTGCCAGCGAGCGGGCCACCAGGGCATCGGCGCAGGCGATGTGCTGCTTCTGCACC
Source organism: Burkholderiaceae bacterium (assembly GCA_024235855.1). Taxonomy (GTDB): domain Bacteria; phylum Pseudomonadota; class Gammaproteobacteria; order Burkholderiales; family Burkholderiaceae_C; genus Rubrivivax. Next base: position 62,821 of record JACKLN010000014.1, read on the forward strand.
GCGTGCTGTGCCATCACCTGGAAGTAGGCGGCCGAGCGCTGGCGCGCGCCGCGCCGGTCCAGGGTGGGCCACGTCGCGCGTGGGCTGCCCGAGAGCACCGCGCGCACGAACGGCGCGATGAAACCCATCTCCGACAGCACCTGGTTGGAAGGGTGGCCGGAGAAGGGTACGCGGCGCACGTCGGCGTCGGGGAACTGCGGCAGCACTTCGCCGTCCAGGTAACGCCGGTCGATGCCGTCGCGCGGGTCGTACAGGATGATGGCATTGCACCGCGGCGTCACGTCGGGCCGCATCGGTTCGTGCCGGAACGGCACCTTCTTCTGCCAGACCTTGGCCCCGTAGACCGGGTGCGAGGAGTTGCGCGGTGAACTGGCGATGACGGTCCACGGCTCGTCGCGGCCGAAGTACAGCGCCGCATAGGCGCCCAGGCTGGAGCCGTAGCTGAACACCCGCGCATACCGCGCCGCCACCGGCGCCACCGCGGCGTCGAAGGCCTCACGGCTGAGCGGCTGGTAGAAGTTCTCGCTCTTCTTGCGCACGGCGATCACGTCCAGCGACTGCTTGCGCAGGAACTCGTGGCCGAACGGCGGGCGGTCCCAGAAGTAGGCGATGGGGTCGAAGGTGACCACCAGCGTGCCACCGGCGCCGCCGCGCTCGAAGTGCTCGATGCGGATCTCGTCGTCGTCCAGCAGCACGGTGCTGGTCACGGCACCGGCACGCACGTGATCGGTCACCGGTCCGGTCATGCCAGCTCGACGGCGTCCAGCTGGAATGCCAGCGCGCGCCGGTCCTGCGATCCGGGCTGGCTGTCGGCAGGCACGAAGTGACGGTCGGCCACCAGCCGGAAGGACAGGATCTCGCCCGGCGTCTGCGGCAATGCGATCGTCAGCTGGAAGGGCCCGGGGCGCGAGCAGCCGCCCTGCCACGCCGGTTCCAGCCCCTCGCTGTGCAGGCGCAGCGTGCCGCCGCCGGGCAGGGCGTGGCGGCACCACAGGCGCAGCGCACGGTAGGGCTGCGGGCTGCGCTGGCGCAGCCGCAGGGCCAGCACCGGCGGCGCCCAGCCGTCGGGCAGCACGTCGGCGGCAAAGTCGCTGCGCAGCAGCTGCCAGGCACGGTGGGCCTTCATCTGCCGCTTCAGCGTGTCGGCCATGCCGGGCGCCAGCCAGGCGGCGGCGCGGTCGGCCAGCGCCAGCAGGTGGCTGCGCACCGCGTCGGCGTCGGCGTCGAACGGGCAGGCGGCCAGCGCCTCGCCCACGTGGGTGACCAGCCAGTGCGGCGGCGCCGCGCCCAGGTGGCGGTGCACCACCTCCATGCCTTCCAGCGCCACCTGTTCGCGCATGCGCAGCGTGATGCCCTCGGCGTGCAGGCGCGACAGGGCCTGCACGGCCTGCACGAACCCGATCTGCCCTGCGTGGGCCTTGAACAGGCGCATCCAGAACTCGTAGTCGAAGGCGGTGCGCAGTTGGGTGTCCAGGCCGCCGGTGTCCAGGAACGTGCTGCGGCGGAAGAACGCGGTGGGCTGGCAGATGTGGCAACCGTCGCGCCAGGCGGCCAGTGGTGTATCCGGCGTGCGTGTCGGGTAGCGGCCGAGCGAGGCGCCGTGCAGGTCCACGTGCTCGCCCTCGCCGTAGACCATCACCCAGTCGGGGTGCGCCTGCAGCGCCGCCACGGCGCGCGCTGCGGCACCGGGCGTGTAGAGGTCGTCGGAGTTCAGCCAGCCGATCAACGGCGCCCGCGCCATGCGCACGGCCTTGTTGACGGCGTCGGCCGGGCCGGCGTCGGGTTCGGAGACCCAGCGGATGCGGCCGGGGTGGCGGGCCGCCAGATCGGCCAGCAGCGCGGGGGTGCTGTCGGTGGAGGCGCCGTCGGTGATGACGAGTTCCAGGTCGGCCGCCGCACCTTCGGCCTGCTGCATCACGCTGTCCACGGCCGACGGCAGGAAGGCCGCCTGGTTGCGGGTGGGCATGACGATGCTGAGAGTGGGGTTGCTCTCGGTCATGCCATCAGAGCCTGGCCGCCGCACCGTGCTCCAGGAACCACCGGTACGCGTCGCGCAGCCCGTCCTCCAGCCCGATCGACGCCCTCCAACCCAGCGCGGCCAGCCGCGACACGTCCATCAGCTTGCGCGGCGTGCCGTCGGGCTTGCTGGTGTCCCAGGTCAGGCGGCCGTTGAAGCCGGTGACGCGCGCGATGTTCTCGGCCAGTTCGCGGATCGTGCAGTCCACCCCGGTGCCCACGTTGATGTGGCTGAGCATGGGGTGCGTGTGCGCACGGTAGGTGTCGTCGTCGAGCTGCATCACGAACACGCTGGCCGCGGCCATGTCGTCCACGTGCAGGAACTCGCGCATCGGCGTGCCGCTGCCCCAGATCACCACTTCGTCGGCCCCCTGCTGCACCGCCTCATGGAAGCGCCGCAGCAGCGCCGGGATCACGTGCGAGTTCTCGGGGTGGTAGTTGTCGCCCGGGCCGTACAGGTTGGTGGGCATCACGCTGCGGTAGTCGCGCCCGTACTGCCGGTTGTAGCTTTCGCACAGCTTGATGCCGGCGATCTTGGCGATGGCGTAGGGCTCGTTGGTAGCTTCCAACGTGCCCGTCAGCAGCGCATCCTCGCGCATCGGCTGGGCGGCCATGCGCGGGTAGATGCAGCTCGAACCCAGGAAAAGCAGGTGCTGCACGCCAGCGGTGTGCGCCGCGTGCACCACGTTGCACTCCATCATCAGGTTCTCGTAGATGAACTCCGCCGGGTAGGTGTTGTTCGCGTGGATGCCGCCCACCTTGGCCGCAGCCAGCACCACGTGGCCGATGCGGTGGTCGCCGAAGAAGCTGCGCACCTGGGCCTGGTCGGTCAGGTCCAGCTCCGCATGCGTGGCGGTGACGATCTGCTCGCAGCCCAGCGCGCGCAGCCGCCGCACGATGGCCGAGCCGACCATGCCGCGGTGCCCGGCCACGTAGACCGGCCCTTCGATGCGGCTCATGGCCCGGCCTCGCGGGAAACCGCCACGTCGTGGCCATGGGCCCGCAGCAGCGCCGTGCGCTGTGCGGCCTTCAGGTCCTCGGCCACCATCTCGGCGCACATCTGCTGCACGGTGATCTCCGGCGTCCAGCCGAGCTTGTCCTTGGCGCGCGACGGGTCGCCCAGCAGCGTCTCCACCTCGGCGGGGCGGAAGTAGCGCGGGTCCACGGTGACGACCACGTCGCCGGGCTTCAGCGCCGGGGCCTTGTCGCCGCTGACCGACACGACGACGCCGCGCTCGTCCACGCCGCGTCCCTCGAAGCGCAGCACGACGCCGAGTTCAGCCGCCGACCACTCGATGAACTGGCGCACCGAGTACTGCACGCCGGTGGCGATGACGAAGTCCTCGGGCTGGTCCTGCTGCAGCATCATCCACTGCATGCGCACGTAGTCCTTGGCGTGGCCCCAGTCGCGAAGCGCGTCCAGGTTGCCCATGTACAGGCACTTCTCCAGGCCCTGCGCGATGTTGGCCAGGCCGCGCGTGATCTTGCGGGTGACGAAGGTCTCGCCGCGGCGCGGACTTTCGTGGTTGAACAGGATGCCGTTGCAGGCGTACATGCCATACGCCTCGCGGTAGTTCACCGTGATCCAGTAGGCGTAGAGCTTGGCCACTGCGTAGGGGCTGCGCGGATAGAACGGTGTGCTCTCCTTTTGTGGGGTCTCCTGTGCGAGGCCATAGAGCTCGCTGGTGCTGGCCTGGTAGAAGCGGGTCTTGTCCGTCAGCTTCAGGAAGCGGATGGCTTCCAGCAGGCGCAGCGTGCCGAGGGCATCGACGTCGGCGGTGTATTCCGGCGCCTCGAAGCTCACGGCCACGTGGCTTTGCGCACCGAGGTTGTAGACCTCGTCGGGCTGCACCTGCTGCAGGATGCGCGTGAGGTTGGAGCTGTCGGTCAGGTCGCCGTAGTGCAGCACGAAGCGCTGGCGCTCGACGTGGGGGTCTTCGTAGATGTGGTCCACGCGCTGCGTGTTGAACAGCGACGCGCGGCGCTTGATGCCGTGTACCTCGTAGCCCTTGTCGAGCAGGAGCTCGGCGAGGTAGCTGCCGTCCTGGCCGGTGATGCCGGTGATGAGGGCTCTCTTCTGAGGCATGGTGTGGGGTCGCGAGGGTGACGGTGAGCCGCCGGAGGACCGAGCGCCGGGCCCTCGGGCTGTCAGTACGCATGCGCTACGAAGGCGCGCCGCGGACGGTACCGCACAGCCTGCAAATTCTATCGTCGCCCGGGTTGGAGGTCTGCTGCCCGCTCACCCCGGGCTGGTTCCCTCCGGGTCCGGCATCGGGTGCACTTCATGCCCTTCAACGCCCATCATGTCGATGGGTTGTCGGGAACCAAGAAGCAGCATTGCGCCCGGACCTGCGCGAACGCCGCCATGCCCAGGGCCTGGCGGCGGCGCACGTCTTCCATGGGCCAAGAGGCCAGGATGTGGGGCAACTCGGGCAGCTGCTGGTCTTCGATGCGCAGCACGATGGCGTCCCAGTCGATCGCGGGCAGAGAGCCGCCGCGGGGCAACTGCGGGGCCGGCCCAAGGATCACTGGCACGGATCCCACCGCCAGGGCTTCCCAGAGGCGCAGGGTGTTCCGGCCGGCGCCCGCCGGGCAGAGCGCGAAGACGGAGTCGGAGAGCATCCGGTTGTACGTTCGCACCGCATCGGCCGCCGAAGCGTCACCCGCCAATGGTCTCCCGCCGATCTGGTGCTGATAGACCGCGTCTTCGAAGTGCCACTTGTCGGTGACGTGTACATGCATGCGCGGGTGACCGGCGAAAGCGCGCAGGCGCAGCCGCACGTCGGAGAGGTAGTGCGGCATGTGCGCGCCGACGAAGGACGCCAGCAGCGGCTTGGTCGACGGGTCGCGACCGAACTGCAGGCCTTCAGTTCGATCGGGCTCTTCGACGTTGACCGCGTAGAGGCGCCATGGGTGCAATGCAATGTGACCGGGCGAACCGTCCACTGGGGCGTGCGACAACCACAGGTCCGAAACCCCGAGCATCTGCCATTCCGGCAGGAAGGCGCGCCATTCGATGTGCTGGCAGACGGTGTGCACGCGCAAGACCAGACCGCATTCCCGCAGCGCGCGCCGCAGCCCACTGATGCGCACGCGTTGCATCATCAGTTCCTGCCTGACCTCCGGTGCGTCGCTGCCGTGATGCCGGCTCAATGGATGAAGCCGCTGGTCGATCCAGGTCGCCCAAGGCAGGCCCAGGTAGGTGTGGACCACGCTGCCTTCCCGGGGAGCCTCCTGGACGAGGGCGTGACGTTCGGAGGCGGCTGCCTCGGTGCGGGCCGGGAACTGCCAGAAGAGGGCATCGTCCCGGTGACGCGGGCGATCTGCCACACGTCGCAGGGCTGCGGGCATCGCGCCCTGCATGAAGCCACGGCGCAGGAGTTCGCCGAGCGCTTCCGGCCCGGCACCTGCCACCGTTGAGCCGCAAACAAGCGATCTACGCCCCGGAACCAGACGATCGATGCACTCGATGGCGCCCGACCCGACCTCGTGCCACTGGAAACGGGTGGGCAGGCCGGGCTGTCGAGGGGGCGATGCGGATGCAGGCACAGGCACTCAGAGGTCAGACGCGGGCCGGGTCGCCATCACGCGACGTGGACGCCGCGCGACGCATTCCAGCGGTACTGGCCAAGTATCACGTCGGCACGACTCACGAGGTCGATCCGCAATGCAGCGTTGATGCAAGCGCCGTCAGTCGTCGCGCGCTCTGCCGACCACCTCGTTGACGGAGCGGACCTCGACCAGGTTGGGTGCGCCGATGCTTCGGGCATGCATCGAAGGCGATGCTTCGCAGGCAGATGCGCCTGAGTCGGCTTGCACGCGAACACGTCAGTTCGTCGCGTCGCATACCTTGAGGTGATCGAACTGGGCATGCACCGTAGCGTATTGCGTCCCGACGCGGGGCGCATACGAAGGACCGGAGCCGCCGAAGAATGTCTGGAACAGCAGCCTGGATACGAGCGGCGGCTCAACGGAAGTGAAGTAGCGAAGCCCCTTCGCCTCTTCCACGAGCCGTCCATCGACGAAGAGCCGGGCGCTGCCATCGAAGCTGGCCGGTGTGCTGTTGAGCGTGACCTGAAGTTCCACCTTGTGCTCGGTGCCCAGCGAGATGGGATACCGTGTGACCAAGGTGCCACCACTGCCGTAGCGCCCCTTCATGTCCTGGTGATAGATGTACAGGCCCAAGGTGCCGTCGGCGCGAAACACCGGCCGCACGCTCCAGCCCGAGGCCGTCACCTCGCGCCCACCGGTCACGGGCTGCTCCGGTCCCAGACCCGGGAGCTTGCCGCCACGGACGAACTGAAATCCTCTCTCGAACGTGACGGTGTAGGTCAGGCTGGCCTCGCGCGCCGGCTTTCGCAGCCTCACGTTGGCGCCGACGCGGGGGCTGCCGATGTCCGAACCTTCGTAGGTGACGCGAATGGCCTTGTCGCCGGGTACCTTCCCCACCGGCACGAACTGGATGTACTGACGGTTGACCGTCCACGGGGCGGACGGCAACTGGTCCAGCGCCCCGGCATCCTCGCTGAGCAAGGCCTGGTGGTCCAGGCAGTCGGCGCGTGCGGATGAGGCCGGAGCTCCGGCTGCCAGCGCCAGGCCAAGGGTCGCTGCCCAAAGCGCGGCCTTCATTGACCAGCTTTCGGCGCCGCGCGGCGCCCAGCATCGAACTCCGCCTTGGACGGGTAGCTTGCCCCCGGGAGCTTCTTGCGCGCTGTGGCGAGCGCCAGCTCCGGCGACGCATCATTGGGGACGCGGATCACGAATCGCTCGGCCATGATGCTGATCACCACCTCAGGCTTCAGGTCTTCGATGAGCTGGCGTTCCAGAAATGGACTGTGCACGACAAACAGTGAGCTGAACGATTCGGCCAAGAATGGCTGGAACTTCCAGCCGTAGGAGTCCATCAGCAGCACAGCTCGGGGCAGCCGGCGGTTCTCGTTTCGCCAGAGTCCCATCCAGCCGCGATTGTTGATCCTGTTGTGCCAGGTTCGTCGTGCGCTTGCCTGCAGCAGCGTGCACTCCGTGTACTCACCGCGGACCTGTGGGTACAGCTTGATGCCCAGATCGCCGTCTCCCACGTGATGGGAGCATCTGACGTCGCGGTCCTTCAGCGGACGAAGCTGCCCGGGCATGGCTTTCTGCAGTTCCTGGTAGGCCACGAAGGCGCCAAAGGAACTCCAGTGGCTGTCGGCCGTATGGCACACGATGCCGAGGCTGCGTGCGTCGCGCAGCGCCTGCAACGGGTAGACGACACGCGCCTGGTCGAACACAGATGCCGCCTGCAGGCGGCCGACCGGCCGCGCCGGCGAATCCTGGCCCAGTTCGGAGAAGTCCTCCGCATGGATCGACAAGGTGTCCGGCGCGATCAGGATGCCGTACTCGATGCCGCGTTCGTCGCAGAAGGCCTGTCGCTGCCTCAGCACCCTGCGCCAGCGCTCGACCGCGGCGTCGTCCAGCGTGTGCTTGCCAAGATGCTGCTCCAGCGACCGGTTGGATCCATCGCGAATGCACAGCCGCCCGCTGCGGCCTGCCATCACATCGGGGGCGTCGTCGCCAGGCGTGCTGGGTCCGAACACCGCCACCTGCCGGGCGATGAAAGCCAGCCCCTCCTCCACGCTCCCGAACAATCCCGCAGACGACCAGACCTCCGCGATCGCGCGGGACTGCTCCTTCGTCAGCTGCTCGTAGCGCTTCTCGTGAACAGCCAGCGCATAAACACCCCGGTTGTGCGTGTTGCGAACCACGCGCAGCACATCCTCGTTCCGCTGGGGCCAGACCGCAAAGAGCGTGACCACCGCCCTCGGGGCTTCCGCATAGAAGCGGCGCATGCCACCCCGCATCTCCAGGTAGCCCGCGTACAACTGAAGTTCCGTGCGCTGCCGGTCTTCGGCAAGCAGCCGCTGTACCGCTTGGCCTGAACGCTGCTCGATGTCCGCGAGCATGGCCTTCACTGCGTCGGTCTGCAGGAGGTTCGGCGCGACGGTACGCGCCTGGTCATCGACCACCACGCCCCAGTATCCGAAGCTCGCACGGCGCCGGTCTGCGTGGACACCTTGTGCCGCCGCGAACTCTGCATGCGGGCGCCCATCGGCTGCGAACAGTTCCGACTTCGTCAACGGCGCCACCAGGTGGCTCATCGCGTCGAGCAACAGGTAGTGTTTCGAGGCGACAAGCCGGCATGCTTCCAGCCTCAGGGCCATGCGTGTCACCTGGCGACTGCCCGGTGACGACAACGGCAGGCCCAGGTCTGCGCCCGCCACCATGCGCGTCCGTGCATCCAGGTCCTGGAGCAGCGGGCGCACGCGCAGATCGAAGCGGAACTCGAAATCGGGTTGGGCGAAGCAGTTGTGGACGAACAGGATCTCGCGCACGGCATCTCGATGCAGGTGCGTCGCCAGACTGCGCGCCAGCAGCGTCGCCATGTCGAGCTCTCGCTCGTCAAGGACACAGACGATGGACACGGCCTCCACCGAGGGCGTCGGGTCGAGCGCGACACCGTCGGCAGAGGCTGCCTGCGCCGGCGTGTCCGTCAGCGACCCCGCCATGGCGCTGAGAACTCGCCGGCAGACGTTGATGACGCCGTCCATGTCACGCAGCCATGCGGCCCCGCCGCGGAAGACCTCCACCCGCACACGATCCGGACCTGGCGGCCCCGGGCCCAGCCGGGCCAGTACGGCTGTGCTGGCGGCATTGCGGGCGACGGTTTCCGTGCACCGACCATTGCACACCGTCGGCATCCATTCTGAAGACCATCGTGATCATCTGGACGCGCGAGATCATGCCTTCTGCAGTGGCCAGTAGGGCGCGATGCCGTCGTGAGGGAAGAACACCACCTTGCAGTCGGCAAGTGGCGGCAGGTCGGACCCGTGCTTGTCGGCGATGGAGCGCGAGTAGCGCGAGACCACATGGTAGAGATGCTGGTACCGCGCCTTGTCGAAAGCGTCGATCTGCTTGAAAGGCCAGTCGCCTGCCGCGTGCCGGAGGACCCAGGACGTGGCCAGCTTGAGGGGGGCCAGGCTCTTTCCCCCATAGTTTCGGCTCTCTTCGATGAGGTTGAGGTTCGCCGTGTTCATCAGCACCGAGTGCAGGTTCAGCCACAGGTGCAGGTTGAATGCCGTGTAGTGCGCTGTCGTCGTGCGCTTCATCTCGTGCTGTTGCACGCCGGCCTGGTCGACGTGGCTCTTCAGCCTGCTCAACGCTCTGAGCAGGATCTCGTACATGCGCTCCTCGTCGCCAATGAAGGCGGCCAGCGAATAGGTCTGCAGGTCGAACGCGACACCGTGGTTGTTGACCGCCCGCATCTCCTGCCGGCCCTGCTCGCTGGTCTCGAGCCAGTCCAGGAACCGGCTGCACCAGGCCAGCATGACGGTCTCGTCGTTCGCGCCCCAGAACGAACTCTTTCGAACCAGACGGACCGCATCGAGAAGGAAGTACATGTCCTTGGTCTCGATCAGGCCGGAGGACGTCCCCTTGTTTCCGTTGCGGCCCATGAACACCTGTGCGTACGCCAGGTGCGGGTTCATCGCCGACGACTTGCTGATGAACCAGTGCCGGATGAGTTCGCAGGCCTTGCGGGTGAAGGCCTCCTCCGAGAAGACGTGGCCGGCCAGGGCAAGCGTCGTCGACTCGTCGAACATGCGCTGCAAGGCCGTGCGGTCGTACTGGATGCTCTCCGGTTCGTACAGGCGCGTTCCCGGGACACGCTCGCCGTCCTTGTAGACATACGGCAGCCCATCGGGCGTGTCCGGGTTGGGCCAGGCATACGGGGCCGGGTGCCAGTAGTCGTGTGGATCGCCGCTGGGCGGCAAGGTGGTCTTGTCGACAACCGAGTAGCAGGGGTTGCCCAGGCATTCCTGGGCACGGCGCGACAACTCCGCCAAGGTTCGACCCAAGGCACCATCCGGAGCGCTTGATGCCACGGCCCCGGCCCCGGCCCCGGCGCGGAGGCGTTCAAGGGCAGCCTCGTCGTAGAACGCCAGCGCTTCCCGGTTGAACCCCTTGTAGCGCTGCGCGCGGTCGTGGTGCTTGATGAAGCCCACCACGGCCGACTCGCGCGCCATGGCGCGCTCCTCAGCACGCTGTTCCTGTGCCGCTTCACCGGAGAACAGGCGGGAAACCCAGCCAGTCCACGCGTAGTTGAACGAGTCCGGACCATGCCTGACCGTCCTGTAGTTCCATGGGTAGTGCTGGTTGCTCTTGTCCCAGATGCCAGGCACGCCCAGGCGCCGGAGTGCATCCACCTTCGGCCGAAGGCCATAAGGAAGGCTCTCGTCGAAGCGCATCGACGCGTCAGCCCGGAAGACGATCTGCGGTTCCTCCCTGGGGTCGGGCACATGCCCTGGCTCGAGAACGGCTGCGTTGTCGAGCAGGCGTTCCATCGGCACGATGTGGTACCGAAGGTCCGTTCGCTGCGCGAGGCCAGACGTCAGGCTCGCCCAGGCCGCGTCGGTGACGAAGCAGTTGCCGTCCCAGGGGAAGACCCAGTCGGCGATCTGTCGCCCAGCTTCGATGGCGCGATTGCGGGCGCCGTTGTTGTTGATGATGTAGTTGTTCTTGTGCCTCAGAACGGCGTAGTCCGCCATCAACCGGGTGTGCGCAGCGGCCTTCTCGAACTCGGGGGTCAGCTTGTAGTCGTCGCGCGGCAGGTCCTCGAAGCAGAAGGGCGCCGCACAGAGCGCCGCGGCGTCGTACGGGATATCGACGAACGGCTTGGCGTGTGCACGAAGCAGGTCGATCAGTTGCTGCTTCCTGTCGGTATCGACGATGCGGTTGAGCACCCAGATCTTCTGGCAGTCGGGGAAGTCTGACTCGTGGGTCAGTGTGAAGGCCAGATTGGCCACTGTCTGATCCGACGCGTGACGCCCGGGCAGGTCGTTGCCGAGGATGCGAACCAACGCGTAGCGGAACTGCCCTCGCTGGGCACGCCAGTCTTCGGTGCGCGGGTCTCGCCCAAACATGCTGCCGAAATACGGGTGCGCAGTGAGCACGGGCCAGCGCAGCCGCGCGTTGGCTTCGTCGAAGTCAAACTGGCTGCGCCATGCCGATGGAGCCTGGGCGTGAGCCTCGATGCAGCGGTGCATCAGCGCCACCATGTGCGCATAGTCGTCGAACAGCCAGCCGTGTCTTCCTTCCTCCACGAACTCCGGCATCAGCCCTGACCGTGGCGCAATGATCGGTCGATTGAAGGCGAAGCTCAGCATCGCGGCGCCCGATGTCAGGATGCGCCGGTAGGGCAGCACGACCACGTCGGCGGCATTGAAGTAGTCCTGCGCTTCATCGTCCCCGATGAAACCCGGGCGGTAGACGACGTTGCTGTTGCTGTCGGCGAATGCCTGCAACTGCACCTGGGCTTCTTCCTCGAACACACGCCCCGCGATGACCAGCGCCGCATGCGCGTGCCGGGCGCTCACTGCCCGAAAGGCCTCCATGAGCGCGTCGATACCCTTGTAACCCCGGATGTTGCCGAAGAACAGGAAGACGAACCTGTCGGGCGCCAGGCCCAGGTTCGCACGAGCTGCCGCCGGCGTGACATGGTTCTTGTAGTAGCCGGCATACGTGCCGTGGGGCATCACGTGGATCTTGCCGGGGGCGATGCCGATTTCGTCAATGAGACGCTGTCGGGCGAACTCGCCATGGGCCAGCACGTGGTCGTAGTAGGCAGCGATGCGCCGGCGCATGCCCAACTCGCGTTCGCGGTGCTCGCTGTCGTGCGAGATGATGTTGTGCGCGGTGTAGATGACCTTGTAGCCCAGCATCCTGGCATGGGTCAGCATCGCCAGCAGGTGGTCCGCACCATCGTCGCGCGTCGTGTCCATCAAGGCATGGAGCCAGTGCAGGTGCAGGTAGTCGCACTGTTCCCGGTTCTCGTCCAGCACCTGCCGCGTGAGATGCTGAGGCTTGTAGCCGTTGACCTTGATGTCGAAGTTCTGTGCCAGGCCGGCGTAGAACAGCTTCTGGTAGGGGTTGTTCTTCGACCAGTCCGGAAAGAAGACGATGCCACGGTGCTTGCCGTCGAGCTTGAAGCTGGACTTGTCGGCATGTCGACTGGCCACGGCCTGCCCCGCCGGCCGTGACGGGCCACCCAGGTAGGCGTCGGCGTACGACCGCGCATCGCCGGCCAGGATGGCGTCGAACTTCTCGAGGATGTGGCCGCGCTTGAGTGCTTCGGCCATGCGGGCGACCACGCCCCGCGGGATGGCCAGCAACTCCGGCTTGATCTTGTCGTAGAAGCCCGTGAGTTCGGCCGGCGAGATCACGCTGAGCGTGTAGATGTAGCTGCTGACCTTGCGGAAGGCGATCAGGTCGCGGTACTGCGGCGACACCGCAGCGGACCGGCTCCACTGCTCGACGCCCTGATAGGCGCGGATCTCGAAGTCGCAATTCGAGGCCTTGCGGAAGTTGACGGTCACCGAGGTGTCCGATTCCCGGCGGTAGTTGTAGCCGAGCTCGTCGCGCGCGAAGCCAGCCCGCTTCAGGTGGTAGTAGGCCTTGAAGATGAAGGGCACGTCCACCGCCGCCTTGGTCTCCCCGAGCCGGATGTCCAGGGCCTGGATCAGGCTGGTGCGGTACACCTTGTCCCAGATCATGAAGCTCTCGTGGTACCGGTGCAGCCGGCTGGCCTGGTGGTTGAAGTGCCGGTCGTCGTAGCGGACCTCGCGGAACGCCCCATTCAGGAAGTTCCGATATCCAGCGGCAAAGACCATGTCCAGGTCACCGCCCTCGGCCTCGGCCAGCAGGTTGCGGTAGTAGTCGGGCTCGATCCAGTCGTCGCTGTCGACGAAGCCGAGGTAGCGACCTCTGGCCTGTGCAATGCCGAGGTTGCGCGGCGTGCCCGGGTTGCCGCTGGGCATGCTGTTGTTGATCAGGACCACACGCTCGTCCCGCGCCATCAGCTTCTGGATGATCTCGAGCGAGTCGTCCGTGGACCCGTCGTTGATGACGATGAGTTCCAGCGATCGTTCGGTCTGGTTCAGGATGCTCGAGAGGCAGCCTTCGAGGTACTTTCCCGTGTTGTAGACGGGAACGATGACGCTGAGCTTGATGCTGCTGCGGTCCCCAGCGTGGCGGATCGTGTCGTAGGCTCGGCTGGACCCGCGGCTGAGGACATGCGCTTTCGCCAAGTACTCGAACGCGCGGTCCCTCTCGCCGAGCGCGAGGTAGGCGAGGCCACAGTTCTCGTGGTAGGCATAGAACTCAGGGAATGCTGCGATGAGTTCATCCAGCAGCGTGATGGCTTCCTGGTAACGCCTTTCTCTCGCCAGGGCATTGGCGGTGGCGAATTCACTCATGCGATTGGGCCTCAACAACTTGCGAACGTCGACGCAGCGCCCCCTGAGACTCGGCAGCAGGGATTCTGCAGAGCGACCCCGGACATGCCCTGCTGGTCGGCGAGGGACAGGGGCCGGTCGTGCTCGGCCTGCCTGCCCGCACCGAGACTTCCTGCGAAGACATCACCGAGTACGAACGAAAGCTCGGGGGCGCAAACATGGTCATGCGAAGGCGTTCCTGCCGGCAACCATGACGACGCAGACGCTGAAGAACAAGCTCGTCGTCGACCCGATCGTTGTAGTCGACCGAAGCGGTGCCAGGTTTCGGCGCAGAGCCGTACCGGGAGACAGTCTCCAATTCAGGGTCTTCGACATCAACGGGCATTCGACTGAACTGACACCGGACCTGGAAGCAGGCCCGCATGGATCGCCGAGGTCGACGCGGGACAGGTTTCGACTCGACCGGCGTCGACGGAATCCGCGCGCTGGTGTTCGTGGCCGACGCGATCATGCCCAGCAGTGGGGCCGTTCGACCGCGTGCCTGTCGTCGATGCCATCCGACGTACGAGTGTCCAAGCAGGGGCTGTATTGTGGGGCGGCAGCGTACGTCGGTGGGCAGGCGTCGAGCGCCCAGGGGTCATCGTCGACTCGCAGCTCCACGAGGTTCCCGTGTGCCAGGGAAAGCCTCTCGGCCACCGCCTCGCACCCAGTGGAGAACGCTCGGCGATGGCCAGGCTGGTCTGGGCACCCTGTTCGCTGGAGGCAACTGCAGTGCTGGCGACGACCACCGCACGGCCTGCAAGATCGGTCTGGGGGAACATGCGGAGGACGACGCTGGCACACGGCGGAGGCCAGGAACAACGACGAACGAGTTTAGCGGCAGTGGTACCCCGCACTCGACTCCCCGCCGGACGTCGCCGCCTCAGGCCGAGCGCGCACGCAGGCGCGCAACCAACCGACGCCAGAGCGGCTCGCGCCTGCCGCTGGCCGCAGACGCCTGCCTCAGCAGTCGCCTGGCGTCAGCGCGCAGACGGTCCGCCACACCACCGCTGATCGTCTCGCCAGCTTGCGCCACCTGTATGACCGCAGGCAGGGCATCGAGCACGCTCAGCAGGATGGCGCAGTCCATGGGTGTCAGTCGTGCCCAGTGCTTCAAGCGGGTCCAGGGCCCAAGCCTGCCCACCGGCAACGCGAAACTGCCAGCCCGAACACCTTCGCCGGTTCGGGGCCACCTGTCCAATGCGGCCGGGACCGCTTCCTCCTCGGGCGCCAGTAGCGCCAGTGGCAACGCATCGTCTGGCCGCCAATGCAGCAGGAGTTGCTGGAAGCGGCGCTCACCGAAAGCGAGACGCCCGAACCGGATCCGGTAGCCACGCTCGCCGACTTCGACATCCAGTTCGTCGTACCTGAGTCGCGGGGGCTGCTCCGCAAGCTGACAGGCCAGGTGGCGCGCCACGGCCGGCCACGCGGTGTATCCGGTGTCCGACGTGGCCGAGAGATGGCCGGCCAGGCCATTTGTCAGTGTCAGCAGGGCATTCCAGTCGCTCGTGGGCAGGCGCCGCAACAGCGCCTGTCCAGCGCTGTCCGAAGGAACGATGAGCATGTACGGAAAACCACCCTCCCTGCCCGTCTCGACCCACGAACCCAGGAACTGCCGTGGCAGGCGCGGGTCGCTGAAGAAGACGATCCCTGGGTTGCCGTTGTGATCGACGAGGCGAAGTCGCAGCTGGTCAAGAGTAGGCTGATCGCCGCACTGAACATCCCGCAACAACAGTTCCAGTTCAAGGAGAGGCGGCGTATCGCGAGCGTGTTGAACCTCGCAGGCGCCGAACGGCATCGACCCGTTCCCACCGTCGCGGCCGGCGCGGGATCGTCGTTCCAGGAAAACCTGCTCGAGTTCCTCCTGCGCCTGGTGCAGATGGACGAGCAACAGCTCCTTCTCGCGCAGCACGGCGGCGACGTCGTCCGGTGCGGGCGCAGGAGGGCCTCCCGTGTGAGAAGGCGCCGCCCCGGCCCCGGCGGCGTTGATCGCTTCGTTCTCCTTCCTCGACGACTCGACCGCGACGGCAGGCTGGGCGGCTCGAGCATGCTCCGTGGCCAGCGCCGGCTCGTTGCGAGGGGCCTGATCCGGCGCTGCGCCCGCCCGCTCCAGGCTTGCCAGCAGCGTTGCAGGCTGCCGATTTACGGTATCGACCTCCACGCCTAACCTTGTCAGCTGGATCTCCATGTCGGCGCGCTGCTGCTCCGACTTGCTGAGCGCGTCGCGGTGTTCCGCCAGCTGCTGGGCCAGCGACGCGACGCGGACTTGGAGGTCGTGTGCCATGGCTGCACGCTCGTTGAGCGTGTTCCACTCATGGACAATCTGTGCAAGATCCAGGTCGATGTGGCCAGCCGAGCACGTCTCTTTGGCCAGCGCTGCAGACGTGGCATGTAGCTCGGCCGTGGCCGATCTGAGTCGGTGTTCCGGCTCGAGCAGAAGCCGCGCCAGCGCCTGGCTGAGCACCGGGGGACGTTGCAGCGACAGCCGATTCGGTGGAGTGTCGAGCGACACGCCCAGGTGGGCCTGAACGAGTTCCGCTGCGGCCTCCTCGGCGCCGGGCAGTTCGTGCGCCAGCAGGCACAGGCTTCTGGCGGGGTGGCGTTGCAGGTGGCGAACCACCTTCCGTGTCACGTCAAGCTGGCGTTCACTCCAAGTGCCTACGTCGACCCCTGCGGGCAGTGGCAGCTCGTACGCCAGAGTCGTTTCAGGGTCCTGCACGAGAAAGAGAAAACCAGTGTCAGGCCAGACCCGAGACAGCATGTCGAGCAGCTCGGCCGCCATCGTCGTGTGGATGGCCAGCACCTCGGGCCAGGCAATGGAGGCCAACGAGATGTCGGTCTGCGCATAGAACGGGGGGGCGCCGCACCCAGCGCGCCAAGCGCTGAATCCGCGGTGCGGCAGTTCGAGACCATCGATCGCGAACAAGTGCCCGGCCAGCGAAAGGCAGGCCTGCGACGAGGCGATCACGACGAGCGTCGGCGCCATCTCTACTGCCCCGGCCCGACGCGCACCGCGACTGCGCACTGGCAAGGTGTGTGCGCCATGCCGCGCGTGACCTCGATGTTCTCGGTCTCGACCTCCGGCTGCACCATTAGTTCGTCGCTGGCCTGCAGCACGACGCGCGCCGCTGCGTCCTCGGAAGCGGTCTGCAAAGACCCGTGCCCGATCTCGCGCCAGCTCGCTCGCCGGGCCGCAAGGCGGGGAGGCAGGTGCGAGCCAGTGAATGAGACCCAGCCGGCCTGCCCGCTGCGTTCGACGAAACGCCGGTGGGTTTCGATTCGCCGACTCTTGCCTACGGCGACATCGCACGGTCTGAGGACCATGCACCGGTGCGCTCCATCGTTCGTCGAGGCGTGGACACTCACACCAGTTTCTCTCGGCTGCGCACCACAAGGATGGGCCTGCAGGGCGTTCATGCTTGGTAGGGCTCGGCCGCCAGATTGGCGGCGGGCAAGTTGCCCTATCGCCTTGTCCCGGGTCGCAGGCAGCCCAACGGACTTCTTTCGTGCGGCGGCGGTGACAACTGCTCTCCGTGTGGCGGCCCTGCGCCGTGCGGCAGGCACCTCCCACGCTTCGCGCCGCACTGCCGCAACCTCAAGTCGAATGACTTCGAGCGACTCACTGTCGGACGCTGCTTCGCCAGCTGAGCTGGACCCAGCATCATCCGAGGGCGGCCGTTCGACCCAGCGGCGGGCACGCTGTGCTGTCTCGATGAGCTCATTCGCCTGCGCAGGCCGAGATCTTGCGTTTGCCAAAGTCAACAGGGCACTCAAAGGCGCGCCCACGGCATCGGACAGGCGGAGTTCAGGGCGGCGCGCCCGGAGGTCGTCGCTCACTTGCGTATCAGCCACGGAGTTCTGCATCGATTCAACACTCTCTAGAGGTTGTGATTGTGGTCGTCTAGCACCCCGGTGCCGCCCGCCCAGCGCTCTTGGAGGATCTGGCCGCGATGATCAGAGTTCGCCGTTCCAGCGATCGAACGATGCGCTGATCGCCCCACTCGATCCGGTGCGCAGCTGCACGTGGTGCCGCCGAGGCGCCAGCGGCCACGTTGAGGGTGCGCCGCTGAAGTGTCGATCTACCTCGTCCTGCGAGCACTTCCCCGCCTTCGCTCACTGCTGCAGACATGCTGACCGACTGGACTGGCATTCGCCGCCCTGCTACGTGCAAGGGGGCCGTTGCCGAATGCGTGCAGGGGCAATTTCGACTCTCGAAGGTGCCTCGGTAGCTGACGCCGCGGTAGGCGAACGGGTACTTGCTGACAAGGAACGGGCGCTCGACCATTGCCCGGATCCGTACCCTGTACCACTCGTACCACTGACAGCACCAGTCCCGCGCGGCAAGGCCGGGCGAACCACCCGGACCACTACAAAGCCGGCCGACCGCATGAGAGCCATGACGGGCCCTCCCGCAGAGGCTCTTCTTCGCTGAATAGGCTCCCTTGGGGCAAGCCGCGGATGAGATCAGACCCGAATGCAGCCCAATTCGAGCGAGCGCACCCCGGCAGGGCATCGATAGACGAGGACGGAACAGCCAGCGCAACTTGGGAGCAATCCAGTCATCTTGGCTCAGGCCGTGGTCAGACAACTTGAGCCGGCTCTGCTATCGACTAGCCCCGCCCTTCAGCGCATTCACCAAGGATTCATAAGGAGAACTCAACACCGACACCAGATGCGGGAAGCTGGTCGAAATGAACTCATCGTCCTCGTGGCGACCCGAATGCTCCATCAATCCGCTTCCGGTGTGGGCGTTTCGCACGCAAACAAACTCCGCTTTGCCCGCACGGCTTCCGAGGGCCCGCGAAACCACTAGGGCTTGAGGCACGGACATGAGCTTGGCTTGTAGGTCCAATGCAAGTCTTTCGAATGCCTCAAAGCCGACTGCCAAACCCTTGGGGCCGACGATCCTTGCCATGGGTTCCAGATGCAAACCTCTGTTTGCACCACCATCAATCGCGACATCGCCAGGCTTGAGGACAGCGCTGTAGATCAGCTGAATGATGGCTTCGACAAAGAGATTGATCCCGACATTCTTGTCGCGGGATATCTGGTACCACAGATCATACATAGCGATATCTCTCCCAAATTAGAGGGGTGAAACAGTCAGAGGCCCAGTTGCGCATGTCGAAGCCATGTACTCAAGATTTCGTCAACCAGAAGGCAGCCATGTGCGGGTGCCTTCAGCCGTCCATCGCTGCTGACGGATGTCGGGTGCACAGGCGACTGGTCGACCCGCCAGGTACGATTGCTGCGTCGCATCAACCAAGGGCATTGCTCATGGAAGCGGGTCATTCTGATCCTGCGGCACAAAATCAATGAACTCATCGGCAACTGGCGATCAACACACAATCCCGTGATAGTCAAAAAAGGTCAGTCCGTCAGCGACTCGACCACGGGACGCGAAAGCAAGCGAGCGACGTTGTAGTCACAAACGGGGACTGAATTGTCGGAGAAGAAGCGCTTCGCGCCTTCGTCAGCGAAAGTGTCGACCAACTCCATCGCACCATTGTCATCAACCAACTCCGCCATTTCGGACGCGAAAGGATGCTTCAGAGCGAGAATTGGCTTGTTGGTACTTACTGCATAGATCAGTGCGCCCGAGTTCAGGTATCGCTTGTTGGGTACCACGATGCCGTCGGCACAGTTCGCGATCAAGTCAAACTCCTCGTCCGGCAAGAATCTGTCAATAAGCACAATCTGGTTGGAGTCGCCGATCGTCTCCGCCAGCATGGCGGCGGTAGAGGTGTCGCGAGCACGGCCGGCAATCACCAAGCGCACATTGGGGTAGGCATACTCCCGGAAACATTGAATAAGCTCCTTCAGTCCTTTATAGGCTCCCATCGAGCCTAGAACGGCATGCAGCTTCATATGTTCATCGACCCCGAGCTCTTTGCGTTTCAGGGCGATCTCTCGACTCGAGAACTTGCGAACTTGGTATGGCGGGTGATAGAAGTAGCTATAGGGCTTTCTCGTGGTTGAAGGGATTGCCTCAGCAACGACTGTATGTGCCGACGCAGACAGGGAAACGAACTTGTCGGCACAGTCGCCAATCAGGTCGAAGAACGACTGCCACAGCAACTCGTCGCCATGCTCGGCCTTGAGGTCGTGGGGAAGGGAGTTGTGTACAAGCCAAACAATCTTGACACCACAGGCCTTCCAATTCTTGATCGCTGACAGCTCCCTGAACATCAGCGCCTGCAACGCCGAGCCGTGCGTGTTTGGATTCCTCCACTTCAACACATCGGGCCACTGGATCAGCAAGACGTCCGCCTCGCCAACGACACAAGTGCTGGGCATCTCGATGGGCAGGAACCCAACTCCAGCGCGGGCGAAGGCGTCGTGAATTGCATCCATGAATCGGTTCCCCGCGAGCATGCCGGGCCACGAACAGACCAGCTTTGCGCGGCCGCCATTGGCATTCGCAGGTTCACTTGCCAATGAATCGGATCGTCGCGGACTCCCGAGCACGGGCACCTCGAGTCGCTCACCGTTGCCAGTCGAGTACGCGCAGCGTGGTCCCTTGTAAGTCGCAGGGAAGGCAAGGCCTGCTTTTGCGGAGAGTTCCAATGCCCAATCCGTTCTGCCCGCCAAGATGCAGACGTATACGGCATGCGAGTATTCGGCGACGGTTGGGCTTTGAGAATTCTCGACGTGCTTCCGGGCTGCCTCCGCTGCCAGCAACGCGTTGCCAGTGGCGGAGTAAAGGAGGCTCGAGAGCCACTCTCGCCTCTCCGAATGCGAGTTCGTCCTAACGAACTCCGCCAGTAACTGATTCTGGTCCAGCTTTCCGAGACGAGCTGCGCATAGCAGGGCGTTCTCTGTTGCGCCCGGGAAGGATGCACTCTGTTCCAACGCCTGCAAGTAGAATCCCAATGCTTCCTCATGGCGCCCGACTGATCTTAGGCAGTCCGCATAAGTCTTGGATTGAAAGGCAGTTAGCTTTCGATTGGCATCTTCAAGTAGCCTCTCCCAGCAAGCGATGGCGGCCGGGTAGTCTTTGATCCGTGTAAAGGCAATGGCCAAGCCACGAACGACTTCTGGCGTGTTTTCCACCGCCTTCGCATTACGTCTGTAGAAACCCGCTGCGTCAGAGTACAACTTCTGATTCAAGAACAACTTAAGCGTGGATGTGGCGTCGATTGCCGTTCGTATCCTTCGGCCGGGCCCGACGCTGATGACCTCGCGCACAGGCTGCCCACCTGATTCGATGATGCGAAGGGCCTCCTGGACCAAAGGCTGCGAGCCAACCCGAAGGTTTGCGCGATCAGCAAGCGCGTCCGCGAAGCGGTCGATGTATCCCTCTTCTACGTGGGCTTCATAGGATCGGGCCTGGGTCAGCGCGGCTTCCGAGAGCGCGAGATAGGATGTGTCGTCAGCGATCAGGCCTCGAACTGTTTCTGCCCACGCTTCGCCAGTCGCACCGGCGGGCATCACGACACCGCCAACTCCGCAGCTTTCCCGCAGACCTCCAATGTCACTCACGATCGCTGGAATACCACTGGCTTGAGCCTCTGTGACCACGCGCCCCCACGCTTCTTCGCATTGACTGGGAACCAGGAGGATCTTGGTTCGTCGGTAGATGGAGGTCATCTGAAGCGTGAACCGCTCGAGCCTCACGTTGGGAAGGCCAGAAGTTTTTGCGGCAAGGTCGCTCCATTGGTCTTCGGACAGCGGCCAACCCTCGCAGAACAGGAACTCTGCCTCGGGGACTCGCTTCGCTACCTCTAGGGCGATGGATAGGCCCTTCTTGGGGATCGGATTGATGAAGGTTACATACTCGCGACCACTGGAGACACGATACCGCTTGAGATTGATCAGCGGGGGAAACACGGGAACCGGTCTCTGGACACGCCGCTCCACTTCCCGGGCCGTGAACCTTGAATTGGCAACGAAAGTAAAGCTTGTACTGCAATCCTCGGTCAGCCTGTCCAGGCCCTGGTTGTCTCGGACAAACAGGCAGCTTCCTGCGGGAAAATGGTCGAGGAACCGCGGTATGTTCCTGCCGTCGACACTTGCGACAATCTCGTCTGGATTCAACCAGAGGCTCAGGCCGGCAATGGTGCCGAATACATTGTCCACCTCCAGAATGGCGTACGGAAAGAGTCCGCTGCGGATAGAGTCCTTGACGACCTTGGGGCGTTCACACACCACGGTAACGTCCCAGCCCCGTTCGCTGAACAGTGTCGCCAGGTCATTGATACTGCTCTCGCGCCCGCCAGCCCTGTGGGGCAGGTACACATGATCGCTCACGAAGACGACTGACCTTCGTCGGCGAGAGGACTCCGGGTGCTTCGAGGAGAGCCGTCTCTGGCAGATTGCCACATTCGCTTCGAAGAACCTGCTTCCGTATCGAGTGGACAGTTGCTCGTACGCCTGAAGTGCTTCGGCGTAGTTACCCTGCCAAAATAGTTCGGCAGCACGATTCACACTTGTCGAGTTCATATCAGAGGCAAGCCCGCACTTGGTTGGCGAGGAGGTTCAGCTGGCTCATGTGGTGTGCCGTTGATGTCCGAGGCTGACTACAACCAGCCAGCTGTTGCAGCATGACGATTGCTCGAGTCCAGCATCGCGGCGACGCTGGCGACGCCGAAACTTCAAGGTCGGTCTGGCGGCGACCAACGTCGCTGGGCTGCCCAGGTCGCGCAGTGCTGGCTGACGTGCTTTGACTGCCCCCGCAGTTGGCTGCGCGTTGCCGGGACGTCCTGCAGGCGCCATAGCCGTTGGCAGAGACCTTGCAAAAGTTGAACCTTTGACCATGCCACTGCAACGTGCCGAAGGGGCTACCATTTTCATGCATGCGGGCCAGCACGTTCCACAAACGGCCATTGAGCCTCAATTGAACGAGATCAGGCACGCCCCCTTCTCGAAGCTCTTCTCGACACTCGTGAAGTGCAGGTCGTGCGCCTTGAGGTCGGCGCGCCAACGAACAACGACCTGCCTCTCGTCGGCCCTGCCATAGTCGTCAAGAAGCAAGTCGACATGCGCGCCCTTGAAGTGCCTGAGGACGTGAGGCAGGGCGGGGTATCGCGCCAGCGGCCCCGTTGTGCCAGGCGGCCCGTCAACCAGGACCAGGATCCGCGAATCGACTCCTGGTTCGATCTCTGCGGCTAGGCGCTCAAGTGCCGGGTCGCAGTCGTAATACTGGAAAGTCCGTCCCTCTGCCGTGGTGTACGGGCGCAACGGAGAGAGCTGCAGGTCGACCGATTCGCGGCAGTTCGCGGCCTGGAGTAGGCGTGCCGTCTCGGCATGACATCGATCCAGATGTTCAAATGCAACCTGGCGAGGTGATCCCGGCCCATCGCGTCGAGACGTACAGCGTGCAAGTGCGGCGGCGATGAGAAGGGTCGTCGCTCCGGAGCCGAACTCAATGACCATGTCGTAGCAACGGTCCTCAATCAGTTGGACAAGGAAGAAGCCAAAGTCCGGACTGATTGCCCAGCCATGTAGCTCGGGCAAACAGACGCCCGCTCCGAGGTATCTCTGGAGATTGTGGAATGCCTCGAGTTGCTTGGTCGTGTTGAGCAACTCCTGCTTGATCGCTTCTCGAATGTCGTTGCGCATCTCAAGCAAGAAATCCTGCTGCTGCTTCATCAAGCCCGACAGCACATCATCACGGGAGTCGTCTTGTCCTGCGCTGGGCGACGCCGCGGGTCGGGAGAGCTTGTTCGCGGAACTTGGCAGTTGCAGGCTTTGCGCACCCGTTGCCAAGTCTCCTTTCAGTCCCATGTCACGCATTTCTGCCTCGAGTCTTGCGACGATCGCAGATGAACTGACCGCTTTGGGTCCGGCAAGCGCCAGGGAGTGCTCGACATGCCGCAGGACTCGCTCGGGTCGCCGGCCTTCGGCTGCGCTGGCGCGGGCCAAAGTATTGTGGAGCCCCGCGACGAGGACTTGGGCGATGAGCTCGCGCTCACAGCCCCACTCGGACGCCATGCGGATCAGGTGTTTGGCCGTGTCGCGGTGCCCAGTGGCGAAGTGTCCGGCCGAAGCCAACAAAGCAAGGCGACCGCGATGGGGGTGGTGTTGAAGGTCCGAGTATTCGAGAGCACGCAAAGCGGCCCAATTGCCACGCCGCCAGTCGTCGCGCGCTCGATCAAGAAGGCCTTGATCATAGGCAGTCGAAAAGCCGGCCGCATTTTGCTGTGCGCCGGGCGGGCCGAGGCTCCCGGCCCGACGCCGCGGCACCGGTTCAACGCAATCGGGCATCGCGCCTCCGTCGAGCGCCGCCTTGTCGCTCGTGACAACTGGAAGGCGGCGTCGCTCTGGGCTGGGTGCTCCAAAGGTTCGTGGCGATGTTCGCTTGCGCCTCTTGCTCATAGCGAAGGATCACGCAGCAGTAGTTCCTTGACGAGATCCAGTTGACCTTCGGCGCGCAGCAACTCGTTCTGCAGGATCTGAAATCGCGCTGACGACTCCGAAAGCTCGTTCCCCAGTTCCCCAAGTCGACTCTCTCGATCGGACAACTCCTCCACCAGCTCTTTCAGTCGTTGTTCGGCAGCAGCCTTACGCTTTGCCAGTTCATCGTTAAGAACCTGCAGCTGTGCCGCGCGATTTGCGTGGGCGTCCCGGTCTTGAGTGATCGTCTTCAACTGTACCGAACACTCCTTCGCCAAGCTCTCGGCTACCAACTGCGCCTTTCGGAGCGCGTCGATGTCGGATTTCTGCATGGCGGCCCGCGTTTCCGCCGACGCCATGGCCAGTTTCATGTTCGTTACCTGCTCCCGCATGTCCGCGACGAGCCTCGATTGCTCGTCGCGCTGCCGCTCCATGTCCTGTAGTTCCGCGGCGAACTCCCTTGCCTTCGATGCGGCCGTTCGCTCGCTGTCGGACAGCAGTGCCCGGGCCTGGGCAAGGGCTGTCTCAAGGGCCCGGCATTGCTCCTGCAACCGAGATCGTGAGAACGCATCCTCATCGAACTGCAACACTGCGACAGGCCAAATCTCGTCCGCGCTCTCGTCGCCGGTGGTCGCGAGCGCCGGAAGCAGCTTGAAGAAAGCGGCACCCAACAGCTCGACGGTCTCCTCTAGAGGGGCCCAGTCGCCGCCCAACGGCACCGCCGTGGCCCGGATGGCGATGCACCGAAAGCGGCACAGAACATCTTTCGGAAGCGCCGACAGCAGCGCCGTTTCCTGTCCAGGAACATCCAGGACCAGTACATTCGTTCCGGACGCTCTGTCGATATCAGCCCCGGGCAGCACCTCAGAGGCAAGCTGCGCCAACGAAACGCCCTCTTGCTGCAGGCGGCATAGCTCCGTCAGTCTTGGGTACACGGTCCGGAACGCCTCCATCGCGTGAGGCGAGTTGAGCCGTCGCACGTTATGGCGATGCCACATGACCGCCCCTCCGTGTGGCAGGACGACTCGGTGCAGCGCCCGAACACCGGACCGGGGCGAATGCTGCAGGTCGGCGACGAGATCGGCGTAGGTCTCAGTGTCGCCCTCGACCAGGATCATCTGACGCGGCGGATGCACGTCGGACACTGCCGGCTGAGCGGGCCCAGCGCCGACATAGAGCAGGGTGTCCACCGGGCCAACCAGGGCACGCTGCAGGGCTTGAACGAGCGTGTCGATCATCTTGACGGTGGAGCCGAGGTCTTCAAGCGCTTGCGAGGCAGTGCGTTGCGCAGGCGCGCCGCCCATTGGCCCAGCCTGAGGGTGCGCAGGAGTGCTCTGCGGAGTCGAAGCGCCCCCGCAACCAACTTGTCGCGCTGATGAACGCTGGCTTGCGCAGGGAGCAACGAGGGGACTGCCAGCAGGCTGTCGACCAAGGCCAAAGCTACGTCTCGGTCAGCCGGCAGCGCTTGGTACCACCAGCGCAGGCGGGAAAGGAACGGGAGATCGTTGCCCACAGGCAGTGGCCACTCGAGCGCCAGCACCCCATCGTTCCCCACGGGCCATGCTGCCAAGCAAGGCTGGCGCTCGTCGGTGCGCAAACAGAGCAACGGAACTTTCCGGTCATTGGGCGACCACCTCAGCGCAACAGGTGGGAGCGCGCGGTTGCCGAAACTCACACCATCCAACTGGACCCGAATCGAGTCACGCTCCTGTTGCACCCTCATGTTGTCGTATCGCAACCTCGGTTGCAGCGCATCGAGTGCGACGACCAAGCGGGCTGCCACGGCTTGCCAGTAGGTCTGATTCGTCAGCTGGCCAAAGGTTACGGCTTGAAGCACGGATCCTGCCAGCATGCGCAATGTTTGCCAGTTGCGGGTGCCTAGCTGGCTGATGCGCAAACGCCCCGTCGCATCGGTTGGAACGAAAAGCATGTAGGGGCCGCGGGCATCGACGCCGTCCGCGGCCCATTGACTGATGGGCGGTGGCGAGTCTGGAGCTGCAACCAGCGCGAGCCCTGCACGCCCATGGTGTTCCACCAGCCTCACGCTCGTTCGCCGTGGTTCAGTCGTCCCTGCCCTGAGGTGCAGGAGCGAGAGGGTCAGCTCGCAGTACGGCCGCTTCTCACTGGCGACGGTGATCTCGTTGCGACTGGCCCACTCTCGGAGTCCGGGCGATGCCAGCCCTCCAGACAAGGCCGCAACGTCCGAGACTTCCATGAGCATGTCTCGCTGTGCGGACTGCAGGGCCAGGACGTGCGTCTCCAGCTCTGCCGGAACGTGATGCATGTGCACCAGCAGCAGGTCGGCCGCATCCTTCAGTTCTCTGGCCCGCTGCGCCAGCGCAGCCCTCTCCCTCCGGTGTTGTTCCAGCTGAATCCTGCTTTCTGCCCCACGCTTGCGCTCTCGCTGCAACTGCTGGTTGGCCGCGGCAAGGTCCGCCTGTACGGCCTTGGCTTCGGTCTGCGCCGCTGACAGTGCGTTTCGAGCGTCCTGCAACTGCAGGAAATGGGACTCCAGTGCCTCCTGTACCAGTTGCAGTTGGAACAGCAGCTGTTCAGCCTCGGCACGGGCCTCCTGGGCCTGCAACTCCGTGCCGCGCGCGCGCTCAATCTGCACGGTCAAGGCTCCCTGTGCCTCGTCGGCTCGCCTCTTGTGAATATCCAGGTCCTGCTGCGTGCTGCTCAACCGCTCGTTGGCGGCCTTCAGCTCGGCCCGCGCCCTGGCCAGATCTCCCGAGAAGTGCCCTCCCAGCTCCTGGAGCGTTTGCGCATCCTGAAGCCTCATCGACTCCAGTGCGAGAACGTGCTGCTGCGCCGCGTCGAGCTCTTCTCGAAGCCCCTTCTGAGCGGCCTCGAGAACCTGCACCCGGGCCGTGGATGCCATCAGGGCCTGGAGCTGGACGAGACGATGTTCTGCGGCCATTGGCTGCGCTTCGCCCGGGGGCGGCTCCGCAGGCACTACAGGCAGCAAAGAACAGCAGGCCTGCAGTTCAGACCACAGCGCCGTGATACGACGGTCCGAACTCACATACTCTTCCGCCAGACTCGACATCAGCCCGGCCGGCGGTGGAGTGACGGGCCAGGCCTGATCGGGCAGATCCTCTCCTAACCACCCCGACAGCCAGCGAGCCACAGCGGTGGGGTGGGCGGCAGCCTCATCGCTGTCGAACAACACGCATTGGCTGCGCAGCGAGTGAACGACGTCCAGTGCCCGATTGGCCACCATGCGCCAGGACACCAGCAACTCGGACGCCGTTGCCAGCGGTTCTGCGCAGAGTCGCAGCGCCAGATGCCTCGCCGGCGAATCGATAAAGATAATCCACCGTACGCGATCGGCCGGGACGAGCGAGTTCTCGACCCCTGGTCCCGCCAGAGACGGCATCAATGGCGACAGGTCGACGCGCCAAGCCGGGCTGGCCGGTCTTCCAGCTGCCACTGCCCCCACCCCTTCGCCAAGCACAGCGGCCAGGCGCTGTACCCAAGCTTCCCATTGGGCGGGCGCCTGCGCCAACACGTGCAGCCTTCCCCACGATGCTTCGGTCGTCGCCGCTGCCGCTGCAAGGGATGCGCTTTCCATCTTCACAACACCAACGCCGTCGTCGCCACCACGACGATCTGGAACAGGACCTGCGTCGGGACGCACGCGACCTCGATGTTCTCGCGCTCGATCTTAGGCATCAATATCATCATCTTGTCGCCGGCCAACAACGCCACCTTGTCGTTCTTGGCCAAGCTGCCGTCGTGCCACCGCATCACCAGCGGGGCCCGTCGGCCACCTGGGAAGAGCATCCAGCGGCGCGAATTGCTGTCACGGAAGCGCAGCCGGCTCGACGACCACGGCGTTTGCGGAGCCCACCACCGCTGGAAAGTAGCAGGTTGCTGGCCTCGAGCGTGTGGATGTCGTCGCCGGTTTCGACCCGCAGTTCGTCAGCGTCCTGCACCGCACAGATGATAACTTGCCCGCGCCGCCGCACTTGACGGGCGCGCTAGAAAAGGCGGCGGATCCGGTCGCGCTGGCGCGGTTTAGCCGGCTCGCTCCTGGACGAACGAGCGGTGAGTGCACAAGTCTTCAGGCTTTCCGGCAACGCGTCGAGCAGATCTTGCTGCTGCGACGCCACCGCGCAGCGAAGCATCTTCGGCGCGGCCAAGCGTGCCTGCCACGCGCCGACAGGGAGCGGTAGGCAAGCGTTCGCCCAGGTTCACGCCATCCACACGCACCGGGCTCGTCTGAGGGCGCTTGTCCGAACTGTGCGTGACCTCGTCGCCGACCTGGATCACCGTGCGCGCCGCATCAGCTAGCAGGTGGCATCCGCTGACCCGCGTGGCACCGATCCGGCGTACGGCGTCCAGGTCGATAGCGCGCCCGCGCGCGGGCGCGCGACGGCGAGCAGGGCGAGCGCGGGCATATCAGCGCGATGAATCGCGGTCTGTCCGCGGTCAAAGTCCGGCCTATCGCAGGATACGGATCGCGCACTGTACCCAGCGCGTCCGCCAAAGGAACTGGAACTGACGGTCGTGCGCTTGGGCCCACTCGTGGAAGGCCCGGCACTCGTCATCAGAAACCCCGTCCTTGCCTGGGAGGAAGAACTCATCGAACAGCAGTACCGTGCCAGGCACGATGAGGGAGTTGCACGTCTCGAGCACGGTCTTCGTCGACGAGTACAGGTCGCAGTCGACGTGCAGGAAGGCCAGCGGGGCCGAGTGGGCGGCGACGAACGGGGGTAGCGTGTCCGCAAACCACCCTCGATGCATGCGGACGGTCTTCGGATTGAACTCCGGGATCTCGCCGGGTTTGAGTGCGAAGGCACCCTTCCCGAAGCCGGTGTTGGACCATTGCTCCGGCAGACCCTCGAAGGCGTCGAACAAGTGCAGAAGACGCTTCGGATCGCCTGCGCAGAAACCCTGCAGCATCTTGGCGAATTCCCCGCGGAAGACACCGAACTCGGCCCAATCGCCCGCCAGCGTGATCGCGGGCAGCGCCGCGGCGAGTGAAATGTTCTTGTAGCAGCGCCACTTGTTCGCCTCTGAGTACAACGACGGAATATGGACCTCGTTGATCTGCTTGAAATCCTTGTAGGTCAGCACCTGGCTCTCCTATCTGCAACGCGCCTGGATCGCGCCATTGCCACGATCAGCCGCACCCATCCACGATGTGCCACCCAGCAGCCCGCTGGGTGCTGCTAGAGCCTTTCGACCAGGTCGAGGACGTGCTGGACGCTTTGCCGAAGCTCGCGTGTCCGCTCCTGGTGAAGTGCGTGCACAAGCTGCCGGATCTCCGTCGACGAGACGTCCTTGGTGCGTGGCACGTACACGACCTCGCAGTGCGCGCTCAGATCATCGAACCGCCCCGCCCAGTCATCGCCCATGGCGAAGATGTCTGCACGCTCCCGCCGGATGTCTTCGACCTTCTGGTCCCAGGACGCCTCAGGGAACACCTTGTCCACATGGCGGCACGCACCCAGGATCTCGGCCCGATGCTCGAATGGCATCACGCTCTTCTTGCCCTTGGCCTCGTTGAAGTCGTCGGTGGAACAACCGACCACCAGCCGGTCGCCCAGCGACCGCAGCCGATGCAGCAACCGGACGTGACCGATGTGGAACAGGTCGAAGGTGCCGTAAGTGATGACCGTTTTCAAGGACGTTCTTGCTCCAGGTAGTAGGGCAACTCGAAGAAGTCGGTCGGCTCGAACGGCGCCGACATCGTCAGCACTGCCGGGTCCACGATGGGGTAACGACCTTCGGACTTGAGCCGTTCGATCACGGCTTCGGCCTCCGCCTTGGCCCCGCCATGCACGCCGATGATCGCCTCATCCATGACGAATCCACTGCGCGCGAAGTAGTCGTCCGGCGAACGCATGCCCCATACGGACAGCGGGCCGAAGGCGTAGCGCTTGCGGGGGAAGACATCGTCGACCTTGACGTAACGGTTCTTGTACCAACGGCGGAAGTCTGCGCTCTTGTAGTGAAACACGCGACCGACGCCCTCGAGGTCGATCTCCTCGCCGACGAAGATGTCGAGCCCCATGTAGCCTGTATTGGAGCCAAGGATCTTCTTGCCGACCGGCTTGAACTGGTACAAGCCCATCTCGGGCGTGATATTGGCGCGCAGGTTCAGATGCTGCGCGATGCCGTAGCGGCGAATCTTCTGGACGAGCGCCTCCAGCAGGTGGGTGTCCTCCTCGGGGATCATGAGGTCGACGTCGTTGTCCCACGGAATGAATCCGCGGTGACGGACGCATCCGAGCATGGTGCCCGAGTGCGCGAAGTACCGGATGCCGTGCGCCTCGAGCAGCTCGACGAAGACGTGCATGTAGCGATACCAGGCGCTTCTGCGCCACGGCGACACGACGATCGGTTGGATCACCTCGGCGACTGGAGTCATGCGTGCCCTGCGTATTCATCCAATGGCGACTACGGCGTGCGTCCGTGCCCGCAACACGACGCGCTGAGCCGTCACAAAACTGACACATTCTAGTTTGGCGTCCATGGCTGCACGCCCGTGCGGCAACAGTTGGCGCGGGCACTGGTCGGCATTGAAGGCCCGAGTGCTCGAGAGCCCGAGAGCCCGAGTGCGAAAGCGAGGGCAACGATTGGGGCAACGCCCAGAAGTCCCGAGGCTGGGCCAGGAGGGCACCGTGCGGCAGCGGTGCCAGCTCATCGCAACTGGCGCTGATCCTGTCGAAGGCGCCGCATGCGCGGGACCCGACCATCCGATGGACCCGGTCGGGCAGCGCCACCGCAGATCTCGGTCGGGTCCCCACCCGCGCAGAGTCCAAGGTGCGCGCTCGTGTCGAGCACGTCTTCTCGGTCTTCAAGAAGCGCCGGGCTTCCGCACGTTTCGACACCACGGCCTGGCGACGAACGGAATGCGGCCTTCCACGTTGTGGCCGTCCGCACCCCGACCGGCGATGCGCGCCCGGCCTCGTGCTTCGGCTGCTGGACGAGGGCCTGCCGCCCCGCCCGGGCGACATCGCGTTCTACTCTTGTGCGCTGTGGCTCGCAGCCGACGCCGTGTTGTTCGGGCACAGCCGATGGTTCGATACGGCGCCGCTGCCCGATGCTGCACACGCGGCCGTTTCGTCGACGGCCATGCTGTCGGACGTTCAACTGGCCAACGAAGTGGCCGACATCCGCACGAGCGCAGGGCGATCCATGGACTGGCGAGTGGCGGTCCGCGAATGGACAAACGTCCACCCGGACCACCCCTGGCCATCCTGCGCGGCGGCGGGTGGGGGCCTGGCGTCTCGGGTCAGGTGCTCGGCGACACCAGAGGGTCGGGAGATGACGCCCCTGCGTGGTGGCGCTTCGAGGTCACGCGTCGTGGTTCGCTGATGGCTCCTTGGCAGCTTGGCGGCGTGGTTCTGTCAGCCGGGCCGGCAGTGCTCCGCAGCTTGCAGCCAAGGTTGCCCCGAGAGCGTGCGAACGTGGTTCGCGATGACGACATGCAGGCGCCCGTGCGCACTTCGTGTGGCGACGGTCTCGTCCACGACTGGAATCACAGCCCCAACGCAATCCGCGCCGCCACCGCGATCTGATAGATGATCTGCGTGATCCCGCGCGTGACCTCGATGTTCTTGGTCTCCACCTTCGGCAGCACCATCAGCTCGTCCCCGGCACGCAGCACGGTGCGGGCCGACGGCAGCGCCTCGACGATGCTGCCGTCCTGCCGCACCACCAGCACGCGCGCCTCGTCCGCGCCCTGCGTGTAGCCGCCGGCGCGGCGGATGTAGCTCTCGATCTCTTCGCCATCCCTGAACACGAGCGCGTTGGGCATCAGCACCTCGCCACTGACGAGCACCACGTTGCTGGCCTCCGGCAGGCGGATCACGTCACCGTCTTCCAGCAGGGTCTCGCCGGCGCCGGTGGCATCTGCCAAGACGACCTGCCCGCGCGTCTGTACGCGCCGGGCACGCTCCACGAACTGCAGGATCTGCTCGCCTTCGCGCTGGCGCAGCGACGCCTCTTCACTGGTGGCCGAACGCGCGGTCAGCGCATAGGTCTCCAGGCTGCGCAGCGAGCCTTCCAGCAGTTCGCGCTGGCGGTCGGCGACGGACCTGCGGTAGAGCTGCAGCGCCGCGACGTTGGCCTGCGGCGCGGGCTTCAGCCGCGCCACCGCGTCCTTCAGGCGGGCGCCGTAGGGCAGCACCAGCGAACGTTCGCCCAGGTGCGCGCCCTCGACGCGCACGAGGATCGTGCCCGGGTACTTGTCCGACGTGAGCGTGACCTCGTCGCCGTCCTGGATCACCACGTTCGCGGCCGTGGACAGCGGGTGGTACTCACTGCGCCGCTCGACGCCGATCTTGCGCACGATGCTCAGGTGCGTGGCACCCGGGCGCGGGCGCGCGATGGCCAGCAGATCGGCGGCGCTGACCTGTGCGCTGGCGAATTCGAAGACGTAGGGGTTCAGCACCTCGCCGCCCACCTGCACCGTGTGCTTGCGCGGCGCCACGACGATGGTGTCGCCGTCCTGCAGCTGCATCGGGTCGATCCGGCCTTCCAGCAGGAAACGGTAGAGGTCCACCTCTGCGCGAGGCCGGCCATTGCGCAGCACGTCCACCTGCAGGTAGCTGCCGCGTGCCGGGTCGATGCCGCCGGCGCGGTCCAGGTAGTAGAGCACCGAGTCCGACGACAGCCCGGCGTACAGGCCCGGCGCGCGCACGAAGCCGGTGACGTAGACCTTGACGGGCTGCGCTGCCTCCAGCGTGGCGTACACGCCGACGCTGGCGCGGAAGGTGCGCTTGACCTGGGTCTCGACGATGGCGTTGAGCTCGGCGTTGCGCACGCCCAGCACCTTCACCGGCCCGACGTTGGGGATGAACAGGTTGCCCTGCGCGTCCACCGCCTGCGTGGCTTCGTGGTTGAAGCCGCCCCACATGCGCACCGTGACGCGGTCGCCCACGGCGATCTGGTATTCGGGGTTGAAACCGCTGAAGGCCTCGCTGGCGAAGCGGCCGCTGAACATCTGGCTGCCGAACATCAGTGGCACCGGCGACGCCGCGGGGTCGGGCGGCAGCGGCAGCGCGGCCTGGGCCTGGCCGGGTGAGGCTTCGGCGGCGGGCCGGGCACCGCCGGCAGGCTGGGGCCGCGCCGCCGGCGCAAACTCGACCAGGCCGCGCGGGCCAGCGTTCAGCAGGTCCTGGCGCTGGGTAGGCGTGGGGGTCTGGGCGGCCGCGCTCAGGGCCAGGGCACCCAGCAGGGTGGCCACGGTGGTCAGGCGCAGCATCGTCGGTCGGCCCGCGGGGGCGGGCAGGGCAGTTTTGGGGTGGCGCGCGGTCGGCATGTCTCAGTCCTGATGCTCGCGGATGGTGGCCAGCACCAGCCGTGCAATGGCGTACAGCAGCAGGCACACGACCAGCAGCGTGCCCAGGTCGTAGGCCACCAGCGGGTACTCGGCGGTCTGCGGCAGTGAAGGCGGTTCGACGACGACCAGGCTCTTGATCTTCTGGCTGGCGTCGATGCGCGCATTCTCCACCGCGGCCAGCGCCAGCTTGTAGGCATCGCGGGCGAATTCCGACTGCAGCTTCAGCGCCTCGAACTCCAGGGCCAGCTTGGTCAGACGGCTGCCCCGGCTGTCGTCGGCGGTGGCGCGCTTGCGTTCGGCGTCGATCTGGCGGTCCAGCGCGGCGATGCGACTCTTCAACGCCTGGATCTGGTAGGCGTCCTCGTTGAGGAAGCCGCGCAGGCCGCCGAGCTCGGCTTCCAGCCGGGCGCGCTGGGCCTGCAACTCGGCCGTCAGCGCCCCGGTGGCCTGGGCCTGCGCCGACGGGTCCAGCAGGCGGTGCCGGTTCTGGAAGCTCAGCAGCGCGGTGCCGGCGTCCTGCACGCGCTGCGCGGCGAGTTGCAGTTCGCCTTCGGAAAAGCGCAGCCGCTCGCGGGCGATGCGGTGCGAGGTCTCGTTGACGAAGCGTTCGCTGGCTTCCAGGATGGCGGCGTTGAAGCGCTGCGCGAACGCTGGGTCCAGCCCCTGGGTGCGGATCCGCAGCAGCGCGGCGCGGTCGTCGAAGCCGACTTCCACGCGGTCGCGGAAGTAGCGCACGAAGTCCTCGGTGCTGGCATCGGCCGGCAAGCGGTAGGGCAGGTCCAGCGTGATGGCGCCGAAGTGCTCGCGCAGCTTCAGTTTGGCGTCCAGCTCCAGCGCCAGCGCCTGCGAATGCACGAAGGTGCGCAGGTACAGCGTGTCCTCGTGGGCAGGCGGGTTGATGCCGGCCAGCAGCAGCGCGGCGCCCGGTATCCCCCCGGTGCTGGAGCCGCCGGCCTGGCGCACCGAGACCACGGAGTCGCTGACGAAACGGTCGGTGGCCAGAAAGGCCAGGTACAGGCCGAACAGCAGCACCGGCACGCCGATGAGGGCGAGCTTGAGCGTGCGAGTCGAGAGTTGGATCAGGCGGTTCATGTCTTGGTTGCGGCGCCCTGGTAGGCGGCGATGCCTTGTTCGACGTCCTCGTACACCGTCACCTTGCCGGCATCCACGTGGACGACCACGTTGCAGTAGGTGCGCACGTCGC
The DNA here is from genome assembly GCA_024235855.1 of Burkholderiaceae bacterium. GTDB lineage: Bacteria > Pseudomonadota > Gammaproteobacteria > Burkholderiales > Burkholderiaceae_C > Rubrivivax. The sequence continues at coordinate 96,980 of JACKLN010000014.1, forward strand.
CCATGCTGTGTGTGGTCATGATCACGTTCGACTTCTGCAGCCGCTCCTTCAGCACCTGCTTGCTCTTTGCCTTGAATTGTGCGTCGCCGACGGCCAGGACCTCGTCGATCAGGTAGTAGTCGAAGTCGAAGGCCATGCTCAGGCCGAAGGCCACCCGGGAGCGCATGCCCGACGAGAAGCTGCGCATCGGCAGGTCGAAGTAGTCACCGATCTCGGCGAAGCCCTGCACGAAGCGCACTTTCTCGCGCAGTTCTGCACCCCAGGCCCCGTGCACGCGGCAGACGAACTGCACATTGTCGCGCGCGGACAGGTTCACGTTGAACCCGCCAGACAAGCCCACGGGCCAGGAGATGCGCGCGTCGGTCACTACGGCGCCAGTGTCGGGCTGGTCGATGCCGCCCAGCAGGCGCAGCAGGGTCGACTTGCCCGCCCCGTTGCGCCCGATCAGGCCGATGTTCGCGCCCGGCGGAAAGCGGAAGTTCAGGTCGCGGAAGACGTATCGCCGCCCGTTGCGGGTGGGGTACGACTTGCTCAGCGCGCGCAGCTCGATCATCCGGCGTTGGGGCTCAGGTGCTGGTGACCAGGCGCAGCCGGTCAACGCGGTACAGCGCCAGCGCCAGGGCGCACAGGCTGAGCGCAAACAGCAGCGGGTAGCGCAGGTTCACGCCGTCGAGCGCCGGGTAGTCGGCGATGAAGGCGTGCCGAGAGAGTTCGATCAGGTGCAGCAGCGGGTTGTACAGCAGCCAGTGCAGGACCTCGGGCGGGGCCACGTGGATCGGAAAGATCACGCCGCTGATGATGTACATCGGCAGCATCGAGATGCGGATCATCGATCGCACCCGCGGCCGCCGGTGGCTGACCACGGCGGCAAACACGCCAAGGCCCGCGCCCAGCAGGAACAGCAGCGCGTGAACGCCCATGGCTTCCAGCGGGTCCGCCGGCAGGATGTGGAAACCCAGCCAGCCCAGCAGCCCCAGCGTCACCGCGTACACCAGCGCGTTCATCATCAGTTCCACCAGCGCGCGCGACATCAGCGTGTCGAATGGCAGCACCTGGCGGTAGGCGTAGAGGCCGCGGTTGGCGTCGATGCCGTCCATCAGCCTCAGGGACAGGTGCTGGAACAGAAAGTAGGGCAGCAATCCGGTCGCCAGGAATACCGGCATCTCGACACCGAGCATGCCGCCGGCGCGGATGGTCGTGAAGATGGTCAGCATGACCAGCACGTGCATCAGCGGCTCGATCAGCGTCCAGACTGCCCCCACCCATTGCCCGCCGACGCGCCCCTTCATCTCCCGCAGCACCAGCGCGAACAGCACCCCGCGCTGCACTTCCCACGCGTCTCGCTTGCGCGGCGCGGCCGGGGTCGACGGGTGGAGTTCGGGCATGGGGCGGTCGGTTCCAGCGGGTGCCACGGGCAGCAGGCCAGGCTCGTCGTGCGCGAGCACGGCGGCTGCGGGCCATGCCCGGGCGTCCCGGAAGGCCGCAGATTCTAGCCAGCCGGGCGGATGAGCCCAGAGCCGGGCCGCCTAGAATCCGCACCGTGTCGGGCCTGCTGATCGCCTTCGTCGTCGCCGCGCTGGTGACCCTCCTGCTGGTGCGCTCCGCGAGCCTGCATGCCGCGCACACCGGCGATCGCGACTTCTCCAAGCCGCAGAAGGTGCACACCACGCCCGTGCCGCGCATTGGCGGCCTGGCCATCGTGCTGGGTCTGCTGGCATGGCTGGGCTGGCATGTCTGGCAGGGCGGTCACCTGGACCTGCCGGCCCTGCTGCTCGGCTGTGCCATGCCGGCGTTCCTGGCCGGGTTCGTGCAGGACTGCACCGAGGCGGTGACGCCGCGCGGCCGGCTCATTGCCACCGCCGTGTCGGCGATGCTGGCGTTCCACTTCGTCGACGCCGGCCTGCGCCATACCACCATCGTGGGCCTGGACTGGCTGGTCGGCTTCACCCTCGGCTCGCTGGCGCTGACCGTCTTCACCGTGGCCGGCATCGCCAACGCGATCAACATCATCGACGGCTTCAACGGCCTGGCATCGATGTGCGTGATGCTGATGCTCGCCGCCATCGGCTACGTGGCGTTCCAGGTGGACGACCCGCTGATCGGCTACATGGCGCTGGCGGGTATCGGCGCGGTGCTCGGCTTCTTCCTGTGGAACTACCCCTCCGGCCTGATCTTCATGGGTGACGGCGGTGCCTACTTCCTCGGCTTCCTGGTGGCGGAACTCGGCATCCTGCTCATCGGCCGGAACCCGGAGGTCTCACCGCTGTTCCCGCTGCTGGTGTGCATCTACCCGGCCTTCGAGACCCTGTTCTCCATCTACCGCCGTGGCGTGCTGCGCCAGCGCCCGGCCCACATGCCCGACGGCATCCACCTGCACTCGCTGGTCTACCGCCGCGTGATGGGCTGGGCCGTGGGCGACCGCAGCGCCAAGGCGCTGACGCGGCGCAATGCCCGCACGTCACCGGTGCTCTGGGTGCTGTGCATGGTCTCGATCCTGCCGGCCATGTTGTTCTGGAGCAACACTGCGGTGGTGGCCTCGTTCCTCGTCCTCTTTGCCGTCAGCTACGTGGCCCTGTACTGGCGCATCGTCCGCTTCCGCTCCCCCCGTGTCCTGCGCCTCTTCGGCTCGCGCCCGATCCCGCTGGACACGCGGCCGGTGGATGCGGGCGATAATCCGGGCACATGACCGACACCCCAGCGGTCGGCGCCGATGCCACGAGCACGCCTGCGCCGCGCTTCGACACCCTCCCGCTCGACCCCAAACTCCTGCAAGCCGTCGCCGATTCCGGCTACACGGCGATGACGCCGATCCAGGCCAAGGCGATCCCCATCGTGCTCGCCGGCCGGGACGTGATGGGCGCGGCCCAGACCGGCACCGGCAAGACCGCGGCCTTCACGATCCCGCTGCTGCAGAAGATGCTGCGGCACGAGAACGCCAGCATGTCGCCGGCGCGGCACCCGGTGCGTGCGCTGGTGCTGGCGCCGACGCGCGAACTGGCCGACCAGGTGGCCGTCAACGTGGCCAACTACGCCAAGCACACCAAGCTGCGCTCGGCGGTGGTGTTCGGCGGCGTGGACATGAAGCCGCAGACGCTGCAGCTCAAGGGTGGCGTGGAGGTGCTGATCGCCACCCCGGGCCGGCTGCTGGACCACATCGAGGCCAAGAACGCCATCCTGAACCAGGTGGAGTACGTGGTGCTCGACGAAGCCGACCGCATGCTCGACATCGGCTTCCTGCCCGACCTGCAGCGCATCCTGTCGTTCCTGCCCAGGGCGCGTCAGACGCTGCTGTTCTCGGCCACCTTCAGCCCCGAGATCAAGAAGCTCGCGGCCAGCTACCTGCAGGACCCGGTGCTGGTGGAGGTGGCGCGGCCCAACGCCACCGCCTCCACCGTCGAGCAGCGCTTCTACAGCGCCGATGCCGACGACAAGCGCGCCATCATCCGTCAGATTCTGCGCGACCGCGAACTGGCACAGGCCATCGTCTTCGTCAACTCCAAGCTCGGCGCGGCACGCCTGGCGCGCGCCTTCGAGCGCGACGGGCTGAAGACCCAGGCGCTGCACGGCGACAAGAGCCAGGACGAGCGCCTGAAGGCCCTGGCGGCGTTCAAGGCCGGCGAGGTGGACCTGCTGGTGGCCACCGACGTGGCCGCGCGCGGCCTGGACATCGCCGACCTGCCGGCGGTCTTCAACTTCGACGTGCCGTTCAACGCCGAGGATTACGTGCACCGCATCGGCCGCACCGGCCGCGCCGGGGCATCGGGCCTGGCGGTCACGCTGGTGGCGCGCGACGACACCCGGCTGACCGGCGAGATCGAGAAGCTGATCAAGAAGAAGATCGAGCTCGAGCCGTTCGACCTGGACGAATCCCCGCGCCGCCGCCGTGACGAGCCCAGCGACCGCGTGGAGCGCGGCGAGCGCCACGGCGCCCGCCGCTCGCGCGACGACGAGTTCGTGCGCCTGGCCAAGGGCAACACGCCGGTGCGGCCGGGCCGCATGGTCAGCGAAGCCTCACGCGGCGACCCGCTGTTCGACAAGCCCTACGAAGCGCCCCAGCGCGACGAGCCGCCGGCCTGGGAGGCCGCGCGCGCTGCCAGCGCCACACCGGCCGCCGGCAAGACCCCCAACATCCGGCCCAAGCGCAAGGTGGCGTCCCTGCTGGGTGGGAACGGCTGAGCCTTCGGCGCAGCGCGCGGGCGTCGCTCAGGCGCCGGCCACCTTCAGAAATAGTTCCCGGTCCGGCGCGAAGTTCGCCACCAGCGGCAGCCAGGCCCCGCCCAGGGCGCGTGCATCACTGCCCAGCGTGCCGGCCAGCAGGGCCGGGCGCACCACGCCACGCCAGTCGTAGTGGTTGAGCGCCTGCTGCGTGGCCGCCACCAGCGCGTCGCGCAGGTCGGCGCTGCAGGAGCCGTCGATCACCACCGCATCCAGGTCCAGCAGGCAGGCGGCGCTGTCCACGGCCAGCGCCAGGGCCGAGGCGGCTTCGTGCAGCCAGCGTTGGGTCACCGGTGCCCAGGGGGCCGTGAGCGCGCGGCCGTCGGCGGCGGCGTCGTCGGCCAGCCCGGCGTGACGCCAGGCCTGCTCCAGCGCCACCAGCGACGCCACGCTCAGCAGCTGCGCCGGCTTCTGTTCACCCTCCCCAGCGCGGCCCAGTGGCAGCGAGCCGATGGCGCCGGCATTGCCGTTGAGGCCGCTGCGCAACTGGTGGTCCAGCACCAGGCCACCGCCGACGAAGGTGTCCACGAACACGTAGAGAAAGCTCGTCAGCGCCTGGCCGCGCCCGGCCACCAGCTCGGCCATGCAGGCCGCGGCCGTGTCCTTCAGCCGCTGCACCGGCAGGCCGGTGCGCGCCTCGACCTCGGCGCGCAGGTCCACGCGGTCCCACTTGGCGGCCACGGTGGCGTCGGCACCCAGCAGTTCATGCCAGGCCGACAGCTGCAGCGGCTGCGCGATGCCGATCCCCTGCAGCCGCTCGCGGCCGGCGTTGCCCAGCCGGCGGCGCACGTCGGCCACGCGGGCGGTGATCTCCGGCAGCAGCACGTCGGGATCGGGAAAGTCGTAGCCGACGCTCCAGCGCTCGCGGATGGCGCCGGCGAAGTCCAGCAGCAGCAGGTCCAGGCTGCGCCTGCCGACCTTGATGCCGATGGCGAAGGCGCCGTCCGGGTCCAGCGACAGCGGCACCGAAGGCTGCCCCACCTTGCCGCGCCGCGGCGCGCCCTTGCGCAGCAGGCCGTCGTCCAGCAGCCGCTTGGTGATCATCGAGATCGTCTGCGCCGTCAGGTGCGTCAGCCGCGCCAGGTCGGCCGCCGGCAGCGGGCCGTGCAGGCGCAGCGCCTGCAGCACCACGCGTTCGTTGTACTGGCGCAGCCCGCCCTGGCTGGAACCGCGCGGGCGCAGCGGGGCGGTGGGGGTGTCGAGACCGGGGCCTGCCGTCATGCCAGGCATTCTGCGGGGATCTGCTCCGGCGGCATCGCGCCGGTCATGACCGCCACCGTCTCGCTCATGCCGATCTTCTTCGGGTTCAGCACCGCGGCACGCCTGCCCAGGCGGGCGACGTGGATGCGGTCGGCGATCTCGAAGACATGCGGCATGTTGTGGCTGATCAGTACCACCGCCAGGCCCTTGTCGCGCACACGGCGGATCAGCTCGAGCACCATGTTGCCTTCCTTGACGCCCAGCGCGGCGGTGGGTTCGTCGAGGATCACCACGTGCTCGGCGAAGGCGGCCGCGCGGGCCACGGCCACGCACTGGCGCTGGCCGCCGGAGAGCGTCTCCACCGCCTGCGTCATCGATCGGATGCCCACCTTCAGGTCGGCCATGCGTTCGATGGCCGTGGCCAGCATGCGCTTCTTGTCCAGCATGCGCAACGCACTGCCCAGGACGCCCGGGCGCCGGAGCTCGCGGCCCAGGAACAGGTTCTCGGCGATGGTCATCGCCGGGGCCACCGCCAGGTCCTGGTAGCAGCACTCGATGCCGGCGCGGCGGGCCTCGATGGGGGTGCGGAACAGCACCGGCTGGCCGTCCAGGCGGATCTCGCCGTCGTCGGGCACGGTGGCCCCGGACAGGGCCTTGATCAGGCTGGACTTGCCGGCGCCGTTGTCGCCGATCACGGCCAGGATCTCGCCGGCGCGCAGTTCGAAGTCGGCGCCGTCCAGCGCCGTGACCTGGCCGTAGCGCTTCACCAGGCCCTTGGCTTCCATCACGATCTGCGGGCTCATCGGGCGGCCTTTCGCGAGAGCTGGTCGACGGTGACGGCGACGATGACGAGGATGCCGGTCACCAGCACCTGGTAGACCGAGGACACGCCCATCAGCGTGAGCCCGTTGCGCAGCACGCCGACGACGATGGCGCCCACCAGCGTGCCCAGGATCATGCCGCGGCCACCGAACAGGCTGGTGCCGCCGAGCACCACCGCGGTGATGGCGTCCAGGTTCTCCGTCTGCCCGGCGTTGGGGTCGCCCACGCCGGTGCGCGCCACGCTCAGCAGCGACGCGATGCCGTAGAACACCCCGGCCAGCACGTACACGCCCAGCAGCACGCGCTCGGTGGGGATGCCCACCAGCCGCGTGGCTTCGGGGTTGTTGCCCACCGCGTAGACGTGGCGCCCGGCGGCCGTCTCGCGCAGCCAGAACCACACGCCCCCGTAGAGCGCGATCATCAGCACCACGCCGTAGCCGATGCGCGTGTCGCCGATCGCGAAGGTGTTGCCCAGCCAAAGCATCGCGTCGGGGATGTCGGTCACGGTCTGCGACTCGGAATACAGCTGCGTGATCGCGAAGGCGATGTTGAAGGTGCCCAGCGTCACGATGAAGGGCGGCAGCTTGATGCGCGTGACCAGCAGGCCGTTGAACAGGCCGAAGGCGGCGGTGACGCCGATGCCGGCCAGCACCGCCAGCGGGGTGGGCAGGCCCAGGTCGGCCGCCAGCTTGGTCATCACGATGCTGCCCAGCGCCATCACCACCCCGCAGGACAGGTCGATGCCGGCGGTCAGGATGATGAGCGTCTGGCCGATGGCGATGACGCCCACCACCATCACCTGCTGCAGGATCAGCGACAGGTTCTGCCCGCTGAGGAAGCGGTCGGTCGTGATCGAGAAGAACACGCAGGCCAGCGCCAGCGCGATGAAGGGGCCCAGCTGGCCCCAAGGCACGCTGGCGAGCGTGCCGCCGGGGCGGGCGGCGGTGGTGGCGGCGGTCGACATGGCCGGCGGCCTTACTTCTTGCCCCAGCACAGGGATTCGCCGGTCTTCACGTCCTGGCTGGCGACGCCGGCCACGGGCTTGGCCGCGATCAGCGTCACGCCGGTGTCGGTGTAGCCGCTGGCCTTCTGGCCGCTCTTCGCATAGGCGATGCCGGCGTCCACGCCCATGGCGGCCATCTTCAGCGGGTACTGCTGGCTGGTGGCGGCGATCACGCCCTTGCCGACGTTCCTGACGCCTTCGCAGCCGCCGTCCACGCTGACGATGATCACGTCCTTGGCCTTGCCGGCCTGGCGCAGTGCGTTGTAGGCGCCGGCGGCGGCCGGTTCGTTGATCGTGTAGACCACGGTCACGTCCGGCGCCTTCTGCAGGCAGTTCTCCATCGCGGTCTGGCCCTTGGCGCGGTCGCCGTAGCTGTCGGCCATGCAGACCACTTCGGGCGCCGTGCCCAGTTCGTTGCTCGCGGCGTCCGGCGCCGCCAGGCCGAAGCCCTTCAGGAAGCCGTTGTGGCGCTGCGCGCCCACCGGGTGGCCGGGGAACAGGTCCAGCGTGACGATCTTCGCCGGCTTGTTGCCCAGGGCAGCGCGGGCGTACTGGCCGATCAGCACGCCGGCCTTGTAGTTGTCGGTGGCGAACAGCGCATCGGTGGCCGACATCGGGTCGGTGGGGCTGTCCAGCGCGATGACCATCACGCCCTTGGCGCGCGCCTTCTCGATGCTGGGGATGATGGCCTTGGCGTCGCTGGGCGTGATCAGGATGGTCTTCGCCCCGGCGGCGATCATGTTCTCCATCGCCGTCACCTGGCCGGCGTTGTCGCCGTCGGTCTTGCCGGCGCCGGTGAGCAGCTTCGCACCGTGCTTCTTCGCCGCCTCGGCCGCGCCTTCCTTCATCTTCACGAAGAAGGGGTTGGTCTCGGTCTTGGTGATCAGGCCGATCACCGGGGCGTCGGCGGCCAGGGCCGGGGCGGTGGCCAGGGTGGCGGCGGCCATCAGGGTCATGGCGGCCAGCGAGGTCAGGGTGCGTTGCATGGCGGTGTCTCCGTTCGGGTGGGGTGAGCGGATTCTGCGCAGGACATTTTAATAAATCAAGATGAGTGATTAATGGAAAACCCGGACCTCGACCGGCGGTCTGGCGGGTCATGATCCGGGCCACGCCACCTTGAACGGAGCCTGCATGTTCATCGTCTGCGGCGAAGCGCTGATGGATGTCTTCGCCACCACCGACACACCCACCGGCACGCTGCTGGACGCCCGCATCGGCGGCTCGCCGCTGAACGTGGCCAGTGGCCTGGCGCGGCTGGGGCAGCCGGTGGCCTTCTTCGGTGCGCTGTCCACCGGCTTCCTGGGCGACCGCCTGGCCCGCGCACTGGCCGAGGAGGGCGTGAGTCTGGCCTGCGCGCCGCGCATCGATGCACCCACCACCCTCGGCCTCGTGGGACTGGACGCGCAGGGCGTGCCGTCGTACGCCTTCTACGGCCAGGGATGCGCCGACCGGCTTCTGCCGCTGTCCGCGCTGGACACGGTGCCGGAGGGGGTGCAGGCCGTGCACTTCGGCTCGTACGCGATGGTGGTGGAGCCGGTGGCGGCCACGCAGCGTGCACTGGTCGAACGCGTGCAGGGCCGGGCGCTGGTGGCCTACGACCCCAACATCCGCCTCAACGTGGAACCTGACGTCGCACGTTGGCGTGACACGCTGGCCTGGATGCTGCCGCGCACGCAGCTGCTGAAGATCAGCGACGAGGACCTGGATCGACTGTTTCCCGGGGCGGACGAGGACGCGCTGGTGCGCGAGTGGCTGGCTGCCGGCGTCGAGGCCGTGGTGCTCACCCGCGGCGCCCGGGGTGCCACCGCCTGGACACGGGCCGGGCGCGCCGACGTGCCCGGCCGAGCGGTCGCCGTGGCCGACACCGTGGGCGCGGGCGACACCTTCCAGGCGGCGCTGCTGACCGGCCTGGCCGAGACCGGCCGCCTGCGGCCCGGGGCGCTGCAGACCCTGTCGCCCGATGCCCTGCGCACGTGGCTGGGTTTTGCCGCCGACGCCGCGGCCATCACCTGCAGCCGGCGGGGCGCGGACCTGCCGCGCCGGGCCGAACTGCCGGCCCTGGCCTTTTGATTCAGCGCGCCAGCAGCGCGAACACCGCCGGCACGCGCGCCGGCAGCGTCGACGGTGCCTGGCGCCACGCCGACACCGCCGCACTGCGGGTGAACGCCGCTGCCGTGGTCAGCCCGGCGCTCACCGACAGCCGGGTCTCCGGGGCCAGCACCTCCAGCAGCGCCTGCAGCAGGGCCTCGTTGCGGTAGGGCGTCTCGATCATCAGCTGCGTCTGCCGGTGGCGACGCGACAGCGCCTCCAGTTCGCGCAGCCTGGCTGCTCGCGCCGTCGGATCCTGCGGTGGGTAGCCGACGAAGGCAAAGCTCTGGCCCTCCAGGCCGCTGGCGGCCAGGGCGAGCATCAGCGCACTCGGCCCCGCCAGCGGGCGCACCGGCACGCCGGCGGCATGCGCCGCCGCCACCAGGGCCGCGCCCGGGTCGGCGACGGCCGGCAGGCCGGCCTCGGAGATCAGGCCCAGATCCTCGCCGGCCAGCGCCGGTGCCAGCAGGGCTTGCCACGCAGTGGCGGGCACCGGTTCGCCGCTGCCCTTGCGCGCCCGCGGCAACTCGACGATCGACAGCTGCTGCAGCGGCGCAGCCAGCGGCACCAGCGCGTCCACCCGTTTGAGGAAGGCGCGTGCGGTCTTCGCGTCCTCGGCCGCCCAGTGGCGCAGGCGCGCGGCGGCGCGCAGCACGGCCGCCGGCAGCACGTCGTCCACAGGTGCTGGCGGCAGGCCCAGGTCCAGCGTATTGGGCACCAGGAACAGCGTGCCGGGGCTCACGGTGCAGGCTGCAGGGGGTCGATGCCGGCTTCGCGCAGCAGCGCGGCGGTGCGGATCAGCGGCAGGCCCACCAGCGCCGTCGGGTCGTCGCTGTGAATCGCCTCCAGCAGCGCGATGCCCAGGGTCTCGCACTTGGCGCTGCCGGCGCAGTCGTAGGGCTGCTCCAGGCGCAGGTAGTGCTCGATCTCGGCCGCCGACAGCGGGCGGAACTGCACCCGCACAGGCGCCAGCAGCGCACGCTCGAAGCCGGTGGCCGGCCGCAGCACGGCCAACGCGGTCTGGAACACGGCCGTGCGGCCCGACAGCCGGGTCAGCTGGTCGACGGCACGTGCGTGCGTGCCCGGCTTGCCGATCGGCTCGCCGTCGAGGTCGCAGACCTGGTCGGCGCCGATGACCACGGCGTCGGGGTGCCGCGCCGCCACCTCGCGCCCCTTGGCCAGTGCAAGCCGCAACGCCAGTTCGGCAGGGCATTCGCCGGGCTGCGGTGTCTCGTCCACCGTCGGTGCGGCGACGTCGAACGGCAGCCGCAGCCGGGCCAGCAATTCGCGCCGGTAGCGCGAGGTCGACCCGAGGATCAGCGGGGGCATCGAGGGCATGGCACGGATTGTCGCGGACTACACTGACCGGGATGAACAAGCCCCATGACGGCCAACCTGACCTGCGCCGTCTCGACCTGCAACGCCTGGCCGACGATGCGGCCGAACTGGAAGGGCGCACGCCGCTCGCCGACCTGGACCGCCTGACGGCCGACGCGGTGCCGGCGGGCGATGGCGCCGTGCGCTGGTCGCTGACCTGCGAGCGCCGCAGTGTGGCCGGCGGCCCCGCCGACCCCTGGCTGCACCTGGACGCGCAGGCCACCGTGCGCCTGACCTGCCAGCGCTGCCTGCAGCCGGTGGACGAGGTGCTCGTCGTGCGGCGCAGCTTCCGCTTCGTGGCCGACGAGGCCGAGGCCGAACGGCTGGACGAGGCCGCCGACGACGAGGACGTGCTGGCGCTGCCGCCCCGCGGCCGGCTCGACCTGCTGCCGCTGCTCGAGGACGAGCTGATCCTGGCCCTGCCCCTGGTACCGATGCACGAGGCCTGCCCCGAGCCCCTGCCGCATCCGGCCGAAACGCTTGACGAGGCGCCGGCGGCGCACCCCTTTGCCGCCCTGGCCGCCTTGAAACAGCAGAAACCCTGACGGCCTGTGCTACACTCGCGGGCTTTCCGTCTGGCGGCCGGCTTTGCCGTGAACGCCGACCTCCCCGCTTAGCCGCCTCTCAGCGGTGCTGTCTTCTTCAGTGTTCCCCACGTACCCGGGGTCCAAGAGATAGGTGGCGCTGGCAGCCGGGCACCCCAGGAGAATTTCATGGCCGTTCAGCAGAACAAGAAGTCGCCCTCGAAGCGTGGCATGCACCGCTCGCACAATGCCCTGACCGTGCCGGGCACGGCGGTGGAGTCCACCACGGGCGAGACGCACCTGCGTCACCACATCAGCCCCACCGGCTTCTACCGCGGCCGCAAGGTCCTGAAGACCAAGGCCGACAACTGAGTCGGACGCTGGTTGGCCTTTGTGCGACTGCGGCCCTTGGGTCGTCTGGTCCTCAGGCCGCCCCGGTGATGCTTCCGAAGCCCGATGCCCGGCGCGCCCACGACGGCGCCGCCGGGCATCGTGCATGATGGCCCCCTGATGTCCTCTGCCCAGCCGCTTCAGGCGACGCCTCTGCACCCGCGCACGCAGGTCACCCTCTCGGTGGACTGCATGGGCGGCGACCATGGTCCGGCCGTGACCCTGCCGGCCTGCAAGGCCTTTCTCGACCGCCACCCCGAGGCCAGCCTGGTGCTGGTGGGCAGCGCCGACGCGTTGGCGCCGGCAGCGGCCTGGCCGCGCACCACGCTGCGCACCGCCACCGAGGTGGTCACGATGGACGACCCGGTGGAGGTGGCGCTGCGACGCAAGCGCGATTCCTCCATGCGTGTGGCCATCGCCGCGCTGAAGGCCGAGGACGGCGCCGCCCCAGGCGCGCACGCCTGCGTGTCGGCCGGCAACACCGGTGCCCTGATGGCGGTGGCGCGCTACGTGCTCAAGACGCTGGAGGACATCGACCGCCCGGCCATCGCCACCGTGATGCCCAACCGCAAGGGCGGTTTCACCACCGTGCTCGACCTCGGCGCCAACGTCGATTGCACGCCCGAGCACCTGCTGCAGTTCGCCGAGATGGGCACGGCGCTGGTGTCGGCGGTGTCGGGCATCGACGAGCCCAGTGTGGGCCTGCTCAACATCGGCGAGGAAGCCATCAAGGGCAGCGAGACCATCAAGCGCGCCGGCGAGCTGCTGCGCGCCGCGCACCAGGCCGGGCAACTGAACTTCCACGGCAACGTCGAGGGCAACGACATCTTCCTCGGCACCACCGACATCGTGGTCTGCGACGGTTTCGTCGGCAACGTGCTGCTGAAGACCTCCGAGGGCCTGGCGTCGATGCTGTCGGACTTCATCAAGCAGGAGTTCACGCGCAACCCGCTGACCAAGCTGGCGGCGCTGGCCGCCATGCCCGTGCTCAACCGCTTCAAGCGGCGCGTGGACCCGCGGGGCTACAACGGCGCGGCACTGCTCGGCCTGCGCGGGCTGGTGTTCAAGAGCCACGGTTCGGCCGATGCCTATGCCTTCGAACAGGCCCTGGGCCGCGCGTATGATGCCGCCCGCAACCGGCTGCTGGAGCGCGTGCAGGACCGCATCGCCGCCCCGAGCACCGGAACCACCGGCCCGTCGGCACTCGCTGCCTGACGCGGCCGGCCTGAACACCGTCAGCCCTTGACCGCCACCCACTCCCGCATCACCGGCACCGGCAGCTTCCTGCCGCCCAGGCGCGTGTCCAACCAGGACTTGGTGGACCAGCTGGTGGCCCGTGGCCTGGAGAGCTCCGACGACTGGATCGTCGAGCGCACCGGCATCCGCGCGCGGCATTTCGTGGACGACGGCGTCAACAGCAGCGACCTCGCGCTGGCGGCCTGCCGGCACGCGCTGGAGGCCGCTGGCCGGCGTGCCGACGAGGTCGACCTGATCATCGTCGCCACATCCACGCCAGACATGGTGTTCCCGTCCACCGCCGCGATCCTGCAGCACAAGCTGGGCGTGGCCGGCTGCCCCGCCTTCGACGTGCAGGCCGTGTGCTCCGGCTTCGTCTACGGCCTCACGGTGGCCGACGCGATGATCCGCGCCGGCAACGCGCGCTGCGCGCTGGTCGTCGGCGCCGAGGTGTTCTCGCGCCTGCTGGACTTCAACGACCGCACCACCTGCGTGCTGTTCGGCGACGGTGCCGGCGCCGTGGTGCTGGAGGCGTCCGACACGCCCGGCATCCTGGCCACCGACCTGCACGCCGATGGCCGCCACGCCGGCATCCTGTGCGTGCCGGGCACGGTGCAGAACGGCCAGGTCCTCGGCGACCCGCTGCTGAAGATGGACGGCCAGGCCGTGTTCAAGCTGGCCGTCGGCGTGCTCGAGCAGGCGGCACGCACGGTGCTCGAGAAGGCCGGCCGCCAGGACAGCGACCTCGACTGGCTGATCCCGCACCAGGCCAACATCCGCATCATGACCGGCACCGCGAAGAAGCTGCGGCTGCCGTTGGACAAGCTGATCGTCACCGTCGACGAGCACGGCAACACCTCGGCCGCGTCGATCCCGCTGGCGCTGGACCACGCGGTGCGCAGCGGCCGCGTGCAGCGCGGCGACACGGTGATGCTCGAGGGGGTGGGCGGCGGCTTCACCTGGGGCGCCGTGCTGCTCGACTACTGATCCACCCATGACGGGGCGCCGCCGCCGGGCGGACGCGCCGCGCGTATGGAGACACCGCCATGAAACCTTTTGCTTTCGTCTTTCCGGGGCAGGGCTCGCAGTCCGTGGGCATGCTCGACGCCTGGGGTGACCACCCGGCCGTGGTGGCCACGCTGGCCGAGGCGTCGGCCGCCGCCGGCCTGGACGTCGGCCAACTGATCCACGAAGGTCCGGCGGAGACGCTGGCGCTCACCGTCAACACCCAGCTCGTGATGCTGGTGGCCGGTGTGGCGAACTACCGCGCCTGGATCCACGAAGGCGGCCCGGTGCCGGCCGCCGTGGCCGGCCACTCGCTGGGCGAGTACAGCGCCCTGGTGGCGGCGGGCGCGCTGACGCTGGCCGACGCCGTGCCGCTGGTGCGCTTCCGCGCCCAGGCCATGCAGGACGCGGTGCCGGTGGGCACCGGCGCGATGATGGCCATCCTGGGCCTGGACGGTGCCGATGTGGCCAAGGCCTGCGAGCAGGCGCAGCGCGACAGCGGCGAGATCGTGTCCGCCGCCAACTTCAACGATCCCAAGCAGACCGTCATCGCCGGCAGCACGGCCGGCGTGGAGATGGCGGTGACGCTGCTCAAGGCCATCGGCGCCAAGCGCGCGATGCCGCTGGCGGTGTCGGCGCCCTTCCACTGCGCGCTGATGAAGCCGGCGGCCGATCGGCTGGCCGAGCGGCTGGCGGCCACGCCGTTCGCCGTGCCCGCGATCCCGGTCATCAACAACATCGACGTTGCCGTCGAGACGGATGCGGGGCGCATCCGCGACGCGCTCTACCGCCAGGCCTTCGGCCCGGTGCGCTGGGTGGAACTGGTGGAGGCCATGCACGCCCGCGGCCTGCGCCACATCTTCGAGTGCGGCCCCGGCCGCGTGCTGTCCAAGATGATCAAACGCATCGAACACGCCGAGGCCGAGAGCGTCACCGTGCTCGACCCGGCGTCGCTGGCCGAGGCCAAGGAAATGCTGGCATGAGTGAAGAGACCGTCCGCATCGCGCTGGTCACCGGCGCCTCGCGCGGCATCGGCCGCGCCATCGCGCTGGCGCTGGCGCAGCAGGGCTGCCGCGTGATCGGCACCGCCACCACCGCCGCCGGCGCCGCCGCCATCACCGAGGCGCTGGCGCCGCTGGGCGGGCGCGGCATCGCGCTGGACGTCACCGACGGCCCGGCCGCCGAAGCCGCCGTGGACGAGATCGTGAAGGCCGACGGCGGCCTGCACGTGCTGGTCAACAACGCCGGCATCACGCGCGACCAGCTGGCCATGCGCATGAAGGATGCCGACTGGGACGCGGTGATCGACACCAACCTGAAGGCCGTGTTCCGCCTCAGCCGCGCCGCCATCCGCCCGATGATGAAGCAGCGCTGGGGCCGCATCGTCAGCGTGACCTCGGTGGTCGGCGCCTCCGGCAACGCCGGCCAGGCCAACTACGCCGCCGCCAAGGCCGGCGTGGCCGGCATGACACGTGCGCTGGCGCGCGAGCTGGGCAGCCGCAACGTCACCGTCAACTGCGTGGCGCCCGGCTTCATCGCCACCGACATGACCGACGCGCTGCCCGAGGCACAGAAGACCGCGCTGCTGGTGCAGATCCCGCTGGCGCGCCTGGGCGCGCCGGAGGAGGTGGCGCATGCGGTGGCCTTCCTGGCCAGCCCGCTGGCCGGCTACGTGACGGGCGCCGAGCTGCACGTCAACGGCGGCATGTACATGAGCTGAATTCGCCGGTCTCTGGCCGGATCCCAGGCCCGATTCCGGGCCGACAACGTGGCGGACGACCCGCCCCTGCCCGCCGGTAGAATCGCCGGCTGTCAGTTGGACCCACTCCTGGAGGAGTCATGAGCGATATCGAAACCCGTGTCAAGAAAATCATCGCCGAACAACTCGGCGTGCCCGAGGCGGACGTCACCAACGAGAAGGCCTTCGTGGCCGATCTCGGCGCCGACTCGCTGGACACGGTGGAACTGGTGATGGCCCTCGAGGACGAGTTCGGCATCGAGATCCCGGACGAAGAGGCCGAGAAGATCACGACGGTGCAGTTGGCCATCGACTACGCGGTCAAGAACCAGAAGGCCTGA
>JACKLN010000015.1 GCA_024235855.1 Burkholderiaceae bacterium
AGACTGGTCAGCACTATCCCGGATAGGGGCGCAACGTTCGTGTCTGCCAAGACACTGAAGGTCCCGTCAGCCGACCAATTGCGCGCGAAGAATGCAGGTGGCGACCCGGCTACGCGGTCCCGAACGATCGTCTGCCCGAGGTCGTTCAACTGCACCGAGGCATACGTGCGCGACAGACTCGGCGCAAAGGTGATCCTCCTCGCCGGGAGCGCATCGCCGAGGAGCACGACGCCGGAACCGGTGCCCGATGAGGCCGTCAGCGTCGCGCCGAAGGCAATGTCCCCGGCTCCGTTTATGGAAGCCTCGAAGCTGATCGACGACAAAGTGTCGCCGCTGCTGAGGGTGTCGCCGTTGCTGGCGAGCAGGCGGAAGATGGAATCCGCGGTTGCCGGCGCCATGCCGGCTAGACACAAGAGGGCGGCCGCACATCGCATGTGCATTGCTAGCATCGAGTCCTCCCTTGTGAAAAAGACTTGGACGGCGGCCAATCGCACGCCGCGCCAGTTCCGATAGCTTCTTCGCTTACGGTCAAATTACTTGAACTGCCTTGCGAACACAAGCGACCTCGACGCTGAACGCGACGCAATCGACCATCAGAGCGTACCGCAACTACTTAAATTTGGGGAGGAGGCGCATAGGTGTTCAAACGCCCCCCGCAAAGCCCGACGACTGGGCCGCGACCAGCCACGACTGGCGAGGACGGGCGAGGACCGGATGTCTGCGACAGCGAGACCGTGGCTGCGGCGCCCATTCAGACCCCCTCGCCGCTTTCACTGGGGCTCGTCCGGTGACTGCGAGGCTGCCCGACCGGCGGCTTCAGGCCGGCAATATTAGGACTGCCTACATCTCTTCAGGGTCGTGAGCAGACATACGGCGTACTGCCCGTCAGCAGACAACGGGCGTCGTCGTTTTCCGCAAGGCAGGGCACCGCTCCCGATCAATCGGCCATCGTGTCCGCCGCCACCGTCGGCGGGGGCTTCTGCCCGCGCAGGTTCAGCCACGCGCTTGCCGCGCCGGCCACCGCGATGATGCCCATGCCCAGCCAGCCGAAGGCGTCCGGCAGTCGCCCGAAGACGATGAAGCCGGCCAGCGTGGCCGAGGCGATCTGCGTGTAGACGAAGGGCATCAGCGTCGACGCCGGCGCCATGCCCAGGGCCAGGATCAGCATCAGGTGCCCGGCGGTGCCGGCCAGGCCAGCGAGGACCATCACGCCCCAGGTCAGCGCGTCGGCCTGCGCCAGGGCACCGGCCGCGTCGATGGGACTGGCCCACAGCACCGGCAGCACGATGGCGGTGCCCACGGCGCCGGTCCAGAAGTGGGTGACCAGGGGGTCCTCGTGCCCGGCCAGGCGGCTGGTCAGCACCTGGAAACTGGCGTAGCTGCAGGCGCAGGCCAGCGGGTACAGCACCTCCCAGCCGAAGATGCCGGCACCCGGGCGGATGACCACCAGCGCGCCGCCGAAGGCCAGCGCCACCAGCGCCCAACGCAGGCGCGACACGCGCTCCTTCAGCAGCCACGCGGCCAGCAGCGTCACCAGCACCGGCGTGAGCATGTTGATGGCCGTGAACTCGGCCACCGGCACGTGCTGCAGGCCGAAGAAGCTGAAGGCGCTGGTGGTCAGCAGCAGGGCCCCGCGCAGCAACTGGAAACCGACGCGTTGCGGACGGAAGCCGCGCCGGCGGTCCAGCGCCAGCCACACGGCCATCATCACCGCCTGCGTGGCGTAGCGCCAGGCCAGCACCGCCAGCACCGGCACGAAGGCGCCGATCCAGCGCACCGCGGTGTCGAGCACGGCGAAGGACACCCCCATCGCCACGATGAGCGCGATGCCCAGCAGCGGGTGCGCAGCGGCGGGCACGGTCAGGCGGCCTGGACGCGGTGGCGCAGCGCCAGCCACACCGGGTCCAGCCGACCGGGCAGGTCGGGCAGGGCGCCGAGATCGGTGCGGCTTTCGACCGGGTCGTGGAAGTCGCTGCCGCGCGAGGCCAGCAGGCCGAACTCCTGCGCCATGCCGGCGTAGACCACGCGTTCGGGTTCGCTGTGCGCCCCGACCATGACCTCCACGCCGCGACCGCCCAGCGTGCGGAAGGCGTCGAAGAGCGCGAACTCCTCGGTGGGCGTGAAGCGGTAGCGCGCCGGATGCGCGATGACCGCGATGCCGCCGGCACCCTGGATCCAGCCCACGGCTTCGGTCAGCGTGGCCCACCGGTGCGGCACGAAGCCGGGCTTGCCTTCCACCAGGAAACGGCGGAACACCTCGTGCGTGTCGGCGCAGACACCACGCTCCACCAGCCATCTGCCGAAGTGCGTGCGCGAGATCAGCTCGGGATTGCCGGCGTACTGCAGCGCGCCTTCGTAGGCGCCGGGGATGCCCACGCGCGCCAGGTCCTCGGCCATGCGGCGGGCGCGCTCGCCGCGGCCGCCGCGGGTGCGCGCCAGGCCGGTTTGCAGGTTCGCATCGTCCGGGTCCACGCCCAGGCCGACCACGTGCACGGACTGCCCGGCAAAACTCACCGAGATCTCCACGCCGCAGAGGTACGCCAGGCCCAGTCCCAGCGCGGCATCGCGAGCGGCGTGCTGGCCACCGAGCTCGTCGTGGTCGGTCAGCGCCCAGAGCTCGACGCCCGCCGCGTGTGCGCGCGCGGCCAGCGCCGCGGGCGACAGCGTGCCGTCCGACACCGTCGAGTGGCTGTGCAGGTCGGCGTTGGTGAGGTGGTGGATGTCGGCCACGGCGTGCGAACCCGCCTACAGCTGCAGCCGGCGCTCGCAGCGCGCGGCCAGCGATTCGTCGTGCGTCACCAGCACGAAGGCCGTACCACGCTCGCGCGCCAGCGTCAGCATCATCTCGAAGACGCTGTTGGCCGTCGTGCGGTCCAGATTGCCGGTGGGCTCGTCGGCCAGCACGCAGGCCGGCTGCGTGACCAGCGCGCGCGCGATGGCCACGCGCTGACGCTCGCCGCCGGAGAGCTGCGACGGGTGGTGGTCCACGCGCGCGGCCAGGCCCACGCTGGCCAGGGCCTCGCGCGCGGCGGCCCGCGCCGCGGCCACCGGCTGGCGGCGGATGCGCAGCGGCATCGCCACGTTGTCCAGCGCGCTGAACTCCGGCAGCAGGTGGTGGAACTGGTAGACGAAGCCCAGGTGGCGGTTGCGCCAGGCGCCCTGGTCGGCCGCAGACATGGCCGCGAAGTCGCGGCCCATCAGCGTCACGCGGCCGGCGCTCGGCGCCTCCAGGCCGCCCAGCAGGTGCAGCAGCGTGCTCTTGCCCGCGCCCGAGGCGCCCACCACCGCCAGCGTCTCGCCGCGGCCCACCTGCAGGTCGACCCCGCGCAGCACGCTCACGTCCAGGCCGCCTTCGCGGTAGCGCTTGTGCAGGCCGTCGGCCACCAGCACCGGGGTCGTCGCCGCCTCACTCATAGCGGAGCGCCTCGGCCGGGTTGACGCGGCTGGCCCGCCAGCTGGGGTACAGCGTGGCCAGGAAGGCCAGCACCAGCGCGATCACCGCGATCGGCACGATGTCCGACGCCAGCGGTTCGCTGGGCAGGCGCGTGATCAGGTACAGGCTGCCGGGCAGGAAGGCCACGCCCAGTGCGCGTTCGATGGCCGGCACGATGACGTCGATGTTGAAGGCCACCAGCAGCCCCAGGGCCACGCCGGTGAGCGTGCCGATGACGCCGCTGACGGCACCCTGCACGACGAAGATGCCCATCACCGAACGTGGGCTGGCGCCCAGCGTGCGCAGGATGGCGATGTCGGCGCGCTTGTCGGTCACCGTCATCACCAGCGTGGACACCAGGTTGAAGGCCGCCACCGCGACGATCAGCGTCAGGATGATGAACATCATGCGCTTCTCCAGCTGCACGGCGTCGAACCAGACGCGGTTGGTGCGCGTCCAATCGCGCACCAGCAGCCCGGCGGGCAGGGTGTTGGCCAGCTGAGCCGCCACCGCCGGGGCGCGGTGCACGTCGGCCAGCCGCAGCTGCACGCCGGTGGCGCCGCCGGTGCGGAAGAAGCGCGCGGCATCCTCCAGGTGGATCAGCGCCAGCGTGCTGTCGTACTCGTAGTGGCCGGAATCGAAGGTGCCTGCCACGGTGAAGGTCTTCAGCCGCGGTGCCATGCCCGCCGGCGTGACCGTGCCACCCGGGCCGTACAGCGTGACCGCATCGCCCTCGCGCGCGCCCAGCTGCCGCGCCAGCTCGTGGCCGAGCACGATCTGCCAGGCGCCGGGCTGCAGCCGGGCCATCAGGCCGGCGCGCTGCGCGGCCAGCGGCGTCACGGCGGCTTCCTCGGCCGGGTCGATGCCGCGCACCACGGCGCCGCGGATGGCGTCGCCGCGCGACAGCAGACCCTGTGCGGCCACGAAGGGTGCCGCACCCTGGACATCGGGCACCTGGCGCGCCAGCTGCGCGGTGGCCCGCCAGTCGTCCAGCGCCTCGCCATGGGCGTCGAGGACTTCCACGTGCGCGATCACGCTGAGCATGCGGTCGCGCACCTCCTTCTGGAAGCCGTTCATCACCGACAGCACGATGATCAGCGCCGCCACGCCCAGCGCAATGCCGAACATCGACACGCCGGAGATGAAGGAGATGAAGCCGTTGCGCCGCCCGGCACGGCCGCTGCGCACGTACCGCCAGCCGACCTGCCATTCGTAGGGCGAATTCATTGGGCGCGATGTTATCGCCGGCGCCGGCCGACACCGGGGCACCGGGATAATCGGTGCTCCGATGCACCTGCTGATCCCCTTCGCCGCGCCGTTGTCCGACGGCGGCCGACACGCGCTGACCACCCTCGATCTGCCGCAGCTGGCGGGCCTGCTGTCCACCGCCGGCGCGCCGGTGCTGGACAGCGCCGACGAGACCAGCCTCAGCCCGCCGCACGAGCGCGCCCTGGCACGGGTGCTGGGCCTGGCCGGCACCGACGGCGGCCTGCCCTGGGCCGCCTGGCACGCCGCGCAGGACGGCGTCAACGTGGCCAGCCCGCCCGACCTCTGCTGGGGCCTGCTGACCCCCGGGCACTGGCACCTGGGCACCGACCAGGTCACGATGCTGGATCCGGACGAGCTCGGCCTGGACGAGGCGGCCTCGCGCGCGCTGCTCGACGCCGTGCACGATCTGTTCGAGAGCGAAGGCTTCCTGCTCGTCTACGGCGCGCCGACGCGCTGGTACCTGGCGCACGAATCGCTGGCCCAGCTGGCCACCGCGTCGCCCGACCGCGTGATCGGCCGCAACGTCGACCCCTGGCTGCCACCGTCCCGTGACGCCCGCCTGTGGCGCCGGCTGCAGAACGAGGTGCAGATGCGCCTGCACACGCACCCGCTGAACGCCGCGCGCGAGGCGCAGGGCCTGCTGCCGGTCAACAGCCTGTGGCTCAGCGGCTGCGGTGTGCGCCAGGTGCCGAGCCGGCCCGAAGACCTGGTGGTCGACGACCGCCTGCGCCGCCCCGCGCTGGCCGAGGACTGGGCCACCTGGCTCGACACCTGGCGCGCACTGGATGCCGGCCCGGTCGCCGCGCTGCGCGGCCGGTCGGCCACGCTGACCCTCTGCGGTGAACGCACCGCCGCCACCTGGACGCTGACCCCGCCGGGTGCCTGGCAGCGGCTGGTGGCCCGCTGGCGCCGCACCGATGTACGTGCCCTGCTGGAGGCGCTGTGATGCAGATCCAGACCCGAGACGTGCCGCCCCGCGCGGCC
Source organism: Burkholderiaceae bacterium (assembly GCA_024235855.1). Taxonomy (GTDB): domain Bacteria; phylum Pseudomonadota; class Gammaproteobacteria; order Burkholderiales; family Burkholderiaceae_C; genus Rubrivivax. The sequence continues at coordinate 5,687 of JACKLN010000015.1, forward strand.
TGGGCGCTGGAGCAGTCCGGCGTGCACCCCTTGCTGGCCCGCCTGCTGGCCGCCCGCGGCGTACGCGCACCGGAGGAACTGGACGACGGCCTGGCCCGGCTGCTGCCGCCAGACACCCTGCACGGCAGCGCGGCCGCCGCGCGCCTGCTGGCCGACGCCGTGCAGGCCGGCCGCCGCATCTGCGTGGTGGCCGACTACGACTGCGACGGCGCCACCGCCTGCGCCGTGGCCCTGCGCGGCCTGCGCCTGCTGGGCGCCGACCCGAAGAACCTGGGTTATGTCGTGCCCGACCGCGCCGTGCACGGCTACGGCCTGACGCCGGCCATCGTGGACCTGGCGCTGGTACAGCGGCCCGACCTGCTGGTGACCGTGGACAACGGCATCGCCAGCCTGGCCGGCGTGGCGCACGCGCGCGCCGCCGGCCTGCAGGTGCTGGTGACCGACCACCACCTCCCCGCACGCGAGGGCGACGCCGTGGTGTTGCCCGAGGCCGACGTCATCGTCAACCCGAACCAGCCGGACTGCGGTTTCGAGAGCAAGGCCCTGGCCGGCGTGGGCGTGATGTTCTACGTGCTGCTGGCCACGCGCGCCGAGCTGCGGGCGCGCGGCGTCTTCGATGCCGCCAGCCAGCCGCGCATCGATGCGCTGCTGGACCTCGTCGCCCTGGGCACCGTGGCCGACGTGGTGAAGCTCGACGCCAACAACCGCCGCCTGGTGGCCCAGGGCCTGCGGCGCATCCGCCAGGGGCGCCTGCAGCCGGGCGTGGCGGCGCTGTTCGCCGCCGCGGGCCGCGACCCGGCGCGGGCCTCGGCCTTCGACTTCGGCTTCGCGCTCGGCCCACGCATCAACGCGGCGGGGCGGCTGTCCGACATGACGCTGGGCATCGAATGCCTGAGCACCGACGATGCCGCGCGCGCCGGCGAACTGGCCACGCTGCTGGACCGCATCAACCGCGAGCGGCGCGAGGTCGAGGCCGGCATGCGCGAGCAGGCCGAGGCGCAGCTCGAGCAGTGGGCAGCGGCCGAAGACGACCCGCGTCCGGCGCTGGCGCTGTTCGACCCCGGGTTCCACGAGGGCGTGGTCGGCATCGTGGCCGGCCGGCTGAAGGACCGGCTGCACCGGCCGACCTTCGTCTTCGCCCGCGGCGCCGATGGCCATCTCAAGGGCTCCGGCCGCTCCATCCCCGGCTTCCACCTGCGCGACGCGCTGGACCTCGTGGCCAAGCGCCACCCCGGCGTGCTGCTGCGCTTCGGCGGCCACGCCATGGCGGCCGGCTGCACGATCGACGAGGCCGCGTTCCCGACCTTCGACGCCGCCTTCCAGGCCGTGGCGGCGGAGTGGCTGGACGCCGCCGCGCTGACCCGCACGCTGCGCACCGACGGTCCGCTGGCCGTCCAGTGGTTCAACCCGGAGACGGCGCAGCTGCTGGACGCGCAGGTCTGGGGCCAGGGCTTCGAGGCGCCGGTGTTCTGCGACGAGGTGGAGGTGCTGCAGCAGCGCCTGGTGGGCGAGAAGCACCTGAAGCTGCGCGTGCGCCACCAGGGCGCGCTGCGCGACGCCATCTGGTTCGGCCATGCCGAACCGGTGCCCGAGCGCGTGCGCCTGGCCTGGCGCCTGTCGCTGGACGAGTGGCAGGGCCGGCAGCGCGTGCAGATGGTGGTGGAGACGGCGGTGGCGTCCGCGCAACCGGCCGGTTGATCAGGGCGCCGGCGGGATCGCCAGGCCGCGCTGCACGGCCGGGCGGGCCACGAAGGCGGCCAGCACCCGCTGGACGTGGCCGAAGTCGTCAAAGCCGACGAGGTCACCCGCGCCATAGAAGCCCACCAGGTTCCGCACCCAGGGCAGGATGGCGATGTCGGCGATGCCGTAGTCGTCCCCCAGCATCCAGGCCCTGCCGGCCAGCTGGCGGTCGAGCACGCCGAGCAGACGCCGCGACTCCGCCACGTAGCGGTCGCGCGGGCGCTTGTCTTCGACGTCCTTGCCGGCGAACTTGTGGAAGAAGCCCAGCTGGCCGAACATGGGCCCCACGCCACCCATCTGCCACATCACCCATTGCAGCGCTTCGTAGCGCTGCGCCACGTCGGTCGGCAGGAAGCGACCATGCTTGCCGGCCAGGTAGACCAGGATCGCGCCCGACTCGAACAGGGCCAGCGGTGCACCGCCGGGGCCGTCCGGGTCGATGATCGCGGGGATCTTGTTGTTCGGGAAGGTGGCCACGTATTCGGGCGACAGCTGGTCGTCGCGGCCGAAGTCGACGCGGTGCACCTCGTAGGGCACCCCCAGCTCCTCCAGCAGGATGGACACCTTCACGCCATTGGGCGTGGGCAGCGAGTACAGCTGCAGCCGGTCCGGGTGGCGGGGCGGCCATTTGCGCGTGATGGCGAAGCGGGCGAGGGTGCTCATGGGGGCCGGATGCTACGCATTGCCGCGGCGCACCGCAGGGGCTTGGCTTTGCGGGCAGCATCTCGGGCATGACACGAACGATTGCCCTCCTGACGGCGGTTGCAGCGGCCTGGCTGGCGCAGCCCGCGGCCGCCCAGACCCTGGAAACCGTGGCCCGCGGCCTCGTCGAGCCCTGGGCCCTGGCCTTCGCGCCCGACGGGCGCATGCTGGTGACCGAACGTGCCGGCCGGCTGCGCGCCATTGGCCCCGACGGCCGCCCTGGCGAGCCCATCGAGGGCCTGCCGGCCATCGATGTCACCGGCCAGTGCGGCCTGCTGGACCTCGTGACCGGCCCCGACGGCTGGCTGTACTTCACCTATGCCGAGGCGGGTGACGGCGGCAACGGCACGGTGGCCGCCCGCGCCCGGCTGGACGGCAACCGCCTGGCCGACGTGCAGGTGATCTTCCGCCAGACGCCGAAGATGGCCAGTCGGCTGCACTGCGGCTCGCGCATCGTCTTCGACCGCGACGGCCATCTTTTCATCGGCCTGGGTGATCGCTACACGGGCATGCAAGAGGCGCAGAACCCGGCCAACCACATCGGCAAGGTGGTGCGCGTCGCGCGTGACGGCAAGGCCCCGTCCGACAACCCCTTCGTCGGCCAGGCGGGTGCGGCGGCGGAGGTCTGGAGCCTTGGCCACCGCAACATCCAGGGTGCCGCGCTGCACCCGGCCACCGGCGCCCTGTGGGCGGTGGAGCACGGCCCGCAGGGGGGCGACGAGGTCAACGTGGTGCGGGCCGGCCTCAACTACGGCTGGCCATTGATCACCACCGGCCGCAACTACGGCAGCGGCACGCGCATCGGCGAGGAAGGCCCCAAGGCCGGCTTCGAGCAGCCGCTCAGGCACTGGGTGCCGACGTCGATCGCGCCCAGCGGCCTGGCCTTCCTGACCAGCGACCGCTATCCCTCGTGGAAGGGCAGCCTGTTCATGGGTGCCCTGCGCGGCCAGGCCCTGGTGCGGCTGACGCTGGACGGCGAGCGTGTCGTGGGCGAGGAGCGCTTGTTCGAGCGCGCGTCCATGCGTGTGCGCGACGTGCGCCAGGGGCCCGACGGCTGGCTGTACCTGGTGACGGGCGGTAACGACGGGCGGGTGCTGCGCGTGAAGCCCTGACGCGGGTCAAGCCGCGGATGGCGCGATGGCCCGAACATGGGCCATGTCCTGCCACCAGCGCCGTGCAGTGCCATCCTGGCTTGGCCTGCTTGGCCTGCTTGGCCGTGGCCTGATCGTGGCCGCGCTGGCGCTGCCCGCACGGGCGCAGCTGCCGTTCGCGGTGCCGCCGCCGGCCGGCGTGCTGGTGGCCCCGCTGTTGCTGCTGCTCCCCCTCGCCCATGACTGGACGCGTTCGGACCGCGAACGCGCGCGTGAACTGGAACGCCGGCACGACTGGCGCGGTCTGGAATCACTGGCCGATCGCCGACTGGGGGCCTCACCTGGAGATGCGCGCTGGCTGGCCCTGCGCGGGCGGGCGCGGCTGTTCCTGGGCCGGTGGGACGGTGCGGCGGCGGACTTGCAGGCATCGCTCGAGAGCACCGACGACCGGCCTGCCGCCCAGCGCTTCGACGTCGGGCTGGGCTGGGCCCTGGCGGAGGCGCTGCGACCGGGCGGCGGGAACGTTGCCCCGATCCTCGACGAATTGGAGGCCCTGGTCCCCGGTCGGCCGGAGCCCGGCGCGCTGCGGCAGTCGCTGTCCGGTGCTGCCGCGGTCATGCCAATGCAGGGCTTCTCGATGCTGCCGGTCGGCATGCATGCGATGCGCCTCGACGCGCCGGGCTGGCAGCCCACGCCCGTGGCCGACCCGCCGGCGCTGCAGGGCGGGCCGACCTTCCAACTGGTGCGGACGCAGCTGGTCCGTCTGCGTGCCGCGAGCGCCGAGGCGCGCCAGGACGGCGTGCTGCGCGGCCGGTTGTGGATGGCCGCGCCCGCCGCACGCGCCTGGGGCGTGTCGGTCTGGGACGTGGACGACCCGTGCCGCCACGCGGTACCGGGTGCGGTGCTGGTGGAGTCCGTGGCCATCAGCATCCAGCAACCGGACTGCCTGAGCGTGCGCGCCGTCGCCGCAGGTGCGCCGCTGACCGGCTGGCCCGACGGGTGGGTGCCGGACGAGGCCGGCTGGCTGTTTGCCTACGAGCGCTACGGCATCGACGGTGCCGTCCAGGCCCGGCTGTGGCTGCCGCAGGCGCGCGTGCCGGGTGCGATGCTGGCGGCGCTGTGGGGCCGCGCGTGGGCCGCGGGCCTGCGCCCCTGGGGCGACGCCACCGGCCCGGCGACCGCAGCGCTGCCGCCGCTACGACCCTGAGCCCCGCCGGCGCGCACGGGTGCGCCAGAGCCAGAGGCCGGCAACTGCCAGTGCCGCGTAGTTGGCGGCCTGGAACCATGGCGTGTTCCACGCCAGCCCGTCGAATCCCCGCATCGTCAGCGGGTAGAGCACGGGCACCGGGTAGAAGTCGGCCGAGTGCGTGAACACGTCGATCACGATGTGCAGCCACCAGCCGGCCAGCACCCAGGCATGCCGCCAGCGGGCGGCCACCGCGGCGGCGGTGACGAGGCCGGCCACGATGGCGCTGTGCCCCGTGCAGTGCAGGTGGTGCGACACCGTCTGCACCAGGGCCGGCAGCACCGGTTCGTCCGCCGGCGAGGCGGTGGCGAAGTCCCACAGCAGGCCGGGGAACTGCCCGTCGGCCAGCGACCACGCAAGCACCGGCAGGCCCTGCACCATGTCGGGCAGCATCGACAACGCCACGACCGCGCCGACGCCCTGCGCCCCTATCCGGCCGCGCCGGCGTAGCGACTCGCCGGCCACGCCGGCCCAGAGCGCGTGCGCCAGCAGGTCCATGGGGGCCCGTCAGCGCACGGCGCGCCAGACCTTGGTGGTGGCAGCGTCGCCGCGCCCGCTGACCAGCAGCACGTCGTAGGGGTCGCGCCGGCCGCCATAGGCCGGGCCGTCCATGCCGGGCGAACCCACGGGCATGCCGGGCACGGTCAGCCCCAGGGCGGTGGGCTTCTCCTTCAGCAGGCGCTGCACGTCCTCGGCCGGCACGTGACCCTCGACCACATAGCCGCCCACCAGCGCCGTGTGGCAGGACCCCAGGTGCTGCGGCAGGCCCAGACGCTGACGCATGGTGGTGTTGCCGGTGTCGTGCACGCGCACGGTGAAGCCGTGCGACTCCATGTGCGTCACCCAGTCCTTGCAGCAGCCGCAGGTGGGCGACTTCCAGACCTCGACGGTGGGCTGGTCGGCGGCACGGGTCAGCCCGGCGGTGCCGAGCAGGCCCAGGGCAGCGACGATGGCGCTGCGGCGGTTCAGAACGTTCATGTCATGGCTCCACGGTGATCAGGCCCTTCATGCCGGCCTGGTAGTGGCCTGCGATCAGGCAGGCGAATTCGAAGGTGCCCGGGCGGTTGAAGGTCCACACGATCTCGCGCATCTGGCCGGGCGGCACATGCGCCATGTACGGTTCGTCGTGTTCCATGGCCGGGAACTTGATCATCAGTTCGGCATGCTTCGCGTTCTCGGCCGGCGTGCCGATGACGTACTCGTGCATCACCTTGCCGTCGTTGTGCACCTGCAGGCGCAACGTGTCGCCACGCCTGACGGTCAGTTGCCCCGGCTGGAAGCGCATGTCGTCCCCCATGCGGACCACGACGGTGCGCACCGCCTGGCGCGCGTCGCCGGCGATGCCCCAGTCCTTCTGTTCCTTGACGACCTTGGCGGTAGCGTGGGGCTTCTCGCCGTGGGCGTGGGCCAACGTGGCACCGGCGCAAAGCCAGGCCAGCGCGATGATCATGCGATGCGTGCTCATGCTGAGGTTCCCTGGTCAATGGTTGTGGTGGCCGCCGGCGGGCTTGCGGACGCGCACGTCCACGGCGGCGGGTGACGCGGCTTCGGCCCGCGCCGGTGCCATGGCAGGCGTCTCCACCTCGTGCGCCACCGTGCCCGGCGGGTGCTTGAACCACCCGGGGTCGCTGTAGTCGCCCGGCTTCTGGTCGGGCCGCACCTTGAGCACCGAGAACATGCCGCCCATCTCCACCGAGCCGAAGGGACCCTCGCCCGTCATCATCGGCGCGGTGTTGTCGGGCAGGGGCATTTCCATCTCCGCCATGTCGGCCATGCCGCGTTCGCCCATCACCATGTAGTCGGGGATCAGCTTCGTGATCTGGCGCACCACCTGGCGGTGGTCGACGCCGATCATCGTCGGCACGTTGTGGCCCATCGCGTTCATCGTGTGGTGGCTCTTGTGGCAGTGGAAGGCCCAGTCGCCGGGCTCGTCGGCGATGAACTCCATCTGCCGCATCTGGCCCACCGCGATGTCCACCGTCACCTCCGGCCAGCGCGAGCCCTTGGGCGTGGGGCCGCCGTCGGTGCCCGTGACCTCGAACTCGTGACCGTGGATGTGGATCGGGTGGTTGGTCATCGTCAGGTTGCCAAACCGCAGGCGCACGCGGTCGCCCTGGCGCACGTTGAAGCTGTCGATGCCGGGGAAGATGCGGCTGTTCCAGCTCCAGAGGTTGAAGTCCAGCATCGTCATGATCTTCGGCGTGGCGCTGCCGGGCTCGATGTCGTAGGCATTGAGCAGCACGCAGAAGTCGCGGTCGACGTTCTCGATCAGCGGATGCTTGCCCTTCGGGTGCGTGACCCAGAAGCCCATCATGCCCATCGCCATCTGCGTCATCTCGTCGGCGTGCGGGTGGTACATGAAGGTGCCGGGCCGGCGCGCGACGAACTCGTAGACGAAGGTCTTGCCCGACGGGATGCCGGGCTGCGTGAGGCCGGTCACGCCGTCCATGCCGCTGGGCAGGCGCTGGCCGTGCCAGTGGATGCTGGTGTGCTCCGGCAGGCGGTTGGTGACGTAGATGCGCACGCGGTCGCCCTCGACCACCTCGATGGTCGGCCCGGGGCTCTGGCCGTTGTAGCCCCACAGGTGGGCGGTGAAGCCGGGCGTCATCTCGCGCACCACCGGCTCGGCCACCAGGTGGAACTCCTTGACGCCGTCCTTCATGCGCCAGGGGCAGGTCCAGCCGTTGGGCGTGACCACCGGGTTGTAGGGCCGGCCGTTGGGGGGCACCAGCGGCGGCGCGGTGGCCGCACTGGTCTGGATCACGGGTTCGGGCAGGGCGGCCATGGCCACCTTGCTCACCGCGGCCGAGGCCACGGCGGCGCCGCCCATGAACAGTCGTCGGTTCATCATGGGAGGGATTCCTCTCAGTGGCCGCCGGCGTCACCGCCGCCCGCCGCAGACATGGGGCCGGCCATCGCCGACGGTGTGGGGCTGCCCAGCGTGGCCATGCGCAGGTCGGCATCGGCCAGCCAGAAGTCGCGCTCGGCCTGGATCGCGTCGTGCACGCTGGCGATCTGCGCCCGCGCGTCGGCCAGCAGTTCGAAGACACCGATCAGCATGCCGTTGTAGCGCAGCACGTTCTGCTCGGCGATCTGCGCGCGCAACGGCACGATCTCATCGCGGTGGTGGCGCGCGATGAGCCAGGCGCTGCGGCGCTGGCCCTCGGCCTCGCGGATCTGCGAGCGCGCGTCGATGGCCAGCTGCGCCGCGTGGTCGATGGCCTGGCGCCAGACGGCCTCGGCGCGCGCCGCCTTCGCGTCACCCCAGTCGAACAGCGGCAGCTCGACGTCGACCTCCCAGCCGCGCTGCGTCGGGCCGTCGTTGCTGCTGTTGTGGCTGAGGCCGAGCTCGACCACGCTGACCAGCCGCGTGGCGCGCGTCAGGCCCAGCGCGCGCGCCGTCTCGTCCACGGCCACCTGCGCGGCCTGCAGGTCCAGCCGCGTGGCCAGCGCCTCGCGCTCGATCTGCGGGCGCTCAGGCAGGTCGGCCGGCAGGTCGGGCAGGCGGTCGGGCAGCGTGAACGCGGTCTGCGCGCCCCACAGGCCCATCAGGCGCGTGAGGCGCTCGCGCGTGGCACGCTGTTGCTGCTCGGCACGGGCGACGTTCAGCGCGGCATCGGCGTAGAAGGCCTGCTCGCGGGCCCGCTGCAGGGCGCTGAAGTTGCCCACCTGCTGCATGCGTCGCGCCAGTTCCGCCGCGGCCTCGGCCGCCTGCATGACCTGGCCCATGTAGTGCATCGACTGCTGCGCCGCGACGGCTTCCACCCAGGCCTTGCGGGTCATCGCAGCATGGTCCAGCACTGCCAGCAGCAGCGCGTGGCGCTCGCGGTCCAGCCGGCGCTGCGCCAGGTCGCCCGTCCAGGGCGTGAGCAGCCAGCGCAGCAGCGGCAGGTGCAGGCTGCGCTCGATCTCGCGCTCGTCGCCGGCGCGCGTCCTGCCGAAGGCGAAGCCCGGGTTGGGCAGGCGCATGGCCTGCACCACCTCGGCCTCGGCGATGCCCAGGGCGGCGAAGCGCGCCTGCAGGCCGCGATGGTTCAGCAGCGCGACCTGTACGGCGGCTTCGCTGTCGAGGGGCGCCTTCAGCAGCTCGGCCACACGGCGGTCGATGTCGGCACGCTCGGCATCGCTGCGGGCCCAGCGCAGGTCCGCGCCCGTGTGCTGCTGCACGGCCTGCTGCACCGGTGAGAACTGGCGCTCCGGGTCGACGCTGGCGCAGCCGGCCAGCACCAGGGCGGCCGCCGCCAGCGCGGCGCTGCGGGCGGATCTCGGCCGCCTCATCGCCGGCCTCCCGGGACGTGATGACCGTGGCCGTGGGGCGGCATCGGTGTGGCGCTCGTCGGCGCGGCAGGTGCTGCAGGCGCTGCAGGCGCCATCGACGAGGCCGGTGCAGAGGCCGCCGGTTCAGGCGCGTGGGCTTCCCGCAGGTAGGCCCGCCAGCCCCCGATGCGTGCGACCTCGGCATTGGCGGCGCGCCAGTCGCGGCGCGGTTCGTCGGTCAGCGGGCGGTACCGCTGCAGCGCGCTGCGGTGGGCCAGGGGCGGCACCGCGGCGTCGATGCGGGTGGGGTCGGGTCGGGGCGGCGGCGGTTCGGCCGCCACCGTGGCAAATGGGGCCGCGGCAGCGGCGGTGCAGAGGGTCGTGGCCCATGCGCCACGCAGGAATCGGGAGGACATGCACACCTCGTCGAGACACTCGATGGACGGCGCCGCCCATGAGGGCAGGCGCCGGACGGCGGGTCAGACGAAGGCGCGTCGAGGCGGGCGGTCGAGGCCGTCTGGGTCGACGGCGCTCAGGACGGGGGCGCGCCAGGCGGGCGGGGCCTCGGCTTGCCGGGCTGCGCCCGGCGCCGCTGCCGCTGGCGGCACGGGGGCGGCGCTGGCATGGCAGACGGCACACTGGCTGCAGCCGGCGTGCGCGGTGGCGTCGTCGGCTGCCGCCGGGGCCTCGGACTCGTGGCAGGGCGCTGGCGAGCCATCGTGCAGAGCCGCCGGGCCGTCGTGCATGCTGCCGAAGCTCATCATGGGCGCAGCCACCGCCAGGCCCTGCAACGGCAGGGCCAGCGACAACCACCAGACCAGGGTGACGAGCCAGCGCTTCACGGCACCGATTGTCGCGCATCCCCGCATCCGGTGCATCGTGTGGACGCTGGCACACTCCGCGGCGGAGACCACACCACGATGACGGACACATCCCGGGGGCCCGGCCCCCTGCACGGCCTGCGGGTGATCGAACTCGCCGGCATCGGCCCCGGCCCGATGGCCTGCATGCTGCTGGCCGACCTGGGCGCCGACGTGGTGCGCATCGACCGCCTGGAAGCCAGCGGCCTGGGCGTGCCGATGGCGCCGCGCTTCGACGTCAATGCGCGCGGGCGGCGCTCGGTGGCGCTGGACCTGAAGCAGCCCGCGGGCGTCGAGACGGCGCTGCGCCTGATCGACCGCGCCGACGTGCTGATCGAAGGCTTCCGCCCCGGCGTGGCGGAGCGGCTGGGCCTGGGACCGGAGGTCTGCAGCGCCCGCAACCCAGGCCTCGTGTACGGCCGCATGACCGGCTTCGGCCAGACCGGGCCGATGGCGCCGATGGCCGGCCACGACCTCAACTACATCGCGCTGACCGGCGTGCTGGATGCCATCGGCCCGGCCGGTGGCGACCCGGTGCCGCCGCTGAACCTGGTGGGCGACTACGGCGGGGGTGCGCTGTACCTGGCCTTCGGCGTGATGGCCGCGCTGTACGAGCGCCAGCGCTCGGGGCAAGGCCAGGTCGTGGATGCCGCGATGGTGGACGGTGCAGCCTCGCTGGCGTCGATCTTCCACGGCCTGCGCGCCGCCGGCCAGTGGGGCGACACCCGCGGCGCCAACCTGCTCGACGGTGGCGCGCCGTTCTACGCCACCTACCGCTGCGCCGACGACCGCTGGTTGGCGGTGGGGGCGCTGGAGCCCAAGTTCTTTGCTGCCTTCGCCGAGGGCATCGGGCTGGACCGCCGCTTCGTCGCCGGCCAGTACGACCGACGCACCTGGCCGGAACTGCGCGCGGCCATCGCCGCCGTCCTGGTCACCCGGCCGCGCGATCACTGGGCGGCGCTGTTCGACGGCAGCGACGCCTGCGTGACGCCGGTGCTGAGCCTGGCCGAGGCGCCGCAGCACCCGCATGCCCAGGCGCGCGGGGCCTACGTCACCGTCGACGGCGTGGTGCAGCCCGGCCCCGCGCCGCGGTTCTCGCGCAGCGTGCCGGGCGAGCCGCGCCCGTCGCCCGTGGTTGGTGAACAGGGGGCCGACGTGCTGGCCGAGGCCGGCTTCGCTGCCGACGAGATCGCGGCCCTGAAGACCGCCGGGGTGCTGAAATGAGCGGCCACCAGGCCCCCGCCGACGCCCGCCTGGCAGCGTCGCTGATGCTGCTGCGCGACGCGCCATCCGAATCCGGCGGCGGCGTCGAGGTGCTGATGCTGCGCCGCGCCGAGCGCGACGGCGACCTGCGCAGCGGCGCCTGCGTCTTCCCCGGCGGCGTGCTCGAGCCCGCCGACCGCGGGGCGCACGCCTGGTGCCTGGGCCCCACCGATGCCGAGGCCAGCGCCCTTCTCGGCCTGGCCGTAGGCGGACTGGACTACATGGTGGCGGCCGCGCGCGAGAGCTTCGAGGAGGTGGGCGTCCTGCTCGCCTGCCGTCCCGACGGCAGCGCCCTGGCGCCGGCCGAGTGGGCGGCGCTGCAGCCGGCGCTGGCCCCATGGCGGCTGCACCTGCACCGGGGCGAGCACGACATCGGCGCGCTGTGCCGCGCCTTCGACCTGCGGCTGGACCTGCGCAACCTGCACTACTTCAGCCACTGGCTCACGCCGCCGGGCGTGCCCAAGCGTTTCGACACGCGCTTCTTCACGGTGCCGATGCCGGCGGGCCAGACGCCGGAACCTGATCGTGCCGAGGCGGTGGAAATGATGTGGACGCGCCCTGCCGCGGCGCTGGCGCGGGACAGCGGCTACGTGCTGCTGCCGGTGACGCGCTGCACGCTGCAGGAACTGCAGGCCCACCCCGATGCCGCCGCGGCGCATGCCGAGGCCGGTGCGCGGCGCGACATCCGCGTGACGATGCCGCGCCGAGGCCGCACGCGCAAGGGCCCGCGCATCGTGCTGCCCTGGGAGCCGGGCTGGGCCGAACTCGGCCGGCTGGACCCCGAGGGCCATCACCAGGCGCTGGCCGAGATCGTGCCCGGCGAACCGGTGCGGCTGTCGCCCCGCATCCTGCGCCTGACGGCGCCCAACGCCGGCATGATGACCGGCCCGGGCACCAACACCTACCTGGTGGGCGACGACGACCCCGGCGCGCCGCTGGCCGTGATCGACCCCGGGCCCGATCTGCCGGCGCACCGCGACGCCATCCTCGCTGCGGCACCGCGGCGCATCACGCACGTGCTGACGACGCACACGCACGTCGACCACTCGCCCGGCGCCGCGGCGCTGGCGCAGGCCACCGGCGCCCGAGTGATCGGTCGTCGGGCGCCGCCGCACCCGGGGCAGGACGTGGCCTTCACGCCGGATGAAGAACCGGCGGAGGGTGACGTGCTGCAGCTCGGCGCCGGCACCACGCTGCAGGCCTTGCAGACCCCGGGCCATGCGTCCAACCACGTGTGCTGGCGGCTGGCCGAGGAGAAGCTGCTCTTCACCGGCGACCACCTGATGCAGGGCAGCACGGTGGTGATCAACCCGCCCGACGGCGACATGCGGGCTTACCTGGTGCAACTGGAGCGTCTGCTGCACATCGACCTGGACTGGCTGGCACCGGGCCACGGCTTCCTGGTGGCCGAGCCGCACGCGGTGATCCGCGCGCTGGTGGCGCACCGGCTCAAGCGCGAGGCCAAGGTGCTGGCGGCGCTGCAGCAGCACGGCCCGGCCACGGTGCAAGCGCTGGTGCCGGCGGCCTACGACGACACGCCGGTGCCGCTGCACGGCGTGGCCGCGCGCTCGCTGCTGGCCCACCTGCTGAAGCTGCAGGCCGAGGGCCGCGCCAGCGAATCAGACGGCGTCTGGCGCGCGGCCTGAGCGCTCGACCGGCGTGGCGTCGGCGTCCTGCCAGCGCCCGTCGCGCAGCAACTGGTGCGGCCGGAACTGCGCCTTGTAGGCCATCTTCGGACTCTCGGCGATCCAGTAGCCCAGGTACAGGTGCGGCAGACCCAGCTGGCGCACCTGTTCCAGCTGCCACAGCACGCCGTAGGTGCCGTAGCTGGTGCCGGGCTCGGGCTCGTAGTAGGTGTAGACGGCGGAGATGCCGTCGGCCAGCACGTCGACGATGGACACCATCTTCAGCGTGCCGGCGCTGCCGTCGGTGGTGGGGGTGCGGAACTCCACCAGGCGGGAATTGACGCGGCTCTGCAGCAGGAACTGGGTGTACTGGTCGACGCTGTCGTGGTCCATGCCGCCGCCGGCGTGGCGGCCGCTCTGGTAGCGCAGGTAGAGCTGGTAGTGCTCCGGCGAGAAGCACAGGCGCAGCACGCGGGCCTTCAGGTCGCCATGCTGCTTCCAGGCCCGGCGCTGGCTGCGCGTGGGCTGGAAGCCGGCCACCGGCACGCGCATGGGCACGCAGGCGCGGCAGCCGTCGCAGTAGGGCCGGTAGGTGAACATGCCGCTGCGCCGGAAGCCGTTGGCCACGAGGCCGGAATAGGCATCCGCGTGGATCAGGTGGCTGGGCGTGGCCACCTGCGAGCGCGCCAGCCGCCCCGGCAGGTAGCTGCAGGGGTAGGGGGCCGTCGCGTAGAACTGCAGCGACGAGAGCGGAAGCTCCTGGGGGTGCGTCACGGAGGCGTCGGGTTTCCTGGCACCAGGCGCGCATCGAGCTGCGCCCAGTGCGCCGGATCATAGGTCCAGTCCCCGATGTCCGGCGCCCCCAGGGCATGGGCCAGGTGGGCCTGGAACGCCGCGCGCGGGACTTCGTGCGCGCCGAACGACGCCAGGTGGCCGGTGTGCTGCTGGCAGTCCACCCAGGCCACGCCGCGCGCGCGGCAGGCCGCCACCAGCGCGGCCAGGGCCAGCTTGGACGCATCGGTGGCGTGCGAGAACATCGACTCGCCGAACACCATGCGGCCGATGCTGACGAAGTACAGGCCGCCGACGAGCTGGCCATCGACCCAGGTCTCCACGCTGTGGGTGCGCCCGGCGGTGTGCCAGGCCACGTAGGCGCGCACCATGTCGGGCACGATCCAGGTGCCGTCCTGGCCCTCGCGCGGCGTGGCGGCGCAGTGGCGCATCACGCGCGCGAAGTCCCCATCGAAGCGGATGCTGCAGCCCGGCGTGGCGAGGAAGCGCTGCAGGGTCTTGCGCAGCGAGCGGTGCAGCTTGAAGCCGGCTACCGGCAGCACCATGCGCGGGTCGGGACTCCACCACAGCACCGGCTGCCCGGGGCCGAACCAGGGGAACAGGCCGAGGCGGTAGGCCTCGTCCAGGCGCGCTGGGGTCAGTGCGCCGCCAGCGGCGACGAGGCCTGGTATGTCCTCCGGCACCGTGCCCGGGCGGGGCAGGGGAAGGGCGTCATCGATCCAGTGGACCATCACCGGCTCACGACCCGGAGCGGCCGTTGGATATCGCGTTCGAAGGTCGACGCGACAAGGCGGTGGCGAGTTGGCCTGTGGCGCTTAGGTCGAGCGGTCTCCGCTGCGCTCCGACTGCCCTGCGCTTCTCGGTCTCATGGCCCGCGGCCGAACTCACTTCGCTCACTGCGTTCGCTGCGTTCGGACGGCGTCCGCGAGTCAGTGCACGAAGCGCGCTGGCGTGCGCGGCCATGAGCCCTGCGATGCTCGGCGCTCTCATGCGCGCCGCAGGCCAACCCGCCCCCGCCTTGCGGGCAGGCACAGGCACCCCGCGAGAGGACCGCCGCTGCGTCCGCGCGCAGCGAAGCGGTCGGCCGGCAGGCCCACTCGTCAAACTGGCTGGAGTCCCCCTCCCGGAGGGGGGCTGGCGGGGAGCCGTCGAGCATGCTGGAGCCCCTTCCCGGAGGGGGCTCGGGGGAGCCCACGGAAACCGGGTCCCCGGACCCAAAGCGGCCGTAGGCCGCTTTGGGTCGAAACCAGACTCAGTCGTCACGCCCGATCGTCCGCCACAGGAATGCGTATTCCAGTGCCGCCATGTCGGCCCGCTGCGCGTTGTCCGCCGCGCCGCCATGACCGCCTTCGATGTTCTCGTAGTACATCGGCGCGTATCCGAACTCGCGCATGCGCGCCGCCATCTTGCGTGCATGACCCGGATGCACGCGGTCGTCGCGGGTGCTGGTGATGAACAGCACCGCCGGCATCTTCACCCCGGCTTTGACGTTCTGGTAGGGGCTGTAGGTCTTCAGCACGGCCCAGTCGTCGGCATCGTCGGGGTTGCCGTACTCGGCCATCCATGACGCGCCAGCCAGCAGCAGGTGGTAGCGCCGCATGTCCAGCAGCGGCACCTGGCAGACCACGGCGCCGAAGAGTTCCGGGCGTTGCACCATCACCGCGCCCACCAGCAGGCCGCCGTTGCTGCCGCCTTCGATCCCCAGGTGCGCCGGGCTGGTGATCTTCGCGGCGATCAGGTCCTCGGCCACGGCGGCGAAGTCGTCGTAGCTCTTCTGCTTGTGACGTTTCACCGCAGCCTGGTGCCAGGCGGGGCCGAACTCGCCGCCGCCGCGGATGTTGGCCAGCACGAAGACGCCGCCGCGCGCCAGCCAGCTGCTGCCGATGCTGCCGGAGTAGAAGGGCTGCATCGACACCTCGAAGCCGCCGTAGCCGTACAGCAGCGTCGGGTTGCGACCGTTGGCGGTGGCGCCCTTGGGCCAGACCACGAAGTACGGCACGCGGGTGCCGTCGCGGCTGGTGGCGAAACGCTGTTCCACGCGCATGCCCTCGCCGTCGAAGTAGCGCGGCCGCGATTTCAGCGTCGCCATGTCGCCGCCGGTGGCGTCGGCCAGCATCAGCGAGTCGGGCGTGAGGAAGTCGGTGTAGCTCACCAGCAGCTGCTCGGCCAGCGCGTCGGTCTTCAGCAGCGGGTCGTGCAGCGCCTGCACGCTCAGCGCGCCGGGGTGGGGCGCGGGCAGGTCGCGCCGCGTCCAGGCATCGGCCACCGCAACGCCCGGCTGCCAGGTCTCGAGCCGGCTGGCCACGTTGTCCAGCACGTTGAGCACCAGGCGCGAGGCCGTGCCCGTGAACCCGGCCAGCGAGCGCGTGGCCGTGGGCGTGAACAGGGCCTGCCAGCGGGCATCACCCCCGGTGACGAAGGCCTCGGCGTCGCCCACGATCAGGCTGCCGCGCGGCCAGCTGCGGCCGCCCGAGGCCCAGTCGCTGCGCAGTTCCACCAGCACGTGGCGGCGCCAGAAGCTCACGCTGGCATCCTCCGGCTTGGCCAGCGGCACCCACCGCCCGCCCTGCCACAGGAACTGCTGCGAACGGTAGAAGTCCAGCGCGCGCGTGAGCACGGTGCGCTCGTAGCCCGGCTCGCGGTCGACGCTGATCCACACGCCGACGTCGGCTTTCTCGCCCTCGAACACCGTCTCGGCCTCGGCCAGCGGCTGGCCGCGCCGCCAGCGCTTGACGATGCGTGGGTAGCCGGCATCGGTCATGCTGCCGGGCCCGAAGTCGGTGCCGACGTAGACGGCGTCGGCGTCGAGCCAGTCGAGGCTGCTCTTGGCCTCCGGCAGCGCGAAGCCACCGTCGACGAAGCGCTTGTCGACGAGGTCGAACTCGCGCACCACGCTCGCGTCGGCGCCACCGCGCGACAGCGACACCAGCGCGCGCCGGTAGTCCGGCCCGTAGGCCGTGGCGCCGGCCCAGACCCAGTTCTCGCCTTCGGCCCGACCCAGGGCATCGAGGTCGAGCACCGTCTCCCAGGCCGGCTCTGTCTTGCGGAACTCGGCCAGTGTGGTGCGCCGCCACAGGCCGCGCGGGTGGCGCTCGTCCTGCCACAGGTTGTAGAGCCAGTCGCCACGGCGGTTGACGGCCGGGATCTTCTCCTTCGAGTCGAGGATGGCGCGGATGCGGTCGCGGGTGGCGCTGAAGCCGGGTTCGGCTTCCAGGACCTTGCGGGTCTCGGCGTTGCGCTCGCGCACCCAGGCCAGGGCGCGCTCGCCGGTCACGTCCTCCAGCCAGAGGTAGGGATCTCGGTCCGGGGTGGCGTTCATCGTGGCGGCGGCAGCGAGTGCAGACATGGGCAGGGTGGGGCAGGTGGCCAGCAGCGAGGCGGCCAGCAGGCGTCGGCGGTCGATCATGGGGCGGGATGCAGGCGCTGGGGGTGGATTTCGACCATGCGCTCGCCGTGCACGACGAGCACCTGGCCTTCCTGCACGTTGACCTGCAATTGCATCGAGCGTTCCGCCAGCGCTCCCAGGGCCTGCGACTGCGCGGCCGGCAACTGCCAGACGGCCAGGTTGCGCTGGCGCGCCATCCGCGTGGCCAGGCCCTGCCACCAGATCGGGGTGGACGCGGCATAGGCCCAGATGCCCACCTGCCCGGCCCGGCCGCAGGCGCGCAGCAGCCGGCGCTCGTCGGGCTGGCCGACCTCGATCCACTGGCGCAGCGTGCCGTCCAGCGCGTGGCGCCAGAGGTCGGGCTCGTCGGTGTCCGACAGGCCGCGGGCGAAGACCAGGGCGCCGTCGTGGTCGTCCTCGGGCACGCTCAGGGCGAAGGCCAGCAGGCGCACCATCAATCGTTCCTCGGTCTCCGACGGGTGCAGGGCCAGCGTCAGCGCGTGGTCGGCGTAGAGGCCGCGGTCCATGTCCGCGATCTGCAGCGTGGCCTTGTAGATGGTGGATTTAAGGGCCAAGTGGCAAGGCGCCAACGGACGGCGCGGGGCGGGAGAGGGCGACACTGTGCCACAGCACGAAGGAAGGCCGATGACGGGGACGCGGTCGTGTGCACCGGTTGCACCGCACGGGCGTTCAGCAGCGGCAAACCTGGTTCTGGCAGGCGGTGGCATCATTTGGGGTTGCCCGGCCACGAGCCAGGCAACCATGAACAACATGGCGCGTGGATCGACCAGCCGCGGCCATGCCGAACTGACGCGATGCTCTGAAAGGGAAGCCCTGCCATGCCCCACTTCGTTATCTGCCCCGTCCCGACCCCAGCCCTGGCCCGCACGGCAGCCCTGGCCCTGGTGACCGTGCTGGCCCTGCCCCTGCCGGCGCAGGCCCAGAAGTCCCTCGGCAGCGGCAGCGGCAGCGGCCCGGTCATGACGCGTGACGAACTGCGCGCCTGTCTGAAGCAGCAGGCGACGCTGAAGACGATGGTCGAGCAGTACGAGAAGGAAAAGGCCGATCTCGAGCGCGAGAGGGACGACATTCAGGCGGCGCGAAAGGCGCTCGAAGCCGAAAGCGGGGGCGTGCAGGCCGATGCAGCCAAGATCAACGAACTCAACGCGCGTACGCAGGCACTGACCCAGCGCATCGAGGAGTGGAACGCCAGATGGCAGGAGTTCGAGAAGTCCGGCCGCAGCGGCCCGTTGGTCGATCGGCAGCGTCGCCGTCTGGTGGCAGAGAAGCGCGAGATGGAGGCGGAAGAGCAGGAACTCACTGCGCAGCGTGAATCCCTGGGTGGCGTCGGCGGCGGGGCCGCGGAGGTCAACGCCAAGGTCGAGGCGCTCAACGCCCGCACCGTGGCCTGGAACGAACGCAACAAGCAGGTGGTCAAGAAGGGCGAGGACCTGACGCAGGAGCGCGACCTGTGGGCGTCGGAGTGCGGCAGCCGCCGCTACCGCGAGGACGACGAGATCGCCATCCGCAACGGCAAGTGAGCACCCGATGACGCCCGCCCTCGACAACCCCTTGCTGCAGCCCTGGACGGCGCCGTTCGGCCTGCCCGACTTCGTCGCCATTCGTCCAGAGCACTTCGAGCCGGCCTTCCGCGCCGTCATGGACGCGCACCGGCAGGAACTGGCGGCCATCGTCGCCGACCCGGCGGCGCCCGACTTCGACAACACCCTGGTGCCCTTCGACCGCAGCGGCCGCGCGCTCGGGCGCATCGCCTCGGTCTTCTACAACCTCACCGCGTCGCACACCAACCCGGCGCTGCAGGCGGTGCAGCGGGCCATGGCCGGGCCGCTGGCGGCGCACGACAACGCGATCTACCTCGACGCCGGCCTGTTCGCACGCATCGAGGCGGTGCACGAGCAGCGCGCCGCGCTGGGCCTGAGCCCGGAGCAGCTGCGCCTGCTCGAGCGCGTGCACCTGGACTTCGTTCGCGCCGGTGCCCGGCTGCAGGGCGAGGCCCGCAGCCGCTACGCCAGCGTGATGGAGCAACTCGCGGCGCTGACCACGCGGTTCGCGCAGAACGTGCTGCACGACGAATCGAGCTGGCACCTGGTGCTGGCCGACGAAGCCGACTTGGCCGGCCTGCCCGGCTTCGTGCGCGCTGCGGCGCGCCAGGCCGCCGAGGACCGAGGGCTCGCCGGCCAGGCCGTGATCACGCTGTCGCGGTCGCTGATCGTGCCCTTCCTGACCTTCTCCGAGCGGCGCGACCTGCGCGAGCAGGCCTGGCGCGCCTGGACCAGCCGCGGCGAACACGCCGGCGAGCACGACAACCGCGAGGTGGCGCGCGACATCCTGCGCCTGCGCGGCGAGCAGGCCCGTCTGCACGGGCACGCCAGCTACGCCGACTACGCGCTGGCCGACACCATGGCCGGCACGCGCACCAACGTGCAGCAGCTGCTCGACCAGGTCTGGCCGCGCGCACTCGCGGCGGTGCAGCGCGAGCGCGCCGCGCTGCGCGAAGCCATGGACGCGGCGGGTGTCGACCCGGCCCAGGCCATCGAGGCCTGGGACTGGCGCTACTGGGCGGAGAAGGTGCGCCAGGACAAGTACGCCATCGACGACGCCGAGATCAAACCTTACTTCCCGCTGCCGGCCATGGTGCAGGCCGCCTTCGATTGCGCCGGCCGCCTGTTCGGCCTGCAGTTCGTCGAGCGGGCCGACCTGCCGGTCTACCACCCCGACGTGAAGGCCTACGAGGTGCGCAATGCCGACGGCAGCCCCGTCGGCGTGTTCCTGCAGGACAACTTCGCGCGGCCCAGCAAGCGCAGTGGCGCCTGGATGAGCAGCCTGCGCTGGCAGAGCCGCAACGGCGTGGGCGGCGCGGCCGAGCTGCCGGTGATCCTGAACAACAACAACTTCGCCAAGGGCTCGCCCGGCGAGCCGACGCTGCTGTCGGCCGATGACGCGCGCACGCTGTTCCACGAGTTCGGACATGGCCTGCACGGCCTGCTGTCGAACGTGCACTTCGAGCGCCTGTCGGGCACCCAGGTGCTGCGCGACTTCGTCGAGCTGCCGTCGCAGATCTTCGAGCACTGGATCACCGAGCCCGAAGTGCTCAAGCGCCATGCGCGCCACTGGCAGACCGGCGAGCCCATCCCCGATGCGCTGATCGAACGCCTGCAGGCGGCGCGCCGCTTCAACCAGGGCTACGAGACCGTGCGCTACACCGGCAGTGCCATCGTCGACATGGCCGTGCACGCGCGCACCGAGGCCGAGCCGCCGGCCGACCTGTGCGCCTTCGAGGCCGAGCTGCTGGCCAGCCTGGGCCACCCGGCGCCGGTGGGCATCAACCACCGGCTGGTGCACTTCCAGCACCTGTTCTCCGGCTCGGGCTACGCGGCCGGCTACTACGTCTACCTGTGGGCCGAGGTGCTGGACGCCGACGGCTACGACGCCTTCATCGAGGCCGGCAGCCCGTTCGACCCGGGCGTGGCGCAGGCGCTGCGGCAGCACATCTATGCCGCCGGCAACAGCGTCGAGCCGGGTGCCGCCTACGCCGCCTTCCGCGGCCGGGGGCCGTCGGTGCGGCCGCTGCTGGAGAAGCGCGGCCTGCTGGAGGCCGGCGAGCCGGTCTGAGTCAGCCCGGCGGCGCCGGTGATGCCGCGCTGCCGGCGGCGGCCACCGCGGGTGCGGCGCCGGCCAGCGACAGTGGCAGCCGCAGCGTGAAGGTGGTGCCTTCGCCCGGCGTGCTGTGCACCTGGATGCTGCCCCCCAGGCGGCCGACCAGGGCCTTGACGATGGTCAGCCCGATGCCGGTGCCTTCGATGCCCTCGCGCTCGACGCCCAGGCGGTTGAAGGGTTCGTAGAGGTGGCGCAGCTGGGCGTCGCTCATGCCACGCCCGGTGTCGGCCACCGTCAGCACCGCCAGCCCGCCGTCGGCATGGGCGTGCACCGATACCCGCCCCTGTGGCCGGTTGTACTTGATGGCGTTGCCGATCAGGTTGATCAGCACCTGTCGCAGGCGCGTGGCATCGCTCCACACGCGCAGCGGCGGCGTGTCGCAGTCGATCGCGACGCCGTGTTCCACGCGCAGCGGCTCCAGCAGCGGCAGCGTCTCGGCCAGCAGAGCGCGCAGGTCGACGTCGGCCACCGCCACGCGCAGGTCGCCGGCCTCCAGGCCCGCGAGATCGAGCACGTCGTTGATGAGCGACAGCAGGTGTTGGCCCGCCGCCTCCACGTGCTGCAGCCATTCGCGCGCGGTGGCGTCGGGGTTCCGTGCCAGCAGCAGCTGCGTGAAGCCCAGCACCGCATTCAGCGGCGTGCGCAGCTCGTGGCTCATGCGGGCCAGGAAGCGGCTCTTCTCCGCATTGGCCTGTTCGGCGGCCTCGCGTTCGCGGCGTTCGGCCTCGGCCCGGCGGTCGGCCGTGACATCCCAGTTGACGCCGATGCGTCGCGACGGCGCGCCCGTGCCATCGTCCACGGTGGACGAGCGCGAGGCCAGCCAGTGCACGCTGCCGTCGGGCCAGACGACGCGGAAGGCATGCTCGATGACGGCCCCCGGCGTACTGGCTGCGGCCACCTGGCGGCGGGTCGACGCGCGGTCGTCGGGGTGCACGAAGTCCAGCATCTCCTGGCCGTCGGGCGCGCCCGGGCGCGGTGTGCGCCCCCGCAGCCGCCACATCTGCGCATCCCACTGCGCCTGGCCGGTGCGCAGGTCGAGCTCCCAGGTGCCGATGCCGGCCCCCCGCGCCGCCAGCGCCGCCCGTTCGTCGGCACGGCGCAGGGCCTCGTCGGCCTGGCGCCGCTCGGTGACGTCGATCGTGATGCCGAACATCGTCGGCGGCTCGGTGTCGGCTTCCAGCATCGAGTGCGTCAGCAGGTGCCGCACCTGCCCGTCGCGCCGGACGATGCGCAGTTCTGCCTGCACGTTGGGCGTGCGGCCGGCCAGCCAGTCGTGAAAGCGCTGGCGGATCAGCGCCCGGTCGTCCGGGTGCACGAAGGTCTCGCGCCATTCCTTCAGCGTGGGCACCTGGTCTTCCGCGCCCAGACCGTGCAGGGCGCGCATCTGGTCGCTCCAGAACGCACGCTCCGCATGGCCTTCGCGGGCCCAGTAGCCGATACCGGCGGTGCGGGCGGCAAGGTCGAAGCGCGCCCGCAGGCCGCGTGCACGGGCGTCCTGCGCCCGCTGCGCCGTGATGTCCAGCGCCACCGACAGGATGGCCACCGGCTGGCCGTCATCGCCCAGTTCCACCGCGCCGCGCATCAGCAGCTGGCGGTAGTGGCCCTGGGCGTCGGCCACGCGAAGTTCGACGTCCACCGGTTGCCCCGTCTGCAGCACCCGGGCGCTGGCCTCGCGTGCCGCGGCACGGTCCTCCGGGTGCATGTGCGCCGCCACCTGCTCGGCCGCTATCCCGTCCCGTAACGCAGGCAGACCCAGGAACTGCAGGCCGGCAGGGTTGAAGTGGTAGCGGCCTTGCCGGAGGTCGTGGCGGACGAGGATCAGGCCGGCCAGGTCGGCCGCCAGGGTGATCTGCGACCGCGCCTCCGCGTGTTCGCGGGCCAGTGCAACCGCGTCGGTGTCGTCGACGATGATGCCGGTGATCTCCCCGTCCCCGGGGCCATCGGGCACGTGCCAGTAGGAATGCAGGTGCGCCACACTGCCATCCGGCCGGCGCACGCGGTAGCGGTGGTCGTGCATGCCGGGCTGTGCCTTCGACGACTCGTAGCACCGCACCAGCCCGTCCCGGTCTTCGTCGACGATGCGGGCCGTGGCCTCGCCCAGGTCCAGCGCGCCGGCCGACTGGGGGACACCCCAGAAGCCGAAGACCTGCGGATCCCACGCACCACGCTGGCCGCTCGTGTCGCGCGACCAGATGCCGATGCGACCGACATGACGGATCAGGCCCAGCGCCACAGCGTCCTGGGCGCGCGCCTGCCGCGCTCGCATGTCCGCCGTGGCGTCCTCGAGCACCAGGCGCAACCCGGGGCCGCCGCCTTCGGCGGCGCGCACGCGCACCCATCGCCGCGCATCCAGCGCCACGGGGGCGTCGGCATCGGTCGCGGGCAGCAGGTGTCCCGGCCAGGCCGCACCGGGTTCGCCCAGCGCGCCGAGCCAGGATCGGGCGGTGGCATTGGCCCAGGTCACCGCCGGTTGGCCGTCGAGCACGACCACCGCCACGGGCAGCGCGTCGAGCCAGGCCGCCGCCTCGGGCGTGGGCTCGGCGGGCGATGAGGGCGACGTCGCGGACACGATGACCGCAGTATGGGGCACGGCGATGGCGCCTTCACAATCGTCGCCTCCGTACCACGCGCCTGCAGCCGATGAACCCGCCCGAGACCGACCGTGATCCTGGCCGCGAGGCGCCCCTCCCGCTGATCAGCCCGGTGACCGGTGCCGTCGTGCAGATGGTCGTCGCCCCTGGCCAGGCGGCCGGGCCCGGTCAGACCCTGCTGGTGCTGGAGTCGATGAAGATGGAGGTGCCGGTGCCGGCCCCCGGGCCCGGCCGGCTGCAGACCTGGGCGGTGCAGGTCGGCGACGCAGTGTCCGAAGGCGAGCCGCTCGGCACCTGGTCACCCGCGGCGGCCGGGCCGGCGGACCCGGCCGGACCGGCCACGCCTGTCGCCGCGCCGCCAGCCCACCCGGGCCTGGCGCGGTGGCGGGCACGTCGCACATTGCTGGACGACGCCGCCCGACCCGACGCCGTGGCGCGCCGGCATGGCGCCGGGCGCCGCACCGCGCGCGAGAACGTCGCGGCCCTGCTGGACGACGGCAGCTTCACCGAATACGGCGGCCTTGCCGTCGCCGCGCAGCGCAGCCGTCGGGCCGAGGCCGAACTTCAGCAGCAGACGCCGGCCGACGGCCTGGTGGCCGGCACCGGCACGGTGGATGGCCGGCCGGTGGCGGTGCTGGCCTACGACTACACCGTGCTCGCCGGCACCCAGGGCGTGTTCAACCACCGCAAGGCCGACCGCCTGCTGGCGCTCGCCCGCCGGCAGCGCTGGCCGGTGGTGCTGTTCGCCGAAGGCGGTGGCGGCCGGCCGGGTGACGTCGACTGGCTGGGTGTGGCCGGCCTGGACTGCACCACCTTCGCGCAGTTCGCGGCGCTGCGCGGTGTGGTGCCGACGATCGGCATCGCCGCCGGCTACTGCTTTGCCGGCAACGCTGCGCTGCTGGGCTGCTGCGACCTGGTGCTGGCCACCGAGGGCAGCAGCATCGGCATGGGTGGGCCGGCGATGATCGAAGGCGGAGGCCTGGGTCGGGTGGCGCCGCAGGACGTGGGGCCGGTGGCGGTGCTCGCCGCCGCAGGTGCGGTGGACCTCGTGCTGCCCGACGAGGCCGCGGCCACCGCCATGGCGCGCACGCTGCTGGGCGTCCTCACCGGCACGCCGGCACCGGCCGCGCCGGCCGGCGGCCCGGCCGACGCGCTGCGTGCGCTCGTGCCCGAGCGTCGCAACGCGGCCTACGACATCCACACCGTGCTGCGCACCGTGTTCGATGCCGGGTCTCTGGTGGAACTGCGGGCCGAGGACGGGCGCGCACTCGTCACGGCGCTGGCGCGGCTGGACGGCCGGCCGGTGGCCGTGGCGGCCAGCCAGGTGCAGCATGGCGCCGGCGCGCTGGACGCCGCCGCCTGCCGCAAGTGGGTGGCGCTGATGGCCCTGGCCGACCGCCGTGGCCTGCCCCTGGTGACCCTGGTGGACACGCCGGGTTTCATGGTCGGCCCGGCCTCGGAGGCCACCGGCATGCTGCGCCACGCTGGCGAGGTCTTCACCACCGCGGCGGCGCTGCGCGTGCCGATGGCCAGCATCGTGCTGCGGCGTGGCTTCGGCCTGGGGGCGATGGCGCTCACGGGCGGGCACTTCCATGCTCCCGTGGCCACCTGCGCCTGGCCCAGCGGCGAGTTCGGCCCCATGGGCCTGGAGGGCGGCGTGCGCCTGGGTTTCCGCAAGGAACTGGACGCTGCCCAGGCCAGCGGTGGCGACGAGGCCCGCGAGGTGCTCTACCAGCGCCTGCTGGACGAGGCGGTGGCGCGCGGCGACGCGCTGAACATGGCGGCGCACCTGGAGATCGACGACGTCATCGACCCGGCCGACACGCGCGCATGGCTGTGCCGGGTGCTCGCGTCCGCCAGCGCGCGGTGAGCCACAATCCGGCGCCATGGACAGCTTCGACGTCGACCAGTTCAGCCCCGAGCAGCGCGCGCTGCTGGAGATCTCGCTGCCCAGCGCGCTGGAGATCGCGCGCCTGCGCCTGGGCACCCTGGTCGACATCCGCCAGGGCTTCGAGATCCAGATGAAAGGCGCCATCCCCGAGGCGGTGCACATCCCGATGTTCGAGGTCAAGCGCCTGCTGGGCGACAAGCTGACCGAGGACGAGCAGGAAATCCTGGACACCGGCAAGCCCAGCGACATCGACATCAAGGGCCTGTTGACCACGATCAACCGCCTGCACCATGCCCACGACCACCTGCTGCTGCTGACCTGCAACAGCGGCCGGCGCAGCCTGTACCTGGCCGACATGCTGCGCTCGCTGGGCTACCCGAAGGCGCTGTCGGTGGCCGGTGGCTTCATCGCCTGGAAGAAGCTGCAGTCGGGCGCCTGACCGGCGCCTTCTCTAGCGCGCGGCCTTGACAGCCGCGCCCAGGTCCAGCACCGCCCGCGCGTAGTAGCTCGAGCGGTTGTACCGCGTCAGCACGAAGAAGTTCACCGTGCCGGCGACGAAGCTCGGCGGTGCGCCGCCGTTGTCCACGCTGACCAGGGCCATCAGGCCGTCGTGCGCCTGACCTTCGGGCGACAGCACGGCGCCGGCGGCGGTGAACGCGGCCGCATCGAAGCTGGGCACGATGTCGGGCGCCAGCAGCTTCGCGCGCTGCGCCGGGTCGTCCGGCGGTGTCACCGCAAAGGTCACCGGCATGCCCGGCCGCCAGCCGTGCTGGGCCAGGAAGTGGGCGATGCTGCCGACCGCGTCGGCGGCGCTGGCCGTGAGGTCGATGTGGCCATCGCCGTCGAAGTCCACCGCATGGCGGTTGATGCTGCCGGGCATGAACTGCGGCAGGCCGATGGCGCCGGCGAAGCTGCCGGTCAGCGAGGCCGGGTCGACGTCCTCGTGCCGGGCCAGCAGCAGCAGCTGCTCCAGTTCGTCCCGGAAGTAGCCGCTGCGGTCGCTGCGGCCGGTGGGGAAATCGAAGGCCAGCGTGGCCAGCACGTCCAGCGCGCGGTAGCGGCCCATCACGCGGCCGTAGAAGGTCTCCACGCCGACGATGCCGACGATCACCTCGGCCGGCACGCCGTAGCGCGCCTCGGCGCGCGCCAGCGCGTCGGCGTGGGCCTGCCAGAAGGCTACACCGGCAGCGATGCGCTGCGGCTCGACGAAGCGCTCACGGTAGGCGGCCCAGTTCTTCGGCTGGCCGGGCGGCGCCGGCATCATCAGCCGCTGCGCCGTGGGCTGCAGGGTCGCGCCGCGCAGCTGCAGCAGCACCCAGCGCGCATCCCAGCCGTGGCGGGCCGCCATCTCGTCGGCAAAGGCGCGCACCTCGGGGCGGGTGTCGTAGGCGGGGGCGGGCGGCGGCTTCTTCGCCGTGGCCGGGGTGGTGCAGGCCGCCAGCAGCAGGCTCAGGGTGGCGGAAACGATCAGGGCGATGCGCATCGGCATCGCCCGATCATAGGAGCGCCGGCGCGCGCTTCGTGTTCAGCGCGCGTCCATCAGCATCACGCCCGAGGCCGTGTTGGAGATCGGGATGTGGTAGTTCTGGTGCGCCAGCGTGGCGCCATCGCCGAGCGCCGCGCGCGCGGCCAGCCACATGATCAGTTCCACGCCCTGGGTGCCCGCCTTCTCCACCAGCTGGTGGGTGTTGAACTGCGTCGCCCAGGTCGGGTCGTGGATCAGGCTCTCCATGAAGGCGAGGTCGAAGTCCTTGTTCATGAAGCCGGCGCGCTCGCCGTCGAGCTGGTGCGACAGGCCGCCGGTGCCCAGGAACATCACCTTCGCATCGCTCTGCCAGGACCGCACCGCACGCCCCACGGCGTCGCCCAGCGCCCAGCAGCGGCGCGCCGACGGCAGCGGGAACTGCACCGTGTTGATGGCGATGGGCACGATGCGCACGGCCCAGCGTTCGTCCGGGTACATCAGGTGCATCGGGTTGGTCATCGCGTGGTCGACCAGCATCTCCTGGCAGGTGGTGAGGTCGAAGTCCTCGGCCACCAGGCTGTTGACGAGGTGCCAGGACAGGTCCTCGTCGCCGCGGAACGGCGCCACCTGCGGGATGCCCCAGCCCTCGTCGGCGCTGGTGTACTGCGGTGCGCAGCCGATGGCGAAGGTGGGCAGCTTGTCGAGGAAGAAGTTCAGCCCGTGGTCGTTGTAGAAGACCACGGCCACGTCGGGCCGCTTGTCGGCCAGCCAGCGGTGCACCGGCGGCCAGCCGTCGAAGAAGGGCTTCCAGTAGGGGTCCTGCTGCAGGTTCTTCGCCATCGCGCGGCCGATGGCCGGCACGTGGGAGGTGCAGAGTGCGCCGAGGATCTGGGCCATGGTGTGCTCCTCTTACTTCGCGTGGGCGGCCAGCATGGCCTTGAAGGCGTCCTTGCTCATGCCGGTCTGCTGTGCGCCGATGTCCTGCACGTCCAGCCCGAAGATGCCGGCGAACTTGGCCAGGTAGTAGACGTTGCCGCCGGCGGCGATGAGGTCCAGCACGTTGCGCGCCTTGATCGCGGCGCGCTGCTGTTCGTTCAGGCCGTAGGCCGTGCAGTAGGCGTCCTCGTCGGCCAGGAAGGCGGCGCGGTTGGCCGCCTCGTTGAAGCTGAAGCACATCTTGTTCAGCGCGTAGCCCTTGCGGGCCTGGGCGCCATCGAACAGCGTGGTGCCGGGGATGTCGAAGCTCATGCGCGTCTCCTGCGGTCGGGCCGGTCTTGATGCAGGTCAGTGTCGGAAAAACCATTCATGCAATAAAGCCGATCAGATTCATTCAACACATGAACCGCATCGATCATTTGAGCCTCGATGGACACGCGCTGCGCCTGCTGGTCACGGTGGCCGAGACCGGCTCGGTGACAGCCGCCGCCGCCCGGCTGGACCTGACGCAGAGCACCGTCAGCCACGCGCTGGACCGGCTGCGCGCCATCACCGGCGACCGCCTCTTCGTGCGCAGCGGCCGTGGCATCGTGCCCACCGCGCAGGCCGGCGTGCTGGTGGCGCGGGCGCGCGTGCTGCTGGACGAACTGCGCGCCTTCAGCGAGGCCGCGGGCTTCGACCCGGCGCGGTTGGCCGGCCCGTTCACCGTGGCCGCCAACGATCTGCAGCGCGACCTGCTGCTGCCGCCGCTGCTGCGCCGCCTGCGCGCGCAGGCGCCAGGCCTGAGCCTGCGCGTGGTGCCTTCGGGTGCGCCGAATGCGGAGCTGCTGCGCGGCAGCGGCTGCGACCTGCTGCTCACGCCCCGGCCGCCGGACGCCAGCGACATCGTGCACCGGCGGCTGTTCGAGGACCGCTACGTCGTGTTCCACGACCCGGCCGCCGGCGCTGCGCCGGCCACGCGTGCGGACTGGCTGGCCGCCGAGCACGTCAGCGTGCGCTACGAGGACGGGCGCACGCTGGCCATCGACGAGGTGCTGGCGGCACGCGGGCTGCAGCGGCGCATCGTGGCCACGTTGCCGGGCTTTGGCGGGCTGGCCGCGATGCTGCGTGGCGGACCATGGCTGGCCACCGTGCCCTCCAAGCTGGCCGACGGCGCCCTGCGCGGGCTGGCGTCGGCGCCGCTGCCGGTGCCGGCACCCCGTCTGCCCATGTATGCCGTGTGGCACGTGCGACGGCAGGACGACCCGGCGCACCGCTGGGTGCGCGCGGCGCTGGACGACGTTGTGCACACCCTGGGCTGAACGAACGCCGTTCCCCCCGGACCTGGGGATGGGCCTGCGCGCGGCGGGCCGGGTAGGGTCGGCCAAGGAGGAGATCTCGTCATGCCCCTTGCCTGCTTCGCCCCGCGTTGGCGCACCCTGGCCCTGGCGGCCGGCCTCGGCATCGCCGCCGGCGCGGCCGGTGCCGTCGACGTGCGCGTGTCCGTCGACACCCGCAACAGCTCCACCAACCCCGGGCCGTTCTCGAACGGCGCCAGCGCCACGTTCGCGATGGACTTCCGCATCGACGGCAGCGTCGCGCCGGTGGGGGCCACGCCCACGTGGCAGGGGGCGCTGGACGACCTCGTGCTGGAGATCCACGACGCCACGCTGGGCCACTTCACCATCACCGGGCAGGACGGGCGCTGGCAGCAGATGAGCACCAGCGGCGACTTCCTCTTCGGCGGCTGGGGCGGCGTGAACGGTGGCAGCCTGGCGCCGTTCTCGGTGGTCAACCCGTCGCTGAGCGCCACGCCCTTCGTGCTCACCGACATCAGCTTCGACCTGCGCGGCCCGGCCCTGCTGGCCGACGCGTCGACCCTGCCCGGCCCACTGGACATCGCCGATTTCAGCTACCTGAGCCTGGTCCTGCGCTTCAGCAACGACGACCCGGCCGTGGGCGTGGTGCCCAAGGCCGCCATCGTCCGCGGCGCAGCGTTCGACGCCGTGAACGTGACGCCGGTGCCGGAGCCGGCGCCGGCGGCGCTGCTGCTGGCGGGCCTGGGCGTGCTGGCCTGGCGGCGACGCCAGGCGGCGCGCCAAGGCGTGCCGTCGCCCGCGTGAGATTCAGACCTCGGCCGCTGCCCGCTGCCGGTAATCGCGCGGCCCGCAGCCGGCGTGCCGCTTGAAGAAGCGGCAGAAGTAGGCCGGGTCCTCGAAGCCCAACTCGAAGCCGATGCGCGAGACCGGTGCCGCCACGTGCACCAGGCGGCGGCAGGCTTCGCGGAACAGGCGCGCGTGCAGCAGCGCCTGCGCGTTCAACCCCGTCTCGGCGCGCACCAGGCGGTTCAGCCGTTCGGTGCTCAGGCCCAGGCGCTCGGCGTAGCGGGCCACCGGCCAGTGGTCGCGGTAGTGGGCCTCCATGAGCACCACCCAGCGGGTGTAGAGCGCGTCCCGGGCCCGGTGTTCGACACCGCCGGCCAGCCCGCCGGCGCTGCCGCGCTGCGCCAACTGGGCCAGCCGCCAGACCACGCTGCGCGCCAGCCAGGTGGGCACGGGTGAGTCCTCGCCGGCCAGCGTCTCGGCCTGCAGCGCCGTCATCAGCGCCTGCAGCCGCTCGGCCTCGTGCGCCGGCACGCGCACCAGCCGCGGCTGCGCGAACAGCGCCTGCAGCGCCAGGCCGAAGGCACCGGGCTCGCCCTCGGCCAGCCGGCGGGCGTCCAGCGTCAGCACCATGCCGTCGGTCTGCGGCGTGAAACGGAACGCATGCGCCACCGCCGGCGGAATCGCGATGGCCAGCGGGCCTTCGGCCTCGGTGCGCGATTCGTCCAACCGCGCCTGCACCGGCCCGGCGCGCAGCCAGAGCAGCTGGTGCAGGCCGTGGTGCACGTGCGAGTC
This sequence comes from Burkholderiaceae bacterium, assembly GCA_024235855.1. Lineage (GTDB taxonomy): Bacteria > Pseudomonadota > Gammaproteobacteria > Burkholderiales > Burkholderiaceae_C > Rubrivivax. Next base: position 36,085 of record JACKLN010000015.1, read on the forward strand.
GATCTCCCAGTCGTACAGCCGGCTGCGCGAGGCGATGGATTCCACGTGCAGCATGGCCGGTGCCGCGGTGCGCTGTTCGCCGTAGAGCGCAAACGCCGGAAGTTCGGCGCGCTGTGTCCGGCGCGGCGCGCGGTGGGTGAGCATGACGGCATCCTACGTCAAAAGTGCAAGTATCGATGGCCGTGGGTGCAGCCTCGCCGGCCTGTCCCCGGTCAAGATGACCTCGCTGCCGCCATGGTCAACACAGGAGACAAGCCGTGTTCAGCTTCGACCCCTATTCCCCCGTCATCGACGCCGACCCCTTTCCCGCCTACAAGGTGCTGCGCGACGAGCACCCCTGCTTCTGGAGCCCGGAGGCGCAGATGTGGATCCTGTCGCGCTACGCCGACATCGTGAGCGCCGGGCAGGACTGGCAGACCTACTCGTCGGCCAAGGGCAATCTGATGACGGAACTGCCCGGCCGGGCCGGCGCCACGCTGGGCACCACCGACCCCCCGCGCCACGACCGCCTGCGCGGCCTCATCCAGCACGCCTTCATGAAGCGCAACCTCGAGGCGCTGGCCGAGCCGATCCGCGAGATCGCGCGTGCCACCGCCTTGCCGCTCGCCGGCCTGCAGCGCTTCGACTTCATCGACGACTTCTCGTCGAAGTTCACCGTGCGCGTGCTCTTCGCCGCACTCGGCCTGCCCATGGGTGACGAGGCCCGCGTGCGCGAGAAGGCGGTGCTGATGGTGCAGAGCGACCCGGTGACGCGGGCCAAGGCGCCGCAGCACATCGCCGCCTACCAGTGGATGCAGGACTATGCGGCGACTGTGATCGCCGAGCGGCGCCGCAACCCGGTCAACGACCTGATCTCCCACTTCAGCACCGCCGAGATCGACGGCGACCGCCTCGACGAGCGCGAGGTGCTGCTGACCACCACCACGCTGATCATGGCCGGCATCGAGAGCCTGGGCGGCTTCATGAGCATGTTCGCGCTCAACCTGGCCGACCATGCCGACGCGCGCGCCGAGGTGGTGGCCGACCCGTCGCTGCTGAAGGAGGCGATCGAGGAATCGCTGCGCTACAACACCTCGGCCCAGCGCTTCAAGCGCTGCCTGCAGAAGGACGTGACGCTGCACGGGCAGACGATGAAGGCCGGGGACTTCGTCTGCCTGGCCTACGGCTCGGGCAACCGCGACGAGCGCCAGTTCCCCGACCCCGACCGCTACGACATCCGCCGCAAGCCGCGTGGCCACCTCGGCTTCGGCGGCGGCGTGCACGCCTGCCTGGGCACGGCGATCGCGCGGCTGGCAGTGAACATCGCCTTCGACGAGTTCCACAAGGTGGTGCCCGCGTACCGGCGCGTGCAGGAACACCTGGCGTGGATGCCATCGTCCACCTTCCGCAGCCCGATCCGGCTGGAACTGGAGCGCGCGGCATGACGGCGATCACCTTCATCGAGGACAACGGCACGACCACCGAACTCGACGTGCCCGACGGCTGGAGCCTGATGCAGGCGGCCACCGCCAACGGCGTCGACGGCATCCTGGGCGAGTGCGGCGGCTCGTGCGCCTGTGCCACCTGCCACTGCTACGTGGACGATCTATTGATGCGCGTGCTGCCACCGCCGCAGCCGGGCGAGCTGGACATGCTGGCCAACGTGGCCGCCGAACGCCGGCCCAACAGCCGCCTGGCCTGCCAGCTCAAGGCCGGTCCGGCGCTGGCTGGCGGCACGGTGACGCTGCCGCCGAACCAGGAGTAGGGCGGCCATGGACCGGGTGCTGATCGTCGGTGCCGGCCAGGCGGCCGTGGCCACGGCCGAGGCGCTGCGGGCCGGCGGCCACGCCGGCACGATCACGGTGCTGGGCGACGAGCCGCACGGCCCGTACCACCGGCCGCCGCTGTCCAAGGGCTGGCTGGCCGGCGAGATGCAGGCGGCACAGCTGGTGATGCGCGCGCCGGAGGTGCTGGCGAAGAAGGGCATCGTGCTGCGTGCCGGCGTCACGGTGAGCGCCATCGACCGCACCGCCCGCTGCGTCCACCTGGCCGATGGCGCGCGCGAGCCCTACGACGCGCTGGTGCTGGCCACCGGTGCCACGCCGCGCCGCCTGCCGGGCTTCGAGCAGGCCGCCGTGCTGCGCGGGCGCGACGACGCCGAGGCCCTGGCCGCGCGGCTGCAGGCCCTGAAGGCGGCTGGCCGGCCGCTGACCGTGGTCGGCGGCGGCTTCATCGGCCTGGAGGTGGCGGCCACGGCGCGCAAGCTCGGCCTGGCGGTGACGGTGATCGAGGCGCAGCCGCGGCTGCTGGCGCGTGCACTGCCGTCGCTGCTGTCGGACTGGTTCGCGGCGCTGCACCGCGCCCACGGCGTGGACCTGCGCCTGGGTGCGTCCGTCGACGGTGTCGACCCGGCCGAGGCGCTGCTGGGCATCGGCGTGGTGCCCGACGATGCGCTGGCGCGTGCGGCCGGGCTGGCCTGTGATGGTGGCATCGTGGTCGACGCCCACGGCCGCACGTCGGACCCGGCCATCGTGGCCGCGGGCGACTGCACCGTGCGCCGCCTGCCCGACGGCCGCCTGCTGCGGCTGGAGTCGGTGCAGGGCGCCACCGAAGGTGGCAAGGCCGCGGCGGCCACGCTGCTGGGGCAGGACCGGCCGTTCACGGCCACGCCCTGGTTCTGGTCGGACCAGTACGGGCGCAAGCTGCAGATGGCGGGGCTGTCGGCGGGTGCGGACCGCAGCGTGCTGCGCGGCGTGCTCGACGCGCCATCGTTCTCGGCCTGGCACTTCGCTGGCGAGCGGCTGATCGCGGTGGACAGCGTCGACGATGCCAAGGCCCACCTGCTGGCGCGCAGGCTGCTGGATGCCGGACGCAGTCCGACGCCGGCGCAGGCGGCGGACCTGGCGTTCGACCTGGCGACGCTGCTGACCTAGACCTCGGCCACGGGCCGAGGCTTTCCGCTAGACCTCGGCCACGGGCCGAGGCTTTCCGCTAGACCTCGGCCACGGGCCGAGGCTTTCCGGTCAGGTAGCCCTGGATCAACTGGAAGCCCATGTCCCGGCAGATGGCCGCTTCGCCCTCGGTCTCGACGCCTTCGGCCAGCGGCACCGACCCCAGGTCGACCACCGCGCGCACGAGGTCGCGCACCAGCTGCTGGGTCACGCGCGGCGCGACGTCAAGGCCGCGGATCAGGCCCATGTCGAACTTGACGAAGTGCGGCGGCACCTGCGTCAGTTCGCGGATGCGCGACTCGCCGGCGCCGAAGTCGTCGTAGGCGAAGGGCACGCCAAGCTCGCCCAGCCGGGCGGCGAACGCGCGCATGCGCGGGATGTCCACCACGGCCGTCTCGTGCACCTCCACCACCAGGGCCGGTGCCTCGGGCAGCGCCACCAGGCCCTGCAGCGCGGTGAAGAACGCCTCGGCGAAGGTCTCGGTCGGGTGCGTGTTGACGAACAGACGGCGGCCGTTCAGCCGCGGCGCCAGCGCGCGCACGCCATGGTTGCGGAAGGCCTCGCTGAGCTCCGCCTCGCGTTGCAGCACTTTGGCCAGGTGGAACAGCTGCATCGGCGAGCCCGGCAGGTCGGGATGGGCGGCGCGCCCCAGCAGCTCGTAGGCGAAGACGTCGCCGCCGTCGGCCGCCACGATGGGCTGCGCCGCCGCCGTCAGCCCGCGACCGCCCAGGAACTCCATGAACGGCCGCTCCTGCCGCACGAAGTGCTCCGGCAGCGTGCGCCCGGGCGACACCAGCTGCGTGCGCTCGTTGTCGGCTTGCGCCGTGACGATGCGGGTGGCCGTGTCGGCACCCAGCCGGTACTCGGCATGCCCGAAGTGCAGCACATCCCCCTCGTCCACGGCCACACGGCCGACGATGCGTTCGCGGTTGACGAAGCTGCCGTTGGTGCTGTCCAGGTCGGTCAGCCACAGCCGGCCGTCGGGGCCGACGTCGAGCTCGGCATGCCGGCGCGACAGGCCGCGCCCGTCCACGACCAGGGCATTGCCTGGGTCGCGCCCGATGCGGAACGGCCAGGCCTGCAGCACGTGGGTCACGTGCGAGCCGTCGGCGGCCACGCCTTCGAGGAACCAGGTCTTGTGCTGCACGCGCGGTCTCCACGCGCCGGGGAACGCCGGCGGCCCTGACTGTGTCGCAATGTAAGCGAGCAGCGCTTCGGTGGCATGCGGGCCGACCCCCGGACACCGGTGGCCGGCCGCCGCGGCGTCAGCGTGGGTGTGGAGAAAGTCGCGTCGCCTCGGCCCGGAACTGCCGCCACCAGCGCCGGTCCAGCGCCGGGCGGCCCGCTGCGGCGTAGCGCGCATGGTCCAGCCGTTCCAGCGCGCGCGCCAGGGTCTCGCCGCTGGCGCCGAGCCGGGCGCGCACGGCTGCGGCGCGGGTGCGTGGCGGGTCGTGCGCGGCCACGGTCACACCCAGCTGCGCCAGGCGCTCGGCCACCCGCCGCTGCAGGCGCAGCCAGGGGTCCTGGCGGTGGCGGTCCCACAGCGCCCAGGCGGCACCGGCCAGGCTGACGGCGCCCAGCAGGCCGGCCAGCACGAAGGCCAGGTCACGCCAGCTCGGCGTCTCCACGCCCAGGGTTTCGAGCAGGTCGAACTGGCGGGTGCGCGAGTAGTTCAGCACCCATTCGCTCCATTGCTGGTCGAAGCGCTCCCAGATGGCGCGCAGCTGGGCGGCCAGCGCCGGGTTGACGTTGTTCAGCGTGCCGGCCACGAAACCCGGCGCCGGCACCAGGCTGCGGCCCAGGCGCACGCGCTCCGGCGCCACCGCCGCGGTGGGGTCGACACGGATCCAGCCTTCGCCCGCCTGCCAGATCTCGGCCCAGGCGTGGGCATTGCTCTGGCGCACGATGAACCACCCGTCCACCGTGGCCGGGTCGGCCCCCTGGTAGCCGGTGACCACGCGTGCCGGCACGTCCAGCGCGCGCATCACGACGACGAAGGCGGTGGCGAAGTGTTCGCAGAAGCCCTGCCGGCGGTCGAGCCAGAAGTCGTCGATGGCGTCGGCCGACTCGTAGACCCCGGGCGTGAGCGTGTAGGTGTAATCGTTCTCGCGGATGTGGCGCAGCACCGCGCCAGCCAGGGTGCGCGCATCGGCATCGCGGTATTCGGCCTGGCGCCGCAGGTCGGCGGCCCATTGCAGCGTGCGCGGGTTCCGCGCCGGTGGCAGGGCCACGTCGTCGCGCAGGGCCACGGTGGCCTGCATCGGGCCATGGCGGTGGCGCGTCCAGGCCGTGGCCTCCAGCCGGACGCGGGCGTCCAGCGGGCGGTCGGCCACCCATTGCTGGTCGGGGCGCAGGGAAAGGTCGAAGCCGCGCGCCGTCGGCGCCACCGACGGGTCGCCGTCGGTCAGCTCCAGCAGCGGCACGGCCGGCAGGCGGCTGGGCTCGAGCATCACCTCGTAGCGCAGCGGGCGCCCCAGCAGTTCGGGCGCGGGCACGGCGTCCGGGCGCGGGTCGCGGGTCCAGGTGCGGCCGTCGAAGACCGACAGCACCGGCCCGCGGAAGTACAGCGCGTCGCTCGGCGGCGCGCGGTCGACGAAGCGCACGCGCATCGCGATGGCGTCGTCGTTGGCCAGTTCGGCCACGCCGCCCAGCGACAGCGAGCCCGACAGCCCGGTGCGCCCGCCGGCGTCGCCCGGCAGCCCCCACAGCGGCCCGATGCGCGGGAACAGCAGGAACAGCGCCAGCATCACCGGCAGCCCCCACAGCGTGGTCCGCGCCGCCACGCCGCCGGCGGTGGCGATGCCGGGCAGGCCCACCGGCATGTGGGCCAGGGCCAGCGCCGTCAGCAGGCCCCACACCGCCACCAGCATGGCCGCGGCCACCAGCGGCGACTGCGAGTACAGGAAGTTGGTCAGCACCAGGAAGAAGCCGAGCAGGAAGACCACCATCGCGTCGCGCCGCGCACGCAGTTCCAGCGTCTTCAGCGCCATCAGCACCACCAGCATGGTGACGCCGGCCTCCTTGCCCAGCAGCGTGCGCTCGGTGAACAGCGTCAGGCCGATGGCCAGGCCCAGAACGGCCACCAGGGTCCAGCGGCTGGGCAGGTTGCCGCCGCTGAAGGCCAGCCGTGCTCGCACGAGCAGGATCACCGCCGCCAGCGCGATGCACCAGGGCGCCAGGTGGGCCGTGTGCGGCGCGATGGTCCAGCCGATCACGGCCAGCTGGAACAGCGTGTCGCGCGCGTCCCGCGGCAGGTGCCGCCAGCGCTCGACCAGGCTCAGCCCCATGTCGCCAGCCTCTCCAGCGCCTGGCGCCGGTGGCCGTCGCCCTGGGCGCCGGGCAGCTCCACACCCGGCAGGCGCAGGCCCCAGACCAGGCCGCGCTGCTCCGCCCCTTCCACCCAGGCCGCCAGGCGCGACAGCCGCGCTTCGGGGTCGCCCTGGGTGGCGGTCCAGTCCAGCCACAGCTCCTGGCTGCCGCTGGCCGCGGTCTCGCGGCTGACCAGCTCGCCGCTGCGCGCCACCTTCTTCCACACCACCTGGCGCAGCGTGTCGCCGCGCCGCCAGGGGCGCACGCCATCCAGCTCGCCGCCGGCGGCCCGCTGCAGCACGGTCTGTTCACCGGGCATGGCCTGCGCCATCGGCAGGCCGGGTGCCGGGTGCTCGGGCCGCGGCCAGGCCAGCACCCTGGTGGCCGGCCGCCACACCGTCCAGGCGCGGAAGAAGCCGAACGGGAAGCCGGTCTCGACGACGATGGGCGGCACCGCGTGCCAGCCGCGGCGGTCGGGCACGAAGCTCAGCGTGGCGCTGGCCTGTCCGCCTGCGGGCACGTCCACGGCGGTCCAGGTCTGGCCCGCGCGGCCGCGCTCGCGCCAGCGCACGGCCAGGGCATGGCGGTTGCGGTCGGGGCTGTCGATCACCACGTCCAGCAGCGCCGGCTCGCCGGCCCAGCCCGGCAGGCCGGGCTTCAGGCGCAGCGTCAGCCCGCGCAACGTGCCGTGGGTGACGTGCATCGACACCGCCGCCGCGCCCGCGAGCAGGAAGGCCAGCACGTAGCCCAGGTTGAGCTGGTAGTTGATGGCCGTCAGCAGCATCAGCAGCAGCAGGGCGGCGAACGACCAGCCGCCGCGCGTGGGCACGATGTAGATGTTGCGCTGGCCCAGCGTCCAGGTGTCGGCCACCGGCATGCGGGCGACGAACCAGTCGTCCAGGCGCGACATCAGGCCCATGGTGGCGGGGCAGGGCGGCTCAGGACAGCGGCGTGGCCTCGACCATCGCGCGCACCTGCTCGATGGCGCCGCGGCCGGCGCCGGCCACCGGCACCAGCCGGTGGGCCACGGCCTGCGGCAGGATGGCCTGGATGTCGTCCGGTGCCACGTAGCCGCGCCCGGCCATCAGCGCCCGCGCCTTGGCCGCACGCAGCACGGCGATGCCGGCGCGCGGCGACAGGCCCTCGACGAACCAGCGCCCGTCGCGCGTGGCCGCGATCAGCGCCTGCAGGTAGTCCAGCAGCGGCTCCGACGCCGTGACCTTGAGCACCGCGGCCTGTGCCACCACCAGCTCGTCGGGTTGCATCACCGCCGGCAGGCGGGCCACCAGGCCACGCCGGTCCTCGCCGGCGAGAAGCTCGCGCTCGCTGGCGCGGTCGGGGTAGCCGAGCGTGACGCGCAGCAGGAAGCGGTCGAGCTGGCTTTCCGGCAGCGGGTAGGTGCCGAGCTGGTCGCTGGGGTTCTGGGTGGCGATCACGAAGAAGGGCTGCGGCAGCTTGCGCGTGACGTTCTCCACCGAGACCTGCTGCTCCTCCATGGCCTCGAGCAGCGCGCTCTGGGTCTTGGGCCCGGCGCGGTTGATCTCGTCGGCCAGCAGCACCTGGGCGAACACCGGGCCGGGGTGGAAGACGAAGGCATCCTTGGCACGCTCGAAGACCGAGACGCCGATCAGGTCGCTGGGCATCAGGTCGGCGGTGAACTGCACGCGTCGGAAGTCCAGGCCCAGCGACACCGCCAGCGCGTGCGCCAGCGTGGTCTTGCCGACGCCGGGCACGTCCTCGATCAGCAGGTGCCCCCCGGCCAGCAGGCAGGCCACGGCGTCCTCGATCTGGGTGCGCTTGCCGACGATAATGCGGCTGATCTGGTCGACCAGCCGGGCCAGCTGGCGAGGGAGATTCGGATCCATCCGCACGATGTTGCCCGAAAGGCCCCGACCCCGCGCATGAGCACCGCTTTCTTCTCCCACGCCGAGTGCCGTTTGCACGACATGGGCGCCGGCCACCCGGAATGCCCGCAGCGGCTGGACGCCATCCATGACCAGCTCCGCGCCAGCGGCATCGACATGGCGCTGGACTTCCACGACGCCCCCGAGGCCACGCTGGAACAGCTGGAACGCGCGCACACCGCCGGCTACGTGACGCAGCTGCAGGAGACCATGCGCCAGGTGCGCGAAGCCGGTGAACCGAAGGCGCTGGACCCCGACACCGTGGTGGGCCCCGGCACCTGGGGCGCCGCGTTGCGCGCCGCGGGCGCGGCCGTGGCCGCCACCGACCGCGTGCTCTCGGGCCAGGCGGAGAACGCGTTCTGTGCCGTGCGTCCGCCGGGCCACCACGCCACGCGCGACGAGACCATGGGCTTCTGCTTCTTCAACAACGTGGCGGTGGCGGCGCGCCACGCGCTGGACGTGCACGGCCTGCAGCGCGTGGCCATCATCGACTTCGACGTCCACCACGGCAACGGCACGGAAGACATCATCGCCGGCGACGAGCGGGTGCTGATGTGCAGCTACTTCCAGCACCCGCTGTACCCCTACAGCGGCGCCGTGCCCAAGGGCACGAACATGGTCAACGTGCCGGTGGCGCCGTACACGCGCGGGCCGGAGATCCGCCAGACCATCGAGCAGAGCTGGCTGCCGGCGCTCGAGGCCTTCAGGCCGCAGATGATCTTCATCTCCGCGGGCTTCGACGCCCACCGCGAGGACGACCTCGGCCAGCTCGGATTGGTGGAGGACGACTACGCCTGGATCACCACCCAGCTCAAGGCCGTGGCCGACCGCCACGCGCAGGGTCGCATCGTCTCCTGCCTGGAGGGCGGCTACGCGCTGTCGGCGCTGGCGCGCAGCGTCGTGGCGCACGTGCGGGTGCTGGCCGGGGTCTGACCGGCGGCCCCCGGCGGGCGGCCCAGGGCACCGACCTGGGCAATCGTTCACGTTTCGACGCCCGATGGGTCGCGCGTCCTGGCGGGCCCGGCCGGCCTTCCACGATCCGGCTCAAGCCGGGGCCGCAAGTGCCGAAATTCCCCGAGGAGACATTCGGCGATGTGCCCTCACAAGTTCTTGTTCCCACGGGCCCGGGTGCGCGGTCTCACGCTCGTGGAGTTGCTGTTGGTCGTGGCCCTGGTCGCGGTGCTGGCCAGCCTGGCCGCAAACGCCTGGGGCGGCTACCAGGACCGCATCCGCACCAAGCAGGCGGTGGACGACATCACGGGTCTGTCGGCGCTGCTCGACCAGACCTACAACGACACCGGCGAACTGCCGGCCAACCTGGCCGCCATCGGCCGCGGCGGCATGGCCGACCCCTGGGGCAACGCCTACGTCTACCTGAACCTGACGACCAGACGCGGCAACGGCGGTGCGCGCAAGGACCACTCGCTGGTGCCGCTGAACAGCGACTACGACCTCTACAGCAAGGGGCCGGACGGTCGCAGTTCGCCGCCGCTGACGGCCAACGCGAGCAAGGACGACATCCTGCGCGCCAACAACGGCCGCTTCATCGGCCCGGCGTCGAGCTACTGACGGGGCGCCGATGCGCATCAGCGGCCTGTTCCTGCACAGCCGCGTCGCCCGGCGCACCTTCCGCGTGCTGCTGGCGGCGGCGCTGCTGCCGCTGGCCCTGTTCGCGCTGCTGGCCACGCAGGCCTATCTGAACGACCGCGCCGACCGCGCGCAGCGCAGCGAATCGGAATACCTGAAGCACATCGGCATGCGCACCTTCGACCGCCTGACGGCGGCGCGTGCGACGCTGGCGGCCAAGGTCGCCAATGCGGCCTTCGACGCGCCGACGCTCCACGACGAGGCCGTCAAGGCCGTGCTCGCCGGCCTGGCCAGCGTGGGTGTCGACGGGCGCGTGCACGGCGACCCGACGCTGCTGGCGCACTGGCAGCAGGCCGGGGGCGCTGCCCAGCAGGACCCGCGCGACCTGTGGTGGCTGCCGGCCGCGGACGATGCCCCGGCGCACGTGATGCTGACCTGGCCCGACGCCGCCGGCCGTGGCACCTGGGTGGCCGAGGTCAGCCCCGGCTTCCTCTGGCAGGACTTCAGCGCCGACGGCCCGGCGTCCACCGTGTGCCTGACCGACGCCCAGCACCGGCCGCTGCGCTGCCCCCACCCCGCGAACGCCGGCGACCCCGCCTGGCACCTGTTCCTGAAGGCCGGGTTCGGCAGTGGCGACTGGGTGTTGCAGGGCCGGCAGCACGAGCCGGAGACGGCACTGCAGGACGAGGTGCTGCGCCTGGCGGCCACCGGCGGCGTGGCCACGCTGCTGCTGATCGCCATGCTGGGCCTGGTGCTGGTGCGGCGCACCATGGTGCCGCTGGAGCAGATCATCGCCGGCACGAAGCGCTTGGCGGCAGGGGACTGGTCGATCCGCGTGGCCGAAGGCCGCAACGACGAATTCGGCCAGCTGGCGCAGTTGTTCAACGTCATGGTCGACCGCCACGGGCGGCAGATGCAGGCCTTCGAGGTGCAGGCTGGCATCGACCGCGAACTGCTGGGGTCGCTGGACCTCGACCGGCTGATGCAGCAGGTCCTGCGGCGGCTCCAGGTGCTGGCGCCCGGCGCCCGGCTGGCAGTGCTGGCGCGCACCTGGTCGGGCCCCGACTGGCGCGTGCACCGGCCCGATGCCGAACCCGGCCTGCAGCCCGTGCCCGAGGTGGCGCTGCGTCAGGCCGTGGCCGATGGCCTGGCCGTGCACTGCGACGCCCGGCGCACGCCGCCGGACTGGATCCGCCAGGCCCTCGCCCTGCCGCCCGGCGAACCGGCGGCCGCCTGCTGGGTCCCTGCGGCCTGGCAGGACGAGCCCGTGGCCCTGATCGTGCTGTGCGCCCCACGGCCGCTGGCCATGGACGACGATGCGCGGCGTGAGCTCGAGGCCCTGCGCGACCGCTGTGCGCTGGCGATCGCCGCCGCCGAGCGCGAACACCGGCTGGTCGAGCGCGCCGTGCGCGACGACCTGACCGGCCTGCTGAACCGCCACGGCCTGCACGATACCTGCGACGGCCTGCTGGCCGACCCTGCGGCACCGCAGCCCTTCACGCTGCTCTTCATGGACCTGGACGGTTTCAAGGAAGTCAACGACGCCATGGGCCACACGGTGGGCGACATCCTGCTGCGCGCGGTGGCCGACCGCATGCGCGCGCTGGTGCCCGAGGGCACGGTGCTCGCGCGCCCGGGCGGCGACGAGTTCGTCGCCGTGCTGCCGGCCACCGCCGACGCCGAGGCGCTGGCCGCCGCGCTGTGCGATCGTCTGGCCCACCCCTTCGTGCTGCGTGGGCAACTCCAGCACATCGGCGCCAGCATCGGCCTGGCCAGCTGCCCGGCCGACGGCACCGAACGCGACGAACTGCTGCGCCGGGCCGACCTGGCCATGTACGCGGCCAAGGCCGACGGCCGCGGCCGCTGGCGCCGGTATGCCGCCACGCTGGACCAGGAGGCGAGCGAGCGGGCCTGGATCGTGCGCGACCTGCGCATCGCGCTGGCCAGCGGCCAACTCGAGGTGCACTACCAGCCGCGGCTGGACCTGCGCACCGGCCGCACCGAAGGCGCCGAGGCGCTGGTGCGCTGGCGGCACCCGGAGCGTGGCTGGATCCCGCCGGTGCGCTTCGTGCCGGTGGCCGAGGAGTCGGACCTGATCGTCGCCCTGGGCGAGCAAGTGATGAGCCTGGCCATGGCCCAGCGCCGGCGCTGGCGCGACCTGGGCGTGCGCATCGGCCGCGTGGCCGTCAACGTGTCGGCCCGCCAGCTGCAGGACGCCGGTTTCGCCGACACCGTGCTGGCGATGCTGGCGCGGCATGGCCTGCGCCCGCAGGAGCTGGAGCTCGAGATCACCGAGAGCCTGTTCGCCGGCGAGGCCGCGCTGGTCGAGCGGGCGCTGGCGCCGCTGCGCGCCGCCGGCGTGCAGGTGGCGCTGGACGACTTCGGCACCGGGTTCTCGTCGCTGTCGGCGCTGCGCCACCTGCCGGTGGACGTGATGAAGATCGACCGCAGCTTCGTCATCGACCTCGGCCAGGACGCGGCCTCCGATGCCGTCGTGCGCGCGGTCATCGCGCTGGCGCGCGACCTTGGCAAGCGCGTGGTGGCCGAAGGGGTGGAGACCGGACTGCAGCAGCAGCGCCTGCGTGCGCTGGGCTGCGACGAGGTGCAGGGCTACCGCTACGCCAAGCCCCTGGCCCCCGACGCCTTCCTCGACGGGGTGCGTGCCGGCTTCGATGCGCCGCTGCGCGCGGCCGAGGCCGGGACCGTCGACGCCTGAGCGGCGGGCCACCAGGCGCCCTGCGTCGCCTTTGCGACACCAACCACCGGGATTACGCCGGGTGTGCGGGGTGCGCACCTGTCGCTAGATTGCGGGCGGCGGCCCAGCCGGCCGCCTTGCATGCACAGCCACAGGAGACACCGATGAAGCTCGACCGCACCCTGATGCGCCTGGCCGCCCTTGCGCTGGCCGGCGGTACCGCGTTTGCCGCGGCCGCCCAGACCAACCCCGGCCTGCCGGCCACGCTGGCCTGGAGCGCCTACGACGTGGGCTCCGGCGGCTACAACCAGGCGGTGGCCATCGGCAACGCGCTCAAGCAGCGCTACGGCGTCAACCTGCGTGTGCTGCCGGGCAAGAACGACGTCTCGCGCACCCTGCCCGTGCGCGAGGGCCAGGTGCAGTTCTCGGCCAATGGCGTCGGTGGCAGCTACCTGGCCCAGGAAGGCGTGTTCGAGTTCGGCGCCAAGACCTGGGGCCCGCAGCCGATCCGCGGGCTGCTGCTGAACAACTCCGACCAGGTGCTCACCGTGGTGGCCGCCAAGGACAGCGGCATCAAGACCGTGGCCGACCTCAAGGGCAAGCGCGTGGCCTGGGTCATCGGCGCGCCGTCGCTGAACCAGAACATCACCGCCATCCTGGCCTTTGCCAACCTCACGTGGGCCGACGTGCAGCGCGTGGACTTCGGCGGCTTCGGCGCGGCGATGGACGGCGTCATCAACGGCCAGGCCGACGCCGCCTTCACCTCGTCGATCTCCGGCAAGGCCTACCAGCTGGCCAAGTCGCCGCGCGGCATCGTCTACCCGACCATCCCGCACGCCGACAAGGCCGGCTGGGCGCGCATGAACAAGACCGCGCCGTTCTTCTTTCCGTTCATGGGGGCCGAGGGCGCCGACCTGAGCAAGGACAACCGCGTCGAGTCGGCCACGTACCCGTACCCGATCCTGATGACCTACGCGAAACAGGACAACGACACCGTCTACGCCATGACGAAGGCGATGGTCGAGACCTACGCCGACTACAAGGACGCAGCGCCGGGCAACGTGGGCTGGGCCGTGGACCGGCAGAACTTCGCCTGGGTGATCCCCTTCCACGACGGCGCCATCCGATACTGGAAGGAGAAGGGCCTGTGGAAGCCGGAGCACCAGGCGCACAACGACAAGCTGGTGCAGCGCCAGCAGGTGCTGGCCGACGCCTGGAAGGCGGTGAACGCCGGCAGCCACGCCGACGACAAGGCCTTCGCACAGGCCTGGATGAAGGCCCGCGCCGACGCCCTGACCAAGGCCGGCATGGACGCCGTGGTCACCGAGTGGTGAGCCCGGCGTGACCGCCCCGGAGCCGCCACCACCGCCCGCCGAACCGGCGCAGGCGGCCGGTGGCGAGCGGCGGCACCGCACGCTGTCGGCCCCATGGCGCGCCTGGATCGCGCTGTCGGGGCTGGCGGCCATTGCGCTGGCGCTGAACAAGCTGCTGAACCTCGGCTTCTTCGCCGGGGTCACGCTGCTGGACAACGCCTACCTCTACCTGCTGTGCGCGCTGCTGGTCGGCACGGTGTTCCTGTTCCTGCCGGCGTCGCCGCGCGCGCGGCAGGTGGGCGTGCCCTGGTACGACGGGCTGCTGTACCTGGCCAGCTGGGGCGTGTTCGCCTACTTCGCGTTCAACGCCGGCCGCATCCTGGAGGAAGCCTGGGAGTTCATGGCCCCCACCGCCGCGGTGGTGGTGGCCGGCCTGGGCTGGCTGCTGCTGTTGGAGGCCACGCGCCGCGCCGGCGGCACCGCGGTGTTCGTGGTGGTGGCGGTGATCTCGCTGTACCCGGTGTTCGCCGGCCACATGCCCGGGCCCATCGCCGGCCTGCCGCAGCCGCTGAACACCGCGGCGGCCTACCACTTCACCAGCAGCGAGAGCGTGCTGGGCATCCCCACGCGCGCGTTCGGTGAGCTGGTCATCGGCTTCGTGATGTTCGGCGCCGTGCTGCAGTACACCGGCGCCGCCGCCTTCTTCAACAACCTGGCCTTCGCGCTGTTCGGCGTCGTGCGCGGCGGGCCGGCCAAGGTGTCGATCTTCGCCAGCGGGCTGATGGGCTCGGTCTCGGGCAGCGTGGTCTCCAACGTGCTGACCACCGGCGTCGTGACCATTCCCGCCATGAAGCGCACCGGCTTCCCGCCGGCCTACGCCGCCGGCGTGGAGGCTTGCGCCAGCACCGGCGGCGTGCTGATGCCGCCCATCATGGGCGCCACCGCCTTCGTGATGGCCAGCTTCCTGGGCATCCCGTACAGCGCCGTGGTGCTGGCGGCGCTGGTGCCGTCGCTGCTGTTCTATTTCGGCCTGTTCGTGCAGATCGACGGCTTCGCCGCACGGCGCGGGCTGCGCGGCCTGCCGCGGGCGGAGCTGCCGTCGGTGGCGCGCACCTTTGCCGAGGGCTGGCAGTACGTGGCCGTGTTCGTGCTGCTGGTGTGGCTGCTGCTGGTGCTGCAGCAGGAGGCCATCGCACCCTTCTACGCCACCGCGCTGCTGCTGTTCATCAACCAGGCCTGGCGGCGGCACCGCCTGGGCTGGAAACAGCTGATGGCGCTGGCCGAGGGCGTGAGCAAGTCGCTGGCCGAACTGGCGGCGCTGCTGGCCGGCGTGGGGCTGATCATCGGCGCGCTGTCGGTCACCGGGCTGGCGGGCACGCTGGCCAACGACCTCGTCTTCCTGGCCGGCAACAACGTCTACGTGCTGCTGGTGATGGGTGCGCTGACGAGCTTCGTGTTCGGCATGGGGATGACGATCACGGCCTGCTACATCTTCCTGGCCATCGTGCTCGCGCCGCCGCTGGTCAAGGCCGGCTTCGACCCCGTGGCGGTGCACCTGTTCATGATGTACTGGGGCATGGTGTCCTTCATCACGCCACCGGTGTCGCTGGCCTCTTTCGTGGCCGCCGGCGTGGCCGGCGCGCGGCCGGTGGAGGTGGGCCTGCGCTCGATGCGCCTGGGCAGCACCATGTACTTCGTGCCGTTCTTCTTCGTGCTCAACCCGGCGCTGATCCTGCGCGGTTCGCCGCTGGACATCGTGGTCGTCGTGGCCACCGCCGTGCTCGGCATCTGGCTGATCGGCTCGGCGCTCGAGGGCTGGCTCACCGGCTTCGGCCGCCTGGGCGAGGGCGCCGCCGGTGTGGCGGCGCGCGTGCTGCTGTTCGCGGCTGGGCTGGGCATGGCGCTGCCGGGCGGTGGCGACCTGGGGCTGTCGCACCTGCAGCTGTCTCTGGCCAGCGTGCTGCTCGCGGCTGTGGCCCTGGGCCTCTCGGCGTTCACCCGCCCACGATCGGCGGGACACACGCATGCCTGAACCCATCCCGATGGCCACCCCGATGAACGGCGCCGAGTCGCTGGTGCAGACGCTGGCACACAGCGGCGTGGACCTGTGCTTCACCAACCCCGGCACCTCGGAGATGCACTTCGTGGCGGCGCTGGACCGCCTGCCCGGCGTGCGCTGCGTGCTCGGCCTGTTCGAGGGCGTGTGCACCGGTGCCGCGGACGGCTACTGGCGCATGGCGCGAAAGCCGGCGGCCACGCTGCTGCACCTGGGACCGGGCCTGGGCAACGGCTGGGCCAACCTGCACAACGCGCGCAAGGCGCGGTCCGGCCTCCTCAACATCGTCGGCGACCACGCGCTCGAGCACCTGCGCTTCGAGTCGCCGCTGAAGTCGGACCTCGACGGCGTGGCCGGCTCGGTGTCGCACTGGGTGCGCCATGCACGCAGCGCGGCCGAGGTCGGCGCCGATGCCGCCGCCGCCGTGGCCGCCACGCGCGACGGTGCGCTGGGCTGCATCGCCACGCTGGCGCTGCCGGCCGACACCGCCTGGGGTGCCGGTGGCGTGCCGCAGCGCGCACCGGCCGCACCGCCAGCCGCGCCCGTGGCGGGCGAGGCCGTGGACGCCGCGGCGCGCACGCTGCAGGCTATGGGGCCGCGCGCGGTGCTGCTGCTGGGGGCGGGCGGCAGTGCCAGCGAAGCGGCGTTGCATGCCGCCGCCGCCATCGCCGCCGCCACCGGGTGCCGGGTGCTGGCCGAGTTCTACAACCCGCGCATGCCCGGCGGCCGCGGGCGCCCGCGCGTCGAGCGCCTGCCCTATGCCGGCGACGCCGCGCGCCAGAAGCTCTCGGGCGCGGAAGTGCTGGTGCTGGCTGGCAGTGTCGAGCCGATCGGCTTCTTCGCCTACCCGGGCAAGCCGTCGCAGCTCAAGCCCGAGGGCTGCGCGCTGCAGACCCTGGCCACGCCGCAGCAGGACGTGCCGGCGGCGCTGCAGACCCTGGCCGAGGCGCTGCAGGCGCCGCCTGTGCCGCAGCCGGCACCGGCGCCGCTGGAGGCGCCCTCGGGACCGCTGACGCCGGAATCGATCGCGGCGGCCATCGCCGGGGCCCTGCCGGCGCAGGCGGTGGTGGTGGACGAGGCGGTGACCACCGGGCGCGGCTTCGGGCCGGCGATGGCGGCGGCCGCGCCGCACGACTGGCTGCAGGGCATGGGCGGGGCCATCGGCTACGGCCTGCCGTGTGCCGTGGGCGCCGCGCTCGGGGCGCCCGGCCGCCCGGTGCTGGCGCTGGAGGGCGACGGCAGCGCCATGTACACGCTGCAGGCGCTGTGGACGATGGCGCGCGAGTCGCTGCCCATCGGCGTGGTGGTCTTCGCCAACCGCGCCTACCGCATCCTGCAGGGTGAACTGCAGGGCGTGGGCGCCCGCATGAGCGGCCCCAAGGCGGCGGCAATGCTGAGCCTGGACCACCCCGCCCTGGACTGGGTGTCGCTGGCCCAGGGGCAAGGTGTGCCGGGTTGTCGGGTGGAAGACGCGGCGGCGCTGTGCGATGCGCTGCGGCGCGGCTATGCGGCGGGTGGGCCGTTCCTCGTCGAAGTGCCCTGCTGACGGCCGTTGCGGCGGCGCGAACCGCCGCCGCAGGCCGTCAGGTCACGCGCCCGAACCACAGCACCGAGAGCCCGGCCGACACCAGCGCCAGCAGCGCGCCCAGCGCCGCGAACAGCGCAGTGACCTCGGTCTCCTTGCGTTCCACCACCAGCTTGGCCGACAGCGACTCGTAGACCTTCATCAGGTCTTCCGCGGTGCCGGCGTAGAAGTACTCGCCCAGGGTGCGCGACGACACCTCCTTCAGCGTGGCCTCGTCCAGCCGCACGCGCATGCTCCAGCCCTCGAAGCCGATGACCTCGCCCTGCGTGGTGCCCACGCCCACGGTGTAGACCCGCACGCCGCGCTCGGCCGCCATCTTGGCCGCGTCCAGCGGGTCGGGGCCGGTGGTGCGCTGGCCGTCGGTCAGCATGATGATGGCCGCCGAGTTGTAGGTGCCCGGCTCCACCGGCGTGAACTTGGGCTTGGCCGGGTCGTCGCCGATGGGGTTGCTGCCCGGGAACTTGCGCTGGCCGGTGATGTGCTGGATCTCGATGTCGTGCTCGGGGAACAGCGTGGCCAGCGACAGGATGATGCCGCTGCCGGTGGCGGTGGCACGCTGCAGTTGGAAGCGGTCGATCGCGGCGACGATGTCCTCGCGGCTGGTGGTGGGGGCCTGCACCACCGCGGCGGTGCCGGCGAAGGAGACGATGCCCACCTTCACGTCGCGCGGCAGGGCGTTGACGAAGGCCTTGGCCGCCTCCTGCGACGCCACCAGCCGGTTGGGCTTGACGTCCTCGGCGCGCATGCTGCCCGACACGTCCATGGCCAGCATGATGGTGCGCTGCGACAGCGGCAGCGTGATCACCGCCATCGGCCGCGCACTGGCCAGCAGCAGCACGCCCAGGGCGCCCAGCATCAGCAGCGGCGGCACGTGGCGCCGCCAGCCGGGGCCGGTGCCCATCGCGGCCTTGGCGATGGCCACGCTGGCCAGGCGGACCGTGGTGCGCTTGCGCCGCCGCAGCAGCCAGACGTAGAGCAGGACGAGCAGCGGCAGCAGCAGCAGCGTCCAGAGCAGGGTGGGCCATTGGAAACTCATGCCGCTTCTCCTTGCAGCGCGGCCGAAGACGACAGGGGCGCGAGGTGCGCGCCGGGGCCGAACGCCCGGCGCCGCCGCAGGTCGGCAAAGCGCAGCAGCGCGTCGAGCAGGTCGTCGTCGGTGGCCAGTTCCAGCAGGTCGACGCCGGCGCGCCCCAGCGCGTCGGCCAGTTCGGCTTCGGCCGCTTCGGCCAGGGCGGCATAGCGCGCGCGGAAGGCCGGGTCGGTGGCGTCGACGAACAGCTGTTCGCCGGTCTCGGCATCTTCCAGCGTGACCAGGCCGACGTCCGGCAGGGCCATCTCCGCCGGGTCGAACAGACGCACGGCCACCACGTCGTGCCGGCGCGCCAGGCGGCCCAGGGCCTCCTCCCAGCCCGGGGCACTGATGAAGTCGGACACCACGAAGACCAGCGAACGCCGCTGCAGCACGCCCTCGGCGGTGCGCAGCAGGTCGAACAGCGCGGTGCCCGGCCCGGCGGCGGCACCGGCCTTGCCCGCGGCCTTTGCCGCCGGCCGCGGCCGCTGCATGCGCGCCAGCAGTTCCAGCACGTGCGTGCGCGACGCGCCCGGGCGCAGCAGGCCGTCCACGCCGGGTTCGCCGCCGCCGTAGAAGAGGGCGCCGACGCGGTTGCCGTGGCGCGTGACCACACGTGCCAGCGCGGTGACGAAGCCGGCCGACACCGCCAGCTTGCTCACGTCGCCGCTGCCGAAATGCACACTGCCGGAGAGGTCCAGCAGGAACCAGGCGGTGAGGTCGCGGTCCTCGTGGAACTGGCGCACGTGCGGCTGCTGCAGGCGGGCGGTGACGTTCCAGTCGATGTGGCGCACGTCGTCGCCGTACTGGTACTCGCGCAGGTCGGCCAGGTCCACGCCCGTGCCGCGCAGCAGGGTGCGGTAGTCGCCCTGCAGCAGGCCGTCCAGGCGCTTGAGCACGGTCCACTCCAGGCGCCGCAGCAGCGCCTCCGCACCGGCCGGTGCAGCCGGCTGGGACGTGCCCGGACGCTGGCCCTGCATCATGCGGTGGCCGCCGCCTGCGGATGCGCCAGCGGCTTGTCCGGCACCGCGATCTTCTTCATCACGCGCTGCACCAGATCGTCGGACGACAGGCCTTCGGCCAGCGCCTCGTACGACGGCACCAGGCGGTGGCGCAGCACGTCGGGCACCAGGTCCACCATGTCCTCGGGCAGGGCGTAGGGCCGGCCACGCAGCAGGGCCAGCGCCTTGGCACCTTCGATCAAGCCGATGGTGGCGCGCGGGCTGGCGCCGTAGGTCAGGTACTTCTCCAGTTCCGGCAGGCCGTACTTGCCCGGCCGCCGCGTGGCGCTGACCAGCTTGACGGCGTACTGCATCAGCGACGGGTCCACGTAGACGGCGCGGCACTGCGTCTGCAGCGCCTGCAGCTGTGCCGTGTCGGCCACCGTGGCCACGCTCACCGGCGCGCCGGTGACGCGTTCGGCGATCACGAACTCCTCTTCCTCGCTGGGGTAGTCCACCAGCACCTTCATCATGAAGCGGTCCACCTGCGCCTCGGGCAGCGGGTACGTGCCCTCGGTCTCGATCGGGTTCTGCGTGGCCATCACGACGAAGGGCGCCGGCACGCGGTGCGTCTCGCCGGCGATCGTGACCTGGTGCTCCTGCATCACCTCCAGCAGGGCGCTCTGCACCTTGGCCGGCGCGCGGTTGATCTCGTCGGCCAGCAGCAGGTTGGCGAACACCGGTCCCAGGCTGGTGCCGAACTCGCCGCTCTTCTGGTTGAAGATGCGCGTGCCCACCAGATCTGCCGGCACCAGGTCGGGCGTGAACTGGATGCGCTTGAAGCTGCCGCCCACGGTGCGCGCCAGGGTCTTGACCGTCAGTGTCTTGGCCAGGCCGGGCACGCCTTCGACGAGCAGGTGGCCTTCGGCCAGCAGCGCCACCAGCACGCGCTCGAGGAAGCGGTCCTGGCCCACCACCACGCGCTTGACCTCGTAGAGGATGGATTCCATCAGCTCGGCGGTCTTCTCGGTCATCGGCGATTCCTTGCGGGGGTCAGAACGGCGGCATCCCCGCCGCCTGGGCGGCGTTCTCGATCGGCACGGCGAAGCCGATGCCGATGAAGGTGCGCTGTTCGCTGGGGTTGAGGATGGCGGTGACGACGCCGACCACGTGGCCGTCCATCGTCACCAACGGGCCGCCGGAGTTGCCGGGGTTGGCGGCGGCGTCGAACTGGATCAGGTTGCTCAGCTCGCGCTGGCCCTCCGGCGAGCGGAACTCGCGCTTGAGGCCCGACACCACGCCGGCGCTGACGGAAGGCCCGATGCCGAACGGGTGGCCCACGGCGATGACCTGATCGCCCGGGCGCAGGTCGCCGGTGGAGCGCATGGTGGCCGGCTGCAGATCGTCGGGCAGCTGGCGTGCACGCAGCACGGCCAGGTCGTTCTCCGGCTGCGTGCCGACCAGGTCGGCCTCGGTCTCGGTGCCGTCCCAGAATCGCACCTTGATGCGCTTGCTGCCCCAGACCACGTGCAGGTTGGTCAGGATGGTGCCGTTGTCCTGGATCACGGTGCCCGTGCCCAGGCTGCGGTCCATGGCGCGCTCCTCGGCCTTGTCCTCGCCGTCGTCCTTCTCGCTCATCAGGCCGGTCACGCGCACCACCGACGGCAGGATGGCCTCGTAGGCCCTGGCGGCGGCCGACGGCAGCGGTTCCTTCTCCAGCGACTCGCGCACCGCGGCGTCGATATGCTCCTGCGTGATCACGCGGCCGCGCGGCTGCGCACTCCACAGCGCCACAGCCACGGCCGAGGCCAGGGCCGCGCCGAGCAGCGCCCAGACCGGCCCCGGGTGGCGGCGCAGCCAGCGCGTCAGCCGGTTGCCGCCGGGCGCCGGCACGGCAGGGGCCGGGGCGGCGTCCGCCGGGGCGGCCGGCGGCGCCGGCGCGGCCACCACTGGCGCCGCCGGAATCGGACGGCGCGGAGAACGGCTGGTCAGGGGCGTGCGGCGCATCAGGGAAGCTCGTGTGCCGATAACAGTAGCACGATGGCGCGCCGGCGGCACGCCGCGGGGGCGCCAATTCCCTTCACTGCGCTGTGGTGCAATGCCGGCTCGCATGTGGATCGACACGCACTGCCATCTGGACGCCCCGGAGTTCGACGCCGACCGCGATGCCGTGGTGGCCGCGGCACGCACCGCCGGGGTGCACATGTTGGTGCTGCCGGCGGTGCAGGCGGCCGATTTCGCGCGGGTGCAGGCGCTGGCGGCGCAGCATGGCCTGGCCTATGCGCTGGGCATCCATCCGCTCTATGTCGACCGTGCGTCGGCGCAGGACCTCGACGTGCTGCGCGGGGCGCTGGATGCCGCCCGCGACGACCCCCGTTTGGTGGCGGTGGGCGAGATCGGCCTGGACCATTTCGTGCCGGGCCTCGACCCCGAGCGGCAGGCGCACTTCTACCGGGCGCAGCTGAAGATCGCCCGCGACGCCGGCCTGCCGGTGATCCTGCACGTGCGCCGCTCGGCCGACGCGCTGCTGGCCGGGCTGCGCCGCATCCCCGTGGCCGGTGGCATCGCCCACGCCTTCAATGGCAGCCTGGCGCAGGCGCAGGCCTTCGCGGCCCTGGGCTTCAGGCTGGGCTTCGGCGGCGCGATGACGCACGAGCGTGCGCTGCGCATCCGTGCCCTGGCGGCCGAGCTGCCGGCCGAGGTGCCGGTGCTGGAGACCGACGCGCCCGACATCCCGCCGCAGTGGCTGTACCGCACGGCGGCCGAACGCGCCGCCGGCGCCACCCACCGCAACACGCCGGCCGAACTGCCGCGCATCGGCGGCGTGCTGGCGGCGCTGCGCGGGTGGACGCCCGCGCAGGCGGCGGCGCAGACGGCGCGCAATGCCTTCGCCGCACTGCCGCGCCTGCAGAGCCTGTGCACCGCGGTGGACGTGAACCCGGCATGACCGCGGATGCCACACCCCGCCTGGTCGGCCTGCCGCCGGTGATCGCGCGCCACACGCGGCTGGTGGTGCTGGGCAGCTTTCCGGGGGTGGCGTCGCTGCAGGCGCAGCAGTACTACGCCCACCCGCGCAACCACTTCTGGCCGATCCTGTCGGCCCTGTGGGGCCTGGACCTGTCAGCCCGGTCGTACCCCCAGCGCATCGCCGCGATGCGCGAACGCGGCCTGGGCCTGTGGGACGTCTACGCCGCCTGCCGGCGCGAAGGCAGCCTGGACAGCGCCATCGAGGCCGCCGAACCCAACGACCTGGCCAGCCTGAAGCGCCGCGCGCCGGCGCTGCAGGGCGTGGCGCACAACGGCGGGGAATCGGCGCGGGCCATGCGCGTGACGCGGGCCCTGGGTCTGCCGGTGTGGCGGCTGCCATCCACCAGCCCGGCCAACGCCAGCTGGTCCTTTGACCGCAAGCGTGCCGCCTGGGCGGCGGTGTTTCGCGAGGCGGGCCTCGATGTCGTCTGAACTGCCCTTCACCCCGGTGACGCTGTCGGAGTTCGACGGCGTGCGCTACCTGCACCTGGACAGCATCTGGGTCCAGGGCGCGATGCGCGTGCGCCGGCCGCAGGAGGTGGTGCTGGTCTACATCCAGCGCATGCTGGCGTCGCTGCTGTGGCGGCCCACCGCGGCGCTGTCCCAGGGCCGCGCCGTGCAGCTGGGCCTCGGTGCCGGGGCGCTGACGCGCTTCACCCTCAAGGCACTGAAGCTGCCGACCACGGTCGTCGAGATCAACCCGATGGTGGTGGACGTGAACCGGCTGCGCTTCCACCTGCCGGTGGGCGACCCGAAGCTCGACGTGGTGGTGGCCGACGCCGGCGACTGGCTCGCCGCTGCCGAGCCAGGCAGTGCCACGCTGCTGCACGTGGACCTCTACGACCACGAGGCCGCGGCGCCGGTGCTCGACGACGCCGGCTTCTACGCCGGCTGCCACCGCCTGCTGGACGAGGGTGGCGTGTTCGCGGTCAACCTCTTCGGCCGCGATGCCTCGTTCACCGACAGCGCGGCGCGCATCGCGCAGGCCTTTGGCGCCGCCAACACCTGGGTGCTGCGCGCCACGCGGGAGGGCAACACCGTGGTCGTGGCCACGCGTGGCGCGCCCTGGCCCGACCGTGACGAGCGCCTGCGCCGGGCCGATGCGATCGAGGCGCGCTTCGGCACGCTGGGGCTGCCGGCTCGCAAGTGGCTGCGGCTGATCCGGCCGTACGATCCCACGCCATGAGCAGCAGTAGCAGCACGCGCCGCAAGCCCGACCCCACCGCGACGTCGCCGACGCCGGCACCCCGTGGCCGGCTGGACTGGCGCCAGCTGCTGGACTGGCTGCAGGCCGACGGCTGGATCACCGCCGACGACGTGCTGCGCGTGGCCCAGCGCCTGGGCGCCGGCCGCTCCAGCCTGCACGCGCTGGTGCGCCTGGGCGGCGCGGGCCTGCAGCGCGACGGCCGCGCGCTGGACACCGAAGCCCTGACCGAGTGGCTGGCCACCCGCGCCCGGCTGCCCTACCTGCGCATCGACCCGCTGAAGGCCGACGTCGGCAAGGTGGCCGACGTGATGGCCGTGCGCTACGCCGAGACCCGGCTGGCGCTGCCGGTGACGGTGGGCGCGCAGGTGGTCACCGTGGCCACCGCGGAGCCCTTCGACGTCGACTGGGTGCCGGAGATCGAGGCGCACACCCGCCGCCGCGTGCAGCTGGTGGTGGCCAACCCGCTGGACGTGCGGCGCTACACCACCGAGTTCTACGCGCTGGCGAAGTCGGTGCGCCACGCCAGCAAGAGCGGCGAGGTCTCGCCGGCGGCCAGCTTCGAGCAGCTGGTCGAATTGGGTCGCAGCAACAAGCCGCTGGACGCCAACGACCAGGGCGTGGTGCAGGTGGTGGACTGGCTGTGGCAGTACGCCTTCGACCAGCGCGCCAGCGACATCCACCTCGAGCCGCGGCGCGAGATGGGCGTCATCCGCTTCCGCATCGACGGCGTGCTGCACAGCGTCTACCAGGTGCCGCTGGGCGTGATGAGCGCGATGACGGCGCGCATCAAGCTGCTGGGCCGCATGGACGTGGTCGAGCGCCGGCGCCCGCTGGACGGCCGCATCAAGACCCGCAAGCCCGACGGCGGCGAGGTGGAGATGCGCCTGTCCACCCTGCCCACGGCCTTCGGCGAGAAGATGGTGATGCGCATCTTCGATCCCGAGGCGGCGGTGAAGGACCTGGAGGCGCTGGGCTTCAGCGACCACGACGCGGCGCGCTGGCAGGAACTGATCGCGCGTCCGCATGGCATCGTGCTCGTCACCGGCCCCACGGGCAGCGGCAAGACGACCACGCTGTACGCCACGCTCAAGCGCCTGGCCACCGACGAGGTCAACGTCTGCACCATCGAGGATCCGATCGAGATGATCGAGCCGGCGTTCAACCAGACGCAGGTGCAGGCGGCGCTGGACCTGGACTTCGCCGCCGGCCTGCGCGCGCTGATGCGGCAGGACCCGGACATCATCATGGTCGGCGAGATCCGCGATCTGGCCACCGCCGAGATGGCCATCCAGGCCGCGCTGACCGGCCACCTGGTCTTCAGCACCCTGCACACCAACGACGCCGCCGGCGCCATCACGCGGCTGGCCGACCTGGGCGTGCCGCCGTACCTGATCTCGGCCACCGTGATCGGCGTGCTCGCGCAGCGCCTGGTGCGGGCGCTGTGCCCGGCCTGCAAGGCGCGCGACGACACCACGCAGCGCGAGACGCTGGACGAGATCGCCCGGCCCTGGCGCCTGTCCGGCGGCGTGCGGCCCTACCGGCCGGTGGGCTGCCTGGAGTGCCGCCACACCGGCTACCGCGGCCGTGTGGGCCTGTACGAACTGCTGGTGAACACCGACGCCGCACGAACGCACATGCATCCGGCGGTGGACGCCGCCGCGCTGCGCCGGCAGACGGTGAAGGACGGCATGCGCCCGCTCCGCCTGGCCGGCGCGATGAAGGTGGCCGAGGGCGTGACCACGGCGGACGAGGTGCTGCGCAACACGCCCACGCTGGACGCCCGCTGAGGCTTACGTGGTTCCCACACCGGGCCCGCGGAAGCCCGCTGCCTAGAATGCGCCGCGAACGGGTCCGCACCCGGAGGAGACAGCATGAAGATCAAGAGCCAGCGCGACTTCTGGTCGGGGTTGATGTTCCTGGCCATCGGCATCGGGTTCGCCTGGGGCGCCACCAACTACAACTTCGGCAGTTCGGCGCGGCCGGGCCCGGGCTACTTTCCCTTCGGCCTGGGCATCCTCCTGGCGCTGATCGGTGCCCTGGTGCTGTTCAAGGCGCTGACCATCGAGACCGAGGGCGGCGACAAGATCGGCCCGGTGGCCTGGAAGCCGCTGGGCATCGTGCTCGGCTCGGTGGCGCTGTTCGGCTTCCTGCTGCCCTGGCTGGGCATGATCCTCACGCTGCCGGTGCTCATCGTGATTTCGGCCCTGGCCGGTGACGAGTTCCATTTCGGCGAGGCGCTCGTCAACGCGGCCGTGCTCACCGTGGGCAGCTGGCTGGTGTTCATCAAGGGCCTGGGACTCGTGATCCCGCTGTGGCCGTCGTTCCTCGGCTGAAGGCGGGCACATCATGGATCTGTTGAACAACCTCGCGCTCGGGTTCGGCGTCGCCTTCACGCTGCAGAACCTGGCCTACGCCTTCTTCGGCGCCGTGCTCGGCACGCTGATCGGGGTGCTGCCGGGCCTGGGCCCGGTGGCCACCATCGCGATGCTGCTGCCCAGCATCTACGCGCTGGACCCGACGCCGGCGCTGATCATGCTGGCCGGCATCTACTACGGCTCGCAGTACGGCGGCTCCACCACCGCCATCCTGATCAACGTGCCGGGCGAGTCGGCCTCGGTGGTCACGGCCATCGACGGCTACAAGATGGCGCGTCAGGGCCGCGCCGGCCCGGCCCTGGCCGCCGCCGGCCTGGGCAGCTTCTTCGCCGGCAGCGTGGCCACGCTGATCCTGGCCGCCTTTGCGCCGCCGCTGACCGAGATCGCCTTCAAGTTCGGCCCGGCCGAGTACTTCAGCCTGATGGTGCTGGGCCTGATCGGCGCCGTGGTGCTGGCCTCGGGCTCGCTGATCAAGGCCATCGGCATGATCATCCTCGGCCTGCTGCTGGGGCAGATCAACACCGACGTCATCAGCGGCGTGCCGCGCTACAGCTTCGACATCCCGGAGCTCACCGACGGCATCGGCTTCATCGCCATCGCGATGGGCGTGTTCGGCTTCGGCGAGATCATCGCCAACCTGGGCCAGCCGCCGGAGCACCGCGAGGTCTTCACCAAGGACGTCAAGGGCCTGTGGCCGACGAAGAAGGACTTCCAGCAGGCCTGGCCGGCGGTGCTGCGCGGCACGGCGCTGGGCTCCATCCTGGGCGTGCTGCCGGGCGGCGGCGCGCTGCTGTCCAGCTTCGCCGCCTACACGGTGGAGAAGAAGCTGGCCAAGGACGGCCAGTTCGGCAACGGCGACATTCGCGGCGTGGCCGGCCCCGAGAGCGCCAACAACGCCGGCGCGCAGACCAGCTTCATCCCGATGCTCACGCTGGGCATCCCGCCCAATGCGGTGATGGCGCTGATGGTGGGCGCGATGACGATCAAGGGCATCCAGCCCGGCCCGCAGGTCATGACGAGCAACCCGGAGCTGTTCTGGGGCCTGATCGCCAGCATGTGGATCGGCAACCTGATGCTGATCATCCTGAACCTGCCGCTGATCGGCATCTGGATCAAGCTGCTGACGGTGCCCTACCGTTTCCTGTTCCCGGCCATCCTGGTGTTCTGCTGCATCGGCCTGTACACCACCAACAACAACAACTGGGACGTGTACATGGCGGTGCTGTTCGGCATCGCGGGCTACGTCTTCTACAAGCTCAGTTGCGAGCCGGCGCCGCTGCTGCTGGGCTTCATCCTCGGGCCGATGATGGAGGAGAACCTGCGCCGCGCGCTGCTGCTGTCGCGCGGCGACTGGACGACCTTCATGACGCGGCCGCTGTCGGCCGGCCTGCTGATCGCGGCGCTGCTGATGGTCATCGTGGTCACGCTGCCGTCCATCAGCAGCCGGCGCCAGGAAGCCTTCAAGGACGCGGACTGACCCCTCGCTCCCGGCCAGCCACGGGCTCCGCACGGCGGGGCCCGTTTGCATTCCACCTTACGATCGTGTGATGAAAGCCGTCGACGTCCTGGAGTTGCCCGCCCTGCGGCCGCTGAAGGACCGGGTCTACCGCGGCCTGTGGCTGGCCTGGCTGACGGCCAACCTGACGATGTGGACGCACGACGTCGCCGCAGCCTGGCTGATGACGCAGCTGACCGACAGCGCGGTGATGGTGGCCCTGGTGCAGACGGCGTCCACGCTGCCGGTGTTCCTGCTCGGCATCGCCAGCGGCGCGATGGCCGACATCGTCGACCGCCGCCTCTGGTTCGCCGGCACCCAGGCCTGGGTCTGCGTCACGGCGCTGCTGCTGGCGCTGCTGGCGGTGGCCGACGGGCTCAATGCCCAGCTGCTGCTGGTGCTGACCTTCGTCAACGGCATCGGACTGGCCGCGCGCTGGCCGGTGTTCGCCGCCATCGTGCCCGACGTGGTGCCCAAGCCGAACCTGCCGGCGGCGCTGGCGCTGGGCGGCATCTCGATGAACCTGTCGCGCGTCATCGGCCCGGTGATCGCCGGTGGCCTGCTGGCCGCCAGCGGGCCGGCGGTGGTGTTCGTGCTCAATGCGCTGATGGCTGCAGTGGCCTTCGGGCTGATCTGGCGCTGGAAGTCCGAGCCGCGCGCCAGCGCGCTGCCGGGCGAGCGTTTCGTGGGCGCCATGCGCGTGGGCCTGCAGCACGTGCGCCAGTCGCCGCGCATGCGGGTGGTGATCGCGCGCGTGTTCCTGTTCTTCCTGCAGGCCAGCGCGCTGCTGGCGCTGCTGCCGCTGATCGCGCGGTCCACCGGCCACGGGGCGGCCATGTACACGGCGATGATGTCCTGCCTGGGGGCCGGGGCCATCGCCGCGGCGCTGCAGTTCCCGCGCTGGCGCGAACGCTTCGACCGCGACCAGTTCGTGCGCTACGGCACCATGGTGCACGCCGTGCTCTCGACGCTCATCGTCTCGCTGCCCACGCCCTGGATCGTGCTGCCCGCGGTGGCGCTGCTGGGCGCCGCCTGGATCTCCACCGCCAACTCGCTGGTGCTGTCGGCGCAGCAGGCGCTGCCCAACTGGGTGCGCGCGCGCGGCATGTCGATCTACCAGATGGCGCTGATGGGCGGCACCGCCATCGGCGCTGGCCTGTGGGGCCAGGTGGCCGGCTGGACCAGCGTGCCCGCTGCTGTGACGGCCGCGGCGCTGGCGGGCGTGCTGGCGCTGTACCTAACCCGCCGGTGGTCGGTGGAAGGCGGCGGCGACGAGGACCTGAGCCCACAGCCGCCGCGCGCGGTCACCGGCGTGGCGCTGGACATCCAACCGGACGAGGGGCCGGTGATGGTGGTCATCGAGTACCTGATCGACCCCGCGCGCGCCGCCGAGTTCGCGCGTGTGATGCAGAGCACGCGCCGCGCGCGGCTGCGCCAGGGCGCGCTGAGCTGGGGCCTGTTCAAGGACGCCGGCGTGCCCGGCCGCTACGTGGAGTACTTCGTCGACGAGAGCTGGGTGGAGCATCTGCGCCGCCACGAGCGCTTCACGGCGGCGGATGACGAGCTGCGGGCCCAGCGGCTGGCCTTTCATCTGGGTTCGCAACCGCCGGCGGTGA
This sequence comes from Burkholderiaceae bacterium, assembly GCA_024235855.1. GTDB lineage: Bacteria > Pseudomonadota > Gammaproteobacteria > Burkholderiales > Burkholderiaceae_C > Rubrivivax. The sequence goes on from JACKLN010000015.1 coordinate 65,194, forward strand.
AGCGGTACGTGGCCGAGACGTTGGCAGCCGAGCCGACGATGCCGTTGTAGGGGGCACGGAGTGACTGCATTCAACCCGGAGCGGCCCTTCATGTTCGAGCGCTCGTGGTCCTCGCGCTCCACCGCCGCTGCAGCAGGGCGGCGGCGTCGCCCGCGTTCTCCGGCCCACGCTCGCGGGGCGCTGCCATGGTTCATCCGCGGCCGAGGCTTCAACGCCGCCAGTGGTGCGTCAGCGTCCAGGCGACCGCGAATGGGGCCTGCGCCCGCAGGCGCCACCGCCACCCTGCGACACCCACACGCTGTTCCCGGGGACCGACGCCTCGGCGCTGCGAAGGGACGGGGGTTCGGGTGGGCGGGCGCAGGCCCCATTCGCGGTCGCCTCGTCGGCGACACACCGACGCCGGTGTTGATGCCTCGTCGGTGGCACACCACGGGCAGCGCCCCGCGAGCGTGGGCCGGAGAACGCCTGCCCGGACCCCCGGCCACGCTGAACGGCGGCGTTGATGGACAACCGAGCGCCCGCAACGGGTCGTGATCAGACATGGATTCACTTGACACGGTTGTCATTGGTGCCGGCGTCGTTGGTCTGGCCTGCGCGCGTGCACTGGCGCAGCAGGGCCATGAAGTGGTGGTGCTCGAGGCTGCCGACGCCATTGGCACCGGCACCAGCGCCCGCAACAGCGAGGTCATCCATGCCGGGCTGTACTACACACCCGGCTCATGGAAGGCGCGACTGTGCGTGGAGGGGCGCCAGCGTCTCTACGCCTACGCGGCCGAACGTGGCATTCCGCACCGCCGCTGCGGCAAGCTGATCGTGGCCACAGCGGCGGGGCAGGGCGCCGGGCTGGAGGCCATCCGCGCGCGCGGTGCGTCCTGTGGCGTGGACGACCTCGTGTGGCTGACCGGCGCCCAGGCCCGGGCGCTGGAGCCGGCACTGCATTGCACGGCGGCGCTGCATTCGCCCTCCACCGGCATCGTCGACAGCCACGCGCTGATGCTGGCCCTGCAGGGCGAGGCCGAGGACCACGGCGCGATGGTGGCGCTCAAGAGCCCTGTCGAGCGCATCGTCTGCGCGCCGGCCGGCGCCTTCATCGTGCACGTGGGGGGTGACGAACCCAGCGTGGTACGGGCGCGCCAGTTGGTCAATGCCGCCGGGCTGCATGCGCAGACCCTGGCGCGGCGCATCGAAGGCCTGGACCCGGCGCACGTGCCGCCGCAGCACTGGGCACGCGGCCACTACTTCGCGCTGCCTGGTCGGCCGGCCTTCCAGCGCCTGATCTACCCGCTGCCCGAACCTGGTGGTCTGGGGGTGCACCTGACGCTGGACCTGGCGGGCCAGATGCGCTTCGGCCCTGACGTGCAGTGGGTGCCGGTGACCGAACCCGGTGCCGAGGACTACGCCGTGGACCCCGCGCGTGCGGAAGGCTTCGACGATGCGATCCGCCGGTTCTGGCCGGCGCTGCCGACTGGCCGGCTGCAACCGGCCTACGCGGGTCTGCGCCCCAAGGTCAGCGGCCCCGGCGAGCCGGCGGCGGACTTCATGCTCAGCGGCCCGGCCGACCACGGCTGGCCCGGCCTGTTGAACCTGTTCGGCATCGAATCGCCCGGCCTCACCGCGTGCATCGCCATCGGCGAGCAGGTCGCGGCGATGCTGAAGGAGGCCGGCACGTGACCCTGCCCTGGCAAGGCCTGGCCCTGGCCGCGGCCGGTTCCATCGCGTTCTCCGGCAAGGCCATCATCGTCAAGGTGGCCTACCGCTACGGGGTGGACGCGGTGACGCTGATCATGCTGCGCATGCTGTTCGCACTGCCGATGTTCGCGCTGCTGGCCTGGTGGGCCGGGCGCGACAAGGCACCGCTGACGCGCCAGGACCTGGGCATCGTCGTCGGTCTGGGCTTCACCGGTTACTACCTGGCGAGCTTCCTGGACTTCGCCGGCTTGGCCTACATCACCGCCAGCCTCGAACGGCTGATCCTGTACCTCAACCCGACCATCGTGCTGGCGCTGAGCGTGCTGCTGCACCAGGCGCGCGTGAAACCGGCACAGCTGGCCGCACTGGCCGTCAGCTACGCCGGCGTGCTGCTGGTCTTCGGCCACGAGGTCACGCTGGAGGGTGCCGACGTGGCCCTGGGCACCGGCCTGGTGTTCGCCAGCGCGGTGAGCTACGCCGTGTACCTGGTCTACAGCGGCGCCCACGTCAGGCGGCTGGGTGCACTGCGCCTCACCGGCTGGGCCACCAGCGTGGCCTGCGTGCTGTGCATCGCGCAGTTCCTGCTGCTGCGGCCGGTGTCCAGCCTGGCCACGCTGGCGCCCGAGGTGCTGTGGCTGTCGGCGCTGAACGCCGTGGCCTGTACGCTGGCGCCTGTCCTGATGGTGATGATGGCCATCGAGCGCGTCGGCCCGACGGTGACCGCGCAGACGGGCATGATCGGCCCCCTGGCGACGATCGCGCTGGGCGTGCTGGTGCTCGGCGAGCCCTTCACCGGCTGGCTGATCGCCGGCACGGTGCTGGTGCTGGCCGGGGTGTGGCTGCTGGCGCGCGCGCGCTGAGTCTTTTCACGACGAACAAGGAGAACACGATGGATCTGGGCATCAAGGGCAAGTGGGCGCTGGTCTGCGCGGCGAGCAAGGGCCTCGGCCGCGGCTGTGCCGAGGCGCTGGCCGACGAGGGCGTGAACCTGGTCATCACGGCGCGCGGCGCGGAGGCACTGGAGGCCACGGCGGCCGCGCTGCGCGCGCGCCCGGGTGCCGGCGAGGTGCGCACCGTGGCGGGCGACATCACCACCGCCGAGGGCCGCGCCGCCGCGCTGGCCGCCTGCCCGCAGGTGGACATCCTGGTCAACAACGCCGGCGGCCCGCCGCCGGGCGACTTCCGCCAGTGGGACCGCGAGACCTGGCTGAAGGCGGTGGACGCCAACATGCTCACGCCCATCGAGCTCATCAAGGCGACGGTGGACGCGATGGCCGAGCGCGGCTTCGGGCGCATCGTCAACATCACGTCGGGCGCGGTGAAGGCGCCGATCGACGTGCTGGGGTTGTCCAACGGCGCGCGCAGCGGGCTGACGGGCTTCATCGCCGGGCTGTCACGGCAGCCGGCGCTGGCCAGCCGCAACGTGACGATCAACAACCTGCTGCCCGGCGCCTTCGACACCGACCGCCTGCGCGTGACGATGCAGGGCACGGCGCAGAAGACCGGTCAGAGCCTGGACCAGGTGGCCGAGGCGCGCCGCATGCTTGCCCCCGCCCGCCGCTTCGGCACGGCCGAGGAGTTCGGTGCGCTGTGCGCCTTCGTCTGCAGCGCGCAGGCCGGCTTCCTGACCGGGCAGAACCTGCTGATCGACGGCGGCGCCTACCCCGGCACCTACTGACCGGGTTCGCCGGCATCCGGCGTCGCCGCCGCCAGCGCGCGGCGAACCGCTTCCGCACGCGGGATCGGTTCAACCGCGCCGTAGCCTTCGGTGGACAGCGCCGCGGCTACCGCCGCGTAGCGTCCGGCCGTGGGCAGGTCGTCTCCGGCCAGCCAGCGGGTGGCGAAGGCGCCGCCGAAGGTGTCGCCGGCGCCGGTGGCGTCCACCGCCTGGCAGGAGTGGGGCGCGATGCGGTGGCGCCGTGTCGCGTCGGCCACCAGCGCACCGTCGGCGCCGAGTTTCAACGCGACCACGCGGGCGCCCAGGCGCAGGCAGTGGTCGACGATGGCGTCGGGGTCGGTCAGCCCGGTCAGCGCCGTCACGTCGTCCAGGCTGGGCAGGCACAGGTCGGCCCCGCGCATGGCCTCGGTGATGACGGCCCGCGCGCGGGCCAGCGGCCAGAGCTTGCGCCGCAGGTTGGTGTCGAAGGACACCGCGACGCCGGCCTCGCGCGCGGCGGCGATGGCGGCCAGACCTGCGTCGCAGGCGGTGGTGGAGATGCCCAGGCTGATCCCGGAGAGGTGCAGCAGGCGGCAGCCCTGGATTGCTGCCAGCGGCAGCTGTGGCGGCCCCATCCGCGCCGCGGCCGAGCCTTGGCGGAAGAAGTGGAAGTGGTGGCCCTGCGCGTCGTGGCTGACGAAGTAGACGGCGGTGTATGCGTCGGGGTCGGTGGCAACGAAGCGGTCGTCGATGCCTTCGTCGGCCCAGAGGCCGCGCAGCCGCCGCCCGTAGGGGTCGTCGCCCACGGCGCTGACCAGGCCCACCCGGGCGCCCTGGCGTGCGGCGGCGATGGCGAAGTTCGATACGTCGCCGCCGAAACCCTGGCGGTAGAGCCGGCCCGACGGGTCGCCGGCCTGGTTGAACTCGACCATGGGTTCACCCAGCGCGAGGATCTCGGGCAGCGGACGCTCTGCCATGGCGTGAACCCGTTCAGCGCCGCGACGACAGCCAGATGCCGCCGACGATGCAGGCAAAGGCGATGCCGTGGTACGGGCGCGGCGGCTCGCCGAGCCACAGCGCCGACAGCAGCGCGGCGAACAGCGGCGTGAGGTTGGCGAAGAAGCCCGCCAGCGCTGGGCCGACCGCGGCCACGCCGATTCCCCAGCAGCGGTAGGCCAGCACCGACGGACCGACGCCCAGGAACAGCAGGGCCGCGGCCAAGGCCCAGCCTTTGACCGGCGCCACCGCGGTCGTCGGCACGACGCCGAGTGCGGACTCCAGCCCCGCCGCCCCGCCGGCCCACACGAGGCCGAAGATCACCTGCAGCAGCAGGAAACCGGCCCAGTCCCAGGCCGGTCGCTGGTCGCCGGCCAGCGCCGCCGGGGGGCGCGCCAGCCGCCAGCTGTAGAGCGCCCACGACAGCGCCGCGAGCAGCATCCACAGGTCGCCCGGCACCAGCTGCAGCTGGCGCAGCGCGCCGAGGTCGCCGCGCAGCAGCACGGTGAGCACGCCCAGCGCCGACAACCCGGCGCCCAGCCACTGCGCCGGCTTCGGGTGTTCGCGATAGAAGAGCACGCCGATGGTCATCATCCACAGCGGCACGCTGGACGCGATCAGCGTCACGTTGATGGGCGAGGAGGTCTGCAGCGCCAGGTACTGCAGCGCGTTGTAGGCGCCCACGCCCAGGCCGCCGAGCAGGGCCAGCGGCTGCCAGCGCGCCAGGATCTCGCGTCGCCGCTCGCGGGTGGCGAGCACGGCCGCGCCCAGCGGCAGCAGCAGCACCAGGGCCACGCTCCAGCGCAGGGCGTTGAGCGCCAGCGGCGGCAGGGTGCCGGCCAGCAGGCGGCCCATCAGCGCGTTGCCGGCCCACATCAGCGGCGGCACCAGCAGCAGCGCTGCGACGCGCAGCGTCAGGCCTGGGTGGCGGCGCGTCATCGGGTCCCGCTTGCGGCCGGCATGGCGGCGCCGCAGTTCCAGCACTGCTCGAACGGGCCGTCGACCGACTCGCCACAGGCGTGGCAGAGCCAGTGCCGGTCCGGCAGGCGGCGCACGGCGTCGAGCCAGGCCTTCGCCTCGTCGGCGCGCGTGTCGTCTTGCACCCAGACCTCGGGCAGCGCCTGGTCGGGCGGGATCTCGCCGGCGATGCCGCTGGCGTACGCACGCTGCACCGTGGCGGCGAAACCGCCTTCGTGCTGGAGCATGTCGGCCCACAGCGTGGCGATGGCGAGGTTGGGAGCCTGGGCGATGCGTTTCATCGGGGCCGCGATGGTGCCATGGATGACCCCGGCGCGCCGTGGCCTGCAGCTTTGCGCCGAGTGGCGTAATCTCGCGCCTCGCCGCGCAGCGGCGTGGCCTGCCCAGGCTGCCTCGCGCTGACGTTCATCACCACTGCACCAGGAGACTTCCACCCATGCCCAAGGCCATCCGCATCGACGCCTATGGCGGCCCCGAGAACATGCAGCTCGTCGACGTGGGCGTCGGCGATCCCGGCCCCGGCGAGATCCGCATCCGCCACCAGGCTGCGGGCCTGAACTTCATCGACGTCTACCAGCGCACCGGCCTGTACCCGCTGCCGCTTCCGCTGAACCTGGGCATGGAAGGCGCCGGCATCGTCGAGGCGGTGGGCGAGGGCGTGACCCATCTGAAGCCCGGCGACCGCGCCGCGTATGCCAGCAACCCGCCAGGCAGCTACAGCGAGGCGCGGGTGATGCCGGCCAAGAACGTGGTGCGCCTGCCCGACGGCATCGACTTCGAGACCGGGGCCGCGATGATGCTCAAGGGCCTGACCGCGCAGTACCTGCTGCGGCGCGTGAAGCCGGTGGAAGGCCTGGAGCCCGGCGACCACGTGCTGTTCCACGCCGCGGCCGGTGGCGTGGGCCTGATCGCCTGCCAGTGGGCCAAGGCGCTGGGGCTGCAGCTGATCGGCACGGCCGGCAGCGCGGCGAAATGCGAGCTGGCCAAGGCGCATGGCGCGGCGCACGTGATCGACTATTCGAAGGAGGACTTCGCGGCGCGCGTGAAGGAGATCACCGGCGGCAAGGGCGTGAAGGTGGTCTACGACTCGGTGGGCAAGGACACCTTCGACAAGGGCCTGGAGTGCCTGCGGCCCTTCGGCCTGATGGTGTGCTTCGGCAACGCCAGTGGCCCGGTGCCGCCGGTGAACCCGGGCCTGCTGGCGGCCAAGGGATCGCTGTACCTGACGCGGCAGACGCTGTTCACGCACATCGCCACCCGCGAGGCCACGCAGCAGATGGCCGACGAGCTGTTCGCCGTGGTGGGCGACGGGCGGGTGAAGATCCGCATCGACCAGCGCTACCCGCTGGCCGAAGCGGCACAGGCGCACCGCGACCTGGAGGCGCGCAAGACCACGGGGTGCACGGTGTTCACGATGCCGGGTTGACGTACCCGCGGCCCCCCGCGCAGGCTCAAGCCGCCGCGCGGGCGAGCCACCCCGCGGTGGTGGTGTACGGTGGCGATGGTTCCCGCGCACGCGGGGGCGGTGTGCCGTCCGGCACGCGCCGCCATGGCGCGCGGGGCGGCGTCTCCCCGGCCGGCACGGCAGCGCCTGGCGCCGCCGGCTGCCCTGCCAGGCCCATGGCGCCGCCTGCGGTGCCCAGGTGGTCGAGCGGGCTGCGCACCGCACCACCGCCGAGCTTCAGCACGTGGGTGTAGATCATCGTCGTGCTGACGTCGGCATGCCCCAGGAGTTCCTGCACGGTGCGTATGTCGTAGCCGGCCATCAGCAGGTGGGTGGCGAAGGAGTGCCGCAAGGTGTGCGGCGAGGCCTGGCGCACGATGCCGGCCGACTGCAGCGCACGCCGGAAGGCGCGCTGAAACGTCTGTTCGTAGAGATGATGCCGCCGCGGCGGGGTCGGTGGGCCGGCTTCATGCGGGAGTGGGCGGCCCCGTGGGTCCAAGGACAACGTGGCCTGCGGAAACACCCAGAACCAGGCCCAGGCCTGCGGCGCGCGCGGGTACTTGCGTGCCAGCGCGTTCGGCAGCTGCACACCCGGCAACTGCGCTGCCCGGTCTTCGGCCCAGACCGCGTGCACGGCCGCGAGGTGGGACCGCAAGGGCGCCTCGAGCGAGGCCGGCAGCATCACCACGCGGTCCTGCGCGCCCTTGCCGTCGCGCACGTAGATGGCCCGGCGGTCGAAGTCGATGTCCTTGACGCGCAGACGCAGGCCTTCGAGCAGGCGCATGCCGGTGCCGTAGAGCAGCCGTGCCAGCAGGCCATGAACCGGCGTGGCCGAGGATTCGAGGGCGCTGATCACGGCGGCCACCTCGTCGTGCGACAGCACGACTGGCAGGCGGCGCTTGGACTGCGGTCGGCCGATGTCCTGCAGCCAGGGCAGGTCCTGGTGGAGCACCTTCTGATAGAGGAACAGCAGGGCCGACAAGGCCTGCCGGTGCGTGGATGGCGACGCCTGGCGGTCGTCGGCCAGCCAGGTGAGGAAGGCGCGCACGTCGTCGCCCACCAGTTCCGACGGGTGGCGCAGGCCGTGGAAGCGGATGAAGCTGCGCACCCAGTGCACATAGGCGTCCTCCGTCCGCTGGCTGTAGTGCAGAAACCGGATCTGGCGACGCAGAAGGTCCAGCAACCGAGGGCGTTGGTCCGGCGCGGCGGTGTTCGACGAAGGCGGCACGGTCATGTTGGCGACAGTACTGTTGTTATGTACAGTATCCAACACCGTACCTTGCAGCACAAGGGATCAGACCGTGACTCCCCAATCCGTCAGTTGGCCCGTGGGCCACACCCGCGTGGTCAAGACCTTGGGTGTCGGCTCAGCTGGAACGGTCCGCTGGGCCGACGCCTTCGGTGATGCCCTGGTCTGCGTGCGGCATCGACGCGACCGGTTCGATCTGGTGCGGTACACGACGGCCGAGATTGTCGTGGACGCCCGGCCCCAGCAGGGGCGCCTGTTCGGCAAGGCCTGGTTCGGATTGGCGCTTCCGGCATCGCCTGAACCCGAACTGAGAACCCTGCTCGAGTCGAACGGCGGCAGGTGGGATGCTCAAGAGCAGCTCTGGCGCCTGCGCGGGGATGCGATCTGGCGATTGGGCCTGGTGCCCTGTATCGTTGCGTTGTAGCAACCTCGTGGCTGCCGCCTTCGATACTTGTCCGAGACATCGATTGACTAGCTTCGATCACAAGTGGATAGATGTGGGCGGTAGGAGGCGGAATCGGGTGATGTCTACATCACGTTAGGCCTCACATGGCGCTACCCTCGACCGACCCTGTCCATCAACTAGTCCACTGAATCAGTGAAGTCGGATGCATCACCACCTCGGAGGCGGGCCTCCAATCGCACCGCTTTGGCGGACTAGTTTGATATTTGTCGTTCTTGTCGTTTTAATAGGGCGAGCAATAACTGCTTCTCCCGTGCGTTTGTCAAGACTTCTACTGATTGCTGGCGACTCAGTGCGAAATCGGACAGGTCTTCGTTCTACGCAAACGCGCAGGAAAGTTGCGTTAGTACTTGCGACGGTCGAGGTCAAAGGAGGAATGGACAGATGGATGATGGTCAGAATAAGTCTGCTGCCATGAAGCAGGAAATACCTGACGAACTTAGGACTCAGATAAATGCTTACCTATTTAGATGGGTTGCAAGTCTGGGCGCGATACTTGGTGTCGTTAATGTTGGTGCGATAGTTGTTGGACTGGCGTACATCTTCTTTGTTATCCCTGAGAAGGCCGCATCTGAAGCCAAAGTCTTTGTGGAAAAGAAGGCGGAAGAGCCGATCAGCGAGCTTCGAAAATCGCTGATGCAGATTGCAGCAGAGGCGCTATCGATCGGCGGCGAAGCGAAGGGAATGTCTCGCAGCGCCGCGGAGGAAGCGGAGAGAACGAAGAAGGCGCTTAATGAGCTCCAGCAGCAAGCCTCTACGCTGAAAGGTGGCGATGTCTTGCGGGTTGTGGAGGCGGCTGAGGCACTGAAGGGAAAGCCTGATATTGCCGCGGCTCTCAGAACAGTGCAGCAGGTGGACGAGCTTTCTCGTAAGGTCGCTACTTTAGAGAGCAGAAAGCCGCGTCTGCGCTTCGAGAACTTATCGAATTCAAAGGATGAGCCGCAGAATCTGACTCGAAATCTGGGCGCTTACGCCTTCTGCGCTCTGTCGCGAGCAGGAGAAAGTCATTCGAATCAAGCCTGTACCTGCACCGTAAAGCAGGAAGGTGGGAGTAATTGGGAGCTTTCGCTGAACTTGGCGACAAACGTAAACGGTAGATGCAACTGCGGCGCAGTATGCATGGAGTTTTAAAGGGCATATCGGGCCCCGCGCTCTGTGTGTGCATTGAGGTCAATTGCCCCGCGTCGCGGGCTGAGATGCGCATTT
>JACKLN010000016.1 GCA_024235855.1 Burkholderiaceae bacterium
GGCAAGGCCGTCATCACGCCGGCCGACCTGGCGGGCGTGAAGTTCCGCGTGCCCGGCTCGAAGATGCTGCAGCAGTACTACCGCATGGTCGGCGCCAACCCCACGCCGGTGGCCTGGGGCGAGACGCCGTCGGCGATCAAGCAGGGCGTGGCCGACGCGCTGGACCCGGCGGCCGGCGCACTGCACGTGTTCGGCTTCAAGGACATCCTGAGCCACGTCACCTTCACGCGCGCCGTGCCCGACAGCCAGGTCTATTCCTGCAACCTCGCCTGGTTCAACGGTCTGCCCAAGGACGTGCAGGAAGGGATCATGTTCGCGTCGGAGATCACCGCGCAGATGAACCTGGCCAAGGTGCCGTCGGCGCGCAACTACGCGATCGCCGAGCTCGCCACGGCCGGGGTGCAGTTCCACACGCTCAGCGCCGCGCAGCTGGCGGAGTGGGAGAAGACCGGCGGCTACCAGCGCAACGAGTGGGCCGAGTTCCGCAACGAACTGGCCTCCAAGGAGCTGTTCGCCAAGCTGGAGACGGCGGCCAACACGGCGTCGCGCCTGTACGTGCACGACGCCTGACCTCGACGGCCGCATCCCGCGCGCACAGGCCATCCCCGCCATGAGCACCTCGACGACCACGCCCGGCACCTGGACCCGGCTCGACCGCAACCTCGAACGCTGGGCACTGCTGGTCTTCTACAGCATGCTCGTCGTGACGATGTCGGTCGAGGTGCTGCGGCGCGAGGTGTTCTCGTACTCGTCGGTCTGGGGCGAGGAGATCGTGCGCTACGCGTTCATCTACCTCGTCTGGATCGGTGCGGCGGCGGCGGTGCGCGAGCGGGCGCACATCCGCATCGACGTGATCTACGAGTTCTGCTCGCCGCGCGTGAAGGCCCTGCTGTACCTGCTGGGCGACCTGGTGATGCTCTTCGTCGCCTGCTTCGCGCTGTACTACTCGTGGGAGAGCGTGGCGGTGAGCGCGAAGTTCGGCTCCGTCTCCCACGGCCTGCGCGCACCCATGGTGTGGTTCCTGGCCGCGGTGCCGATCGGCTTCCTGCTGATGCTGCACCGCCTGCAGCAGTCGATCCGCCGCGACCTGGCCGACCTCTTCGCGGGCCGGCCGGTGTTCGAGGGCGAACGGCTGTTCGATTGATTCGCGGCTGAAGGACCATCCACGTGAACTCGCTGTTCCCCGGTTCAGAAGCCGAAGTCCTGTCGCTGGGCTGGAGCTTCTACGGCCCGGTGCTGATCTTCGTCGTGATGATCGCGCTGGGGGTGCCAGTGTGGGCCGCCATCGGCGTCACGTCGATCGCGCTGCTGTGGTGGTCCGGCATCCTGCCGATGACGCTGCTGGGCGGGTCACTGTTCGAAGGCATCGATGCCTTCGCGCTCACGGCCGTGCCGCTGTTCATCCTCACCGGCGACGTGCTCGTGCGCACCGGCCTGAGCCGCAAGTTCATGGACGTGGCCGAGGCGCTGACCAACTGGACCAAGAGCGGCTTCGGCTCGGCCACGGTGCTGGTCTGCGGCATGTTCAGCGCCATCTCCGGGTCGGACGCCGCAGGTGCCGCTGCCGTGGGGCGCATGACGATCAACCGGCTGGTCGAGTCCGGCTACCCCAAGCCCTACGCCTGTGCGCTGGTGGCCGCCGGCGCCTGCACCGGCATCCTGATCCCGCCGTCGATCGCCTACATCATCATCGGCCTGGTGCTGGGCATCTCGGCCTCCACGCTGTTCCAGGCGGCGCTGATCCCGGGCCTGATGATCCTCGCCGGCATCTTCGTCACCAACAGCCTGATCAACCGCAAGTACGCCTACGAGAAGGGCGTGGCCATCGGTTTCGGCGAGTGGACGGCCAACCTGCTGGGCACGCTCAAGCGCGGCTGGTACGCCTTCATCGTGCCGGCGGTCATCTTTACCGGCATCTTTTCCGGCAGCCTGACGCCCACCGAGGCCGGCGCCACCGCAGTGGTGGTCACCATCATCATCGGCTTCGTCATCGGCACGCTGAAGCTGTCGGACTTCCCGGCGATGCTGGTCAGCTCGGCCAAGGTCAACGGCGTGATCCTGCCCATCATCGCCTTCTCGCTGCCGCTGGCGCAAGCGCTGGCCACGATGGGCGTGCCGCAGGGCTTCGTGGGCCTGGTCACCGGCATCTCCAGCGAGCCCTGGGCCGTCATCCTGATGATGATCGTGATCCTCGTGGCGGCTGGCTGCGTGATGGAGACCACGCCCAACATCGTGATCCTGGCGCCGCTGCTCAAGCCGCTGGCCGACGAGATCGGCATGAACGAGATCCAGTTCTGCATCATGATGATCACGACCCTGGGGGTGGGCTTCATCACACCGCCGCTGGGGCTCAACCTCTTCGTCGTCTCCGGGCTCACGGGCGAATCGATCCTGAAGATTGCGCGCCGTGCCGTGCCGTTCGTGCTGTCGATGCTGGCCGTGGTGATGCTCATCGCCTTCGTGCCCGAGACCACGACGCTGCTGCTGCCCGACATCTACAAGTGATCCACCGCCGGGCGCGGCCGCCAGGCGGCGCCTGTCCACTCACCCCATCCGAGAGGGACGCCCCATGAGCACCCGATACCTGAAGAAGGCCACCAAGACGCCGGAGACCGAGACGGCCACGGCGCAGAACGTCGTCAACGAGATGCTGGCCGAGATCGAGCAGCGCGGCGAGGCCGCCGTGCGTGACTACGCCCGCAAGCTCGACAAGTGGGAGGGTGAGCTCATCGCCACGCCCGAGCAGCTGGCGGCCAACGCCGAAGCCGTGCCGCTGCAGGTGCGCCAGGACATCGACTTCGCGATCGAGCAGGTGTCGAAGTTCGCCCGAGCCCAGCGCGACTCGCTGCGCGAGTTCCGCACCGAACTGCACCCGGGCGTCACCGCCGGCCAGCGTGTGCTGCCGGTCAACGTGGCCGGCTGCTATGCGCCGGCCGGACGCTACGCCCACATCGCGTCGGCCTACATGGGCGTCGCCACCGCCAAGGCCGCCGGCGTGAAGACCATCATCGCCTGCTCGGGCCCGTTCCGTGGCGGGCCGATGCACCCGTACCTGATGTACGCCTTCCACAAGGCGGGTGCCGACGTGATCATGACCCTGGGCGGCGTGCAGGCCATCGCCACCATGGCCTACGGCCTGTTCACCGGCAAGCCGGCCGACGTGATCGTCGGCCCGGGCAACAAGTTCGTCGCCGAGGCCAAGCGCACGCTGTTCGGCAAGGTCGGCATCGACGTCTTCGCCGGCCCGTCGGAGGTGGCGGTGATCGCCGACGACAGCGCCGACCCGGCCATCGTCGCCAGCGACCTGGTGGGCCAGGCGGAGCACGGCCACGAGTCGCCGGCCTGGCTGTTCACCACCAGCGAAGCGCTGGCGCAGGACGTGATGCAGCGCGTGCCCGCGCTGATCGACCAACTGCCGCCCACCGCACGCGACGCGGCCGGCGCGGCCTGGCGGGACTACGGTGAGGTCATCGTCTGCGACACCCGCGAGGAGGTGGTGGAGGTCTCGGACCGCTACGCGTCGGAGCACCTGGAGGTGCAGACCCGCGACCTCGACTGGTGGCTGGAGAACCTGACCTGCTACGGCTCGCTGTTCCTCGGGGAGGAGACCACCGTGGCCTATGGCGACAAGGCCAGCGGGCCCAACCACGTGCTGCCCACGAAGGGCGCGGCGCGCTACTCCGGCGGCCTGTCGGTGCACAAGTTCATGAAGACCTTCACCTGGCAACGCATGACGCGCGAGGCGGCGCGCGACATCGGCGAGGTCACGGCGCGCATCTCCCGCCTGGAAGGCATGGAGGCGCATGCGCGCACCGCCGACGACCGGCTGGCCAAGTACTTCCCGGCGCAGGCCTTCGAGCTCGGCGAACCGGTGAAGGTGTGAACACGATGGCCGTTGGCGCGAGCTTCGACCTGACCGGGCGCCGCGCGCTGGTGACCGGGGGCAACTCCGGCATCGGCGAGGCGATGGCGCTGGCGCTGGGCCGTGCCGGTGCGCGCGTGCTGCTGGTGGCGCGGCGGCCGGCCGAGCTGGACGCGGCCGCCGAGCGGCTGCGCAGCGAGGGCATCGACGCTGGCGTGCTGCCGGCCGACCTGGCGGCGCTGCCGGAACTGCATGCGGTGGCGGCGCAGGCCGAGCAGGCGCTGGGCGGTGGCGTGGACATCCTCGTCAACGCCGCCGGCGTGAACCTGCGCCAGCCCTTCGAGGCGGTGACGCCCGAGGCCTGGCAGCTGCAGCTGGCGCTGCACCTGGGCGCGCCCTTCTTCCTGACCCAGGCGCTGGCCCCGGGTATGCGGGACCGCGGCTGGGGCCGCATCCTCAACATCGCCTCGCTGCAGAGCATGCGCGCCTTCGCCGACAGCGCCCCGTACGGCGCCGGCAAGGGCGGCATCGTGCAGCTCACGCGCGCCATCGCGCAGGCCTGGTCGCCGCACGGCATCACCTGCAACGCCATCGGCCCCGGCTTCTTCCCGACCGCGCTGACGGCGCCGGTGTTCGCCGATGCCGCGCTGGCCGATCGCCACGCCGCGCAGACCTGCATCGGCCGCAACGGCCGCCTGGAGGACCTGCACGGCCCCACCGTGTTCCTGTGCAGCGACGCCGCGGCCTACGTCACCGGGCAGACGCTGATGGTGGATGGCGGCTACACGGCGCGTTAGTGCCCAGGAATCCAGGAGAACGTACATGCAAGCACTCGTCTACACGAAACCCGGCGAACTACAGCTGCAGGAGCGGCCGCACCCGGCGCTCGACGCCGGCGAGGTGGTGCTGCAGATCGAGGCCGTGGGCATCTGCGGATCGGACATGCATGCCTGGCACGGGCACGACCCGCGGCGCAAGCCTGGGCTGGTGCTGGGCCACGAGTTCGTCGGCCGCATCGCCGAGACGGCCGCGCCCGGCTTCGACGCCGGCACGCGCTGGACGGGCAACCCGCTGATCACCTGTGGCACCTGTGAGTACTGCGTGCAGGGCCGCAACAACCTGTGCGCCAACCGCACCATGGTCGGCATGACGCGGCCGGGGGCCTACGCGCAGTACATGAGCATTCCGGCGGCGTCGCTGGTGGCCATCCCGCAGGACATGCCGGCGCGCACCGCCGCGCTCACCGAGCCTGCGGCCACGGCCTGGCACGCGATCAACCTGAGCATCCGTGCGCTGGTGCGGCCACTGCACGAGTGCCGCGTGCTGGTGATCGGCGGCGGCGCCATCGGCATGCTGGCGGCGCTGCTGTTCCGGCAGCTGGGCGTCACGCGGCTGACCGTGACCGAGCTGAACCCGAAGCGGCGAGCCACCATCGCCCGCGCCGTGGGCTGCGAGGTGATCGACCCGCGCGACACGCCGCTGGAGGAGTCGGCGTACGACCACGTGATGGACGCGGTGGGCGCCAAGGTCACGCGCCAGCAGGCGCTGGCGGCCATCAAGCCCGGCGGCGTGGTCATGCACGTGGGCCTGCAGGACTGGGCCAGCGAGATCGACATGCGCAAGCTCACGCTGGCCGAGATCACGCTGCTGGGCACCTACACCTACACCACGGCCGACCTGCGCGCCACCGTGGCGGCGCTGCACCAGGGCCAGTTCGGCGACCTGGCCTGGGTGGAGGAGCGCGCGTTGGCCGACGGGCCGCAGGCCTTCGTCGACCTCGACAGCGGGGCCAGTGCCGCGCCGAAGATCGTGCTGCGGCCTTGAGCGCCGACGCCGGGTCAGCCGGACGGTGGACGCGACCAGTCGGCCTGCGCCAGCGCGCCGGCCAGGTAGTCGCGCAGCTGGCGCACGCGCAGCGGCGTGGGCCGCAGCGGGTCGCGCGGCGGGGTCAGGAAGTTGATGGCGTCGAGCATCGCCCACTCCGGCAGCACCTGCACCAGGCGGCCGGCGGCGATCAGCGGCTGCACGTCCCAGGTGGAGCGCAGCATCAGGCCGTGGCCGGCCAGGCACCAGTCGCGCACCACCTCGCCGAAGTTGCTGGCCAGCGGGCCGCTGACGCGCACCGTCTGCGCGGCACGGCCGCGCTTGAGCGCATCGAGCCGCCAGTGGGTGGGGAGCATGTCGTTCTCGCGCACGACGAGGCAGCGGTGCCGGCTGAGGTCGGCCGGGGTCTGCGGCACGCCGTGGCGGGCCAGGTAGGACGGTGCGCCGACGACGAGGCGGCGGTTGGGTGCCAGCCGACGCGCCACGAGTGCGCCGTGGCGCGGGCCGAACAGCCACACTGCGGCGTCGAAGCCGGCGGCGCCGGCGGTGGCCAGGTCGGGCAGCTGGTCGGTGAGCTGCAGCGTGAGTTCCAGGTCCGGGTGCTGCTGCTGGAAGCGCGCCAGCAGCGGTGCCAGCCACACACGCCCGAAGCCATAGGTGCTGACCAGGCGGATGCGGCCCTGCAGCCGGCCAGCGCCTTCGGTGAGTTGCTGCTCCAGCCGGGTCAGCCCGGCCAGCAGTTCGCGGCCGGCGGTGATCGCCAGTTCGCCCTCGGCCGTGAGCCGCAGGCGGCGTGTGCTGCGCTCCACCAGGCGCACGCCCAGGCGCGATTCCAGCGCCGCCAGGCGCTTGGTCACCGCCGGTGGCGCCAGTTCCAGCACGCGTGCGGCACCGGCCAGCGTGCCGGCCGAGACGATGCGGTCCAGCAGCACCAGGTCGTCGCTGTGCAGTCGCAGTGTTTCCATGGTGGAAATGCAGAGTGTGCTCCGGCGCGATTGTGCGGCCGGCACCCGACTGCCCAGAATCGGCCTCGTCACGACTCCCTGGATCGCACCCCATGAGCACCCATCGCATCGCCGTGCTGCCCGGCGACGGCATCGGCAAGGAAGTGATGCCCGAAGGCCTGCGCGCGCTCGACGCCGCGGCGCGCCGCTTCGGCATCGCGCTGCAGCTCGACCACTTCGACTTCGCCTGCGTGGAGCATTGGCAGAAGCACGGCGACTACCTGCCGCCCGACTGGAAGGACCGCATCGGCGGCCACGACGCCATCTTCTACGGCGCCGTCGGCTGGCCGGCCCTGGTGCCCGACCATGTCTCGCTGTGGGGCAGCCTGATCAAGTTCCGCCGCGAGTTCGACCAGTACATCAACCTGCGCCCGGCCAAGCTGATGCCCGGCATCCGCAGCCCGCTGGTGGACCGCCAGGGCCAGCCGCTGGCGCCCGGCGCGATCGACATGCTGATCGTGCGCGAGAACACCGAAGGCGAGTATTCCAGCGTCGGCGGCCGCATGTACGCCGGCACGCCGCGTGAGATCGTGATCCAGGAAACCGTGATGTCGCGCACCGGCGTCGACCGCGTGCTGAAGTTCGCCTTCGACCTGGCCATGCGCCGCCCGCGCAAGAAGCTCACCTCGGCCACCAAGAGCAACGGTATCTCGATCACGATGCCGTACTGGGACGAACGCGTGGCCGAGATGGCCAAGGCCTACCCCGACATCGCGGTCGACCAGTTCCACATCGACATCCTGACCGCGCACTTCGTGCAGCGGCCGCAGCAGTTCGACGTGGTGGTGGCCAGCAACCTGTTCGGCGACATCCTCTCCGACCTGGGCCCGGCCTGCACCGGCACCATCGGCATCGCGCCGTCGGCCAACCTCAACCCCACGCGCGAATGGCCCAGCCTGTTCGAGCCGGTGCACGGCTCGGCACCCGACATCGCCGGCAAGTGGATCGCCAACCCCATCGGCCAGATCTGGTCGGCCGCGATGATGCTGGACTTCCTGGGCCACACCGATGCGCACGACGCCATCGTCGCCGCCATCGAGGCCATGCTGGCCGACCCGCACGCGCCACGCACGCCGGACCTCGGCGGCACCGCGGGCACGGTGGACGTGGGCAAGGCCATCGCCGAGCGCATCGCCGCCGGGGGCGGTGCGGGTTGATGCCGATGCCCTGAGCCGCCGTCCCCGGGCAGCCTTGCCCTCTTCGTTCATCCGCCCCACAGACCACCAAGGAGACACGCATGAACCGCAGCAAGACCATCCTCACCGTCCTGGCGATCGGTGCCCTGGCCGTGGCCGGCAGCGCCGGGGCCGCCGGGTACCCCGACAAGACCGTCAACTACATCATCCCCTTCGGCCCGGGTGGTGAATCCGACATCTCCGCGCGCCTGCAAGAGCCGGTGTTCAAGGCGCTGACCGGGCAGACCCTGGCCATCCAGTACAAGCCGGGCGCGGGCGGTGCCGCGAGCTGGTCGCAGCTCAATGGCATGACGGCCGACGGCTACACGGTGATGGGCACGAACCTGCCGCACATCGTGCTGCAGCCGCTGCAGAAGGACGTGGGCTACCAGACCGACGACATCACCACCGTCTTCTGGTTCCACTACACGCCCGACGCGCTGATGGTGCCGGCCGACAGCCCGATCAAGACGCTGAAGGACTTCGTCGCCGCGGCCAAGGCGGCCCCGGGCGCCACCACGCTGGCCGGGTCTGGCACCAATTCCGCCAACCACCTGGCACAGCAGCGCTTCGACAAGCTGGCCGGCATCAAGACCACCTACGTGCCCTTCGGCGGCACCGGGCCGGCCAACACTGCGCTCCTGGGCAAGCAGGTGGCCGGCAGCTGGGCCTACACCACGGTGCAGATGTCGCTGGGCGCGCAGGTGCGCTGCCTGGGCGTGGCGATGGAACAGCGCCACCCGAAGCTGCCCGACTGCCCCACCTTCAAGGAACAGGGCTTCGACCTCGTGGGCGGTGCCTACCGCGGCGTGGCCGTGCCCAAGAGCACGCCGGCGGACGTGCAGGCCAAGCTGGCCGCCACGCTGGCCAAGATCAACGCCGACCCCGGCTTCATCCAGAAGATGGAGGAGGGCGGCTTCGCGATGCTCAACGTCGGGCCGGACAAGATGGGCGAGTTCATGGCCGGCATGAAGGCGCAGTACGGCGCGCTGGCCAAGGAGATGGGCATCGTCAAGAAGTGATGATCGGCTGACGCACCGCGACGATCCCCATCATGGGCAGTCTCGACTTCCTGCTCGCCGCGCTGACGCCGGCCCACCTGCTGCTGGCGCTGGCCGGCGTGGTGGCCGGCACCGTGATCGGCGCGCTGCCGGGCCTGACGGCGACGATGGCCGTCGCGGTGCTGGTGCCGTTCACCTTCTCGATGCCGCCGGCCGCGGCGCTGATCGTGCTGGGCGCCATCTACACCGGCGCCATCTACGGCGGCGCCTACGCGGCCATCCTGCTCAACACGCCGGGTACGCCATCGGCCATCGCCACCACCTTCGACGGCTACCCGATGGCGCGCGGCGGCCGCGGCGACCTGGCCCTCACGCTGGCCTGCCTGGCCTCGGTGGTGGGCGGCCTGGTGGGCGCCGGCTTCCTGCTGCTGCTGGCGCCACCGATGGCCACCGTGGCGCTGAAGTTCGGGCCGGTGGAGTACTTCTGGCTGGCGGTGTTCGGCCTGACGCTGATCGCGTCGCTGGGCGAAGGCAGCCTGCTCAAGGGGCTGATGGGCGGCGCGCTGGGCCTGCTGCTGTCGATGGTCGGCGTGGCCGAGGTCGGCGGAGACGTGCGCTACGTCGGCGACGTCAAGGCGCTGCTGGGCGGCATCGACGTGGTCTCGGCGCTGATCGGCCTGTACTGCATCCCGGTGCTGATCGAACTGGTGGCCACGCCGGCGGCGCACCTGCAGGCGTCGGAGCGCGTCGCCGGGTTCCGCCTGGGCGAGGCGCTGACGCTGATGCTGCGCTCGAAGTTCAACCTCGCGCGCAGTTCCGTGATCGGCACCGTGGTCGGCATCCTGCCGGGTGCGGGTGGGTCCATCGCCTCGCTGGTGGCCTATTCGGAGGCCAAGCGCGTCTCGCCGCGGCGCGAGCAGTTCGGCAAAGGCGAGCCCGATGGCGTGATGGCCACCGAGTCGGCCAACAACGCCACCGTCGGCGGCGGCTTCATCCCGACGCTGGTGCTGGGCATTCCCGGCACGCCGCCCGACGCCATCATCCTCGGCGCGCTGCTGGTGCAGGGCATCCGCACCGGGCCGACGCTGTTCACCCAGCAGGCCGAGATCGTCTACACCTTCATCTGGGGCCTGATCCTGGCCACGCTGCTGATGCTGCCCGTGGGCCTGCTGATCGGGCGCTTCGCCTTCCGCGCCATCGTCGGCATCCCCAAGGCGGTGCTGGTGCCGGCGGTGGCGCTGCTGACCATCCTGGGCAGCTTCGCGGTGCACAACAACGTGCACGAGGTGCAGCAGATGGTGATCCTGGGCGTGCTCGCGTGGGTGCTGGGCCGCGCCGGCTTCAGCGCCTCGCCCATCGTGCTCGGCCTGATCCTGGGTTCGATCGCGGAGCGCGGCTTCGTGCAGGGCCATCTGATCGGCGGCGCCAAGGGCGACATCCCGGCGGAGTTCTTCGGCCGGCCGATCTCGCTGGGCATCATCGCCTTCATCGTGCTCGGCCTGGTGTGGCCGTGGTGGATGCGCCGGCGCCAGCAGCGCGGTGCGGCGCAGGAGGTGGCCCGTGCCTGAGTCCCACACCCGCCAGGCCGGCCGCGACTGGGCCGGCGCGGCCGGCTGCGCGGTGCTGATCGTCCTGGGCGCAGCGGCCTTCATGGCCGCGCGAGAGTTCTCCGACCTCGGCGCCGTGTTCCCGCGCACCATCGGCGCGCTGCTGGTGGTGTTCGGCGGCGTCTGGCTGGTGCTGTTCGCGATGGGCCGCACGCGGGCGCAGGCGGCGCTGGAAGGGTCGTCCTGGCGGCGTGCCGGCGTGGCCATCACGATGCTGGGCTGGGCCTTCGCGCTGCCGCCGCTGGGCTTCCTGCCGGCCAGCGCCGCCGCCTGCGGCGCGCTGCTGCTGATCGCCCGCCACGGCCGCTGGACGCTGCCGGCACTGCTGGTGCAGGCGCTGGCCACCGGCGCGCTGCTCGTCGGTCTCTACGTCCTCTTCCAGCACGTGCTTCGCGTGCCCCTGCCATGACCCACCGAGTCCTGATCTGCGAATTCATGGACGCCCCGGCCGTCGAACGGCTGCGCGCGCGTTTCGACGTCACCTACGACCCCACGCTGGTGGACGACGGACCGCGCCTGCGCGCCGCCTGCGCCGGCGTCGACGCGCTGGTGGTGCGCAACCGCACCCAGGTGCGCGGCGAGACCCTGGCGGCGCTGGACCGCTGCCGCGTGGTCGGGCGGCTGGGCGTCGGGCTGGACAACATCGACGTCGGCGCGTGCGAGGCGCGCGGCATGCGCGTGA
Source organism: Burkholderiaceae bacterium (assembly GCA_024235855.1). Taxonomy (GTDB): domain Bacteria; phylum Pseudomonadota; class Gammaproteobacteria; order Burkholderiales; family Burkholderiaceae_C; genus Rubrivivax. Next base: position 11,156 of record JACKLN010000016.1, read on the forward strand.
TCCCGGCCACCGGTGCCAACGCGCTGAGCGTGGCCGAGTACGTGGTCACCGCGGCACTGGTGCTGCGGCGCGGCGCCTGGTCGGCCACAAGCGACGTGGCCAGCGGGAAGTGGCCGCGCAACGCGCTGTCGTCGGGTCGCGAGGTCGGTGGCTGCACGCTGGGACTGATCGGCTTCGGCGGCATCGGCCAGCTCACGGCGAAGCTGGCGCTGGGCCTGGGCATGGGTGTGATCGCCTTCGACGCGATGTTGGATGCCGATCACCCGGCCTTCGCCGACGGCCGCGTGGCCTGCGCCGGGCTCGACGAGGTGATCCAGACCGCCGACGTGGTGAGCCTGCACGTGCCGCTGCTGGACAGCACCCGCGGCCTGTTCGATGCGGCGCGCATCGCGGCCATGAAGCCCGGCGCGGTGCTGGTGAACACCGCGCGCGGCGGCATCGTCGACGAAGCGGCGCTGGCCGATGCGCTCAAGCGCGGCCACCTGGGTGGGGCGGCGCTGGATGTGTTCAACGACGAGCCGCTGCCGCGCTCGCCGCACTTCGAGGGCTGCCCCAACCTGCTGCTGACGCCACACATCGCCGGCGTGACGGCGGAATCGAACGAGCGCGTGAGTTCGCTGATCGCCGACAAGCTGATCGAGGCGCTGGCATGAAGCTGACCGTTCCCGAGGCCGAGGCCCGCGTCGCTGCCGCCCTGCAGGCGGCGGGCGCATCGGCCGCCATGGCCACCAGCACCGCACGCGCCCTGGTGCTGGCCGAGGCGCAGGGGCTGGGCTCGCACGGCCTGTCGCGCGTGGCGCAGTACGCCACCCACCTGCGCAATGGCCGGGCCGACGGGCAGGCCGTGCCGCGCGTGGTGCAGCGGCGCGGCGGCGCGCTGCTGGTCGACGCGGGCGAAGGCCTGGCCTTTCCGGCCTGCGCGCTGGCGGTGGACGAGGGCATCGCTGCCGCGCGCGGGCACGGCGTGGCCTTCGTGGGTGTCACGGCCAGCCACCACGCCGGCGTCATCGTCGACCACCTGCGTGCCGCGGCGGCGGCCGGCATGGTGGGCCTGGGCTTTGCAAACTCACCGGCCGCGATGCCCGCGGCCGGCGGCCGGCACGCCATCTTCGGCACCAACCCGGTGGCGGCGATCTTTCCGCGCCGGGGTGCGGATCCGCTGATGATCGACCTCAGCCTGTCCGAGGTGGCGCGTGGCAAGGTGATGGTGGCGGCGAAGAAGGGCGAGCCGATCCCGCTGGGCTGGGCGCTGGATGCCGATGGCAACCCGACCACCGACGCGCAGGCGGCGCTGGCCGGGTCCATGCTCCCGCTGGGCGCGGTCAGCAGCCCCAAGGGCGCGATGCTGGCGCTGACGGTGGAGCTGCTGGTCACGGCCCTGATCGGCGCCAACTTCGGCTTCGAGGCGAGCAGCTTCTTCGTCGACGAAGGCAACCGGCCGCGCATCGGCCAGGCCTTCGTGGTGATCGACCCGGGCGCGCTGGCCGGCAGCGAGGCCTTCCTCGACCGCGTGGAGGTGCTGGTGGCCGAGATGCTGCGCGACGAGGGCGTGCGCCTGCCCGGCGCGCGGCGCGAGGCGCTGCGGCGCCGCGCGATGGCCGAGGGGCTGGACGTGCCCGACGCGCTGCTGGCCGGCTGGGGTTGACCGGGGCTGACCGATCCAGGCCGAGGGCAGGCGTATGCTGTGCCATTGCCCCGAGGAGATGGCCATGACCCTGTGTCCGATCGCGATCGTCGCCAGCTGTGCCAAGTGCCCGGTGGTGGGCGTGTGCCCGCTCAAGACGGTGCTCGGCGACGCGCCGAAGCCGTCGGCCGCACCGGCACCGGCCAAGAAGGCGTCGACGAAGAAGCGCTGATCAGCGCGCGGCGCCGCAGACGCTGCAGGCCGGGTTGCGTGGCGTGGCCATCTCGGTCCACTCCATGGCGCGCGCGTCCAGCATCAGCAGCCGCCCTGCCAGCGGCCGGCCGATGCCCACGATGAGCTTGAGCGCCTCGGCCGCCTGCACGCAGCCGACGATGCCCACCAGCGGCGCGAACACGCCCATCGTGGCGCAGGCCACCTCCTCGTAGTCGGCCTCGGGCGGGAACAGGCAGGCGTAGCAGGGCGCCTCGGCGCGCGTGCTGTCGTAGACCGACACCTGACCGTCGAAGCCGATGGCCGCGCCGCTGACCAGCGGCTTGCCGTGCTTCACGCACGCGGCGTTGACGGCATGGCGGGTGCGGAAGTTGTCGCTGCAGTCCAGCACCACGGTGGCCTGCGGCACCAGTTCGTCCAGCAGCGCCGCGTCGGCGCGCACGGTGCGCGCGTCGACCTGCAGGTTCGGGTCGATGTCCAGCAGCGTGTGCCGGGCCGACTGTGCCTTGGGCTGGCCGATGCGGTCGTGGCGGTGAGCGATCTGGCGCTGCAGGTTGGTCAGGTCCACCTCGTCGTGGTCGCAGATCGTGATGCGGCCGATGCCGGCCGTGCCCAGGTACAGCGCCACCGGGGAGCCGAGCCCGCCGGCGCCGATGACCAGGGCGTGCGCGTCGCGCAGCCGCTGCTGGCCTTCGATGCCGATGTCGTCGAGCAGGATGTGGCGCGAGTAGCGCAGCAGTTCGTCGTCGTTCATCGGGCAGCGGCTTGGAAATGGAAAAGGGGCCGCAGGGGCCCCTTGTGGGTCGGATGCAGTGGACCGAGCTTACTGCTTCACCGGCGCCTCGGCCTGCCGCTCCTGGTGGCTCTTGCTGGCAATCACCGGCAGGCCTCGCAGCTGGTTGAGCGCCTGCTGCAGCGGGAAGTCCTCCGGCGTGCCAAAGGTGGGCAGCGGCTTCAGCGGCTCGTTGCGCTTGGCCAGCTGTTCCTCGAGCTTGCGGCGGGCTTCCTCGCGCTCCTTCGCGGCCGGGTCGTCCTTCTTCTCGTCGGCGCCTTCGAGGTGCTTCTCGAGGTCGGCCTCGCGCATGCGCAGCGCGGCGTAGACGTTGCCCTCAGCGGTCTCGTCGAGCCAGATGTCGGGCACGATGCCCTTGGCCTGGATGGACCGGCCCGACGGCGTGTAGTAGCGCGCGGTGGTGATCTTCAGCGCGGTTTCGGCCGTCAGCGGGCGCACCGTCTGCACCGAGCCCTTGCCGAAGGTCTGTGCGCCCATGATGGTGGCGCGCTTGTGGTCCTGCAGCGCGCCGGCGACGATCTCGCTGGCGCTGGCCGAGCCTTCGTTGACCAGCACCACCAGCGGCACGCTCTTCACGGCGGCCGGCAGCTTGCGCAGCGGGTCGAGCCCGCCACGGCGCACGTAGTGCTCCGGCGTGGCGCGGAAGGTGGCCTTGGACTCGTCGACCTGGCCGTTGGTCTTGACCACCACCACGTCGTCGGGCAGGAAGGCCGCGGAGATGGCGATGGCGCCATCCAGCAGGCCGCCCGGGTCGTTGCGCAGGTCGAGCACCAGGCCCTTGAGGTTGGGGTCCTGCTTGTAGAGCTCCTCGAGCTTGCGCACGAAGTCGTCCACCGTACGGTCCTGGAACTGGCTCACACGCAGCCAGCCGTAGCCGGGTTCGACCAGCTTGGCGCGCACGCTCTGCACGCGGATCTCCTCGCGCACGATGGTCACCGGGAAGCTGCGGTTCTCGTCCTTGCGGAACACGGTGAGCCGAACCTTGGTGTTGGGCTCGCCGCGCATGCGCTTGACGGCCTGGTCCACCGTGAGGCCCTTGACGGCGGTCTCGTCGATGCGGGTGATCAGGTCGTTCGGCCGCAGGCCGGCGCGGAAGGCGGGCGAGCCTTCGATGGGGGAGACCACCTTGACCAGGCCGTCCTCCATCGCCATCTCGATGCCGATGCCGACGAACTTGCCGCCTGTGCTTTCGCGGAATTCCTTGAAGCTCTTCTTGTCGAAGTACTGCGAGTGCGGGTCGAGGCCGGCGACCATGCCGGCGATGGCGTCGCCGATGAGCTTCTTCTCGTCCACCGGCTCGACGTAGTCGTTCTTCACGATGCCGAACACGGTGGCCAGTTGCTGCATCTCTTCCAGCGGCAGCGGGCCCAGGGTGCTGCGCGCCGTCGCCTGCAGCTGCATCGTCGTCAGCGCGCCGGCCACGGCTCCCACGGCCAGCAGGCCGACGACCTTGAACTTGCCACTCATGTGTGTCGTGCCTCCAGATCGCGCCCGATATTCCAGTATAGGGCGCCGAGCTTTCTCAGAGGGCGACGCGGGGCGAAAGTTCACCCCGCAGCCGTGTGGTGTGACGCAGGGGCGGGCGGTACGTCGCGCGGGAAGGTGACCACGTGGTCCACCGCGGGCCGGATGCCGATCCATTCGCCCACCGCGTGGTCGTGGTGCGACGGCACGTGGGCCATCACCTGCTCGCCGCTGGCCAGGCGCAGGGTGTAGAGGAACTCGGAACCGCGGAAGGCCTTGCGCTCGATCTGCGCCTTCACCGGGCTGGCGTCGTCGTGGATCACGTCGTCGGCGCGCAGCAGCAGGTCGCACTGGCCGTCGGGGTAGGCGTCGGGCAGCGGGCATTCGGCCGGGTCGTCGAGTTCGCCGAAGGGCGTGTGCACGCAGGGGCCATGGGCGCAGGCCACGATCTCCGCCGGCGTGAACACGCCGTGGCCGATGAAGCGGGCGACGAAGCGCGTGGCCGGGCGGTGGTAGAGCGTGTAGGCGTCGCCCCACTGTTCCAGCCGGCCCTGGTGCATGACGCCGATGGCGTCGCCCAGCGCAAAGGCCTCCAGCTGATCGTGGGTGACGAACAGCGCCGTCGTGCCGCTGGCCTTGAGGATGGCGCGCAGTTCCTGCGCCAAGTGCTCGCGCAGATCCACGTCCAGGCTCGAGAAGGGCTCGTCCAGCAGCAGCAGGCGAGGCTCGGGCGCCAGCGCGCGCGCCAGCGCGATGCGCTGCTGCTGGCCGCCGCTGAGCTGGTGAGGCGCGCGTTTGGCCGCATGCGCCAGGCCCACCAGGTCCAGCATCTTCTGCACCCGCGCCTGGCGCTGCGCGCGCGGCAGGTGCGCCAGACCGAAGCCGATGTTGTCGGCCACGCTGAGGTGCGGGAACAGCGCGTAGTCCTGGAACACCATGCCGATGCGGCGGTCTTCCGGCGCCAGGTGCACGCCGCTGGCCGCGTCGTCCAGCGTGCGGCCCTCGACGACGATGCGGCCGCCGGCCGCGCGTTCCAGCCCCGCCACCGCGCGCAGCAGCGAGGTCTTGCCGCAGCCCGAGGGCCCGATCAGCACGCCGATCTCGCCGGCGGCGAGCCCGAAGCTGGCGCTGTCCACCGCCGGGCGGGCGTCCGCCCCGCCGTAGCGCACCGTCACCGACTCGACCTGCAGGAACATCGCCCTATCATAGCGACTGCGCCGGAATGAAAACGGTTCGCATCACTGTTGCCGACCCCTGCCGTTTGCCGTGCGCCACCTGCTGACCCTGCTGTGCCTGCTGCTCGCCCTGCCCGTGGCCGGCGTGCTGGCCGCCTGGCTGGGCCTGGACGCCCGGGCGCTGGACACGCTGGTGCACCAGGCCACCACCGTGCTCCCGGGCTACGTGCGCCAGTCCACGCTCCTGACCGTGGGCGTGGCGCTGGGCGTGATGGCGCTGGGCACGGCCACCGCTGCGGCCGTGACGCTGTTCGACTTCCCGGGCCGCCGGATCTTCGAGTGGGCCCTGCTGCTGCCGCTGGCCATGCCGGCCTACGTGCTGGCCTACGCGATGACCGACGCCCTGCAGCCCAGCGGTCTGCTGCAGAGCTGGCTGCGCGCGCAGACCGGCGCCACCGGGGCGCTGTGGCCCGACGTGCGCAGCCTGGGCGGCGCGGTGGGGCTCTTCGTGCTGACGCTCTACCCCTACGTCTACCTGCTGGCGCGCGCGGCCCTGGGCGAACGGGCGGCGCAGCTGCTCGAGGCCGCGCGGCTGCTGGGCGCCGGCTTGCGGCGGCGCATCGTGGCCGTGGCGCTGCCGCTGGCGCGCCCGGCCATCACCGCCGGTGTGGCGTTGGCGGTGATGGAGACGCTGGCCGACTACGGCGTGGGCGCCTACTTTGGCCTGACGACGTTTTCCACCGGCATCTTCAAGGCCTGGCTGGTGATGGACGACCGCGTGGCCGCGGCGCAGCTGGCGTCGCTGCTGCTGGCCGTGGTGGCGGGCCTGCTGTGGGTGGAGAAGCGGGCGCAGCGCCGGCTGCGCTTCGGCACCAGCCGCCAGGGGGGTGGTGCAGCCGAGGCGCAGCCGCTGCGCCTGCGCGGCCGCGCCGCGGGTGTGGCGATCACGTTCTGCGCGCTGCCGGTGCTGCTGGGCTTCGTGCTGCCGGTGGGCTGGCTGCTGTGGATGCTGGCGCAGGAGGTGCGCTACGCCGAGTTCGGCCTGCCGCTGGACCGCTTTGCCGGCTGGGCCTGGGCCAGCTTCCGCCTGGCCGCCATGGCCGCGCTGCTGGCCACGGCGCTGGCGCTGGCGCTGGGTTTCGCGCTGCGGCCGGTGGGTGGTGCGCGGCGCGGCCTGCTCGTGCCGGCGGCCGGCCTGCTGTCGCTGGGCTACGCGGTGCCGGGCACGGTGCTGGCGGTGGGCGTGCTGGCGCCGGTGGGCCTGATCCAGGCCACCTGGCCCGGTGCGCCGGCCACGGCGCTGGTCACCGGCACGGTGTTCGGCGTGATGGCGGCCTACCTGTCGCGCTTCTCGGCCGTGGCCCTGCAGTCGGTGCAGGCCGGTTATGCCCGCATCAGCCCCAACGTCGACGAGACCGCGCGCCTGCTCGGCGCCGGCCGCTGGCGTGTCTTCGGCCGCCTGCACCTGCCGTTGCTGCGCCGCTCGGCGCTGGCCGCCGGGCTGCTGGTGTTCGTGGACGTGATGAAGGAACTGCCGGCCACGCTGATGCTGCGGCCCTTTGGCAGCGACACGCTGGCGGTCGTGGCCCACAACTTCGCGCGTGACGAGCGCCTGGGCGAGGCCGCGCTGCCGTCGCTGGCCATCGTGGCGGTGGGGCTGATCCCGGTGCTGCTGCTGTCGGCGGCGATGCGGGGGGAGCGGGGCGGCGACTGAGGCTGGACGGGACCCGTTGTGGTCCCTCCGACAGGAATCGAACCTGTATTTGCCGCTTAGGAGGCGGCCGTTCTATCCATTGAACTACGGAGAGGACAGGGCCGGAATTCTCTCACGCCACCCTGGGCGCACCGGTCAGGGCACCCGCCACACCCAGATCGCGTCCAGCGCGTTCTCGGCGCCGGACTGCGCGCGCAGCGTGAAGCGCTGGGCCACGCGGTAGATCAGCTGCCAGGTGCCCACGGTGGCGTTGACGCCGCGTTCGTAGCCGACGTACCAGCGCCGCGAGAGCTGCTTGCCGACGCTCACAACGGTCTCGCTGGCGCCAGCGTCGTCCTCCTCCTGGCGCAGCGAGAACTCGTCCAGACCCAGGTTGCGCATCAGGGCATCGGTGGGGGTCTCGCCTTCACCGGCCAGCAGCGCCACGGCCGCGCGCTGCAGCAGCGCGGTGTCGGCCCGGCCCAGCCCGGCCGGGTCGCGGCCCAGCACCAGCCAGGAGAGTTTGTCGGTCTCGCTGAGCTCGGGGTTGGAGTACAGGCGCACGCGCGGGGACTGCACGTTGCCGGTGATGGCCACGCCGACCTCGATGTCGAGGTTGGGCCGCAGCGCCAGCACGTCCAGGCGCGGGTTGGCGGCATCGCCGGAGAAGGCGAGTTCGCCGCGGCGGATCTCCAGCTTCTGCGCATACGCCGCGTAGGTGCCGTCGACGGCGTTGACGGTGCCGGTCACCGCCAGTCGACCAGCGGGGGCGGTGATCTTCAGGCGCCCGGCGAGCCGCGTGTCCAGGCCGCGGCCGCGCACCTGCAGGCGCGAGCCGAGGTCGACGTCCACCGCCACGTCGGTGCGCCGGTTGCGCGGCGGCGGCGCGGCCTGCTCGGTGTCGGTCTCGGTGGCGCCGGCGCGCCGGATCACGACATCGTCGTCCAGGCTCGGGGCATCGCCTCGGCTGGCATCGAACAGGCCCTCGTCGACAGTGAAGCCGCCGCGCAGCGTCAGGTCCTGCGGCGCCAGGGTCAATGTGGCTTCCCCGCTGGCGATCAGGCGGCGGTCGATGCGTGAGAGCAGCTGCAGGCGGTCGGCGCGCAGGGCGAGTTCGGCGCGCGGGTCGGCACCCAGCGTGGCCCCGCCCGTGAGCGTCAGGCTGCCGTCCCCGCCACGCAGCACGAAGCGCTCCACCGTGGCGCGCTCGCCTTCCAGCCGCAGACGGATCTGGCCGTCACGCACGTGCACGCCCTGCAGCAGGTTGCGCACGCCCAGGTCGTCGCCACGCAGTTCGCCACGCAGTTCCGGCGCGCCGACGCGGCCCCCGATTCGGGCGTCGGCGGTCAGCGAACCCTGCAGCCGCCAGCCCGGCGGCACCCAGGCACCCCAGACGCCGAGGTTGGCCACCCGGCCGAGCACGGCGCCGTCCAGCCGGTCGCCGGCGCCCGGCCAGCGGGCCGCCGCGGTGCTGTAGACCTGCTGCACGCCGCCCAGTTCGCCCAGCGTGCGGCCGGCCAGGGCCTGAGTGAAGGTCCAGGTGCCGTCCTGGGCCTGCAGGCCCAGACGCATGTCGCTGAGGCCGAAGGGGATGCTGAGCTCATCGGACTCGCGCACGCCGAGGTCACCGCCCTCGCGTTCGATCACGGCATCGATGCGCGTGGCCGCGCCCAGTTCGACGTCCAGGCGTCCACCGACGCGCAGGTTGCCTTCCCAGCCCATGTCCGGCTGCCAGCGCGCCAGCAGCGGCGCCACGGCAAAGCCTTCCAGCCGCGCCTTCAGCGTCAGCCGGTCGCCGGCGAGGCGCACGTCGTCCCACGCCAGCGTGAAGGTGTCGGCCACGCGCAGCTGGCCGGCATCGGCATGCAGCTGCTGCAAGGCGCCGCTGGCGTCGAAGCTGAGGTCGGCGCGCAGCGGCCCGCTGTCGAGCCAGTCGCGTGGCGGGCTGCCGGCCAGCACCGGCCGGCCGTCCCAGGGGCCTGCTGTCAGCGTCGACAGGCCACCCTGCCAACGCCAGGTCTCGGCCTCGCGGGCCAGCTGGCCGTCGGCGCGCAGGCCCCAGCGCATGCCGCGGGCCGGGGCCAGGCCCAGGCTGCGGCTCACCGAGTCCGGCGGCAGCAGCGGCAGCGCCGCGTCCACCGTCAGGCGGTGGGCCGCCGGCGTGCCGTCCAGGCGGGCGTTGAGCACCGCCAGCGTCTGCTGCTGCCACTGCACACGGGTGGCCTGCACCGTCAGTTGCAGCGGCGTCTGCAGGTCGCTGCCTGCTGACCAGCGCAGCGCGGCCTGGGCCACCTGCAGCGGCCCGGCGCGCACGGCCTGCACGTCGAACTGGCCTTCGCCCTGCAGCGTGGGCCAACGCCCCTGGACGCGGGTCTGGCCCCGCACCTGACCCGCTTGCGGCAGGCCCGACAAGGCCGGATGCAGCGTGGCCAGCGGTGCCAGCGTGGCCAGGTCCGGGGCGTCGACCTCCAGGGTCCAGCGGTCGTCGTCACCGCGGCGGTCGAGCCGGCCCTGGGCCGAGAGGCGGTTGCCACCGGCGGTCACGGCGAGCTCCAGGTCGGCGCCGGCGCCGAGCTCGATCCGCCCGCCGACCGGCACGCCGGCGAGCAGTGATTCGTCGAGTCGGACCGAGGCGGTGCCACCGATGCGGCGCCAGTCGATCTGCCCGTTACGGGGGGCGGGCAGTTGCAGCGCGGTGTCCACCCGGCCGTTCAGCCGGTGCGGCCCGCGTTGCCACCCGGGTCCGAAGCTGGTGGCGAGGCCAGGCCACAGGGCCGCCGGGTCCAGCCGGTCCAGGGTGAGCTGGCTGCCCACGCGCCAGCCGCCGCCGGCCTGCTGCAGGCGCAGACCACCGCGGGCTTCGGCCGCATCGGCGCGCGCCAGCAGTTGGTCGACCTGCCACTGCCCCGGCGCCGCACGCACCTGGGCCTGCAGCCGTACCGGCGCCGGCGATTCGGCGTACCGGCCCTGCAGCGACAGGGCGGCCTCGGCCCGCCACGGTTCGGCAGGTGCGGCGGCCGCCGGGTCGGGCGACGGCAGGTGCTCGAGGGTCAGGCCCACGGCACCGTCGACCCGCCAGGCCGGGGTTCGGCCGTCCAGCGATTGCGGCTGCAGCGCTGCGGCCTGCAGTTCCAGCGTCAGCGTGTGGTCTTCCCAAAGGCCGCTGCCGTCGATGCGCCCCTCGCCGTCCAGCGCCAGGCTCAGCGTGTCGAGTTGCAGACGGCCGGGCCGTTCCAGGCGGGTCGTGACGTCGGCGCGTGCACTGCGCACGGGCAGACGGCCCTCGTTCCAGCGGCCGGGCTGGCGGTTGTCGATGCGGATGCGGGCCTGCAGCGGCCGGTCGGCCGCCGGTTCGACCAACTCGGCCTGGGCGTCGAGCCGGGTCTGCGGCCAGCGGGCGTCCAGCCGCGACAGGTCCAGCGCCTGCGCCTGCAGGCGCAGGGCGGTCAGCGGGAAGGCGGCGAACGGGGCGAGGCGCGCGTCCACGGTGGCCTGCGCCGCGTCGTCCAGGCCGCGCAGGGTGCCGCTGACCGCGGGTTCGGCCAGGGGGCCGGTGGCGGCGAGGTCGGCCTGCCAGCCCTGGGGCGCGCCGGGGGCCGATCGCGCCTGCAGGCGCATGTCCAGCGGCAGCGGGCCGTCGCTGTCGATCACCAGCGTGGCGCTGGCCTCGCCACCCGACCAGCGCAATTGCAGGCCGTCGATGCGGTGGCGCGCGCCGGCATCGTCGCCCAGGTGCAGCCGGGCCTGCAGGCCCAGCACCGGGGGTGCCGTGCCGATCTGCAGGGTCTCCACCCGCACCGGTGCCTGCACGGCGACCGGCAGGCGCAGGCTGGTGGGGGGGGCGGCGGGCGGCGCGGGTTCGGTCGCGGCGGCCGGCTGCCACTGCACGCGTTCGGCGCGCAGGCCCTCCCAGGCGATGGCCAGCCACTGGCGGGGCGCCGGCCGCCACTGCCACTGCAGGCCGCGGGCCTGCAGGTCCTGGATGACCAGCTGGCCGGCGGCGCCCTGCCACTGCAGCTGGCGCGCCGAGAAATCGGGGCCGAGCAAGGCGCCTTGCGGGTCGTCCACCGTCAGCCCCGGCACCTGCCGCAGCAGCCACGCCGTGCCCGCATCGCTGCGCAGCAGCCACGCCGCGGTGCCCGCACCGACGGCGACCAGCGCCGCGGCCAGCGCCACGGCGCCACCCGTGGCCAGGGCCAGTCGACGCGGCCAGCGGCGCAGCGGCCGGGCGGCGGTCTCGGCATCGGGCCTGAGGTCGGGCGCGGTCAGATCGGCCATCAGAAGGTGACCCCGACGCTGAAGTGCAGCCGCGACTTGCGCAGCTCCCGGCCATAGGCCCAGTCCAGCTTCAGCGGGCCGACCGGGCTGCGCCAGCGCACGCCGACGCCGGCGCCGACCGCCGGCGTGAGGTGGCCGAAGTCGTTGGCCGCGTTGCCGGCGTCGACGAAGACCGCGCCCCACACCGACGGCAGCCGGCGCGACACCGGCCGGGCGAGCTCGAGGCTGACGGTGGCCAGCGCATCGGCGCTGTCGACGGCACCGTCGACCACCGGCCCCAGGCTGCGGTAGGCGTAGCCACGCACGGAGTCGTCGCCGCCGGCGCGGAACTGCTGCGAGTCAGGCACGGCCACGCCGTCGGGCCGGAAGACCTGGCCGAGTTCCAGCCGTGCCTGCGCGTACCAGTCGGCGGGCAGCGGCTGGTACAGCGTCAGCCGGCCGTAGGCGCGTGAGAACCAGCCGCTGGCGCTGTCGCTGCCATGCGCGCGGCCGACCCCGCCCTGCAGCGACAGGCTCCAGCCACGCGTGGGCAACAGCGGGTCGTCGAGCCGGCGCCAGACGCCGTGCAGGTTGCCGGAGATGGCCAGCTCGGTGCTGTCCGACGCAGCGCCGCGCTGGACCTGGTTGCGCCGTGACGAGCGTTCCGCCTCGACGAAGAGCAGGCGATCGGTGCGCGCCGTGTTCTGCGCGCGGCCGGCCCGCAGGCGCTGCGAGAGCACGATGTCGTCGTCGCTTTCCAGGCGCTCGACCGCGCCGCCGACCAGCCAGCGCCACAGGCGCTCGCCGGGGTGGGTGCTGATCTCGCCGTCCCAGGCCTGGCGCAGCCGCGCCCATTCGACCTTGTTGCGCGACACCAGCGGCCAGCCGAACAGCCGCCGGTGCAGGTGTTCGGCCGATGCGCGCGGGCCGACCGTGGCGCTGTAGCCCAGGCCCAGCGTCCACACCTGGCGCGGTGCCTCGCCCAGGCGCACGCGCACCGGCGCCGCATCCGCCGTCTGCGGGTCGGGGTCGAAGCCGACGTCGATCTGGTCGTACAGGCCGGCCTGGCGAAGGCGATCCTGGAAGTCGAGCAGCAGCGCCTGCGTCAGCGGCTGGCCGGGCCGGAAGCCGGCGATGTGCTGCACGGTCGAGGCCTCGTGGTGCTGCAGGCCCTCGATCTGCAGCGGGCCGGCACGGAACAGCGGCCCGCTGTCGGCGACGACGAACAGGCGGGCCGAGGCGTCCTCAGGGGCCACCTCGGCGGCCGTGCCCAGCCAGCTGGCCGCGGCATAGCCCGCATCGCGCAGCCCGGCCAGCAGGCCGGCCTTGGCCGCGCTCCAGTCGCCGTTGCGGAAGGCGGAGCCGCGGGGCATCGGCCAGCCGCTGCGCAGGCCCTGCAGCACCGCGCGGGCCACCGGGTCGCCCTGGTCGGCGGCCTCGGCGGCGGCGCCGACGATGTCGATGTCCACCCGCCCGACCCGGGTCTGGCGCCCGGGGTCGACGATCACGCGGATGCGGTCGCCGTCGCGGACCAGGCGCACCGTGGGGTCGAAAAAGCCTTCGGTCTGCAGCAGGGTGCGCGCCTGGGCCGGCGTGGCGTCGAGCAGGCGGGAGAGCTCGGCCTCGGGCACCATCTCGTCGCCAGCCAGCGCCGGCAGGCGAGCGATGTCCAGGTGCTGCTGCAGCAGGGCAGCCAGGTTGCCCGGCGCCTCCACGCGCACCCGCCAGCGCACGCCCACGGTCTCGGCGCCGTCGGCCGTGGTCGTGGTGGTCGTGGTGGTCGTGTTGGATCCCTGATCGGCCGCCGGCGGCGGGGCGTCGGCCGGCATCAGCGCGGCGCAGCCGCCCAGCACCAGAGGAGCCACCAGCGCGGCCCATGCCGCCAGCGTCGTGCGCCAGGCAGCCAGCCAGCGCTGCGTCAGCGCACGGCGGGCTGCCGCGCGCGCCGGGCCGGTCATTTGCTCAGCAGCCTCATCGCGCCTTCGAGACCGGCCAGCGTGAGCGGGAACATGCGCTGGTTCATCAGCTGTTGCACGATGGCGATGCTCTGGCGGTACTGCCAAACGCCCTGCGGTTCGGGGTTGATCCAGGCAAAGCGCGGGAAGGCGTTGGTCATGCGCTGCAGCCACTCCGCGCCCGGCTCCTCGTTGTTGTATTCGACGCTGCCGCCGGGCTGCAGGATCTCGTAGGGGCTCATGGTGGCGTCGCCGACGAAGATCAGCTTGTAGTCCTTGTTGTAGGTGCGGATGAGGTCCCACGTGGGCGTCTTCTCGCTGAAGCGGCGGCGGTTGTTCTTCCAGACGAAGTCGTACAGGCAGTTGTGGAAGTAGAAGAACTCGAGGTGCTTGAATTCGGTCTTCGCGGCGCTGAAGAGTTCCTCCACACGGTGCACGTGCTCGTCCATCGTGCCGCCCACGTCCATCAGCAGCAGCACTTTCACCTTGTTGTGGCGCTCCGGCACCATCTTGATGTCCAGCAGGCCGGCATTGGCGGCGGTGGCGTGGATGGTGTCTTCCAGATCGAGCTCCAGGTCGGCCCCCTCGCGCGCGAAACGGCGCAGGCGGCGCAGCGCGACCTTGATGTTGCGCGTGCCGAGTTCCCTGGTGTCGTCGTAGTCCTTGTAGGCGCGCTGGTCCCAGACCTTCACGGCGCTGCGGTTGCGCCCCTTGTCCTGGCCGATGCGGATGCCCTGCGGGTTGTAGCCGTAGGCGCCGAAGGGGCTGGTGCCGCCGGTGCCGATCATGCGGTTGCCACCCTCGTGGCGTTCCTTCTGCTCCTCGAAGCGCTTCTTCAGCGTCTCCATCAGCTCGTCCCAGCCCATCTTCTCGATGGCGGCCTTCTCCTCGGGGCTGAGCTCGAGCTCCAGGGTCTTGCGCAGCCACTCCAGCGGCACGTCCTTCGTGAAGTCGGTGAGCAGTTCCACGCCCTTGAAGTAGGCGGCGAAGGCGCGGTCGAACTTGTCGTACTGCGTCTCGTCCTTGACCAGTGTGGTGCGGGCGAGCATGTAGAACTCGTCCACGGACGGCCCGATGACACCCGCCTTCAGCCCCTCGAGCAGGGTCAGGAACTCCTTGACGGAGACCTTCAGCTTGGCGGCGCGCAGGGTGTAGAAGAAGTCGATCAGCATCGGCGGCGGGCGGTGGCGGAGCCGAGGGCTATTGTGCGGGTGATTCGTGAAGTACCGCACCCGACGGCCGGGTCGACAGGCGCAGGCTGCCGAGCATCGGGCCGGCTGCCGCGCACCCGCCCGGTGGTGCACTCAATTCCGCCGGCCTGCGGCCGATAACCCGATCCGAGGCATGAAATCCGGCCCCATCGGCCGGTCATGACCGGCGCGCCCGCTTGAAACCCATCCACACCGTCCTCGCCCTGTACACCGTGCAGATGGCCTTCTTCGCCGCCATCTGGCTGGCGATGGCGTGGCATCGTCTGTCGCGTCGGGCCACCGTACATTGGGGCCTGGCCACGGTGCTGCTGGCGCTGGGCATGGGCGTCGTGCTGGCCCGGCCCTGGCTGCCGGCGACGTTGGGCTCGGCCTTGCCGAACCTGGTGCATCTGGCCGCCGCGGCGTTGTTGGCGCGGGGGGTGCAGGTTTTTGTCCATCGGACACCGTCGGACGGCTGGCTGCTGGCCGTGGCCGGCAGCGCCGCGCTGGTGGTGGCCGGCGCCAACGCGATCGGTGCCCCCCATGACGTGACGGTGGTGGCTGCCGGGCTGGGCATGGGGGTGATCCTGCTGCGCGCCGCCCACGACGTGCGCACCGGGCTCGCCGGCGAGTTCGGACGCGCGGCGGCATGGGCCTGCAGCGTGCCGCTTTGGATCATCGCGGGCATGCTCGGTGCCCGCGGCGTGGCCGCGCTCGTGGGCGTGTCCGGCAGCGGGGTGCCGCTGGACACCGGCCAGACGCGCCAGGTGGCCCTGTCGCTGGCCCTGGTGCTGCTGGCCATGGCCATGCACCTGGCGATGGCCGCGATGCTGACGCTGCGCCTGATCCAGCGCCTGAGACACCTGTCGCAGCATGACGCGCTGACTGGCCTGCTCAACCGCCGCGCCTTCGGGGTGCGGCTGGCGGCGGAGCGACTGCGCCAGCAGCGTCACCCCGGCCCGATCGCGTTGCTGACCCTGGACCTCGACCATTTCAAGGCCGTGAACGACCGCTGGGGCCACGCTGCCGGTGACGCCGTGCTGGTGGCCGCCGCCGGTGTGCTGACCGGGGTGGCGCGCCGGCTGGATGCCGTGGCCCGCATGGGGGGCGAGGAGTTCGCGCTGCTGCTGCCGGGCACCGATCTGGCCGGCGCCAACCAGTTGGCCGAGCGGCTGCTGGAGGCGTTTCGTGATCTGACCGTGGACTACGAAGGCGAGCCGCTGCGCATCACTGCGAGCATCGGCGCGGCCGTGTCGCACGACCCGGCGGAGCACACGGAAGAGCTGTTCCGCCGCGCCGACCGCGCGCTCTACCTGGCCAAGACCGGGGGCCGGGACCGCGTGGTCTGTGCCGGTGCGCTCAGCGCGATCGACGCGCCTTCGGCACCCGGCGAGGCGATTTCGCCACGTCGTGCCGCTTGAGCCAGTCGAAGTACTCGCCGTACCAGAGGCGGCTGTTGCGCGGCTTCAGGATCCAGTGGTTCTCGTCGGGGAACCACAGCAGCCGGGCATCGACGTTGCGCGCCTTGAGCGTGTTGTAGTACGCCAGACCCTGGGCGTCGGGCACGCGGTAGTCCAGCGCGCCATGGATCACCAGCGTCGGCGTGGTCATGTTGGCGGCGAAGGCATGCGGGCTCTGTGACTGCACCTTGCCGATGTCGTCCCAGTACCAGGCGCCCAGTTCCTTGGCGTGCCAGGTGTAGGCGTCATCGGCGAACATGGCCGTCCAGTCGAAGCAGCCGGCGTGGCAGACGTAGGCGGCATAGCGCCCCGGCTCGCAGCGACCGTTCATCCAGGCGACCATGAAGCCGCCGTAGCTGCCGCCGGTGGCGAACACGCGCTTCGGGTCGGCCCAGGGGCGCTGCAGCAGCAGGTCGGTGGCGGCCTCCACGTCCTGCAGCTCCAGTTCGCCCCAGCGGTGCGTGATGCTGTCCTTGAACGCATAGCCGAAGCTCGACGAGCCGTGGTAGTTCACCGCCGCGACCACGTAGCCCTGGGCGGCAAAGGCCTGCACGTTCCAGCGGAAGTGCCAGGCGTCGCCGAAGGCGGTGTGCGGGCCGCCGTGGATCACGTGCAGCAGCGGCAGCTTTTGCTTGCCGGGCTTGGCCGGGTCGAACCCGGGCGGGTAGGTGATCCAGACCTGGACCTGGTCGCCCAGCGCGCCGGTGACCCAGGCTTCCTCGGTGACGCCGGTGGCCACGCCGGCCATCAGCGCGTCGTTGAACGACTCGATGCGCCGCGGCGCCGCGCCCGGCGGGTGCACGCGCATCTCGGGCGGGTGGTCGATGGCGTCGGCCAGCGTCACCAGCGTCCCGGCCGCCTTGTCGAAGGCCTGCAGCCAGCCGCCTTCGGCCAGCAGTTCGGCGCGGCGGTCGGGCAGGTCGAAGCGCCACAGGTGGCGCCGGCCGCGCTGCTCGGCGGCGAACAGCACGGCCTGGCCGTCGTCCTCCCAGTGCAGCGGCGCCTGCACCTCGTGGTCCCACTCGGCGCTGAGCACGTCCCAGCCGCCGGTCTCGCGGTCCCACACGGCCAGCTGGTCCGGCATCGTGTGCTTCAGCCCGCGGTGCTGGGCGACGAAGGCGATGCGGTCGCCATCGGGTGCGTAGCGTGGCGCGCCCATGTCCCAGGCCGCGTCCTGCGCGATCACACGCACGCGGCCCGACTTGAGCTCCATCTCGGCCAGCGCGAACGGATGGTCCAGCCGCTTTTCGGGGGCCGGGTCGAAGGCGAAGACGACGCGCTTGCCGTCCGGCGAGACGTCGAAGCTGCCCGCGCCCGGGTCGGCCCGCCCCAGCGCGTGGGGCGTGCCCTCGAACAGGTCGCGGACCTTGCCGCTGTCGGCGTCGAGCAGCAGCAGGTGCGGCTCGCGGCCCATCGGCAGGTTGTGGTCCCAGTAGCGGTACTGCGCCTCGCTGGTGGCGTAGCCGGTTTCCTTGCGGTCCTTGAAGGCCTTGTGCTGCTTGGCCTGCGCCTTCATGCCCTTGAGCTCGGGCCAGACCCAGGACACCAGCAGCAGCCGCTTGCCGTCCGGGCACCAGCGGAAGCCTTCGACGTCCGTGGCCACGGTGGCGGCGCGCACGGCTTCACCGCCGTCGGGGGCGATCAGGTAGAGCTGCGGCGTCTCGTCCTTGGCGCCTTCCTGCTCCCGCTGGGCGACGAAGGCGATGCGGTCGCCACGCGGGCTCCAGCGCGGCTGGCCGTCCTTCTCGCCGCAGGCGGTCAGCGCACGCGGCTTGCCGCCCAGCGTGGACAGCAGCCACAGCGCGCTGCGGCCCTTGTTGTCGTCCATCGAATAGGTGGTCAGAGACGCGACGGCCTGGGCGCCGTCGGGCGCCAGGCTGGGCGCGCCGAGGCGGCGGATCTGCCACAACGTGTCGATGGAGATCGGCTTCTTCGCGGGTTTGGCGGGCATGGTCAGCGGGTGCGGTGCAGCTGGTGCTGCAGGTGGCGGTGGATGGTGGGCCATTCGGCCGCGGTGATGCTGTAGACGGCGGTGTCGCGCAGGCTGCCGTCGGGCGAACGCTGGTGGGCGCGCAGGATGCCGTCGAGCTGGGCGCCCAGGCGCTCGATGGCGCGCCGGCTCTGGGTGTTGAGGCGGTGGGTGCGGAACTCCACCGCGATGCAGTCCAGCGCCTCGAAGGCGTGGCGCAGCAGCATGAGCTTGCACTCGGTGTTCAGCGGCGTGCGCTGCACACGGGCGGCATACCAGGTGCTGCCGATCTCGACGCGCTGGTGCACCGGGTCGACGTTCATGTAGGTGGTCATGCCCACCGGCGTGCCGTGGGCGTCGAGCACGGTGAACGGCGTCATGCTGCCGGCGGCCTGCAGACCCAGCCGCCGCTCGATCTCGGCGGCCATGCGCTCCGGTGGCGGCACGGCGGTGTACCAGAGGTGCCAGAGTTCCCCGTCGCGCACCGCCTCGGCCAGGGCGGCGGCATGGTCGCGGTGCAGTGGCACCAGCGCGGCGTGCGTGCCGCGCAGTTCCGCCGCGGCCGGCCAGCTCACCGGTTGTGCCTCTGCATGAACACCAGCTTCTCGAACAGCGTCACGTCCTGCTCGTTCTTCAGCAGCGCGCCCACCAGCGGCGGCACCGCGACCTTGTCGTCGGTGCTGTGCAGCGCCTCGGCCGGGATGTCCTCGGCCACCAGCAGCTTCAGCCAGTCCAGCAGCTCCGAGGTGCTGGGTTTCTTCTTCAGGCCCGGCAGGCCGCGCACGTCGTAGAAAGTCTTCATCGCCGCGGCCAGCAGTTCGCGCTTCAGGCCGGGGAAGTGCACATCGACGATGCGCTGCATGGTCTCCGCATCGGGGAACTTGATGTAGTGGAAGAAGCAGCGGCGCAGGAAAGCGTCGGGCAGTTCCTTCTCGTTGTTGGAGGTGATGAACACCAGCGGCCGGTGGATGGCCTTGACCATCTCGCGCGTCTCGTAGACGTAGAACTCCATGCGGTCGAGTTCACGCAGCAGGTCGTTGGGGAACTCGATGTCGGCCTTGTCGATCTCGTCGATCAGCAGCGCCACCGGCTGCTCGGCCGTGAAGGCCTGCCAGAGCACGCCCTTGACGATGTAGTTGCGGATGTCGCGCACGCGCTCGTCGCCGGCGCCGGCGAGCTGGCTGTCGCGCAGCCGGCTGACGGCGTCGTACTCGTACAGGCCCTGCTGCGCCTTGGTGGTGCTCTTGACGTGCCACTGCAGCAGCGGCATGCCCAGGGACTGGGCCACCTGCTCGGCGAGCATCGTCTTGCCGGTGCCGGGCTCGCCCTTGACCAGCAGCGGGCGCTGGAGCGTGATGGCGGCATTCACCGCCAGCATCAGATCCGGCGTGGCAACGTACTGCTCCGAGCCTTCGTACTTCATGGGGCGCCGTCAGGGTTTGAGTTGGATCAGCCCAGTATAAGTGGGTGCCTATAATCGCTGGTTGCCCCGCACCTGGCGGGGGTCCGATTCCTTTCGCAAACCCTGGCACCGATGATCAAGACGCTCTCGACCACCGTGCTCGCGCTGACCCTGGTCGCCGGCACCACCCTGGCCCACGCCCAAGGCGGCAATGCCGACGCCGGCGAGAAGAAGGCCGCGCAGTGCATCGGCTGCCACGGCATCCCGGGCTACCAGTCCAGCTTCCCGGAAGTGCACAAGGTGCCGATGATCGCCGGCCAGAACGCCGCCTTCATCGTCGCGTCGCTCAACGCCTACAAGAAGGGCGACCGCAAGCACCCGACGATGCGCGGCATCGCCGGTTCGTTGAGCGAGCAGGACATGGCCGACCTCGGCGCCTTCTACGAGCGCCAGGGTGCGCAGGCGTCGATCAAGTCGGTGGCCGCGCGCGAGCCGTCGGCCGAGGTGACGGCCCTGCTGACCAAGGGCGGCTGTGCCTCCTGCCACGGCGCCGACTACAACAAGCCCATCGACCCCAGCTACCCGAAGATCGCCGGCCAGCACGCCGACTACCTCTACGTGGCGCTGAAGGCCTACCAGACCGAAGGCAACCCGCAGGTCGGTCGCAACAACGCCATCATGGGCGGCATCGCCAAGCAGTTCACGCATGCCGAGCTCAAGGCGCTGGCGCAGTACCTGGGCGGTCAGCCCGGCAGCCTGGCCACGGTGCCGCAGAGCCGCTGGCGCTGAGCCGAGGCCCATCTCGACCTGAGCAAGGCCGCCTCCGGGCGGCCTTGTGCTTTCTGGCGCGTTCGCCACGAGGCCGCTTCAGCCGGCGGCCTGGAGGCCGATATCTCCAACGAGCCACGCCATGCTGAAGAAGATCACCGTCGACCACGTCCGCATCGGCATGCACATCCACAAGCTGGAAGGCGCGTGGCTGAGTCATCCCTTCTGGAAGACCCGCTTCGTGCTCGACGATCCGGCGGACCTGCAGCGCCTGCGCGACAGCGGCGTGCCTGCCGTGTGGATCGACCCGGCACTGGGTGTGGACGTGGCCGTGCCGGACGCCGAGGTCGTGCCGCCGCCCGCGGCGCCGCCTGCTGCTCCCGCTCCGGCGGCGCCCGCGCAGGGCTCGAAGACACTGCGCGACGAACTCGACCAGGCGGCCGCCATCTGCAAGAAGAGCCGCGTCGCCGTGATGCAGATGTTCGCCGAAGCCCGCCTGGGCAAGGCGGTGGACACCGAACAGTGCCTGCCGCTGGTCGACGAGATCGCCGAGTCCGTCTTCCGCAACCCCGGTGCGCTGGTGAGCCTGGCGCGGCTCAAGACTGCCGATGACTACACCTACATGCATTCGCTGGCCGTGTGCGCGCTGATGGTGTCGTTGGCTCGCACGCTGGGCCAGGACGACGCGGCGTGCCGTGAGGCCGGCCTGGCCGGCATGCTGCACGACCTGGGCAAGGCGGTGATGCCGACCGAGGTGCTGAACAAGCCGGGCAGGCTCACCGAGGACGAGTACGCCATCATGAAGACGCACCCGGTGCGTGGCCATGAACTGCTGATGGAGGCGCGCGGCGCGCCAGAAGCCGCTCTGGAGGTGTGTCTGCACCACCACGAGCGACCGGACGGCCGTGGCTACCCCCATGGCCTGTCGGGCGAGCGGCTCAGCCTGCTGGCCCGCATGGGCGCGGTCTGCGACGTCTACGACGCGATCACCTCCAACCGGCCCTACAAGACCGGGTGGGACCCCGCGGAGTCGATCGCCCTGATGGCGTCGTGGCAGGGGCAGTTCGATCCCGAGGTGTTCAAGGCCTTCGTGCGCAGCCTGGGGATCTATCCCACCGGCTCGCTGGTGCGCCTGGCCTCGGGCAAGCTCGCCGTCGTGCTCGAGCAGAACGAGCACAGCCTGACATCGCCGGTGGTCAAGGTGTTCTTCTCGATCACGTCCAACATGGGCGTGTCGCCGCGCAGGCTGGATCTGGCGCACCCTGGCTGCACCGACCGCATCGTCGGCCGCGAGGACCCGGCGAAATGGGGCTTCAAGCAGATCGACGAGCTCTGGGTCGAGGGCGACGTGCTCAAGCGCTCACGCTGAGCGCGCCGGCTCGCCGGCCAGGTCGTCGAGGATCGGGCAGTCCGGCCGGTCGTCGCCGTGGCAGCACTGCACCAGCTGCTGCAGGCTGCGTCGCATGGCCTGCATGCGCGCGATGCGCTCGTCCAGGTCGGCCACGTGGCGCTGGGCGAGCCGGCGCACCTCGGCGCTGGCGCGCTTCGGGTCGGCCCACAGGCCCAGCAACTGCGCGATCTCGTCGAGCGAGAAACCGAGGTCGCGTGCCCGGCGGATGAAGCGCAGCGTGTGCAGCGTGCGCTCGTCGTAGCGGCGGTAGCCGGCGTCGCTGCGCGCCACCGCCGGCAGCAGGCCCAGGCTCTCGTAGTGGCGGATCATCTTCGGCGTCACGCCGGTGGCCTGTGCGGCCTGGCCGATGTTCATGCTCATGACGGCCTCCAGCGCGACAGCAGCAGCGCATTGGCCAGCACGCTGACGCTGGACAGCGCCATCGCCGCGCCGGCCACCACCGGGCTGAGCAGGCCCAGCGCGGCCAGCGGGATGCCGACCACGTTGTAGGCGAAGGCCCAGAACAGGTTCTGGCGGATCTTGCGCACGATGGCGTGCGAGAGCTGCATCGCCTCCACCACCAGCGCCGGGTCGCCGCGCATCAGCGTCAGGCCGGCGGTGGCCATGGCGACGTCGGTGCCGGTGGCCATGGCCAGGCCGACGTCGGCGGCAGCCAGCGCCGGGGCGTCGTTGATGCCGTCGCCCACCATGGCCACGCGACCGGCACGGGTGTCGGCCTTGAGCGCCGCAACCACGGCGGCCTTGTCGGCCGGCAGCACTTCGGCGCGGACCTCGTCGATGCCCAGGCGTCGCGCCACGGCCTCGGCCGCGGCGCGGTGGTCGCCGCTGACGAGCACCGTGCGCAGGCCGGCTGCGTGCAGACGCCCGATCGTCGCGGCCGCGCTGGCGCGGGGCTCGTCACCGAAGGCCAGCCAGCCGCGGGCCGTCCAGGTCGTTCCCTGGCGCTCGATCAGCCACGAGACGCTGCGGCCTTCGGCCTGCGCGGCGCCTGCAGCCGCTGTCGCCGTGTCCACGCCGAGTTCGTCGGCCCAACGTGTGCTGGCGATGCGCAGGGCGCGGCCGTCGACCTCGCCTTCGAGGCCGCGCCCGGCCTCGGCGCGCACACCCTTTGCCGCCGGCATGGTCAGCTCTCTGTCCTGCGCTGCCTGGGTCACGGCGCGCGCCAGCGGATGCTCGCTGCCGGCCTGCAGGGCGGCAGCGTCGCGCAGCAGCGCGGCGTCGTCGCCGGCCAGCGCCTGCCAGGCCACCAGCTGCGGCCGACCCTCGGTGAGCGTGCCCGTCTTGTCGAAGGCCACCACGCGCACCTGGCGCATCAGCTCCAGGGCCTGCGGGTCGCGCACCAGCACGCCGCGGCGTGCGGCCAGGCCGGTGCCCACCATCATCGCCGCCGGTGTGGCCAGCCCCAGCGCGCAGGGGCAGGCGATGACGAGCACGGCCACGGCATTGACCACGGCCGTCTCCAGCCCGGCGCCGGCCAGCCACCAGCCCAGCCCGGCAAGAACGGCCACGACCACGACGGCCGGCACGAAGACCTCGGCCACCCGGTCCACCGTCTGCTGGATCGGTGCCTTGGCCGCCTGGGCGGTTTCCACCAGGCGCACGATGCGCGCCAGCTGGGTCTCCGCGCCGACGGCGGTGGTGCGCACGACGATCAGGCCTTCGCCGTTGAGCGCGCCGCCGGCCACCGCGTCGCCTGGTTCGCGGGCCACCGGCAGGCTCTCGCCGGTGAGCATGGATTCGTCCAGGTGCGTGCGGCCTTCGACCAGCGTGCCGTCGGCCGGCAGGCGTTCGCCGGGGCGCACGAGCACCTCGTCGCCGAGGCGCAGTTCGGCCAGCGGCACCCGGCGCTCGCCGTCCGGGCCACGCACGGTGGCGGTGTCGGGCCGCAGTTCGCGCAGCGCGTCCAGCGCCTGCAGCGTGCGCCGCTTGGCGCGCGCCTCCAGCCACTTGCCCAGGCGCACCAGCACGATCACCACCGCCGCGCTCTCGAAGTACAGGTGGGGCATGCCATCGGGCTCACGCGCCCACAGCCACAGGCTCAGGCCGTAGGCGGCGCTGGTGCCCAGGGCCACCAGCAGGTCCATGTTGCCGCTGCCGGCGCGCAGCGCCTTCCAGCCGGCACGGTAGAAGCGCGCGCCGAGCACGAACTGCACCGGCGTGGCCAGCAGCCACTGCCACAGCGCGGGCAGCATCCAGTGGCGGCCGAACAGGTCGCCCACCATCGGCAGCACCAGGGGCAGCGCCAGCAGGGCGCCTGCGGCGACGAGCCAGCCTTCGCGGTCGGCACGTGGTGGCGCTTCACTGTCGGCCGTCGGCAGGTGCGCGGGGTAGCCGGCACGGTCCAGCGCGGCGACCAGCGTGTCGGCGGGCGTGCCAGCCAGTGCCCGCACCTCTGCCGTGCCGGCGGCCAGGTTCACGGCGGCGGAGAGCACGCCCGGCACCTTCTTCAGCGCGCGCTCGACGCGGCCGACGCAGCTGGCGCAGGTCATGCCGTCGACCTGCAGCTTCAACTGCTGCTCGGGCACGTCGTAGCCGGCCTGCTCGATGGCGGCGCCCAAGGCGGACGGGTCCAGCGGCGCGGCCGATTCCACGGTGGCCTGCTCGGTAGCGAGGTTGACGCGGGCGGCGGTCACGCCCGGCACCTTCTTCAGGGCCTTCTCGACGCGCGCGACGCAGGAGGCGCAGGTCATGCCGGCGACGGGCAGGGTCAGGGTCTGATTCATGGGCTGCAGCATCGACCTTGACATCATGTCAGAGTCAAGCCTTGACCTTGCCACCATGGCAAGCTTCAGACTGCTCGCATCTCTATCCGACCGAAAGCACCGACATGATCGAACTGACCCTGCCCGACATGACCTGTGGCCACTGCGTCAAGGCCGTCACCCAGACCGTGCAGCGGCTCGACGCTGCGGCCACCGTGGAGGTGGATCTGCCGACGCACCAGGTGAAGATCGGCACCACGCAGCCGGCCGAGGCGGTGAAGGCGGCGCTGGCCGAGGAGGGTTACCCGGCGGCGTGAGGCCGCGGCGCACGGTCGCCGCGTCGGCCGGCGCGACCGGAGCGGCCGAGGATTCCCCCAGGGCGACGCCGGCACGGCGCTTGCCTACACTCCCGCGCACCGATCCATCGTGCGCCGACACGGCGCGGGAGACCACCGAATGCGTTTGCAACTTGCCGCGGCCGCCCTGGCCGCGATGACCCTGGCCGCCACCGGCGCCACGGCCCAGACCCTGCGCTGGGCCAGCCAGGGCGACCCCCAGACCATGGACCCACACTCGCAGAACGAGTCCATGACCAACATGATGAACGGCCAGGTCTACGAGCGCCTCACGCGCCGTGACAAGAGCCTGAACATCGTGCCCAGCCTGGCCACCAGCTGGGAGCAGACCGGCCCGCTGACCTGGCGCTTCAAGCTGCGCCCGGGCGTGAAGTTCCACGACGGCTCCGACTTCGCCGCCGACGACGTGGTCTTCTCGATCAACCGCGCCAAGGAGCTGACCTCGCAGGTCAACGTCTACGCCAACGCGGTGGGCACGCCGGTGGCCATCGATCCGATGACGGTGGAGTTCCGCCTCGACAAGGTCAACCCCATCTTCCTGCAGCACCTGGATTCGCTGTGGATGCTGGACAAGCAGTGGGCCGAGAAGCACAAGGTGACCAAGCCGCTGGACTTCAAGAACAAGGAGGAGTCGCACGCCAGCTTCAACACCAACGGCACCGGCCCCTACATGCTGGTCAGCCGCGCGCCCGGCATCAAGACGGTCTACAAGCGCAACCCGAACTGGTGGGACAAGCACAGCGGCAACGTGCAGGAGATCGTCTACACGCAGATCTCCAACGACGCCACGCGGCTGGCGGCGCTGGTCTCCGGCGAGATCGACTTCGTGCTCGACCCGGCGCCGCGCGACGTGCCGCGCCTGCGCAACACCGGTGGCGTGAAGATCATCGACGGGCCGGAGAACCGCATCGTCTTCATCGGCATGGACCAGCACCGCGACGAACTGCTCTACAGCAGCGTCAAGGGCAAGAACCCGTTCAAGGACGTGCGGGTGCGCAAGGCGCTCTACCACGCCATCGACATCGAGACGATGAAGACCAAGCTGATGAACGGGCAGAGCTTCCCCACCGGCGGCATCACGCCGTCGGCGCTGGCCAGCTACAACGACCCGCAGGTCGAGTCGCGGCTGCCGTTCGACCTCGCCAAGGCCAAGGCGCTGATGGCCGAGGCCGGCTACGGCGACGGCTTCGAGGTGACGCTGGACTGCCCGAACAACCGGTACATCAACGACGAGGAGATCTGCATCACGCTGGCGTCGATGTGGGCCAAGATCGGCATCAAGGTCAAGGTGGTGGCGATGCCGCGCGCCACCTACTTCCCCAAGCTGGAGAAGCACGACACCAGCATGTACATGCTGGGCTGGGGCGGTGCGGTCACGGATGCCGAGACCACGATGACCCCGGTGCTGCGCACCTTCGGCGAGAAGGGCGTGGGCCTGTACAACTATGGCCGCGTGTCGAACCCGAAGTTCGACGAGCTGGCCGCCGCCTCCAGCGCCGAGGCCGACCCGGCCAAGCGCAAGGAACTGGTGATCGCGGCGTTGCGCGAGTACACGTCGCAGGCGCACCTGCTGCCGCTGCACCGCCAGGTGATCCCGTGGGCCGCACGCACCAACGTGGACGCGGTGCACCGCGCCGACAACTGGCTCGAGGTGGCCTGGATCAACATCAAGTGATCCAGCGCGGCGTGCGCGGCGACGTCCGGCGCGCCGCGTGCGACGAGGTCACCTGACGAAGTCGCGCGCGCAGCGGAAGCCGATGTAGACCACCGCCGTGTCGGCCGGCTTGCCCTGCAGGTGGTCGGCACGCATCTGGGTGGCGCCGTACCACCACGAGCCGCCGCGCGTGCGTCGGTCGGCGTCGCTGCCCTGGTCCACCCACTCCCAGGCGTTGCCGCCCATGTCGTGCAGGCCGTTGACGCCCGGCGCGCCCTGGCTCACCGGGCGGTGCCTGCGGCCATCGAAGGCCGGGCCGGGGTTGCAGTCGCCGCGGCAGTTGGCGCCGGTAGGCTGCGCCCCGGTGGGGTAGTCGAAGGTCTGTCCCCGGACGAAGGGGGCGGGCGGCGACTCGCGCTGCTCGGTGTAGGCCGCGGCCACCCATTCGACGTCGCTGGGCAGTCGGCCGCCGGCCCAGCGGCAGAAGTCGCGCGCCTCGTGCCAGGTCACGTGCACGGCCGGCTCGTCGTCGGCGGCCGGCGTGCCAAAGGGGCTGCGCCAGGTCCAGCCGGGACGCTGCTGCCAGCCGGCCACGTATTCCTGCCCGCCGCCGCGGCGCTCGGCCTCGGTGATGCGGCCGGTGGCGGCCACGAAGCGGCGGAACTGCGCCACCGTGGTTTCCGTGCGCGCGATCAGGAGCGCGGAAAGCGGCTGCCAGTCGATGCCCGCCGGGTTGGCGGCGCTCACCGGCGTTGCGCCGAAGGTGGTGGAGGCCAGGCCGGCGATGCCCAGCGCGAGAGCAAGTGTTCGCATGCGGGGCAGCATGACGGCAAGTGCATGGCCCTGCCGGACGTCGGGTTGGTGGTGCTCAGCGCAGCACGCGGTACACCCGCACCGACTGCGGTCCCAGGTGCACCGTGGCCCGACCATCGCCATCGGCCTGCGCCGGGGCGCCCCAGCGCGGCCAGGCCGCCACCAGCCGGGCCCCGGGCGGCAGCGCCGGCACCGCGACGCTGGCACCGGCGGTGCCGTAGTTGATCAGCGTGAGCGTGTGGTCACCGTCGGCGCGCCGCTGCCATTGCGCCACCAAGCCCTCGGCGCGGGCATGCTCGAAGCTGCCGCGCCGGATCGAGGCATGGGCGTTGCGCAGGCCGATCATGGCCCGGTAGAAGTGCCACAGCGACGCGGGATCGGCGCGCTGCGCCTGCACGTTGTGCGTGGCCGCATTGGGCGACACCGGGCGGAACGGCGTGCCGCCGCTGAAGCCGCCGGTGGCCGTCCAGCTCATCGGGCCGCGGACGGGCAGGTCGCCCGCATCCATGCCCGGCTGGCCGTGCAGGCCGGCCATGCCGATGGCCTCGCCGTAGTAGACGAAGGGTGTGCCCGGTTGCAGCAGGTAGCCGGCAGCGGCCAGGCGGTAGCGGGCCTCGTCGCCGCCGACCTGGTCCCACAGCCGGCGGCCGGCGAAGATGTCGTGGTTCGACACCATCGTGGCCAGCCGCGCGCTGCGCCGCGGGTGCGGCGCCACCAGGGCCTGCACCGATGCGGCGTCGCCCTGGGCCGCGCGCACGAAGTGCTGCACGTAGCCGAAGGCGAAGGCCGCGCCGCAGACCTCGGGGGCGGCGTAGTCCTGCGGCTCGGCCGTGGCCTCGCACACCGCCCAGCGGTGGCGGTAGGCGGTGATCAGGTCCTGCAGCCGCTTGGTCAGCGCCCGGCTTTCGGGCTGGTCGTTCCAGTCCCTGGCGCTGCGCTCGACCATGTGCGGCACGGCGTCCAGGCGCACGCCGTCGAGGCCACGGTTGAGCCAGAAGCGCAGGCTGTCCTCGTGGTAGCGCCAGACCGTGGCGTTCTGCAGGTTGAAGTCGGGCACCTTGGCGTTGAAGGTGCCGAAGTAGAAGCCGCGCGCGTCCGGCTCGGCGGGCGGCAGGTCCTTCCAGTCGCCAGACCAGGTCCAGGGCCGGGACGCCGCGTGGTACCAGGGGTTCTTGCCCCAGATCTCCCAGCCCGCCGGCGCCGTGTCCGACCAGACGTACCAGTCGCGGTACGGGTTGGCCGGCCCCTGCAGCGCCTGCTGGAACAGCGGGTGCTCGACGGCGCTGTGGTTGATCACGTAGTCCATCACCACGCCGATGCCCAGGCGGTGCGCCTCGCTCACCAGGGCGTCGAAGTCGGCCAGCGTGCCGTACTCCGGCGCCACGGTGCGGAAGTCGGTGGTGTGGTAGCCGTGGTCGCGGTCGGCGCTGGCGGTGATGGGCATCAGCCAGAGACCACGGATGCCCAGGTCCTTGAGCATCGGCAGGGTCTGCGTCAGGCCGCGCAGGTCGCCGATGCCGTCGCCGTCGCTGTCCTTCCAGGCGCGGACGAAGATCTCCATGAAGGCGCCGTGGTGCCAGTCCGGCGCCAGCCGGCTGCCGGGGTCGCGCATCGGGACCGGGCTGAGATCGATCGGTGCGGCGGCTGCCAGCAAGGGCAGCGCCAGGGGCAGGAGGGGCCAGCGTGGGCGCATGTGAGACTGTAGTCAGACTACGCACAAGCGATCAAGAGGAGGGAAAACGATGAGGAAGATCGCTGTTCATGATGTAGTTTTGCTCCAATACCATCGTCGCATGCGTTGGAGTTGTTTGGGTATCCTGGCCCTGGGATGGGTCGCGTTCGGCGCCGTGGGCGCCGTGTTGCCGTCGGCTTCGGACTGTGCCGGCCCGGCCAGCCGCGTGCTGGCGGCCACGCCGGCCGATGCGCCGGGCCCGCAGGCCCGGGCGCTGTGGCTCGACGGGCGCCATCTGCGCTGGCCTGCGGCCGCGGCGGACGGCACCGTGCGGCTGCACCACGCGGGTACGGGGCAACTGCGGGTGGTGGACGGGCAGGTGGCCGGTGCGCAGGCGGTGGCCGTACTGGACGAGGTGGTGACCCCGCTGTCCACCGAGGTCGAGGCCGCCGTGCGCTGGGCCGGCCCCGGCCGCACCCTGCGCCTGCGGGACGCGGACGCCGCCGAACTGCGGCGCTGGCTGCGCGGCGACCTGCTGCTGACGCTGGAGGGCACGGACGGCCGGGTGCGCGCGCACACCCGCGTGCAGGTGCCGCGTGCGCTGGATGCGCTGTACGCGCCAGCGCGCGCGCTCGGCGACCTGGGGGTGCAGGTCGATGCCACCGGGGCCACCATGCGGGTGTGGGCCCCCACCGCGCCGTCGGTGGCCCTGTGCCTGCACGCGCCCGGGTCGGCGGTGCGCGTGCTGCCAATGCAGCGCGACGACGCCACCGGCAGCTGGCAGGACCGCGTCGACGGTGTGCGCGACGGCTTCTACACCTACCTGGTGGACCTGTTCGTGCCTGGCCACGGCTGGGTGCGCAACCGCGTCACCGACCCCTACAGCGTCGGCCTGGACGCCGACTCCCAGCGCAGCTGGATCGGCCGCCTGGACGACCCGCGCACCGAACCGCCGGGCTGGCGCACACAGGCCGCCCCGCCGCCGCCACGGTCGATGACCGACATGGTGATCTACGAGCTCCACGTGCGCGACTTCTCGCGCGACGACGCCACGGTGCGCCCGGCCTGGCGCGGAAAGTACCTGGGCTTCACCGAGCCGGCCTCCGACGGCATGCGCCACCTGCGGGCGCTGGCCGACGCGGGCCTGACCGACGTGCACCTGCTGCCGGTGTTCGACCTCGCCACCGTGCCCGAGCGTGGCTGCGCCGTGCCCACAATCCCGCGGGCAGCGCCGGACAGCCCGGCGCAACAGGCGGCCGTGGCGGCGGTGAAGGACCGCGACTGCTACAACTGGGGCTACGACCCCTGGCACTTCAACGCGCCCGAGGGCAGCTTCGCCACTGACCCCGACGACGCGCCGGGCCGCATCCGCGAGTTCCGCGCCATGGTGGTGGCGCTGCACGCCGCCGGCCTGCGCGTGGGCATGGACGTGGTCTACAACCACACGACGGCCGCGGGCCAGCACCCCAGGAGCGTGCTCGACCGCATCGTGCCCGGCTACTACCACCGACTGAACGCCCAGGGCGAGGTCGAGCGCAGCACCTGCTGCGACAACACGGCCACCGAGCACGCGATGATGGCCAAGCTGATGAGCGACTCGGTGCTGCTGTGGGCGCGTGACCACCGCATCGACGGCTTCCGCTTCGACCTCATGGGCCACCAGCCCAAGGCCGAGATGCTGGCCATCCGCGACCGCCTGCAGCGCGAGACCGGCCGCGCCGTGCCGCTGATCGGCGAGGGCTGGAACTTCGGCGAGGTGGCCGACGGCGCGCGCTTCGAGCAGGCCAGCCAGCTGGCGCTGAACGGCTCGGGCATCGGCACCTTCAGCGACCGCGCCCGCGACGCCATCCGTGGCGGCGGGGCCGGCGACAGCGGCGAGGCGCAGGTCACACGCAAGGGCTACATCAACGGCGGGACCGACGCCGCCACCGCCGACATGGTGCGTGTGGGCCTGGCCGGCAGCCTGCGCAGTTTCCGCATGACCACGCACGATGGCGCCGAGCGCGCGCTGCAGGACATCGCCTACGGCGGCGGCCAGCCGGCGGGCTACGTGCGTGAGCCGTCCGAGGTCGTCAACTACGTGGAGAACCACGACAACCAGACGCTGTTCGACGTCAACGTCTTCAAGCTGCCACCAGACACGCCGCCTGACGAACGGGCCCGCGTGCAGATGCTGGCTGCGGCGATCAACATGTTCAGCCAGGGCGTGGCCTACTTCCATGCCGGCGTCGAAACGCTGCGCAGCAAGTCGATGGACCGCAACAGCTACGACAGCGGCGACTGGTTCAACCGCATCGACTGGACGCTGCAGGACAACTACTTCGGCACCGGCCTGCCGCCGGCCTGGGACAACGAGGCCAGCTGGCCCTGGATGCGGCCGCTGCTGGCACGCGCCGCGCAAATCCGCCCGCGACCGCAGGACATCCGCTTTGCGCGCGACCAGTTCGAAGACCTGCTCCGCATCCGCGCCAGCACGCCGTTGCTGAGGCTGCCGGACGCGGCGGGGATCGAACGGCGGCTGCGCTTCCCCAACTCGGGTCCGGACCAGGTGCCGGGTGTGCTCATCGGTGTGCTCGACGGCCGGGATCTGCCGGACGGGGGGTTCGCGGCCCTGGCGTACGCCATCAACGTCGACGCCGAGGTGCGCCTGCTGGACGTGCCTGCCCTCGCCGGCGGCGGCTGGGCGCTGCATCCGGTCCACCTGAGGCCTGGCGCGGCCGACGTGCGCGCCCGGCGCGCGCAGCTCGATGCCGGCGGCCGGTTGGCGGTGCCACCACGGACGGCGGTCGTGTTCGTGCGCCAGTGAACCGCCTGACCACCGGGCGTTGAACCGTTGCGCGACGGCCGGGTCATGCGGCCGCGCTGCATCCTCCGGTGTCCGCTAGGATCAACCTCGCGGGCTGTGGTCCGGCCCGAAGGGAGCATGCATGCGCCGTCGAACGTTGAACCTGGCTGCCGCGTTGGCCCTGCCGGTGTGGAGCACACGCGCCAGGGCCGACGAAGGCACGGTCGACGACCGCGAGGTCGTGCTCGG
Source organism: Burkholderiaceae bacterium (assembly GCA_024235855.1). Lineage (GTDB taxonomy): Bacteria > Pseudomonadota > Gammaproteobacteria > Burkholderiales > Burkholderiaceae_C > Rubrivivax. The sequence goes on from JACKLN010000016.1 coordinate 42,779, forward strand.
CAACAGCGCCATCCTCTCCGGCCCGTTGGGCCGTGCCGTGCAGGGCTTCCTGGCCGGCGCCAAGCTGCACTTCGACGCGGTGTCGTCACAGGGTGGCGTCAACGGGCGGCGCATCAAGCTGGTGTCACTGGACGACGAACTCAAGCCCGACCAGGCGGTGGCAAACTGCAAGACCTTGCTGGCGAAGGAGCGGGCCTTTGCCTTCTTCGGCAACGTCGGTTCCGCCACGATTGCGGCGTCCACGGCGGTGCTGCGCGAGTCGGGGGCGCCGCTGATCGGCAACTTCGCGGTCAGCGACTCGGTGCGCGACGCCGCGGCCGGCGCGGCCTATTTCGTGCGCGCCACCTACGGGCGCGAGGCGGAGAAGCTGGTCGAGCACCTGGGCACCATCGGCATCCAGCGCATCGCGGTGGCCACGTTGGCCAACCCCGGCGGCGAGGAGGTGCTGGCATTGGTGCGCCAGGCCGTGCGTGCCGGCAAGCTGGCCGACGACGTCGTGGCGTCGGCGGCGATGCGCAGCGACGGCAGCAACATCGTCGACATGGGCCGTACGCTGGCCGCGGCGCAGCCGCAGGCGGTGATCGTCTTCGTCTCCGGCCCGCCGGTGGCCGAACTGATGAAGACGGTCTGGGCCGCCGGCGCGCAGCCGTCGTTCTACGGCATGTCGGTGGTCGACGGCCTGCTGGCCGCGCGCCTGCTGGGTGATGCCTTCAAGAGCCTGGCGATCTCGCAGGTCGTGCCCTGGCCCTGGAGCGTCAGCGACCCCGAGGCGTCGACCTATCGGCGCCTGTGTGAAGCCGCTGGCGCCGCACCGAACCACGTGGGCTTCGAGGGCTACCTGAACGCGCGCGTGGCGGTGGAGGGCCTGCGGCGTGCGGGGCGGGACCTGCGCCGCAGCCGCCTGCACGCGGTGATGCAGCAGATGACGCTGCGGCTGGGGGCGCTGGACATCGACTACACCGGCGCCCGCCACACCGGGTCGCGTTTCGTCGACCTGGTGCTGTCCACGCGCGGCGGGCGCTACGTGCGCTGAGGCCGGCGCCCGGGCGTCAGGTGCGCGGGGCGCGGATCGCGCTCTTGGGGCGGAAGGCCTTGCAGACCGTCTCGTCGGTCTCCAGGTACGGCCCGCCGATGAGGTCGATGCAGTAGGGCACGGCGGCGAAGATGCCGTGTACCGGCGGCGCAGCCTGCGGCAGGCCCTGCAGCGTCTCCGCGATCGACTTCGGCTGCCCCGGCAGGTTGATGATCAGCGCCTTGCCGCGGATCACCGCCACCTGGCGCGACAGGATGGCGGTGGGCACGAAGGCCAGGCTGATCTGGCGCATCTGCTCGCCGAAACCGGGCATCACCTTGTCGGCCACCGCCAGCGTGGCCTCCGGCGTCACGTCGCGTGGCGCGGGGCCGGTGCCGCCGGTGGTGAGCACGAGGTCGCAGCCGGCCACGTCCACCAGTTCGCGCAACGCGGCGCTGATGCCGTCCTGTTCGTCGGGGATCAGGCGCTCGTGCCAGTCCACCGGGTTCTTCAGGGCCTTGGACAGCCAGTCCTTCAGCGCCGGCAGGCCCTTGTCCTCGTAGGCGCCGCTGGAGGCGCGGTCGCTGATGGAGACGATGCCGATCTTCACGCGGTCTTGGGTGGGGGTCATGCGGGGGGGCTCTCCGGCAGCAGGGGGCGGATGAACTGGAACAGTTCGCGGAAGCTCTTCGGCTGCCGCTGTTCCGGCGTCAGCGCAGCACTGTCGCGGCGCGCGGCGCGCACCAGGCTGCGCAGGCGCTGGGTGTCGCAGTCGGGGTACTCGGCCATCCACTGCGTCATGGCCTCGTCGTCGGCGATCAGGCGCTCGCGCCAGCGCTCGGCCTCGTGCAGCCGCCAGGCGTCGCGTGCGCCGCCGAGCTTGAACGCGGCCACGGCCTCGCGCAGCGGCTCGGGGTCGGCACTGCGCATGAGCTTGCCCACGTACTGCAGCTGACGGCGCCGGCCTTCGTGCGAAGCGGTGCGCTGCCAGGTCTGGATGGCCTCGCGCAGCGCCTCGGGCATCTCGGTGGCGGCGAGGTGGCTGGTCGGCAGGTCGCAGAGTTCGCGGCCCAGCGTCTGCAGCGCCTGCGACTCGGCCTTGAGGCGGGTCTTGCTCGGCGCGTCGGGGTCGGCCTGTTCGGTGTCGATGCCGCGGTGCGGCGCTGCTCGGCGTGGCATGGGTGGTGGCGGAAGGTGGGCCGATATCATAGGTGCACCCCTTGTTGCGATGGATGCCCCGATGCCCGATGCCCGCCCCGACCACGGCTTTGCGTACCCGCGCGAGCAGTTCCAGCAGATGGTCGAGGACGTGCTCCAGCAGGCCAAGGCGCTTGGTGCGTCCGACGCCGGCGCCGAGGTCTCCGAAGGTGCGGGCCTGTCGGTGTCGGTGCGCTGCGGGCAGCTCGAGAACGTGGAGCGCAACCGCGACAAGTCGCTGGGCGTGAGCGTCTACATCGGCCAGCGGCGCGGCAATGCCAGCACGTCCGACTTCTCCCCCGCCGCGATCGCGCAGACCGTGCGCGCGGCCTACGACATCGCGCGCTTCACCGCCGAGGACCCGGCCGCCGGCCTGCCCGACGCGGCCGACCTGGCCACGCCGGCCGAGGTGGCGCGCGACCTGGACCTGTTCCACCCCTGGGCCATCGATGCCGAGGCGGCGACGGTGCTGGCGCAGCGCTGCGAGGCGGCGGCCTTCGCCACCAGCCGCCGCATCACCAACTCCGAAGGCGCCGGCGTCTCGGCCCAGCAGTCGCACTTCTGGGCCGGCAACTCGCGCGGCTTCCGCGGCGGCTATGCCAGTTCGCGCCACTACCTGTACGTGGCGCCGAT
>JACKLN010000017.1 GCA_024235855.1 Burkholderiaceae bacterium
GGTCGTGCAGGATTCGAACCTGCGACCAACGGATTAAAAGAAGGTTTCCGTACCTAGTTTGATGGTGACCATCGGACGCACGCCTAGGTGGAATGGGAGCCAAAAAGCATCCCGCGTAGCTGCATGTAGCTACAGGCGGCTACGTTCTGGCTACGTAGCTGGCCTTCGAGCGAACGCCAGTGTCATGACATTCCGGGCCTGCAACGGCCTCCAAAACGCTGTCGAAGCATTCAACGACTGCTTGCGCCCCAACAGGGACATCCAATACCTCGAAATCGGCGCCCTGAAGCCGTTGATCAGATCATGGCGAGACACCCAGAGGTAGTCCTTCGACTCACTCGTCAAACCAGGCCGGCCCTGCTACTACGGTCAGATCTTCAAGGTTGCCTTAACCTTGTCCCACTCCATCGATACGGCGGGATTCAGGTCGTCAAAGATTGACGACGACAGCGTGATGCCTGCATTCGCCTTGGCCGTCTCGTACATGGATAAAGCATCCAGAGCCTGAGCGTTGAACTGCGCGACCGAGGGCTTGGTCTGAAACAGTCGAAAAACGTCATCGAACGTCTTCTCGAACCGAATACGGAGCCACTCCAAACGAAACAACTTGGACAGGATCTGCTCGCTGAAAATCGCTTGCGAGGCAGCGACGATCCAGCCAAGGTCCGTGCGACGGTTGTGTAGAAGCACGAGCCAGATCAGAATGTAGGCGGCCACCTTGATACGCTCGCGGCGAGCCATTCGAAGCGCAATTTCCTTGCTGAACAAACTGTTCTCCAGCACCTGCGCAGCCATCCGCTTGATCGGATCCTTGAAGTCGTTGTTGTAGTACCCATCGGTCTGCTGGTGAATCAGGCTGACATTGCACGCGCTGCTGAAGAAGTCTTGGCGGCGCTTGTCCTCGGCCCGCGGCGTCAAATACAGACGGAGCACCATACCGAGCGCGAACATCGCGACGACAGAAATGCTGAACAGGAGTAGCACAACGCCGTAAGCATCGGGGTGAGACTTCTGCTCCACGAGCAGCGTGCAGAATGAAAGCAACGCGCTCAGGTAGAACAGGCAGTCGGCCGCCTTCTCCGCCTTCTGTACGGCGTCGAAGTAGTTTGTGCGGATCGGGTCGGAACGAGACATGCGGTCAGCCGTATGCAGGGAACCTGTCGCCAAAAATCTGCTTCCAGATCTCGATGGCGCCCTTGTGGTCGTCGTTCGTGTCGTAGGTCTTGTGCCATGCTGATCGACTCTTTTCGATAGCCGTATCGAACCTTTTGAGTGCCGCTTGGCGATCCGACCATGACAGATAGCCGTCGACGAATCCGAGCTCGTGCCATAGGCTGCCCGCGAGTAGCGGTCGAGCCTTGTCGAAGAACTGAAGTACGCTCCAGGGCGTGTCGTTCAAGTTGGAGTCGAAGACCCTCAACGCAAGCACCTCAATGTGATAGCTCTGCAGGTAATCGCTGTGAATCCTGTTCCAGTGCTTGATCATCTTGATGATCCGCCTGAAGTTGTACCCACAGTCAGACGACTTCCTTTCGATGTCCGCGGCGTGCCTTTTCGGTCGAGAGGGGATCCAAGTGTCCGTATTAGAGTCGGGCACGCTGTAATGCGAGACGCTGCCATCGTCGTTCACTACGCGACTTACGGGAACGATGTCAACGTTTGGCCAGGTCTTGTAGTGAAGCGTCACCGCCTGCCCATTCTTCCGCGCGCCCGTTCTCCACTCGGCCAGCGCATCTCGTACTGACTGCAGGACTTGCGTTGGCGTCTTGCCGTCGATGTGCTTGCCGTAATGCAGCGCCACTATCACGTCTAGATCGGCGTGATTCTCTAGGGCGGTGTACTTCGGAATCGAGCCCGAGCTGAATGCTTCGATGATCGAAAAGGTCTTGCCCAACGTATTGACGATGTCGTCCCGACGCTTATTGGCAGTCTCCCGATGATCGCCACCGAGGTTTATGTTCTCGTAGAACGCGTCGAACGAACCCTCGACGGTGTACGGCATGTTGACCCCCCTCGATGAAACTGTAACAGGGATGCCTGAAGTCGCGGCTGGTGCCCCGTGCGAAGCGACCGCCGCTTTTCGCTATTGACGGTGCGCGCACCGAAGGCGCGCCCAGTAGTGCCAGCGCCTGTCGAGCGGGACAGCCGCCGTCGGCCGGCTTCTGCTTCCGGCAGAAGCCGGCCGTACGAGTACGAACCTGTCCAAGCGGGGGCCTGGGGGCAGACGCCCCCAGAGAGCAGGTCGCGCAGCGGCCGCGGGAGCAGAGGCCGGGGTACCCGGCCGGGCGTACATCACACCAGCCAGCGGCAGCGATGCTGGCACGCCGCCCTGCCCTTTCGCGGCGAATCGGCTGCATCGCCTGGACGTAGCCCGCGCCGTCGATGCGGCTGACCGCTGCCTCGCGCAGCGAGGCGCGGACGGACGCAGCGGCGTAAGCAGGGGTTGACGTCCGATGCAGGCATCGTGATACGCTGTCGTCTGGGACCGGCCAGTGTTGCGAGGCCCCCCACCGGCAAGGCTCAAGTGGGACCAGCTCCACCCACCCGGTACATCCTCGACGTCGCACTGACCCGTCAACCTCGACGGGCGCCAGGTGCCGACGCCCAACCCTCAGTCCCCTGTCGCCCGTCGCTCATGCGAAGGAGCAGACATGGTCGCGTGCGACCCATTCGGGGCGGGAGGTTCCCGCTCGAGGTCCGCCAGGTCGGCAGACGCTGAAGCGTCGTCGACGGTGGGCACAGCCCCCCGTTCAGTAATACGGGGGGAAAGTTCTCCCGGGCATCCGGCCACGGTTCACCCGTTCGCTGCGTTCACGGACTACCTCACCGTGACATTCCCGCACGTTGGTGGCGAGGAGGCGCTGAAGCCTTGGCTGGTGCAGCTGCGGTCGGTCATCGGCGACGCCTTGGGCGGCCTGGTCGACTGCAAGCGCGGCTTCCTCGGCTTTCGGCATTCCCTGGCATTCGATCACCACGGCGGCAAGGTCGCCTTCGGCGGTCAGGCAGGTCGGGCGTTGCTCTCCCTGCCTGGTGAGGCCTGCGCCACGGTGCCTGATTGGCCGGCGTTCGCCGCCTGGCTGCGCGACGAGCTCGGCGCGCGCATCACGCGCTGGGACGGCGCTGTCGATGTGTTCGACGGCCGGCCCGGCCTGGACGACGCGGTGGCCTGGTATCGGGCCGACGGCTTCACCACCGGTGGCAACCGGCCGTCCTGCCGCCAGGAAGGCAACTGGCTGACGCCCGACACGCGGGGCCGGACGCTCTACGTCGGTCGGCGCAAGAACGGGAAGCTGCTGCGCGTCTACGAGAAGGGCAAGCAGCTCGGCCAGGCCGACAGCCCCTGGGTGCGCTTCGAGCTCGAGCTGCACAACCGCGACCGGATCGTGCCGTTCGACGTGCTGCTCACTCCGGGCCCGTTCGTCGCCGGCGCCTATCCGTGCCTGCGCTGGATCAGCAGCGAGGCCTTCCGCGTGCGGACCTTGCAGGAGCAGCGGCGCATCTCCTACGAGTCCCTGGTGCACTGGGCGCAGCAGGCCTACGGCCCATTGGTCAACGTCATGGGCCAGGTCGAGGGCGACCCCTCGGCCGTGCTGGACAGGCTGCGTCGGCCTGGTGTGCCGAGTCGCCTGGACCTGCCCGAGGTGCCGGAGGGCGAGGGGTTGCGGCGGTGAGCGCACGCACGCTCGACCTGGCCGAAGCGGCCCGGCTGCTGAAGGTGCACCCGCGCACGCTGCAACGCATGGCGCGCTGCGGCGTGGTGCCGGCGCACAAGCCTGGCCGCGCCTGGGTCTTCATCGAACAGCTGCTGCTGGATTGGCTGACGGCACAATCGCTCGCGCGTGTGTCCGTGGTCGATCTTCAGGAGAACACTGAATGCCGATCTACAGACGCAAGGACTCGCCGTACTGGTGGGTCAAGTTACCGCCCATCCGGGGTGAATCGAAGCCTCTACAGCAGAGCACTGGGACTGCCAACCGACGAGAGGCGCAGGAGGTCCACGACCGACTCGCGCACGACCGCTGGGAGCAATCCAGACTTGGTGTGAGGCCTCGGCACGACTGGCAGGAGGCGGCCGAACGGTGGATCTTGGAAACGAAGCACAAGGCCACTCACGGTGATGACATCGCAAAGCTTCGCTGGCTGCATCCTTACCTGGGAGACAAGCAACTCGACGAGATCGACCGGACGCTGATCGATCGCATCAAGTTCGACCGCGAGAAGATCGCCGCCGCCGGCACGACGAACCGCTACCTCGCGTTGATCCGCGCCATCCTCCGGCGCGCCTGTCACGAGTGGGAGTGGATCGATCGGGTACCGAAGTTCAAGCTGTTCAAGGAAGCCGAGGGGCGCGTGCGCTCCCTCACGCCCGACGAGTTCAACCGGCTGCTGCGGGAACTGCCCGCGCACCTGGCGGACATGGCGGTCTTCAGCGTGGCCACCGGGCTGCGCCAGGGGAACGTCAAAGGGCTCGAGTGGAAGCAGGTCGATCTTGAGCGCAGCCACGCCTGGATACCAGGCAGCAAGCACAAGAACGGCAAGCCACATGCGGTGCCGCTGAACGAGATGGCCCTGGGCGTGCTGCGCAAGCAGCTGGGCAAGCACCCCACGTGGGTGTTCACCTTCCAGGGGAAGCCGATCACGCAGGTCAACACCAAGGCGTGGACGGCGGCCCTCAGGCGCGCAGGGATCGAGGACTTCAGGTGGCACGACCTTCGGCACACCTTCGCGACCTGGCACCGCCAGGCCGGTACGCCGACCCACGAGCTTCAGCGGCTCGGGGGCTGGAAGACCGGGGCGATGGTGGAACGCTACGCGCACGTGGCCCCCGAGGCCTTGCAGGGGGCGGCGGCCCGACTCGATGCCTTGGCCAGCTACGCTATGGCTACGCACCAAGAGAAAGGGACCTAGCACTCGCGCGCTAAGTCCCTGTCAAATCTGGTGGGTCGTGCAGGATTCGAACCTGCGACCAACGGATTAAAAGTCCGCTGCTCTACCGACTGAGCTAACGACCCGTTTGCCGTGCAGCAAAGCCCGGCATTATAGAGGCTTGCTCAGGACACCCTCGATCGCCGCGGCCGCGGCGGCCAGACCGAAGGCCGCGGTGACCATCACGCTGGAGCCGTATCCGTGGCAGTTGAGGCTGCCGTCCACGCCCGCGGCGCCGCCGTCGTCGGCGGGTGCCTCGGTGGCGCACACCGCCTCCGGCCGCTGCACCGCTTCGCGCGAGAACACGCAGGTCAGCCCGACGCGCCCCTGGCGCGGTGCGCCATGGTCGCGCCGCAGGCGCTGGCGCAGACTCGCCAGCAGCGGGTCGTGCGTGACCTCGGCCAGGTCGCCCACCTCCACGCGCTGCGGCTGACGCTTGCCGCCGGCCGCACCCACGCACACGGATGGCACGCCGGCGTCGCGCGCCCAGGCGGCGAGCGCGGCCTTGGCACGCACCTGGTCGCAGGCGTCCACCAAGGCATCCACCGGACGCGGCAGCAGCGCCGGCCAGTTGCCGGGCTCGACGAAGTCCTCGACCGTGTCGACGCGACAGCCAGGGTGGATGTCGGCGATGCGCTCGCGCAGCGCCAGCACCTTGGCCTGCCCCAGCGTGCGGCCCAGGGCCTGCACCTGGCGGTTGATGTTGGATTCGGCCACGTGGTCCAGGTCGATCAGCACCAGCCCGGCCACGCCACTGCGCGCCAGGGCCTCGGCCACCCAGGAACCGACGCCGCCCACGCCCACCACGGCCACGGTCGACGCGCGCAGGCGCGCATAGGCCACATCGCCATACAGGCGCCGCAGGCCACCGAATCGGCGCTCGGTGTCGACCTCATCCGGTGTCACCAGCGCAGTGGGCGACATCACAACAGCCGCTCCAGCCGCCAGGCCTGGTAACGGATGCCGGCCACGGCGCCACCGGCGATGCCGGCCACGGCGATGAAGCTGCCCAGCGACAGCGTCGACAGGCCCGACAGGCCTTGCCCCACGGTGCAGCCGAAGGCCGTGACGCCGCCGATGCCCATCAGCACCGCGCCGACCACGTGGTTGGCCGTGTCTTCGGTGCCCGCAAAACCTTCCCAGCGGAAGCTGCGCGTGGCCACCGCCACCACGGCCGAACCGACGATGACGCCGAGCACGCTCATGATGCCGAAGGTGAGCAGCTTGTTGGCGTCGCTGTAGAGGATGAACCAGTCCAGCGTGTACGCGATGGGCGCGACGAAGGTGAACGACTCCATGCTGCGCGTGTTGGTGGCCAGGAAGGTCTCCTCCAGCGTCAGTGGGTGCTCGGCCAGGTGCCCGTGCACGCCCGACAGCCACCAGGCGGCCACGATCACCGAACCGATGCCCAGCCCACCGAGCAGGTTGTCGGCGCTGCGCCCTTCGGGCCGCGCCAGCGCCCAACCGGTGAGGGCGAGACCGAAGCTGCCGCCGAGCAGGGCCACGGCCAGCGGCCGCGACAGGCCGGTGACGTACTGCAGCAGCGACGGCAGATCCTGCCCCACCGGCAGCTCCACCATGGCCCGGTCCAGCGTCTCCACGCGCCACACGGCGGTCAGCCCCCGCAGCGTGGCATAGGACGCCAGCCCCAGGACGCAGAACACCACCAGCGCCTTCAGGTTGCCGCCGCCGATGCGCACCAGTGTCTTGCTGCCGCAGCCCGAGGCCAGCACCATGCCGAAGCCGAACAGCGCACCGCCGGCCAGGTTGGACAGCCAGATCAGCTGCGGCCGCGCGTAGACGCTGTCGGTGGCATCGATCCAACCCGCCGCGGCCATCGCGCTGAAACCCAGCGTGGCCACGCCAACGGCCAGCGCCCACATGCGCAGCCGCGTCCAGTCGCCCATCGTGACGATGTCGGCCAGCGCACCCATGGTGCAGAAGTGCGCGCGCTGCGCGACGGCGCCGAACAGGGCGCCGAGCACGAAGGCGCCCCACAGCACCTGCTGGACCAGGCCAGGGAGTTGATCTGCCGACATCGGGCGCGGATTCTAGGTGGGGGCCCTGGGCCGGCGGCTGCAAGGGTGGGCCGCGACGCAGGCGCGTGCGGCCCTTCAACGCTACTTCAGCGAGGCCAGGCGTTCCTTGCCCGCGGTGGCGGCTTCGGAGTCTGGGTAGGACTTCAGCAGTTCGTCGAGCGTGCGACGGGCACTGCGGGTGTCCTTCATCTCGGCCTGGCTGTTGGCCAGCGCCAGCAGGGCCTCGGGCGCCTTCGGGTGGTCGGGGTTGGCCTTGACCAGGTCGCGGAAGGTGGCCACCGCACCCTTGTAGTCCCGCTTGCCGTACTGCGCATTGCCCAGCCAGAAGCGGGCCGAGGCGCCGTAGCCGGTGGTGGGCCAGCGCTCCAGCAGGTCGCCCAGGCCCTTGGCCGCGGTGTCGAAATCGCCGTTGCGGATGGCGGCGATCGCCGCGTCGTAGAGCTGGCGTTCCTCGGGCGAGGCCACGAATTCGCGCCCGTCCAGCGCCACCTTCTGCGGCTCGAGCTTGCGCAGCCGGTCGTCGAAGTTCTGGTTGGCGTCCTTCTGGCCCTGCTGCAGCGTGGCCACGTCGCGCAGCAGCTGCTCGCCGTCACCGCGCAGCTTGGCCACCTCGCCACGCAGCACCTCGAGCTGGTTGTTCAGCTCCAGCAGGCTGCGCTGCAGCGTGGCCACCTGCTGCACCAGCTGGGTGTTGGAGGCCGCCAGGTCGGCGATCGCCTTGCTCGCCGTCTCGTCGTTGGCCTGGATGCGGGCGCGCAGGTCGAGGATGGCCTTGCGCGCCTCCTCGTCGTCGAACAGGCCGGCGTGGGCCGCCGGCAGGCTCAGCGCCAGGGCCGCGGCAGCAGCCAGGGGGCGCCATGACGCGAAAGGCATGTCAGCGGTCCTTGATCTCGACACGGCGGTTCTTGGCCCAGGCCGCTTCGTTGGAGGCCGGGTCGGCCGGGCGCTCCTCGCCGAAGCTCACGGCCTCGACCTGGCTGGCCTGCACGCCCAGCAGTTCCATCGCGCGGGCCACGGCCTCGGCACGCTTCTGGCCCAGGGCCAGGTTGTATTCACGGCCGCCGCGCTCGTCGGCATGGCCCTGCAGGCTGAGCTTGCGGTCGCGCTGCGCGACCAGGGCCTTGGCATAGCCCTCGAGCACCGGCTTGTCCTCGGCGCGCAGCAGGAAGCTGTCGAAGTCGAAGTACAGCACGCGCGGCAGGTTGGCCATGGCGGCGGCGGCCTGCGCGGCGGCCGCGGCTTCGGCCTCGCGGCGCTGGCGCTCCAGGTCCACCGTGGCCACGCGTGACTGCGGCGTGGCCTGCGACTGCGCCGGTGTGGTCGCAGCGCCGCTGCCGCTGCCGGCCTGCGTCACCGGCGCCGGCGTCGTGGGCTTGGGTTCGTCCAGCTTGACCGGCGACGAGCAGGCAGCCAGCACGGCCGCCGTGGCGATGAGGGTCGGCAGGGCAAGGGGGCGAAGGGTCATCGGGTTCTCCTTGGTCGGGGACGTGAAGGGCAGTTGGAGGTTGGGACGATCAGCGGCCGAACGGGCCCCAGGCGGGTTCGCGCACGTCGGCACCGCTGGTCAGCAGGCGGGTCTTGATCCTGCCATCCAGCGTGGTGGTCATCAACACGTCACGGCCTTCCAGCCGTGTCGCATACACGATCAGGCGGCCGTTGGGCGCAAAGCTGGGGCTCTCGTCGTCGCGGGTGGCGGTCACGCCGCGCACGGTACCGGTGCCCAGGTCCAGCGTCATCAGCTTGAAGGCGGACCCGCCCACGCGCGACACATAGGCCAGCAGGCGCCCGTCGGGGCTCAGCGTGGGGCTGATGTTGTAGTCGCCATCGAAGGTCACGCGCTCGGCGCTGCCACCTTCGGCGGGCATGCGGTAGATCTGCGGGCCGCCGCCACGGTCGCTGACGAAGTAGATCTGCTTGCCGTCGGCGGTGTAGACCGGTTCGGTGTCGATGGACCGGCTCTCGGTCAGGCGCAGCGGCGTGCCGCCTGCCGCAGGCATGCGCCAGAGTTGCGTGAGCCCGCCGCGCGACAGGGCGAGGGCCACGAACTGGCCATCCGGCGACCACGCCGGGGCGCTGTTGGAGCCGGGAAAGTCGGCCAGTTTGCGCCGCGTGCCGCTGGCGGTGTCCTGCACCCAGACCACGGCCTTCTGGCTCTCGAAGGACACGTAGGCCAGCTGGCGGCCGTCGGGCGCCCAGGCCGGGGAGATGATGGGGTCCAGACTGTTGAGCGCCACCTGGGCGTTCTCGCCGTCGGCGTCGGTCACCAGCAGCGCGTAGCGCGGGCCCTGCTGCACCACGTAGGCGATGCGGGTGGAGAACACACCAGCCTCGCCGATCAGGTTCTGGTGGATCTCGTCGGCGATGCGGTGGGCCGCCAGGCGCAGGTCGCCGGCCACCACCGTCTGGCTCTGGCCGATGAGTTCCTCCCCGCGCACCACGTCCCAGAGCTTGTAGCGCACGTCGAAGCGGCCGTCGGTCAGCCGAGTGACGGAGCCGGCCACCAGCGCGTCGCTGCCACGGGCCTTCCAGTCGCCCAGCTGCGGCAGGCTGCGCTCGTCCATCGGCACCGGCATGGCGCCGGGATCGACCAGCCGGAACAGGCCGCTGCGCTGCAGGTCCGCGCGCACGATGGCGGCAATGCCGGTGCCGGCCGTGCCCTCGTCGCGGAAGTTCACCACCGTCACCGGCACCTGCGTCGCGCCGACGCCGGTGATCTCGATGCGGAACTGCGCCCATGCCGACCCTGCGGCGGCGGCCAGGGCCGCACTGCCGAAGGTGGTGAGCAGGGCTTTGCGTCGGGAAACCATGGGCATGAAGGCCATGGATCCTTGGGGATGCCTTTGGTTCACCCGACCGATTGTAGGCAGCCCCGATAATCCGCCCGATTCCTGCCATGCCCAGCCTTGCCCAGCGACTCGCCCGCCTGCGGCCCTACCTGCGCCCCGGCCGCCGCGGACTGATCGGCGCCGGGCTCGGCGCGCTGGTGGGTGCCGCCACCGAACCGGCCATCCCTGCGCTGCTCAAGCCGCTGCTCGACGAAGGGTTCGGGGCCGACCGCAGCTGGCCGCTGTGGTGGGTGCCGGTGCTCATCGTCGGCCTGTTCACGCTGCGCGGCCTGGCCGGCTTCGTGGCCCAGTACGGCCTGGCCTGGGCGGCGCAGCGCGCCGTCCTGGCCCTGCGGCAGGACCTGTTCGCCCACCTGCTGGCGTCGCCGTCGGGCCTGTTCACGCGCCAGTCGGCCAGCCAGCTGACCAACACCGTGGTCTACGAGGTGCAGCAGGGTGCCACGCTGCTGATCAACGCCCTGCTCACGCTGGCCAAGGACTCGCTCACCCTGGTCGCGCTGCTGGTGTACCTGCTGTGGCTGAACTGGCAGCTCACGCTGCTGGTGGGCCTCCTGTTCCCGGCCCTGGCCGTGGTGATGCGCCACCTGGGCCGGCGCCTGCGGCGGCTGACGGTGGCCGGCCAGCAGGCCACCGACGAGCTGGCCTACGTGGTGGAGGAGAACGTGCTGGCCTGGCGCATCGTGCGCCTGCACGGGGCCGAGCCGGCCCAGGCCAGCCGCTTCGGCGCCCAGGGCGAGCGGCTGCGCCGGCTGATGATGAAGGTGGTGGCCTCGTCAGCCGCCATCACGCCGCTGACGCAGGTGCTGGCGGCCTGCGCACTGAGCACGGTGATCGTGCTGGCGCTGTGGCAGAGCCAGGGTGCCGGCGGCACCGTGGGTGGCTTCGTGGCCTTCATCACCGCGATGCTGATGATCGTCTCGCCGCTGCGCCACCTGGCCGACGTGGTGGCCCCGATCACCCGCGGGCTGGCGGCCATCGAGCGTGGCCTGGACCTGATGGCCGACATGCCGCGCGAGGCCGGCGGCACCCACGATGGCGGCCGCGCGCGCGGCGAGATCGTGCTGCAGGACGTGACCCTGCGCTACCGCGACGACGGCCTGCCGGCGCTGGACCACCTCAGCCTGACGGTGCGCGCCGGCGAGACGGTGGCCCTGGTCGGCCCGTCCGGTGCCGGCAAGAGCACGGTAGTGAACCTGCTGCCGCGCTTCGTGGAGGCCGGCGAGGGCCGCGTGCTGCTGGACGGCGTGCCCGTGGACGACTGGGACGCCGGTGCGCTGCGCCGCCAGTTCGCACTGGTGAGCCAGGACGTGGTGCTGTTCAACGACACCGTGGCTGCCAACGTGGCGCTGGGTGCCGACGTGCCGCGCGAGCGCATCCGCGAGGCCCTGGCCGGCGCGAGGCTGCTGGACTTCGTCGACGGCCTGCCGCAGGGGCTGGACACCGTGATCGGCCACAACGGCAGCCAGCTCAGCGGCGGCCAGCGCCAGCGGCTGGCCATTGCGCGGGCGATCTGCAAGGATGCGCCGGTGCTGATCCTCGACGAGGCCACCTCGGCGCTGGACACCGAAAGCGAGCGCGGCGTGCAGGCGGCGCTGGAGGTGCTGATGCGGGGCCGCACGACGCTGATCGTGGCCCACCGGCTGTCCACCATCGAACACGCCGACCGCGTGGTCGTGATCGAGGGCGGCCGCGTGGCCGAACAGGGGCCGCACGCCGCGCTGATCGCGCAGGGCGGGCTCTACGCGCGCCTGCATGCGATGCAGTTCAAGACCTGAGGACGACAAGGAGACCCGACCATGACCCCACCGCCCATCTCGCGCTTTCCGGTGCCCGAACTGAAGGATCTGCCCGAGGACATGCGCACGCGCATCCTGGAGGTGCAGGAGAAGGCCGGCTTCGTGCCCAACGTCTTCCTGGCCCTGGCCCACCGCCCGGCAGAGTGGCGCGCCTTCATGGCCTGGCACGACGCGCTGCTGCTCAAGGACACCGGCGGCCTGAGCAAGGGCGACCGCGAGATGATCATCGTGGCCACCTCCGCGGTGAACCACTGCCTGTACTGCGTGGTGGCGCACGGCGCCATCCTGCGCATCTACGAGAAGAAGCCGCTGGTGGCCGACCAGGTGGCCATCAACCACCGCAAGGCCGACATCACGCCGCGCCAGCGTGCGATGCTGGATTTCGCGCTCAAGGTCTGCAGCGCGTCGCACACCGTGGACGATGCCGACTTCGCCGCCCTGCACGCGCACGGTTTCAGCGACGACGACATCTGGGACATTGGCGCCATCACCGCCTTCTTCGGCCTGAGCAACCGCCTGGCCAACCTGAGCGCGATGCGGCCCAACGACGAGTTCTACCTGATGGGCCGCGTGCCGCGCAGCAAGGGCTGACACCGCACCGCTACTGCCGTCATGACCCGCCCGCCATCCAGCGCCAGCGAATGGACCACGGCCGTGGAGGCCGCGGTGCACACCGAGTTGCTGCGCCGCAGCCGGCTGCTGAAGTGGGCCGTGGCACTTTCGCTGCTGGTGGGGGCGCTGGCCGTGTGGCTGGCGATCGCCCTGCGCGGGATGACGTGGGAGGAGATCGCGCCGCGCCTGGTGCAGGCCACCGAACCGCTGGTGCAGCAGCGCCTGGCCCCGGTGCTGCGCACGCAGATCAACCAGGGCCAGGTACAGGTGGACATGAGCGCCGAACTCGGCCGCCTGGAAGGCGAACTGCAGCGCCTGCGCGAACAGATCGCGGCCCAGCGTGCCAGGCCGGACCCGCAGCTCATGGCGCTGCAGCGCCGCCTGGCTCAGGTGGAACGGGCGTTGAACGATGCCCTGGCCGAGCGGTCCCGCCTGGCGGCGCGGATCGACGACCTGTCTGCTGCGCCGGGGGCCGCTGCGAGCGCGGCTGGGCGCTGAGCCGGTGCCCGCGCCGGGCGGATCGCGGCGTCAGGCCCTGGGCGTGGCGCGCCGGCGCACCACCCACCCGACCACGCCCAGGCCGGCCAGCAGCAGGGCCGGCGCCGTCGGCTCGGGCACCGGGGTGGTGAACACCAGCGCGTAGCCTTCCAGCCGAAGCGCGTGGCTCACCGGCGCATCGGTCGGGTTGCTGAAGGTGTAGGTCATGCCGCTCAGGGTCTGACCGATCTCCAGGTCGAAGAACGCCGAACGCTGGGCATTGGCCTGGGTGTCCAGGCTGATGAAGGCGTCGAAGTAGGCCTGGTTGGCACCGCCCGGGGCGTTCAGGTCGGCCTGCCAGTCGTAGAGCTTGAGGCCGGCGAAAGCCACGCCCTCCTCCCCCGGCCCGGCCCCCAGCGACACCAGCGCAGCGTCGTCCGCATAGGTCAGCGTGGCCTCGGAGAACGGCGCCAGCGTGAACGCGAAGTCGTAGGCGAACATGCCTCCGGCCGACGCGTTGCCCAGCGCGCCGGTGACGAAGGCGTCGGCATAGTCGGCGATGGCGGTGCCGGTGTCCCCGCGGTCGAGGTAGGCCACCGCGCTGCCGCCGACGGGCAACACGGTCTCGTTGGAGAAGTAGGCCTGGTTCCACGCGCTGCCGTCCCAGGCCTGGAACTGGTAGTCGACGGGGATGCCGTTGCCTTCGCCGTATGTCGCGCTCACGCCTTCGCGGGTGGCCTCCCAGGTCCAGCTGCCGGACCAACTGCTGACCCCGAAGTCCACGCCGAGGCTGGGCAGGGTGACCGACGCGTCCCACGCGAGCGCCGATGGTGCAGCGGCCAGAGTGGACAGCGCCGCGGCCAGGGCCAGGGCGCGGCGAGGAAGGGAGAACGTGCGGAAGGCGCTCATGGACTGCTCCTGGGTGGGCGTTGACCGCCGCCCGGCAGCCGGGCCTCTGCCCGCTCAGGCGGCGCCACGGCCGATGCCGTGTGCGCTGCAGTCTGCGGGGGCAGCGTTCCGCGATCGTTCCGGCGCAGGCCCGCACAGGCCGGGAGAGCACCCCCTGTTCAGGTGGCCCGGTGCCGGCGGGCAGCGCGGGCGGCGGGCAGGCCGGGCGGGTGCCCGCGCCGCTACATGAGCACGATGTCGTACTGCTCCGGGTTCATCGTCGGCTCCGCGCTCAGGCTGATGGGTTTGCCGATGAACTCGCTCAGCCCCGCCAGGTGGGTGCTTTCCTCGTCCAGCAGCATCTCCACCACCGCCGCGCTGGCGATGACGCGGAACTCCCGGGGCGCGAACTGGCGCGCCTCGCGCAGGATCTCGCGCAGGATGTCGTAGCAGACGCTGCGCACGGTCTTGATCTGGCCCCGGCCGCTGCAGGTGGGACAGGGCTCGCACAGCATGTGGGCCAGGCTCTCGCGCGTGCGCTTGCGTGTCATCTCCACCAGGCCGAGCTGGGTGAAGCCGCTGACCGTGGTGCGCACGCGGTCGCGCGCCAGCTGCTTGCGCAGTTCGCCCAGCACCGCCTGCTGGTGTTCTTCCCGCACCATGTCGATGAAGTCGACGATGATGATGCCGCCCAGGTTGCGCAGCCGCAGCTGGCGCGCGATGGCGCCGGCGGCCTCCAGGTTCGTCTTGAAGATGGTGTCGTCGAAGTTGCGCGCGCCGACGAAGCCGCCGGTGTTCACGTCCACCGTGGTCAGGGCCTCGGTCTGGTCGATGATCAGGTAGCCGCCGCTCTTGAGGTCCACGCGGCGGCCCAGCGCCCGCGCGATCTCCTCCTCGATGCCGAAGAGGTCGAAGATCGGCCGCTCGCCCTTGTAGTGCTCCAGCTTCGGCAGCGTGCCGGGCATGTAGGTGGCACCGAAGGCCTGCAGCGCGTCGAACTGAAGCTTGGAGTCGATGCGGATGGTCTGCGTGCTGTCGGTGGTCAGGTCGCGCAGCACGCGCTCGGCCAGGCTCAGGTCCTGGTGCAGCAACGTGCCGGGCGGCTGCTTCAGACCCTGGCTGCGGATGTGCTCCCAGGTCTTGCGCAGGTAGGCGATGTCGTCGGCCAGTTCCTCGTCGGTGGCCTCCTCGGCGTTGGTGCGCAGGATGAAGCCGCCGCCGCCGTTCGGATCCGCACCCGCCAGGCGCTGCATGCGCTCGCGCAGCGCCTCGCGCGTCTCCGGGCTGCCGATCTTCTGGCTGATGCCGATGTGGCGGTCCTGCGGCAGGAAGACCAGCATGCGACCGGCGATGCTGACCTGCGTGGACAGCCGCGCCCCCTTGGTGCCGATGGCGTCCTTGATCACCTGCACCATCAGCGTCTGGCCTTCGTAGACCCGCTTCTCGATGGGCACCAGCGGCACGTCGCCGTTGTTGCGCGGCCCATGACCCTGGCCGGCGGCGTGCAGGTCGGCCACGTGCAGGAAGGCGGCACGCTCGCTGCCGATGTCGATGAACGCGCTCTGCATGCCCGGCAGCACGCGCGCCACCTTGCCCAGGTAGACGTTGCCCACCTGCCCCCGCTCCAGCGTGCGCTCGAGGTAGAGCTCCTGCAGTGCGCCGTTCTCGACGACGGCCACGCGCGTTTCCTGCGGGGCCCAGTTGATCAGGATGTCCTGGCTGGCCATGTGCTTGTTTGTCTCCACCCGGTCTACAGGCCGGTTGCCACGCCGGCTTGGCGCAGCAGCTGTGCCGTCTCGAACAACGGCAGCCCCATGATGCCCGAATGGCTCCCGGCGATGTGCGCCACCCAGCCGGCCAGCGCGCCCTGGATGGCGTAGCTGCCGGCCTTGCCAAACGGCTCGCCGCTGGCCACGTAGGCGTGGATGACCTTGGGCGGCAGCACAGCGAAGCGCACCTGAGACACCTGGGCTACCTGCAAGCGCCGGCGGCCGGCCTGCACCGCCACCGCCGTGAGCACGCGGTGCGTGCGCCCGGAGAGCTGCGCCAGCGTGGCAGCGGCCTCGGCGGCATCCGCCGGCTTGCCCAGGATGCGCCGGCCCAGCGCCACGGTGGTGTCGGCGCACAGGATGGCGCCGGGGGCCAGCCCCCGCTGCCGGTGGCGCACCACGGCCGCCTGCAGCTTGGCGGCGGTGACCCGCTGCACGTAGGCCGCCGGCAGCTCACCGGGCTGCACGGCCTCCAGCGCTTCGGCGTCCTCGTCGGCGCCGGGCAGCAGCAGCGTGGGCACGACACCGATCTGCGCCAGCAGCTGCAGCCGGCGTGGGCTCTGCGACGCGAGGTACAGCGGCAGGGTCATCGGCGGCGCCTCACTCGCGGTGGTAGGGGTGGCCGGCGTTGACCGACCACGCCCGGTACAGCGCCTCGGCCAGCAGCACGCGCACGAAGGCGTGCGGCAGCGTCAGGTCCGACAGGCGCAGCGTGTCGTCGGCGGTCTGCTTGAGCGCCGGGTCCAGGCCGTCGGGCCCGCCGATCAGCAGCGCCACGTCGCGGCCGTCGGCCTGCCAGGCGGCCAGGCGCTCGGCCAGCTGCACGGTGGTCTGGCGTTGGCCGCGTTCGTCCAGCACCACGCGGCGCCAGCCCTTGCCCAGCGCAGCCAGGGTGGCTTCGAAGCGCGCCGCCTCGGCGGCCATGCACTGCGCGGCGGTCTTGCCGGCGTCGCGCGGCTCGGCCTTCAGCGCCTTGAGCTCGAAGCGCCATTCCGGCGGGAAGCGCTTGGCGAAGTCGGCCCAGGCGGCGTCGGCCCACGCAGGCTGGCGCTGGCCCACGGCAAGCACGGCCACCCGCACGGGTCAGGCCCGGGGCGTGGCGGGGCGCTTGCGGGCCGGGGCGGCCGCCTTCTTCGCGGCGGTGGGCTTCTTCGCAGCGGCGGTCTTCGCCGCGGCGGGTGCGGCCCGCCTGGACACCGGCGCTTTCTTCGCCGGGGCAGCCTTCTTCGCCGGGGCGGCCACCTTCGAGGCTGGGGCCTTCTTCTTGGCCGGCGCCTTCTTCGCAGGGGCAGCCTTCTTCGCGGGCGCAGCCGATTTCGCGGCCGGCGCCTTCTTCGCAGGCGCGCTCTTCGCCGCCGCGGCCGGCTCCGACGCCTTCACCAGACTGGTCTTCACCGCGCCCAGCTTCATCGACACCGGCTTCTCACCCCAGATCTCCTCGAGGTGGTAGTACTCGCGGATGGCCGGCTGCATGATGTGCGCCACCGCGGCACCGCAGTCGACGATGATCCACTCGCCGCTGGCCTCGCCCTCGGTGCGCAGCACCTGCATGCCGCGCTGCTTGACGCTGTCGCGCACGCTGGCGGCCAGCGCCTTGGTCTGGCGGTTGCTGGAGCCGGTGGCCACGATCACGCGCTCGAACAGCGGCGACAGGTGCTCGGTGTTGAAGACGACGATGTCCTTGGCCTTGACGTCTTCGAGCCCGTCGACGATGGCGCGCTGCAGCTTGCGGATGTCCATTCAATCCCTGTAGAGGTGGTGCTGGTCAATATAGCGTGCGACGGCCGGCGGGACCAGATCGTCGACCCGGTCCCCCCGCGCCACGCGCACACGGATGTCGGTGGAGGCGATGTCGAGCATCGGCAGCGGCACCACGCGGTGCGGACGCCGCTGCACCGCGGGGTCGGGGGCGGCATGCGTGCCGGGGCGCTGCGCGACCGCCAGCACCGTGAGGTCCAGCAGCTGCTGCCAGCCGCGCCAGGTGTGCAGGTTGGCGTACTGGTCACCGCCGATCAGGAGCACCCATTCGGTGCCCGGTTCCTGGTCGCGGAAGGCCGTCACCGTGTCCAGCGTGACGCTGGGGCCGCTGCGCTCGAGCTCGATGCGGCTGAGCACCTGGCCCGGCGCATCACCGATGGCCAGGCGCACCATGGCCTCGCGGTGCTCGGCCGGTGTCATCGCGCGCGCCTTCTGCCACGGCTGGCCAGCGGGGATCCAGCGCACCTCGTCCAGCGCCAGCGCCTCGCGGGCGGTGCGGGCCAGCGCCACGTGGGCGTTGTGCGGCGGGTCGAAGCTGCCGCCGAAGATCGCGACGCGACGCAGCGTCAAGCGGCGTCCCTGGCGAGTTCCGCCCAATCGCGCGGGCGCAGGAAGTCGCTGTACAGCCGCGCCTCCGGCGTGCCCGGCTCGGGCTGCCAGGCGTAGCGCCACTTCACCACCGGCGGCATGCTCATCAGGATGCTCTCGGTGCGGCCGCCGCTCTGCAGACCGAACAGCGTGCCGCGGTCGAAGACGAGGTTGAACTCCACGTAGCGCCCGCGCCGGTAGGCCTGGAAGTCGCGCTCGCGCTCACCATAGGGCATGCCGCGGCGCTTCTGCACCAGCGGCAGGTAGGCCTGCACGAAGGCGTCGCCCACGGCCCGCGTCATGGCAAAGCTCTGTTCGAAACCGAGTTCGGCGAAGTCGTCGAAGAACACACCGCCCACGCCGCGCGGCTCGCCGCGGTGCTTGAGGAAGAAGTACTCGTCGCACCAGCGCTTGAAGCGCGGGTAGAGCTCGGCGTCGAACGGCGCCAGCGCGTCGCGGCAGGTGCGGTGGAAGTGCGTGGCGTCTTCCTCGAAGCCGTAGTAAGGCGTCAGGTCCATGCCGCCGCCGAACCAGACCACGGGCTCGCGGCCCTCGGGCAGCGCGGCGAACATGCGCACGTTCATGTGCGCGGTGGGCACGTAGGGGTTGCGCGGGTGCATCACCAGCGACACGCCCATGGCCTCGAAGGGCGCACCGGCCAGTTCCGGCCGGTGCTGCGTGGCCGACGGCGGCATCGCCGGGCCGCGCACGTGGCTGAAGTTGCAGCCGCCACGCTCGAAGACGCCGCCCTCTTCCACCAGGCGGCTGAGGCCGTCGCCCTGCAGGCGCTCCTCCGGGCCGCGGACCCAGCCGTCGCGCAGGAAGTCGTGGCCGTCCTCGGCCTGCAGCGCGCCGATGATGCGGTCCTGCAGGCCCAGGAAATAGGTGCGGACGTCCTGCGTGTTCATGGGTCTCCTTCAGGCCAGCTTGATCGGCGCGGCGAGTTCGGGCCGGCGGCCGCGCACGCCGTCGAAGCGTCGCGCGATCTCGGCCATGTCGGTCTCGGCATTTCCCCCGAGTTGCAGCACGGAGTGCACACCCACACGCTTGCGGCCGAAGTCGAGGTGCACCAGGGCCAGCGGCACGCCGGCCTCCACCGCCACGCGGTAGAAGCCGCTGCGCCAGCCCGCGCCGGCCGACCGTGTGCCTTCGGGCGCCAGCGCCAGCCAGAGGAAGTCGCCACGCTCGCGCGCCAAGCGCATGCGCGACACCATGTCGGGCACGATGCCCTTGGGGTTGGTGCGGTCCACCGGCACGCCACCCAGCCAGCGCATCCAGCGGCCGAACAGCGGCGGCCTGAACAGCGTGTCCTTGCCCCAGAAGGTGACGTGCAGGCCCAGCGCCCACTTGGCCAGCAGGCCCACCGGAAAGTCCCAGTTCGACGTGTGAGGGTAGACGGCCAGCACGCCCTGGTGCGCCGGCAGGCCGTCCCACAGCAGCTGCCAGCCCAGCAGCCGCAGCACCATGCGCGCCAGACGGCTGCCGCGCAATTGCACGGGCCGTTCGGTCAGCTCGACGGGGGCGGGACGCCGGGTCAATCGAGGTCTGGCCGGGCAGCGGCGCCGCTCAGCGCGGCTTGACCGCGCGGTGGCCGATGTCGGTGCGCCACACGGCGCCGTCCATCGTGATGCCGCGCACCGCGTCGTAGGCACGCTGCTGCGCCAGGCGCACGGAATCGCCGAGCGCGGTGACGCACAGCACCCGGCCGCCGCTGGTGACCAGCGTGCCGTCCTGCAGCGTGGTGCCGGCGTGGAAGACCTTCAGGTCCTCGGCGTCGGCCGGCAGGCCGGTGATGGCGTCGCCACCCCGCACCGCGCCCGGGTAACCGTGCGCGGCCATGACCACGCCCAGGGCGATGCGGCGGTCCCACTGCAGATCGGCCTGGTCCAGCGTGCCGTCGGTGGCGTGCATCAGCAGCTCGAAGAGGTCGCTCTTCAGGCGCATCAGGATGGGCTGGGTCTCGGGGTCGCCGAGCCGGCAGTTGAACTCCACCGTGCGCGGCTTGCCTTCGGCATCGATCATCAGCCCGGCGTAGAGGAAGCCGGTGAACGGCGT
Source organism: Burkholderiaceae bacterium (assembly GCA_024235855.1). Classification (GTDB taxonomy): domain Bacteria; phylum Pseudomonadota; class Gammaproteobacteria; order Burkholderiales; family Burkholderiaceae_C; genus Rubrivivax. The sequence goes on from JACKLN010000017.1 coordinate 19,755, forward strand.
GCCGTCCTTGGCCATGCCCTGGATGGCGGGCTGGATGATCTCGCGCATCACGCGCGCGTGCACGTCGGGCGTGACCACCGGGGCCGGGCTGTAGGCGCCCATGCCGCCGGTGTTGAGGCCGGTGTCGCCGTCGCCCACACGCTTGTGGTCCTGGCTGGTGGCCAGCGAGACCACGTTCTTGCCGTCGCTGACGACGATGAAGCTGGCCTCCTCGCCGGCCATGAATTCCTCGATCACCACGCGCGCGCCGCCGGCGTTGTGCTTCACGCCCAGACGGTTGGCGCCGAGCATGTCGTCGATGGCGGCATGGGCCTCGTCGGCCGTCATCGCCACGACCACGCCCTTGCCGGCGGCCAGGCCGTCGGCCTTGATGACGATGGGGGCGCCGTGCTTGTCCACGTGGGCGTGCGCGTCGGCGGCGCTGGTGAAGCTGGCGTACAGCGCGGTCGGGATGCCATGGCGCTGCATGAAGGCCTTGGCAAAGGCCTTGGAGCTCTCCAGCTGCGCGGCGGCCTGCGTGGGGCCGAAGATGCGCAGCCCGCGGGCGCGGAACAGGTCCACCACGCCGGCGGCCAGGGGCGCCTCGGGGCCGACCACGGTGAGCGCGATCTTCTCGGCCTGGGCGAAGTCGGCCAGCGCGGCGATGTCGGTGATCGGCAGGTTGTGCAGTGCCGGGTCGGCCGCGGTGCCGCCGTTGCCGGGCGCGACGAAGACCTGCTGCACACGCTCGCTCTGCGCGAGCTTCCAGGCGATGGCGTGTTCGCGGCCGCCGTTGCCGATCACGAGGACTTTCATCAGGCTTCGATTTCCGCGTTGTGATAGACGGCCTGCACGTCGTCCAGGTCCTCGATGACGTCGAGCAGCTTCTGCATGCGCGCGGCGTCGTCACCCGCCAGCGGGATGGTGTTCTCGGCCCGCATCGTGACCTCGGCGATCTCGGCATTCAGCCCGGCCGCGGCCAGCGCGTCGCGCACGGCTTCGAAGTCGGCGGGGGCCGTGATCACCTCGATCGCGCCGTCGTCGTCGCTGACCACGTCCTCGGCACCGGCCTCCAGCGCCACTTCCATGACCTTGTCCTCCGACGTGCCGGGCGCGAACACCAGCTGCCCGCAGTGCTTGAACTGGAAGGCCACCGAACCGTCGGTGCCCAGGTTGCCGCCGTACTTGCTGAAGGCGTGGCGCACCTCGGCCACGGTGCGCACGCGGTTGTCGGTCATCGTGTCGACGATGATGGCCGCGCCGCCGATGCCGTAGCCCTCGTAGCGGATCTCCTCGTAGTTGACGCCTTCCAGCGCACCCGAGGCCTTGTCTATGTTGTACTTGATGCGGTCGGCGGGCATGTTGGCCGCCTTGGCCTTGTCCACCGCCAGGCGCAGGCGCGGGTTGGCCGTGATGTCGGCCCCGCCCTGGCGCGCCGCCACCGTGATCTCGCGGATGATCCGCGTCCAGATCTTGCCCCGCTTCTCGTCCTGACGGCCCTTGCGGTGCTGGATGTTGGCCCACTTGGAATGACCGGCCATGCTGCTTCGGCCCTGACGGGCGGCGTTTGGGAAAACCCTCGATTCTACCGCGGCAGGTCGGGCTTGGCGGCCTCCGCGTCACCCGCTGCCAGACGATGCGCGCACTGGACGGCGCGCTTCGCGTAGCGGGCGCTTGCCGCTTCGATGGCGGCCTGCAGTTCATCAGGCGGGTCGACAGGCGCCGCCTGCGTCTGGGCATGCAGGTCCGCCAGCCACGGCCCGGCCCGCGCATCGCCCAGGGCGTCGAGTAAACGGAAAGCCGCCCAGCGTGCCGCCAGCCCACCCCCGGCGAGGTCGTTGACCCGGTGGGCGTCGAATGCCGGCAGGGCCGCCTCCAGGGTGGCCCTGGCGTCGTCGGCACGGCCCAGCGTCCAGCGGCACCAGGCCACGTGCAGGGCCACGGCGGCCGCGTTGGCGGGATCGCCCATGCGTTCTCCGAAGACCTGCTGCGCGGCCTCGAAGGCCGCCAACGCACCGGCCCGATCCTCCAGCTCAGTGAGTGCGCGCCCGCACCGGTAGCTGGCCGCCGCCCAGTTGCGCAGGTCGCCGTTATCCCGGGTGATGGCGATCGACTCTTGCCACGCGGCCACCGCCCCGGCGGCGTCGCCCGTGCGCCGGGCGAGTTCGGCCAGGTGCATCAGCGCATGGGCCACCCGTGGTGTGGCCCCGGCCCGGCGAGCCTGCTCGAGCATGGCGCCGGCCCAGCGGCGGGCGTCGTCCAGATGGCTGCGCTCGAGGGCCACGACCGCCAGGTTGTCCAGGCAGCCCAGGCGCAGGCGCACCTCGCCGATCTGGTCGGCACGGGCCAGCGCCATCTGCAGCGTGGCATCGGCCGCGTCCAGCGCACGTTCCTCCTTCGACACCATGGCCGACAGCACGAGCAGCTTGGTCTCGGACTCCACCAGCGCCGGGTCGCGGCGCACATGCGCCAGCCCGGCGTCGACCCGTTGGCGGGCCAGCGGGGCGTCGCCGGCCGTGATGGCCAGCCAGCACAGCAGCCCTTCGAGCTCCGCAGCCACCCGCCAGTGCCCACAGCGCGCCGCCAGCACCACGGTCTCGAGCGCGATCGTGCGTGCCCGGGCGTGATGGCTCAGGCGGTCCTCGAACAGTGCCCGCGCGTAGCCGGCTTCGGCGCGGCGCCGGTCGTCGGGATGCCGCTGCAGCAGCGCGTCGACCTCGTCCATCACCTGACGCTGCAGGTCACGCTCGCCCACCGCGTCGGCGAGATCGTCCAGGCGCTTGAGCAGGCGGTAGCTGCGGTCGGGGTCGCCGTCGCCCAGCAGGTCGATCGCGCGCCGCAGGTAGTGCAGCGCCGCCGCGTTGGCGTAGCGCTGCCGGGCCTGCAGCGCGGCGCGGTCGAAGCAGTCCACGGCCAGGGCCAGGTCGCCGGCACGCTCGGCGTGGTCGCCGGTGAGCGCCAGGAACTCCGGCCCGCGCTCGCGGGCGCGGGTGAGCAGCCAGCGGGCGGCCGCGGCATGCCCCTCGCGCCGGCGTGCCAGCGGGATGGTGTCGTAGGCCACCTGGTGCAGCAGATGGTGGTCGAAGGTCCACTCGGTGGCCGTGTCGATGGCGCTGGTGCGGTGGGCGTGCACCACCGTGCGTTGCGCCAGCACCGGCAGCGCCTGGGGCGCAGCGCCGTCGATCTCGGCCAGCGCCGCGTCCCAGAACACGTGGCCGACGATGGCGGCCTGCTGGGCGGCGTGGCGTGCGGTGGGCGGCAACGCGTCCAGCCGTGCCTGCAGCAGCCCGACCAGCGTGCTCGGCAGGCTCAGGTCGAGCAGCCGCCCGCTGTGCAGGATCCACGGGAACTGGCCGGTGTCGATGACGCCGTCGTCGATCAGCCGGCGCACGAACTCCTCGACGTAGTAGGGGTTGCCATCGGCCTGCGCGGTGATGCGCTCGATGAGTCCGGTCGGCACGGTTTCCAGGCCGCCCAGCAGCGTGCGCACCAGGGCCTCGGCGTCGGCCGGCGCGAGCGGCTGCAACGGCAGCACCTCGCCCGGGTGATCCGGCGGCAGACCCGGTCGGCTGGTGATCAGCAGCGCGAGGGGTACGCCTGGCTCGGCGGCCAGGCGGTGCAGCAGCACGCGCGAGTCGGGATCGGCCCAGTGCAGGTCCTCCACCAGCAGCACCGGTGCACGGCCTTCGCGGGCTGCCAGGGCCTGCAGCGCGCGGCCACAGGCGGCGACGGCATGTTCGCGCAGCAACCGGGGGTCCTGACCCGCGACATGCGGGCTGTCGGCAAAGTCCAGGCCCGCCAGGTGACCGAGCTGGTGCGCTGCGGCATGGGCCTCGGTGACGGTCATCCCGGCATCTCGCAGCAACCGTCGCAGGCCGGCGGTCAGACGGCGCCGCGCCCGCGCCGCCGGGGCGTCGTCATGGATGCCGAACCGCTCGGTCAGCAACTGGCGCAGCAGGCCGGCGGGTCGCAGGGCGCCATCGGGCTGGGCACGCAGACGCAGCAGGCGGCCGGCCGGGAGCGATGCAGCCAGTTCGCGCAACAGCCGGCTCTTGCCCAGGCCCGCGTCGCCCACCAGCGTCAGCACGGCCGGCGGGCCGGTGCGCCCGGCGCTGGCGACCACCGCTTGCAGCCGGTCGAGCTCGGCCGCCCGGCCGACCAGCGACAGGCGCAGCCCGGGGATGCCGCGCTCGGCATCGTCGGCGCCCGGTGGCCGCAGCCCGAGCACCAGGTAGCTGCGCACCGGCGCGTCAAGGCCCTTGAGCCGCACGGGCGGCAGCGGTTCGACGTCGAAGCGCCCGCGCACGTGCAGCCAGGTCTCGTGGCTGATGTGCAGGCTGTCCAGCGGCGCGCTCTGCTCCATGCGCGCCGCCAGATGGACCGTGGCCCCGACGGCCGTGCGGTCGTCCTCGTAGCCGGCACCGATGGCCACCGGCCCGGTGTGCACACCGATGCGCAGCGGCATCTCGAGGATGCCATGGCGCCCACGGACCGCCTCGGCATGGGCGCGGCCCTCGGCCAGCATGGCCAGGCCGGCGCGCAGCGCACGCTCGGCGTCGTCCTCGCGCGCACCGTCGCCACCGAAGACGGCCTTGAAGCCATCACCGGCGAACTGCAGCACACGCCCCTGGTGGGCACGCACGACGGCGGCCAGCCGCTCGACCATGCCGCCCAGAACCTCCAGCGCGTCCTCCGCGTCCAGCCGTTCCACCAGCGCGGTGGACCCGGCCACGTCGGCGAAGAGCACGGTCACGAGCCGGCGCTCGACCTCGCGCGGGCGCTGCAGCGCCTGCAACTCCAGACGCAGCGGATGCAGCGCCACGTCGACCACGTCGCCGCCAAGAAGCGCGCGTTGCGCGTCCAGCGCGGCGATGGCCGTGCGCAGTGCCTCGACCCTGGATGCGGCGGCAGCGGGATCCACGGGGGCAAGGATGTCACGAAACGCGGCAGGCGTGAACGCGGGCCCGGCCGTCGAGGCCGACCCGAGTCATCCCCTAGACTCCCGCCGACGCGGTCCCGAGATGCCGCGCATGGAGCCGCCCGCGATGCCCGACCCCATCCTCGTCGCCCGCCATGGCGACATCGAATGCCTGCTGCTGCCCGGCATGGCCAACCGCCACGGCCTGATCACCGGCGCCACCGGCACCGGCAAGACGATCACGCTGCAGACCCTGGCCGAGAGCTTCAGCCGCATCGGCGTGCCGGTGTTCATGGCCGACGTGAAGGGCGACCTCACCGGCATCAGCCAGACCGGTGCCATCCCGCCCAAGGTGGCGAGGATCCTCGAAGAGCGCGGCCTGCCGCAGCCCGAGCCCACGCGTTGCCCGACCACGCTGTGGGACGTCTTTGGCGAACAGGGCCACCCGGTGCGTGCCACCGTCAGCGACATGGGCCCGCTGCTGCTGGGCCGCATGCTGGCGCTCAACGAGACGCAGGCCGGCGTGCTGAACCTGGTGTTCAAGATCGCCGACGACCAGGGCCTGCTGCTGCTGGACATGAAGGACCTGCGGGCGATGCTGCAGCACGTGGGCGAGAACGCGAAGCAGTTCACCACCGAGTACGGCAACATCAGCGCCGCCAGCGTGGGCGCCATCCAGCGCGGGCTGCTGCAGATCGAGGAACAGGGCGGCGACCGCTTCTTCGGCGAGCCGATGCTGGACCTGTCGGACTTCCTGCAGACCGAGGACGGCCGGGGCGTCGTCAACATCCTCGCCGCGGACCGGCTGATGAACGCGCCGCGGCTGTACGCCACCTTCCTGCTGTGGATGCTCTCGGAGCTGTTCGAGATGCTGCCCGAGGTGGGCGACCTGGAGAAGCCCAAGCTGGTGTTCTTCTTCGACGAGGCGCACCTGCTGTTCAAGGACGCGCCGACGGCGCTGGTCGAGCGCATCGAGCTCGTGGTGCGCCTGGTGCGCAGCAAGGGCGTGGGCGTGTACTTCGTGACGCAGAACCCGCTGGACGTGCCCGACACCGTGCTCGCGCAGCTGGGCAACCGCGTGCAGCACGCGCTGCGCGCCTTCACGCCGCGCGACCAGAAGGCGGTCAAGGCCGCCGGCGACACGATGCGCTCGAACCCGGCGATCAAGGACATGTCCGCCGCGATCACCGAACTGGGCGTGGGCGAGGCGCTGATCAGCTTCCTCGACGCCAAGGGCCGACCAGGCGTGACCGAGCGCGTCTTCGTGCTGCCGCCGGGCAGCCAGATCGGCCCGATCACGCCGGCACAGCGCCAGGCGCTGATCAACGGCTCGCTGGTGGCCGGCCGCTACGAGCAGACCGAGGACCGCGAGTCGGCCTACGAGAAGATCAAGGCCCGCGTGGCAGCCACGCCGACGGCGGCCGAAGCCGCCGCCGCAGCGAAGCAGGCCCCGGCTGGAGCCGCAGCAGGCGGCGGCATGATGGACGGCCTGAAGGACGTCATCTTCGGCAGCACCGGCCCGCGCGGCGGCCGGCGCGCCGGGCTGGCCGAGGCGGCCGCGGCATCGGCCGTGCGCAGCATCGGCTCGGCCGTGGGCCGCGAGATCATCCGCGGTGTGCTCGGATCGCTGTTCGGCGGTCGCAAGCGCTGACCTCGGGCTGATCAGGGCCGGGCCGTGACCCGCCGAACCATGTCCAGTCGCGGCAGCAGCCCGTGGGTGAACCAGCCATGGGCGGTGTCCGGCTCCAGCGCAGCGACCACGAGGTTGGCCAGCGGCTGGTCCAGCGGCACGTAGAAGCTGCCGGCCGGTGCGGGCCAATCGGTGGCGGCCAGCGTCGCGGTGATGCGCTGCGGAGCGCCGGCTTCGTCACCGGTCGCATCGCCGGCGAGTCGCGCGGTCTCGACATAACGCTCGCCGTGCAGCGGCCGGTCCGCCGGCAGCGTCTGCACCTGCACGCCCCAGCGGTGCAGCCGGGCCACGGCGTCGGTGGCGTCGGCGGCCAGCCAGTAGCCGCAGGGTCGCGGTCGCGTCAGCACCGGCTGCAACTGCAGCATGTCGTCCCAGTCCACCGCCACCGGGTGATCGCCACCGGTGGCCGGGTCGATCATCAGCAGCGTGCGCTGGCGGCGCGCTGGGGCCGTCTCCAGCACCAGGGTCCCCGTACAGGCCTGGTCGGTGACACCGATGGCCACTGCCGCCAGTTGCCCAGGCAGGGTCGAAGCCTGCGCCGCGGCGCTGCGCAGCAGGCTGTGCAGGGCCACCACGTGGCTGTGCACGCGGCGGCGCGCGTGCAGGCGGCCGAGGTCGAAGCCACGGGATTCGAGCAGCACGCTGACCATCTGCTTCAGGCCGCCGGCATTGCGCGCCAGCCCGGGTTGCGCGCCGCCCATGGTCAGCAGCCGGGCCGCCGGGTCGCGCGTGGTCGTGTAGTACCACTCGTGGGTGATGCCGGCGGCGTCCAGCGCCGCCAGCAGCGGCTGGCGGAAGCCGTGCTCGGCCAGCGCGGTCAGGTCCGGCGGCAGGTTGGGCGTGGTGGCGTACTGGACCAGCAGGTCGTGGCGCTTGATGCCGCCGAAGCCGGCCACGTAGCGGCCCAGCGCGATGTGCTCGTGCACGTCGACGAACAGCACCGGCTGCCAGCGCGCCACCAGGTCGGCGATGACCCCGGCCTCGCGCGTGCGCAGCAGCAGGTGGTCGCGATTGATGTCCAGGTTGGCCGCGTTGCGGCGCCGCGCCAGCGCCGCGCCGTCGGGGTTGGCGCGCGGCAGCAGCAGCACGTCCAGTTGGTCCAGCACCGCCGACACCGGGTGCTGCGGATTCGCCAGCTGCATGGCCAGGGCCAGCAGCGCCTCGCCCCCGGCCGGTTCGTTGCCATGCTGCTGGCCCACCACCAGCGCCAGCGGCCGGCCCGCGCCGCGACTGAAGCGCAGTGCCAGCAGTTCGGCACCGGTGTCGGTGCGGCCCAGATCCAGCAGCTCGGCGGCGCCGGCGCCGGCCAGCGTGCGCAGGGCGGCAGCCAGTTCGGCGTTGTCGGTCCAGCGCTCGCGCCCGGGCTGCAGCCCGGGCGTGGGATAAACCTCGCCCGGCTCGGCAAAGCGGGCCGCCACGGCGGGCGCATAGGGCAGCGGCGCCTCGGCAGCCGCCACGGTGCCAACGAGACAGGCACCCGCCAGCAGGGCACGGACGAGGGCGGACAGGCGACGCATCCCGCCATCTTGCCAGCAGGCGAGAATGCAGCTGTTCCATGTTCCAACTGGAGGAGGCCACGATGCGCTGGAGCACGATCGCACTCACCGTGGCCGCCGCATTGCCGGTGCTCGTCTTCGTCGCCGGGCAGGCGGGCCTGCTGTCGGGCCGCATGCCCGACGACCTCGGCGTGACCGACGGGCGGCTGAAGGCGCCGTCGCGCACACCCAACAGCGTGAGCAGCCAGTTCGCGCTCTGGCCCGGCTCGCCGCACCGCGAACTGGCCGAGGTCGCCCCGCTGCCGCTGCGCGGCGACGGCCCCGCCACCATCGCCCGGCTGCGCCAGATCGTGCAGGCCATGCCCGGCGCCGAGATCGTCACGGTGCGCGAGGACTACCTCTACGCCCGCTTCACCACGCGCTGGCTGAAGTTCGTCGACGACACCGAGTTCTGGGTCGACCCGCGGGCGCAGGTGGTGCAGGTGCGCTCCGCCTCGCGTGTGGGGCGGCGGGACTTCGGCGTCAACCGGGCCCGGGTGGAGGCGATCCGGGCGGCCCTGAACGCCGCCCCCTGACCGGCTTGAGCGACCAGCGCGTCTGGCGCCCCGGCCACGACGTCTCGCGACGCTGCCGGGCATTCCGTCGCTGCGCCGAGGCGCCCTGACCGGTTGGCCCCGAGAATGCCGACATGAGCCCTGAAACCGCCCGTCGACCCTGGTGGCGCCTGGCCCGCGGGCTGCTGTCGCTGGCCGTGCTGTGCACGCTGATCGCCGCCTTCCTGACCGTGCTCGACGGGCAGTTCGGCATCAAGCTGGTCTATTCGTTCTCGATCGGTCTGTCGTGCTGGGTCGTGATCGATGGGGGTCGCACAGCGCTGGCGGCGTGGCGTCGGCGCCGCGGCGTGCTCGACAACGAGCGTGTCGGCTGGGCCGGCGTGGTGCCGTTGATCATCGTCGGCGCGGTGCTCGGCCCGCTGCTGGGCATGGCGATCGGCGACGCGCTGACCGGCGGGCAGTCCATCCCGCTGTGGCGGCTGAGCTCCCGGTCGACCCAGATCACCATGGCGGTCACGGTGCTGGCGATCCTGGTGTCCACCCTCGTCGCCAGCGCCAACGACAAGGCGGCCGACCAGGCCCTGCGTGCACAGGCGGCGCAGCGTGAAGCCGCCGAGGCGCAGCTGCGCCTGCTGCAGAGCCAGCTCGAGCCCCACATGCTGTTCAACACGCTGGCCAACCTGCGTGTGCTCATCGGCCTGGACCCGGCGCGCGCCCAGGCCATGCTGGACCGGCTGATCGCCTTCCTGCGCAGCACGCTGGCGGCCAGCCGGGCGCAGGAGCACGCGCTGTCCGACGAGTTCGCCCGCCTGGACGACTACCTGGCGCTGATGCAGGTGCGCATGGGCCCGCGGCTGCAGGTGGCGTTGGACCTGCCGCCCGCACTGGCGGCGCTGAAGGTGCCGCCGCTGCTGCTGCAGCCCCTGGTGGAGAACGCCATCCGGCACGGGCTGGAAGGCCATGTCGACGGCGGCACGCTGCGCGTGTCGGCCAGCCGCGACGGCGACCAGCTGCGCCTGTGCGTGGACGACGACGGCCTGGGCCTGCCCCCGGGCGGCGTGCCCGCGGTGCCGGTGGCCACGGCCGCACCGGCGGCCAGCGGCTTCGGCCTCGCCCAGGTGCGCGAGCGCCTGGCCGCCCGCTACGGCCCGCGGGCCCGGTTCACGCTCGACGCCGGTCCGGCGGGCCGCGGCACCCGCGCCTGCATCCTGCTGCCCCTCGACGACACCCCATGACCACCACCCCCACCGCCCTGATCGCCGAAGACGAACCGCTGCTGGCCGCTGCGCTGCAGGCCGAGCTGACCACCCTCTGGCCCGCCTTGCAGGTCGCGGCCACCGTGGGCGACGGCGCCTCGGCGCTGGCGCAGGCCCTGGCGCTGCAACCGACCCTGTGCTTTCTGGACATCCGCATGCCCGGCATGAGCGGCCTGGAAGCGGCGCAGGCCCTGGCCGAGGACTGGCCCGACGGCGCGCCCTTCCCGCTGATCGTCTTCGTCACCGCCTACGACCAGTACGCCCTGCAGGCCTTCGAGGCGCAGGCGGTGGACTACCTGCTCAAGCCGGTGGACGGCGAGCGCCTGGCCGCCTGCGTGGCACGGCTGCAGGCGCGGCTGGCCGAACGCGAGGCCGCCGCGGCCACCGTCACGCCGGCCACCGATCTCGCGCGCAGCGTGGAACAGCTGCGCGGCCTGCTGGCCTCGGCCGGTGGCGCCAGCCACCCCGGCGCCGCACCCGCAAGGCTGGACGTGGTGCCGGCCCAGGTGGGCGCCACCGTGCACCTGGTGCCGGTGGACGAGGTGATCTACTTCGAGGCCGCCGACAAGTACGTGCGCGTGGTCACGGCCGAGCGCGAGCACCTGATCCGCACGCCGCTGAAGGACCTGCTGCCCCAGCTGGACCCGCAGCGCTTCTGGCAGGTGCACCGCGGCACCGTGGTGCAGGCGCGCTGCGTGCGCAGCGCCCGTCGCGAGGAGTCGGGCAAGGTCACGCTCACGCTGGCCGGTCGGCCGGAGACGCTGACCGCGTCGCGGCTGTACGCGCACCTGTTCAAGGGCATGTAGCCGCCCCCGCTGGCGGCGCACTGGCGCCGTTTCGTCGCCGGCGTCGTCGATCCGTCCCGACACCGCTGACGGGCCGCGGCGACACCGCCAGGATGGCGCCCATGGACATCCTGCACCGCTTCGCCCTCCTGCTCGACCGCCATCCGGTGGTCTTCGCCCACCTGATGATGGCGCTCGGCGCGCTGCTGCTCGGGGCCTTCGTGCTCTGGGGCCGCAAGGGCAACACCGCGCACCGCAGGCTGGGCTGGACCTGGGTGGCGCTGATGGCCGGCGTGGCCGTCAGTGGCGCCTTCATCCGCGACTACCACCTGCCCAACCTGTTCGGCTTCACGCCCATCCACCTGTTCGTGGTCTTCGTGGCCTGGCAGCTGCCCAGAGCGGTGCTGTATGCGCGCCGCGGGCAGGTCGAGGCGCACCGCAAGGCCATGCGGGGGCTGTACCAGGGCGGCTGCCTGGTCGCCGGTGCCTTCACGTTGCTGCCGGGTCGCTTCCTGGGCACGATGCTGTGGCGCCAGGTGGGCCTGATGACCTGATGACGCCGGGGCGCGTCGATAGAATTCCTCGATGTCCGCCCCTGCCAAACCCACGCCCGCCCCCGCCAACTTCCTGCGCGCCGTCATCGAGCAGGACCTGGCCGCCGGCACCTACGACGGCCGGCACTTCGGCGGCAGCCCGGGCGACGCGGCGCACCATGCCGCCGGTGCGGCGGACCCGGCACGCATCCGCACGCGCTTCCCGCCCGAGCCCAACGGCTACCTGCACGTGGGGCACGCCAAGAGCATCTGCCTGAACTTCGGCCTGGCGCGCGACTTCGGCGGCATCTGCCACCTGCGCTTCGACGACACCAACCCGGAGAAGGAGGAGCAGGAGTACGTCGACGCGATCGTCGAGATGGTGCGCTGGCTGGGCTTCGACTGGGAGGCGGGCGGCACCTCGCATCTCTACTACGCCAGCAACTACTTCGACTTCATGTACCGCGCCGCCGAGACGCTGATCGAGCGCGGCCTGGCCTACGTGGACGAGCAGACGCCGGAGCAAATGCGCGCCAACCGCGGCGACTTCACCACACCCGGCACCGACAGCCCCTTCCGCAGCCGCACGCCGGCGGAGAACCTGGCGCGCTTCCGCGAGATGCGCGACGGCCTGCACGCCGACGGCGCGATGGTGCTGCGCGCGAAGATCGACATGGCCAGCCCCAACATCAACCTGCGGGACCCGGCCCTCTATCGCATCAAGCGCGCGCACCACCACAACACCGGCGACCGCTGGTGCATCTACCCGATGTACACCTACGCGCACCCGATCGAGGACGCGCTGGAAGGCATCACCCACAGCTTCTGCACGCTGGAGTTCGAGGATCAGCGGCCCTTCTACGACTGGCTGCTCGGCCAGCTGGCCGACGCCGGGCTGCTGGCGCGGCCGTGCCCGAAGCAGGTGGAGTTCGGCCGCCTGAACCTGACCTACGTGATCACCAGCAAGCGCAAGCTCAAGGCGCTGGTGGACGAGAAGATCGTGGCCGGCTGGGACGACCCCCGCATGCCCACGCTGGCCGGCCTGCGCCGCCGCGGCTACACGCCGGCCGCGGTGCGCCGGATGGCCGACGACACGGGCGCCAGCAAGACCAACATCTGGCTGGACTACGCGGTGCTGGAGCAGTGCCTGCGCGACGACCTCGAAGGTCAGGCGGCGCGTGCGATGGCGGTGATCGACCCGGTGCCGCTGGTGCTCACGAACTGGGCCGAACTCTTCGGTGCCGAGCACCGCGAGCCCTGCCAGGCGCCGGCGCACCCGCAGCACCCCGAGTGGGGCCAGCGGCAGTTCAGCCTGGGGCCGGAAGTGTGGATCGAGCGCGACGACTTCGCCGAAGTGCCGCCCAAGGGCTTCTTCCGCCTGTTCCCTGGGAACAAGGTGCGCCTGAAGTACGGCATGGTCATCGAGTGCACCGGCTGCGAGAAGGACGCCGAAGGCCGGGTCACCCGGGTGCTGGCCACCGTGGTGCCCGACACCAAGAGCGGCACGCCGGGCGCCGACGCGGTCAAGGTCAAGGGCACCATCACCTGGGTCGGCGTGCACGATGCCGTGGCCACCGAGCTGCGCCTGTACGACCGCCTGTTCCGTGAACCCCAGCCCGATGCCGGCGACCGCGACTTCCGCGAGGCACTCAACCCCGACAGCCTGCGCGTCACGCGCGGCTGGCTGGAGCCGTCGCTCGCCGCGTGGCCGGCCGAGCGCCACGTGCAGTTCGAGCGCCACGGCTACTTCGTCAGCGACCGCAAGGACCACCGGGCCGACGCCCCGGTGTTCAACCGCGTCACCGGGCTGAAGGACGGCTGGGGCGGGAAGTAAGCGAAGTCGCGCGCACGCAAACTTCTGCAAAGTCGCTGGCCCGGTGGCGCGGTCACGTTCAACATGGAGTCTCCACGGGTTTGCCCACCGAAGGAGGTCGCCATGAGCATCCTTGCACGCTCTTCCCGCTGTCTGTCCGCCGCCGGCCTTGCGGCCCTGTGTGCCGTCGGTCTGCCCGCTTACGCCACCGGCGCCGCCGAAGTGCACTACGCCCAGCCCGATCGCTTCACCGACGCCGGTTTCGGCAGCGTGGAGCGCGAGCGCACCCAGGCACGGTTGACGGCCGAGATCGAGCGCCTGGCCGGCCGGCTGCCCGATGGCCAACGCCTGAGCGTGACCTTCACGGATGTCGACCTGGCCGGTGAGATCGACCACTTCAGCCCACATGGCCTGCGCGTGATGGGCCTGCTGCCGGATGCCCCGCGGCTGTCGCTGCGCTTCGAACTGACCCAGGACGGTCAGGTCGTCGCGCGCGGCGAGGAGCAACTGCGCGACCTGTCCTACCTGGCGCGCCGCAGCGGGCTGGACCACCGCGCCGCCCTGCCCTACGAGAGTCGGCTGCTGACCGAATGGTTCGAGCAGCGCTTCGCCGCTGCACGCTGAATGCCCGGCGTCCGGCTGGGTGGGCGGGATGCGATGATCCGGTCATGAACGCAATCCGCCTCTTTCCCACCCTGGGCGCCGCGCTGACGATCGGCCTGCTGGCCGGCACCGCGCTGGCCGCCGACAAGGTCACCACCGCCAGCGGCCTGGTCTACGAATCCACCCGCGACGGCCAGGGCGCATCGCCCCAGGCCACCGACACGGTGATCGTGCACTACCGCGGCACCTTCCCGGACGGCAAGGAATTCGACAGTTCCTATTCGCGCGGCCAGCCCGCCGAGTTCCCGCTCAACCGCGTGATCCCCTGCTGGACCGAAGGTGTGCAGCGCATGAAGCCCGGCGGCAAGGCCAAGCTGATCTGCCCGCCGGCCATCGCCTACGGCAGCCGCGGTGCGGGCAAGGTGATCCCGCCCAATGCCACCCTGCACTTCGAGGTGGAACTGGTGGGCGTGCGGGTCAGTCGCTGACGCCGTCTTCCGCCACGGCCGGCAGGCCGCTGCGACCGGCCGGGTGCCCGGCACGGTAGTCGTTCAGCCCGCACAGGTCGTCCCCGCGCAGCAGCCACAGCGGCCGCTGCGCGAAGTTCACCGGCACGCCGCTCTGCCCGTCCACCGGCCGCAGCCGGCGGTCGAAGTGCGAGCTGGTGGGGAAATAGCGCAGGGCCACACCCGTGCGGCGCTGGTGGGAGCGGTTGGCGTCGGCGCCGTGGATCATGTAGACGTCGTGCAGCGACATCTGCCCAGGCTGCAGTTCCAGGTCCACCGCCTGGGCCGGGTCGAAGGCACCGTCGGCCATGCGCTGGTTCAGCGTCAGGTCGCTGCGGTCCTCGTGCAGGTGCGCGCCCAGCGTCTGCGCCCGGTGCGAGCGCGGGATCACGCGCAGGCAGCCGTTCTCGCGCGTGGA
>JACKLN010000018.1 GCA_024235855.1 Burkholderiaceae bacterium
GGGGTCGAGCATCGGCAACTTCACGCCCGACGAGGCGCTGGCCTTGCTGCGCCAGATGCATGCGGCCTGCGAAGGTGGCGCGCTGCTCATCGGCGTCGACGGCGTGAAGGACACCGCCGTGCTGGAGGCCGCCTACGACGACCCGTTGGGCGTCACCGCCGCTTTCAACCTGAACCTGCTGCGGCACGTCAACGCGCTGATCGGCGCGGATTTCGACCTCCGCGCCTGGCAGCACGTGGCCTTCTTCGACGCCGGTGCGTCGCGCATCGAGATGCACCTGGCCGCGCGGGTGGCGCAGACGGTGCGCTGGCCCGGTGGGGAACGTCACTTCGAGGCCGGCGAACGCCTGCACACCGAGAATTCCTACAAGTACCGCCCGGCGGACTTCGAGGCCCTGCTGCACGATGCCGGCTTCCGCGCCGTGACGCGCTGGTCCGAGGCGCGCGGCTGGTTCCACGTGTTCGCGGCCCAGGGGTGAGCGAGGCGCTGCACTACCGATGGCAGGGCGCGGACCTGTGGCTGGAACTGCAGGGCAAGCCCGGCGCGCGCCGCGACGGCTTCGGCCGGGTGCAGGGCGGGCGGCTGCAGGTGCAGATCGCCGCGCCGCCGGAGGACGGCAAGGCCACGGCCCGCATGCTCGCCTTCCTGGCCGAGGCCTTCGACGTGCCGCGTGCGGCCGTGCTGCTGCGCTATGGCCAGGCGAGCCCGAAGAAGGGCGTCACCGTGCTGGGGCCGCGGCGCCTGCCGCCCGAGGCGGCGGTCGAGGCACCGCCGGCGGCACCCGAGGTCAGGCCGCGCAGGACCTGAAGCCCGCGAACAGGTCGTTGCGGTCGGCCGGAAAGTAGTTGCGGTAGTGCGGGTGGCGCATGCAGTCCAGCGTGGCGAAACTGGCGCCGCGCAGCACCGGGCGCCCGTCGAACCAGGGCTGCGAATAGTCGCGGTAGGGGTGGGCCACGAAGCCGGGCCAGGATTCGAACGCGGAGGCGGTCCACTCCCAGACCTCGCCCCAGGCGAACCCGTCGGCGTTCAGCGCCGCCCACTGCCATTCGGCTTCGGTGGGCAGGCGGCGGCCGGCCCAGCGGCACCAGGCCTCGGCCTCGTGGCGGGTCAGGTGCATCACCGGTTCGTCGTCGGTCATCGGCACCCAGGTGCCGAAGGCAGCGCGCTGCCAGGTGCCGTCTTCCTGCACCAGGTGGCGCGGCCGGCCGGTGCTGTGCCGCTGGCGCCAGGCCCAGCCGGCGTCGGTCCACCACTGTGCGTCGTCGTAGCCGCCGGCGTCGATGAAGGGGCGGAAGCGCGCCCAGGTCACCGGGCTGCGGTCGATCGCGTAGGGCGCCAGTGTCACCGGCAGGCGGCCACCCTCGTTGTCGAAATGGAAGCCCGGGCCGGCGTGGCCGAGCACCATCTCGCCGCCGGTGCAGGCCACTTCGCCGGCCGGGCCCGGTGCCGGCCCGTTGCGCGGCAGGGCCGCCGTGATGGGCAGCGCCAGGTGCTGCGCCATGTAGACCGCGGCCTCGGCGTGCATCGCCTCGTGCGCCAGCGCCCAGCGGAAGAAGAACAGCGCGTCGTCGTCGTCCGGCACCGTGGCCAGCAGGGCGAGCGTGCGTTCGCGGACCTGCGCCGCGTAGCGCCGCGTGCGCACAGGGTCAGGCAGGTCCAGGTGCCAGCGCCGGGTGTGGGCGATGGCGCTGCTGTCGTAGAGCGCGTCGGCCTGCGGCAGCACCGACGCGCCCAGGCCCACCTGAGGATCCGCTGCCGCGCCGCGCAGCCGCTCCGGGTTGCGCGCCAGCCAGCGCTCCTCGAACCAGGCCACGTGGCCGAGTTCCCAGCGCGGCGGGTTCAGTTCCGGTGCGTAGCGGATCTCCATCGAGGCCGGCAGCACCGCGCGCCAGGCGTCGAACAGGGCCAGCGTGTGCGTCCGCGTGGCCTCCAGCGCGCCGGCCAGCCAGGCCGCGCCTGCCTGACGCAGCGCGGCGCCGGGGGCGAGGTCAGCGGACAATGTCTGCTCCGATCATGAAACCGATCCTCTGTCTGGTGACGCCGGCCCTGGCCAACGCCAACAACGGCAACTGGCAGACGGCGCGGCGTTGGGCACGTTTTCTGGCCGAGGATTATCGGGTGCGGCTCTGCGTCGACTGGGACGGTGCACCCGCCGACGCGATGCTGGCGCTGCACGCACGCCGCTCGGCGCCGTCGATCCATGCCTTCGCTCGGGCCCATCCGGCGCGGCCGCTGGTGGTGGCGCTGACCGGCACCGACCTCTACCGCGACATCGCCGTCGACGCCGATGCACAGCGTTCGCTGGCGTTGGCGTGGCGGCTCATCGTGCTGCACGAGCGCGCCCCCGATGACCTGCCGACGGCCGTGCGCGGCAAGGCCGTGGTGTGCTTCCAGTCCACACCGGCGCGGGCACCGCTGCCGAAGACCGACCGCCACCTGCGCGCCCTGATGGTGGGCCACCTGCGCGATGAGAAGTGGCCGCAGACGCTGTGGGCCGCCGCGGCGCAGCTGCATGGCCGCGCCGACATCCTGATCGACCACATCGGCGCGCCGCTGGATCCCGCACTGGGGTCTGCGGCCCAGGTCTGCGCCGCCGCGCACCCGCACTACCGATGGCTGGGCGCCCGGCCGCACGGCGAGACGCTGCGCCGCATCCGCCAGGCCCATGTGCTGGTGCACACCAGCCGCATGGAAGGCGGCGCCCACGTGGTGCTGGAGGCCGTGCGCCGCGGCACGCCGGTGCTGGCCTCGCGCATCCCGGGCAACGTGGGCATGCTCGGCCCCGACTACGGCGGCTACTTCCCGCCGGGCGACGCGGCCGCGCTGGCGACCCTGCTGCAGCGTGCCCGCGACGACCCGGCTATGCTGAAAGCTTTGGCGGCGCAGTGCGACCAACGCGCGCCGTTGTTCGACCCTGAGACGGAACGACACACCCTGCGCGAGACCCTGCGCCAAGCCCTGGAGGCCCGACCATGAACAAGCCCGAGACCCCTGCCGAACCCCGCCTGACCTCGCTGTCGCATGGCGGCGGCTGCGGCTGCAAGATAGCGCCCGGCGTGCTCAGCGAGATCCTCAAGGGCACCACCGGCATGCCGGTGCCGCCGCAGCTGCTGGTGGGCATCGAGACCGCCGACGACGCCGCCGTCTACCAGCTCAACGACGAGCAGGCCCTGATCGCGACCACCGACTTCTTCATGCCCATCGTCGACGACCCGTTCGACTTCGGCCGCATCGCCGCCACCAACGCGATCAGCGACGTGTATGCCATGGGCGGCACGCCGATCATGGCGCTGGCGCTGGTGGGCATGCCGATCAACGTGCTGTCCACACAGACCATCGGGCGCATCCTGGAAGGCGGCAACGCGGTCTGCCGCGCTGCGGGCATCCCGATCGCCGGGGGCCACACCATCGACTCGGTGGAGGCCATCTACGGCCTGGTGGCGCTGGGCCTCGTGCATCCGAAGCGGGTGAAGAAGAACGCCGATGCGCGTGCCGGCGACCGCCTGATCCTGGGCAAGCCGCTGGGCGTGGGCGTGCTCAGCGCCGCGCTGAAGAAGGAGCAGCTCTCGCCGGCCGGCTACGAGCAGATGATCGCCAGCACCACGCGGCTGAACACGCCGGGGCCGGAACTGGCGATGCTCGACGGCGTGCATGCGATCACCGACGTCACCGGTTTTGGCCTCGCCGGTCATGGACTCGAACTGGCGCGCGGTGCGAAGGCGCAGGCGGTGATCGACTGGGCGCGGGTGCCGCTGCTGGGTGGGGTGCGTGAGATGGCCGCCCAGGGCTTCGTCACCGGCGCCTCCGGCCGCAACTGGGCGGGCTACGGCGCCGACGTGGCCTTGCCCGCGGGCTTTGCCGCCGAGGACCGTGCGCTGCTGACCGACCCGCAGACCAGCGGCGGTCTGCTGGTCTCCTGCGACGCGAGTAGCGTCGGCGCGGTGATGGACGTCTTCCGTCGCCATGGTTTCGACGCGGCGGCGGAGATCGGCGAGGTGGTGGCCGGCGCGCCCGGGCTCACGGTGCGCTGAAGCGGCGGGTGCGCGGCCCTCAGCCCCGTGGCTGGCGGCCGGTGACCGGGTAGAGCGGGTCGGTGTAGCCATGCGTGGATGCGTGGCCGGGGCGCACCAGGCTGTCGACGAAGGCCTCGTCCTCGGCATCGGCGCGCACCGACAGCGCCGAGACATAGTCCTGCCATTGCGCCAACGTGCGCGGGCCGGCGATCACGCCGGTGACCATGCGGTTGTTCAGCGCCCAGGCCACGGCCAGCTGCACCGGTGTCAGGCCGCGTTCACGCGCGTGGGCCACGAAGCGCTGGGCCAGCGCCAGCGACTCCGGGCGCCATTCGGTCTGCATCAGCCGCCGGTCCTGGCGCGCGGCCCGGCTGTCGTCGGGCGGGGCGCTGCCGGGCAGGTACTTGCCGCTGAGCACGCCGCGCGCCAGCGGGCTGTAGACCACCGCGCCGACGCCGTAGTGGGCGCAGGCCGGCAGCAGTTCATCTTCGATGCCGCGCGTCATCGCGCTGTAGGGCGGCTGGCAGGCGATGGGCGGCGGCACGCCCATGCTGCGGGCGGTCTCCACCAGGCGGGCCAGGCGCCAGGCGCGGAAGTTCGACACCCCGTAGTAGCGCACCTTGCCCGCCTCGATCAGCCGCGCCATCGCCGACAGCGTCTCCTCCGCCGGCGTGGTCTCGTCGTCGCGATGCATCCAGTAGAGGTCGATCCAGTCGGTGTCCAGGCGCTGCAGACTGCGGTCCACCGCCAGCGTCATCCAGCGGCGCGACAGGCCGCGGTCATTGGCACGCTCGCTGCCCGGGTTGGCGAACTTGGTGGCCAACACCCAGGATTCGCGGTCACGCCGGATGAGCTGGCCCACCATGCGCTCGCTGGCGCCGACGCCATAGCTGTCGGCGGTGTCGATCGCGAACAGGCCGTGCTCGCGGGCCAGGTCCAGCATGTGGTCGGCCTCGTCGGCGTCGGTGCGGTCGCCGAACATCATGGTGCCCAGCCACAGGGCAGGCACCTTCAGGCCGCTGGCGCCCAGCGGGCGGATGGGGTGCAGGGAGCTCATCGGGCGACGATACTCCCGCCCGTGCGGATTCATGACATCGAGCATCGCTTGCGCGCCCTGGGCGCCGGGCCGGGCCACGTGGCGCGCGTGCTGCGCCACTGGGTGCAGGCGCGCCCGCAGGACGCCAGCCGGCGTGCCATCGCCGATTTCCTGCCGAAGACACTGCGCGCCGCGCTGCCGGCGCTGGAGGCCGAGCTGGCGGCGCTGGCCCGCCTGCGCGAGCGGCACCCGGGCGCAGACGGCTCGGCACGGCTGCTGGTGGACCTGGTCGACGGCCAGACCGTGGAGACGGTGCTGCTGCCGCGCCAGGGCGTGTGCGTGTCCACGCAGCTCGGCTGTGCGGTGGGCTGCGGTTTCTGCATGACCGGCCGCAGCGGCCTGCTGCGCCAGCTGGGCAGCGCCGAGATCGTGGCCCAGGTGGCGCTGGCGCGCACGCTGCAGCCCGTGCGCAAGGTGGTTTTCATGGGCATGGGCGAGCCGGCGCACAACCTGGACAACGTGCTCGAGGCCATCGACCTGCTGGGCACCCAGGGCAACCTGGCGCACAAGCAGCTGGTGTTCTCCACCGTCGGCGATGCACGCGCCTTCGAGCGCCTGCCGCAGGGCGTAGTGAAGCCGGCGCTGGCGCTGTCGCTGCATTCGATGAATGCCGAGCGGCGCGCGCAACTCCTGCCCCGGGCGCCGCGCTGGGCACCGGCGGACCTGCTGGGCGAAGCGCTGGCCTATGCGCGCGCCACGGGCTACCCGCTGCAGGTGCAGTGGACGCTGCTGGCTGGCGTCAACGATGGCGACGACGAGCTCGAGGCCCTGGTGCCGGCGCTGCAGGGGCAGCCGGCGATCCTGAACATGATCCCCTACAACGCGGTCGAGGGCCTGGACTTCCGCCGCCCCGATGCCGACCGCGTCACGACCATCTTCCGCGGGTTGAACCAGCGCGGCGTGCTCACGCGCATGCGGCAGTCGGCAGGGCAGGACGTGGATGCCGGCTGTGGGCAGTTGCGGGCGCGCGTGGTGCACGTGCGGCGCGCCGCAGCGCCGGCCTGAACCACTAGCGTCCGCTTTCGCGGGCGGATGCCTGAGCCGCTTCCCGACCCTGGAGCCGCTTGCGCACCAGGTTGATGTGGGCCCGCAGCTGGTAGAGCTCGTGCGTGAGGGCCAGCGGCAGGCCGATGTGTTCCACCTGCCGGTCGGTGTGCTCGAGCCTTTCACGCAAGGCGGGCAGGTCGGCATCCGGCGCGTCGAGCGCGGTCTCGATGGCGCGCAGGTGGGCGTACCAGCGAAACACGCGCGAGCGCAGGCGCAGGTTCACCAGCGGCGGCAGCACGCGCGACAGCGGCACCATCGCCGCCAGCAGCGGCAGCAGCACGATCCACATGCGGTCGATGAAGTTGGCCAGCCAGAAGGGCAGGTAGCGCTGCAGCCAGGGCTTGCCGTCGCGGTAGAAGCGCTCGGCCTCGGGCGACAGCGGCAGGCCGTCGGTGGCCGGGCTGGGCAGCTCGCCGGCGGACTGGAACCAGCCGGGTTCGCCGTGCACCTGGCGCGCGGCCTGCACGAGCAGCTGCACGAGGGCCGGGTGCAGGTCGGCCCGCGCCACCAGAGAGGCGCTGGCGGCCACCAGCGGCACGTCCTGCGGCGGCCGGTCGCCGGCCAGATCGATCAGCCCTCGCGGCAGGGTCACGGCGCGCAGGAAGGGCAGGCGCCGCGCGTAGGCCTCGGCCTGCGGAAAGGGCAGCAGCGCCACTTCCGGGGTCTGCAGCAGGTACTGCACCAGCGGGGCGTCGGGGGCGGCCACCATCACCAACGCATCGATCGTGCCTTGCACCAGCGCGACCACGCCCTGCACGCTGGGGCTGCTGTCCAGCGTCACGACATCGGCGGCCAGACCGCTGACCGCGGCCAGCTGCGCGAACAGTGGGCCACCGCCGCCGCCCGCCGGGCCGGTGTTGATGCGCCAGCCGGCGAGGTCGGCCAGCCGCTGGGGCGGGGGTGCGGGGCGGCCCTTCGGCCCCGTGCGCTCGCGACGGTAGAAGATCCAGATCGGCTCGTAGGCCACCCGGCCGAGCGAGACCAGCTCATCGCCCGAGGCCGTGCCCGGGTTCTCCCCGCCGCTTTGCACGAAGGCCGCCTGCACGCCGGAGGCAGGGTCGCGCAGCAGCGCCAGGTTCTCGGCCGAACCCTGCGTGGCGCGCAGGTCCACCTGCAGGCGCTCGGTGCGCAGGTAGGGCAGGTAGCGTTCGGCCAGTTCGGCGTAGGCGCCCTGCGCCGGACCGGTGGCGATGACGATGTGGCGGTCAGGTGTCGGGTCCAGCCAGCGCCAGGCGCCCCAGAGCAGCGCCACCAGGGCGAGCAGGCACAGGGCCACGACCAGCGGCCCGGCGGCCAGCAGGCGGACCATCCAGCGCGGGCCGGATTCGATGCCATCCGGGCGGTTCATGCGCGTCACGATAGCCGAGGACCGCGAAGCGGATCGGCGCCGCCACGCCGCGTCAGGCCGCGGCTTCGAGCCCGCCGCGGAAGTGGGCCTGCATCAGCGTGGCCGCACGTTCGGGGTCTCGGTCCTCGATGGCCTGCATCAGGGCGCGGTGCTCGGCCAGGGACTCCGCCAACCGCCCCTGCTTGAACAGCGAGTGGTGGCGGTTGAGCTTCATCACCTTGCGCAGGTCGAGCACCACCTGCTGTGCCCAGCGGTTGCCGGCCATCTGCAGCAGGGCCAGGTGGAAGGCCTCGTTGGTCGCGAAGAAGGCGTCGCGTTGGCGCACCTGGCGTTCCAGCCGGTCGTGCAACGCGCGCAGTTCGGCCCGCTGCGCGTCGCTGGCCCTGGCGGCCACGGCCGCCGCGGCGTCGCTTTCCAGCAGACCCAACAGGTGGTAGACCTGGGCCACGTCGTCGCGCGACATCTCGGCCACGAAGGCACCGCGGCGCACCTTCATCGTCACCAGGCCCTCCACCGCCAGCACCTTCAGGGCCTCGCGCAGCGGCGTGCGGCTGATGCCGTACTCGGCGGCGAGCTTCATCTCGTCGATCCAGCTGCCGGGTTCGAGCCGGCGGCTGAAGATCTGCTCGCGCAGGCGGTCGGCCACGTCCAGGTAGAGGGCGCGGCGGGACAGCGATTCGGCAGCGGGGGCGGTGTCGATGGCGGCCAAGGTAGGGGCGGCGACGGCGCTGGTTGTCAGGTTGGCGTGGTTTTCTAATTCATAATTATGCATAATCGAGCGCCGTCGGCAACCTGCCACCGCGGCCGTCCCTGCGCACCACCCGTCGAGTCCCCCATGAGTGCTTCCAACGACTTCAAGACCGCCACCCTGCAGCAATGGGCCGAGGCTGCCGCCAAGGCAGCGCCCGGTGGTGATGTCGCAGCCCTGAACTGGACCACGCCCGAGGGCCTGGTGGTCAAGCCGCTGTACACGGCAGAAGACCTGCAGGGCCTGCCACACACCGACACGATGCCCGGCTTCGAGCCCTTCATCCGCGGCCCGCAGGCCACGATGTACGCCGGCCGGCCGTGGACGATCCGCCAGTACGCCGGCTTCTCCACCGCCGAGGAAAGCAACGCCTTCTACCGCCAGGCGCTGGCCGCCGGCGGGCAGGGCGTCAGCGTGGCATTCGACCTGGCCACGCACCGCGGCTACGACAGCGACCACCCGCGCGTGACCGGCGACGTCGGCAAGGCCGGCGTGGCCATCGACAGCGTGGAGGACATGAAGATCCTGTTCGACGGCATCCCGCTGGACAAGGTCAGCGTGAGCATGACGATGAACGGCGCCGTGCTGCCGGTGCTGGCCGGCTACGTGGTGGCGGCCGAAGAGCAGGGGGTGCGGCAGGACCAGCTGAGCGGGACCATCCAGAACGACATCCTCAAGGAGTTCATGGTCCGCAACACCTACATCTACCCGCCCGAGCCGTCGATGCGCATCATCGGCGACATCATCGCGTACACGGCGCAGCACATGCCGCGCTTCAACTCGATCTCGATCTCCGGCTACCACATGCAGGAGGCGGGTGCGAACCAGGCGCTGGAACTGGCCTTCACGCTGGCCGACGGCAAGGAGTACGTGAAGACGGCCACCGCACGCGGCCTGGACGTGGACGACTTCGCCGGCCGCCTGAGCTTCTTCTGGGCGATCGGGATGAACTTCTACCTCGAGATCGCGAAGATGCGTGCGGCGCGCCTGCTGTGGACGCGCATCATGAAGGGCTTCGGCGCGAAGAAGGCCAAGAGCCTGATGCTGCGCACGCACTGCCAGACCAGCGGCTGGAGCCTGACCGAGCAGGACCCGTACAACAACATCGTGCGCACCACGATCGAGGCCATGGCCGCGGTCTTCGGCGGCACGCAGAGCCTGCACACCAACAGCTTCGACGAGGCCATCGCGCTGCCCAGCGCCTTCAGCAGCCGCATCGCGCGCAACACGCAGCTGATCATCCAGGAGGAGACGCACATCACCAGCGTGGTCGACCCCTGGGCCGGCAGCTACATGATGGAGAAGCTCACCCAGGAGATGGCCGACAAGGCGCAGGCCATCCTCGACGAGGTGGAGGCCATGGGCGGCATGACGCGCGCGGTCGAATCAGGCTGGGCCAAGCTGAAGATCGAGGCCAGCGCGGCGGAGAAGCAGGCGCGCATCGACAGCGGCGCCGACGTGATCGTCGGCGTCAACAAGTACAAGCTCCAGCAGCAGGATGCGGTGGAGATCCTGGAGGTGGACAACGTCAAGGTGCGCGAGGCCCAGATCGCGCGCCTGGAGAAGATCAAGGCCACGCGGGACACCGCCAAGGTGCAGGCCGCGCTGGCAGCCCTGACCGACGCCGCGCGTTCGGGCACTGGCAATCTGCTGGCCCTGAGCATCGACGCCATTCGCGCCCGTGCCACGGTGGGCGAGGTGAGCGACGCGCTCGAGGCCGTCTATGGGCGCCACCGCGCCGACATCCAGAAGGTGACCGGTGTGTACGCAGCCGCCTACGACAGCGCCGAGGGCTGGGAGCAGCTCAAGTCGGAGATCGCCGCCTTCGGCGAGCAGCAGGGCCGCCGGCCGCGCGTGATGATCGCCAAGCTGGGCCAGGACGGTCACGACCGCGGCGCCAAGGTGGTGGCCACGGCCTTCGCCGACCTGGGCTTCGACGTCGACATGGGGCCGCTGTTCCAGACGCCGGAGGAGTGCGCGCGCCAGGCGATCGAGAACGACGTGCATGCGGTGGGCGTCAGCACGCTGGCCGCCGGCCACAAGACACTGGTGCCGGCGATCATCGACGAGTTGAAGAAGCAGGGCGCCGACGACATCGTCGTCTTCGTCGGCGGCGTGATCCCGCAGCAGGACTACGATTTCCTCTACGCCGCCGGCGTCAAGGGCATCTACGGCCCGGGCACGCCGATCCCGGCGAGCGCGAAGGACGTGCTCGAGCAGATCAAGAAGGCCGTCGCCTGAGGTCGTTCCCGTGACCCTGGTCGATCCCGCCGACGAGGCGCTGCGTGCCGCGGTGCTGGGCCCCCCCGGCCCGCTGCAGCGGCGTGCCGTGGCCAAGACCATCACGCTGCTGGAGAGCACGCGGGCGGATCACCGCGCGCGCGCCGACGAGCTGCTCAACGCCCTGCTGCCGCACGCCGGGCGCGCGGTGCGCGTGGGCATCAGCGGCGTGCCGGGCGTGGGCAAGAGCACCTTCATCGAGGCGCTGGGCCTGCACCTCACCGGCCTGGGCCACCGCGTCGCGGTGCTGGCGGTGGACCCGAGCTCCAGCGTCAGCGGCGGCAGCATCCTGGGCGACAAGACGCGCATGGAGCGCCTGTCGGTGGACCCGCAGGCCTACATCCGCCCCAGCCCCAGCAGCGGCACGCTGGGCGGCGTGGCGGAGAAGACGCGCGAGGCGATGCTGGTCTGCGAGGCGGCCGGCTTCGACGTGGTCATCGTCGAGACCGTGGGCGTGGGCCAGAGCGAGACGGCCGTGGCCGGCATGACCGACTGCTTCGTGCTGATGCAACTGCCCAATGCCGGCGACGACCTGCAGGCCATCAAGAAGGGCGTGATGGAGCTCGCCGACCTGGTGGTCATCAACAAGGCCGACCTCGACGAGGACGCCGCCACCCGGGCCCGCGCCCAGATCACGAGCGCGCTGCGCCTGCTGGGCACGCATGCCCACGTGGCGGCGCAGGTGATGCAGCTCAGCGCACGTGATGGCAGCGGTGTCGCCAATTTCTGGACGGCCGTGACCCGCTTCCGCGACGCCCAGCAGGCCAGCGGCCGGCTGGCGGCGCGGCGCCACGAGCAGGACCGGGCCTGGATGTGGGAGCGCATCGAGGCCGGCCTGCGCCAACGATTCCGACAACACCCGGCGGTGCGCAGCGCCCTGCCGGACCTCACCCTCGCCGTACGCGACGGCACGCTGGCCGCGTCCGTCGCCGCGCGCCGCCTGCTCGACCTGATGGATTCCAAGGAGCCAACCTGATGCACGACATCATCGAACAACTGGAACGCAAGCGCGCTGCAGCGCGCCTGGGCGGCGGGCAGAAGCGCATCGACGCCCAGCACGCCAAGGGCAAGCTCACCGCGCGCGAGCGGCTGGAACTGCTGCTGGACGAAGGCACGTTCGAGGAATGGGACATGTTCGTCGAGCACCGCTGTGCCGACTTCGGCATGGCCGACAACAAGATTCCCGGCGACGGCGTCGTCACCGGCTACGGGATGATCAACGGCCGCCTGGTCTTCGTCTTCAGCCAGGACTTCACCGTCTTCGGCGGCGCACTCAGCGAGGCGCACGCCGAGAAGATCTGCAAGGTGATGGACCAGGCGATGAAGGTCGGCGCGCCGGTCATCGGCCTCAACGACTCCGGCGGCGCGCGCATCCAGGAAGGCGTCGCCTCGCTCGGAGGTTATGCCGAGGTCTTCCAGCGCAACGTGATGGCCTCGGGCGTGGTGCCGCAGATCAGCCTGATCATGGGCCCCTGTGCCGGTGGCGCGGTGTACTCGCCGGCGATGACCGACTTCATCTTCATGGTCAAGGACAGCAGCTACATGTTCGTGACCGGCCCCGAGGTGGTGAAGACGGTGACGCACGAGAGCGTGACGGCCGAGGAGCTCGGCGGCGCCGCCACCCACACCGGCCGCAGCGGCGTGGCCGACCTGGCGTTCGAGAACGACGTCGAGGCCATCCTGATGCTGCGGCGCTTCTTCAACTACCTGCCGCTGAACAATCGCGAGAAGGCGCCGCTGCGCCCCAGCGCCGACCCGGCCGAGCGCCTGGACATGAGCCTGGACACGCTGGTGCCCGACCACCCGAACAAGCCCTACGACATCAAGGAGCTGATCACCAAGACCGTGGACGACGGCGACTTCTTCGAGCTGCAGCCCGACTACGCGCAGAACATCGTCATCGGCTTCGGCCGCATGGAAGGCGCGCCGGTGGGCATCGTGGCCAACAACCCGATGGTGCTGGCCGGCTGCCTGGACATCCGCAGCAGCATCAAGGCGGCGCGCTTCGTGCGCTTCTGCGACGCCTTCAACATCCCGGTGGTCACGTTCGTGGACGTGCCCGGCTTCATGCCCGGCACCAGCCAGGAGTACGGCGGCATCATCAAGCACGGCGCCAAGCTGCTGTATGCGTACGCCGAGTGCACGGTGCCGAAGGTGACCGTGATCACGCGCAAGGCCTACGGCGGCGCCTACGACGTGATGGCGTCGAAGCACCTGCGCGGCGACGTCAACTTCGCCTGGCCCAACGCCGAGATCGCGGTGATGGGCGCCAAGGGCGCGGTGGAGATCATCTTCCGCCAGGACAAGGACGACCCGGCCAAGCTGGCGGCGCGCGAGGCGGAATACAAGGCCCGCTTCGCCAACCCCTTCGTGGCCGGCGCGCGCGGCTACATCGACGACGTCATCCAGCCGCACGAGACGCGCAAGCGCATCTGCCGCAGCCTGGCGATGCTCAAGGACAAGAAGCTCGAGAACCCGTGGCGCAAGCACGGGAACATTCCCCTGTGAGGGCGCCCGTCATGTTCAAGAAGATCCTGATTGCGAACCGCGGCGAGATCGCCTGCCGCGTGATCACCACCGCGAGGAAGATGGGCATCGCCACCGTGGCGGTGTATTCCGAGGCCGACCGCGATGCGCGTCACGTGGAGCTGGCCGACGAGTCGGTCTTCATCGGCGCTGCGCCCAGCCGCGAGAGCTACCTGGTGGCCGACAAGATCATCGCCGCCTGCAAGGCCACGGGCGCGGAAGGCGTGCACCCGGGTTACGGCTTCCTGTCGGAGAACGAGGGCTTCGCCAAGCGGCTGGAAGAGGAGGGCATCGTCTTCATCGGCCCGAAGCACTACAGCATCGCGGCGATGGGCGACAAGATCGCCTCCAAGAAGCTGGCCGACGAGGCCAAGGTCAACACCATCCCGGGCTGGAACGAGCCCATCGGCAGCGCCGACGACGCGGTGAAGATCGCGCGGGACATTGGTTACCCGGTGATGATCAAGGCCAGCGCCGGCGGGGGCGGCAAGGGCCTGCGCGTGGCCTTCGACGACAAGCAGGCCCACGAGGGATTCGACGCCTGCCGCAACGAGGCACGCAACAGTTTCGGCGACGACCGCGTCTTCATCGAGAAGTTCGTCGAGAGCCCGCGTCACATCGAGATCCAGGTGCTGGGTGACGCGCACGGCAACGTGGTTTACCTGCACGAGCGCGAGTGCAGCATCCAGCGGCGCCACCAGAAGGTGATCGAGGAGGCGCCGTCGCCCTTCATCAGCGACGAGACTCGCCGGGCGATGGGCGAACAGGCGGTGGCCCTGGCCAAGGCGGTGAAGTACCAGAGCGCCGGCACGGTGGAATTCGTGGTCGGCAAGGACCAGAGCTTCTACTTCCTGGAGATGAACACCCGGCTGCAGGTGGAGCACCCGGTGACAGAGTGCATCACCGGCATCGACCTGGTGGAGCAGATGATCCGCGTGGCCGCCGGCGAGAAGCTGCCGTTCACGCAGGCGCAGATCCGCCGCGAAGGCTGGGCCATCGAGTGCCGCATCAACGCCGAGGACCCGTTCCGCAACTTCCTGCCGTCCACCGGGCGCCTGGTGCGCTACGCGCCGCCGCCCACCACCATGCATGCGGCGGAGAAGCAGCCCGCCGGTGGTGGCGTGCGCGTGGACACCGGCGTCTACGAAGGCGGCGAGATCCCGATGTTCTACGACTCGATGATCGCCAAGCTCATCGTGCACGGCACCGACCGGAACGACGCCATCGCGAAGATGCGCGAGGCGCTCAACGGCTTCGTCATCCGCGGCGTCTCGAGCAACATCCCGTTCCAGTCGGCCCTGCTGGCGCACCCGAAGTTCGTCTCCGGTGACTTCAACACCGGCTTCATCGCCGAACACTATGCGCACGGCTTCCGCGCCGAGGACGTGCCGCACGACGACCCGGACTTCCTGGTGGCGCTGGCCGGCGCCGCCTACCGCCGCTACCGCGAGCGCGCCGCCGGCATCCAGGGCCAGCTGGCCGGGCACGGCGTGAAGATCGGCGAGGCCTTCACGGTCGTGGTGAAGGGCCAGGGTGGTGCGCATGCGTTCCACGAGGTGCTGCTGCGGCCCGACGGGCGCGCCGTGCATGTCGAACTGGGTGGCAGGACCTACCAGATCGAGAGCGACTGGCGCTTCAACGGCATCCGCGCCACCGGCCGCTGCAATGGCCGGCCATTCACGGCCCAGGTGGAGCGCCACGGCCTGTGGACCGTGGTGCAGCACAACGGCCGCCGCATCGAGGCCATGGTGATGAGCGCCCGCGCCGCCGAACTGCTGCGCGTGATGCCGTTCAAGGCACCGCCGGACCTGAGCAAGTTCCTGCTCTCGCCGATGCCCGGCCTGCTGGTGCAGCTGGCCGTGCAGCCGGGGCAGGCGGTTCAGGCGGGTGAGAAGCTGGCCGTCATCGAGGCGATGAAGATGGAGAACATCCTCACGGCGCAGCAGGACGGCGTGGTCAAGGAGCTGCTGGCCCAGCCCGGCGCCAGCCTGACCGTGGACCAACCCATCGTGGCCTTCGAATGAGCACGTCGACCCCCAAGCCCTTCCGCATCCTGGGCATCCAGCAGATCGCCATCGGCGGGCCCGACAAACAGCGGCTGAAGTCGCTGTGGGTGGACCTGCTGGGCCTGCAGGTGCAGTCCACCTTCGTCAGCGAACGCGAGAACGTCGACGAGGACATCTGCGCGCTGGGCCACGGCCCGCACGCGGTGGAGGTGGACCTGATGCAGCCGCTGGACCCGGAGAAGAAGCCCGCGGTGCACGCCACGCCGTTGAACCACGTGGGCCTGTGGGTGGACGACCTGCCCAAGGCCGTCGAGTGGATGACGGCCCATGGCGTGCGCTTCGCGCCGGGCGGCATCCGCAAGGGCGCGGCGGGCCACGACATCTGCTTCATCCACCCGAAGGCCAGTGACGACTTCCCCATCGGCGGCGAAGGCGTGCTGATCGAGCTGGTGCAGGCGCCCCCGGAGGTGATCGCGGCGCTGGGCTGAAGCCCGCGCGCCGGGGTGCGGCATCGGCGCGCGCTGGCGCGCCGGCGGTCGATCGGCGGTAAGTTCAAGGCAAAGCCATCGAGGGTCCTGGCGACCGGAGGTGGCTTTCGACTTTTCAACTGCCGAACCGGAGACCGATGCCTGCATTGACCGCCCGTACCCTTGCCTTCGCCCTGATCCTGCCCCTGCCTGCGCTGGCCGCCGACCCGCCGCCGAAGGACGGTTCCTGGCGCGGCACCGCCGGCGCCGCGCTGTCGGCCAGTGGCGGCAACACGCGCAGCCAGTCGCTGCAGATCGAGACCGAGCTGGCGCGCGAGACGCCGGCCGATCGCCTCGGCCTGGGCGCCACGCTGCGCTACGCGCGCGGCGAGGTCGACGGTACCGAGACCACCACGGCGCAGCAGGCCAGCGCATTCGGTCAGTACGACTGGAACCTGGGCCCGCGCTGGTACGCTTTCGGCCGCCTGGCGCTGGAGCGAGACGACATCGTGGCGCTGGACCTGCGCAGCGGCCTCGGTGCCGGCCTGGGCTGGAAGTGGCTGGACACCCCGGCGCTGCGGCTGCGCCTGTCCGGCGGTGTCGGGGCCACCGACGAGCGCTACGCCCTGGCACAGACCATCGACGGCCGCACGGCCACGCAGTTCCGGCGCACGACGCTGCTGCTGGCGCTCGATGCCGAGCAGCAGCTTGGCGAGTCGACGACGCTGACCCACCGGTTGTCGGTGGAGCCGACCATCGGCGGCGACGGTGGCACGCGCAGCCGGTACCGCGCCGACGCCGGCGTGGCCATCAACCGCACGCTGAGCCTGAACGTCGGCCTGCGCGTGGACCACCTGAGCCAGCCGCCGGCCGGCCGCCAGGCCACCGACAGCAGCCTGTTCACCGGATTGAACTGGCGCATCGGTTCCTGATCGAAGCGGCGGCCCGGCCGCTACAGTGCCAGGCACCTACCGCCCCAGGAGCCCTTTCGATGAGCATGCAGTCCTTGCTGGACCAGATCCTCCGCTCGGCCAACGCCGGCCCAGGCAAGACCGACCTCGGCAAGTACGCCACCGGCGCCGTGGCCGGCGGCGCGCTGGCGCTGCTGCTGGGCAGCAAGCGCGGGCGCGGGCTGGGCGGCAAGGCGCTCAAGTACGGCAGTGCTGCCGCGCTGGGCGTGATGGCCTGGAACGTCTATCGTGATTGGCAGGCCAAGCAAGGCGGGTCCGGGGCGGTGGCCCCGGGTGCAGCCGCCGCGCCCACGACGCCGACGGCCTTTGCACAACTGCCGGCCCCAGCCCAGGAAGACCACAGCTGGACGATGCTGCAGGCGATGATCGCCGCGGCCCGGGCCGACGGCCACATGGACGAGCGCGAGCGTGGCCTCGTCGAGGCCGAGTTGCACCGCCTGGAGGCCGACCCGGCGCTGCGCGCACGTGTGGAGGCCGAACTGCGCCGCCCGGTGGACCCGGCCGAAGTGGCGGCCGGGGCCGACACACCGGAGAAGGCGGCTGAGGTCTACCTGGCCAGCGTGATCGTCTGCGACAGCACCAGCACGATGGAGCGCGCCTACCTCGATGCCCTGGCCACGGCGCTGCGCCTGCCGCCTGACCTGAAAGCCGAGCTGGAACGGCGCGCGATGGCCGGCGCCTGAACCCCAGGCGCGTCTGCGCGACAATCATGGGCTCGAGAGGCCCCGACCCATGCCCGGACGCACCCTGTACGACAAGCTCTGGGACGACCATGTCGTCCACACCGAGGAGGACGGCACCGCCGTGCTCTACATCGACCGTCACCTCGTGCACGAGGTGACCAGCCCGCAGGCCTTCGAGGGCCTGCGGCTGGCCGGGCGCAAGGTCTGGCGCACGAGTTCCATCGTCGCCACCGCCGACCACAACACGCCCACGACCGGCTGGGAGCGCGGCTACGACGGCATCGCCGACCCGATCAGCAAACAGCAGATCGTCACGCTGGACGCCAACATCCAGGCCTTCGGCGCGGCAGCGTATTTCCCGTTCCTGGACAAGCGCCAGGGCATCGTGCACGTCATCGGCCCGGAGAGCGGCGCCACGCTGCCGGGCATGACCGTGGTCTGCGGCGACAGCCACACCAGCACGCACGGGGCCTTCGGTGCGCTGGCGCACGGCATCGGCACCAGCGAGGTCGAGCACGTGCTGGCCACGCAGACGCTGCTGGCCAAGAAGGCAAAGAACATGCTGGTCAGGGTCGACGGCAAGCTCGCGCCCGGCTGCTCGGCCAAGGACATCGTGCTGGCCATCATCGGCCGCATCGGCACCGCCGGCGGCACCGGCTACACCATCGAGTTCGGCGGCAGCGCCATCCGCGCACTGAGCATGGAAGGCCGCATGACGGTGTGCAACATGGCCATCGAGGCCGGTGCGCGCGCCGGCCTGGTGGCGGTGGACGACACCACGCTGGCCTACGTCAAGGGCCGCGAGTTCGCGCCGCAGGGCCCGGAATGGGACCAGGCCGTGGCGTACTGGCGCACGCTGCACTCCGACCCCGACGCCGTGTTCGACGCCGTCGTGGAGCTCGATGCGGCGCAGATCCGCCCGCAGGTGACCTGGGGCACCAGCCCGGAGATGGTGCTGTCCATCGACGACCGCGTGCCCGACCCCGACAAGGAGAAGGACGCCGTCAAGCGCGGCGCCATCGAGCGCGCGCTGACCTACATGGGCCTGGACCCGAACAAGGCCATCGCCGACATCCGCATCGACAAGGTCTTCATCGGTTCCTGCACCAACAGCCGCATCGAGGACCTGCGCGAAGCCGCTGCCGTGGTCCGCAAGGTGGGCGGCAAGGTGGCCGGTAACGTGAAGCTGGCGATGGTGGTGCCGGGCTCGGGCCGCGTGAAGGCGCAGGCCGAGCGCGAGGGCCTGCACGAGGTGTTCAAGGCCGCGGGCTTCCAGTGGCGCGAGCCGGGCTGCAGCATGTGCCTGGCCATGAACGCCGACCGGCTGGAGCCCGGCGAGCGCTGCGCCAGCACCAGCAACCGCAATTTCGAAGGCCGCCAGGGCGCCGGCGGCCGCACCCACCTCGTCAGCCCGGCGATGGCCGCGGCGGCCGCGCTGGCGGGCCACTTCGTCGACGTGCGTCGCATCGCCTGAAAGGAGTCGCCAACATGATCAAGACCGTTCTCGCCACGCTGGCTGCGCTGTTCGTCCTGGCCGGCTGCAACACCATCGAAGGCATGGGCAAGGACATCGGCAAGGCCGGTGACAAGATCGAAGAAGCGGCGAAGAAGAGCAAGTGATGGAACCCTTCGTCGTGCACCAGGGGCTCGTGGCCCCGATGGACCGGGAGAACGTCGACACCGACGCCATCATCCCGAAGCAGTTCCTGAAGTCGATCGCGCGCACGGGGTTCGGGCCGAACCTGTTCGACGAGTGGCGCTACCTGGACAAGGGCGAGCCTGGCCAGGACCCGGCCGCGCGCAAGCCCAACCCGGACTTCGTGCTCAACCAGCCGCGCTACCAGGGTGCCTCCGTCCTGCTGGCTCGGCGCAACTTCGGTTGTGGCTCCAGTCGCGAGCATGCGCCCTGGGCGCTGCAGCAGTACGGCTTCCGCGCGCTGATCGCGCCGAGCTTCGCCGACATCTTCTTCAACAACTGCTTCAAGAACGGCCTGCTGCCAATCGTGCTGCCGGAGTCGCAGGTGGCGGCACTGTTCGACGAAGTTGCAGCCTTCCCCGGCTACACGCTGACGGTGGACCTGCCGCGCCAGGTGATCGTCAAGCCCGACGGCCAGGAACTGCCGTTCGAGGTGCAGCCGTTCCGCAAGTACTGCCTGGTCAACGGCTTCGACGACATCGGCCTGACGATGCGCCACGCCGACAAGATCCGCGCCTTCGAGGCCGAGCGCCTGGCGCGCATGCCCTGGCTGGCGCACAAGGAAATCGCATGAAGATCGCTGTCCTGCCGGGTGACGGCATCGGCACCGAGATCGTCGCCGAGGCGGTCAAGGTCCTGAACGCACTGGACCTGTCGTTCGAGTTGGAGACCGCGCTGGTGGGCGGTGCCGCCTACGACGCACACGGCCACCCGCTGCCGGAATCCACGTTGAACCTGGCCAAGGCGGCCGATGCCGTGCTGTTCGGCGCCGTGGGCGACTGGAAGTACGACAAGCTGGAACGGCAGTTCCGCCCGGAGCAGGCCATCCTGGGCCTGCGCAAGCACCTGGGCCTGTTCGCCAACTTCCGCCCGGCGATCTGCTACGAACAGCTGACGCACGCGTCCAGCCTGAAGCCGGAGCTGGTGGCGGGCCTGGACATCCTGATCATCCGCGAGCTCACCGGCGACATCTACTTCGGCCAGCCGCGCGGCCGG
Organism: Burkholderiaceae bacterium; assembly: GCA_024235855.1. Taxonomy (GTDB): domain Bacteria; phylum Pseudomonadota; class Gammaproteobacteria; order Burkholderiales; family Burkholderiaceae_C; genus Rubrivivax. Next base: position 19,878 of record JACKLN010000018.1, read on the forward strand.
CGCACCGCCGCCGACGGCCACTTCCCCGGTGCGGAAGAGGCCTTCGACACCATGCGCTACAGCAAGCCGGAGATCGAGCGCATCGCGCACGTGGCCTTCCAGGCGGCGCGCAAGCGCAACGGCAAGGTCACGTCGGTCGACAAGGCCAACGTGCTGGAAACCTTCCAGTTCTGGAAGGACGTGGTCACTGAGGTGCACGCCCAGTACCCGGACGTCAAGCTGGACCACATGTACGTGGACAACGCCGCGATGCAGCTGGTCAAGGCACCCAAGGCCTTCGACGTGGTCGTCACCGGCAACATGTTCGGCGACATCCTGTCCGACGAGGCCGCCATGCTGACCGGCTCCATCGGCATGCTGCCGTCGGCATCGTTGGACGCGAACAACAAGGGGCTGTACGAACCCAGCCACGGCAGCGCGCCGGACATCGCGGGGCAGGGCGTGGCCAACCCGCTGGCTACAATCCTGAGCGCTGCCATGATGCTCCGCTACTCCCTCCAGCAACCCGAAGCCGCCGACCGCATCGAGCGGGCGGTGCAGGCCGTGCTGACGGCCGGTCTGCGCACGGGTGACATCTGGAGCGAGGGCACGCGCAAGGTCGGCACGCGCGAGATGGGTGATGCGGTCGTGGCCGCCATCACCGGCAAAACCATTACCAAGAGCTAGCGCTCTCGGATCGTCTCGCCCCCACTCCTGGACCCCGGCGAACGAGCCGGGAGCACCAGGGGTCCGGTTTTCGGAAAGGCAAGACTGACATGGCACTCACAGGATTGGTCGGCTGGCGCGGCATGGTCGGCTCCGTGCTGATGGACCGCATGCAGGCCGAAGGCGACTTCGACCTCATCGAGCCGTTGTTCTTCAGCACCAGCAACGCCGGCGGCAAAGCGCCGACGATGGCGAAGAACGAGACCACGCTGCAGGACGCGCACGACATCGACGCGCTCAAGCGCTGCGACATCGTCATCACCTGCCAGGGCGGCGACTACACCAGCGCCGTGTTCCCGAAGCTGCGTGCCGCGGGCTGGAACGGCCACTGGATCGACGCCGCCAGCACCCTGCGCATGGCCGACGACGCGGTCATCATCCTCGACCCGGTCAACCTGCCGGTGATCCAGGGCGCACTGAAGGCTGGCGGCCGCAACTGGATCGGCGGCAACTGCACCGTCAGCTGCATGCTGATGGGCGTGGGCGCGCTCTACAAGGCCGGGCTCGTCGAGTGGATGAGCACGATGACCTACCAGGCCGCCAGCGGCGGCGGCGCCCAGCACATGCGCGAGCTGCTGAAGCAGTACGGCACGCTCAATGCCGAGGTGCGCGCGCTGCTCGACGACCCGAAGAGCGCCATCCTCGAGATCGACCGCCAGGTCATCGCGAAGCAGCGCAGCCTGTCGGCCGACGAGACGGCCAACTTCGGCGTGCCGCTCGGCGGCTCGCTGATCCCCTGGATCGACAAGGACCTGGGGAACGGGGTCTCCAAGGAAGAGTGGAAGGGCATGGCCGAGACCAACAAGATCCTCGGCACCACGCTCGGCGGCGGCGCCGCGATCCCGGTCGACGGCTTCTGCGTGCGCGTGGGCGCGATGCGTTGCCACAGCCAGGCGCTGACCTTCAAGCTCAAGCGCGACGTGCCCGTGGCCGACCTCGAGGCCATGATCGCGGCCGACAACCCCTGGGCGAAGGTCGTGCCCAACACCCGCGAAGCCACGCTGGCGCAGCTGACGCCGGTGGCCGTGACCGGCACCATGGACATCCCGGTGGGCCGCATCCGCAAGCTGGCCATGGGGCCGGAGTACGTGGGCGCCTTCACCATCGGCGACCAGCTGCTCTGGGGTGCGGCCGAGCCGTTGCGACGCATGCTGCGCATCCTGGTCGAAAGCTGACGCCGTCGGACAACGCCGTCCAGGCGTTGCCCTGCGGCAACAACGGTGCCCGAAGCGCGGAAACAAAGCATTTCCGCCCCGATCATCAAGCCTTGGGTGAGCTTGTAAGCCTATATGCTTGATGTTATTGTGATTTCACCCACGCCCACGCGTCGCGTTCAGTGGGTGAAGACGTCGAGGGACGACTTCGCGGCCCGGGCCTGGCGCCTGGCCGCTGTGCACTGGGAGACGCCTTGAAACACCGCAGCAACATCACGGGTCGTCATGCATGGACCGGCGTGGCCGTGGCCGCCGCCTGTCTGCTGGCCGGCCCCGCCTGGTCCCTGGGCCTGGGGCGCCTGAGCGTCCAGTCCGCGCTCGGTGAATCCCTGCGCGCGGAGATCGCTGTCACCAGCATCACGCCAGAGGAGGCCTCCACGCTGCAGTTGCGCGTGGCCAGCCCCGACGTCTACCGCACGGCGGGCATCGACTACAACGCCGTGCTCGCCTCGGCCCAGGTGTCGCTCGAACAGCGCCCCGACGGCCGCAGTGTGCTGCGCCTGAGCAGCAACCGCGCCGTCACCGAACCTTTCCTCGACGTGATCCTGGAGGCCAACTGGGCCTCCGGCCGCCTCGTGCGCGCCTACACGCTGCTGCTCGACCCGCCGGTGGTCGCGCGCGCGCCGGCCCCGGCCGCCACGCCGCCGGTGGTGTCCACC
>JACKLN010000019.1 GCA_024235855.1 Burkholderiaceae bacterium
TGGCACCAGCGTGCACAACACCGGCCCGGCGGAGTGGCAGGCGAAGATCGGCAAGATCCCGGTGGTCACGGCCTGACCTCGCTTGCAGCCGCGCCACGGCCCGGCGCCGATGCGCGCGTCAGCGGCGCCGCACCTGAGCTGGCCTGAGCCGCAGGGCACTCAGGCCAGCCGAAGCCAGATCTCGTTGCGGCGCAGGAACCACGGCACCCAGGGCGGGTCGTAGCGCGCGTAGACGGGGCTCCCCGCCGTGGCCAGCCCCGCCGCCTGCACACCCTGCTGCAGCCGGGCCAGGTGGGTGGCGTAGTTCTCGTCGGTCCAGCGGCCGCTGTAGCGGATGACGGCATAGCGCTCGCCGGGCACCTCGCGCAGGCGCACCCGCGGGTCCACCGGCTCGGGCAGGCTGGCCAGGTCGTAGGCACGCGGCATGACGAAGCGCACGGCGTGGCCCGAGCCCTCGGGCGCCTGCGTCACCGGCGCCGTCATCGCGAACTTCACCGGCTCGGCCGCCTGGGTCACCGGCGCCGTCATCGCGATCTTCCGCTCGCCCCGGTTGTTGCCGAAGATGTAGTCGGCCAGCAGCCGGAAGCCGCGGTTGCCGGCCTCTTCCGCCGGCCCCGGCACCACCACCTCGGCCACGACCGTGGGCGCGTACTGGCGCACCTCGAAGGTCTCGTGGCGCTGCAGCACTTCGTACGCGGGTTCTTCGATCGCGGCAGCCATGGTGGGCAGGACGAGCAGGACGGCGGTGGTCAGCAGGGCGGCAAGGCGAGGCATGGACAGCGGGCCACCGTGGACGATGGCCTTGCAGGCTATCGAAACGACGCCGCGCGCGCCCGCCTGGGCGGACACGACCCCGGTGCGCGCCAGGGTGACCCTGGCGCGGGCACCGGACACGCCGCTTCCAGATCGACACGCTGCATGGTCAACGGCTGACCACCCGCCCCGCCACCACCACTTGCCGGCACCTCGCGGGCCGAGATGCCCGCCAGCGGTGACAAGCACTTAGCCGTGCCCTTCGGTGTTTACCCGAAACCCGTGGCGACCGGGCACGCGGCTTGAGAACAGTCATGCCGCCACCGGGCCGATCCGGGGCACGGAGGAAACCGCTGGATGGAAAGCTTCTACGACATCATGCGCCGCCAGGGCATCACCCGGCGCAGCCTGCTCAAGTACTGCTCGCTCACCGCCACGTCGCTGGGCCTGGGCCCGGCCTTCGTGCCGCAGATCGCACACGCGATGGAGAACAAGCCGCGCACGCCGGTGATCTGGATCAGTGGCCTGGAGTGCACCTGCTGCAGCGAGAGCTTCATCCGCAGCGCCCACCCGCTGGCCAAGGACGTGGTGCTGTCGATGATCTCGCTGGACTACAACGAGGTGCTGATGGCGGCCGCCGGTCACCAGGCCGAAGCGGCCATGGAGGAGGCGCGGCAGAAGCACAAGGGCAACTACATCCTGGCCGTCGAGGGCAACCCGCCGCTGAACGAGGACGGCATGTTCTGCGTCGTGGGCGGCCGGTCCTTCCTGGAACAGCTCAAGGAGATGGCCGCCGACGCCAAGGCGATCATCGCCTGGGGCGCCTGCGCCAGCTGGGGTTGCGTGCAGGCGGCCAAGCCCAACCCCACGCAGGCGGTGCCGATCCACAAGGTCATCACCGACAAGCCCATCATCAAGGTGCCGGGCTGCCCGCCGATCGCCGAGGTGATGACGGCGGTGGTGACCTACATCCTCACCTTCGACCGCCTGCCCGAGCTGGACCGCATGGGCCGGCCGAAGATGTTCTACGGCCAGCGCATCCACGACAAGTGCTACCGCCGGCCGCACTTCGACGCCGGCCAGTTCGTGGAGCAGTGGGACGACGAAGGCGCGCGCCGCGGCTACTGCCTCTACAAGGTGGGCTGCAAGGGCCCGACCACCTACAACGCCTGCAGCACCACGCGCTGGAACGGCGGCGTGAGCTTCCCCATCGGTTCCGGCCACGGCTGCATCGGCTGCAGCGAGGACGGCTTCTGGGACAAGGGCTCGTTCTACGACCGCCTCACCAACATCCACCCCTTCGGCATCGAGGCCAATGCCGACGAGGTCGGCGGCTACGCCGCCGGCACGATCGGCGCGGCGGTCGCGGCGCATGCCGCGGTCAGCGCGATCAAGCGCACCACCAGCAAGACGGAAGCCTGAGGAGACACGCAATGGGCGCCTACGAAACCCAGGGCTTCAAGCTCGACAACAGCGGCAAGCGTGTCGTCGTCGACCCCGTCACCCGCATCGAGGGCCACCTGCGCGTGGAGGTCAACCTCGACGCGCAGAACGTGATCCGCAACGCCGTGAGCACCGGCACCATGTGGCGCGGTCTGGAGGTCATCCTCAAGGGCCGCGACCCGCGCGACGCCTGGGCCTTCACCGAGCGCATCTGCGGCGTGTGCACCGGCACCCACGCGCTGACCAGCGTGCGCGCGGTGGAGGATGCGCTGGGCATCCAGATCCCGCCCAACGCGAACCTGATCCGCAACATCATGCAGCTGAACCTGCAGGTGCACGACCACCTCGTGCACTTCTATCACCTGCATGCGCTGGACTGGGTGGACATCGTCTCGGCGCTGAAGGCCGACCCCAAGGCCACCAGCGCGCTGGCGCAGAGCATCTCGAACTGGCCGCTGTCCAGCCCCGGCTACTTCCGCGACCTGCAGAACCGGCTGAAGCAGTTCGTCGATTCCGGCCAGCTCGGGCCGTTTGCCAACGGCTACTGGGGCAACCCGGCCTACAAGCTGCCGCCCGAGGCCAACCTGATGGCGGTGGCGCACTACCTGGAGGCGCTGGACTTCCAGAAGGAGATGGTGAAGATCCACACCATCTTCGGCGGCAAGAACCCGCACCCGAACTGGCTCGTGGGCGGCGTGCCCTGCCCGATCAACGTGCACGACACCGGCGCGGTGGGCGCGATCAACATGGAGCGCCTGAACCAGGTGCGCTACATCTGCGAGCGCACGATCGAGTTCCACAACCAGGTCTACCTGCCCGACGTGCTGGCCATCGGCGGCTTCTACAAGGACTGGCTGCACGGCGGCGGCCTTTCCGGCAAGAACATGCTGGCCTATGGCGACCTGCCGCGGCGCCAGAACGACTACAGCAACGACAGCCTGATGCTGCCGCGCGGCGCCATCATCGACGGCGACCTGTCAAAGATCCACGACGTGGACGTCAAGGACCCCGAGCAGGTGCAGGAGTTCGTGAGCCACAGCTGGTACACCTACGCCGACGAGACCCAGGGCCTGCACCCCTGGGACGGTGTCACCGAGCCGAACTACGCGCTCGGCCCCAACCACAAGGGCACGAAGACCAGGTGGGAGGCGCTGGACGAGAGCGCCAAGTACAGCTGGATCAAGGCACCACGCTGGCGCGGCCACGCGATGGAGGTCGGCCCGCTGTCGCGCATGGTCATGGCGTACCTGCAGCCCAAGCAGTACCCCTTCGTCAAGGACACCATCGACCGCGCGCTCAGGCACCTGGACGTGCCGGTGACGGCGCTGTTCTCCACCCTGGGCCGCACCGCCGCGCGCTGCATCGAGAGCGTGTACTGCGCCGACCTGCAGCTGCAGCAGCTCGACCAGCTGGTGGCCAACATCAAGGCCGGCGACAGCAGCACCGCCAACGTCGAGAAGTGGGATCCGAGCACCTGGCCCAAGGAGGCCAAGGGTGCCGGCTTCACCGAGGCGCCGCGCGGCGCGCTCGGCCACTGGGTGCGCATCAAGGACGGCAAGATCGAGAACTACCAGTGCGTGGTGCCCACCACCTGGAACGGCAGCCCGCGCGACCACAAGGGCCAGATCGGCGCCTTCGAGGCCAGCCTGCTGAACACGCCGGTGGCCGTGGCCGACCAGCCGCTGGAGATCCTGCGCACCATCCACAGCTTCGACCCCTGCCTGGCCTGCTCCACGCACGTGATGAGCCCCGACGGCCAGGAGCTCAGCGCCGTCACCGTGCGCTGAAGGCCCCACCGAGCACCCGGAGACACCCCGCCATGACCCTGCCCACCCTGCTCCGCCGCGCCGCCGGCGCCGCGCTCATGCTCACCAGCGGCCTGGCCGCCGCCCACCCGGGCCACGACGACGTGGCCAGCCCGGCCCACCTGTGGCCGCTGCTGGCCCTGTTGGCCGTCGCCGCGCTGGCCGGCACCGGCGCCACGGCCGGCGGCCGCAGGCTGTGGCGCGCCGCGCTGCCGGCGCTCGTCGCCGCCGGTGGTGTCGCTGCTTCGGCGCTGCTCGTGCTCTGGCACGTCTGACGCCACGGAGGCCGCCATGAGCAACGGCAACCTGGCCGACATCACCGGCATCGACGAGCAGACGGTGGCGCAGGCGCCGCAGGTGCGCGCCGTCTACGTCTACGAGGCTCCGGTGCGCATCTGGCACTGGATCAACGCGCTGGCCATCGTGGTGCTCGGCGTCACCGGCTTCTTCATCGGCCGCCCGCTGCCCAGCGTGCCCGGCGAGGCCAGCGCGAACTTCCTGATGGGCTACATCCGCTTCGCACACTTCGCCGCCGGCTACGTGCTGGCCATCGGCCTGGTCGCACGCGCCTACTGGGCCCTGGTGGGCAACCACCATGCACGCGAGCTGTTCACGCTGCCGGTGCTGCGCGCCGCCTACTGGCGCGAGGTGTTCGCGATGCTCGCGTGGTACCTGTTCCTGCGCCCTCGGCCCAACCAGTACGTGGGGCACAACCCGATGGCACGGCTGGCCATGTTCTTCGGCTACCTGCTGCTGACGCTGTTCATGATCGTCACCGGCTTCGCGCTCTATGGCGAGGGCGCGCAGGAAGGGCACTGGACGCACACCCTGTTCACCAGCTGGGTGATCCCGCTGTTCGGCCAGAGCCAGGACGTGCACACGGTCCACCGCCTGGGGCTGTGGGCCATGGTGTGCTTCGTGCTGCTGCACGTCTACGCGGCGATCCGCGAGGACATCATGGGCCGCCAGAGCATCGTCAGCACGATGATCTCCGGCGTGCGCACCTTCAAGGACTGACGGCGTGCCCGCGGCCGCGCAGCCCCTGCCCACGCCCGCCGGCGTGCGTCTGCGCGTGCCGCCGCACCCGGGCGCCTTCCTCGAGCGGCACTACCTGAGGCCGCTGGCGCTGACGCAGAGCGAGGCCGCTCGCCAGCTCGGCATCTCGCGCCGGCGCCTGCACGAGCTGGTGCACGGTCAGCGCCGCATGTCGGCCGACACCGCCATCCGCTGCGCCCGGCGCTTCGGCCTGCCCGCCGCCGCGTGGCTGGCGCTTCAGGCCGACTGGGACGGCCACCAGGCCTGGCGCGCCCTGCAGGCGCCGGCCCCCTGAACCCCTGACACGGAGCGATCGCCATGGACCCCGTCACGCCTGAAGCCACCTGTCACCCCGGGGGTGACAGCGACCTGGGCATCGTCGTGCTCGGCATCGGCAACGTGCTGTGGGCCGACGAGGGCTTCGGCGTGCGCTGCGTCGAGGCGCTGCAGGCCGGCTGGACATTCGGCCCCGGCGTGGAACTGGTGGACGGCGGCACACAGGGTCTGTACCTGCTGCCGGTGGTGCAGCGCGCGCGCCGCCTGCTGATCCTGGACGCGGTGGACTACGGCCTGGCCCCCGGCACCCTCAAGCGCGTGGCCGACGCCGAGGTGCCGCGCTTCCTGGGCGCCAAGAAGATGAGCCTGCACCAGACCGGTTTCCAGGAGGTGCTGATGCTGGCGCAGATGACCGGCAGCTTCCCGCCGTCGGTGGTGCTCATCGGCTGCCAGCCGGCGGAGCTGGAGGACTACGGCGGCAGCCTGCGCCCGGTCGTCCGCACCGCGATGGGCCGGGCGCTGGGCCTGGCCCTGGCGCAGCTGGCCGACTGGGGCGCGACGGTCACGCCGCGTGCCACACCGCTGCCCGAGGCCGACACCGTCACCGCGCCGGAGATCGCGCTCGACGCCTACGAACGTGGCCGCCCGGCCGCCGAGGTGGCCTGCCGCATCGGCGACGCGCGCTTCATGCCGGCCGGGGGGCGCTGACCATGTGCATCGGGCTGCCCATGCAGGTGCTGCACGCCGATGACGGCCGTGCCACGGCCACGGGCCGCGGCCGCACCGAAGCGGTCGACACCCGCCTGGTGGGCCCCGTGCAGCCCGGCGACTGGTTGCTCGTCTTCCAGGGCGCCGCGCGCGAGCGCCTGCACCCGCAGCGCGCGGCCGAGATCGGCGCCGCCCTGGCCCTGCTCGACGCCGCGATGGCCGGAGACGCCACCGGTGCCACCGCCGACCCCGGTTTCGCGCTGCCCTCCTCGCTCGACCCCGACTTCCTCGCGTCGCTGGCCGGCGCCCCCACCCCAGGAGCCCCCCGATGAGCCTGCACCCCCTGATCGAACGCCTGGCGCAAGGCTCTGCCGCCTGCGCCGTGAATGCCGCCGACCACGACGCCTTCGTCGCCCGCCCCGGCACCCACGTGCTGTGCTTCTGCGGCGACCCGGTGCGCTTTCCGGAAGCGCTGGACATCGCCGTCGTGCTGCCCGAACTGCAGGTGGCCAGCGGAGGTGCCTTCGACATCGGTGTGGTCACCCGCGCCGACGAGGACTCCATCGCCCGCCGCTGGGGCGTGCAGCGCTGGCCGTCGCTGGTGGCCGTGCGCGACGGCCTCTGGCTGGGCAGCATCGCCGGCATGCAGGACTGGGACGTGTACCTGCGCGAACTCAACGCCATTCTGCAAGCCGAGCCGAAGCGGCCGCCCACCATCGGCATCCCGGTCGTCTCTGCCGGTACCACCGACGCCTGCCACTGAAAGGTCTCCGCGATGAGCACGACGCCCTTCCCCATCCCCGTGATCGCCGCGCTCGGCCCCGGCAGCCAGCCGGAGGAAGAGTCACCCTCCGTGCTGCCGATGCCACGCGACATGGCCACCTGGCAGCCACCCTCACTGCCCGAGCCCGAGACCTTCGCGGCGCACGCCGACGCCGTGGCCGCGCTGCGCGCCGCGCACGCGCAGCTGGAACGCTGGCTGCTTGGCGAACCGACGGAGCCCGTCGAACTGGCCGGCTTGTCCGACGCCGACCGGCAGCTGATCCACCAGGTGCTGGGCGAAGGCGAGGTGGCCGCCGCGGTGGACGGCCCGGACGGACTGCAGGCCCAGGAATCGGTGTTCGCCGGCGTCTGGCGCGTGCTGCACCTGCAGGACGGCGTGTTGCACCGGGACACCATCGAGATCGGTGCCGTCCCGGCCCGCGTGCGCAGCGCGGCGCGCGCCGACGGTGCGGCCGGCGAACATGCCGAGGTGCCGACGCCCGACGACCTGATGAACGGCCCCGCCGTGCTGGCCGAGCTGGCCGACGCGCAGCGCCGCTGGCAGCCGGGCGCGCCGCAGCACGTGGTCAACATGACCCTGCTGCCGCTGACCACCGGCGACAGCCACTGGCTGCAGGCCCGCATCGGCGAGGGCCGCGTGCGCATCCTCTCGCGCGGCTACGGCAACTGCCGCATCGTCGACACCTGGCAGCCGCGCACCTGGCGCGTGACCTACTTCAATGCGCAGGACCTGATCCTGCTGGACACGGTGGAGGTGGGCGACGTGCCCGAGGTGGCCTGCGCCGCGCCCGACGACCTGGCCGACTCGCAGCGCCGCCTGGGCGAGGTGCTGAACTGGGTGGAGTCGGCCACATGAGCGCGCCGGGCCGCCCCAAGGGCGAATACCGGAGGGCGCAGCCCGAAGGTACCCCAGTGAGCGCGCCGGGCCGCTCCCAAGCGCTCATCCCGGAGTGCGCAGCACGGAGGGTCGGCCAGTGAGCGCGACCACCTTCGAAGGCAGCTACCTCGGCGACGCCACGCGCCTGCCAGCCGACGCCCGCCTGGAGTGCAAGATCTGCTGGTGGGTCTACGATCCGGCGATGGGCGATCCGCAGTGGCAAGTTCCGCCCGGCACGCCGTTCACGGCCCTGCCGGCGCACTGGACCTGCCCGCAATGCGAGGGTCGGGCCGACCAGTTCATGGTGGTCGACGGCCGATGAACGCCGCCGCCACGCCCGCCCGCCAGCGTGCCGACGCGCTCGAGCGCGCCTTTGCACGCGTCGCGGCCACGCGCATGGCAGGCATCCCCCTCCTGCACCCGGGCCTGCAGGTGCGGGCCATCGGCTTCGCGCCGCAGCCCGGCGGCGGCGCGCTGGGCGTGCTGCTCACGCCCTGGTTCATGAACCTGGTCTGGCTGCCACTGGAGGAGGATGACACCGTAGCCGCCACCGGCGTCACGCGCACACGGGTCGTGGGGGGCGAGCATTTCGACTTCCTGGGCGCGCACGAGGACGGCTTCGGCGGCTTCGAGGCCTGTTCGCTGTTTTCGCCGATGCAGGCCTTTGCCGACCAGGCCGCGGCGGTGGCCACGGCCGAGGCGGTGCTCGCACCTGCGCGCCGCGGACGCAGCCCGGCCCGCCGACGGCGCGCGCCGCGCGCTGTTCTTCGGCCGCCGCAGGGAGGCCACCGCGTGAGCACGGTGCTGGCGGGCCGGCTGCTGCTCGCGCCTGGGCGCGCGGCGCCGCTGCACTGCGAGCGCCCGATGGTGGCCGCGGCCGTGATGCGCCGCTCGGCCGAAGGCCGGCAGGCTGCGCTGCTGCCGGCCCTGCTGGGCAGCGTGTTCGCGCTCGGGGCCACCGCACAGGCCCAGACGGCCCGCCGTGCCGTGCGCGCTGCCCTGGGCGTGGCCGACGACGGCCCGGCCGACACCGACAGCGCACGCCAGTTGCGCCAGGCCACCTTCACCGAACACCTGCAGCGCCTGGCGCTGGACCTGCCCGGCGCCGGCGACCCGGGCTGGCTGCGGGGCGTGCCTTCCGACTGCACCGCTGCCGCGCCCTTCGCGCTGCGCCTGTTCGGCCAGCCGGCGGCCGACTGGCTGCACGCCTGGCGCCAGCGCGGTGCCAGCCTGCTGACCGACTGGGCCACGGCGCACGACCACCCGCTGGCGCACGCCTTCGCCGCGCTGGCACCACGCGCCCGCGCGCTGGCCTGGCCCAGCCGGCCATTGGACTGGGCCGCCGATCCACCGCGAGCCATGGCGGCCTTGGCCGGCGCCCTGCGGCAGGACCCGACTTTGCCGAGCGCCCCCACTGGCAGGGCGCCCCCGCCGAGACCGGTGCCTGGCAGCGCCACGGCATCGCGCACGGCGGGCCGGTGGACGCCTGGCTGCGTCTGGGCGCGCGCCTGGCCGAAGTGGCCGCGCTGTGCAGCGGCGCCACGCTGGCCGCCGGCGCGCTGCCGCTGGGCCCGCGAGAGGGCATCGCCTGGTGCGAGATGTCGCGTGGCCTGCTGGTGCACTGGGCGCGTGTCGACCGCGATGTCGGCCCCGGCGACCCGGCCGACAGCGCCCGCATCGCCGCCTACCGCGTGCTGGCGCCCACCGAGTGGAACTTCCATCCGCAGGGTGCCTTCGCCACCTGGCTGCGCGCGACCGCGCCCACACCCGCGGACGCGCGCCTGGCCGCGCTGGCCCTGGACCCCTGCATCGCGGTGGAGGTGGCCGGCGATGCATGAGATGAGCCTGGCCGGCGGCATCCTGAAGCTGGTGGACGACGCCGCCGCACGCGACCCCTTCACGCGCGTCAAGCGCCTGGTGCTGGACTGCGGCGCGCTGGCCGGCGTGGAGGTTCGCGCGCTGCGCTTCGCGCTGGAGGCCATCGCCCCGGGCACGCGGCTGGCAGACGCAGAGATCGTTATCCACGAACCGCCGGGCCAGGCCTTCTGCATGGGCTGCGGCCAGCGCGTCGACATCGCGTCGCGGGTGGACCCCTGCCCCGCCTGCGGCAGTTTCAAGCTCCAGCCCACCTGTGGACTGGAGCTCACCGTGCGCGAGCTGATCGTGCACGACGATCAGGAGGTTTGACCATGTGTGTCGTCTGCGGATGCTCGACCACCGACACGAAGGCGCCAGAGGCTTCGTCCCACGGTGACCTGCACTATGGCCTGGGCGCCGCGCGCGTGTCGGTGCCCGGCATGAGCGCCGAGCGCGCCATCAGGCTCGAGGCCGACGTGCTGGGCGCCAACAACGCCATCGCCACGCACAACCGCGCGCATTTCGCGGCCCATGGCGTGACGGCCTACAACCTGGTCTCCAGCCCAGGCTCGGGCAAGACCACGCTGCTGTGCGCGACGATCGAGGCGCTCAAGCAGCGCGCCGAGGCCCCGGCGCTGGCGGTGATCGAAGGCGACCAGCAGACCACGCACGACGCAGACCGCATCCGCGCTACCGGTGCGCCGGCAGTCCAGGTCAACACCGGCAAGGGCTGCCACCTCGACGCCGAGATGGTGGCCGCCGCCTTCGCGCGGCTGCCGCTGCACGACGCCCCGGGCGGCGGCCTGCTCTTCATCGAGAACGTGGGCAACCTGGTCTGCCCCGCGATGTGGGACCTGGGCGAACGCGCCAAGGTGGCCATCCTCTCCGTCACCGAGGGCGAGGACAAGCCGCTGAAGTACCCCGACATGTTCGCTGCCGCGAAGCTGATGGTGCTCAACAAGGTGGACCTGCTGCCGCACCTGGACTTCGACGTGGCACGCTGCATCGCCTACGCGCAGCGCGTGAACCCTGGCATCGAGGTGCTGCTGGTCTCGGCACGCAGCGGCCACGGCATGGACGCGTGGATCGACTGGCTGCTGGAAGACCGCGCTTCGGCACCGGCGCACGATCACGACCATGCGCATGGGCATGCCCACGGTCACGCGCACCCCCACGACCACGCCCACGGATGACCACCCCCCTGCCACGCCCTGCACCGGCGCGCGTGCTCGCCGCCGGTGCCTGGCTGAAGAACGCGGCCTGCCGGGTGGACGGCCCCTCGGCGCACTGGTCGCCGCTGCACGGCGACCTGGGCACGCCCGAGGCCTGCCGCGCCCTGCAGGCCTCGCTGCAGGCCCTGGCCGACGAAGGCCCGCTGGACGCCATCGCGCACGACCTGCACCCGGACTTCGAGAGCACGCGCCTGGCCCAGGCCCTGGCGGCCGAACTCGGCGTGCCCGCCGTGCCGGTGCAGCACCACCACGCGCACGTCGCGGTGGTGCAGGCCGAGTCGGCGCATGCCGGGCCGCTGATCGGGCTTGCGCTGGACGGCGTGGGTCTGGGCACCGACGGCACGGCCTGGGGCGGTGAACTGCTGTGGGTGGACGGTGCGCAGTGGCAGCGGCTGGGCCACCTGGGCACGCTGGTGCTGCCGGGCGGCGATCTGGCCGCGCATGAACCCTGGCGCATGGCCGCGGCCCTGTTGCACGCGCTGGGCCGGGCCGACGAGATCGTGCCGCGCCTGGGCCCGCGCGTGGGCGAGCCGCTGGCGCAAGGCGTGCAAGCCATGCTGGCGCGCGGCCTGAACTGCCCGGCCACCACCGGCGCCGGGCGCTGGTTCGACGCCGCCGCCGGTCTGCTGGGCTTCAGCGACCGGCAGGCGCAGGAGGCCGAGGCCGCGATCACGCTGGAACGCGCCGCCACCGAATGGCTGGCCGATCATGCCGACCCTGCGCTGCCCGACACCGGCCTGGACCTGACGGCGCTGGGCCACGTGCTGGCCGACGTGCGCCACCCGGCCGAAGGTGCCGCGATCTTCCACCTGACCTTGGCGCGCGCGCTGTCCAGCGCCACCGTGGCTGCCGCGCGCGCGCACGGCGTGGGCCGAGTTGCGCTGGGCGGCGGCTGCTTCTTCAACCGCCTGCTGACACAGCGGCTGACGGACGCGCTGCGGGCCGCCGGCCTGCAGGTGCAGTGGCCACGCGTGGACCGCGGCGACGCGGGCCTGGCGCTGGGCCAGGCCTGGGTGGCCGCGCACGCGGTGGCGGCGGGCCTGGATACAGAACCGATGGAGACCACCGCATGTGCCTAGCCTTGCCCGCGCGCATCGTCGCGCTCGACGGCGACGACGCCACCGTGGACCTGGGCGGCGTGCGCAAGGCCGTCAGCGTCGCCCTCACGCCCGGCGTGGCGGTGGGCGACTACGTGATCGTGCACGTGGGCCACGCCATCGGCGTGGTCGATCCCGAGGAAGCCGAACGCACGCTGGCCCTGTTCGCCGAACTGGCCGCGATGGAGGACAAGCCGGCATGAAATACGTCGACGAGTTCCGCGACGGCGACCTGGCGCGCGGCCTGGCCGCCCGCATCGCCGCCGAGTTGCGGCCCGACCGCCGCTACGCCTTCATGGAGTTCTGCGGCGGCCACACGCACGCCATCTCGCGCTACGGCATCGCCGAGCTGCTGCCGCCGGCCATCCGCATGATCCACGGCCCCGGCTGCCCAGTGTGCGTGCTGCCGATCGGGCGCATCGACCAGGCGATTGGTGTGGCCCTGGAGCGCAACGCCATCGTCTGCACCTATGGCGACACGATGCGCGTCCCGGCATCGGAACAACTGAGCCTGATGAAGGCCAAGGCCCGCGGCGGCGACATCCGCATGGTGTATTCCGCCGCCGACGCGCTGAAGATCGCGCGCGCGAACCCGCAGCGCGAGGTGGTCTTCTTCGCCATCGGCTTCGAGACCACCACGCCACCCACCGCGCTGGTGATCCTGCAGGCCGCGAAGGAACGGCTCGCCAACTTCAGCGTGCTGTGCTGCCACGTGCTGACGCCCAGCGCCATCACGCACATCCTGGAATCGGAGGAAGTGCGGCAGTTCGGCACCGTGCCCATCGACGGTTTCGTCGGCCCGGCGCACGTGAGCATCGTCATCGGCAGCGGCCCCTACGAGCACTTTGCCGACGAGTACCGCAAGCCGGTGGTCATCGCCGGCTTCGAGCCGCTGGACGTGATGCAGGCCATCCTGATGCTGGTGCGCCAGGTCAACGACGGCCGTGCCGAGGTGGAGAACCAGTTCGCGCGCGCCGTCACGCGCGAGGGCAACCGCGCGGCGCAGGCGGCGGTGCAGCAGGTGTTCGAGCTGCGCGAGCGCTTCGAGTGGCGCGGCCTGGGCGAGGTGCCGTACTCGGCGCTGAAGATCCGCGCCGAGTTCGCCGACTTCGATGCCGAACGCCGCTTCGGCCTGCACTACAGCCCGGTGCCGGACCACAAGGCCTGCGAGTGCGGCGCCATCCTGCGCGGCGTGAAGCACCCGCGCGACTGCAAGCTCTTCGGCAACGTCTGCACGCCGGAGAACCCGGTGGGCTCGTGCATGGTGTCCAGCGAAGGCGCCTGCGCGGCGCACTACGCGTACGGGCGGTTCCGGGACGTGGCCATCGTCGCGGAGGCCACGTGATCAAGAAGGACTACGTCCGGCCGCTGGACCTCAAGCAGGGCCGCATCGACATGAACCACGGCGCCGGCGGCCGGGCGTCGGCGCAGCTGATCGACGAGGTCTTCGCCCGCGCCTTCGACAACCCGCTGCTGCGCCAGGGCAACGACGGCGCGGTGATGGCGCCGCCGCCCGAGCTGCTGGAAGGTGGCCGCCTGGTGATGGCCTGCGACGGCCACGTCGTCTCGCCGCTGTTCTTCGCCGGCGGCGACCTGGGGGGCCTGGCGGTGCACGGCACCGTCAACGACGTGGCGATGATGGGCGCGCGCCCACTGTGGCTCTCGGCCAGCTTCATCCTCGAGGAAGGCTTCCCGCTGGCGGACCTCAAGCGCATCGTCGACTCGATGGCCGCCGCCGTGCGCGAGGCCGGCGTGGCCATCGTCACCGGCGACACCAAGGTCGTCGAGCAGGGCAAGGGAGACGGCTGCTTCATCGCCACCACCGGCGTCGGCGTGGTGCCGCGCGGGGTGGACGTCGGCGGCGCCAACGCCCGCCCGGGCGACGTGCTGCTGCTTTCGGGCGCCATCGGCGAGCACGGTGTGGCCGTGCTGTCCACGCGCGAATCGCTGGAGTTCGACGCGCCGGTGGTGTCGGACACCGCCGCACTGCACGGCCTGGTGGCGGCGATGCTGGCCGCCGCGCCGCCGGGCAGCGTGCGCGTGCTGCGCGACCCCACGCGCGGCGGGCTGGGCACCACGCTCAACGAGATCACGCGGCAGTCGGGCGTGGGCATCGTGCTGGACGAGGCCGCCATTCCCGTGCAGCCGGCCGTGGAAGCCGCCTGCGAGTTGCTGGGCCTGGACGTGCTGTACCTGGCCAACGAGGGCAAGCTGGTGGCCGTGGTGGCGCCCGAGGCGGCCGACGCGGTACTGGCGGCCATGCGCGCGCATCCCCTGGGTGCCCAGGCCGTGAAGATCGGCACCGTCCAGGCCGACGCGCACCGCTTCGTGCAGATGCACACGCGCTTCGGCGGCAAGCGCATCGTCGATTGGCTCAGCGGCGAGCCGCTGCCGCGGATCTGCTGATGAAAGTGCTGCTGCTGTGCCACGCCTTCAACGGCCTCGCACAGCGCCTGTTCGTCGAACTGCGTGCCGCCGGGCATGCGGTCTCGGTGGAGCTGGACATCGCCGATGCCGTCACCGAGGAGGCCGTGGCACGCTGGCAGCCCGACCTGGTGCTGGCCCCGTTCCTGAAGCGGCGCATCCCGGAATCGGTGTGGTCGCGCGTGCTGTGCTGGGTGGTGCACCCGGGCCCGCCGGGTGATGGCGGGCCGCATGCGCTGGACTGGGCGATCGAGCGCGGCCTGGACACCTGGGGCGTGACGGTGCTGCAGGCGGTGCACGACTACGACGCCGGCCCGATCTGGGCCTGGCGGCCCTTTGCCATGCGCCCCGATGCCGGCAAGGGCAGCCTGTACCGGCACGAGGTGACCACCGCCGCCGTGGCCGCGGTGTTCGATGCGCTGAGGCGCTGGCGGCCCGGGGCCACGGCGCCCTCGCCCGCGCCGGACCTGCCCGCCCAGCGGGGCCGCTGGCAACCCGCCATGACCGCCGCCCAGCGCGCGATCGACTGGCAGCACGACGACACCGCCACCGTGCTGCGCCGCCTGCGTGCCGCTGACGGCATGTCCGGCGTGCGCGACACCTGGTTCGACGTGCCGGTGCGCCTGTTCGACGGCCATGCGGCCAGTGCCGAGGACCTGGCCCGCGCGCCAGCCGGCGACCTGGTCGCGCGGCGCGGGCCCGCGCTGCTGCGCCGCACCGCCGACGGCGGCGTGTGGATCGGCCACGTGAAGCGCGGCGATCCGCCCGGCCCCAAGCTGGCCGCCACGCGTGCGTTCGCCGCCGAGACCCAGGCGCTGCCCGAACTGGCCGTACCGCTGCAACGCGACGACGCCACCTGGGACGAACTGCGCTACCGCCGCCACGGCGCGGTCGGCACGTTGAGCTTCGCCTTCCACAACGGTGCCATGAGCGTGCGACAGGCGCGCCGGCTGATCGACGCGCTGGCCGAGGTGGCGCGCGACGATGCCCGGGTGCTGGTGCTGGACGGCGGGCCCGACTTCTTCGGCAACGGCATCCACCTGCACGACATCGAAGCCGCGTCGCTCGAGGGCGGCAGCGCGGCCGACGCCTCGATGGCGGCCATCGAGGCCATCGACGACGTGGCGCTGGCGATCCTGCAGATGACCGACCGCCTCACCGTGGCCGCGCTGCGCGGCAACGCCGGCGCCGGCGGATGTTTCCTGGCCCTGGCCGCCGACGCGGTGTGGCTGCACCGCGGCGTGGTGCAGAACCCGCACTACCGCAACATGGGCAACCTGCACGGCAGCGAGTACTGGACCTACCTGCTGCCGCGCCGCGTCGGGCCGGAGCAGGCCCGGCAGATCATGCGCGGCCGGCTGCCGATGGGCGCGGAAGAGGCGCTGCAGCTCGGCCTGGCCGACGCCGTGCTGGCCGACGATGCCAGCGGCTTCGACGCCGCCGTGGCGCAGGCGGCCCAGGCGCTGGCCGGTGACCCGGACTGGGCCATACAGGTGGCCGCCAAGGCCGCCCGCCGTGCCGCCGACGAGGCCCAGCGCCCGCTGGCCGCCTACCGCGCCGACGAACTGGCGGCGATGCGCGTCAACTTCTACGGCTTCGACCCCTCGTACCACGTGGCGCGGCACCACTTCGTGCACCGAAAGCCGCATGCGTGGACGCCCCGCCACCTGGCCCTGCACCGTTAGCATCGCGCCATGCCCGCCCTGCCCCTGCCCCGCGTGCTGCTCGTCGACGACGAGCCGCGTTCGCTGGAGGCGATGCGCCGCACGCTGGAGGAGGAGTTCGACGTGCGCTGCGCCGGCAACGCCGACGAGGCCCTGCGACTGCTGGACCTGCTCCCTGCCGACGTGGTGCTGAGCGACCAGCGCATGCCCGGCACCACCGGCGTGGCCCTGCTGCAGCGCGTGCGCGAACAGTGGCCGGAGACGGTGCGCATCGTCGTCAGCGGCTACAGCGACAGTGCCGACCTGGTGCGCGGCATCAACGAGGCCGGCATCCACCAGTACGTGCTCAAGCCCTGGATGCCCGAGCACCTGCTGCAGGTGGTTCGCGACGCCGCCGACGCCGCGCGCCAGCGCCACGGCATCGCGCGGCTGGACACGGAACTGCGCCAGGGCGCGCCGGCGCTGCGCACGCGCCGCGCCGCGCTGCAGGCGCAGGCCGCGGCGGCCTTCGGCTTCGAGCGCATCGCCCGTGCGCCCGGCAGCCCGCTGGACGCTTTGTGCGCCACTGCCGAGCGCGTGGCGCGGGTGGACCTGTCGGTGCTGCTCACCGGCGAATCCGGCACCGGCAAGGAACTGGTGGCGCGCGCGATCCACTACGCCAGCCCGCGCGCCGAAGGCCCCTTCGTGGTGGAGAACTGCGCCGCCATCCCCGACACCCTGCTGGAGAGCGAGCTCTTCGGCCACAAGCGCGGTGCCTTCACCGGTGCGGTGGACGACCACGTGGGCCTGATCGCGCGCGCCCATGGCGGCACGCTGTTCCTCGACGAGATCGGCGAGACCTCGCCCGCCTTCCAGGTCAAGCTGCTGCGCGTGCTGCAGGAAGGCGAACTGCGCCCCGTGGGCAGCGTGCGCGCGGTGCCGGTGGACGTGCGCATCGTCGCCGCCACCCACCGCGACCTTGAGGCCGACGTGCGCGCCGGCCGCTTCCGCGAGGACCTCTACTACCGCCTGGCCGGCATGACGCTGCAACTGCCGCCACTGCGCGAACGCGCCGGAGACATCGCCCCCATCGCCGAGCGGCTGCTGGCGCTGGTGGGCGCGGAACTCGGCCGTCCCGGCCTGCGGTTTGCCGACGGCGCGCTGGCGGCACTGCTGGGCCACGCCTGGCCGGGCAACATCCGCGAACTGCGCAACGAGATCGCGCGGGCGGTGGCGCTGGCCGACGACGAGCTCATCGACGCCGGGCTGTTCTCGCCGCGGGTGCGGCTCGGCGCCGCGGCCCGGGTGCCCCAGGGCCGCGCCACGCTGCCGGCCACCGGCACCCTGGCCGAGCGGCTGGACGCGGTGGAGGCCGGCATCCTGCGCGACACGCTGGAGCGCCACCGCTGGAACAAGACCCGCGCGGCGCAGGAGCTGGCGCTGTCGCGCGTGGGCCTGCGTGCCAAGCTCGCTCGTCATGGCATGGGCGAACCGCCGATGGACCGCACCGGTCAGGAGCCGCACTGATGCTGCGCGTGATCTGGCTGCAATCCGGTGGCTGCGGCGGCTGCACGCTGTCGCTGCTGGGGGCGGATCTGCCCGACCTGCAACGCGGCCTGCGCGACGCGGGCATCGACCTGCTGTTCCACCCCGCGCTGTCGCTGGCCACCGGCGCGGAGGCGCTGACGTTGCTGGACGATGCCGAGGCCGGTCGGCTGGCCTACGACGTGCTGGCGGTCGAAGGCGCGATCCTGCGCGGGCCCCACGGCACCGGCGGCTTTCACCGGCTGGCCGGGCGCGAACGCGCGACGATGGACTGGGTGCGCGCGCTGGCCGCGCGCGCGACGCACGTCGTCGCCGTGGGCAGCTGCGCCGCCTTCGGCGGCATCACCGCGGCCGGCATCAACCCCACCGACGCCTGCGGCCTGCAGTACGAGGACGACCGCCGTGGCGGCCTGCTGGGCGCCGGCTTCGTCGCCCGCGGCGGCCTGCCAGTGGTCAACGTGGCCGGCTGCCCCACGCACCCCGGCTGGGTGATCGACACGCTCACGCTGCTGGCCGACGGCGCGCTGGGCACGGCCGACCTGGACACGCTGGGCCGCCCGCGCTTCTATGCCGACCAGCTGGTGCACCACGGCTGCACGCGCAACGAGTACTACGAGTTCAAGGCCAGCGCCGAGAAGGCCAGCGACCAGGGCTGCCTGATGGAGCACCTGGGCTGCAAGGGCACGCAGGCGCATGCCGACTGCAACACGCGGCTGTGGAACGGCGAAGGCTCCTGCACGCGAGGCGGCTTTGCCTGCATCAGCTGCACCGAACCCGGCTTCCAGGACCCGGGCCACGCCTTCCACCACACGCCCAAGCTGGCCGGCATCCCGATCGGCCTGCCCACCGACATGCCCAAGGCCTGGTTCGTGGCCCTGGCCTCGCTGAGCAAGAGCGCCACGCCGCGGCGCGTGAAGGCCAATGCGGTGGCCGACCACGTGGTGGTGCCGCCGGCCGTGCGCAAGACCGGACGCCGATGAGGCCCGCCGCACGACCGTTCCAAAGGCGGGCGCTCCCCCTTGTGGGGGCGACGCGCAGCGTCTCGGGGGCCCCGTGACCGAGCGGCTGGTGGTCGGCCCCTTCAACCGGGTCGAGGGCGACCTAGAAGTCCGGCTCGACGTGGCCGACGGGACCGTGCGCTCGGCCCAGGTCAGCGCCACCATGTACCGCGGCTTCGAGCAGATCCTGCCCGGCCGGCCGCCGGGCGATGCGCTGGTGATCGTGCCGCGCATCTGCGGCATCTGCTCGGTGTCGCAGAGCGTGGCCGCGGCGCGTGCGCTGGCCGGGCTGGCCGGCATCACGCCGCCGCCCAATGGCGCGGTGGCACAGCAGCTCATGCTGGCGGTGGAGAACGTGGCCGACCACATGACGCACTTCGCGCTGTTCTTCATGCCCGACTTCGCGCGCGAGGTCTACGCCGGCCGGCCCTGGCACGACGCCGTGGTGCAGGCCTACGCCGCCGGCACCGGCGACCACGCACGCGAGGCCACCGCCGCCCGCCAGCGCTGGATGACGATGATGGGCTGGCTGGGCGGCCGCTGGCCGCACACCGGCAGCATCATGCCGGGCGGCAGCAGCCGCGCCATCGAGGCCACCGAGCGCCTGCGCCTGCGCGCGCGGGTGGACGACCTGCGCAGCTTCCTGGAACGCGTCATCGTCGCCGGCCCGCTGGACGAACTGCTGGCCCTGCCCGACGAGGACGCGCTGCGCGCCTGGGCCGCGCGTGCGCCGCTGCAGGGTGGCCTGCGCCTGTTCCTGGCTGCAGCCGACGACCTCGACCTGGCCACGCTGGGCCCCGGCCCCGGCGTCTTCCTGGCCTACGGCGGTGGCGACGTACCCGCCGGCGTGTGGCGCAATGGCGCCATCGAACCGCTGGACCTCGCCGCCATCACCGAAGACGCCACCCATGCCTGGCTGGCCGGCGACACCGCGCTGCACCCGGCCCAGGGCCTCACCGCGCCCTGGGCCGACCGCCCCGGCGCCTACACCTGGAACAAGGCACCGCGCCTGGCCGGCCACGTGGTGGAGACCGGCGCCATCGCGCGCCGGCTGATGGCCGGCCAGCCGCTGGTGCGCGACCTCGCCGGCCGCCACGGCGGCAGCGTGCTCACGCGCGTGGTGGCCCGCCTGCTGGAACTGGCCGGCGCCGTGCAGCACGTGCGCCGCCTGCTCGATACGCTGCAACCCGGCGAACCCTGGTGTGTCGAATCGCCGCTGCCCGACGAGGGCGCCGCCTGCGGCCTGGCCGAAGCGGCACGCGGCGCGCTGGGCCACTGGGTGGCGCTGCAGGGCGGCCGCATCGCGCACTACCAGATCGTCGCCCCCACGAGCTGGAACTTCAGCCCGCGCGACGCCGCGGGCACGCCGGGCGCGCTGGAGGCGGCCCTGGTGGGCACGCCCGTGCGCCCCGGCGAGACCACGCCGGTGGCCGTGCAGCACGTGGTGCGTTCCTTCGACCCCTGCATGGTCTGCACGGTGCATTGATGGCGTCGACCCCACGCACCCCGCCCCGCGCCCCAGCCCTGGAGCACCAGGCGCCGGACGAATCGGCCTGGCTGGAAGTCATCCAGAAGATGGACGAGGTTTACTCGCAGCTGGTGGCCGACGAGACCGCGCTGGAGGAGAAGAACGCGCAGCTCGAGCAGAGCCAGCGCTTCATCTACAGCCTGCTGTCGTCGATGAGCGACGTGCTGGTGGCCTGCCGTGATGGCCAGATCGAGGAGACCAACGCCGCGCTGTGCGCGCTGGTGGGCCGCCCTGACGACGCGCTGCGCGGCACGCCAGTGGCCGCCCTGCTGGCCGACGACACCGAAGCCGCCAAGCTGCGCCACCTGCTGCAGACCGTGCTGCCGCAGCGCGGCGGCGCCGCCACCGTGGAGCTGCGCCTGCGCGACGCCGACGGCCAGCCGGTGCCGGTGGACTTCAACGCCAGCGTGCGCCGCGACGCGCAGGGCAAGGCCATCGGCCACGTGTTGGTGGGCCGGCCGCTGGGCGAGATCCAGCGCGCCTACCACGCGCTGCGCGAAGCGCACGAGGCGCTCAAGCAGGCCCAGGCGCAGCTGGTGCACAGCGAGAAGATGGCCTCGCTCGGCCGCCTGGTGGCCGGCGTGGCGCACGAGCTCAACAACCCCATCAGCTTCGTGCTGGGCAACGTGCGGGCGCTGGCGCGCTACGGCACGCGGCTGCAGCAGTACCTGGGCGCGGTGCACGACGGGGCGGACGCCCAGGCCCTGCAGGCGCTGCGCGGCGACCTGCGCATCGACGCCCTGCTGCGCGACCTGCCCTCGCTGATCGACGGCATGGCCGAAGGCGCGCAGCGCACGGCCGAGATCGTGGCCGGGCTCAAGCGCTTCTCGGCCATGGAACGCGAGACACGCCAGACCCTGGACCTGGTGCCCGTGGTGCAGCGCGCCGTGCACTGGGTGCGGCGCGGCACCGCGCCGCAGTTCGCTGTCGACGTGCAGGCCGCAGGCCCCTGCCCCGTGGTCGGCGACCCCGGCCAGCTGATGCAGGTGGCGATGAACCTGGTGCAGAACGCGGCCGACGCCACGGCCGAACGCGGCGGCCGGCTCAGCGTGACGTTGCAAGACGACCCCGCCGCTGGCCAGGTGCGCGCCGAGTTCGCGGACGACGGCCCCGGCATCGCCGAGGCCGACCTGGGCCGCATCTTCGACCCCTTCTTCACCACCAAGCCGGTGGGCCAGGGCACGGGGCTGGGGCTGTCGATCAGCTACGGCATCGTCGAGCAGCACGGCGGCACGCTGACGGCCGCGAACCGGCCCGACGGTGGCGCGGTGTTCACGCTGACGCTGCCGCGGGCTGGGGAGGCACCAGTGGCGCCCCGCTGAGCCCAGGTCTCGACCTGCGCCATCAGGCCCGCGGGGCCGGGTTGAGCACGAAGTCGAACTCGACGAGGTAGCTGCCGTCGGGCTGTGGCCGCCAATCGGCGATCAGCGAC
>JACKLN010000020.1 GCA_024235855.1 Burkholderiaceae bacterium
GCCCGGCTGCAGGCCCAGCTTGTCCCACAGCGCCTGCGGCAGCACGGCACGCGGCGCGCGGGCGTCGGCCGTGTGCTGGAGCGCCGGGGCGCGGCGCACGAGCGAATCGGTGGCGTAGATGGGCACGTCGGCCACGCGCTGCAGCGCGGTCACGGCCGGCACGGCCACCGGCGCACCAGCGGCGTTGTTCAGGCGGCCGGCGATGGCCGACAGGTCGCCCAGCGCTTCGGCGCGCACCTCGTCGGCGCTCTCCTGCTCGAAACCCGGGAGGCCCAGCAGGTTGCCCAGCACGCGCAGCACCTTCCAGCCTGGACGGGTCTCGCCCAGCGGCTTGACCACACCGTGGAAGCCCTGCACACGGCCTTCGGCGTTGACGAAGGTGCCGGCGGTCTCGGTGAACGGCGCGATCGGCAGCATCACGTCGGCCACGTCGGCCGCCGCATCGGCGAACGGCGTCAGCGCGACGACGAGGCCGGCCTGCTTCATCGCCGCCACGGTGGCGGCGGCATCGGCCGTGTCCAGCGCCGGCTCGGTGTTCAGCAGCAGTACGGCCTTCATCGGCTGCGTCAGCATCTGCTGCGCGCTCAGGCCGCCATCGCCCGGCAGGGCCTGCACCAGTTGCGCGCCGACGCTATTGGCCGCTGCACCCAGGTAGCCGACCGTGGCATCGACCTGCTGGCCGATCCAGGCCGCCAGCGCCAGCAGCGCCGAGGCGTTCGGGTGGTCCATCGCTGCATTGCCCAGCAGCAGCGCCTTGCGCTCGCCCATCATCAGCGAGGCGGCGATGGCCTTGGCATCCTCGCTCGGCACGGCCGGCACGGGTGCCGGCACGCCGTTGATCGCGGCGATCTCGGCGGCCACGCCGGCCAGGGCGTCCACCCAGGCCAGCGGTGCGGCGATGAGCCGGCGGCCCATCGGCATCGCCCAGTCGTCGACCAGCGCGTGCAGGCTGTGCACGGCGGCGCCATGGCGCGCGGCCTGGCGGATGCGCTGCGCGAACAGCGGATGGTCCTTGCGCAGGAAGCTGCCGATGACGAACACGCGGTCCAGCGTCGACAGTTCGGCGATCGGCCGACCCAGCCAGAAGGCCTGGCCCGCCGGCGCGCGGTGGCCGGCCTCGGCCTGGCGCACGCGGTGATCGATGTTCTCGCTGCCCAGGCCGCGCACCAGCTTGGCCAGCAGGTGCAGTTCCTCGACCGTCGAGTGCGCCGAGCCGATGGCACCGATCTGTCCGACGCCGAGCTCGGCCTTGACCTTCTTCAGGCCGTCGGCCACATAGTTCAGCGCCGTGGTCCAGTCCACCGTCTGCCACTGGCCGCCCTGCTTGATGCGGGGCGCGGTCAGGCGCTGTTCGCTGTTGACGGCCTCGTAGCTGAAGCGGTCACGGTCGGCGATCCAGCACTCGTTGACGGCCTCGTTTTCCAGCGGCAGCACGCGCATCACGCGGTTGCCCTTGACCTGAACCACCAGGTTGGCGCCGGTGCTGTCGTGCGGGCTGACGCTCTTGCGGCGGCTGAGCTCCCAGGTGCGCGCGCTGTAGCGGAAGGGCTTGCTGGTCAGCGCACCGACCGGGCAGAGGTCGATCATGTTGCCCGACAGCTCGGAATCGACCGTGCCGCCGGTGACGGTGGTGATCTCCGAGTGCTCGCCGCGGTGGATCATGCCGAGCTCCATCGCGCCGGCCACTTCCTGGCCGAAGCGCACGCAGCGCGTGCAGTGGATGCAGCGGCTCATCTCCTCCATCGAGATCAGCGGGCCGACGTCCTTGTGGAAGACGACGCGCTTCTCCTCGGCGTAGCGGCTGGCGCTGCCGCCGTAGCCCACGGCCAGGTCCTGCAGCTGGCATTCGCCGCCCTGGTCGCAGATGGGGCAGTCCAGCGGGTGGTTGATGAGCAGGAACTCCATCACCGACTGCTGGGCCTTCACGGCCTTGTCGCTCTTGGTGCGCACCACCATGCCCTGCGTCACCGGCGTCGCGCAGGCGGGCATGGGCTTGGGCGCCTTCTCCACCTCCACCAGGCACATGCGGCAGTTGGCCGCGATGCTGAGCTTCTTGTGGTAGCAGAAATGCGGGATGTAGGTGCCGGCGGCGTCGGCGGCATGCATCACCATGCTGCCTTCGGCGACCTGGACCTTCTTCCCGTCGAGTTCGATCTCAACCATGGCGGCGGCCTCAGGCGGGCACCGAGACCATGCAGGTCTTGTGCTCGATGTGGTGTGCGAACTCGTCGCGGAAGTGCTTGAGCATGCCTTGCACCGGCATCGCCGCGGCATCGCCCAGCGCGCAGATGGTGCGGCCCTTGATGTTGTCGGCCACCGAGTCCAGCAGCGCCAGGTCCTCGGGCTTGCCCTGGCCGTGCTCGATGCGGTTGACCAGGCGCCACAGCCAGCCCGTGCCTTCGCGGCACGGCGTGCACTGGCCGCAGCTCTCGTGCTGGTAGAAGTAGCTCAGGCGCAGCAGGCTCCTGACCATGCAACGGGTGTCGTTCATCACGATGACGGCACCCGAACCCAGCATCGAGCCGGCCTTGGCGATGCTGTCGTAGTCCATCGTGCAGTCCATCATGATGGACGCCGGCAGCACCGGGGCCGACGAGCCGCCGGGGATCACGGCCTTCAGCGCCCCGCCCTTCACGCCGCCGGCCAGCTCCAGCAGCTTGGAGAACGGCGTGCCCATCGGGATCTCGAAGTTGCCGGGCTGGTTGACGTCGCCGACCACGCTGAAGATCTTGGTGCCGCCGTTGTTGGGCTTGCCCACCTCCAGGTAGGCCTGGCCGCCGTGGTTGATGATCCACGGCACCGCGGCGAAGGTCTCGGTGTTGTTGATCGTCGTCGGCTTGCCGTAGAGGCCGAAACTGGCCGGGAACGGCGGCTTGAAGCGCGGCTGGCCCTTCTTGCCTTCCAGGCTTTCCAGCAGCGCGGTTTCCTCGCCGCAGATGTAGGCGCCGAAACCGTGGAAGGCGTGCAGTTGGAAGCTGAACGACGAACCGAGGATGTCGTCGCCCAGGAATCCGGCGGCGCGGGCTTCCTCCAGCGCTTCCTCGAAGCGCTCGTAGACCTCGAAGATCTCGCCGTGGATGTAGTTGTAGCCGGTGCGGATGCCCATCGCGTAGGCCGCGATGGCCATGCCCTCGATCACGATGTGCGGGTTGTAGCGCAGGATGTCGCGGTCCTTGCAGGTGCCCGGCTCGCCTTCGTCGGAGTTGCAGACGAGGTACTTGGCACCGGGGAAGGCACGCGGCATGAAGCTCCACTTCAGCCCGGTGGGGAAGCCGGCGCCGCCGCGGCCACGCAGCGCGCTGCCCTTGACCTCGGCGATCACCTGCTCCGGCGTCATGCCGGCGCCGCCGTCCTGCCCGAGGATCTTGCGCAGGGCGCTGTACCCCCCGCGCGCCAGGTAGTCCTGCAGGCGCCAGTTGCGGCCATCGAGCCCGGCGTAGATCTGGGCGCCGATGTGGCGGCCGTGGAAGCAGGTTTCCTGCCCCGTGGCCTGGAACTTGGAAAGATCGGCCATCGTCATCAACCTTCCGACTTCAAGGTCGCGATGAGTTCGTCCAGCCGCGCGTCGCTCATGAAGCTGAGCATCTGGCGGTCGTTGACCAGCATCACCGGCGCGTCGGCGCAGGCGCCGAGGCATTCGCTGGGCTGCACGGTGAACGTGCCGTCGGCCGTGGTGCCATAGGGCTCCACGCCGAGCTTCTGGCACACGTGGTCCAGCGCGTGGTCACCACCGCGCAGCTGGCACGGCAGGTTGGTGCAGACGTTCAGCTTGAACTTGCCGACCGGCTGCTGGTTGTACATGTTGTAGAACGTGGTGACCTCGTGCACCGCGATCGCGGGCATGCCGAGGTAGGCGGCGATGCCCTGCTCGGCCTCGGGACTCACGTGGCCCTGCTCGTGCTGCACGATGGCCAGGCACGCCATCACGGCGCTCTGCTTCTGGTCCGCCGGGTACTTGGCGACTTCCTTCGCGAAGCGCGCCAGCGTGTGTTCGGTGAATGTCATCACAGCGTCCCTCGTGCTCAGCGGTCGATCTCGCCGAACACGATGTCCATGGTCCCGATGATCGCCACCGCGTCAGCGATCATGTGGCCCCGAGCCATCTCATCCAGCGCGGCCAGGTGGCTGAAGCCGGGCGGGCGGATCTTCAGGCGGTAGGGCTTGTTGGCCCCGTCACTGACGAGGTAGATGCCGAACTCGCCCTTCGGGTGCTCCACCGCCGCGTAGACCTCACCCTCGGGCACGTGGAAGCCCTCGGTGAAGAGCTTGAAGTGGTGGATCAGCTCCTCCATGCTCGTCTTCATCTCGACGCGCGACGGCGGGGCAACCTTGTGGTTGTCGGTGATCACCGGGCCAGGGTTGGCCTTCAGCCACGCCACGCACTGCTGGATGATGCGGTTCGATTCCCGCATCTCCTGGACGCGCACGAGGTAGCGGTCGTAGGTGTCGCCGTTGGTGCCGACCGGAACGTCGAAGTCCATGCGGTCGTAGACGTCGTAGGGCTGCTTCTTGCGCAGGTCCCAGGCGATGCCGGAGCCGCGCAGCATCGGGCCCGTGAGGCCCAGGTTCAGCGCGCGCTCGGGGCTGACCACGCCGATGCCCACGGTGCGCTGCTTCCAGATGCGGTTGTCGGTCAGCAGCGTCTCGTAGTCGTCCACGTTGGCCGGGAACCGCTGGCA
Organism: Burkholderiaceae bacterium; assembly: GCA_024235855.1. GTDB lineage: Bacteria > Pseudomonadota > Gammaproteobacteria > Burkholderiales > Burkholderiaceae_C > Rubrivivax. The sequence goes on from JACKLN010000020.1 coordinate 4,680, forward strand.
GAAGTCCTCGATGAAGTCCAGCAGCGAACCCTGGCGGTTCTCGTTCAGGCGGTCCATCACCTTCTGGCTGCGGACCTTGCTGGCCTTGTACTGCGGCATGCTGTCCGGCAGGTCGCGGTAGACGCCACCCGGGCGGAAGTAGGCCGCGTGCATGCGCGCGCCCGACACCGCCTCGTACATGTCGAAGATGTCCTCGCGCTCGCGGAAGCAATAGATGAGGATGTTCATCGCGCCGCAGTCGATCCCGTGCGCACCGAGCCACAGCAGGTGGTTCAGCAGGCGGGTCAGCTCGGAGAACATCACGCGGATGTACTGCGCGCGCTCGGGCACCTCGATGCCCAGCAGCTTCTCGATCGCCAGGCAGTAGGCGTGCTCGTTGCACATCATGGACACGTAGTCGAGACGGTCCATGTAGGGCAACGACTGGATGAAGGTCTTCTGCTCGGCGAGCTTCTCGGTGGCGCGGTGCAGCAGGCCGATGTGCGGATCGGCGCGCTGGATGACCTCGCCATCCAGTTCCAGCACCAGGCGCAGCACGCCGTGCGCGGCCGGGTGCTGGGGGCCAAAGTTGAGGGTGTAGTTCTTGATCTCAGCCATCTGACGCAGTCCTCAGTGGAGGCCTCCGTAGTTGTCCTCGCGCACCACGCGCGGCGTGATCTCGCGCGGCTCGATCGTCACCGGCTGGTAGATCACGCGCTTCTGGTCGGCGTCGTAGCGCATCTCGACGTGGCCCGTCACCGGGAAGTCCTTGCGCATCGGGTGGCCGATGAAGCCGTAGTCGGTGAGGATGCGGCGCAGGTCCACGTGGCCCTCGAAGACGATGCCGTACATGTCGAAGGCCTCGCGCTCGAACCAGTTGGCCGCGGTCCAGAGCTCGGTGACGCTGGCCACGGCCGGGAGGTCGTCGTCGGGTGCGAACACCCGCACGCGCACGCGCTGGTTCAGGCTCACCGACAGCAGGTGCGAGACGACGGCGAAGCGCAGGCCGTCGCGGCCGCGGTTCTGCCAGTCGCTGTAGTCCAGGCCGCAGAGGTCGATCAGCTGCTCGAACTTCAGCGCCGCGTGGTCGCGCAGCGTGGTCATCGCCTCGAGGTAGCGCGCCGCCGGCACGGTGACGGTGAGCTCGCCGCGGTCGCGCACGATGGCGGTGGCGGCGTCGCCCAGCGCCGATGCCAGCGCGGCCTGCAGGGTGTCGAGTTTGGTGCTCATGGCGTCAGCGGGCGATGGTGTTCTCGCGCCGGATCTTGGCCTGCAGCTGCAGGATGCCGTAGAGCAGCGCCTCGGCCGTCGGCGGGCAGCCGGGCACGTAGACGTCCACCGGCACGATGCGGTCGCAGCCGCGCACGACGCTGTAGCTGTAGTGGTAGTAGCCGCCGCCATTGGCGCAGGAGCCCATGCTCAGCACCCAGCGTGGCTCGGCCATCTGGTCGTAGACCTTGCGCAGTGCCGGCGCCATCTTGTTGCACAGCGTGCCGGCGACGATCATCAGGTCGCTCTGCCGCGGGCTGGGCCGGAACAGCATGCCAAAGCGGTCGATGTCGTAGCGCGCCGCACCGGCGTGCATCATCTCCACCGCGCAGCAGGCCAGACCGAAGGTCATCGGCCACAGGGAACCGGTCTTCGACCAGTTGATCAGCTTGTCGACCGAGGTGGTGACGAAGCCTTCTTTCAGAACGCCTTCGATGCCCATAGTTTGATCACTCCCAGTCGAGGGCGCCCTTCTTCCATTCGTAGATGAAGCCCACCACGAGGATGCCGAGGAAGACCATCATGGCCCAGAAGCCTGACGCGCCGATGTCGTGCAGCGCCACCGCCCAGGGGAACAGGAACGCGATCTCGAGATCGAACAGGATGAACAGGATGGCCACGAGGTAGTAGCGCACGTCGAACTTCATGCGCGCGTCCTCGAAGGCCTCGAAGCCGCACTCGTAGGGGCTGTTCTTCTCGGCGTCGGGCCGGTTCGGGCCGAGCAGGAAACCGAGCACCTGCGGCGCCACGCCGACACCGATGCCGACGAGGATGAACAGGATCACGGGCACGTACTGTTGCAGGTCCATCGCGGTGTCAGTCAAGCGTCAGGTCGTACGTGGTCGCAAAAAAACGCGCCTTGTGGTGCACATCGTGTGCCTCACGAAGAGCGCGTCGTTGCTCCCCGGCTGTTCCCGGTGTTGGTGCCGACGGCGAGACTCGAACTCGCACAGCTTTCGCCACTACCCCCTCAAGATAGCGTGTCTACCAATTTCACCACGTCGGCGTCTACAACCTGGTGGCGGGACCGGGCCCGCCCTCAGACTTCGAACTGCCCGGTTCGCATGAGGGACTTGCTTGCCAGACAGCCAAAGATTCTAGCCCGAAAACCGAGGGTTTCCCCAGTGATTCGGGCCCGGATTCACTTCGGGATCTGGCCCGCCGGGGCCGAGGCGGCCGGCGCCATGCCCGCGGGGGTGTCGCCCGTGCCGGCCGGGATCGTGCCCGGCACAACACCAGGCACAGCGCCCGGAATGGCCCCCGGCGCACTGGCCGCGGGGGCCAGTTGATCGAGCACCGTGCTGCCGCCTTCGGCACGCTGCGCACCGGTGCTGCCCAGGTAGGCCAGCGCCAGCGTGGCAATGAAGAACACGGTGGCGCAGGCCGCGGTGGAGCGCGACAGGAAGTTCGCGCTGCCGGTGGCCCCGAACAGGCTGCCCGAGGCGCCGCCGCCGAAACTCGCGCCCATGTCGGCGCCCTTGCCGTGCTGGATCAGCACGAGGCCGATCATCACCAGGGCGGCCAGCAGCTGCACCACGAGGATCAGCGTCAACCAGACTTGCATTCTCGAAACTCCAGGAAAACGGTTCAGGCCGCAGCGCGGCAGATGGCGACGAAGTCGGCGGCCTTCAGCGAAGCGCCGCCGATCAGGCCGCCGTCGATGTCGGGCATGGCAAACAGCGTGGCCGCGTTGTCGGGCTTGACGCTGCCGCCGTAGAGGATCCGCATGCGGTCGCCGTGGCCGGTGGCGGCCTGCAGCTGTGCGCGCAGCACGGCGTGCACGGCCTGCGCCTGCTCGGGGGTGGCGGTTCGGCCGGTGCCGATGGCCCACACGGGCTCGTAGGCGACGACGATCTCGCCGGCGCAGTGCGCCAGCGTGTGGATCACGGCGGCCAGCTGACGCTTGACCACGTCCTCCGTCTGCCCCGCATCACGCTCGGCCAGCGTCTCGCCGACGCAGACGATGGGCGTCACGCCGCGCGCCAGCAGCGCCTTGGCCTTGTCGGCCACCAGCTGGTCGCTCTCGCCGTGGTAGGCGCGGCGCTCGGAGTGACCCACCAGCGCGTAGCGGCAGCCGCATTCGGCCAGCATCGCGGCCGACACCTCGCCGGTGTAGGCACCCTGTTCGTGGGCCGAGACGTCCTGCGCGCCCCAGCGGATGTCGCTGGCGGCCAGCGTGGCGGCGGTCTCGAAGAGGTAGGGGAACGGCACACACACGGCCACGTCGGCCGTGAACGGGCGTGCGCCCAGGATGCCGGCCAGCAGTTCGGCATTGGCCGGACGGCTGCCGTGCATCTTCCAGTTGCCGACGACGAGTGTCTTTCGCATCTTGATCACCAGGTCAGGACCATCTTGCCCACGTGCGTGCTGGACTCCATCAGCGCATGGGCGGCGGCGGCCTCGGCGGCCGGGAACACGGCGTGGATCACGGGCTTCACGCGGCCGGCTTCGATCAGCGGCCAGACCTGCGCACGCAGCGCGCGGGCCAGCTCGGTCTTGTAGGCCACGGGCCGCGGCCGCAGCGTGGAGCCCGTGATCGCTAGCCGCTTGCGCAGCACCAGACCGGCATCGATCTCGCTCTTCAAGCCACCCTGTACGGCGATCAGCGCCAGCCGGCCGTCGTCGGCCAGGCATTTCAGTTCGCGGCCGATGTAGTCGCCGCCGACCATGTCCAGCACCACGTCGGCGCCGCGCCCATCGGTCAACGCCTGCGTCTCGGCGACGAAATCCTGCGTGCGGTAGTTGATCGCGTGGTCGGCACCCAGCGTCACGCAGGCGGCGCACTTGTCGTCGCTGCCGGCCGTGACGATGACCTTGGCGCCGCGCGCCTTGGCCAGCTGGATCGCGGTGACGCCGATGCCCGAAGAACCACCCTGCACCAGCAGCCACTCGCCCGCCACCAGGCCCGCGATGTGGAACACGTTCTGCCAGACGGTGAAGAAGGTCTCCGGCAGGCTGGCGGCCTCGACGTCGCTCAGGCCCGCGGGCACCGGCAGCACCTGGCCTGCGGGCGCCACGCACAGCTCGGCGTAGCCGCCACCCGCCACCAGCGCGCAAACGCGGTCGCCCAGCGCCACGCCGGCGGCCGCGAGATCGTCGGCGGAACCACCCACCACCGTGCCGGCCACCTCCAGACCCGGCAGGTCGGAGACACCCGGCGGCATCGGGTACAGGCCCTTGCGCTGCAGCACGTCCGGCCGGTTGATGCCGGACGCCGTCACGCGGATCAGCAGTTCACCGGCCGCCGGCACCGGGTCCGGGCGCTGCGTCTCGCGCAGCACCTCGGGGGCGCCATAGGCCGTGATCTCGATCGCTCGCATTCAGCAGCAGCGCAATGCGCTCACTCGCCCTGGGCGGGCGGGTTGCCGTGGTCGGCCTGCGGCGCGGGCGCGTCGGCCGGGGTTTCGCTGCGCGGTTCGCGCGGCTCACGCGGCTCACGCGGCTCGCGGTGCTCGCGCGGCTCACGCTCGCGGCGCGGGCCGCGGTCGCCACGGCCACCGCGATCTCCGCGGTCACCGTACTCGCGGCGCGGACGCTCTTCCTCGACGTAGCCCTCGGGCTTCTCCAGCAGCGCCTTGCGGCTGAGCTTGATGCGGCCCTTGTCGTCGGTCTCGAGCACCTTGACCTGGATGATGTCGCCTTCCTTGACGAAGTCCTCGACCTTCTCGACGCGCTGGTGGGCGATCTGGCTGATGTGCAGCAGGCCGTCCTTGCCCGGCAGGATGTTGACCAGCGCGCCGAACTCCAGGATCTTGGTGACCGGGCCTTCGTAGACCTTGCCCACCTCGGCCTCGGCCGTGATCTCGGTGATGCGCTGCTTGGCGAACTCGGCCTTGCCGGCGTCGGTGCTGGCGATGGTGATCGTGCCGTCCTCGCCGATGTCGATCGTGCAGCCGGTCTCCTCGGTCAGCGCGCGGATGGTGGCGCCGCCCTTGCCGATCACGTCGCGGATCTTCTCCGGGTTGATCTTCATGGTGTACAGGCGCGGGGCGAACTGCGAGACCTCGGTCTTCGCCTCGCCCATGGCCTCCACCATCACGCCCAGGATGTGCATGCGCGCTTCCTTGGCCTGCGCCAGCGCGACCTGCATGATCTCCTTGGTGATGCCCTGGATCTTGATGTCCATCTGCAGGGCGGTCACGCCACCGGTGGTGCCGGCGACCTTGAAGTCCATGTCACCCAGGTGGTCCTCGTCACCCAGGATGTCGGTCAGCACCGCGAAGCGGTTGCCTTCCTTGATCAGGCCCATGGCGATGCCGGCCACGTGGGCCTTCATCGGCACACCGGCGTCCATCAGCGCCAGGCAGCCGCCGCAGACGCTGGCCATCGACGACGAGCCGTTGGACTCGGTGATCTCCGAGACCACGCGCAGCGTGTACGGGAAGTCTTCCTTGTTCGGCAGCGCGGCGATCAGCGCACGCTTGGCCAGGCGGCCGTGGCCGATCTCGCGCCGCTTGGGGCTGCCCACGCGGCCCGTCTCGCCGGTGGCGAACGGGGGCATGTTGTAGTGCAGCATGAAGCCGTCGGTGAACTCGCCGGCCAGCGCGTCGATGCGCTGCGCGTCGCGTTCGGTGCCCAGCGTGGCGGCCACCAGGGCCTGCGTCTCGCCGCGCGTGAACAGCGCCGAACCGTGGGCGCGCGGCAGCACGCCGTTGCGGATCTCGATCGGGCGCACGGTGCGCGTGTCGCGGCCGTCGATGCGCGGCTCACCGGCCAGGATCTGGCCGCGCACGATGCGGCTCTCGATCTCGAACAGCAGGCCTTCGACCTTGACGCTGTCGAACTCGACGCCCTGCTCCTTCAGGCCGGCCATCACGGCGGCGTAGGCGTCGCGGCAGGCCTGGGTGCGGGCCTGCTTGCTGCGGATCTGGTAGGCGGCGCGCAGCTTCTCCTCGCCGAGTTCGGTGACCTTGGCGATGAAGGCCTCGTCCTTGGCCGGCGGCTGCCAGTTCCACTCGGGCTTGCCGGCCTCGCGCACCAGGTCGTTGATGGCGGCGATGGCGATCTTGCCCTGGTCGTGGCCGTAGACCACGGCGCCGAGCATGATCTCCTCGCTCAGCTGGTCGGCTTCCGATTCCACCATCAGCACGGCGGCTTCGGTGCCGGCGACCACCAGGTCGAGCTGGCTGAAGCCGAGCTCGGTCTTGCCCGGGTTGAGCACGTAGGCCCCGTCGACGTAGCCCACGCGGGCGGCACCGATCGGGCCGTTGAACGGGATGCCGCTGATCGCCAGCGCGGCGCTGGTGCCGATCATGGCGGCGATGTCGGCCTGCACCTCGGGGTTCAGGCTCAGCACGTGGATGACGACCTGCACCTCGTTGAAGAAGCCGTCCGGGAACAGCGGGCGGATCGGGCGGTCGATCAGGCGGCTGGTCAGCGTCTCGAGCTCGCTCGGGCGGCCTTCACGCTTGAAGAAGCTGCCGGGGATCTTGCCGGCGGCGTAGGTCTTCTCGATGTAGTCGACGGTCAGCGGGAAGAAGTCCTGGCCGGCCTTGGCCTCGGACTTGGCGACCACGGTGGCCAGCACCACGGTGTCGTCCATGTTGACGATGACGGCGCCGGTGGACTGGCGGGCGATCTCGCCGGTTTCCAGCGTGACGGTGTGGTTGCCCCACTGGAACGTCTTGGTGACCTTGTTGAACAGGCTCATGCGTTGGCTCCTGGTGTGTGCGGGCTGCGCAATGCCTTTCCAGCGGGACCTGAGGTCAGGTGCCGGTGGAAAGACACAGCAATGCGGCCCAGAGGTGAAATGAACGAACAGGGGTCGCACAAGGCGACCCCCAGTGTCCTGGCTTACTTGCGCAGGCCCAGCTTGCCGATCAGCGCGGTGTAGCGCTCGGCGTCCTTGGCCTTCAGGTACGACAGCAGACGCTTGCGCTGGTTGACCAGCTTCAGCAGGCCACGGCGACCGTGGTGGTCCTTCTTGTGCTGCTGGAAGTGCGGGGTCAGCTGGTTGATGCGGGTGGTCAGCAGCGCGACCTGGACTTCGGGGCTGCCGGTGTCGGCGGCGCCGCGGGCGTGCTGGCTGACGATCTCGGCCTTCTCGGCGGTGGACAGACTCATGGGATTCCTGCGGATTTCCAGTGGTCGGAAAGTCGCCGCAGCAGCCCAGGAGTGGTCCAGGGGCAGGCCAGGCGGTTTCCGGTTGAACTCGCGGACACCCGTGAAACCGACAGGTGCCGTGGACGAATGGCCCGGGCCTCTGCCCGGAACCACCCAGGATTCTAGCCTATCTGCGCAACGCGTCGGCCAGGCGCTGCACACCGGCGTCCAGCCGGGCCAGGTCCTGCGACGCGAAGCACCAGCGCAGCCAGCCCTCGCCTTCCGGCCCGAAGGCCACGCCCGGCGCCAGCCCCAGGCCGTGGTCGCGCACCAGCCGCTTGGCCAGCGCCAGCGAATCGTCCGCGCCGTCGACGCGGAACCAGGCGTACATGCCGCCCAGCGGGCGCGCCGCGTGCACCCCGGGCAGGCGCGCCAGGCCGTCGTGCAGGCGGTCGCGCCCGGCCTTCAGCCGCTGCACCAGGCCGGGCACGAAGCCGTCGGCCATCGCCAGCGCCGCCAGGGCACCGCGCTGCACGAACACCGGCGGGCAGGAGGTGTTGAACTCCAGCAGCTTGCCGGCGGCGTCCAGCTGCCCCGGCGGCAGCACCATCCAGCCCAGGCGCCAGCCGGTCATCAGGAAGCTCTTGGAGAAGCTGTGCACGACCACCAGGCGGTCGTCGGGCGCGGCCAGGTCCAGGAAGCTGGGGGCCGCCGGGCCGTTGCCGAACCACACCCGTTCATAGACCTCGTCGGCCACGATCCAGGTGCCCGTGCGACGGCAGTGGTCCAGCAGCGCCTGCTGCTCGTCCCGCGTCAGCGTCCAGCCGGTGGGGTTGTTGGGCGCGTTGACGAGCAGGACGCGGGTGCGGTCCGTCACCGCGGACAGCACCCGCGCCAGGTCCAGCGTCCAGGCACCGTCGTCGCGCGGCACCAGCGGCACGCGCACCACGTCGGCACCCAGGATGGCCGGCTGCGCCGTCAGGTTGGGCCAGACCGGCACCACGGCCACGACTTCGTCGCCGGCGCCGGCCAGCATCTGCATGGCCACCATCAGCGCGCTGACGCCGGAGGAGGTGACGGCGATGCGCTCCGGCCCCACCGGTCCGTTGGCGCCGTGCAGCGCCGTCGTGTAGCCGGCGATGGCCTCGCGCAGCTCGGCCAGCCCCAGATTGTGCGAATAGAAGGTCTCGCCGCGCTGGAGCGACGCAGCGGCGGCGTCGCGCACCGCCTGCGGCGTGACCTCGTCGCTCTCGCCGAACCAGAAGGCCAGCACGTCGCTGCGGCCCAGGCCGGCGTTGGCCACCTCGCGGATGCGCGAGGCCGGGAGTTGGTCGATGGCGGGGCGGGTCATGGCGCGGGCATCCGGCAGGTGGTGGGTTGGGTCACGTTGGCGGTGGCCAGGCGGTGCACGGTGCGGAAACCGTAGCCCGAACCTTCCACCTCCTTCTCGGCGCCCGGCGCACCGGCACGGTCCATCACGCTGACCACCAGCGGCTGCTGCAGCTGGTGGTCGTCGGCCCGCATCCAGGCCTCGCCCAGGCCGCCGAGCACGCGGTTGTCGAAGCGGGCGCCGGACAGGGCACGCGACACGGCCAGCGCCTCGGTGCTGCCGGCGCGCTCGATGACCGCGGCCAGCATCTCCACCATGACCTGCATGCGCAGGTGCAGGTAGTCGTCCTTCGGGTCCGGGAACCGCCGGCGGAAGGCGGCGTGGAAGGCATCCGAGGCCGCCCCGCCGACGTTGGGATGCCATTCCGCCACCGCATGCACGGCGCCGACGCCGGCGTCACCGATGGCCGCCGGTGCGCCCAGCGCATTGCCGTAGAAGGTGTACAGCCGCACCTGGGCGCCGACCTCGCGCAGCGCGCGCACCAGCAGCGTCAGGTCGTTGCCCCAGTTGCCGGTCAGCACGGCCTGCGCGCCGCTGGCCTTGATCTTGGCCGCGTAGGGCAGGAAGTCCTTCACGCGGCCGATCGGGTGCAGGTCCTCGCCGACGATGGCCACGTCGGGCCGCGCCTGCGCCAGCATCGCCTTGCCCTGGCGCAACACGTGCTGGCCGAAGCTGTAGTCCTGGCCGATCAGGTACAGGCGTTGCAGGCCGCGGTCGGTGCGCATCACATCCACCAGCGCGGCCAGCCGCATGTCGGCGTGGGCGTCGAAGCGGAAGTGCCAGGGGCTGCAGCGCTCGTTGGTCAGCACCGGGTCGACGGCCGAGTAGTTCAGGAACAGCGCCCGGCGCTGAGGTTCGCGCGCATTGTGCTTGTCCAGTGCCTCGACCAGCGCCGCGGCCACGGCCGAGCTGTTGCCCTGGCACACGAAGCCGATGCCGCGGCCCAGCGCCGACTTCAGCAGCGTCTGCGCCTCTTCCAGTTGCCCCTTGCTGTCGAAGCGCTCCAGCGCGAGCGGGCGTGCCCGCCCGGCAGCCTGACGCCACCGCGGGCATTGATCCGCTCGGTGGCCCACAGCAGGTTGCGGAACACGGCCTCGCCGGCATTGCCGAAGGGGCCGGACAGGCCTCGATCAGGGCCAGCCGGATCGGCTCGGCCGGCTGCGCGTGCAGCTGCAGCGCAGGCAGGGACAGGGTGGCGGCCAGCACGCGCCGGCGGGACAGCAGGGACATGGGTGAAGTCGGGGATCAGGAGAGGGAAACCGCCTCGAGCGGCCAGCGCGGCAGCACGTCGAAGCGAGGCGGCGCCGGGTCGGCGGCCGGCAGGCCGTGCTGCCAGCGAAGCGCGGCGGCGAGCGCGATCATCGCACCGTTGTCGGTGCACAGCGCCGGCGGCGGGTAGTGCACGCGGGCGCCCAGCCGCGCGGCGCGCGCATCCAGCGTCTCGCGCAGCAGGGCGTTGGCGCCGACACCGCCGGCCACCACCAGCCGTGTCAGCCCGGTGTCCTTCAGCGCCCGCACGGCCTTGGAGGTGAGCACGTCGACGATGGCCTGCTGGGTGGACGCCGCCAGGTCCGCCCGCGCCTGCTCACAGACGTTCGGCCCGAGTTTCTGCAGCCGGGTCATCACCGCCGTCTTCAGGCCGGCGAAGGAAAAGTCCAGGTCACCGCTGTGCAGCAGCGGCCGTGGCAGGTCGAAGGCCTTGGGGTTGCCGAAGGCCGCCAGCCGCGCCAGCGCAGGCCCGCCCGGGTAGCCCAGGCCCAGCAGCTTGGCGCTCTTGTCGAAGGCCTCGCCGGCGGCGTCGTCCACCGTCTCGCCCAGCAGCGCATAGCGGCCCACGCCGTCCACGCGCATCAGCTGGGTGTGGCCGCCGGAGACCAGCAGCGCAACGAAGGGGAACGACGGCGCATCGGCGTCGGCCAGGAAGGGCGACAGCAGGTGCCCTTCCAGGTGGTGGATGCCCAGCGTCGGCCGGCCCAGCGCCAGGCCCAGCGACACCGCCACACCGGCGCCGACCAGCAGCGCGCCGGCGAGACCGGGGCCACGGGTGTAGGCGATGAGGTCGACGTCGGCCAGCGTGGCACCGGCATCGGCCAGCACCTGGCGGGCCAGCGGCAGCACACGCCGGATGTGGTCGCGCGACGCCAGTTCCGGCACCACGCCGCCGTAAGCTTCGTGCATGGCCACCTGGCTGTGCAGGGCCTGGGCGCGCAGGCGAGGCACGCCCTCGGTGTCGGCCTGGACCAGCGCGACACCGGTCTCGTCACAGGAGGATTCGAAGCCGAGAACGTTCACGGGTGCATTGTCGCCGGGACCGTGGCCGGCGACGCCGGTCTGGCACGACACCTGCTAAAGCCCCTGCGGACGCAGCGAGTTCGGGCGTCCGTCTCCTCAGCAGGGCTCGAAGCCCACGTCACGCCCTCCGGGTTCCCACCCGGGGGGGCGCTTTTTTTGGGCAAGCCAGCGCGTTCAGCGCGCACCAGCACAGTGCCGCACCGACTCAGTGCTTTTCCTTGGCGTGGTTGATCGAGTACTTGGGGATCTCGATCACCACGTCCTGGTCGGACACGATGGCCTGGCAGGACAGACGGGACGTGGGCGTCAGGCCCCAGGCGCGGTCGAGCAGGTCTTCCTCGGCCTCGTCCATCTCGCCCAGCGAGTTGAAGCCCTGCTTCACGACCACGTGGCAGGTGGTGCAGGCGCAGGCCATCTCGCAGGCGTGTTCGATCGGGATGCCGTGGTCGAGCATCGCCTCGCACAGCGAGGTGCCGCGCGGCGCCTCGATGGTGTCGCCTTCGGGGCAGTACTCGGCGTGGGGGAGGATGGTGATGCGGGGCATGTTCAGATCTCGTCGAGCCGCTTGCCAGACAGAGCCTGGCGGATGCCGCGGTTCATGCGCAGCGCGGCGAAGTGTTCGGTGCCGTCGGCCAGCGCCTTCGTGGCGGCCTCGATGGCGGCGGTGTCGTCGGTCTGGCGCACCTGGTCGAGCGCAATCAGCAGCGCGTCGAGCTGGGCACGAGGTTCGGCCTGAAGCAGGTCGCCATCGGCCGCCAGCGCCGCGCGGGTGGCCAGGGCCATCCGCTCGGCCTCCACGCGCGCCTCGCGCAGCGCGCGCGCGGCGATGTCGCCTTCGGCGTGGGCGAAGCCGTCCTTGAGCATGCGCTCGATCTGGTCGTCGGCCAGGCCGTAGCTGGGCTTGACGACCACCGAGGCCTCGACGCCCGAGGCCTGCTCACGTGCCGACACCGACAGCAGGCCGTCGGCATCGACCTGGAAAGTGACGCGGATGCGCGCCGCGCCGGCGGCCATCGGCGGGATGCCGCGCAGTTCGAATCGCGCCAGCGAACGGCATTCCGACACCAGTTCGCGCTCGCCCTGCACCACGTGCAGCGCCATCGCCGTCTGGCCGTCCTTGAAGGTCGTGAAGTCCTGGGCCTTGGCCACCGGGATCGTGCTGTTGCGTTCGACGACGCGCTCCACCAGCCCGCCCATGGTCTCCAGACCCAGCGACAAGGGGATCACGTCCAGCAGCAGCAGTTCGCCATCCTTCGCATTGCCCGCCAGCGCATTGGCCTGGATGGCCGCGCCGAGCGCGACGACCTCGTCGGGATTCAGGTTGGTCAGCACCGGCCGGCCGAAGAACGCGCTCACCGCCTCGCGCACGACCGGCATGCGGGTGGAGCCGCCGACCATCACCACGCCCTGCACCTCGTCGCGCGCCACGTCGGCGTCGCGCAGCGCCTTGCGCACGGCGGCCAGCGTGCGATCGATGAACGGCCGGGCGATGGCCGCCAGATCGGCACGGCTGACCTCGACGCCCAGCATCTCGGTGACTTCGGCGTCGGTCAGCCGTTCCTTGGCAGCGCGCGCGGCCACCAGTGCCGCGCGACGGGCCTGCGGCGTGTCGGCCGGCCGACCGGCGCGCTGCAGCACCCAATCGGCCAGCGCGTGGTCGATGTCGTCGCCGCCGAGCGCGGCATCGCCACCGGTGGACACGACCTCGAAGACGCCCTTGGTCAGACGCAGGATGGAGATGTCGAAGGTGCCGCCGCCGAGGTCGTAGACGGCGTAGAGGCCTTCGCTGCCGTTGTCCAGGCCGTAGGCCACGGCCGCCGCGGTGGGCTCGTTGATCAGCCGCAGCACGTTGAGGCCGGCGAGCTCGGCCGCATCCTTCGTGGCCTGGCGCTGGGCATCGTCGAA
>JACKLN010000021.1 GCA_024235855.1 Burkholderiaceae bacterium
ACGGCGCTCTCGGGGCTGACGTGCAGCACGCAGCTGCCGTAGTGGGTGCCGCTCATGCGGGCGTCGCTCAGGCGCAGCAGGTCGCGCACGCCGCGGTCCAGCAGCTTCTTGGGGATCGGCAGGTTGCCCCATTCCGGCATGCCGGGCGCGCCCACCGGGCCGCCACCGCGCAGCACCAGCACGCAGTCCTCGTCCACCGGCAGGGCGGGGTCGTGGATGCGCGCCATCATGTCGGCCGGGCCGTCGAAGACGACGGCGCGGCCGCGGTGGCGGAAGTAGCGCGGGCTGGCGGCGGCAGGCTTCATCACCGCACCGCCGGGGCAGAGGTTGCCGCGCAGCACCGCCAGCGCGCCATTGGCGCTGACGGGGCGGTCCAGCGGGCGGATGACCTCGTCGTCCAGCAAGGCCCGGCCTTCGAGGTTCCGGCCCAGCGTGAGGCCGGTCACCGTGGTCTCGTCCAGCGACAGCCGGTCGCGCAGGCGCTGCATCAGCGCCGGGAGGCCGCCGGCGTAGTGGAAGTCCTCCATCAGCCGGTCGCCGCTGGGGAACAGGTTGGCCAGCACCGGCACCTCGCGGCCCAGGCGGTCCAGGTCGTCCAGCGAGAGGTCCACGCCGGCTCGCCCGGCCATCGCGATGATGTGGATGGCGGCATTGGTGCTGCCGCCCAGCGCCATCTGCACGGTGGCGGCGTTGAGGAAGGCGCCTCGCGTCAGGATGCGCTGCGGCGTCAGGCCCTCGCGCACCATCGCCACGATGCGTTCGCCGGCCGTGGTGGTGTTGCGCACGTGCTGGGCGTCCATCGCCGGCACGGCGGTGCTGCCGGGCAGCGCCAGGCCCAGCGCCTCGACGATGGCCGTCATCGTGCTGGCCGTGCCCATGGTGTTGCAGGTGCCGGGGCTGCGCGTCATGCGCGCTTCCAGTGCGATCCACTCGGCGGCGTCGATGCGGCCGGCCTGGTGCTCGTCCCAGAACAGCCGCGTGTGCGTGCCCGCGCCCACGGTGCGCGCCTCGCAACCCTGCGGCGTACGGCGAAGGTGGCGGTCGTTGAGCATCGGCCCGGCGGCGACGAAGATCGTCGGCAGACCGGCGCTGATGGCGCCCATCACCGTGGCCGGCGTGGTCTTGTCGCAACCGGCCAGCAGCACCACGCCGTCCACCGGGTGCGAGCGCAGCAGCTCCTCCACCTCCAGCGCCAGCAGGTTGCGGTAGAGCATCGTCGTCGGCTTGACGATGACCTCGCCCAGGCTCAAGGCCGGCAGCTCGAACGGTGTGCCGCCGGCCATCAGGATGCCGCGCCGCACGCTCTCGGCGCGCTCGCGCAGGTGGGCGTGGCAGGGCGAGAGCTCGCTCCAGGTGTTGACGATGGCGATGCACGGCCGCGTCAGCACGTCCTGCCGGCGCAGGCCCTGCTGCTGCATGCGCTGGCGGTGCGCGAAGCCGCGCATGCCGGCGTCGGCGAACCAGCGCCGGCTGCGCAGCGGGGGAAAGCCCGGGGTGTCGTCCGACATGTTAGCGGTAACATTAGTGCGAGACGGAGCGAGCCGCCAGAGGACAAACCCGTGCCCATCGACCCCGACAACGATGCTGCACCGCGGCAGCGCCGCGGCCACGGCCGCGTGACCTTGCGTGACGTGGCCGCGGCCGCGGGTGTCACGGCCATCACCGTGTCGCGCTACCTGCGACAACCTGGGGTGGTGGCGCCAGCCACGGCAGACGCCATCCAGGCGGCGCTTTCGGCCACCGGCTACGTGCCCAACAAGCAGGCCGGCGTGCTGGCCAGTGGCCGCGGCAGCATCGTGGCGGCCTTGGTGCCCAACCTGGCGCACTCGATCTTTGCCGAGACCCTGCAGGGTCTGTCACGCAAGCTGGAGGCCGCGGGTCTGGAACTGCTGGTGGCCGCGACGGGCTACAGCCTCGAGCGTGAAGAGGCGCAGATCCGTGCGCTGCTGGGTTGGGCGCCGCGCGCGTTGGTGGTCACCGGGCGACACCACACGCCAGGCGCGCTGAAGCTGCTGCGCGAGGCGCATGATGGCGGCTGCACGGTGGTGGAGATGTGGGACCTGCACGCGCGGCGCCAGAATGGCTTTGCGCAGGTGGGATTCAGCCACCGGGCGGCTGGGCGGCGCATGGCCGAGCACCTGCTGGCGCGTGGCCACCGTCGTCTGGCCTATGTGGACAGTGCCGTCGAAGGCGACGACCGCGCACGCGAACGCGGCGACGGCTTCGTGGCCGCCGCGCAGGCAGCCGGTGCCGAGGTGCGGCGCCTGACGGCGCCGGCCGGTGAACCCATCACCGCGGGCCGTGCGGTGCCCGGCCTGCTGCGGACGGCGGAGCGCCCACCGACGGCCTGCGCGCTGGCCAACGACCACCTGGCCTGCGGCGCCCTGCTGGGCGCGCAGGCGCTGGGTCTGCGCGTGCCGGACGATCTGGCCCTGCTGGGCTTCGGTGACTTCGAACTGGCCGCGCACCTGGCGCCGGGGCTGACGACGCTGGCGCCGCCGCGGCGCGAGATCGGCGAGCGCGCCGCCACGCTGCTGCTGGCCGAACCGGACCCGGCGGCGGTGCCCGAGCGCGTGGTGGTGGACTGCCCGCTGGTGTTGCGCGGCAGCAGCTGAGGGAGCCGGCCGGCCGGGATCGGCCCGGGCGCGACAATCGGGCCCATGGACGACGCCCCGCCCACCTCGGCGCTGCAGCACAGTGCCTTCTACCGCTTCACGCCGCTGGCCGACCCGCCGGCCGCCGCCGACACGTTGCGCACACTGGCCCAGGATCTGTGCGGCGCCATCATCGTTGCGCCCGAAGGCGTCAACGGCGCTGTCAGCGGCCTGCCAGGGGCCCTGGACGCCTTCGAGCGGGCCGTGCAGGCGCCCGATGTGCTGGGCGGCGCGCTGGCGGGCCTGGCGTTCAAGCGCAGCCCCTGCCGCACGGCGCCGTTCGCGCGCCTGAAGGTCAAGGTGCGGCCGGAGATCGTGGCCCTTGGCCTGCCCGCGCCAGCCACGCCCCTGCCACCGCCCGACGAGGCCGATGACAGCCACCTGTCGCCCGCCGCCTGGCGCGCGCTGCTGGGCCGCGACGACGTGGTGCTGCTCGACAACCGCAATCACTTCGAATTCCGCCTCGGCCACTTCCGGAGCGCGGTGGATCCCGGCGTGCACCGCTTCAGCAGCTTCGTGCAGCACGTGCTCGACCACGCCGATGCCTGGCGCACCGCCGGCCGGCCGGTGGCGATGTACTGCACCGGTGGCGTGCGCTGCGACAAGACCGCACCCTGGATGCGCAGCCTGGGCCTGCAGGTCTACCAGCTGCAGGGCGGGGTGCTCAACTACTTCCAGCAACTGCCTGACGCCGAGCGCGACTGGCAGGGTGAGTGTTTTGTCTTCGACCGTCGGGTCGCGCTCGACGTGCGCCTGCAGGAGACCGCGACCACCGCTGAGGCCGTCTTTGACGCCGACCGGCCCGAGGAGCGTTGGCGCCTGGAGCGCGCGCAGCGCCTGGACCGTTTCGGGGACTGACCGGGGCATGGCCCGTCCGCGCCCGGCCTGGCGGCCGCCGGCCCGCGACGGCGTCGGCGCCAGCCGCGTCGCCGCAACCCCGGGGCCCTGGTGCACCTGGGGCACGTTCCTGCCGCAGCGCCTGCCGGCGGCCCCGGACTGGCCCGAACGTCTGGCGCGCGGCGACGTGCTGGACGCCAACGGCCAGCCGCTGCGCGCCGACAGCCCCTGCACACCCGGTCAGGTGGCCTGGTACTGGCGGGCCCTGCCGCCGGAGCCGCGCGTGCCCTTCGAGATCGACGTGCTGCACCGGTGCGAGCACCTGGTGGCGGTGGACAAGCCGCATTTCCTGCCTGTCACGCCAGGCGGCCGCTACCTGCAGGAGACGGTTCTGGTGCGCCTGAAGCGCGAGCTCGGCATCGACACCTTGGTGCCGCTGCACAGGCTCGACCGCGAGACGGCCGGCGTGCTGCTGTTCACCGTGCAGCCCGGCCTGCGTCGGCCCTACCACGAGCTGTTCCTGCAACGCCGCGTGCACAAGGTCTACGAGGCGGTGGCGCCCTGGCGCGCGGACCTGGAATGGCCGGTGCTCCGGCGCAGCCGGCTGGTCGAGCGCGCGGGCGAGGCCTTCATGCAGATGCAGGAGGTCGAGGGCGAGGCCAATGCCGAGACCCGGGTGGAGTTGCTGCGGCGCCTCCCCCGGGACGGCGACGACGCGGAGCCGCGCGCCCACTACCGGCTGCAGCCGATCACCGGCCGCAAGCACCAGCTGCGCGTCCACATGGCCGCGCTCGGAATGCCCATCGACGGCGACCGGATCTACCCCCGACTGCTGCCGCCCGAGGACCCGCTGGCCGGCCCCGACTACCGCCAGCCGCTGCAGCTGCTGGCGCGCGAGCTGACCTTCGACGACCCCGTGACCGGACAGTGCCGCAGTTTCAGCAGCCGCCTGCAGTTGAGGGCGCTGCAGGAGGTTCAGGCGCTCCCCGGACCGCCGGCGCCGCCGAACCCGTAGCGCCCGCACAGCACCTCCCAGGCCTCGTCGGCGGTGTCGACCACGCTGAAGAGCTTCTCGTCGCCCGGGGAGATCATGCCGGTCTCCACCAGCCAGTCGAAGTCCACCAGGCGCGACCAGAACTCGCGGCCCACCAGCACCACCGGGCGGCGGCGGACCTTGCCGGTCTGCTGCAGCGTCAGCACCTCGAAGAGCTCGTCCATCGTGCCGAAGCCGCCGGGGAAGCAGACCAGGCCGATGCTGCGCATCAGGAAGTGCATCTTGCGCAGCGCAAAGTAGTGGAACTGGAAGCACAGCTCCGGCGTGATGTACGGGTTGGGCGCCTGCTCGTGCGGCAGCACGATGTTCAGGCCGATGCTCTTGCCGCCGATCTCGAAGGCGCCGCGGTTGCCGGCTTCCATGATGCCGGGCCCGCCGCCGGTGACCACGACCACCGGCGTCTGGTGGTCACGCGTGCGCTCGGTGACCATGGCGGCAAAGCGGCGTGCCTCGTCGTAGTAGCGGCTCATGTCCAGCGCGCGTTCGGCCCGGGCCACCGCGGCGGCGTCGCCGATCGCCTGTGCCTCCTGCAGGCGCGCCTGCGCGTCCTCCGGCGCCGGGATGCGTGCACTGCCGAAGATGACGATGGTGGATTCGATGCCGAGCTCCTGCTGGATCAGTTCCGGCTTGAGCAGTTCGAGCTGCATGCGCACCGGCCGCAGTTCCTCGCGCAGCAGGAAGGCCTCGTCGGTGAAGGCCAGGCGGTACGCACTCTCGGGGCCCGCGTAGCGGTCCACCGGCTTGACCGCCAGGGCCTCGTCCTGCGCGCTGGGGAAGTTGCGCGCGTGCAGTTCGGCAAGTTTGTCGTCCATGTCCGGGAGCTTACGCCGGATCAGTGACGGCTCAGGGTCTGCACGTACTCGTGCGTGCCGGTGACCACGGTGGAGACGCGGTACTCCACGGGCCGGTCACCGAAGGTCAGCGCGGTGCGCCGCACCTCCAGCACCGGCTGGCTGCGGGCGATGCCCAGGGCCTGCGCCACGTCGGCGTCGGCCGCCACCGCGCGCACCCGCTCGCGGGCCCGCAGCACAGTGATGGCGAAGGCGTCCTGGTACAGGCGGTAGATGGTGCTCGGACGCTCGACGAAGCGCTTGGCCGTCAGACCGCGGAAGTGCGAGAGCGGCAACTGCAGCCGGTCGTGCACCACGGCCCGGCCTTGCAGGCGCAGGCGGTTCTCGATCCGCCAGGCGGCACTGCCGGGGCGAAGGCCCAGCGCGTCGGCCGCGTCGTCGTCCAGTCGGCCGCGTTCGAAGCGGATGGTCTCCACCTCGGGCGCCTCGCGCAGCCCGTCGGCGCGCTCGACGTGGAAGAAGTGGAACAGGAAACGTTCGGCGTCGTGATGGGCCACGAAGGTGCCGCGGCCCTGGCGACGCAGCAGCACGTGGCTGGACACCAGTTCACCGACCGCCTGGCGCAAGGTGCCAATGGACACGCCGAACTGGCTGGCCAGGTCGCGCTCGTTGGGCAGCACCGATCCGGGCGGCATGGTGCCGGACTCGATGGCTGCCAGCAGGCGGCGCGCGACGACGCGGTACAGCGGCACGCCGACACCCTCGTGGACGATGGGTTGGAACGCAGGGAGTGGGCGGGCAGTGGGCATGACCGTGATTCGGCAGCAGGACAGCGACGACCATAGACATGCAGGTCATTCAAATGACCTAGAGATTACGCTGAGTCATATGGATGACCTGGTTGCCTTCGCCGGGCAGACGTCTACGATGCGCCGCAAGCGCAGCCAAGGTGAGCCGCGCGCTGGAGAACGCAGATGATTCATTTCGTAGTGCACGAGGACGGCGACTCGGTGGGGACCATCGTGGTCGAGGGCGTCAAGAAGGGCGCCAAGCTCAATGGCTGGATCATGGAACAGGACAGGATGACCTCCCTGTCCACGCGCAGCGACATCCCGATCGGACACAAGGTCGCGCTGAAGAACCTGAAGAAGGATGACACCGTCATCAAGTACGGCGTCGACATCGGCCGCGTCGTCGCACCGATCAAGGCGGGCGAGCACCTGCACGTGCACAACGTCAAGACCAAGCGCTGGTGAGCCGCGCCTCCCTGAACCTCAAGGAATGTCCATGATCAACAAGAAGACCACCTTCCTCGGCTACCGGCGCGAGAACGGTCGCGTCGGCGTGCGCAACCACGTCATCATCCTGCCCGTCGATGACATCTCCAATGCCGCCTGCGAGGCGGTGGCCAACAACATCCAGGGCACGATGGCGCTGCCCCACCCCTACGGGCGGCTGCAGTTCGGCGCCGACCTCGATCTTCACTTCCGCACGCTGATCGGCACCGGCGCGAACCCGAACGTCGCCGCCGTGGTGGTGATCGGCATCGAGCCGGGCTGGACGAAGCTGGTCGTCGACGGCATCGCCAAGACCGGCAAGCCGGTGCAGGGCTTCTCGATCTCGCAGAACGGCGACCACACGACGATCATGAACGCGTCGCGTGCCGCCCGCGAGATGGTGCAGTGGGCCTCGGAGAAGCAGCGCGAGGTCTGCCCGATCTCCGACCTGTGGGTGTCCACCAAGTGTGGTGAATCCGACACCACCTCGGGCTGCGGTGCCAACCCGACCGTCGGCAACGCGTTCGACAAGCTCTACAAGCTCGGTACCACGCTGTGCTTCGGCGAAACCAGCGAACTGACCGGCGGCGAGCACCTGGTGGCCGCCCGCTGCCGGACGCCGGAGGTGCGTGCGCAGTTCATGGACATGTTCAACAAGTACCAGGCCATGATCGACCGTCACAAGACGACCGATCTGTCGGAGAGCCAGCCGACCAAGGGCAACATTGCCGGCGGCCTGACGACGATCGAGGAAAAGGCGCTGGGCAACATCCAGAAGATCGGCAAGAAGTGCAAGGTCGACGGCGTGCTCGACTACGCCGAGACGCCGACCGGCCCGGGCCTGTGGTTCATGCAGTCGAGCTCGGCCGCGGCCGAGATGGTCACGCTGTGCGCGGCCGCAGGCTACGTGGTGCACTTCTTCCCCACCGGCCAGGGCAACATCGTCGGCAACCCGATCGTGCCTGTCATCAAGATCTGCGCCAACCCGCGCACGGTGCGCACGATGGGTGAGCACGTGGACGTCGACACCTCGGGGCTGCTGCAGCGCGAGATGAACATGGACGGTGCCGGCGACAAGCTGCTCGAGTGCATGTTGCGCACGGCGAACGGGCGGCTGACCGCGGCCGAGGCGCTCGGCCACCGCGAGTTCGTGCTGACGCGCCTGTACGAGAGCGCCTGAGTGACCACCAGGCCCGCCATGACCCCGACCCCCGGCGACAAGTTCGGCAGCGCGGCCCTGGTGCTGTCGCTGCTGGTCTTCGGGGTCTTCTTCGCCAACGTGGTCATCGGCGGGCCGCTGCGCATGAAACCCTGGCTGAGCGACGTCGGCGAGATGCTGACGCTGTTCGTCGCCGTGGTGCTGTTCGTGGCCGGCACGCTGGCCCGCGAGGCGGCCGTCCGTCGGCGTGACGCCGGTTCGGCCACGCCCGACCCCTGACCCTGCGCCGAATGGCGCGACCCGACCCGACCGGCGGCATGGTGGCCGCTGCCCATCATCCGGCCTGACCGCAGGGCCATCCGTTCCACAACGAACACCTCGCAAGGAGACACCCATGAGCAAGCCGTCGAACCCCTCCACAACCGAACTGGACCTGGTGGACGCCCGGGCCGCCGAGCGCCGGCAGTTCCTGCGTGTGGCGCGCAACAGCGGCTTCACGGTGGCCGCGATGGCCGCCGCCGGCGGCACGCTGTTCTCGCCGGCCGCCGTGGCGCAGTCGCGCAACGAGGAGTCCGAGCGCGAGAAGGCCGCCAAGCACATCATGACGATCGCGACGGCGTATCAGCTCGGCGCGTCGCGCAGCTACCCCATCCTGCAGCGCGACTTCAAGGAGAACATCCAGAACGCCACCCGCGGCAAGGTCTACGTGCGCCTGGCGCCGGCCGGTCAGCTGGGTGCCGGCGGCGCGCTGCCGCAGAAGGTGCAGGAAGGCACGATCCAGGCGGCACAGCACTCGCTGGCCAACTTCGCGCCGTTCGCGCCGGTGGTGGACATGATCAACCTGCCGTACTTCTGCGG
>JACKLN010000022.1 GCA_024235855.1 Burkholderiaceae bacterium
AGCCTCGTCGGTGGCACACAGCGGGCAGCGCCCCGCGAGCGTGGGCCGGAGAACGCCCGCCCGGACCCCCGGCCACGCTGAACGGCGGCGTTGATGGACCACCGAACGGCCGCTCTGCGTCGACAGCGCTCATCCCTTGAGCCCGCCCTGCGTCAACCCGCTCACCACCCGTTCCTGGAACACCGCGATCAGGATCGCGATGGGCACGATGGCCACCACCAGCGCGGCGGAAATCACCGGCCAGGGGAAGACGAACTCCGTCTGGTAGAGCGTGATGCCCACCGGCAGCGTGCGCATCGACGGATTGGAGTTCAGCGACAAGGCGAGCAGGAACTCGTCCCACGCGTTCACGAAGCTCAGGATGCCGGCGGTGAACACGCCCGGAGCGGCGAGCGGCACCACCACGCGCCACAGGGCGCCCAGGCGGGTGCAGCCGTCGATCATCGCGGCGTTCTCGATGTCGCGCGGGATGCTCTGGAAGAAGCTCACCAGCACCAGCGTGCAGACCGGCAGGCTCAGCACCGTGTAGGGCAGCACCAGGGCCAGGTAGGTGTTGAGCAGGCCCAGGCCGCGCATGGTCTCGAAGATGGGCACCAGCAACGTGATCAGCGGGAACATGCTGCTGGCCACGATGGCCGTCAGGATCCACTGCCGGTGGCGCAGGTTCAGCCGCGCGATGGCGTAGGCGGCCAGGGCCGAGACGATCAGCGTCACCACCGTGGAAATGGCCGCCACCGCCGCGCTGTTGGCCAGGAATTTCAGCAGCGGCTGGTCGGTGAAGGCCGCCACGTAGTTGTCCAGCGTGGGGTTGCGCGGGATCCAGGTGATGGGCCGCGTGACCAGTTCGGCCTCGGTCTTCAGGCTGGTGAGCAGGATCCACAGCGCCGGGAAGAAGCCGTTGAGCACCACGATGGCCGCGGCGATCCAGCGCAGGCGCGGGCCGCTCCAGGGCGAGGCATAGACCGGGCTCGTCATGGCGATGCCCTCCGCGCGACGCGCCGCGGGATGAACGCTGGGGAGCGGCCCGGCGCGTTCATGCCTGGCTCGCGATGCGCTTGAGGTAGATGGCAGTGATGGCCATCGACAGCAGGAACATGAACACCGCCAGCGTGGAGCTGTAGCCGATGTCGCCGTACTCGATGCTGTTCTTGTGGATCAGCATCGCCAGCGTCTCGGTGGCGTTGCCCGGGCCGCCGCGCGTCATGGTGTACGGGATGTCGAAGGTCTGCAGCGCGGTGATGGTGCGGAAGATCAGCGCCACCACGATGGACGGCATCAGCATCGGCAGCGTGATCTCGCGGAACTGCTGCCATTGGCTGGCGCCGTCGACCTCGGCCGCCTCGTACAGCGAGCCCGGGATCATCTGCAGCCCGGCCAGCAGGATCAGCGCCATGAAGCTGCTGCTCTTCCAGATGATGGTCAGGCAGATCGCAGCCATGGCCCAGTTCGGGCGCAGCAGCCACATCGTGGGTTCGGGCTGGAATCCGCTCAGCAGGTCGTTGACGAAGCCGTACTCGGTGTGGAAGAACCACGCGAAGATCAGGCCGGCGAAAGCCAGCGGCAGCGCCCAGGGCAGCAGCAGCGCCAGCCGCACCGGCCAGCGCCGCTTGAACGGCAGGTTGGCCAGCAGCGCCAGGCCCAGGCCCATGATCAGCGCGCCGGGCACGGTGACGAGCGTGATCAGCACCGTGTTCCAGGTCGCGTTCCAGAAGTCCTTGTCCTGCAGGACGAGCACGTAGTTCTCGAGGCCGACGAAGGGTGCGTTGCCGCCGCCTTGCAGCCGCAGGTCGAAGAAGCTGTTGAAGATCAGCTTGCCGATCGGGTAGACGACGATGAGGGCCAGCAGCGCGAACGCCGGCGCCAGCAGCAGCGCTGCGAGCAGGCGGTCCGACGGGTCGCGCAATCTGGCCAGCATCGCCGTCTCGCCCTCAGCGCATCACGCGGCGCAGGCGGTTCTCGATCTCGTCCACGCCTTCGGCCGGGGTCTTGGTGCGCGCCAGCACCGCGCTGGTGGTGGTGCGGATCACGTCGCTGACCTCGCCGTAGCGCTCGCTCTTGGGCCGGCTCTTGCCGGCCACGACGACTGCGGCGGCGTCCTTGAACCAGGGCACGGCCTTGACCACGTCGGCGTCGGTGTAGGTCTGCGGGTAGACCGGCATCAGCGAGCCTTCCACGGCCAGGAACTTGCTGGCGTCGGGGCTGCTCATGTAGCGCACCAGCTTGGCCGCCTCGGCCTTGCTCTTGCTGAAGGCGCTGACGGCCCACTGCCAGCCGCCGATGCAGGTGGCGCTCTTGCCACCGGCCACCGCGGGCAGCGGCATCACGCCGACCTTGCCCTGCACGGTGCTGTCCTTGTCGCCCTGGAAGCGGTCCCAGGCGAAGCCCCAGTTGATGGCGAAGACCACCTGCCCGGCCTTGAACTCGTTGACCGTGTCGCCGGTCTTGACCTCGGCGATGTTCTTCTTCATCACGCCCTGGTCCACCAGGCCCAGCCAGCCCTGCAGACCCTTGGTGGCGGCGGCCTTGTCCAGCGTCATCTTGCCGGCGGCGTCGTTGAACTCCTTGCCCTGGCTCCAGTAGGGCAGCAGGAAGGTGCAGACCGCGCCCTCGATCGGCGCGCCCTGGA
This sequence comes from Burkholderiaceae bacterium, assembly GCA_024235855.1. GTDB lineage: Bacteria > Pseudomonadota > Gammaproteobacteria > Burkholderiales > Burkholderiaceae_C > Rubrivivax. The sequence goes on from JACKLN010000022.1 coordinate 2,627, forward strand.
TGCTCAGGCCCTGCAGCGCGGGGTTGCCCTCGGCGGCCATGATCTTCTTGCTGGCGGCGGCCAGTTCGTCCCAGGTCTTTGGCTCGGCGATGCCGTGCTTGGCCAGCAGGTCCTTGCGGTAGTACATGAACATGCTGTCGGCAAAGGCCGGCAGTGCGGCGATCTTGCCGTCCACCACGTTGGCGCTGGCGTAGACCGGCAGGTAGGGCGCCATCACGCTGGCGGGTTCGCCCACGTAGGCGTTCAGCGGCTCGACCCAGCCGCTGCTGAAGTACTGCGCCGGGTTGACCACGTCGATCATGAAGACGTCGATGGCGCTGTCCTTGGCGTTGAGCACGGTGCTCAGGTACTGGCGCTGCAGCTCGCTGGTGGCGCCGCCGGTCTCGATCTCGATCTTCACGCCGGGGTTGGCGGCCTGGTACCTGTCGAACAGCTGGCGCATCAGGTCGGGCCGCTGATTCTGGCCGCCGGAGAAGACGCGCAGCGTGGTCTGTTGGGCGTGGGCGGCGCTTGCAGCCAGCAGGGCGGCGGCCCCGAGAGCGGCCAGGGCGGCGAAGGTGGTGCGACGTTGCATGCAGGGTCTCCTTGTGCCGGGTGTTGTCAGACGGCCGACCCGGATTCGGCGTGGAACAGGTGCAGGTGTTGCGGCTGCAGGTGCAGCGTGACGGTGGTGCCGGGGCGCTCGCGGAAGTCGGCCGGCCCGCGGGCGATGAGTTCCGCGTCGCCGGCCTTCAGCGTGACCAGGGTCTCGGCGCCCAGCGGCTCCAGCAGCACCACTTCGGCAGGCAGGTCGACGTCGCCGTCCTGGCGCGCGAAGCGCAGGTTCTCCGGGCGGACGCCCAGCTTCAGCGGGCCGGTCGGTGCACGCGCAGCCAGGTCCTGCGGCAGCGGCAGGCGCAGCGGGCCGAGCAGGGCGGCGCTGTCGGCCAGCGTGCAGGCCACCAGGTTCATCGGCGGCGCGCCGGTGAAGCCGGCGACGAACAGCGCGGCCGGCCGGTTGTAGATGGCGTCGGGCGTGTCGTACTGCATCAGCTCGCCAGCCGAGAGCACGGCGATGCGGTCGGCCATCGTCATGGCCTCGACCTGGTCGTGCGTGACGTAGATGATGGTGGCCCCCAGGCGCTGGTGCAGGCGCTTGATCTCGCTGCGCATCTCGTGGCGCAGCTGGGCGTCGAGGTTGCTCAGCGGCTCGTCGAACAGGAACACCTTGGGCTGGCGCACGATGGCGCGGCCGATGGCCACGCGCTGGCGCTGGCCGCCCGACAGCGCCGCGGGCCGGCGTTCGAGCATGTGGTCGATCTTCAGCAGCCGCGCGGCGTCCATCACCCGGCGCTGGATCTCGTCCTCCGGCGTCTTGCGCAGGCGCAGGCCGAAGGCCATGTTCTCGAACAGCGTCTTGTGCGGGTAGAGCGCGTAGTCCTGGAACACCATGGCGATGTCGCGGCTGCGCGGCGGCAGTTCGTTGACGCGCTGGCCGTCGATGCGCAGTTCGCCGTCGCTGATGCCTTCCAGCCCGGCCACCATGCGCAGCAGCGTGCTCTTGCCGCAGCCCGACGGGCCGACGAAGACGACGAACTCGCCGTGCCGCACCTCGAGGTCGATGCCGTGCACCACCTCGACGTTGCCGTAGCGCTTGCGGATGCCGCGGAGTTCGACGTTGGCCATGGCGCGCGCCTAGGGTCTGTTGACATGTGGATCGAGCCCGCGCCGGGGAGTGCGGGGCCGCTGGCGTAGGCGCGGCGCGCGGCCCAGCCTGGCCGGCTGGGCAAGCGGCGCAACGCCCGCCAGTGGCCCCACACTCCCCGGCCCGTAGGGTGAGGCCCCGGAGCCGGGCCACTCGTCGTTGCATCGCTTGCCCGCACGTGAGTGCGGGCTGCGCGCTGCGCCTAGATTGGCCCGGCTCCGGGGCCTCACGCGGGTGCGATCCATATGTCAACAGACCCTAATAGTTGCCGTGCACGCCAGGCGCGCTGTCGCGCAGTTGCTTCAGCGCGCCGGTGCAGGCGCGCATGTACAGCCCCAGGTCCGACGCCAGCCCGACGAAGTGGTAGCCGGCGTCGCGCATCTGCTGCACCTGCTCCACCTGGCCCATCACGGTGCCGATGCGGATGCCGGCCGCGTGGGCGCGCCTTGCGGCGTCGTGCATCGCGGCCTGCACGTCCGGGTGCCCCACCTGGCCGGGCAGGCCCATGGTGCCGCTGAGGTCGCCCGGGCCGAGGAACAGCGCGTCCACGCCGGGCACGGCGGCGATGGCCTCCAGGTTGGCCAGCGCGGTGGGCGTCTCGATCTGCAGGATCACGCCCACCTGCGTGTTGGCGTGGCGGAAATGGTCGGGCACGGTGCCGAACTTCGAGGCGCGGCTCATCGCCGCCATGCCGCGCACGCCTTCCGGCGGGTAGCGTGTGGCGGCCACGGCGGCGGCGGCTTCCTCGGCGTTCTGCACGAAGGGCACCAGCAGCGTGTGGGCGCCGCTGTCGAGCACGCGCTTGATGGTGACCGCGTCGTTCCAGGGCACGCGCACGATGGGCAGCATCGGCGAGCCCAGGTTGGCCTGCAGCAGGCTCACCAGGCCGGCCAGGTCCAGCGGCGTGTGCTCCATGTCCAGCACCGCCCAGTCGAAGCCGGCGTGGCCGGTGGCCTCGGTGACCAGCGGGCTGGCCGACATGATCCACGTCCCCAGCGGAACGGGCACGCGGTCGAAGAGGGCATCGAAGGGCTTGCTCATCAGAAGATGTCCGGTTCGGG
>JACKLN010000023.1 GCA_024235855.1 Burkholderiaceae bacterium
TCAGGGGCAGGCACGGGGCCTGAAGTTCGCAGCCTTCGTACGCCGGGGAGACGCACCAGTCCGTGAGGCGCGGAAGCTCGGAGAGGTCGGAATCGACGCGGGCCGGCGACTGGTGGGTCGACCCATGCAGGGATTCTAGCCCAGGGGTTCGAGGTTGACCGCCATCAAGATCGTCCGACAAGCGCCGATATCCGGGCGTTGCGGCATCGATCGGCAGCCGCAGTCGCTGTCGCCACACACCGTGACCGACCTTGGCCTGCTGCCATCCCGCTACGAACCCGGCGTCGTGCTGTTGTCGGTGCTGATCGCCGCCTTCGCCTCCTACGTGGCGCTGGACCTGGCGCGGCGCGTGCGCGGGCCCGACCGTGCGAGCGCACGCGCCTGGATCGCCGGCGGCGCCCTGGTGATGGGCTCCGGCGTGTGGTCCATGCACTTCGTGGGCATGCTGGCGTTCGAGCTGCCGATCGCGCTGGGCTACCGGGCCGACATGACGCTGTGGTCGTGGGTGGCCGCGGTGGGGGTGTCCGGGCTCGCACTGGCGCTCGCGGCCCGCGAGACGCTGACCGCGCGTGTGCTGGCCATCGGTGCCCTGGCCATGGGCGGAGGCATCTGTGCCATGCACTACGTGGGCATGGCGGCCATCGACGTGGCCCCGGGCATCGTCTGGAACTGGCCCATCGTCGGCGCTTCGGCGCTTCGGCGCTGATCGCCGTCGTGGCGTCGGCGGCGGCGCTGCTGATCTTCTTCGGCATGCGCCGGCTGCGCGGCCTGCAGGCGCGCCTGGCCCAGGTGGCCGCCGCCCTGGTCATGGGCGCGGCGATCAGCGGCATGCATTACACCGGCATGGCCGCCGCCGGCTTCCCCGAGGGCACGCTGTGCCTGAGCGCCGACGCACTGGGTGGCGACAACCTGGGCGCTCTGGTCATCGCCGCCACCGTGGTGCTGCTGTCGATCACGCTGGTGACCTCGATCATCGATGCGCGGCTGCAGGCGCATGCCAACCGGCTGGCGAACCGGCTGGAACTCACGAACCGCGAACTGCAGGAGGCCAACGACGAACTGCAGCGCCTGGCCTTCAACGACCCCTTGACCGGCGTGCCCAACCTCGCCCGCTTCGACGACCGCCTGCAGCATGCGCTGGCGCTGGCCTCGCGCCGGCCCGACCGGCGCATCGCCGTGCTGTTCATCGATCTGGACGGCTTCAAGCCGGTCAACGACAGCTGGGGCCACGCCGTCGGCGACCAGTTGTTGCGCCAGGTGGCGGGGCGCCTGCGCGCGCTGTGCCGCGCGACCGACACGCTGGCCCGGGTCGGTGGCGACGAGTTCGTGCTGCTGCTGGAAGACCTGGACGACGCGGTGCAGGCCGAAGTGCTGGCGCGCCGCCTGCTGAACGCCGTCGGCCGTCCCTTCGAGGTGGAGGGCCACGAACTGCGGATCGCGGCCTCCATCGGCCTGGCGGTGCACGACGGCGGCGGCGATGGGCTGCGCCTGAAGGCCCAGGCCGACGCCGCCATGTATGCCGCCAAGCGTGCCGGCGGCAACCAGGTCGAGCTCTTCGATCCTGCGCGCCACCGCGCGGCGGACCCGTCGGGCCTGCTGTCGGACCTGCGCAGCGCGCTCGAGCGGCAGGAGCTCTGCCTCTTCTACCAACCCAAGGTCTGTGGTCGGAGCGGGCGGGTCCGCGGCGTCGAGGCGCTGCTGCGCTGGCGCCATCCGGCACGGGGCATGGTGCCGCCGCTGGACTTCATCCCGCTGGCCGAAGCCCATGGCCTGATCGTGCCCATCGGCTACTGGGTGCTCGACGAGGCCTGCCGACAGATCGCGCAGTGGTGCGCCCGCGGACGCCGGCTGCACGTGGCGGTGAACATTTCTGCCCTGCAGGTGCGGCAACGGGACTTCGTTGATCGCATCGACGCCAAGATCCGCCGACACGGCATCGACCCGTCGCTGCTGATCTGCGAGTTCACCGAGTCGGTGGCGATGGACGACGTGCAGCGCACCCAGCAGGTCATCGACCAGCTCTCGGCCATGGGCGTGCGGACCGCGTTCGACGACTTCGGCACGGGCCATTCCAGCCTGGCCATGCTGCGCCAGCTCGGCGCGCACGAGCTGAAGATCGACCGCCTGTTCGTCAAGGACGTCGCCTCGGACGCACAGGCCCGTGGCGTCATGCAGGCCGTGGTGCAATTGGCGCATGCCCTGGGCAAGCGCGTGGTCGCCGAAGGCGTGGAGACGGCCGAGCAGCGCGACGTGCTGGTGGCGCTGGGCTGCGACGAACTGCAGGGCTTCTACTTCGCCCGCCCGATGGCGCCGGAACACCTGATCGATGACGACGCGACGGCGCCCGTGCCCTTCTCGCCCTCGACGTTCGTCGAGGCCTGAATCGACGGGGCGGCCAGCTTCGGGACGAGGCTGGCCGCTGTGGTGTCAGGCCATCGGCATCGGCTGGTGGTCCTTCAGGCGCAGCCAGCCGCGGGCGATGCGGTAGATGGCCCACAGGCCCAGCAGGAACAGGCCCAGCGCCCAGGTGGCGATGCCGATGATCACCACCGTCAGCGGGAGGGACACCAGGCCGACGAGCAGCGCCCAGGCCAGCGCGTACCAGAAGGTACGGATGGCCCAGGTGAAGTGCGATTCCAGCCACGTGCCGCGGGCGTCGCCGCGCTTCACGTAGCTGATGATGACCGCGATGATCGACGGCCAGCCGAAGAGGAAGGAGCCGATGACGCTGGCCGCGCCGAAGGCACCCAGCACCAGGCCCAGCGCATGCAGGGCGTAGACGACGTGCATCGTCGTCTGCAGACCTTCTGGTGCTTCGACGGTCATCACATTGTTCATCGCGGGCGATCCTCCAGTGAAATGGACAGATGGGGACGCCGAAGGGTAATGCAAGACCGCTGACACCCGCATGGCCACCAGCGGCGTCGCCAGGCGCCGTGTCGCCCGGGCGCCGCGGCTGGCGATGCCGTCCGGAGAGATATCCCCGGCGCACGAATTGACCAATGTCAAGGCCTGCGCCACGATCAATGGTCACTCTGATTTCTGCCGCCGGCGTGCACCGCATCCGATGACCGATCCCCTCGCGCTGGTCGAGCTGGCGCCCGATGCCATCGTGTGCTGTGACGCCGGCGGCGTCGTGCAGTCGTGGAACCGGGCTGCCGAGCAGATCTTCGGGCACGACGCGGCCACGGCCGTGGGCCTGCCGCTGGCCACGTTGATCGGCCAGGCGGCCGTGGCCCTGCAGAACGACGCGCGCGCGCAGGGCCATCAGGACGTGCAGGCGTTGCGGCCGGATGGCGAGCGCCTGGAACTCACGTGCCGCCATCGTCGGCTGGACGACGGCGGCACCATCGCCCTGTTCAGCGACATCACGCGGCAGCGCGCACGGCAGGATGGCGACGTCATCCGTGCGCGCAACGGCGAACTGTTCGACTCGCTGCCCGATGCCATCGTCGTCGTCAACCCCAGTGGGCGCATCGTGTTTTCCAACGCGCAGGCCCAGACGCTGTTCGGCCATGATGCAGCGGCCCTGGTAGGGGAGCCGGTGGAGCGGCTGCTGCCGCAGCGGCTGCGCACCCAGCACCGGGCGCACCGCAGCCGCTACCTCGACACGCCTGGCCTGCGCCCGATGGGCCGCGGGCTGGAATTGCACGGCCTGCATGCCCAGGGGCACGAGTTTCCGGTGGCCATCGGCCTGAGCCCGGTTCGGCTGGAGGGTCGGGTGATGGTGATCGCGGCCATCCGCGACATTGCCGACCGCAAGGCCATCGAATCGGCGCTGCAGCAGAAGAACCTGGAACTCGAACGTGCGAACCGTGCCAAGGACCACTTTCTGGCCACGATGAGCCACGAACTGCGCACGCCGCTGAACGCCATCCTCGGGTTCACGGGCCTGATGCTCATGCGCCTGCCCGGGCCGCTGACCGAGACCCAGGAACGCCAGCTCGGTCATGTGCAGTCCAGCGGGCGCCACCTGCTGTCTCTCATCAACGACCTGCTGGACCTGGCCAAGATCGGATCGGGCCAGTTGGAGCTGGCCTGCGAGACCATCGACGCGCGCGAGGTGATCGAGGAGGCCGTGGCCACGCTGCGACCGGGCGCATCGGTCAAGCGGCTGGACCTGCACGTGGACCTGCCGCCCGGCCCGTGCCTGGTGCAGGCCGACCGCCGCGCATTGCGCCAGGTGGTGCTCAACCTCGGCTCCAACGCCATCAAGTTCACGGCCCGGGGCAGCGTCGTGCTGCGCGTGCCGGCCGCCGCCGAGTCCACCGGCGCGTCCGGGCCCGGTGACGGCTGGCGCCTGGACGTCGTCGACACCGGCATCGGCATCAGCGACGCCGACCAGGCGCGGCTGTTCCAGGCCTTCGTGCAGGTGGGCGACTGGCGCGAACGGCGCATGGAGGGCACGGGCCTGGGTCTGCACCTGTCGCGGCAGCTGGCCGAGCTGATGGGCGGCACGCTGACGGTGAGCAGCCGCGAGGGGCAGGGCAGCTGCTTCAGCCTCTGGCTGCGTCGAGGCTGAGCGATGGCCCGCATCCTGGTGATTGAAGACAACGCCGTCAATCTGGAACTGACGAGCTTCCTGCTGCAGGCGCATGGTCACGAGGTGCTGACGGCCACCGACGGCGCCGCCGGCCTGGCCCTGGCGCGGCGCGACCGGCCCGATCTGGTGCTTTGCGACATCCAGATGCCGGTGCTCGACGGTTTTGCCGTGGCCAGCTTCATGCGTGCCGAGCCCGACCTGGCGCGCGTGCCGCTGCTGGCCCTGACGGCTGCGGCCATGCCGGGCGACCGCGAGCGTGCGCTGGCCAGCGGTTTCGTGGCCCATGTCACCAAGCCCATCGACCCGCCTGCCTTCATCGCGCTGGTGGACGCGCAACTGGCCACCGGGGGCGGCGAGG
>JACKLN010000024.1 GCA_024235855.1 Burkholderiaceae bacterium
TTCTGGACCGGCGCCGTGGGCACCGCCATCGTGCTGCCGGTGCTGTGGGCCAGTCCCATCGACGCGGCCGGTGCCCTGGCGCAGGCCGACGCGCTGACCTGGGGCGTGATGGTCCTCGCTGGCCTGGCCGGCACCGCCGGGCACCTGATGCTGATCCTGGCCCTGGGCATGGCGCCGGCGTCGACGCTGATGCCCTTCGTCTACACGCAGATCGCCTCGGCCACGCTGGCCGGCTTCATCGTCTTCGGGCGACTGCCGGACGCCTTCGGCTGGCTGGGCATGGGCATCATCGCGGTGGCCGGCGCGGCAAGCGCGTGGCTGAACCTGCGCGGGCAGAAGCCCCCGCCGACGGTGGCGGCGGACACGATGGCCGATTGATCGGGAGCGGTGCCCTGCCTTGCGGAAAACGACGACGCCCGTTGTCTGCTGACGGGCAGTACGCCGTATGTCTGCTCACGACCCTGAAGAGATGTAGGCAGTCCTAATATTGCCGGCCTGAAGCCGCCGGTCGGGCAGCCTCGCAGTCACCGGACGAGCCCCAGTGAAAGCGGCGAGGGGGTCTGAATGGGCGCCGCAGCCACGGTCTCGCTGTCGCAGACATCCGGTCCTCGCCCGTCCTCGCCAGTCGTGGCTGGTCGCGGCCCAGTCGTCGGGCTTTGCGGGGGGCGTTTGAACACCTATGCGCCTCCTCCCCAAATTTAAGTAGTTGCGGTACGCTCTGATGGTCGATTGCGTCGCGTTCAGCGTCGAGGTCGCTTGTGTTCGCAAGGCAGTTCAAGTAATTTGACCGTAAGCGAAGAAGCTATCGGAACTGGCGCGGCGTGCGATTGGCCGCCGTCCAAGTCTTTTTCACAAGGGAGGACTCGATGCTAGCAATGCACATGCGATGTGCGGCCGCCCTCTTGTGTCTAGCCGGCATGGCGCCGGCAACCGCGGATTCCATCTTCCGCCTGCTCGCCAGCAACGGCGACACCCTCAGCAGCGGCGACACTTTGTCGTCGATCAGCTTCGAGGCTTCCATAAACGGAGCCGGGGACATTGCCTTCGGCGCGACGCTGACGGCCTCATCGGGCACCGGTTCCGGCGTCGTGCTCCTCGGCGATGCGCTCCCGGCGAGGAGGATCACCTTTGCGCCGAGTCTGTCGCGCACGTATGCCTCGGTGCAGTTGAACGACCTCGGGCAGACGATCGTTCGGGACCGCGTAGCCGGGTCGCCACCTGCATTCTTCGCGCGCAATTGGTCGGCTGACGGGACCTTCAGTGTCTTGGCAGACACGAACGTTGCGCCCCTATCCGGGATAGTGCTGACCAGTCTGGCAAACGATGGCGGCGCGGCATTCGTCGGCCTGACCAGCGGCGGAGCGGTCACTGGCCTCTACGTAAACCCTAATGGAATCCGCGCTGACAACCGACTCGTCTACAACTTCGTGGGCGCTGGGGCCAGGCCCGCAATTGCGGACGGCAGTCAGGTGGTCATGCGAGTTGGGAACGCAGGCGCACAGTCGTTGAGGTACTCTGCCCCGGACCCATTCACCGGGCTGTATTCGATTCGGACGCTGACTGACTCAACAGTGACCCGAGTCGGTGCGACTCCGGGCATCACTGACGACGGAACGTTGTCTGCCTTCTACGCCGAGGATGCCTTTGGTCCCGGGATTTTTGTCAGTGATCATCGGAACTCGGGGCCTGCTGTTCGAGTCGTCTCCATCGGTCAAGAGGTCAACTCGTCAGCACTAGGCAGAACGCTGGCGTCGCTGTCGCCGGACTCCAAGATCGCCATAGAGCGCGTCGACAGCCGCATCGGTCAACAGTACCGCCTGCTGTTCAGCGCGATCGATGACCAAGGTGCCTCGTCTTTGGTAGCCGCCCGCGTCAGCGCAGTTTCGAACCAAGTGTACGAGGCGACCGTCCTGGCCGCTGCCGGAAGGCAGATTCGCCTACCGGGTGGTGGAACGACCATTGCGCCGACGACCTTGGCAATGTCAGATCCACTCAATACCGTAGGGGGCGCGGCCTTCGTGCTGGCCAGCGGATCGCAGCAACAACTCGTTCGTGGCGACTTGCCTGCGCTCACCAAGTACAAGCAGTATCAGGACAACCATTTCCTCAATACCTGGGCCGACACGCCGCTCAATGACTTGTTGCCGGCGTCGGCTCAGCGGCTATTCCGAGCGCGGGGCTGCTTTGTGACGACAGTTGCGACAGTCGCAGCGCACTACGGCTTCGAGGCTAACCCCCTGGAGCTCAGGGACTTGGCTCTCGATCAGAACGTGATGGTCGGCAACAGCTTCGACCTTGCCGGCGTTATGGCTCAGACCGGGCTGCGGCTGAACGGCAACAGTGCCCTCAAGTCGACGAACAGAACAGCCACTCTCGAGGATCTCGCGGTCGCATTGAGAGGCGGCGACGCCGTACTGCTGCGCGTGCCAACCGGAGTATTCCTGCAAAACGGGGTCGACGGCACCATGCATGCAATCATGGCATTCGGTATCGACCCCACATTGGGCCCATCCGACACGATCCTTGCGTCTCACATCTTTGTCTCCGACGCTGGCTATGGAGCTCCATATGCCGCGATGTACGGCAGCGCCTACACACCCGGCGAGCAACTCGTTAACGTGACGCTGCAGGACGTTTTCGATCGGATGAACAACCAGAGTTCGGAATACACGTTCGATCCAAATCAGTGGTTCGATCAGCGTCAGTTCGTTCGGGACTCTGACGGACAGGTGCTTCCGATTGACGGTAGTCTGCTTGCAGTGGGCAACATGTCCTTCTTTGAGCTCGTCGACAGCAGCACACTGCCTCAGCTGCCATCGGTCAATGTCAACTCGCCTGTGGACCTCGCACTCGTCGATGTTCTGACCGGTCGTCGTTTCGTAAGCTCGAGTAGCCTGCTGAGTGTGGGCGACGTCCTGCTCGAAAAGTCGTTCGGCGAAATCGGTGGCGACGAAGAAACCGGCGAGGTGACGGTACCTGAGGCTTTTCCTCACTACTCCCTGGTCTTGCCGACTGAGTTGCTGGGTCGTTCGCTCAGCGTAGACATCTACGGGCTGGCCGATGGCGATTACTCGATCAAACTGTTCACGGGCAGCGACCTGTTCGTCAGCAGCGGCGCACTGTCCGGGACGATCACCGGAGGTCAGATCATCTCCGGCGCGTTCACGGTGACTGCTGTGCCCGAGCCTGCGGTCGTTCTGCTCATGACGGCTGGACTGCTGGTCGTACTCCGCACGGCACGTCGCAAAATGTAAGTCGTTCGGCATTGATCGGTCGGCGACGGATCTGGGCAACGCAATCATGAGTCTGCACCAGTACCGGCGCTGCCACTGTCCAGCAGCAGCCTTCGCACCGCCCGCCGCTCCTTCGCGTGCCGGGCGTACAACTCCTCCAGTTCGACACTTACCCTCGCGGCTTCGCTGTCCCGGCGGGCCAGCGGGCGGCCGTGGTAGGCCAGTTCCTGCATGACCTGTGCGTCCAGTGCCTGCGATACCTGCAGCTTGAACCCAGTCATGAAGGTCTCGTTCCTGGCCAGTGCCAGGTCGTACTCCACCAGCACACGCTGCAGCAGGCCGACAGGGTCCAGTTCGAGCTGCTTGGCCAGCGTCTTGACATTGGACGGCGGGACCTTCATGGACCCCGACCTTCACAGACGGCCGCGATGATGCACACACGCGCGACGCACAAGCCTCCCTCAAGGCGTCGTCCATGACCAAGACAAGCGTTGGCGTCCCGGTGATCCCGTATCGATCGCACGCCTCCGAATCGATGTGAACAGCAACGCGTAAGCCGATTGGCGCCTGCATTCGGGTCACTGTGTCGCGGATCGAAGCACTGAACAGTCCCGCAGCACGAGCGTCGCGCCCGCCCGCGCTGTCAGCGCGAAGAGGACTTCCACTGAAGTCAGCCCCGGATTCGCATTCCGGCTGCACTCGCAGCCTGCCAAGGAGCCGCCGTCAGTGACCGGCGGCTTCTGGCCGGGAGCGAGCATTCGACGCGTACCCGATCTGTACGCGGCCCAGCACGATGGGTTCAACGGGCGTCGAGCAGGCGCGTTAGAGCCGCACCGCCAGCCGCGTACCCTGGTCGATCGCGCGCTTGGCGTCGAGCTCCGCTGCCACGTCGGCGCCGCCGACCCGGTGCACCGTCACGCCGACAGCATCCAACGGTGCCTCGAGTTCGCGCAGCGACTCCTGTCCGGCGCACAGCACCACGGTGTCGCAGGCGATCAGCTGGCCGTCCTTGCGCTCCGGTCCATACGTGACGAACAGCCCGTCCGGCCCGATGCGCTCGTAGTTGACGCCGGCGATCATCTCCACGCGCTTGTGGTGCAGCGCGGCGCGGTGGATCCAGCCGGTGGTCTTGCCCAGGCCGGCGCCCAGCTTGCCGGGCTTGCGCTGTAGCAGCGTCACCTGGCGCGCGGGCGGCGATGGCCTGGGTGCGACGACGCCACCACGCACGGCGGTGGGGTCGGCCACGCCCCATTCGGCGCGCCACGCGGCCGGGTCCACGGTGGTCGAGCCACCGGGCGGCGTGACCAGGAACTCTGCCACGTCGAAACCGATGCCACCGGCACCGACGATGGCCACGCGCGCACCCACCGGCCGGCCGTGCAGCAGCACATCGGTGTAGCGCAGCACGTTCGCGCCATCCTGCCCGGGGATCTGCGGGTCGCGCGGCAGCACGCCGGTGGCCAGGATCACGGCATCGTAGCCCTGGGCGGCCAGCGTGGCGGCGTCGGCGCGCGTGCCCAGGTGCAGGCGCACGCCGGTGGTCTCGAGGCGGCGGGCGAAGTAGCGCAGCGTCTCGGCGAACTCCTCCTTGCCAGGGATGCGGCAGGCCATGTTGAACTGGCCACCGATACGGTCGGCCGCCTCGTAGAGGTCCACCGCATGGCCACGCTCGGCCAGGGTGGTGGCGGTGGCCAACCCGCCCGGCCCGGCGCCCACCACGGCGTAGCGCTTGCGCTGGGGCGTCGGGCGGATCACGAGCGTGGTCTCCTGCCCCGCGCGCGGGTTGACCAGGCAGCTGGCGAGCTGGTTCCTGAAGGTGTGATCCAGGCAGGCCTGGTTGCAGGCGATGCAGGTGTTGATGTCGGCGGAACGCCCGGCCGCGGCCTTGGCCACGAAGGCCGGGTCGGCCAGCAGCGGGCGCGCCAGGCTGACCAGGTCGGCACAGCCGTCGGCCAGCACCTGTTCGGCCACCTCGGGCGTGTTGATGCGGTTGCTGGTGACCAGCGGCAAGCTGATGCCGGCGGCGCGCAGTTCCTGGCGCATGCGCTGCGTCACGCCAGCGAACACCGCGCGCGGCACGCTGGTGGCGATGGTGGGCACGCGCGCCTCGTGCCAGCCGATGCCGGTGTTCAGGATCGTCGTGCCCGCGGCGACGACCGCTTTTGCGAGCTGCACCACCTCGGGCCAGCTGCTGCCGTCGGGGATCAGGTCCAGCATCGACAGGCGGTAGATCAGGATGAAGTCCGGGCCGACCGCCTCCCGCACGCGGGAGACGATCTCCACCGGCAACCGCATGCGGTTGGCGTAGTCGCCGCCCCATTCGTCGGTGCGCTGGTTGGTGTGGGTGACGAGGAACTGGTTGATGAAGTAGCCCTCGCTGCCCATGATCTCCACGCCGTCGTAGCCGGCGTCGCGCGCCAGCTTCGCGCAGCGCACGAAGGCGCGGATCTGGCGCTCGATGCCGCGTGCCGACAGCGCGCGAGGCGTGAAGGGCGAGATCGGGCTCTTCAGCCGCGACGGCGCCACGCACAGTGGCTGGTAGCCGTAGCGGCCGGTGTGCAGGATCTGCAGCGCGATGCGGCCGCCTTCGGCATGCACGGCGTCCGTCACCGAACGATGCCGGCGCGCCGCGGCCGGCGTGGCCAGCGTGCCGGCGAAGGGCTTGGCCCAGCCCTCGATGTTGGGCGCGAAGCCGCCGGTCACCATCAGGCCGACGCCGCCGCGGGCACGCTCGGCGAAGTACGCGGCCATGGCCGGGAAGTGCTGCCGGCCGTCTTCCAGGCCGGTGTGCATGCTGCCCATGAGCACGCGGTTGGGCAGGGTCGTGAAGCCCAGGTCCAGCGGTGCCAGCAGGTGGGGATAGGGGGTCGTCATGGCCGCGATGATGACCCGGGGCCTTCAGGCCGGCGATGCTCGCGATCCCGCGGGCACGTCAGCGACTGGGCATCGTGGTGGGCTGCATCACCCGCAGGCCCTGGGCGCGCCGGGCCTGGTCGCGTTGCAGCAGCGCCCAGTACAGCTCCAGCACCATCTGCACGTGGGCCTCGGTCTCGGCGATCGGAGGCAACTGCCGGCCGGCCCGGCGCACCCGGCCTTCACCGGCGTTCCAGGCCGCGAGTGCCAGGTCCACCCGGCCGAAGCGGCGCAGCAGGTCGGCCAGCATGCGGGCACCGGTATGCAGGTTCACGCGCGGGTCGCGCAGGCGCTGCGGCGCCGGCGTGCGGCGCTCCTCCGGCGTGGCGTAGTGGTCGCCGGTGGTCGGCATGATCTGCATCAGGCCGATGGCACCCCGCGGCGACACGGCCTCGGCGTTGAAGCCGGACTCGACCGCGATGAGCGCCTTGAGCAGCAACCGGTCGACGCCATGGACCTCGGCGGCCTCGCGCAGCCACGGGCGCACCGCGCGCACCTGCGGCGCAATCTCCAGCCAGGTGACCAGGCTGGCGGCGCGGTCGGTCTTGCCGGGCACCGCATCGATGTGCGGCGCGCCGAGCAAGGGCTGGTAGCGCCGGTCCACGCGTTCAGAGGCGACGTGCACGATGCCGGCACCGTCGACCCAGGCCCAGAGCCCATCGGGCGCGGCGGCGGCGGGCAGCGCCGTCGCGGCCAGGCACACGCCGGCCGCGGCGCGACGACACGCAGGGATCCAGGCCACTCCGTGAGCAGACATGACACGATTGTCCGCCGCCGCCAGAAGAAACGCCGCACCAAGCCTGAGCCCGGTGCGGCGTTGGTCGCAGATCCGGCGCCCGCGGGCGCCGGTCATCGCGGATCGAGACTCAGTTGCCGCAGCCCATCGCCGCGATCCGGTCGCTGGCCGCCTTGGCCTGGATCAGGCCGAAGCCGAACTCGTCGTCACGGCCGGCAACGCCCAGATCCTCGGCACTGTTGTTCAGCGAGGCACGCAACTGCGCCGCGGTGCAGTTCGGATGCTGGCTCCACACCAGGGCGGCCACCGCGGAGGCGTGTGGCGTGGCCATCGACGTGCCGTTGAACGACGCGTAGTCGGACACCTCCACCGACACCGTGGCCGCCTGGCCCACCTTGGCCAGCAGGGCCGCCGCGTCGTTGCCGTCGGCACCCACGGCCGGAATGGTCTTGGCACCGCCCAGATCCATCGCCAGCGCACCCGGCACGTTGTTGTAGACCACCGCACCGATGCCACCGCTGGCCACGCAGTTGTCCACCTTCAGGCCGAAGGCGATGTTGCCGCGCGAGATCAGGCAGATCTTGCCGGCGGCACCGGCATCGACGCTCTCACCCAGGCCGAAGTCGTACAGCGCGCCGGCCACCGTGCCAGTGGCGGAGCCCAGGCCGCTGATGACCTCGAAGCCGCTGCCGGCCACGTCCAGCGTGCTGGTCTCGCCCGTGCCCACGGGCACCGTGGACACCACGCCCACGCCGGGCGCTGCGATCTCGACGTCGGCGTTGAACTGCGAGAAGCTGGCATGCGCCTTGGCCGCATCGACGGCGGCCACCGAGATCACCTCGGGGAAGCCGGCGGGGTACGACACCGCGCTGGTGCCGCCGTTGCCCGCGGCGGCAAACATCATCACGCCGCGCTTGTCGAGCAACTTGGCGACGATGCCCTGCAACCTGGAGGCGCCCGACCCACCCAGCGACATGCTGATGACGTTGGCACCGCCATTCTTGTGGCAGGCCCACATGGCCTTGGCCACGGTGGAGGAGCTGGTGCTGCCCGAGGCGTCGAACACCTTGGCGATGTACAGGTTGATGTTCTTGTTGGGCATCACGCCGACAACGCCGATGCCGTTGCCGCCCACCGCGGCCACGGTGCCGGCCACGTGCGTGCCGTGGCTGCTCTCGTCGCTGTCCCAGGTGCCGGAGGTGGTGAGGTTCTCACCGGCCAGCTTGTTGCCGGCGTGGTCCGGGTGCGTGCCGTCGATGCCGGAGTCGATGATGCAGAGCGTGCGGTTGCCGGCGGCGCCATCGCCGACCAGGTTGGCCTGCACCATCGGGATGCCGTAGGGCACCGACTCGGCCATCGGGTACATCGGATGGTCGGGCTCGATGAACTCGACGTGGCGGCTGCGCTGGAGCAGCTTGAGCGCCGCCGGTGACAGGCGCACCGACAGGGCGTTGAATTCCGACAGGTTAAGCAGCACCTTGCCGCCGCGGGCGGCCACCTCGGCACGCCCCTTGGCAAAGGCACCTGCCTT
This sequence comes from Burkholderiaceae bacterium, assembly GCA_024235855.1. Taxonomy (GTDB): domain Bacteria; phylum Pseudomonadota; class Gammaproteobacteria; order Burkholderiales; family Burkholderiaceae_C; genus Rubrivivax. The sequence goes on from JACKLN010000024.1 coordinate 8,414, forward strand.
GAACTTGACGATGACACGGCTGTCCTTCTCGGCAGCCAGCGCGGGCGTGGCGGCCAGGCTGCCCATCATGCCGGCCGCGAAGGCGGCGCACAGCACGCGGATCTTGAACTTGTTCATCAACTCCTGCTCCAGATGGAAATTCGCGAAGCGATGACTGTTGCCGTGGGGCCGTGCACCGTCAACCCCCTGATCCGGATGGGGGTCAACCCCAGGTCGCGCCAGGATTCACGGGCCGCGCGCGCAGCGGCCCGGCGAGGTTTCAGACGTCGACCTCCACCGTGTCGCCATGCAGTTCCATCAGCTCACGCCGCGATGCCGCCTCGCCCTTGCCCATGAGCTTGTGCATGGCCTGCACGGTGGCCTCGAAGCCCAGTGCGCCGAAGGCCACCGGCAGCAGGCGCCGGGTCTCCGGGTTCAGCGTGGTCTCCCACAGCTGCTCGGCGCTCATCTCGCCCAGGCCCTTGAAGCGGCTGATGCTCCATGAGCCTTCGCGCGCGCCCTCCTTGCGCAGCTTGTCCAGCGCCGCGGTCAGTTCGCCCTCGTCGAGCGCATAGATCTTGGCCGCCGGCTTGCGGCCGCGTGCCGGCGCATCCACCCGGAACAGCGGCGGCTTGGCCACGTACACGTGCCCGCGCTCGATCAGTTTCGGGAAGTGCCGGAAGAACAGCGTCAGCAGCAGCACCTGGATGTGCGAGCCGTCGACATCGGCATCCGACAGGATGCAGACCTTGCCATAGCGCAGGCCGGACAGGTCGGGCTCGTCGGCCGGGCCATGCGGGTCCACACCGAGCGCCACGGCGATGTCGTGGATCTCGTTGTTGGCGAACAGGCGATCGCGTTCGACCTCCCAGGCGTTGAGCACCTTGCCGCGCAGCGGCAGCACCGCCTGCGTTTCCTTGTCGCGGCCCATCTTGGCGCTGCCGCCGGCGCTGTCGCCCTCGACCAGGAAGACCTCGTTGTAGGCAATGTCGCGGCTCTCGCAGTCGGTCAGCTTGCCCGGCAGCACGGCCACGCCGGAGCCCTTGCGCTTTTCCACCTTCTGCGCCGCGCGCTGGCGCGTCTGCGCCTGGCGGATCACGAGTTCGGCCAGCTTGCGGCCGTGCTCCACGTGCTGGCTCAGCCACAGCTCGAAGGCCGGCCGGACGAAGCCGGAGACCAGGCGCAGCGCGTCGCGGCTGTTCAGCCGCTCCTTGACCTGGCCCTGGAACTGCGGGTCCAGCACCTTGGCACTGAGCACGAAGCTGGCGCGCGCGAACACGTCCTCGGGCATCAGCTTCACGCCCTTGGGCAGCAGCGCATGCAGTTCGATGAAGCCCTTGATGGCCTGGAACAGCCCGTCCTTCAGGCCCGACTCGTGGGTGCCGCCGGCCACCGTGGGGATCAGGTTGACGTAGCTCTCGCGCAGCACGGTGCCTTCGTCGGTGAAGGCCACGCACCAGGCCGCGCCCTCGCCTTCGGCGATGTTCTCGGACGTCTCGCGGTCGGCGTACTGCTCGCCGGCAAACAGCGGGATCAGCGGGTCGGCCGGCAGGCCCTGCTGCAGGTAGTCCGCCAGGCCACCCTTGTAGAGCCAGGTCTGGGTCTCGCTGTCCTTGCCGCCGGCCTTCTCCACCGTGAGCGAGACGGTCACGCCGGGCAGCAGCACGGCCTTGCTGCGCAGCAGATGCACCAGTTCACCGCGCGGCAGGTCGGGGCTGTCGAAATACTTGCCGTCCGGCCAGACGCGCACGCGCGTGCCATGCTTGCGCTCGCCCGCCGTGGCCTTGCGCACCGCCAGCGGCTCGATCACGTCGCCGGCTGCGAAGGCCAGGCTGGCGCACTGGCCGTCACGCCACACCTCCACCTGCAGCCGTTTCGCCAGCGCGTTGGTGACGCTGACGCCCACGCCGTGCAGGCCGCCGCTGAAGCTGTAGGCGCCGCCGGCGCCCTTGTCGAACTTGCCGCCGGCGTGCAGCCGGGTGAAGACGATCTCCACCACCGGCACCTGCTCCTCCGGGTGCAGGCCGAAGGGGATGCCCCGGCCATCGTCGTCCACGCTCACCGAGCCGTCGGCGTGCAGCGTGACCCCGATGCGCTGGCCGGTGCCGGCCAGGGCCTCGTCGGCGGCGTTGTCGATCACCTCCTGCACGATGTGCAGGGGGTTGTCGGTGCGGGTGTACATGCCCGGGCGCTGCTTGACGGGCTCGAGGCCCTTGAGCACCCGGATGGAGGCTTCGGCGTAACTGCTGGTCTTGGTGGCCATGGCGGGATTCTAGGAAGCCCGGCCACGGCATCGCCGCAAGGCGGCGTCAGATGTCAGGCGCCAGTGCCCTGCTGAGCGTTGATCTTGTCCTGGATGTCGCTCTTGAGCAGGCGGTCGAAGTGCTTGTCGCTCCAGCCGCCCAGCATGCGCTTGCCGGCCAGCACCGTGGGCACCCCCTTGGCGCCGCTGAGTTCGAAGGCCTCGCGGGCGGTCTGACTCTTGGCCAGGTCCAGCACCTCGACCTTGAAGCCGCGCTGCTTCAGGCGCGCGACGGCAGCGTCGCAGGTCCGGCAGCGCGGCGCGACGAAGATCGCGTACTGCTCGCGGCCCAGGTCCAGACCGTCCTGGCGGTCGGCGATCTCCGGTTTGGTCAGTTCATGCGCCATCGCCGGCAGCGCGCCCGTGGGCACCCAGCTCTGCGCGGTCTTGCGCTGGTCGATCAGCTTGCGGAACAGGTCCTCGATGACGCCGGCCTGTGCGATGGTGGCGCAGAGCCCCAGCACCAGGGGCAGCAGCAATCGGACGCGCATGGCGGTCTCCTCGGGGTTGGCCACGCCAGTGTAGTCAACCCTGCCACGCGCCCCGATACCGGTCCATGCCCAACCCGCTGACGTCGATCTCGGGCGTGCGCCCGGACACCATGTCGGCGATCACGCGCCCGGTACCGCAGGCCATGGTCCAGCCCAGCGTGCCGTGGCCGGTGGCCAGCAGCAGGTTGCCGATGGGCGTGGGGCCGACCACTGGCGTGCCGTCGGGCGTCATCGGGCGCAGGCCGCACCAGAAGCTGGCCCTGGACACGTCGCCACCATCGGGGAACAGGTCGCTGACCACGTGCTCCAGCGTCGCCCGGCGGGGCTCGCGCAGGGCTTCGCTGTAGCCGGCCAGTTCGGCCGTGCCGCCCACGCGGATGCGGTCGCCCAGGCGCGTGACGGCGACCTTGTGCGTCTCGTCCATGATGGTCGACTCCGGCGCGCCGGCGGGGTCGGTGACGGGCACGGTGATCGAGTAGCCCTTGACCGGGTAGACCGGTATGCGGATGCCCAGCGGCGCCAGCAGCTTCGGGCTGTGGCTGCCCAGGGCGAGCACGTAGCGGTCGGCGTGCAGGTCACCGGCCGAGGTGCGCACGCGCTCGATGCGGTCGCCGACGCGGTCGATGCCGCTGATCGTGGTGTCGAAGCGGAACCGCACGCCGAGGCCGCGCGCCATCTCCGCCAGACGGTTGGTGAACAGGAAGCAGTCGCCGGTCTCGTCCTTCGGCAGCCGCAGTGCGCCGACGAACTTGTGCTGCGTGCGCCGCAGGGCCGGCTCCACGGCGCAGAAACCGTCGCGGTCCAGCACCTCGAAGGGCACGCCGTACTGCTTCAGCACCTCGACGTCACCGCCGATGCCGTCGAGCTGCTGCTGGGTGCGGAACAACTGCAGCGTGCCCTGGGCACGGTCGTCGTAGGCGATGCCGGTGTCGGCGCGCAGGGCCTTGAGCACGTCGCGGCTGTACTCGGCCAGGGGCACCATGCGGCTCTTGTTGAGCGCATAGGCCTTGGCTGTGCAGTTGGCCAGCATCATGGCGCCCCAGCGCCACATGGCCGGGTCCAGCAGCGGCCAGATCACCAGCGGGCTGTGCTGCATCAGCATCCACTTGATGGCCTTGACGGGCACACCCGGCCCGGCCCACGGCGCCGAGTAACCCGGCGAGACCTCGCCGGCATTGGCAAAGCTGGTCTCCAGCGCCGGGCCGCCCTGGCGGTCGACCACCTCGACCTCGTGTCCGGCGCGCGCCAGGAAATACGCGACGCTCACGCCGATCACGCCGCTGCCCAACACCACCACCCGCATCGCTGGCCGCCCCTCGGCCCACCGGGGCCGATGACAATGTAGCGTTCAGCCAGACGCATGGACGCATCGTCTTGCGTCCCTTCTCCTGCCCAAGTTCACCATCGTTGACCCGTTTGACCGATCAATGTTCGGCCACTCAGGCCGACATCGCCCGATCACGCAGCCTAGGCTGCCGTTCGACGTCCGGTGCCTCGGCGCCGCACCAGATTCCCCAGCACCGCCAGCCCGGCCGCCCCCAGCAGGGCCCCGTGCGGTTCGGGCACCGGCACCGCCGTCATGTGCAATGCGACGACGGCACCGGACTGGGCATCGATGCCGGCGTGCTCCGCATCCGGGTCCAGGCTGGTGTCGATGGCCACCGCGTTGGCACCGGCATAGGCCCACAGCCAGAAGCTGCCACCCACCGGCACCACGACGTCGAAGCTGCCGGTGGCGTCGGGCCCCAGCACCCCCCCGGCGAAGGCGCTGTGGCTCCAGAAGCCGAGCACCTCGTTGCCCTCGCCTTGGGGATCGGCGTCGCGGACGAACGCGGTCGCGCCACCGATGATCGACGACGGTGTCGCCTGTCCCAGGTCGCTGCTGGTCCAGAAGTCGCCCGCCATGTCGACGGTGACCGTGTAGCGCATGGCCGAGTCCTGATCGTTGACCAGCAGCATCGACCAGTCGGCAAATGCACCGGCCTCGGCGTGCCAGGTCGTGTTCGGATTCGTGAAGCCATCGACCGTGCCCTCGCCGATCCGCCGTCCACCCGAGGCGGACGCCGAGGCGTTGCCGAGGAACCCGCTGAACTGGCCCGTCTGCATGCTGGAGGCGAACACCGACCAGTGGTCGCCAGCCGCGCCGTCCTGCAGGTCGATCGCACCTGGCGCGAACCCGTCCAGTCCCATCAACGGCTGCCAGGCGAACGGACAGCCGCTGCAGACCAGCCCCCACTCGGTGGCGCCGAGCGAGATGCCGACCCCGTTCTCGCGCACGAACTCGGCGTGCGCAACCGTCATGCCGCCGGTGAGGGCCAGCGCGGTGACGGCGCGGACCAGGGTGTGCTGCAGGTGCTGGATCATGATGGCCCTCCACGATGGATGGGGTCACGATAGGAGGCCGACCCGCCGCGCATGCAGCGTGGCGCCACGCAGATTTCAGCCGGCGCAGTACCTAGTTTTCCAAGGCCCGACGGACGGCGTCGTGGCGGTCGCGGGCCCCGAGCTTGGCGATCAGGGCGGCCACGTGCTGCTCGATCGTGCGCTCGGAGCGGTGCAGCCGCAGTGCGATGGCCCGGTTGCTGAGCCCCTCGGACAGCGCCTGCAGGACTTCCCGCTGGCGCGGCGTCAGACCAAGCGCATCGCGCTTGGCATGCGCATAGGGACCGCGCGGCAGGCCAGCGAGGCCGGCGGCGCGCAGGCTGGCGCGGACCCGCCGCTCCGCCGCCACCGCCCCCAGGGCGTGCAGACGCCGCAAGGCATCGCGCCGTTCAGCCTCGTCGCCGCCTGCCAGGGCCAGCGCCTGTGCATACGGCATCCCCAGCGCCGCCCACCCGGCCGCCGCGGCACTTGCACGCCCGGCCAGGGCGTGCACGATGGGTTCGGGCCAGCAGGGGTCGGGCTCGCCGACGCTTTGCCCCAGGCGGTGCCGCCACAGCGCCAGCTCGGCACGTCGCCAGCCGTCGCGCCGCGGCACCGGTTCGGCGATGGCCTGATCGGTCAGTTCGCGCGCCAGCCCGTCGTTGCCCGACAACCATGCGGCCTCGACACGCATCAAGGTGGGATCGAAGTACCAGGGCACCGGGTTCAGAGGGCGGCCCTGCTCGGCCAGCGCACGCCAGGCGGCCACCGCGCCCGGGCGCCCCAGGCGCAGTGCCATGAAGCCGCGCAGCCAGGGCACCTGCTCGCGCTGGACGGGGTTCAGATCCGCCCGCGCCGCCAGCGCATCGAGTGCCGCCACGCCGTCGGCCCAGCGGCCGGACGCCACCCAGCCCAGCGCCTGCCGCATCTCGAGGTGGATCGCAAACAGCTCCAGGTCCCGTGCGCGACAGTACGCGATGCCAGCCGTCGCCAATCGATCGAGGTCGCCCAGGCGGCACTGCACCAGCGCCGCGGCCGCGAGGTTGGTCCAGGCCCGGGCGGCGATCTCCTCATGCCCCGCCTCCAGCGCCACGGCCAGCGCCCGTTCGAGCATGACCAAGCCCTCGGCCTCGTGCTCGGTGCCCAGGCGCGCGGCCCCGGCCGTGTTCAGCGCGTAGGCCTCGGCTTCACGGTCGCTGCCGGCACGCAGCCGGGGCAGTGCGCGGTCCACCCAGTCCACCGCCCGCATCGGGTCGTCGGCCAGCAGTTGCAGCTGGCCCATCGTCAGGCTGGCCATGGCCCACTCCCGGCCACCGGGATCGGCCTCGACCAGGCCGGCGATGGCCTCTGTGGCCAGGTGCACGCCCGCCTCCGGGCGTCCCCGGAGCCATTCGATGCGTGCCATCACGCGCAGTTGTCGCCCCTGGGCCACGACATCCCCTTGGGCCCGGTGGCATGCCAGCGCGCGCGCTCGGGAGGCCATGGCCTCGTCGATGGCGTTGACGAGCAGGCATTCGTCGGCATGCGCTTCGGCCAGCGCTGCCTCGGCACCTGGCGCCAAGCGCTCGGGGTGGCGCAGGGCCAAGGCATACAACGCCGCCGCCTGCCGGTGGGCACGCGCCGCGGCCGCCTGCGCCGCCGCCAGCGGTGCCAGCCGGACGACCGCCGCCGTCAGGCCCGCCGCCTCGGCATGGTGGACCAGCCGCGACAACGAGGCGCCCTGCTGTTCCAGCACGTCGAACAGCGCGGCGTGCATCGACGCGGCGCGCGTGCCCAGCGACTCGGCCAGCGCACTGCGCGCCAGCTCGTGCTCGAGCCGCAGTGCGTCACCCTCCTGCCGCAAGAGCCCGCTGCGCAGGGCGGCTTGAAGCGTATCGGGGTCGGGCGAGAACGCCGCCTGCAATGTGTCCAGCTCCAGCGCCACCGGCGACAGGCTCACGGCCTCCAGCACTTCGCGCACCGGTGCCGGCAGCCGCGCAACGCGGGTCAGCAGGGCGTCACGCACCTGCGCCGGCAGCCCACCGCCCGGCGGCGCGGAAAGGAGTTGCGTGACGTAGAAGGGATTGCCACCACTGGCGGCGTGCAGGCCGGTCGCGTCACGCCCGGCCAGGCGCGCGAGTTCCCCCACCGCATCGGCGCTCAACGGATCCAGCCGGAGCCGACACGTCGTCGCCGGGTCCAGGCCGGCCAGCACGCCACGCAACGGATGCGCCGGGCCCAGTTCCGACTCGCGCCAGGTCAGCACCAGCAGCGCCTGCGTGGAGGCCACCCGCCGGCCGATGAATCTCAGCAGGTCCAGCGTCGCGCCATCGGCCCAGTGCACGTCCTCCACGACCAGCACCAGCGGCCGTGGAGGACGCTGCAGCAGGCTCAGCAGGTCGGCGAACAGACCGGCATCAACACGGGCAGTCCGCACCGCCTCGGCCAGTCGCGGCGGCAACCCCGACAGCATGTCGAGCCACGGCGCCAAAGGGGGTGGTGCCAGCAGAGGCTCGCAGCCGCCGGCCAGCCAGTCCAGCCCGGTCGGCAGGCCTGCCTGCAAGGCGCGCAGCAGGCTGGTCTTGCCAAGGCCGGCGTCGCCCTCGACCAGGGCGCAGCCGCCCTCGCCGCGCGCCAGCCGGGCGGTCCGTTCGCGCAGCACCTGCAACGCGCGTTCGCGTTCGAGCAGCAGCGGTTGCATCGGGCCGACCATGCACCATTCTGTCGCCATCGCCAGCGCCCGAGGCGGCGACCCGATACAGTCTCGGCATGTCGAACCCCTCCACGACGCCCGCGCGCCTGTCGATGACCCAGGTGCTGCTGTGCGGCGCCGCCATCGTCACGCTGAGCATGGGCATCCGCCACGGCTTCGGCCTGTGGCTGCAGCCGATCACGCTGGAGCGCGGCTGGACGCGCGAGACCTTCGCCTTCGCGCTGGCGGTGCAGAACCTGGCCTGGGGCCTGGCCGGGCCGGTGGCCGGTGGCCTGGCCGACCGCTTCGGCGCCTTCCGCGTGCTGCTGGTGGGTTCGGTGCTGTACGCCGCCGGGCTGGTGCTGATGGCGCTGTCCACCTCCGGCCTGGCCTTCACCGGCAGCGCCGGGCTGCTGCTGGGCATGGCGCAGTCGGGCACCACGTACGCGGTGATCTACGGCGTCATCGCCCGCCAGGTGGCGCCGGAAAAGCGGTCCTGGGCCATGGGCGTGGCCGCAGCCGCTGGGTCGTTCGGCCAGTTCCTGATGGTGCCGGTGGAGAGCTGGCTGATCAGCGCCTGGGGCTGGCAGTCGGCGCTGATCATCCTGGGCTGCGTGGCGCTGGCCATCATGCCGCTGGCCTTCGGCCTGAAGGAGCCGGCCGTGCCGGCAGCGGCCGCGCTGCACCGGCAAAGCGTAGGCAGCGCCCTGCGCGAGGCCTTCGGCTACCGCAGCTTCCAGCTGCTGATGGCCGGCTACTTCGTCTGCGGCTTCCAGGTGGTGTTCATCGGCGTGCACCTGCCCAGCTACCTGAAGGACGAGGGCATGAACCCGGGCGTGGCCACCACCGCGCTGGCGCTCATCGGCCTGTTCAACGTCTTCGGCACCTACGGCGCCGGTGTGCTGGGCCAGCGCTTCGCCAAGCGCCACCTGCTGTCGACGATCTACGCCCTGCGGTCGGTGGCCATCGTGGTCTTCCTCTCGGTGCCGCACAGCCCGATGGCGGTCTACGTCTTTGCGGCCACCATGGGCGTGCTGTGGCTATCCACCGTGCCACCCACCAACGCCGTCATCGCGCAGATCTTCGGCGTGCAGTACATGTCGATGCTGGGCGGCTTCGTGTTCCTCTCGCACCAGGTCGGCAGCTTCCTGGGCGTGTGGGCCGGCGGCCTGCTCTACGACGCCACCGGCAGCTACGACATCGTCTGGTGGATCGCGGTGGCGCTGGGCGTGTTCGCGGCGCTGGTCAACCTGCCGGTGCGCGAGACGCCGATCGCGCGGCCGGCCCTGCAACCGGCATGAAGCCCGCGGCACGCCTGTCGATCTGGGCCCTGGCGCTGGCCGCACTGGCGGCCGTGTTCCTGGCCTGGCGCAGCCCGCACCTGGTGGTGGACCTCGCGGCCTACGTGGCGGCCTGCTTCTGATGGCGGCGCCCTCGGACTGGGTGCAGCGCTGGGCCGACCTGATCGCCCCCGGCGGCGCGGTGCTGGACCTGGCCTGCGGCGGCGGCCGCCATGTGCGCTGGCTGGCTGCGCAGGGGTTTCGCGTCACCGGCGTGGACCGGGACGCGGAGGCACTGACCCCGCTGCACGAGGTGGCCGAAGTCATGGTGGCCGACCTCGAAGCCGAAGGGCCCTGGCCGCTGGCCGGCCGCCGCTTCGACGCCGTGGTGGTGACGAACTACCTCTGGCGCCCGCGCTTTGCCGATGTGCTGTCGCTGCTGGCCGACGACGGCGTGCTGATCTACGAGACCTTCGCCGCCGGCAACGAGGCGCTGGGCCGTCCCGCCCGGCCCGACTTCCTGCTCCAGCGCGGGGAACTCCTGCAGCGCTGCGCCGGTCTGCGGGTGGTGGCGTACGAGGACGGCCGCCTGGAGAACCCGCCGCGCTGCGTGCAGCGCATCGCCGCGCTGGGACCGCAGACCCGCCCGGATAGAATCGTTGGCCTGTAGAAAGGCCCAAGGAAGGCCCATGAACCCCATCGTTGGCAGCATCGTCGCCCTGGTGACGCCGATGCACGAGGACGGCAGCGTCGACTACGACGGCCTGCGCGCCCTGATCGACTGGCACATCGCCGAAGGCACGGACTGCATCGGTGTCGTCGGCACCACCGGCGAATCGCCCACGGTCACCGTGGACGAGCACTGCGAGATCATCAAGGTCGCGGTGCAGCATGCCGCCGGGCGCGTGCCCATCATGGCCGGCTGCGGCGCCAACGCCACGGCCGAGGCCATCGAGCTGTCGCGCTACGCCAAGGACGTGGGCGCCGACTGCACGCTGCAGGTCGTGCCCTACTACAACAAGCCGTCACAGGAAGGCATCTACCGGCACTTCAAGGCCATCGCCGAAGCGGTGGACCTGCCGCACGTGCTCTACAACGTGCCCGGCCGCACCGTGGCCGACGTGCAGCACGACACCGTGATCCGCCTGGCCCAGGTGCCCGGCATCGTCGGCATCAAGGAAGCCACCGGCAACATCGAGCGCGCCGCCTGGCTGATCAAGCACGCGCCCAAGGGCTTCTCCATCTACTCCGGCGACGACGGCACGGCCGTGGCGCTGATGCTGCTGGGCGGCCACGGCAACGTCAGCGTCACCGCCAACGTGGCGCCGAAGCTGATGCACGAGCTGTGCATCGCGGCGGTGGAGGGCGATGCCCGCAAGGCCACGGCGCTGCACATGCGGCTCCTGTCGCTGCACCGCGAGCTGTTCTGCGAACCCAGCCCGGCCCCGGCCAAATGGGCACTGTCACGCCTGGGCCGCTGCCGGCCCGACGTCCGCCTGCCGATCACCCCGCTGACCGACGCCGGCCAGCAGCGCGTGGACGCGGCGCTGCGCGACGCCGGGCTGCTGTGACACCGCCGCCTGACGCGCCCTGTACTTCCGTACTGCAGCAGTCAGCAATGCCCGCTGCCGTTCCCGGCCCTGGCCGGTACCCTCCGAGATCCTTCGTGCGCACTCTGACCGTCACCACGCTTGCCTTCGCCGCCGCACTGGCCGGCTGCTCCAGCGGCTTCCTCTCCGGCGAGAAAGTCGACTACCGCTCCGGCGCACGCCAGACCACCGGCCTGGAGGTGCCGCCCGACCTCACGCAACTGGCACGCGAAGGCCGCTTCCAGGCGCCTGGCGCCGTGGTCAGCGCCACGGGCAGCAACACCACGGCACCTGCCGCGGCCGCCGCCACGTCCAGCGTGGCCCCTGCAGCCGTCGGAGGCATCCGCATGCTGCGCGACGGCGACCTGCGCTGGCTGCAGATTCCCATGGCGCCGGAGCAGGTGTGGCCCCAGTTGCGCCAGTTCTGGCTGGACAGCGGGTTCACGCTGGAGGTGGACGACGCGGCGGCCGGCATCCTGGAGACCGCCTGGGCAGAAAACCGCGTCAAGCTGCCGCAGGACGGCGTGCGGCGCCTGCTCGGCGGCGTGCTGGACGGTCTGTTCGACAGCGGCGAGCGTGACCGCTTCCGCGCCCGGCTGGAACGCACGCCCACCGGCAGCGAGGTGTACATCAGCCACCGCGGCGCCCAGCAGGTGGTCAGCGGGGCGCAGCGCGACGAGGTGCGCTGGTCACTGCGGCCCAGCGACCCGCAGCTCGAGGCCGAGTTCCTGAGCCGGCTGATGGTGCGCCTGGGCAGCAGCACCGAACAGGCCCAGGCCGCCGCGCAGTCGCCGGCGGCGAACCCTGCCGCACCAGCGCGGGCGCGGCTGCTGACCGGCGCGCCGACGCCATCGGTCGAGGTCGACGACGGCTTCGAGCGCGCCTGGCGCCGGGTCGGCCTGGCACTGGACCGCAGCGGCTTCACCGTCGAGGACCGCAACCGCAGCGACGGCGTGTACTTCGTGCGCTACGTCGATTCACAGGCGCCCGACGAACGCGGCTTCTTCGGACGCCTGTTCGGCGTCGAGGAAGCGCGCGAGGCCCAACGCTACCGGATCGCCCTGCTCGGCGGCACGGCCGCCACCGGGGAGCGCACGGTCGTGGCGGTGCAGACGGCCGAAGGCGCGGCGATCACGGCGCCGGTCGGGCAACGCATCGCCGACGTGCTGCTGCGCGCGCTGCGCTGACCGCGCACCGGCTGGACGCCTGAAAACACGAAGGCCGACCGGGTGACCGGTCGGCCTTCGGCGCTTTGGACCCGGCGTGACTGCCGGGGCCGCGGCTTACTGCGATGCGGCCGAGGCAGCCGGATCGGCGGCCACCACCGCCGAGGAGGTCTCGGCGGACGACGCCGGCTCGGCAGCCGGGGCCGGCGCGGGGGCCGGTGCCGGCTCGGCAGCCGGCGCGGGCGCCGGGGCCGGCGCCGGTTCTTCGGTCTTGCCACAGGCCACGAGGCCGGCGGCGGCGATCAGCGAGGCGATCAGGAGCGACTTGGTCATTTCTATCCTTGTGGATATGTCATGTGATGGACCGTGGATCACGCCCGGGCCAGGCGCACCGGCCCGGGTCAGCGGTGCACCAGGACGGTTCCAGGCCCGGTCGCACGGGCGCAGATTCTAGGCATTCCCAGGGAAATCCCTAGAGTCCCAGCGGGCGAACGGGCCAGCTGACCACCGACCGTTGCAGCCACGCATCGATCCGGTCGCGCGCCGCTGCCGCCACGGCCGCATCCTGCTGCGCGCGGCCTTTCGGTGGCACCGCGGGCGGGTCGGTCGCCAGGGCCTCCAGCACCGTCGGGCCGTCGTCCAGCAGCAGGGTCTCCAGGCCATCGGGCGGGCGTTGCTCAGGACAGCGTGGCTCGATCGCGTGGCTCCAGAACGGGCGCCATTGCGTGAAGCGCGGGTGCAGGCGTTCCATGCGCTCGAAGTGCTCGGCCAGCAGGATCAGGCGGCGCCCCGGTCGGCGCAGCCAGCCGGACAGGGCATCCAGCAACGTCGGGTCGTCCAGCGGCCAGCCGGCGAAGTCGCGGTCCACGCACAGCAGCGAGCGCGTGCCGCGCGCGAGTGCGGCGTCCACGGCCTTCAGGACGGCCTGCTGGAAGCCGGCGGCATTGTCGAAATCGAAAGGCTCCATCAACCGCCATCTTCCTCGTGCAGCCAGCCGTCGTCCAGCCAGTCGTCGACGATGGCGGCCGCTTCACCGCTGAGCCGGGCGCGGTCGACCGACGACAGGCGACGCGCATCCGCCAGGCGCTGCAGCAGGCGGGCATCGCGGCCGCCGGCGCGCCAGGACTCGCCGTTGACGAACACGTGCCGGTCGTCGTAGAGCATGCGCGTGCGCGCATCGAGACGCAGCGCCCCCTGCCCCGAAGGCGCCTGCACCGGCGGGTCGAACCACACGCCCGGCTTGGGCTCGCTGAGCACCTCGCCCAGCGCTCTCGGCAGTGCGTTGGCACCGCCGAGTGCCGCAGCCAGGGCGTTGGATGCGAACGCCGGGTACCCGGGCGGGATGCGGCCCGGGTCGGCCACGGCCGGCTGCCCGCGGTCGGCGTAGATCGGGTCAGGGCCGTCGGCGTCGGCCACCGCATCGGCCAGCCGCAGCAGCAGTTCACGCGCCAGTTCGCGCCGGTGCGGCGTGCGGAAGCCCACCGACGCCGTCATGCAGTCGCCGCCCGCGGCGGTGCCGTCGTGGCCCCACATCGGCGGCAGGTAGAGCATGTCGCCGGGTTCCAGCACCCACTCCTGCGTCGGCGCGAAATGCTGCAGGATGCGCAGCGGCAGGCCGTCGATGAAGGTGCGGTCGCCGGGCGGCGCCACCCGCCAGCGGCGCCGGCCCTGCAGCTGGATCAGGAAGACGTCGTAGGCGTCCACGTGCGGGCCGACGCCGCCGCAGTCGCTGGCCCAGGAGACCATCAGGTCGTCCAGCCGCGCATGGGGCACGAAGGCGAACGGCGCCAGCATGGCGTGCGCGGCGGGCACGTGCAGGTCCAGGCCCTGCACCAGCAGCGTCCAGCCCGGCTGCTGCAGCGGCGGCAGGGCACGGCGGGGCAAGGGGCCGCGCCGCAGCGACCAGGTCTGGCCCATGCGGCGCACCAGGCGCGACTCGATGCCGTCCTGCGCCGCCAGCGCGAACAGCGCGGGGCGCGACAGCGGCGGCGTCACGCCGGGCCAGGCCTGGCGCACCAGCAGGGGCTGCTTCTGCCAGTGCCGGCGCATGAACTGCGCCGGGCTCAGGCCGCCGAGCAGCGCGGTCGGGGCTTGGATGTCCATCCGAGGATTCTCCGGCATGGGAAAATCGCGCATGCTGATCGCACCCCCTTGCGTCGTCACCCTGACCTGGACCCTGACCGACGCGCAGAACCGCCCCATCGACGCCCTCGAGACGCCGACCGAGTTCCTCTTCGGCGGCAGTGACCTGCTGGCCGGCATCGAGGACGCCCTGGCCGGCGAGGCGGCCGGCTTCGAGACCCGTGTGCAACTGGAGCCCGAGCAGGCCTTCGGCGACTACCACCCGGAACTGGTCTGCTTCGAGCCGCGCAGCCTGTTCCCGGACGAACTGGAAGTGGGCCTGGCCTTCGAAGGCCTGCCGCCGGGCCACCAGAGCACCGACATGCCGGCCGACGCGATCTACGTGGTCACCGAGATCTACCCCGAGCACGTGGTGCTCGACGGCAACCACCCATTGGCCGGCATGGCGCTGCGCATCGCGCTGAAGGTGGTGGACGTGCGCGCCGCCACCGACGAGGAAGCCGAGGCCGGCACCGTGGGTGCGGCCGCGGTGAGCGTGCTGCGCGGGCGGGACGGCGACGCGCCACTGCACTGAGGTCCCGGCGGCAGCGGGGCGTCGGCGCGCGCCCGCCCGACGCTCAGGCCGGCGACCGGGCCCGGCTGCGTGAACCGGGCCTGGCCTTGGCCGCCGCACGCTTGGCCGTGGCCGTCGTGGTCCCGGTCTTCCCGGCCGTCCCCTTGTTGGCTGGTGCCTTCTTGCCTGGTCCTGCCTTGGCGGCCACCTTCCTGGCCGCCACTGTCTTGGCGGGGGCCTTCTTGGCCGGTACCGCCTTGGCGGCCACCTTCTTGGCCGCCACCTTCTTGGCCGGAGTCTTCTTGCCCGGTACTGCCTTGACCGCCACCTTCTTGGCAGCCAACTTCTTGGTCGGTGCCCTCTTGGTCGGTGCCTTCTTGGCGTCCGTCTTCCTGGCAGCCACATTCCTGGCGGCTGCACGCTTTGCCACGACCGGCGCCACAGGCGCGGCCAGTGCAGGGGTCGGCGTCGGCAAGGCGTCCTCGTGCGGTGGTTCATCCGCCCCTTCCACGTACCCTGGCGCGGCACTGCGGCCGGACCGCGTGACCGATTCCCGCAGGGCCATGGCCTGCTCCACCGAGATCTGCGGGTAGGCCACGGGCCGGCCGGTGGCATCGAAGGTGGCGGTGCGGATGTCACCCCGGTTGCCGCCCGCCCGGTGCGACACGTGCACCCAGCGCGCGCTGCGGCTGGCCTCGTAGATGATCTGGTCGAACGGCAGCCCGAGCCGGATCGCGAGCTTGAACACCTCGGCCACCGGCACGCCGGGGCACTGGATGTCGGCGGCCTCACCCGCCAGGTGCTGGCTGCTGGTGGCCCCCCGCAGCCGCCGGTTGAGCACGGGCCCACGGTAGCCGGAGTTCACCTTCACCGACCGGCCCAGCGCCTGACGCAGCGGCTCCAACACGTTCTGGCACAGGGCACGCAGGGCCTCCACCTCGGCGCCCGTGGGCTGGTTGGGGATGCCCTCGGCCCTGGCGGTGTCGGAGTGCGACAACTCCTCGAGCGTGAAGTGGTCGGACAGGTGCATGGCAACTCCTGCGTCATCGCGGTGGGCCGGCACATGCCGGCGCACGCGTTGTAGCAGCGGGACGCGCGTCTGGCGATCCCGCCAACACGTCAGTTGGCGTGCGTCAGGCGGTGCCGGTGGAGCCGAAGCCGCCTTCGCCGCGCTGCGACGCCCCGAAGGACTCGACGACGCGGAACGCCGCCTGCACCACCGGCACGATCACCATCTGCGCGATGCGCTCCATCGGCTGCACCGTGAACGCCTCGCGCCCCCGGTTCCAGCAGCTGACCATCAGCGGGCCCTGGTAGTCGCTGTCGATCAGGCCCACCAGGTTGCCCAGCACGATGCCGTGCTTGTGGCCCAGGCCCGAGCGCGGCAGCAGCATCGCGGCCAGGCCGGGGTCGCCGATGTGGATGGACAGGCCGGTGGGGATCAGCGCGCTGTCGCCCGGCGCCAGCACCAGCGGCGCATCGAGCGCGGCGCGCAGGTCCAGCCCGGCGCTGCCGGGCGTGGCGTAGGCCGGCAGCACGTCGGCCAGCCGGGGGTCGAGGATCTTCAGGTCGATGGTGGTCATGCGGAACCCGGGGTGGCGGCCAGCCGCTCGGCGATCTCCTGCACCAGCCGCCGCGCGAGCGTGAGCTTGGTGCCGTGCGGAAGCTCGCGCTCGCCGCGCGCGTCCACCAGCAGCAGGGTGTTGTCGTCGCGGCCGAAGGTGGCCGGGCCCAGGTTGCCCACCACCAGCGGCACGTTCTTGCGCACCAGCTTCTCGCGCGCGTGCTTCGCCAGGTCCTGGCTCTCGGCGGCGAAGCCCACGCACCAGGGGCGCTGGCCCCCCGGCAGCGCGGCCACGCTGGCCAGGATGTCGGGGTTCTCGGTCAGCTCGAAGGTGGGAGCGACCTTCTTGCCGTCCTTCTTGATCTTGTGCGCGTTCTCCGCGGCCGGCCGCCAGTCGGCCACTGCCGCGGTGGCCACGAAGACGTCGTGCGCCGGCGCGGCTGGCAGCACGGCGTCGAACATCTGGCGGGCGCTCTGCACGTCGATGCGCGCCACGTGGCGCGGGGTCGGCAGGTGCACCGGCCCGGCCACCAGCGTCACCTGCGCGCCGGCTTCCTGCGCCGCGCGCGCGATGGCGAAACCCATCTTGCCGCTGGAGAGGTTGGTGATGCCGCGCACCGGGTCGATGGCCTCGAAGGTGGGGCCGGCGGTGATCAGCACGCGCTTGCCGGCCAGCGGCTTGGGCTGGAAGTGCGCGATCAGCTCGTCGCAC
This sequence comes from Burkholderiaceae bacterium, assembly GCA_024235855.1. Lineage (GTDB taxonomy): Bacteria > Pseudomonadota > Gammaproteobacteria > Burkholderiales > Burkholderiaceae_C > Rubrivivax. Next base: position 25,164 of record JACKLN010000024.1, read on the forward strand.
AGCGCTTCCGGCTCGAGCATGCGGCCGTCGCCGATCTCACCGCAGGCCTGGTCGCCGGCATCGGGGCCGAGCACGATGGCGCCGTCGGCACGCAGCTGCGCCACGTTGCGCTGCGTGGCCGGGTGGGCCCACATCTCGCGGTTCATGGCCGGGGCCACCAGCAGCGGCACGCGCTGCTCGTGCGACTGCGGTCGCGCCAGGCACAGCAGCGACAGCAGGTCGTCGGCTCGGCCCTGCACCAGCTTTGCGATGAAGTCGGCGCTGGCGGGCGCGATCAGGATGGCATCGGCCTGGCGCGACAGGTTGATGTGCGCCATGTTGTTGTCGGCGCGGGCATCCCACTGGTCGGTGTAGACCGGGTGGTTGCTCAGGGCCTGCATCGTCACGGGCGTGATGAAGCGGCAGGCGGCCTCGGTCATCACCACCTGCACGCTGGCCCCGGCCTTGACCAGCAGGCGCACCAGCTCCGCGGCCTTGTAGCAGGCCACACCACCGGACAGGCCGAGCACGATGCGCCTGCCATGCAGGTCGGGGGCAGCGGGGGCGTTCGACATTGGGGTCGCACTCTAGCACCGGCCCTGGCCTAAGCTCGGGCGCATTCCCACACCTCGAAAGGCCGTCCTGCCGCATGCCCGACCTCGATCCGCTGCTCTCGTCCCTGGTGGCCTGGGGCCCGCCACTGGCCTTGGCCGCCGTGGCCGCCGTGTTCGCGTCGCTGGTGTTCGCGCTCGGCGCACGACTGGTGGGCCGCGCCACGGTCGGCCTGCCAGCGGCGTCGGCAGTGGCACGCGCCATCCGTGCGCCGGCACGGCTGCTGCTGCCACTGCTGGCCGTGGTGGTGGTCTGGCACGGCACGGCGGACGACCTCGCCGGCCGCACCATGGTGCTGCGGCTGACCACGATGGCCTGGATCGCCGCGCTGACCTGGCTGCTGGTGCGCGCCGTGGGCGGCTACGGGCAGGCGGTGATCGACGCCCACCCGGTGTCGGTGGCCGACAACCTGCAGGCGCGCCGCGTGCACACCCAGACGCGCGTGCTGGTGCGCACCGTGGGCAGCGTGCTGTGGCTGGCCGGCGTGGCGCTGATGCTGATGACCATCCCCGGCGTGCGCCAGGTCGGCGCCAGCCTGCTGGCCTCGGCCGGCGTCATCGGCCTGATCGCCGGCTTCGCGGCGCGGCCGGTGCTGGGCAACATGATCGCGGGGCTGCAGATCGGCCTGACGCAGCCGATCCGCATCGACGACGTGGTCATCGTCGAAGGCGAGTGGGGCGTCATCGAGGAGATCGGCTCGGCCTATGTGGTGGTGCGCATCTGGGACGACCGGCGGCTGGTGGTGCCGCTGCAGTACTGGGTCGAGAAGCCGTTCCAGAACTGGACGCGCAAGAGCGCCCAGCTTACCGGCACGGTGACGCTGTGGGTGGATTACCGGATGCCGCTGGCACCGCTGCGCGAGCAGCTGCACCTGGCCTGCGAGGCGAGCGAACACTGGGACGGCCGGCTGGCGCTGCTGCAGGTGGTGGAAGCCGGCGAGCGCGCGATGCAGGTGCGGGCGCTGGTCACGGCCGCCGACGCCGGCAAGGCCTGGGACCTGCGCTGCCACGTGCGCGAGTGGCTGGTGGACTACGTGCAGCGCGCGTTTCCCACCTACCTGCCGCGGCTGCGGGTGGACACGGAAGCCGACGGCGAGAACGCACCAGGTGCGGTCAAACCGCCCCGTGACACTTCTTGAACTTCTTGCCGCTGCCGCAGAAGCAGGGATCGTTGCGCCCCGGCAGCGCGTCGACGCGCCGCGGCGCCGTGCGCGGCGCGTTCTCGATCCACCACAGCCGCAGGTCCTGCGCCGCGTAGCAGGCGTCGTCCACGAGTTGCTCGCGCGACGGCGGCTCCTTGTAATGCTCGGCGGTCCAGGCCGCGAGGCCCTCGTCGTCCAGCAGCAGGGCACCCAGCGGGCCGAGCATGGCCTCGACCGTCTCCGGGCCCGTGGCGGCGGCCCAGCCGAACTGCGGGTCCTCGGCCACGCTCACGAATCCTCCGGCCCAGTCGTGCCCCAGCGGGATGTCGGCCTCGGCGTCCGGATCCAGCAGCAGCGGCGAGAGCTGCAGCCGGTCGGGATCCTCCCACAGCAGGTCGGGGTCGAGCTGCGAGCGCAGCGCGCGCCAGCGGGCGTCGAGCGCCGCCGTGGCCTGCGCCACATCCTCAGGATCGCCGAAGGCGCGTTCCCAGTTGTCGCCCACGAGCGCCGTCATCACGCTGCCCGGGCCCTCGGGTACCGACGGGCCGCACAGCAGCGCGGCAAAGGCGCCGTCCAGCCACTCCGCATTGATGGCCGGCTCGAAGCCCGAAAGACGCTCGGCCACCGTCTGCAACGCGTCTAGCTCGGCGTCGGTGTTGTCGCGGCGCAGCTTCATCGGCGGATCTTCGGCGGGTTGGGGTGCAGGCGGGCCATGGTGTGGCTGTCGACGAAGACGCCGTCGCGCAGGGCGTACCCCCGGTGCGTACCCTCGACCTCGAAGCCGAAGCGGCGGTAGAGCGCGATGGCGCGCACGTTGTCGGTGTAGACGCCGAGCTCGATGCGCAGGATGTGCGCCCAGCGGTCGGCATAGTCGCACAGCGCCTGCATCAGTGCCGTGCCCACGCCCTGCCCCTGCGCGTCGGGCCGCACCGAGATGCCGATGATGGCCACGTGCCGGCGGCGCACGGCGGGGCCCACCGGGTGCAGGCCGGCGCTGCCGACGATGTCGCCGTCGCGCTCGGCCACCAGTGAGAGTTCGGCACTGCCGTTGTCGCTGCCTTCCAGACGCTGGCGCCACTGCGCCTCGCTGGGGAACGGCAGCTGCATCAGGCCGCCGAAGACCTGCGGGTCGGCCATCAGCGCCACGAAGGCCGGCGCGTCGTCCGGCGTCGCGCGCCGCAGCGTCACTGCCGGCCGACTGCGTTTCACAACCGTTCGCCCACCCAGCCGGCCACAGAGGCCAGCGCCTGCGGCAGCGCGGCCGCGTCGGTGCCGCCGGCCATGGCCATGTCCGGCTTGCCACCGCCCTTGCCACCCACCTGCTGGGCGACGAAGTTCACCAGTTCGCCGGCCTTGACCTTGCCCGTCTGGTCGGCGGTGACGCCGGCGGCCAGCTGCACCTTGGCGCCGTCGACCGCAGCGAGCACGATGGCCGCGGACTTCAGCTTGTTCTTCAGCTGGTCCATGGTCTCGCGCAGGGCCTTGGCGTCGGCGCCTTCCAGGCGTGCGGCGAGCACCTTCAGGCCCTTGACGTCCACCGCCTGCGCCAGCAGTTCGTCGCCCTGGGCCGACGCCAGCTTGCTCTTCAGCGCCGCCACTTCCTTCTCCAGCGCACGCACCTGCTCCATCACCGCCGTCACGCGGCCCGGCACCTCGGCCGGTGCGGCCTTCAGCAGTGCCGCCACCTGGCCCAGGCTCTTCTCCGTCTCGCCGATGTAGGCCAGCGCGTTGTCGCCGGTGACCGCCTCCACGCGCCGGATGCCGGCAGCCACGCCGCTCTCGGCCACGATCTTGAACAGGCCGATGTCGCCGGTGCGCGCCACGTGCGTGCCGCCGCAGAGCTCGCGGCTGCTGCCGATGTCGAGCACGCGCACCTCGTCGCCGTACTTCTCGCCAAAGAGCATCATCGCGCCGCTCTTCTGCGCCTCGTCGATCGGCATCACGCGCGCCTGCGTGGCCACGTTGGCCAGGATCTCGGCGTTGACGAGGGCCTCGATCTGCGCGATCTCGGCGTCGGTCACCGGCGCGTTGTGCGCGAAGTCGAAACGCGTGCGCTCGGCGTTGACCAGCGAGCCCTTCTGCTGCACATGGCCGCCCAGCACCTCGCGCAGCGCCTTGTGCATCAGGTGCGTGACGCTGTGGTTGCGCATGGTCTTGGCGCGCTGCGCCGCATCGACCTTCGCCACGAAGACGTCGCCCAGTTCCACCGTGCCCTCGACGATGCGGCCCTGGTGGCCGTGCACGGCGGCCTGGATCTTGACCGTGTCCTCCACCACCACGCGCGAACGGGTGTTGCGCAGCTCGCCCACGTCGCCGACCTGGCCGCCGCTCTCGGCATAGAACGGTGTGTGGTCGAGCACGATGACCACGTCGGTGCCCGGCTCGGCCTTCGTGACCGGCGTGCCGTCCACGTACAGCGCCGTGACCTTGCTGTGCTCGCACACCAGGTGCTCGTAGCCGTGGAAGGCGGTGTCGTCGCCGCTGTAGCTCAGGCCCGCGGCCATCTTGAACTTGGCCGAGGCGCGCGCCTGCTCGCGCTGGCGGTTCATCGCCGCCTGGAAGCCGGCGTCGTCCACCTTCACGCCGCGCTCGCGGCAGACGTCGGCCGTCAGGTCCAGCGGGAAGCCGAAGGTGTCGTGCAGCTTGAAGGCGGTCTCGCCGTCGATGGTGGTCGCGCCCTTGGCGAGTGCACCCTCCAGGATCTCCATGCCGTGGGCGATGGTCTGGAAGAAGCGCTCCTCCTCGACCTTCAGCACCTCGGTCACGCGCACCGCGTCGCGCCGCAGCTCGGGGTAGGCATCACCCATCTCGGCGGCCAGCGGGGCCACCAGGGTGTGGAAGAAGGGCTTGCGCGCGCCGAGCTTGTAGCCGTGGCGGATGGCACGGCGGGCGATGCGGCGCAGGACGTAGCCGCGGCCCTCGTTGCCGGGGATCACGCCGTCGGTGACGGTGAAGGCGCAGGCGCGGATGTGATCGGCGATGACCTTCAGGCTCGGGGTCTGCAGGTCGATGGTCGGGTCGCCGCCGGACGCCGCCACGGCATCGCGCGTGGCCGCCAGCAGGTTCGCGAACAGGTCGATCTGGTAGTTGCTGTGCACGTGCTGCAGCACCGCGGCCAGGCGCTCCAGGCCCATGCCGGTGTCCACGCTGGGCTTGGGCAGCCGGTGCATGGTGCCGTCTTCCGTGCGGTTGAACTGCATGAAGACGTTGTTCCAGATCTCGATGTAGCGGTCGCCGTCCTCGTCCGGGCTGCCGGGCGGGCCGCCGGCCACGTCCGGGCCGTGGTCGTAGAAGATCTCGCTGCACGGGCCGCAGGGCCCGGTGTCACCCATCATCCAGAAGTTGTCGGACATGTAGCGGCCGCCCTTGTTGTCGCCGATGCGCACGATGCGCTCGGCGGGCAGGCCGATGACCTTGTGCCAGATCTCAAACGCCTCGTCGTCCTCGGCATAGACCGTGGCCCAGAGCTTCTCCGGCGGCAGCTTGAAGTGCTCGGTCAGCAGTTCCCAGGCGTATTGGATGGCGTCGTGCTTGAAGTAGTCGCCGAAGCTGAAGTTGCCCAGCATCTCGAAAAAGGTGTGGTGGCGCGCCGTGTAGCCCACGTTCTCGAGGTCGTTGTGCTTGCCACCGGCGCGGATGCACTTCTGGCTGGTGGCCGCACGCGTGTACGGGCGCTTGTCGAAGCCCAGGAACACGTCCTTGAACTGGTTCATGCCAGCATTGGTGAACAGCAGCGTCGGGTCGTCGCCCGGCACCACCGGCGAGCTGGCCACGACCTGGTGGCCCTTGGACGCAAAGAAGTTCAGGAAGGTCGAGCGGATGTCGGCGGCTTTCATGATGCGGATTCTAGGGTTTGCCAGTGGTTCAGAATGGCGTGAGGAGGCATCTGTGATGGCAGACAACACCCGTTCGATCGGCTTCATCGCCGCCCTGGTCATCGCCGCCGGCCTGGCCGCCGGCGGCTGGGGCGTGGGCCAGGGGCTGGAGCGCTTCCGCGCCGCCGACCGCTCGGTCACCGTCAAGGGCCTGGCGGAGAAGGACGTCGAGGCCGACTACGCCGTCTGGCCGCTGGGCTTTCGCCGCGCCGGCACCGACTTCGGCGCCGTGCAGCGCCAGCTGGCCGAGGACCGCGACCGCGTCGTCGCCTTCCTCAAGACCCAGGGCTTCGCCGACGCCGAGATCGAGGTGCGCCCGCTGCAGGTGCAGGACCTGTGGGCGCGCGAGTACGGCGGCAACAACCAGCCGCTGCGTTTCCAGGGCACGGGGCAGGTGCTCGTGCAGTCGGCCAAGCCCACGGCAGTGGAGGCCGCCGCGCTGGCGGTGGACCCGCTGATCCAGGCCGGCGTGCAGCTCTCGGGCGGCAACGATGGCCCGGCAGGGCCCCGCTACCAGCTGCGCGGCTTCAACGAGGTCAAGGCGCCGCTGCTGGCCGAGGCCACGCGCAACGCCCGCGAGCAGGCCGACAAGTTCGCCGCCGAGGCCGGCGCCCAGCTGGGCAAGCTGCGCGCGGCCAACCAGGGCGTGATCCAGATCGGCAGCGCCGGCGGCGAGGGCTACGACGACGGCAGCGCGCGCGTCAAGCGCCTGCGCGTCGTCAGCACCTTCACCTACACGCTAGAGTGAGTTGAATCACAAGGAGACCCGCGATGGACATGTCCACCTCCCCCCTGGCGACGCTGAACGACCCCACCCTGCTGAAGACCGATGCCCTGATCGGCGGCGAATGGGTGGCCGGCAGCGCCCGCTTCGACGTGCACGACCCCGCCACCGGCCTGAAGCTGGCCGACGTGGCCTTGCTGGGCGCCGCCGACACCGAGGCCGCCATCGCCGCCGCCGACCGCGCCTGGCCGCTGTGGCGCGCGAAGACCGCCAAGGAACGTGCCGCGGTGATGATGAAATGGTTCGGCCTGCTGCACCAGCACGCCGATGACCTGGCCCGCATCATGACCGCCGAGCAGGGCAAGCCGCTGGCGGAGGCCAAGGGCGAGGTCGGCTACGGCGCCAGCTTCATCGAGTGGTTCGCGGAAGAAGCCCGCCGCATCTACGGCGAGACCATCCCGACCACCGACAACAACAAGCGCTACCTGGTGCTCAAGCAGCCCATCGGCGTCTGCGCGGCGATCACGCCCTGGAACTTCCCGATCGCGATGATCACGCGCAAGGTGGCGCCGGCGCTGGCGGCCGGCTGCCCGGTGGTGATCAAGCCGGCCGAGGCCACGCCGCTGTCGGCCCTGGCAGTGGCCGAACTGGCGCAGCGCGCCGGCATGCCCGCGGGCGTGCTCAACGTGGTCACGTCCAACGCCGACGGCAGCATCGCCGTGGGCAAGGTGCTGTGCGCCAGCGACACCGTGCGCCACCTGTCGTTCACCGGCAGCACCGAGGTCGGCCGCATCCTGGCGGCGCAGTGCGCGCCGACGGTGAAGAAGCTGAGCCTGGAGCTGGGTGGCAACGCGCCCTTCATCGTCTTCGACGACGCCGACCTGGACAGCGCCGTCGAGGGCGCGATGATCTCCAAGTACCGCAATGCCGGCCAGACCTGCGTCTGCGCCAACCGCTTCTACGTGCAGGCCGGGGTCTACGACGCCTTCGTCGAGAAGCTGGCGGCCAAGGCGCAGGGCATCACGGTGGGCAACGGCTTCGAGCCGGGCGTGAACCAGGGCCCGCTGATCGACGACCAGGCCATCGCCAAGGTGGAGGCCCACGTGGCCGACGCGCTGGGCAAGGGGGCCCAGGTCGTGGTCGGCGGCACCCGGCAGGGCGAGCGCTTCTACACGCCCACCGTGCTCTCCGGCGTGACCGGCGACATGCTCTGCGCGCGCGAGGAGACCTTCGGCCCGGTGGCGCCCGTGTTCCGCTTCGAGACCGAGGACGAAGCCATCGCGCTGGCCAATGCCACCGAGTTCGGCCTGGCCAGCTACTTCTACAGCCGCGACGTCGGCCGCATCTTCCGCGTCGGCGAGGCGCTGGAGTACGGCATGGTGGGCATCAACACCGGCCTGATCAGCACGGCGGAGGTGCCCTTCGGCGGCGTCAAGCACAGCGGCCTGGGCCGCGAGGGCGCGCGTCAGGGCATCGACGACTACGTCGAGCTGAAGTACCTCTGCCTGGGCGACATCCTGAAGTAGCCGCCCGCAGCCGCCGCTGATCCGGCGGCCGCCGGCGTCAGTCGTCGTTGGCCGCTGCGGCCGAGCCACGCTCGATGCGGTTGGCAAAGCCTTCCCGGCCCACCGTGGCCACCGACGCCGCCTGACTGGTGGCGCGGCGCAGCAGCGCATCGGCATCGCGGCCGTTTTCCGGGTAGGCGGCCAGGCCCAGCGCCACGGCCACGGCGCGGTCGCTGCCGGCCACGTTGTAGGGCTGACGCACCTGCTGAGCCAGCTTGGCGGCCACGTGCGGCGCGTCGTCGGGCGCGTCGATCCAGGCCAGCAGCACGGCGAAGCTGTCGCTGCCCAGCGAGGCCACGACGTCGCTGGCGCGCAGGCCGGCGCGGATGCGCACCGCCACCTTGCGCCGCAGCACGTTGGCCGCTTCGGCGCCCAGTGCCGCCTCGGTGCCGGCCAGGCCCTCGATGCGCAGCACGATCAGCGCCATCGGCGCGGGCTCGCGTTCCCGCAGCGCCAGCAGATGCGTCATGTGCTCCAGCAGCTGCGCGTGGTTGGGCAGCCCGGTGGCCAGGTCGGTGGCGTAGGCCTTGCGCGCGGCCTGGTCCAGCCGCTTGCGCTCCACGGCCAGCCGCAGCCGCCGCGCCAGCGATTCGTTGCGCAGCGTGGCGCCGTTGAGCACGTCCTGCGCGCCACGCTGCAGCAGCTTGAGCGCCGGGCCGACGGCCGGCTCCGGCGCGGCCACGACCAGTGCCGATTCCAGCACCGCCTGCGACAGCGCCGGCCAGCGCAGCAGGCGCTCCAGCGCATCGGCGTCGGGCGAGCGCACCAGGATGGCGTCGGGCGGCGACTGGCGCAGCACGTCCAGCGCCTGGTCCAGCGTGGACACGTCTTCGCAGGTGAACGGCCCCCAGGGGGACAGGCCGAGGTCGGGCGACGGGCCGCCGATGCAGAGGATGCGCAGGGGTTCGGGCATGGAACGCCCATGTTGCCGCGCAGCAACCGAGGGCGACAGCGCAGAACTACCGAGACACCGTGCCGCGCACGCGACAGGTTAGGGATAGATGGGGGGGGTTTGCCCGAAGGCGGGCCGCCGGGGCCAGGGAGGCTGGAGCGGGTGAAGGGAATCGAACCCTCGTATGAAGCTTGGGAAGCTGCCGTTCTACCATTGAACTACACCCGCAGCGGGCTGGATTGTGCCAGACGCGACCGGCCGCCGCATGCCGGCCGGCCCGGCCGCAGGGTGCGATGGCGCTACGATCGCGCCCCCATGTCCGACAGTTCCCCGCCCCCGCCCGCCCCCACGGCCGACATTGGCAGCCCGCCGCGCCGCCCGGTGCGCAGCTTCGTGCTGCGCGGCGGCCGCATGGGCACCGGCCAGCAGCGGGCCCTGGCCGAACTGGGGCCACGCTTCGTGCTGCCCTACCAGCCGTCGCCGTTGGCGCTGCCGCAGGTCTTCGGCCGCCAGGCGCCGTGCATCCTGGAGATCGGATTCGGGATGGGCGACGCCACGGCGCAGGTGGCTGCCGCGATGCCCGGGCACGACTTCATCGGCGTCGAAGTGCACGAGGCGGGCGTGGGCGCCTTGCTCAAGCGCATCGGCGAAGGCGGACTCGCCAACCTGCGCATCGTGCAGCACGACGCGGTGGAGGTGCTGCGCGACATGGTCGAGCCCGGCACCTTGGCCGGCGTGCACCTGTGGTTCCCCGATCCCTGGCACAAGAAGCGGCACCACAAGCGGCGCATCGTGCAGCCGGCCTTCGTGGCCCTGGTGGCCAGCCGCCTGGCACCGGGTGGCTACCTGCACTGCGCCACCGACTGGCAGCCCTACGCCGAGCAGATGCTGGAGGTGCTGACGGCCGCGCCAGCGCTGCACAACACCGCCGAAGCCTATGCACCCAAGCCGGCCTGGCGCCCGCAGACGAAGTTCGAGACCCGCGGCCTGAAGCTCGGCCACGGCGTGTGGGACCTGCTGTTCCGGCGACCGCCGGCCGACGCCGCCTGACCGGTCGTCAGGGCGTCAGTCAGGGCGCCCAGTTGACGGTGCCGGTCCAGGCCGTGACCAGGACGATGGTGCCGAAGACGATGCGGTACCAGGCAAACGGCACGAAGTCGTGCGTGCTGACGAAGCGGATCAGCCAGCGGATGCACCACAGCGCGCTGAAGAAGGCCACCACGGTGCCGACGGCGAAGATCGGCAGGTCCTCGGCCGACAGCAGCGCCCGGTCCTTCCAGACCGAATAGACGCCGGCACCGATCAGCGTCGGGATCGCCAGATAGAAGCTGAACTCGGCGGCCGCCTTGCGCGACAGGCCCAGCACCAGGCCACCCATGATGGTGGCGCCCGAGCGGCTGGTGCCCGGGATCAGCGCCAGGCACTGCAGCAGGCCCACCTTCAGCGCATCGGCCGCGCTCATGTCGTCCACCGTCTCCACGCGCGCCTGGCGCGCCCCTTCGAGGTCGCGCGCGCCGTACAGCCGCTTGTGACGCGCCTCGATCCACAGGATCAGCAGGCCACCGACGATCAGCGCCACCGCCACCGGCACGGCGGAGAACAGGTGCTGCTTGATGATGCTGCCGAAGGCCAGCCCGAAGACCACCGCGGGCATGAAAGCGATCAGCACGTTGCGCACGAAACGCCGGGCCAGCGGGTCGGGCGTGCCGCCGAAGCCGACACCGCGCAGCGTCCACGCCAGCCGTGCCCGGTATTCCCACAGCACGGCCACCATGGCGCCGGTCTGGATGGCGATCTCGAAGACCCCGGCCCGCGGCCCACCGAAGCCGATCAGCGCGCCGGTCAGGATCAGGTGCCCGGTGGAGGAGATGGGCAGGAACTCGGTCAGGCCTTCGACCAGGCCCATGACCGCGGCCTTCAGCAACAGCAGCGGGTCCACGCAGCGCGCCCTTCCCTTGGTGCAAAGCGCGGGATGATAGGCGGCGGTCCGGGCTCGCCCGCTCCGTGCCGGCGTCAAGCGGCGGCCGGCCGTGCAGATTGACCCGCCTTCGCCACGGCGATACCATTACTGACTCGTTGGTCAGTAAATAGATGCCCCTCAGCCCCCGTCCCCGCCAGCGGCGCAAGGAGACGCGCCCGCAGGAACTGCTGGACGCGGCGCTGGAACTCTTCGTCGAGAAGGGCTTCGCCGCCACGCGCTCGGAAGAGGTCGCGCGCCGCGCCGGCGTGTCCAAGGGCACGCTCTACCTCTACTACCCGAGCAAGGAAGAGCTGTTCAAGGCCGTGGTGCGGCAGAAGCTGAGCCAGCTGATCGCCGAGGGGCAGGACCTGGTGGGCAGCTTCGACGGTTCCACCTCCGATCTTCTGCGGCAGCTCACCCACATCTGGTGGGAGCGCTTCGGCAACACGCCGGCCGCCGGCATCCACAAGGTGGTCATCGCCGAGGTGCGCAACTTCCCGGAACTGGCCCAGTTCTATGCCGACGAGGTCATCACCCCGGCCGACCGGCTGTTCTCCAGCACGGTGGAGCGCGGCATTGCTCGCGGCGAGTTCCGTGCCCTGCCGGTGCACGACGTCGCCACCGCACTGATGGCGCCGATGATCTTCCTCGCGCTGCACCGGCATTCCTTCGGCGCCTGCCCGGTGCATGGCGTGGAGATGGACCCGATGACGGTGCTGAACACGCAGCTCGACCTCGTGCTGCGCGGACTGGAAGTGAGGACATGAGCGTGCGCATGAGAGGCTGGCTGGTCGTCGGCGTCGTGGTGGTGGCTGTCGCGGCCGCCGTGGCGTGGCGTGCGACGCGGGCGCCCGGCGCGGCCAGCGCGCCGCCGCAGGCATCGGCGGTGGCCGACACAGCCGTCCGACTGGCCGGCACCGACCTCGCCCGCGCCACCACGCAGCCGCTGGCCCGCACGGTGACCGTCAGCGGCAGCGTGCAGGCGCTGCGCACGGCCATGGTCAAGGCCCGCATCGCGGCCGAACTGCGGCAGCTCGACGTGCGCGAAGGCGACACCGTGCGCGCCGGTCAGGTCATCGGCCGGCTGGACGACACCGAGGCCGCCTGGCGGCTGCGCCAGGCCGAGGACCAGGCCGCGACCGCGCGGGCGCAGCTGGCCATCGCCGAGCGCACGCTGGCCAACAACCGCGCGCTGGTCGGCCAGGGTTTCATCTCCACCAACGCGCTGCAGACCTCGGAGTCCAACGTGGCCGCGGCCCAGGC